>CAZOGC010000006.1:0-150169 GCA_964579505.1 uncultured Flavobacteriaceae bacterium | reverse complement strand
AAATTACCGTAGTTTTTTAGCTTAATTTATTTGGTTTTTTACACAGTTCATGTTGCAAATAGTTTTTATTCAATTTTTTTATATTTTTCACCGCATCCTTCGACGCAATTTAATAAGTCAGGTATGAGTATTAAATTCTGATTTTTAAATGTAAAGTTATACACCAAATTAAATTGACTGTCGGTACAATCAAAGGAAATCTTCACTTGATTTTGTGATAATAAAGTGTAACTACCATTACAGGTAAACCTATCTGAAATTAGAGTACCATCATCACCAAACGTATATGTATATCCGTTACTTACAGTTGTCCATTGAGGGTTACTTCCTCCATCACTTCCATAAGTTTCAATTAGTTTCCATGTTCCCAATAAATTATTTTCTTGAATATTTGTATCATCATGACTACAACCTGTGAGCGATAATAATACACTTAAAACTAAAGTTATTGTTTTGATAGTTCTCATTGTTTTAATATTTTAGTTGTCAATACTTTGTTGTTTATAGTTGCTCTTGAGATGAATATACCATTATTTAGACTATTAATGTTTATGTTTTTTTGCACGGTTAATGTTAGGCGGTGGAAAAAAGCATGCGCAAGTATATTATTTGAGCCATCTGTAGGGCCCCCAATACCTTAACAGATTTTTTTACTATCCCCCATTTAATACAACCCACTTTTTTCTTAATTATATAGTATGAGCAGTATAGGCTTTTAGTTGCTTTCCTTAAAAATTCGAAGATCAAACAATGTCTGAATATATAAAATAAAAGTTAAATAACAAAACGTTTTTATATTTTTTAAAATGCCTGTAATGGTTTACCAGCTTGGCAAGGGAGCGTAGTCCTATCATTCGGCCGTCATTCCGAGCTTGTCGAGGAATCGTTTTGTTCATCCCCGTCACACTTCGACAAGCTCTGCGTGACAAACATCATGATATTCATAAAGACATTTTTTTCTTATGTACTATTCTATTTCAGGTTATCTCAATTAATTAGATATTTTTGTAGCGTTAATCCAACACTATGGCTTCAGGCATTTTTACCGTTTTAGACGATATCAGCACACTGATGGATGATGTGGCTACTGCCACTAAAGTAGCCTCCCAAAAAACCATGGGTATTTTAGGCGATGACTTAGCTGTAAATGCTGAAAAATCTACCGGGTTTGTCTCCTCACGCGAAATTCCGGTATTGTGGAAAATCACCAAAGGGTCACTCCTCAACAAAGCCATCATCATCCCTATCATTTTCTTGTTGAATGTGTATTTACCAACCGCCATCACCATTATTTTGATGATTGGTGGCGTATATTTAGCTTTTGAAGGAGCCGAGAAGGTGATTGAATTTTTATTTCATCGCCATAAAGAAACGGAAGCTCCTACGCCAACAGAAAACCAACACCTTCCCACAGAAGCCCAAAAAGTAAAATCAGCCGTTCGTACCGATTTTATCCTATCACTCGAAATTGTTATCATTGCCCTCTCTACGGTCTTAGACAAACCCCTGAGTGTCCGTATAATTACCGTTCTCTTAATCTCTATTTTGGCCACCGTAGGGGTTTATGGGTTTGTAGCACTTATTGTACGCATGGATGACCTCGGATATAAACTCATACAAAAAGCACATGAAAAAGGTTTTTTAAACACCCTGGGGCAGTTATTGGTAAAAGCGTTGCCGGTTATTGTCAAAATACTAAGCGTAGTGGGTACCTTTGCCTTGCTAGAAGTGGCTGGTGGACTATTCTTGCACAATATTCCTTATCTACATCATCTTTTACACGCTATCCCTTTTATAATTTCGGCTTTTATACTCGGACTCATTATCGGAAGCCTTGCCTTTCTGCTGATTGAAGGGGGTAAAAAATTGTTTCACTCATCAAAAAAAACAACTACATAAACCTTTACATATATTTACTCTTCTTACTCTACACCCATGAAAAAGATATTTTTAATCACTCTTTGCTGCCTGTGTTTTTCGCTTACAAAAGCCCAAACACTAAAAGCCTATCAGATTTACAACAAAGCCGGGCAGCCCGTCAACTTTGGGCAGATGATAAATTCTCTTAGCCAATATGATGTGGTGCTGTTTGGCGAATATCACAACAACGCTATCATACATTGGCTCGAACTTCAAACCGAAAAAGCCCTGTATCAACACAAAGGCAATAAACTGGTTTTAGGCGCTGAAATGTTTGAACGCGACAACCAAGAAGCCTTAGACAAGTACCTCTCCGGAAAAATTGATGACAAACAACTGCAAGAAGAGGCTCGTCTGTGGCCTAACTACAAAACAGACTATCGCCCTCTAGTTGATTTTGCCAAAAAACATGACCTAAATTTTATTGCCACCAATATTCCACGTCGTTACGCACAATACGTTGCCAGAAAAGGCTTAGACACGTTGTTGCATCTCTCTAAAAAAGAAGAAAAGTACATGGCGCACATGCCCATTACGGTAGATATGGCCACACCGGGTTATAGCGAGATGGTAGCCATCCTCAAAAAACATACTTCTGGTGATAAGCTTCACAATTTTATTGCCGCCCAGGCAGTAAAAGATGCCACCATGGCGGCCTCTATTCTTACGGTAGAAAAAAAGGGGTTCTTGTTTTTTAAGAAAAAACGACTGTTTCTTCACTTTAATGGCAATTATCACAGCAAAAAATACGGCGGTATCTATTGGTATCTCAAAAAACACAAAAAACGATTAAAAGTAGCTGTAATTACTACCGCACAAGCTAAAAGCAATCAACTACCACTACCCTCCAAAGATTACGTACCTACCGAATTTACCATTGTGGTACCGGCAGATATGACCAAAACCTATTAAAAATAATCAAGAGAGGCTTGTAAATTTTGTTATCAAATATTCGTTTTGATGCTTAAAAAGAATACATTTTGTCACGCTGAGCCTGTGTCGAAGCGTCTATTATAGTAAAATATGCAAGTTCGACAAGCCTACCACCATAGGCAGGTAAACTCACTTTGACAACATACATACCTAAAATAAGCACTCATTTATACCTAAAAATAGGGACTGAGTGCTTATTTTTGCATCCGGAGAAAACGTTCTTACAAAGAGCGTTTTTTAAAGTGTAACGCATGGCATTTACGTTGTATACTTTTGTTTTACTCGTGCATATCTTTTCTGCTATTTTAGGAATGGGACCGGGATTTGTGATGATTTATGTCGTAAATCGAGCTACCAACATGACCGAGCTAAAACATGCTTACTTTATTCGCAACCGATTGCACAATTTTGTAATTGTAGGCGGTTCACTTTTAATCCTATCCGGACTCGTTATGGGGTTTATGCGCCCATACCTCTTTCATATGGGGTGGTATGTTACCAGCCTTGTTTTGTTCTTAATTGCCTTAGGGTTTGGCCCGCTTATTCTTTCGCCATGTTCAAAACCCATTAAAAAACTCCTTAAAAAACACACTTCAGAAGAAATTCCGGAAGAATACCAACACTTGGCGCGTAAATTATTTTTTTACGAACGCATTGAAAACTTACTCTTCCTCATTATCATTGTTTTAATGGTAACCAAACCTTTTTAAAATTTTTTTACATTTTACCAAGAAATTGAGCTACAAATCGCTTAAAGCCATTTGCTTATCTGTATCTTTGCAAAAATTTTTGACCCATGGCCAAAAGACCTTCACACGAAAATAGAAATCGTAAAAAAAGCACTCACAAAGGAGTTAAAAGCGCTCATAAACCGGCTGCTAAACCTGCTTTTAAAAAAGCTAAACCCAAACGAGTAGCCATCGACAAACAGGTTAAAGACCCTAATGCCGGTATGCGTCTCAACAAATACATGGCTAACTCAGGGGTGTGTTCTCGTCGCGATGCCGATATTTATATTGCCTCCGGAAACGTAACCGTAAACGGAAAAGTGGTAACCGAAATGGGGTTTAAAGTAAAGTTGACTGACGAAGTAAAATTTGACGGAAGACGCCTTAACCCCGAGAAAAAAGAATACATCTTACTGAATAAACCCGCCGGGTTTTACGTTACCGGAAAAATTGAAGCCAATAACCGAACCGTAATGGATTTGGTCTCCGGCGCCTCTAAAAGTCGGATTACCCCTGTAGGAAAAATGGAAACCAGCGCTAAAGGGCTGCTCTTTTTTACCAATGACGGCACCCTCAAAAAACGATTAGCACGAGTAGGTATTCGACAAATTTTTCAGGTAGAGCTAACCCGCAACCTAAAAAACGAAGACTTAGCAACACTTCGTGAAGGCATCTACTTAAAAGACACGCTTATAAAACCACGTGCGGTAGATTATGTAGAAGGAAAAACCAAGCGTCATATCGGGATAGAAATCACCTCAACCCAGCCTAAGGTAGTTCCCAAACTTTTTAAAAAAATTGGGTACGAAATTAAAGATTTAGACCGTATGACCTATGGCGAATTGACCAAGAAAAATTTGTCGAGAGGCCGTTACCGGTATCTAACCAAACAAGAAATCATCAACTTAGGAATGTTATAGCGGTTTTAAGAACGCTTTATACGCTTGCGTTTTTTAGAGCCTTCATAAATTTTGTACTGCAATAAACGCGCTTCTAGCGGACCGTTAAACAATTTTATCTTTCGAGAAGTGTGCAACCCTACATTTTTCATGGCCTCCCTTTCTGAAGTAATAAACCAAGCTTCTGTTCCCGGATAATGCTGTTTTAAGGTGTCTCCTATTTTTTGATAAAAATGAGGAATATCTACGGCTAATCGCTCGCCATAAGGCGGATTAAAAACCATATACAGGTGTTTATCCGTGAATTTTTCTGAAGCAAAAAAATCGGCTTTATAAACTTCAATAAAATCCGCTAGGTTGGCATTGGCTATGTTTTCTTTAGCCAAGGTTACCATAGCCGGAGAAATATCGTATCCTATCATTTTATGTTCAAACCCACGTATTTTGCGAAGCTGCGCCGCGTGAATAACTGCATACAAATCCGGATCCCAGTCTTTCCAACGTTCAAACCCAAATGCCGATCGGTTAATATTCGGTGGAATTTGACAAGCAATCATTGCCGCTTCAATTAACAAGGTGCCACTACCACACATAGGGTCTAGAAAATCAAACAACCCATCCCAGCCTGCGTGTAACAACATACCGGCCGCCAAGACCTCGTTAATAGGCGCTTTTCCGGTGGCTGTTCGGTAACCGCGTTTGTGTAGAGAGTCGCCTGAGCTGTCTAAAGAAACCGTACATTGATTACTGTGAATACGAATATTAATGCGCACCTGCGGTTGGTTAAGGTCTATATTGGGGCGCTTCCCGGTTCGGTTACGAAACAAATCAACAATAGCGTCTTTGGCCTTTAAGGTTACATATTGACTGTGTCTAAATTTATCGGAATGTACGGTAGAATCAATAGCAAAAGAGCCGTTTTCGTCAAAATAGGTATCCCATTTTATCGCGTAAATTTTACGGTAAAAGTCTTCTTCAGAGTCTACCGTAAACGCTGCTATAGGTTTTAAAACACGCAAGGCTGTGCGCAACGCCAAATTGGCTTTATACATAAACCCTTTATCACCATAAAAGCTTACGCTTCTCCTTCCTATTTCTACATCACCCGCCCCAAGTTTTCGCAATTCTTTGGCCAACAATTCTTCTAACCCGGCAAAGGTTTTAGCCACCATTTTAAAGTTTTCCATAGCAGAATAATAACGGCTGCAAAGCTACAGCAATTTTAAGCGACAACAAAAGAATAGAAAGGGTAGGCAAACCCGGAACTAAAATCGATTTAAACAGGTTGATCTACACCTCTTTTACCATTTTTCTATATAATTATTACGCGTGCGAACCGTTTCTTTAATCTTATGTATAAGCTCTTGCCCGGTTATCATTTTACCGGTACGCGGGTTCGGAAATTTTCGATCGCTCTTTTTTAAAAGCTGTACAACTCGCCCTAACGATGCCAACGGGTTGGCGCGATTATTTTTATAAGCCTTTATAAATTGATCTTTGGTAACTTTTTTTATACGCGGTTCTGTTGCATTAACAGCATACGGAGTAGCCAACTGTTTTATAGAGGCAATCTCAAAGTGATAATCGCCATGAGCATCATAGAGTTCTAAAATCAGTCCGGGTAGCCCGCAAAAGACATAGGGCCCGTCGTGTATGGGTATTTGCAGACTAAACCAAGCCGTCCATTGGCGGCCTCCAAAATGTACGGTAGCTTCTTGTACCGAGTACTTTCCTATTTTTTTGGTCTTTCCGGTAAATTTCCACTTTAAAGGAATAGCCGGTTCTTTATATTTATATTGATCGCGCATTATGCGCGCTTCTACCCAAACTTGTTGTTGTGTCAAATCTTTATAAACCTCTGCTACAAATTTTGTCTTAGGAGCATTTTTAAAAGAATTACGCATCTTATGCATGGCTACTTGGCGGTTACCCTTGCTAAATTCTTTCCGCATCTGCTTAAGAATAGAATCGGCTACCAACAGTCCTCTGCTTCCATACCGACTCACCGTATTGCCGGTATACAATAAGTGCATCTCGTGGCTTATTTCTGCTGAGTTAGTGCTATCTATGGCAAAATCTACCTGATACGTCACCAAGTAAGTGGCTTCCCCTTTTACTTGTGCATATGTTTGGGTATATGCAAAGACAAGGAACAAGACCACAATAGGGCAAAAACATTTTTTAATCTTCATGGGATAGGATTTCGTGGATTTAGAAAATCTAATGTACGATTTTTACGGCACACTTTCACAAATTTTTACTCCAACTCAATAGGGTTGTTTTCTGATTTTAAGCGTTTTTTATAAGCTCTTTTTAGCTCTCTAATAGAGACTTTTTTACCATTTAATTTAAGGTCTGCGTCTAACACATTCCCGGTACTACCCGTAGTGATACTTCCATTCACTCCTTCCATATGTCCCAATATATAAGAAGGATCTGCTTTTAAAATAGCATTTCTGCGTGCCTTTTTTTTGTAGGCTCTAAATTTAGTTTTGGTAATAGCTTCTGCCTCCGGAATTGTCCAGGTCTTAGGCGATTCGAGTTTCTTAAATGATTTTAAGCTAAAAAAATAATCCTTACGTGTATCGTACATTTCAACAATCAACCCGGGTAAACCATAAAAAACATACGGCCCATCTTGAACGGGTATTTTTAAGGTAAACCACGCCACATAATCACGCCCGGCATAATGGGTAGTAGCTTTGTGTACCGCATAATTCAGGATTTGTTTGGTAGAATCTAATAACTGCCATTTAACATTGGCTTTAGGTTCTGAAAAAATATATTTCTTATCACTTATTACGGCCACCGTTTTTATTTTTTTAGCGCGTAAATCTTTGTAAAAGGTTTCTTGAAAAGCACCCCCACGAGAATAAGAAAAGCTAAATGTGGTTAAGGCTCCGTATTTTTTACGCAAGCGTTCCATTTTCTTTTGGTGTTCAATAATATCGTAATAAGAAGAAACACTCTTGTCTTTTCCGCTAAACAAATAAAGCTTTTGCTCTGATCTGTTGGCTCGATGTAAAGAATCCGGACTGTATTTTACCGTATAAACAGCTTTGTATTGTACGGTGTACGTTTCTTGTGCCGCCACTATACCGGTGGTACACAGCCATAATCCTATAAAAAGGGCATGTAATTTCATAAAAAATAGTGTTTTCTGTTTAGCTTACTTTAACTCAATTGGGTTATTCATAGTCTGTTCATAGTCTTTAAGTGTCTGGATGAGTAATGCTCCATTGTTTGAATAATCTACTCTTCCTTTTACACCTGAGGCAATTGTAGATACCTTTTTTATTCTTACAGAAGTTATGGATTGGGGAGTTGCATGTGCTTTTTCCATCGTCTTTTCCATAGCACGTTTCATTTGGTTAGATAAATTGTTGGCTCCATTTTTTCTAGCCTTAACAACCAGTTCTCGATATTCTTTTCGCGTAACCACTTGTGCCTCTTTGGGTTTCCAAATTTTAGGGTGCTCTAGTTTTATAAGTGATTGTAAGGCAAAATGATAATCTTTACGGGTATCGTACAAATCTACAATCAGCCCCGGCAATCCTTGAAAAACATACGGTCCGTCTGAAATAGGAACCTGCAGGGTGTACCACGCCACATAGTCGCGACCGGCAAAATGGGTGGTAGCTTTATGTACCGTATAGCCCATAAAGGTTTTAATAGAATCTGCTAGTTTCCACTGTAGTTTATGTGGATCGGTATAGGCAAATTTATGTCCGCCTAAATTACCCACCACATACACTTTTGAGGTTTGCAAATTTTTATAAATCGTCTTGTTAAAATTATAGCCTACTAATCTCACCACCATAGAAATATTATTATCGTTGCGCTCTTTCGCAGCTTTTTCGCGCGCTTTTTCTCGTTTAGCCATCCCCTCAGTCATAAACACGCTGTATTTTTTTCCGGTGTAGAGATAGAGGGTAGATTCTTCGCTTTTATCTAAATGGGTAGTATCCGGGTGGTAGGTAACCTCGTATTGCACCTCATAGTGCGTTTTGTATGATTGGGGCTTTTCTTGGGCAAACAGCGTCGTGGTTGCTCCCAACCATAAACCTATTAATAAAATATATACTTTCATAGCATTCAATTTTAAATTCAATTCTGAAACTGGTCTCTCTTATATAAAAGATGTTTCAACCCGGGGCTAGGGGAAAAATCTAGACAATCCTATTCTTTGCGTTCAATAGGATTGTTTTTATGCTTTTTCCTTTCTTTTGTCTTATGGCGAAGTTCAGCTGGCGATATTTCTCTGCCATTGGCATCATATACCTTTACTGTAGTCATCTTATAATTACCAACTGATAAAGATAAAATCCCTCTTTTATTTTTTTCGGCTTTTGCCTTCATCTTTGTATATTTTTTTTTGGCAACTTTATCCGTTTCCGGGAAAGTCCATATTTTTGGTTGCTCTAATTTTTTAAGGCTTTTTAGCGTAAATTGGTATTGATGTTCGGTATCATATAGTTGCACTATCAACCCCGGCAACCCACAAAACACATACGGTCCATCGTGAATAGGCACTTTTAGTGTAAACCACGCCACATAATCGCGGCCGGCAAAATGTGTGGTAGCTTTGTGTACGGTATAGCCCAACAAGGTTTTGGCAGAATCTTTTAACTGCCAGTGCAAGGGCAGTGCAGGCTCTTGAAAAGAGTACTGCTTTCCAGCAATCTTAGCTACAGTAAGTACTTGGTTATTCTGTAAGTTTTTATAAAACATTTTCTTAAAAGCAAACGATCGGGGCGGTATTTCAATACTGCCACTTGTTCGCATTGCTTTCTTCATACGCGCCATTATTGCTTCTTTATTGGCTTCGTTAGCGTTCATAAACACCCCATATTTTTTTCCGGTATAGAGATAAACCACTTCTTGGGTTTTATCGGCCAGGTTTAAGGTGTCTTTGCTATAAACCGCGTCGTATTGCACTTCGTACTGGGTGGGATATTTTGCAGGGTTTTCTTGCGCAAAAGAAAGCGTAGTTGCCCCTAGTAATAATCCTATAAAAAGAGTATATAATTTCATGTTTTGTTGTTTGTAAAAATTTATAACGGTATGCGAACAGTGAGTAAAAACTGCCGCGGTCGTAAGAAATAATACGAGGTTGAATTGGTATAAGACCCTACCGAAAAAGTGCGGTACATATCGCGGTTAAAGACATTGATTACCGATAATTCTATATCAATTTTTTTCTTCCCTAAGATGGTGTAGCGGTACATAAAATCGCCAAAGAAACCTTCGCGCGCATCTTCTTTAAATTTTGTCTTGCGCCACTCTCCCGAAAAATTAAGCGTGCTGTTTTCGCCTATATAAAAATAGAGTCCCAAACTGTGGTTTTGCGTATAAATTTTATTGGTAGCCCGAATAGCATTACTACTTTTACTTACCCCTAAACTTCCGGTATAATCAACTGTAATCCAACTCCCAAAATCGCCGCTCAAACGCAAACTTCCCGATAAACTTTCGGCAGAGGTTTTTATCAAATCACTGTTGTATAAAAACGACCCGTCTGAATGGCTATAGCTTCCATTTAGCTTAACGGTAGTTCCCAACCCCGATATTAAACGACTCACACTAGCCGAAACGGCATTAATATGCGAGCGTTGTTCGCGGTTAATAGCCTCTGCCACTGTTGACCCATCGGGTTGGGTAATTAAATTAACCATCTGGTTTTGTTTGCTCCCAGAATAGCTGTAACGCAACGTACCAAACCAACTGGTTATAGGGTTGCGATACTCTAATCCGGCGCCGGCATATTTACCTTGTGTCTCCATTAACGGCACGCCTTTTCGGCGCCCTAAACTGCGATAATAAGTAAGCAAATACCCCGAATAAATGTTATTCATCGGACCGTAGTTTTTGTTCAGTCCGGCATTAGCTGTTAGTTTCCAATAATTAAACAGTTTTAAATCACCCCAAAATGAAGGGGTAAACGTAAACGGACTTTTTTCTTGCTGGGTATCGTTTAATCGGTCTTTTATTTGGTAGTTCGAAAAATTAAAAGGCATACGTAACGAAATTCTTAACTTATCGTTTTTGCTGTGATAAGAAGCTCCTACATTTACATACGTATTCAATTTTTGCCAACGCATACGGTTTTGATAAGCTTGATTAGCATCTAACGCCCCGTTTAACAGCAAGTGAGAGGTCATAGTTTGTGTACTAAAATCTACCCCCGGTCTAATCGTAAAATTGACGGGGCCTAGCCCTTTTGTAAAGCTCAATGAATGATTGGCATAAAAGGTTTTATAAAATAGATGTTGACGTACACGCTCTAAAGAATCATTCGGCAGCAAAATATCACCAAACACTCCCGGAACAACGGTTAAATCTTGTGGAGACTCGTCATACCCAATGTCTGAATCAAACGTAACAAGTTGATCTCCCCACGGAAAAATGATTTCAAAAGTATTGCTAATATTGGTATAGGGTTGCGTTAAATACTGTCTCCCGGCAGCATTGTTTTCGAGTAAATTGGTCGTAGCCCGATCCCACTTTTTCGAAAAAGTCAGGCTTTCTTTTAAAAATTTGGTGTCTACATTTCGCTCTATAGACAAGGTGGTCTTAAAAGACTCATCTCTGCTCTTATGACGCGTTTTATTATCAATCAACAAATCCCCTTGAGGCAATGTATATACCGTTTTTTCTCCGCCTCTTTCTTTTTGAAACTTGTTGATATACGAGGTGTTTACTCTAAACTGAACCTTTTTTTTGTTCTTGTATAAAGCGTTTATAGAAGCGGCATGCGACTCGTTATCTAACCATCTTCGCGAAGAAAAAGGGGGGGTAGATGCTCCGCGAACACTCAACCAGCTACGCTGACTATTACTAAGTCGTCCAAAACGAAAACCTACTACCGAAAAGCTAGAAAAGTCTTGCCCTACATTAATTCCTGCATTGTTTGTTTGATAAGACACCAATGTCTGAAAGTTTTTAATAAAAAACATGGGGGTTAGTTTGGCGTACCACAACCCGGGAGCTGCCCCCCCACCGGCACGCAAGTTTCCGGCCAGTGTAACTTTGTGTTTTAAGGTAATATTGATAGCCGCTCGGTTAGAGGGTTGAACACTGTCTAAAACCCGAAGCGGTTGGTGATCTTCTAACACCTCAACCGATTTTACCTCATCGGGTGACAAGTTATCGGCCACCATTCCGTATTGTCCGCCCATTAAATCTAGCCCTTCTACATAAAACTTGTTAATGGGTTTACCTTGGTAGTAAATCTCTCCACTAGGTTTTACATCAATTCCCGGCATCTTAGACAACACGTCTAAAATACTTCGGTCTTTTTTGCTTTTAAAAGCATCCGGATCAAAGATAAGTGTATCTCCGCGACGCATTATAGGCGGTTTACGAATAAACACCGTTTCTAAATCTTCTGCCTGCTGACTCATGACAACGGTAAGATTTTGCGCTTTAGCCGGAATTACTTTTTTATAAGCACCATAGCCTAATGAAGAAACTTTTATCAACAGGCTGTCTGCCGTAGTTTGCACCGCAATACTAAATTTACCGTCTTGGTTGGCTATGCCATAACTCAGAATCGTGTTTTTACCGGCCGGAGATACCACTACCGAAGCACTGGCTACGGGAGTCTGAGTGAGTGAATCTTTTACAATTCCGGTTACTTTAAATTGTGCATATCCGCTAAAAGAGAGCAACAAGAAAAGCGAAGCAAATAGTATTTTACGCATATTTTAATTTTTATGAAAAACCTTCCCTTTCAAATGTATCAATAAATTTGAACACAAAAGTTGTTTATGGCTGTGTGTTTATATAAATATCTCCGTGTAACAGCATTACATGAATGGGAGCAATTCCACTACTTCTATTTGTTTTAACAGACGTTTTCTTTCCTTCATGATTGTCTAAAGTTACCTTAACGTTCGTGATTTTTCCGGCTTTATTTCTACGCAATCCGCTTACCTTAAACGTAACTCCACGCGCTGCAAAAATTTTTTCGATTTCTTTTAAACGAGCTTCTGAGGTGTTTTTAGTAATTTGATAATTTAAACGATTTACCGTCAATGAATCGGCTAAATACCTATTGGACGTATAATGCATGGTGTCTGAAGCCTTATGCACATCCATTTTATAGCCCTTTACCGTAACCGGCGAATAAGAAATTACGGTAGACGCATTTTTCTTTGTTTGCTGAAAAGACACCGTTTTTCCCTTTGATTTGGCATCAAAAGAAAACACTATAGGTTTTCCTCCGGTTCTCACCTGTACACTCACTACGTTTGCATCATTGAAAGAACTATCTTTAATCACGTTGATAGCTTTAATTTTAGTAGGGGAAAGAGCCAAAATTTGTGTTTTAGAGGCCGGGGTAACAAACCCGACAAAATCTGCAGACCATATCAAATAAACGGCTTTAAAAGGGCTATTATCTTCTATTGCAAATGTATGCGTGTTTTCTTTCTTATCGGTAATACTCAGCTTACCTCCCGTCAAGGCATTTTGCGTATTATATTTTAAATGACGGTAGGTAAAAGAAACCCCATAATTGACTTTTAAAGAAGCCTGTATTTCTTTTAATCTGTTGGTAGTAATGGTTTTGCCAATTTCATAAATAGCATAATCACTTTTACTACTCGAAACAGAATCGGTTGGCAATACTACCGGGTCGCCTTTCCAATACACGCTAGCCACCCTTGCAATTTTTGTGTCTTTTTTATCTTTTGTTGCATAACCTATCGTATATCCAACCCCGTAGGTTTGCCCAAAACCACCTACTAACACGCGCTCTTTCTCGATATAGATATAGCCAACCTCTTTCTTTTTTTGAGGATTTTTTTTCATGGCTACCAGTTTATTGGTAAACAGCGTAAATGCATTCTTATTTTTGGATGAAGAAACACGTTGTGCCTGTATGTGCAATTCTTGAGGGTTCGTATTCAACGAATAAGACTGCACCTTAAATAATACACTTTTTAGGTCGGTTATTTTTTTCTTCTTCCCATTTACCCATAAAAATTTATGTGTTTGAAAATAGTTGCTTATCTCTTCCGGAACTGATGTTTTGGGTGTTTTGTACTGTTGTTTAAGGCCAAAATAAAAAGGTTGCGCCGCAGCATCAAAGTCGCGTATGAAGTACACCGTTTTAATGGGGTGCCCCCCGGAATTGGTTTGTTCTACTTTTCCGGAATAACCATCAGGACATTTTACCGCAAGCGCCAAACTAACAACTTCTCCTTTATCATTAAACTTTAACTGACTGTATTTAAACGTAATATTATATTGCTCTTTAAGCCATTTTTGTAAACTCCTAAGGTCTTTTTGGGTGGTGTTTTTATCAATTTCTACCTGTATTTTACTAGTGTTAACCTGTGTTTGCTTCGTTTTGTTCGGTACAAAAGGTGCTTTACTCACTTCAGCTACAGTTTTTACCTGAAAACCAAGCACAAACACCAAAAGCAACGGCACAATAATACCCAATTTTAAAAAGGCCGATTTTCTAGATTTGTTTTTGTGCAGCATTAAAATACGTGTTCGTAAAAACGACTGATGAAAATTATTTACCGGCAAGCTAGAATAATTAGGCACCGCACAACGCAATAAGCTAACTTGATATGGTATTGGCGAATCCATTTGGCGGGTAACCGCTCTATCAGCTAAAAACTCGAGGTTTTGATTTACCCGTTTTCGATACAACCATGCCAATGGGTTAAACCAGTTAAGATACGTTATTATATTTACGATAATTACATCCACACTATGCCAATTTTTAGCATGGGCACGCTCATGCTGCAAAATCATCTGTAATTCGTCTTTCGGATGCAACTCCGGATTGTAAATTACCGTATTAAAGAATGAAAAAGGGTTTTCAGAACGGTCAGTTTCTATATACCGAACACCGTCTTGGGTGGTGGTTTCTAATTTGTGTCTAAAAAAACGAGATAAATACAACAGTTTAAACAAAAATTTGAGCAGAAAAAACAGCACAATAGCGCCATACATATACAGCAAAATTTGTGCATAATTCAACGATTCCCAAAACGAAGGAGGCACCGAAACCACTTGCTGAACATCTGTAGGTTTTAATACGCCCAGCCCTTCTGTTACAGGCACTGCCACCAGGCTTGATGTTTTTTGAGCAACCACCTCAATTGTTCGCTGAAAAGTTACTGCCGGAAGCGCTGTCGAAATAAACAGCCCCAACAACAAAAAAGTACGATTTTGAGCAAAATACGTTTCTTTCTTTAAAAAAAGCTCATACACCAAAAAGAACAAGCTGAGCAAAGCGGTACTTTTGGCTAAATATAGTAGTACGTCCATAAGGCTTTATTTTTTCTTGTTTTTAAACAATTTTAAAATTTCTTCGAGTTCTTCCTGACTTATTTTTTCTTCTTTTGCAAAAAAGGACACCATACTTTTATATGAATCATTAAAAAAACGATGGGTAGTTGAATTCATAATAAAAGAGGTGTACTCTTTTCGAGAAACCAACGGAAAATAACGATAGGTAGTTCCAAATTCTTCGTGCCCAATAAACCCACGTGCTTCTAGTTTGCGCACAACGGTAGATACAGTATTGTAATGTAACTCTCGAGGCAAATTGGCTTTTATATCTTTTACAAAAGCTTTTTCCAGCTTCCATAAAGCCTGCATAATTTCTTCTTCTTTGATGGTTAACTTCGTCATGATTTTCTCGTTTTGAATTATTCTATAAAACAAACATACAACTATTATGATAGTATCGCAACTTTTGTAGTAGTTAATTTATTTAAAAAATAAGGAAATAAGTTTACAGAATAATAATAATCAGCTATTTAACAGGTGTTTATATAAAGAATATTTGAGTTATTCTTCTATTTTCTGTTCTTTTTTGCATTGCCCAAAAAATAACCAAAAAAGTCTAGACTTACTAAAAAAAGAAGAAAATACTACGGAACCATCAGCCACTGGATTAAAATAACTTGCCTCCTATCGTCGGCGTCGAACAGATTTTAATCCTCAGACCAACGCGGCTTCCTTGATTTTTACTATTTTTTTAGATAGGTCATCGACAAATCCCCACCTCTTTTAATTAGAATTGAGATGTTTTAGAATAAAATACTCAAATACCAATGTATCACCTATTAAATGTATTATGTAAGTGTATAATTCAAAAGAATGTTTTTTCTTTGTTCTCTTTCTAAAAAACTGAGCATTTTAAAAATTCATATCATATTTTAAGGTGCTTCTCCATTATTTCTTTAAGCTTCTTATCTTTGCACGCTATTTTAACCTGTTTTGATGAGCATTCTTCTTCCCTTTTTATCGGTTGTACTTGGTTTTCTGGCTACTTTTTTAATAAAAAAAGGGGCGCGTGCCATACAGCACCTACTGTCTTATAGCGGGGCTTTGCTTTTAGCGGTTACCGTTTTTGAGTTTCTTCCAAAGGTTTATCAAAACTATTCTTCAACCATTGGGCTGTTGATTATGGGCGGCGTTCTATTACAAGTGGTATTAGAATTTTTATCAAAAGGAGCTGAGCACGGACATACACATATAGATGAACCTACACAGCAATTCCCTTTTCTTCTTTTTATCAGTTTGTGTATTCACTCGCTTATGGAAGGATTTCCTATTGCCAACGACACCCATTTGTTAATTGGCGTAGTCATTCATAAAATTCCGGTAGCCATTATTATTTCTACATTTTTATTAAATTCAGGAATGAGCAAGACCAAAATAGCTGTTTTTCTACTCGTTTTTGCTCTTATGACTCCTCTGGGTAGCATTTTTCATCAAACCTTAATCGCTTCGCCACAAACCGCTCATTATATCAATGCAGTAGTTATTGGTATTTTCTTGCACGTATCGACCACCATTTTATTTGAGTCTTCTAAAAATCATCATTTTAACTGGTCTAAAATACTGATGATTATGTTAGGGGTAGGCACCGCCTATTTTATATAGCGAGCGCTTTATTTAAAATTATTCTACAAAAATTACGTTAAGACTATTGACTGCCCTTCAACTCGGGCTATTTTGTTACATTTGAAAACACTCAGATTTAATTTATGCGCATCGGTTTATTTATAGGCTTTCTTTTTCTTTGTTTTTCGGGCTTTTCTCAAGAAATTACCGCACAGCTCATCACCCAAAAAAAAGTGGAAAAAGTGCAGTTTATAGGAGTTGATAAATACGGGAGTTTATACACCATTCAACAAAATAAACTGTACAAAAAAGCTGCACAAAAAACATATCAATTTAGTGATATTCAGCTGGGTAACATCAGTAGTGTTTCTATCTTAAACCCTTTAAAAATTGTTGTCTTTTACAAGGCTGTGAATACTGTCGTTTTACTAGACGACAAGCTTACCGAAATTAACCGAATCAACTTTAACACCTTACCGCATTATATAAATGTGGGGGCGGCTACCCCGGCTAGTGCCAACAATTTATGGCTCTTCAATATAGACACTCAAGAACTGGTGCTCTACAACTACAAACAAAAGCAAATGCTGCACCATACTGCTCCTATTGGCGGAAAAGTGCGCCAACAACAGAGTAATTTTAATTACTGTTGGGTGCTTACGCCTGATCAGCTAAAACAGTATAATGTGTATGGCAGTTTTATACAACAGCTTCCGGCAGATTCTATTACAAAGATTGCTTACTATAACCATTATTTGGTTGTACAAACAGGCCGACAGCTAAAACTCTTTAATAGTAGTCAGACACGGTTTTTACCCATAGATTTGCCATCTATTCATCCAAAAGATTTTTATTTGACCCACGAAAATCTTTATATTTACGATGGAGAAATCTTGTATCACTTTAAACTTAACTTGCCAAACTAACAACTTATGCATATAGCTATTGCCGGAAATATCGGCGCCGGGAAAACCACCCTTACCAGACTCCTTTCTAAACACTTTAAATGGAAAGCCCAGTACGAAGAAGTACTAGACAACCCCTATTTAGAAGATTTTTACAACAAAATGGATCGGTGGTCTTTCAATCTACAAGTCTATTTTCTCAGTAGCCGTTTTAAACAAATATTAGAAATTAGAGAAAGTGGTCAAGATATTATTCAAGATCGGACTATTTATGAAGACGCCTATATTTTTGCACCAAATTTACATGCAATGGGATTGATGAGTACTCGTGATTTTGACAACTATAAAGCCCTCTTTGATTTGATGGAAAGCGTTACCCAAGCTCCTGATTTGCTGATCTATTTACGCAGCAGCGTACCCAATTTGGTGGCACAAATTCAGAAACGTGGCCGCGAGTACGAAAATTCTATTTCTATTGATTACCTAACCCGGCTCAACGAACGCTATGAAGCTTGGGCAGAAAGTTATAAAAAAGGAAAAATGTTGATTATTAACGTAAATAATACGAACTTCGTGGATGACCCTGAAGACCTTGGCGATATTATTAACAAAATTGACGGGGAACTCCACGGGTTATTTAAAACCTAATTAAACCTGCTGTTATGGAAAACCAAGAAAGTTATTCATACACAAAACTAGAGCACCCTAAGATGAGAGGTTCTGCTCAACTATTTAGTAACCCGCTTCTAGAAAGACTAACGCACACCCATATTGCGGTACCGCTCACTATTTTTGGGCTCGTTTCTACCGGATTGATTTATTACGGAATAACCTATAAAGGATTTAGCGCTTTTACAATGCTACTTTTGTTTGTTGTGGGGTGGTTTATCTTCACACTTGTTGAATATCTTTTACATAGATTTTTATATCACATCCCGGCCAATAGTGCATGGAAACAGAAAATAGCATACACCATGCATGGCAATCATCACGATTATCCAAAAGATAAATCGCGGTTAGCTATGCCTCCCATTTTAGCATTGGCGCTGGCCACTATTCTCTACTTCTTTTTCCTACTATTTTTAGGCAATGACGTATATGGATTCTTAGCCGGGTTTCTAATTGGCTATGCCGTATATTTGGGTATTCACTACGCTATTCACACCATAAAAGCACCGAATCGTTTTTTTAAAGCGGTGTGGGACAACCACAGTATTCATCATTACCGCGAAGACGATCGCGCTTTTGGTGTTTCTACTACTTTATGGGATCATGTTTTTGGCACTTTACCGCGTAAAGGCGAAGAACTAAAAGCCTACAGAAATGCGCAACGCAAGCAAAGAAAAGCCGAAAAAGAGGCAGAATAAGTTCTGTTTTAGCCGCCCCCATTTCTACGCAAAATAACCGCTACAATTGCCTGTCATTCCGTAATTTTGTAACCACTAAAAAAGAAGAAATGGCAAAAATTAGATTAACCAAACGCTTTACTTTCGAAACCGGCCACGCATTATACGGCTATGACGGAAAATGTAGAAACGTGCACGGTCACGGCTATAAACTTTATGTAACTATTATAGGCGAGCCCATTACAGACCCTACCCATGTAAAACACGGGATGGTGATGGATTTTGGCGATTTAAAAAAGATTATAAACGAAGAAGTAGTTGACCAATACGACCATGCTATTGTAATTAACAACAGCTCTCCACATAGCGAGTTGGGAAAAACCTTACTAGACCAAGGCAATCAAGTTATTTTAGCTGATTTTCAACCCACCAGTGAGTTGTTAATTACGCATTTTGCCGAAGCTATTAGCAAACGCCTGCCAAAAAATATTCAATTGCATTCACTTAAATTACAAGAAACCGATTCTAGCTATGCTGAATGGTTTGCGGCAGACAACGCCTAGTTTAAAAATTCTGTACAAAAGCCGTTAGTTTGGTCAGTAATACCAGTTTTATATACTTATTCAGGACAAACTTATTTTTATTTACCTAAAAATATTAACCTCATCTCAGAAAATATTTTTAACATGCATTAGTTTTATCAACTGATGCGGGGACTTGTTTTACTTATCGGCCTCTTACTTCCGGTTGTGGCATCCGCACAACAGGAAGACCTGCTTTTTCAACAAAAAAAGGTAGCTATACAAGACAGTATTCAACTAGACAGCCTCAGCATCAACCCTTTTGGCTTTCAGATTAGCAACACACATCAACAACATATTCCGGCAACAGCTTATCGGATAAATTACGCCAAGGCCATGCTGTTTCTCAAAGACAGTTTACTACAAATTACCGACTCACTAATTGTTTCCTATCGCCGTTATCCCTCTTTTTTAACACAAAAATATTATCAATTTAAGCCTAGTCGCATTGTTCCTACGCCGCAAAACAAAAAAGGGTTGTATGTCTTAGGAAAAAATCATGACGAAAAAGATTTTGAACCTTTTAGCGGGTTGAACACCACCGGAAGTATTTCGCGAGGCATAACCGCCGGCACCAACCAAAATTCAGTCTTAAATTCAAAATTAGACCTACAAATATCCGGAAAAATATCAGACAAGGTACGTATTCGCGCCTCTATTCAAGATGCAGATATACCGATACGAGAAAGTGGTTATTCACAAAATCTAAACGAGTTTGATCAGGTTTTTATTGAACTTTTTAGCCATAATTGGGGAATTAGAGGAGGCGATATAGATCTTGCTCAAGAAAATTCATATTTCGGCAATTTTCAAAAAAAAATTCAGGGGTTATCTGTTCATGCAAACCTTAATCCCAACGGAGATGCTACTCATATTTTTGCAGCCGGCGGGTTAGTACGTGGCGTGTTTACACGCAATGAATTTGTGGGGCAAGAGGGCAACCAAGGCCCCTACAAACTACACGGCCCTAATGGGCAACTCTTTGCGTTGATTGTTTCAGGAAGTGAGTCTGTATATGTAAACGGAATGCTCCTTAAACGCGGCGAGCACGAAGACTACACGATTGATTATAACGCCGGCGAAATTCGATTTAACCCTACGTACCCCATAACCAGCGATATGCGGATTACGGTAGAATTTCAGTATGCAGATCGCAACTACGCACGTATTGTAGCTACCGGAGGAGCCGAACACCGGGGTAAAGACTGGGAGATTGGTGGGTTTATCTATTCAGAAAACGATTTGCGCAATCAGCCTTTACAACAAGATCTAAGTGATGCGCAAAAATATATCTTGGCGCAAGCCGGAGACAACGATAGTTTAATGGTGGCTCCCAGCGTTGTAAAAGACAAATTTTCAGAAAACAAAGTGCTGTATAAAAAAGATACTTTAAATGGAACCCCCATTTTTGTTTACTCTATTAACCCCAACGACCAACTTTATCGCGTTAAATTTAGTTTGGTAGGGCAAAACCAAGGTGATTATGTAATTGCTTCAGAAACCGGTATTAGTACTATTTACAAGTACGTCTCGCCTGTTGGTGGCATTCCTCAAGGAAATTATGCTCCACTAACCCGCCTGTATGCACCCACCAAATTGCAGATGGCCGTTATTCACGGCGGATATCACCCTTCTGAAAAAACCAATATTCGTTTTGAATTGGCCGCCAGTTTACACGACAAAAACCTCTTTTCTTCTCGTAATGATGGTAATAACCAAGGGCTGGCCGGACATCTTGAAGCCACGCAAAATTTGTTTACCGGAACCGATTCTACCCGTATAGATGCCTTTGCTACCGTCGACTTTATGCAAAATCGCTTTCAAAGTATTGAACCTTTATACAACGTTGAGTTTAACCGCGATTGGAATTTGATAAATCCGCAGGGTGATAAAACGTATCTCAATGCAGGAATACTATACACGCATCCCCAGCACGGGTTTGCACGCTACAATTTTCAACAACTTTCATATGCGCATCATTTTAAAGGAACACGACAGGTTATCAATGCGCATCTTCAATTAGGAAAACTCACCACCGATGTGCGGGGAAGTTTCTTAAACAGTAACGGAAGTAGATATTCTTCTACCTTTTCACGCCTGCACACACAAGCCGTTTATCACTACAATCCATTTTGGTCCGGGGTGCGTTTTGATACAGAAAACAATCAACAGACAGACAAGTTGTTAGACAGCCTTACCGGATTAAGTCAAAAATACAGCAGCTATACGCTTTTTACCGGGGTGGGTGACAGCACGGCAATCTATGCTGAAGTGGGTTATACACATCGCGTAACCGATAGCTTGTATCAGACCCGGTTACAACAAGTTGCCCGTTCTGACAATTATTATGTACGCGCACAGTTACTCAACTCAGCACAAGCACATCTTTCAATATATGTAAATTATCGGCAACAGAAAAGGATAGACCAGCCTGAAAACAGTATAAAAAGCCTCAATTCTAGAGTGCTATATCATCAATTTTGGTTAAACCGATTTCTTAATTGGAATACCACCTATCAAACCAGCAGCGGTACACTCCCGCAGCAGCAATACACGTATGTTGAAGTAGACCCGGGAAAAGGGCGTTATACATGGAATGACTATAACAACGATGGTGTTCAGGATTTAGGGGAATTTGAAATAGCTCCTTTTCCGGATGAAGCCACCTACGTACGCGTATTTTTACCCAATCGCATATTCATTAAAACGCGCCGAAATATGCTCAGTCAATTAATCAGCTTAAATTTTAGTCGGTTAGATGCTTCGCAAGAAACCCCTTCTTGGTGGAGTCATTTTTACAACCAAACTTCTTATTTAGTAGATAGACGCGTTAAACGTGAAGGCAATTCTTTTAACTTAAATCCATTTCATGTGAGTGGAGAAGAGCTAGCTACCAATCTCAACTTTCGTAACACCTTGTATTTTAATCGTGGAAAACAGCACTACTCTACCTCGTACACCTACATTTCATCAGTAGCTAAAAACTTGCTCTCTACCGGAATACAGGAAAGTAAACTAGAGAGCCATCAACTAAAATTTAGACATCAACTAAAAAAAAGTTGGTTGTTTAATTACACGATGCGAGTTGGGCAAACCAGTAATCATTCAGAAAGTTTTCACAACCGAGACTACCGTATAAACGATTTTGATATCAACCCAAAAATCTCCTATTTACTCAATGAAAACACCCAATTTTCGCTATTTTATCAATACAGCAAACGACGCAATGAGTTGGGAAATTTAGAACAGTTAAGTCAACAAAAAATCGGCGCTTCTTTCCGCCTTTCAAAAGCGCAGAAATACGCGTTTAGCGGAGCGTTCAATTATGTTTATAACCAGTTTTCAGGTAATGCCTTCTCTCCGGTGGCCTATGAGATGTTACAAGGCTTACAACCCAATCAAAATTTTACATGGCAGGTGCTTTTTCAAAAACGCATTACCCATTATTTAGATTTAAATATTGCCTATTATGGCCGAAAAAGCGAAGGTTCGCCAGTTATCCACACAGGTAGCGTACAGCTAAAGGCTTATTTCTAATAAAAAGCAAAGCCGAGAACTGACAATCAATTCTCGGCTCTACCCAAATCAAAAGTTTATATTGTTAGCGCCATCCGCCGCCTAGGGCTTGATACAAATCTACAATACTGATAAGCTGATTAACCCGTGTATTGATGACTTGCAAACTAGCATTTAAAGCACTTTCTTGAGCACGTAATACCTCTAGGTAGCTAAAGTTATTATACCCACTTTTTAACAATGCTTGAGAGTCGTCTACGGCTTTAGACAAGAGGTTATACTCTGCTTCTTTTAGTTTAATCTTCTTAGTAGAAGCTTGGTATGCATAGAGCGCATCTGACACCTCTTTGCTAGCCTGTAGCAATGCCCCTCTATATTGTAGACGAGCCTGCTCTTGTTGTGCCTGAGCCACTTCATACTGCGTTCTAATTTTACGCCCTTGGAAAATTGGAGCAGTTAATCCACCCAAAATATTTGCAAACAACGAGTTGGCATCAAACCAGTTATCTAAGGTAAGCGACTGCAAACCACCGCTAGCACCTATGGTTAAAGACGGATAAAAATTAGCTCTAGCCACGTTAGTCATTTCAAATGCACGACGATAACTGTCTTCTGCCACGATAACATCCGGGCGATTGCTCAACAACTCTACGGGCACACCCACTTTAAGTTCAGTAGTGATGTGCTGTGCCTCTAAGCTAGAACGTTCTATATGATGCGGTTCTTCCCCCATCAACAAACACAAGGTATTTTCTAACACCCGCGCTTGTTTTTGCAAATCAACCAACAAGGCTTTAGCATTTATATATTGCGCTTGGGTTTGTTCTACAGCCACAGAGGTAACACCTCCTACTCCGCTTTCTTTCAACACCTTGGTGGTCTCCCAGCTGCTCTTACGTGTCTGTACTGTTTTTTGAGTTACCGAAATTTGTTTATCTAAAGCCAATAATTGATAATAAGTAGAAGCCACACCGGCTACCAATTGGGTAGTTACTGCTTTATGTGCTGCTACTGTTTGCAAATAAGAAGCTACATAAGCTCTTTTTTGGCTTCGTATTTTTCCCCAAATATCGGCTTCCCAAGACAAGTTGGCAGAGAGCTCATATTGATTAAAGTGATCTCTACCAGTACTAGACATTAATGCCCCTTGTTGCCCATTTTTTGAAGGGTATGCCAAGGTGTATTGCGTTCCTGCCGATAACGTAGGAAAATAGCCTGCTTTGCCTTGTTTTACATACGCTTCAGCAATGGCAATTTGTTGTATTGCCACCCTGATATCAACATTATTTGTTAAGGCTTTTTCTATATACTGTTGAAGTAATGGGTCGGTAAACATGGTTTTCCAAGATACCTCGGCCATAGACAAGCTGTCTTTCGGCAGGCTATCTGTACGGAAGTATTGATGTTTAATCACATCGGGGCGTTCATATTTCTTTGCCACAAAGCATGATTGCAACGTAAGTGCTACAACTAAAATGCCTGTTATTCTATATAAACTTCTCATAATTTATCTATTCTTCAATTTTTTTTACGTCTTCCAAAGCTTCCTTTTCACCCGGAACGCCGGTAATTTTTTCTTGTAACCATTCAAAGAAAATGTACAAGGTTGGAATAACAAAGACTCCAAAGAGTGTACCTATAAGCATCCCTCCTACGGCACTGGTTCCAATAGAACGTTGCCCTACGGCTCCCACTCCGGTTGCTAATGCCAATGGCATCAATCCAAAGATAAAAGCAAAAGAAGTCATCAAAATAGGACGCAAGCGCACTTTTGCTCCGTCAATAGCCGAATCAAAGATAGAAGCGCCGGCTCGCCGCCTTTGTATGGCAAACTCTACAATTAAGATAGCGTTTTTAGCCAACAAACCAATTAACATAATCATCGCAATTTGGAAATAAATATTGTTCTGCATTCCCATAATCATGGTGGTAAAGTAGGCTCCAAAAATACCCAACGGAACCGAGAGTAAGATAGAGAACGGCAATAAGTAACTTTCATATTGAGCGGCCAATAGGAAATATACGAAGACGACTACCAAGATAAAGATGATAAACGTTTGACCGGAAGCTTTTACCTCTTCTCGAGTCAATCCTGAAAAGTCTATACTAAAATCTGTCGGTAGTTTAGATGCCACTGCTTCAATGGCATTAATAGCGTCTCCTGAAGTATATCCCGGAGCGGCTGCCCCTGTTACTTTGGTAGAGTTAAACAAGTTGAAACGAGTTACTGCTTGTGGGCCATACGTACGCGACAACGTAATAAATTGTGTAATAGGTGTCATTTGGCCGCTTGCAGTACGAACATAAATATTGTCTAAGTCAGCTTTTTCAGCACGATCTGCCGGCGGGGCCTGGATATACACTCGGTATTGCTTTCCAAATTTAGAAAAATCTGCCGTATAAATACCTCCAATATATCCTTGAAGGGTACGAAGAATTGCATTTACACCTACCCCAGATTCTTTAGCTAAAGGTACATTAATATCTAGTTTGTATTGCGGATAGTCTGTACTAAAAGCCGACTGTGCATATAGTATTTCAGGTCGCATAGTTAAGGCGCGAAGAAATTTCTTATTTTCTTCGTTTAATTTATCAAAACTACCTCCTGATTTATCTAGCAGGTTAACCTCAAAACCACCGGATGATCCATATCCCGGGATACTTGGCGGTGCAAAGAAAAGAACTTTAGCGTTCGGAATGGTTGCCGTAGCGCCATATAGTTTTTTCGTAATAGCATCTACCGATTTATCATCTTCTTGACGTTTACTAAAATCGTCTAGTTTAACAAATCCTAATCCGTGGTTACTACCCGCTCCGCTCAACATACTAAACCCGGCAATAAGGGTTACATTATCTACTCCGGGAATACCAGATATTCTGTCTCTAATTTCTTGGTTTACCTTATAGGTACGATCTAAAGAAGCACCAATAGGTAAATCAACATTCACAAATACAATTCCGCGGTCTTCTTGAGGCACAAAGCCGGTAGATACGTTAGCAGAAGTCCACATAATACCTACTGCAGACAAGACGATTAGCAGCACCGCAATCCACCATTTTTTATGGATAAAGTGAAGTGACTTTCCGTATTTTTTAACGGTAGCATCAAAAGCTACGTTAAAGCCCGAATGGAATCGTTGAATTAGATTTTTCTTTTTGTGTTCTTTATTCGGATCGTGTGGTTTTAAGAAAAGAGCACACAAAGCCGGGCTCAACGTTAAGGCGTTAAATGCAGAAATAACGATAGCTACCATTAGTGTAACCCCAAACTGTTTATAGAACACTCCGGTGGGACCGCTAATAAAGGTTACCGGCAAGAATACCGCTGCCATTACTAATGTAATAGAAACAATAGCTCCTGCTATTTCATGCATAGCCTCGTTCGTTGCCTTTCGCACATTTTGTGCGCCTTCATCTAATTTGGCATGTACCGCTTCTACAACCACAATAGCATCGTCTACCACCATACCAATAGCCAACACCAATGCAAAGAGCGTTAACAAGTTGAGTGAATAGCCAAATAGATTGAGGAAGAAGAACGTACCTACAATAGACACTGGCACTGCAATAGCCGGAATTAACGTAGAACGCAAGTCTTGCAAGAAAATAAACACCACAATAAACACCAAGATAAAGGCCTCTATAAGCGTGTGTACTACTTTTTCTATAGAAGCATTTAAGAATTCATTGGTATTATAAGGTATGTTTATTTTGATTCCTTCCGGAAGCGTATGTTTAATTTCGTCTAATCTCTTCTGAATATTATCTATAATTTCTTGCGCATTAGAACCTTTGGTCTGATATACCGCCATGGCAATACTTGGGTACCCCATATTAGATGAGGTTACT
Source organism: uncultured Flavobacteriaceae bacterium (assembly GCA_964579505.1). Lineage (GTDB taxonomy): Bacteria > Bacteroidota > Bacteroidia > Flavobacteriales > Flavobacteriaceae > JAJYSO01. The sequence continues at coordinate 123,615 of CAZOGC010000006.1, read as the reverse complement.
CCATAATTTTCAACTCCCAGCTCTATATCAGCTACATCTTTTAAATGCAAGAATTGTCCGTTTCCAAGGGCCTTTAATACAATATTTTCATATTGTTTTGCATCGTCTAGCCTTCCCGAATAAACAATGGTATATTCAAAGCTCTCACCATTATTCTGTCCGAGTGTACCCGCTGCAGCCTCTTGACTTTGTGCTTGAATAGCTGCCGCAATATCTGACGGTTCTAATCCATACGCCGCCATTTTATCAGGGTTAATCCAGATACGCATGGCATAAGTTCTAGAACTAAATACCTGTACATTACCTACCCCATTAACCCGTTGCATAACCGGCACCACATTAATATTAAGGTAGTTTGCTATAAACTTAGCTCCATACTGCGGGTTTGTACTATAAAAATTAAGAAACATCAACGCGCTGGTCTGTTGTTTCTTGGTAGTTACCCCCACCTGTTTTACTTCTTGTGGCAATAGTGGATTTGCCAGCGCCACTCGGTTTTGCACGTTTACCGCCGCAATATCGGGGTCATAGTTTTGTTCAAAATATACAGTAATCTGAGCCCGTCCGGTATTGGTAGCAGAAGAGGTAATATACGTCATACCTTCTACCCCATTGATTTGTTCTTCAATAGGGATAATGACACTTTTTAATACGGTTTCAGCGTTGGCTCCCGGATAACTAGTAGTTACTTGAACCGTTGGAGGGGCAATATCAGGATATTGTGTAATCGGCAAGCTAGTTAGGCCTAAAACCCCCAGAATGACGATAAGAATTGAGATGACGGTCGACAGTACCGGCCGTTCTATAAATCGTTTTAGCATAACTCTTTCCTTCAGTGATTAATTAAAAAACTTTTTGCAAAGGTTTGGCAATACTGTCAAACGGGGTTGGAATAGGTTTTATAGGAGATCCTGGACGTATTTTATCTACGTTTTGCCCTAAAATATCTTCTCCTTCTTTCAATCCGCCGCCTATTAAATAAAGATTCCCTTTTTGGCCTATTACATCAACAGCATCTGCTTTTACGGTAGTAAGGCTATCTGTTTTTACTACTTTCATAACAAAAACACGCCCTTGTTGCTCAAAAGTAGCTTTTTGAGGAACTACCACTACATTATCGTATGTGTGAGGCACTTTAATAATACCGGTACTCCCATTGGTTAAAATACGATTAGGGTTCTTAAAAATAGCGCGAAAAGACACGGTTCCGGTCTGTGGATTAATTTGTGAATTGACGGTTTGAATGGTTCCTTTATATTTATAAGGTTGACCATTAGCCAAGACAAGGGTTACCTTTGGCAAATTCTTTATCTTTTCTTTTCGGGTCTTTCCATCTGCCGTTAAAAGAAAATCAAGATAATCTTTCTCATTCATAGAAAAGTAAGCATACACTTTACTGATGTCTGTAACGGTGGTAAGTGGTTGCGGGTCATTGGGGCTAACCAAGTTTCCTTTTCGAATACGAATGGAGCCCACATATCCATTTACCGGACTCTTTACCGTAGCATAACCAATATTAGCCATAATACTGTGATACTGGCTTTGTGCTTGTTTTAGTTGTGCTTCGGCAGTGGCTAATTGGTTTTCGCTCACAATGTTTTGAGCAACCAATGGCTTTAACTGATCAACTTTAACCTGAGCTACGTGAATACTAGCTTTAGCAGCATCAGCATCTTCAGACAAAGCGCTGGTTTCTAATTTAAACATTACCTGACCTTTGTGCACTTTTTGGCCTTCATCTACCAATACATTGGTAATATAGCCCGCTATTTTTGGGCGAGCTTCACTATTAATAATACCTTCTATACTGGCGTGATAGCTTCTATTTACCGTTACGGTATCTGTAGGCGCCTTGATGGTTGCAACCGGCATAACTTGCGGTTTTCCCGCAGCTGCAGCGTTTTGACTTTTTTTCCCATTCCCACATGAAACAAGACTGAAAACAGTAATGAATAGGACTAAAGAATAACTGTATTTTTTCATAGGATTCTTTCTAAACTGTTCTTTCTAATTGATTTAATTTATGAATAATAGATTCTAGGTTCTCGTAATTTACTTGTAAATAGCGTTTGTATATTTCTCCAAATTCTTTATGGCTTTTGTATTTAGGGGTGTTGTATTGTTGATTAAACGCATTCACCTTCTCTAGCATTTTTAGTTCTTCTTCAATTCGTTTTTGATAATCTTTTAGATTTATTTCTACATACGTTTTACTCAATCTAAAAAAACGTTTCCGTTCACCTGGTTTGGTAAAATATTCTACGCTTCCTTTATTGAGTAATAACTGAATACTGGTTGAAACAGAACTCTTACTTGCGTTGGTATATTCTACAAGTTCATCAAAAGTATGCCCGGAACCCGAACACAACATTAACAGCGCAAAAATTCGGGCAGCCAATGGAGAAAGCTGTTGTTCTTTTTCAAAATACACTCCAATCTCCTCTACCAACTTCTCTTTTTTCACCTTGCATGTATCCATTACACTCTTTTTACAGCGGGCAAATTTAGATATAGTTCGTTTATTACCGAACTAAAAAAACATAAATAAATGTTAATTTATTTTTATTGAAAAAGCCGGCTTGTTACGGCCGGCTCTGTCTCTTATATTATAGTATTGTGCTGTTATTTGGTGTTTGTAGAGTCTTTAGAGACCGGGGTAGAAACACCGTCATTTAATTTAGTTAAGATATCTTGGGTTATATTCTTACTTTCTTGAGCGTACAAGATATTATCATCAGGGTTAGCACCAAAAACATATACATAATTATGTGCTTCTGCGTACGTTTTAATTTCGTTTTTAATGATTTTTTCTATAGAATCACTGGCATGTTTGCGTTGTTGCACTAATAAAGACTGTTGTAATCTTTGTGTTTGCTGCAACTGCTGCTGTTCTTTTAAAAGGGCTTCGCGTTGTTCTTTTTGAGCAGATTTACTTAATCTACCAGCTTTCTTCTGAAATGCTTGAACTTTTGTTTGAAATGCTTGTCCTTTTTTTTGCCAAATATCTTGAAGCTTCTGAAGCCTACTCTGATAATCTTTATTGGCCGTTTGCAAACCCTCATAATTTTTCATGAGAATATCGTTATCTACATAGGCTGTTTTTTCTTGCTGGCAAGCTACTAGAAAGCTAGCCACGAAAAGAAGTGCTACAATTTTTTTCATGTTTTTATCTATTTAATCTAACTGCACAAAAATAAAAAAGTTACGCAGATTGTACACCTTTACCTTATTTATTTTAGTGCTGGCTGGAAACAAAAAAGCTGTCTTTGATAACAAAGACAGCTTTTTGTACGGGTTGAAACCTCGTAATCCGTTTATTTTTTATTAGCCTGCGCTTTTTTGCGCTCTGCAATAATCTTTCTACGGTTTATAATATACGCTTTTCGTTTCTTAAGTTCTTCAATATTCTTTTTAACGTATTCATATTTAGTATTATCTAAAGCATAAATCTTTTCTAGATACGCAATAGCACTATCATATCGTTTAAGAACGTCTAAATCTTCTCTGTGTAAGTAATACGATATAAAAAAGCGGTACGAGCCATTTAAATAACCTTGATTTTTTTCAGGATCTTTTTTTGCTAATTTAATCACCTTATTATACAAGGCAATGGCTGTATCTTGTGACATGCCTTCTTTGCTATTAATCTGTGCACGCATAAAGACTCCGTATAGGTAGGTGGGGTCAATTTTAAGAAGTTCCTCAAAAGCTTTATCCGCTTTTTTGTATTCTTTAGCTTGCATATAAGCGCGTCCCATATCTCTAATATCATTAGTACGGCCTCTATAATGCTTATATTTAGCCATTTTTTTGGCATAGGCCTTAGCGGCTTCTTTAGGCATTTTACTCTCTGAAAAACTCTCTGCTATTTCTTTGTAATAATTGAGCTGAGCTACGCGATCTGTGGTATCACTATACTGTAATGATTTATACATATTAGCAATTCCTTGTGCACGTTGAGTAGAATCTTTAAGTTGAGCTTTACCTAGGTATAAATAATCAGCCGGAATAAGTTTCTGCTCAGGAGCTTCTCCAATAAACTTTTTCATAGCTGCTTCAGCTTGCTTGTAATGTTTGGTTTCATAGGCCGCATATCCTTCCATACGATCCATCTCAATCAACTCATTACAATTTGCATTTTGTTTCAACTTGTTAATCTCTTTAATAGCGGTTTTTGCATCTCCGGCCAAGAATACAAATTGAATGTACTGAGTAACAGCCTTACAGTTGTTTTGGCCGGCAAGTGGTAAATATTTATCTCTATAAATAGCAATGGCCTTTTTAAGCGCTTCCGGCTTGTGCTTTCTGTAATAAAAAATGGCTTTCTCTTTATAAGCGGGAGCATAATTAGGATTTGCCTGAATAGCTTTTCCAAACAATTCTAAAGCTTTTTTAGGTTTTCTGGCACGAGACCAAGCCACTGCCAATTTAGTATAAGCCTCTGCATTATGAGGATCTAAAGAAATAGCGCGTTCATAATAAGTTACCGGCATAGACAAGTCGTGACTGTTCCGTTCACTATATATATTACCTAAAGCAACGTATAGTTTAGGGTCGTCTTGTGTTACTTTTAAAGCCTTCTCGCCATAAGCAATAGCTTTATCATAATACCCCGCATCTCCATAAGCTTTCATGGCTTCAATAAAAGTACGCGGATCTCTTACCCTTCTACGCAACTGATCCTCGGCTTCTTCCATCTGAGCCGCTGCCTGTGTTGTATTTTTATTTAATAAATCTATATGGGCTAACCCCACGTAGTTTAATGGGAAATCATCATCTAGTTCAATTCCTTTTTTAAATGCAGCTTTAGCAGCTGTGTAATTAAGAAGATGCATATAAGCATCGCCAATATAATATTGGCTCTCTGCAGATTGTACCGGCTTTAATAAATCTATAGCCGTTTGATACTGGTCATTATCCATGGCTTTTCGTGCCTGATCTACTTTGTTTTGAGCATTTACCTGTTGAAATGATAAAATTCCAATAAAAGCAATAAGTGCTATTTTCTTCATCAATTGCATAAGTTATTTTTATTTAAATATTCGACCTAATTTTTATCCATAAACTCCGATAAAAATATTTCGGAGGGCTAAAATATGGATTTTATTATTTTTTAAAACTCATTTTTCAAATAAATTATCATCGGAGTCTCTCTTGCGGGTACTAACCCGCTTCTTTCTATAAGTAATTGACCCCTTGGGCTATTGAGGAAAGCTGCAAAACCCGTGCCTAAACTCACACTTCTTCCTCGGTTGATAATATAAATGCCTCTGGTTATGGGATATAACCCCGCTTTTAAATTTTCTAACAGCGGCAAATAGTATTTGGTTACACTATCTGTCTGTTTTGTTGGCGCTATGGCTACCACCTTTATCTGAGAAAGAAATTTTTGTGTACGATCATCTTTTTTCTGACTAATCCAATTCACGCCAATTATACCAAGGGCATTAGGGTGTTCGTTAACATATTTTATAACCTCTCTATTGTTATTAACAGCAGCAGCGTTCGGAAGGTTTAGTTTCGTAACTCCCGTAAATTTTTTTATTGCTTTTACCGTGCTTGAATACGGGTTATCAAAAACAATATGAATGCTATCTTTTACCGGGTTGTCTTTTTGAAGTGATTGCCAGCGCTTTATTTTTCCGGAAAATATAGCGCGTACCTCTGCTGTTGTTAGCAATCTGTCTTTATTTTTATTATTTACAATAAGGGCTACTGCATCTACCGCAATACAAGACACAGTGGGTTTGTATTGATAAGCCGCTAAAAATTGTTTTTCTTCTTTTGGGGTAAGATTACGCGCCGTAATAGCCAGCGAAGAGCTATCGGTCATTACATTGTTTATCGCTTTTTGGCCCGGCACACTTCTAGCGTGTATAACTGCTTTAGGATAGCTTGCTTTAAACACCCTAGCTGCCTGATTTACAAACGGGAAAACGGTAGCATCTACAGATATGTCTAGCACTCCAATAGTATTACTTTCTATCTTATCGTTATGTTTACGACAAGCAGTAGTTACACCAAGCAGTATAACAAAAAACAGCAAGCCTATAGCTTTTTTCACCATCTCTTAAAATCTAAACAAAAAGATTCCTGATCTTTTTAAGGATTAGGAATCTAATAGAATTCTTCTAAACCGGAAGAAGCGGAACACGGCATACGCCAAAATAATTATTCCAATACCCCAACGTAGCCAAGTTTGTCTAACTACCGTCTCTAACGGACGGTAGAAGACAAACAAACATCCTACTGCAAAATAAGCCAGTACTACGAAAAACTGTAGCATTAGTCTGACTTGTTTGCCCGGGCTCTGCCGGCTAAATTTTTCAATAAAGTTACTCACTAATAACCCAAATTGAATGAAAATGGTTGAATATAACTAACATTTACCTTCTTACCATTTACCTCTCCTGGTGTCCATCGTGGCATGCTTTTAATAATACGTACAGCTTCTTTAGCCAAACCATATCCTAATTCTTTACCGCGAACCACTTTTACATTAGATATGCTACCATCACGTTCTATCGTAAACTTAACATACACTTTTCCTTCAACATTTGCCGAACGTGCTTCATCAGGATATTTTAAGTGTTTACTAATGTAATTTTTCAGATTACCCGGAAACTTGGGTTTTTTCTGAATAGAAGCATAATCATACGTTTTATTGTCAATTACTGCTCCTACTACTTTATCTCCTGTTCCATCTTCAGGGGCCTCGATATTCACATCAAATTTAGAAAGTCCGTCTTTGTTTTCATCACCCAAAATCATGTCTTTTTCAACATTCTCAATTGGTGGTGGAATATCGGTAGGTTTTACCTTATCTTGTTTCACCACTTTTGGCTCTGTAAATTTCAACTCTTTCACCGCAGGCGGTGGAGGTGGAACATCAGGAACTTCTGGTGGCGGTTTAGGTTGGTCTATTTTTACATTGGCGAACTCCGTGTCCATATTTACTTCTACATCTTGATGTGGCATCGTTGCTTTAATCTCCGAAATAATGATCGGAAGAGCCATAAAAAAGGCTACACCCAGCACACCAAATATCATAGACTTAATCATTCGTCTATTAAAGCCCAACCTTAGTTGATAAGCCCCGTAACTTTTATTACGATTCCTAAAAACCAAGTCACACCATACCTTGTTTAATAAATCAATATCTGCCATAACTTAAGATGTTTTTGGTTCTTTATACAAATCCTTTAATAGATCTTTTTCTTGCTTCGAGATATCAACTATCGCGTATATACCCACATGGGTAATTTTCAGTTCGTCTAACACACTTACCAAATCATCATAGGTAGATTCCGGAGCGGCTTTAACCAACACCACTATACCTAGTTTATATCCGGTAATTTTCTTTACTTCTTTTTTATACGTATCTATATCTATCTCCCCTAAATTCAGCTGTTTTTGCAAGACGGCTATTCGGTCATAATCAGGGTTCCGCTCACGTGATTTTCTAATCAACGCTTGTCTTAGACTTCCTTCACCAGTACCCCAGTTTACTTCTACGGGGTCCAATTTTTGGTTAGGGTCATCAAAAAGCCCTTCATAATACCAAACTTTGTGGTCTTTGCCTAACAAAATCGTAAAAGCTTGTTCGTCTCCGACTTTGCTACGATCTTGCTCGTTTTCTAAGGTTTTATCCTTAGCCGGCACCACAATGTTCATGGCTTGCGGCTGGTTTAATGAGGTCGTTAAAATAAAGAACGTAATTAAGAGAAAGCCTAAGTCAACCATCGGGGTCATATCTACCCGAGTAGACTTTTTCTTGCCGCGAGCCTTTTTCGCGCCACCTTTTTTCCGGCTTTCGTCTGTTGATTCTTGTACTTCGGCCATGTTTTTCTTTGATTATATTAAGATATACAATATCTGTTCCAAATTTTCAATTACTCTCCTTCATTTTCGGTGATTGCTGATCCAGCACCGCCACCGCTACCTGAAGTAACTAATTGAAATTTATTTTCGTTTACATCCTTCAACGTGTTGATTACAGCATTAAAAACAGGATATTTTGCCTGCTTATCGCCTTTTACAACAAGTGGAGCTTTTCTATGCACCGTTAGCGCGGCTTTTAACCAAGCCTCTAACTGGTTTTTAGCTACCCCTGAAGTATCAACCGGTATCCCTTTGGTCTGCTCATTATACTGATCGCGTTGAGCCGCATTCATTTTCAAATACGATTTCAATTCGTTTATAGGGGTACCGAAGTTATGCAGCAAAGAAAACTTCTTTTTCTGCACATCCGTAAAGGTCAATTTTCTAGCCTTGGCCAAATTTTCTAGCATGGCAATACGGTTGTTTTGCCCGGCCATGCCAAAAAATATGCGCCCTTTGCCATCCATCGTTATTTCGATAAGATTTCCTTCCGGTATCTGTTCTGTAGCCGTAGAAGCAGGAGTGGTTACTTTAACCGCCTCTTCTGGTCTAAACTGCGCCGCCAAAATAAAGAAGGTGAGCAGTAAGAAGGCCACATCAACGAAAGGAGTCATATCAACGTGGGTACTCTTTCTTTTCGGTTTAATTCGTGCCATACTTTCTTAAGGCTCTAATTATTTGTGTTTTTCAGCAAAAGTTTGCACACTGCTGTAACTAGCCTCGTCTATAGCGTAGGTGATTTTATCAATTCTAGTAGTAAAGACATTATATAGTACGATAGCTACGGCTGCATTAGCAATACCAAAAGCCGTGTTTACCAACGCCTCAGAAATACCGGTTGCCAACTGAGCAGAGTCTGGCGCACCACCAGCACCTAATGCTGCAAATGCACGAATCATACCCAATACAGTTCCAAACAACGCTACCAAAGTAGAAACAGAACCCATAGTAGCCAATACCCCTAGGTTTTTCTCTAGGATAGGCAACTCTAAGTTAGTCGCTTCTTCAACTTCTTTTTCTATAGCAGCTATACGTTGCTCTATATCCCAATCATCGCGAACAGACATTTCTTTATACTTAATCAACGTAGATTGAACAACATTTGCAACAGAACCTCTTTGTTTGTCACAGCTTTGAATAGCCTCATCAATCTGATCGTTTTCTAAGTACTGACGAATTTTAGTAATGAATTTATCTGCATTTCCTTTTCCTGTTGCTTTTGCAATCGTCAAAAATCTTTCAATTGAGAAAGAAATAGTAATGATAACCAAGGCTACCAAAATGGGAACCACAAATCCCCCTTTATAGATAATCCCCAAAAACTGTCTCGTTCCACCTGATACAGGTTGAGCTTCCGGATCTCCTCCAACAAAGTTTGCCGGATTACCAAAAATATACGTGTAAATTAAAATACCTCCAACCACTGAAAGGATAATGATAACCCAAGCTACGATGTTTGAGTTTACAGAATTACCTCTTTTCTTCTTTGTGGCTTGTTTAGTTTGCTTAGTTTGTGCCATAATTCAGTTAATAGTAATGTGAATAATTTTTTGAATATAAGATTGTATTGGGCAAATATATATTTTTTTTTTAAATGTGGCTTTCCTAGTTCTAAAAAGATTAAAAAATATCCCAACCCTTATAGCTCCTCATACGAAAAAACATATTAACATACGGTAAAATCTCGTATCACAAGAGATATCTTTCTTTTAGGTTATCTTTAAAACTGTTAATAAACATAAAAATAATTGTGTTTTCAATAATAAATTTACAAATATCTCATATCCATTTTATTATTATAACCAGAACAATATCATATACAAAATTTTTAACAACCTATAAAATAGTTCCTTTCTCTTCTCTAAGCATATTTTTAAGCGTAAAACTGACATCCTGTCATAAAAATTTTGCTGGCACAAAGATTGTCTTATAAACCACAAAAAACAGAAAATCGTAAAAACAGAATATTATGAGTAAAATAATCGGAATTGACTTGGGAACCACCAACTCTTGCGTTGCCGTAATGGAAGGAAATGACCCAACCGTTATCCCTAACTCCGAGGGTAAACGTACCACCCCTTCGGTTATCGCCTTTGTAGAAGATGGAGAAATTAAGGTGGGCGACCCGGCTAAACGCCAAGCAGTTACCAACCCACAAAAAACTATCTCTTCTATAAAGAGATTTATGGGAAATAAATTCTCTGAAGTACCTAACGAATCTAAACGCGTTTCTTATACCGTAGTAAAAGGAGACAACGATACTGCACGAGTAGATATTGACGGACGCAAATATACACCCCAAGAATTATCAGCTATGATTCTTCAAAAAATGAAGAAAACTGCTGAAGACTACTTAGGACAAGACATTAAAGAAGCTGTTATTACCGTACCGGCTTACTTTAACGACTCGCAACGTCAAGCTACTAAAGAAGCCGGACAAATTGCCGGTTTAGAAGTAAAACGTATTATTAATGAGCCTACCGCAGCTGCTTTGGCCTACGGTCTAGACAAAAAGGGACAAGACCAAAAAATTGCTGTATTTGATTTTGGTGGAGGTACACACGACGTGTCTATTCTTGAATTAGGTGATGGCGTATTTGAAGTTCTTTCTACTGATGGAGACACCCATTTGGGAGGAGATGACGTTGACCAAAAAATCATTGATTGGCTGGCTGAAGAATTTAAAAAAGAAGAAAACATAGACTTACGCGACGACAAAATGGCACTACAACGCCTAAAAGAAGCCGCAGAAAAAGCTAAAATTGAATTGTCTTCTTCTACTAGTACAGAAATCAATTTACCCTATATTACCGCCACCGCAAGCGGCCCAAAACACTTGGTACGCAAACTATCTCGCGCTAAATTTGAACAGCTTATTGAAGATTTAGTTAGAAGAACCATGATTCCTTGCGAAAAAGCCTTGCAAGACGCAGACATCAACAAAAATGAAATAGACGAAGTTATTTTGGTAGGTGGATCTACCCGTATTCCGGCTGTACAAGAAGCCGTAGAAAAATTCTTTGGTAAAAAACCGAGCAAAGGAGTAAACCCGGACGAAGTGGTTGCCGTTGGTGCCGCCATTCAAGGAGGGGTATTAACCGGTGATGTAAAAGACGTGCTATTGTTAGATGTTACTCCGCTTTCTTTAGGTATAGAAACTATGGGCGGCGTAAATACCAAACTTATTGAAGCCAATACCACTATTCCTACCAAAAAATCACAAGTTTTCTCTACCGCTGCCAATAACCAATCTAGCGTAGAAATTCATGTGTTACAAGGAGAGCGCGCTATGGCTGCCGACAATAAAACAATCGGAAAATTCCATTTAGACGGCATTCCTCCTGCTCCTCGTGGCGTTCCACAAATTGAAGTAATTTTTGACATTGACGCCAACGGAATTATTAATGTAAGTGCTGAAGATAAAGCCACCGGTAAAAAACAAGATATCCGTATCGAGGCTTCTTCCGGCTTAACCGAAGAGGAAATCAAAAAAATGAAAGCCGAAGCGGAAGCGAATGCTGAAGCAGATAAAAAGTCTAAAGAAAAAATTGACAAGCTTAACGAAGCAGATTCTATGATTTTCCAAACTGAAAAACAATTAAAAGAGTTTGGTGACAAAATTTCTGCCGACAAGAAAAAACCAATTGAAGATGCTTTAGAAGAACTAAAAAAGGCTCACCAATCTGGCGATGTAGAGCAAGTTAAACCTGCTTTAGACAAAATTAACGAGGCTTGGAAAAATGCTTCTGAAGAAATGTACAAAGCACAAGCCGAAGCGCAAAAAAATGATGGCGCTGGTCAGGCACAAGCCAATGAGCAAAAACAAAAAGGAAAAGAAGGTGACAAAAGTGACGATGTAGAAGACGTTGATTTTGAAGAGGTAAAATAACCCTCCCACTTCTTACTAAATTTGAACCGCCCGCATTTCGGGCGGTTTTTTTATGGCTAATTGTGTGATAATAACAAAAAAACTGTACTCAAAGTCAATTACTGGCAAGTCAACTTTCTTTTCCTATTTCCTCATTTATATGCTAGCGTTTTATAAATTTTACAGAAAACAATCTTCCATTTTGTAAGCTTCCCTTCACAATGTACATTCCTCTTGACAATCCACTTACATTAATTGGGTAATTAGCTCGTACTTCGTGCACTATTTTTACACTTCTTCCGGTAAGGTCATAAATCTGAAGATTGTGTACATCTTGTACAAAATAAAGCTGCCCTTGCACCGGATTGGGGTAAAGTTTTATCGCCCTGTCTTTTTTACTTACTTCCGGAACCGATAAAGTTGCCTGATGATTTCCATAAATCCTAAACTCTCCCGGGTTGAGGGTTACTGTAAAACTACTATCTGTAGCCGTAACATTTAGGGTAGAAGAATCTAGCAAATTATACCAAGTACCGGTAAACGGGAAATACGGTGTAATGGTCTGTGAAGTAGTTGTAAAATTGGCAAAAACTACCACATTTTTTAATTCACTAACCGGAATATTATCATCCCAAATATAAATACGTGGTAATAAATTACCTGTTTCTACCGAAAAAGTGTTTGTTTTAAATACCTCGTTGCTCAACCTAAGCTTAATAATCTTAGCCCACGTATTATAAACCTCCATCCTATCCGGATTAGTTGTATAACCTATTTCTTCCGGAATAGGCTTAGGGTCGGTTCTGCAACTGTTATTCACCGTTCCATCCTGGCATTGATTAATGCTGTAATCATAGCCCAATTCTCCAAACTGCCAAATCATCTTAGGGCCGGGAATAGTAAACAATATGGCTCCCAATGCTTTTTGTCGTTGCAAAGCTGTGGCCACATCTTTTACAGAATAAGCACCACTCGCATTTCCATATTGTTCGTTTTTATACATCAACCGTTCTTCATCATGGCTTTCAGCATACGCTATATTTCGCGGTCTTTCATACCCTTGATTTTCAAAATCTATCCCGTCAAAATTACTGTTTTCAGGATACCCCATTGTATTCTGGTTGAGTGCCCCCGTCCATTTATTCCACAGCATAATTCCTTTTCCCTCATTCACTCTATAATTGGCCCATTCTATCTCTTCTTGATGAGACCCCCCCACGCCCAGGTGTTCAAAAATGACATAAAAATCGGGGTCGATGGCCCACTGTTCATCTGCATATTTCTTTAAGATAGCCACACGGTCTGCCTGATACGCATTCGTACATGCTTCATCTGAAGGGGAACAATTATTAGTAAATCCTTTGGTTAAATCCCACCTAAATCCATCAATATGAAACGTGGTCATCCAATACGTTATTACGCGTTTTACGTAATATTGAGTAGCCGGTGATTGGTGGTTTAAATCATACCCTACACTATAAGCGTGCTTTGCCTCTACATTACAATACGGATTGTTAGCGGTAGGTTTTCCAAACCCATCTCCATCGGGGTCATCCATCCACATACGCACCAACGGAGAGCGCCCGTACACGTGGTTTAATGCTACGTCTAGAATAACGGCAATTCCATTTTGATGGCACAGATCAATAAAAGCTTTCATGCTGTTTTTGGTACCATAAGCTTTGTCTAGTGCCAAATGAAAATCTGTATTATACCCCCAAGAACTATTTCCTTCAAACTCCATTACCGGCATCACTTCAATTGCATTGATATGAAGGTTTTTGAAATAATCAAAATTTTGAATCAAATCATCCCAGGTTTTTCCGGAACTAAAATCGCGAATCAACAGCTCATAAATAATCAGGTTCTCTTTAGGCGGTCTATCAAAACGAGTGACTTGCCAGTTATAAGAAGGTTGATTGGTTTGCACCACAGAAACCTCAAACTCTTGCCCCGCCGGGTAAGGTGGTAAGTTAGGATACATCTGTGGAGTAATACTAGGGTCATCCCAAGGACTCAACACCAAGGTTGAATACGGATCGGCGATTTTAATCCCATCACTCGTTCTATATTGGAACGTGTAAATTTTTTCGGGGGTCAGACTATCTATTGTCAGCCAATACAAATCCGGGTTAGCCGAATCGCGTTTCATCAGATAGTCATTTGAAAGTTTCCAATTATTAAAACTTCCTATAACGTGTACATAATCTTTTTCGGGGGCATACAACGCCAACGTTACTTTGGTAGAATCAACCCCATAGTTAATTCCTTGTTGAATACCCACAGGAATAGCTTGTGTAACTACTGATGGGGTAGGGATTGCCACAAAGGCAATTTTTAACGGTTGACTTCCACTTCTGCTGGCTGTCAACTCAAAATTTGTCACTTGATTAATTGGGTATTGAAAGTTGTAGTCTGTATTTTGCGAAACTGTATTTACCACCGTTCCATTAGCCCTTAGCGTCCAATTAGCCTTTTGTGTTGTTTTTGCCGAAATAGTTAGTGCTTGCCCGGGAGTTACCGTAACGGTAGCTCCATCTGTCGGTGTAGTTGTAACCCACTGAAAAGCTCCTACCGAAATGATTATATCGGGAGAGGTTTGTTGGTTCCCATCGGCGCTTCTAAACACCACGTCTATGGCATTAATAGTTTGGGTGGTATCTACCCCAAAATAGTCGTATAATGTAGGTCCCAGCGTGAGTGAATACGTTGTGCCGGAAACATGAGTTAAGGCTGGTTGAGCCACATTATCTCCCCAAGTACCTACCACATGTTGCCAATCCTGCCCATTAACTGTAACCCCTATATGCGCATAGATAGTTCCTGAATAATTAGCCAAACCGGTACCGGTTTTATCAAAATATAATGTAACTGAATCATTGGCTACCGGTGGGTCAGGTTGGGTAGTTACTTGTCCAAAAAGAACCGTACCCCAACACAAAACGAAAAAAAGTGAAAAAGTAATGTTTTTCATACGCTTAAAACTTACGTGTAACAAAAATGATTTTCTCTTAAAGCCTTGTTCACAACATCAAAAAAAGGCCGCTTAAAAAAGCAGCCCTTTCATTTTTGCAATTATTGATGTGGAGTAATGGTGTATGTCAAACTCGATAGATCAAACAGTATATCGTAACTTCCGGCTGTACTAATTACAATATTATCACCTCCGGAGTCTAATGTGCCATCAGCACCCGCATCTCCATAGTTAACATCCCAGGCATTATCTGCTCTAAACTTAAGCTCACCCGCATTCAGCTGTACATTATTGAGATACCAAATACCTACGCCTGAAGCATAATTACTGGTATAATCTAATTTCAACTGTATGTCCGGACCATTCCATCCATTGGGTGTAGCAGAACCTACTAACCCCCAAATATGAGCCAGTGGTTCTAGTTTATAGGTGAGTTTGTTTAAATCAACTGTTACCACATATTTTCCGGCAGCTACCGCAATATTAGCTCCACCAGGAACCAAGGTTCCTCCGGTTCCACCCCAGTTAGTACCAAAATCGTTGTTTAAACGGAACTTGATTTCACCATCAGCTAGTGAGGTTATTTTACGGAAGGTATTAGTAGACGGGTCAAATTGCATTTCAATATCCGGTCCGCTCCAACCATTTGGCGTAGCAGAGCCTACAATACCTAAAGAAAACGGTTCTAAAGAATATGTCTGATCATTCAAATTTAGAATGATTTTATATTTTCCGGCCGTAACTACAATGTTAGCACCATTATCTATTAACTGACCGTTAGCCCCTCCAAAGTTGTGATCCCATGCGTTGTTTTCACGGAATTTAATTTCGCCATCAATTAAAGTTGTGTACGCAACAAAGACGCCGTCTTCATCAGTTTTATACATAGGTACATCCGGACCATTCCATCCATTTATGGTTGCAGAACCAACTACACCCCACGTACTAGAGATATCTACAAAATCTGCATACGGGGTAACGGTTAGTGTGATAGGTTGTGAAACAAAATCAGTTGCATTTCCATTCCCTATACGAGCGGTAACCCTAAAATCTAGGGTTCCGGTAGAATCAGGAAGGATTCCTTGCGCAATGGCTTGGGCATTGAGTTGCCCTATCGTCATTGCATAACTGGTTTCTGCAGAATTTTGAATTATTTTAGGTTCTGCAAAATTGGTTCCTCCGGTAGCCATTTCTAAAATATAACTTACCGGAGTGCTTACATTTAACTGAAGAGCACTCCAACTCAAGGTAGTGGCCGGTGCATCAACGCTGTCTATAGTCAACACAAAATTTTGTCCTCCTGAAGAGGTGATAGTCGGCGCTTGTGCAGTTCCGTCTAAGGTAGCAAAATCATCATTAGAGCAAGAGGTTAACAGCCCTGCTATAACACATAAACTAAAAATATACTTTAATAATTTCATAGGTGAAGCCTTTAAAAATTAATATCCCGGATTTTGTTTTAGATTTGGATTAGCCGCCATATCTGAAATCGGTATCGGATATAAATTATATTTGTTATCAGTAGCGGTTCCTTCAGGAGCTTGTCCTTTCCATGGCCATAGATAATCACCCCCGGTAAATTTACCAAAACGAATAAGGTCTGTTCTACGCGTGGCTTCCCAATACAGCTCTCTTCCGCGTTCGTCTAAAATAAATTGGGGCGTAATTTGTGAAGCTGTAATTGAAGTTGCATGGGCTCGTGCTCTAAGCAAGTTTACATACGTAGCATCTTTGGTTCCTAATCTCATTTTAGCTTCTGTCCATTCTAAATAAACGTCTCCTAAACGAAATAGTGGAAAGTCTATGCTTACTTGACTGGCATCACTTGCTCCGGTTATTCCCGGACTGCCGTCTGCCTTAATATTTTTAAACTTAAACACTCCATAGCCATCTTTATATACCGTTACATCTTTCATTTCTAATGATTGTCCATCGGTAAAAAAAATACCGTTTCCATTGTGGTATTCTTTACCACGATCATCGGTTACTGTACTTAAATCGCCATTGGGTGCAAAGAGATACACTAAATTTTTGGTAGTACGGGTACCAGCCCATCCCCCACCGGGAATACCTAACTCTGCCGGACTAGCATCTCCACCTACAGAGGCGTTTACAATAAAAGTCACACCTCCATAAGTTTGCATATGACGAGCATCATACGGAATGGCAAAAATAATTTCGTTTTGCGCGCCATTTACATTATTATCTGCACGGAAAAGGTTTTCATATTTAGTGGCTAATGAATAACCGGCGTTCATAATTTTTTCGCAGTACTTTATACAATCTACATAGCGTGGCTTTCCGATATACACTTCAGCATTGAGATACATTCTAGCCAATAATGCCCATGCAGCAGCTCTATCTACTCGTCCGTATTGATTTTGGCGAGGAGCCACCATTTTATCCTGAATAGCTAGCAATTCTGATTCTATGTATTCAAAAAGCTGTTTACGATTGTATTGAGGTGGAATAAATCCGCCTGAAGGGTCTTTTTCTGTTTTAAAAGGCACACTACCAAATAAATCCATCGCATAATAATACCCCAATGCACGAAGCCAACGGGCTTCTGCACGATATTGATGTACTACCTTTATCTCTGCTTGAGTAAGCCCTATTTTTTTTAGGCGACCATCTTCTGAATCTCTTAAAAATTGATTGGCTAAACCTACCTCATATAACATTCGGCTATAAGCCGCATTAATAAACTCACTTGAGCTTGCCCACGTCTGAAAATTAAACGTTTGCAAGGTTCCATCATTCCAAGCTATCTTAACCTCATCAGTAGGTAATTCTTGCAATTGCCAATAGGCGCGAAGAAATTGCCCAAACCCTTCATCAATACCTTGAATATCCGGCATCCCTGCAGGACCTTGCTGTCCTGATAGTGCCAAACCTGCATATACTTTGGCTATTCCTGAAGTATAATCGTCTAGACTTTGATAAGCCTGATCGCCAACAATTTGGTTGGGGTCTTTTACTTCTACATTTAAATCATCTGTACACGAAGTGTTGATCAACAATCCAAACAGAAGAAAAAGAATTATTGGTTTTATATTTTTCATTTTAAGCTATTTTAATCATTAAAAATTAACATTCATCCCCAAGGTGTACACTCTAGGGCGCGGATAAAAATTGTTATCAATACCGCTGCCAATTTCCGGGTCTAACCCATCATAATCAGTTATGGTAAAGAGGTTTTGAACCGTTCCGTATAAACGTAGGTTTACATCGTTAAAGATGTTTTTAACCGTGTATCCTACAGTTAGATAATCTAGTTTTAAGAACGAAGCGTCTTGTACATAGTAATCAGAAAAATAATGATTATTTGTAAACTTAGAGTTCAGCGCATCTGATTGTATGTTTGTCAACACGCCCACCGTACCGCGAACGGCAGTAAAAGTACCTACATCAGAAGCCACATTATTGTATAAGTAATTTCCTAAATTGGCGCGTAAAGCAAAACTCATGTCCCAGTTTTTATAACGCAGATTAGAGCTTAATGCTAAAATCCATTTAGGGCGACCTGAATGGTACACCACTAAATCTTTTTGGTTGATTAACCCATCTTTATTTTGATCGACAAAAGCATCTTCTATAGGCGTTCCATTTTTATCATATACTTGTTCATACACAAAAAATGAATAGGAAGGATGACCTACCATGTTTACAAGTACAGTGTTTCCTACCCCTCCGGAAATACCTCCGGTTTTATAAAACTCTCGACCACTCGCTCCGGAAATTTTGGTGATTTCATTTTCGTTATAGGTAGCATTTGCAGTAACCGACCACAGAAGGTCTGGCGTACGTACAATATCACCTCCCAATGAAATCTCAATCCCCTTATTTTCCATAGACCCGGTATTGGTTACAATTTGGTTGTTTAGGTTGGGTAATGGAGCTGATACTGTTTGAATCATATCGTCTGTAACCTTCTTATACACATCAACAGACCCCCATAAACGATGATTAAAAAAGCCAAAGTCTACTCCCACGTTCCAAGTGGTTTGCTCTTCCCATTTTATATTGGGGTCATAAATTCTAGGCCTCAACGTAGGTACGAATACCCCTCCTATCGGATAATAAGCCAAATCATTAACCGATAAATCATAAATAGGCAAATATGGATATGGATTATTACCAATATTTTCTTGCCCGGTAATTCCCCAGCCTAATCTCAATTTTAAATTAGACAAAGCATCCACATTTTTTAAGAAATTTTCTTCTTTCAACTCCCATGCTACTGCCACAGATGGAAACCACCCCCAACGCGTGTCTTCAGAAAAACGAGAAGTACCGTCTCTTCTTACGGTAGCTGTTAACAGATATTTATCGTGAAAGGTGTAATTCATTCTCCCAAAGAAACCGATAAGAAAGCGTTCTGTAGGAATACTTCTTTGCAGGGTAGTATCATTATGAATGTAATTTTGACTGAGTGATTTATCATTTACATAGAATTTTTGGTATGAATACCCTGCTGTTACGTCTATCTTACTCTTAATAGAAGGCAACTCTTTATTGTAGTTTAAATAAAAATCTAACAGTGTATTTCTTCTAACTTGTGAATAACGACTGTCTAAACCACCATAATCCGGGTGATTGGTATTATAATTCATACGAGCATATGGTGGTACTACTACAGAGCCTTTTCCTTCTGCATAATCATAGCCTAAGTTTAGCGTAGCTTTTAATTCGGGTAAGAAATGAAATTTATAGTCAAATTTGACATTTCCTACACTTCTGCTTACATAAGAATGATTGTTTTTTAACTTCAATAAGGCTACCGGATTTCGGGTTGCATTCGGATTCGGATCACCTTGGCTATTTAGCCATTCCCAATAGCCCCCAAAATTATCGTTATCTGAATAAACCGGTTTGGTCGGATCCATTCTGATAGCTGAGCCTATGGCTCCTTGGTCTGCAAAACGAGTTTCTTCATAAGCTCCTCTTACATTTAGTTGAATTTTAAGGTGATTATCAAATAAACTGGGTGACAGACTCAATGAAGCCGTAGTACGTTCAAAACTTCCTGTTTTTAAAATACCATCCTGATCGGTGTGTCCTACTGAAGCCCGAAACGGCACAGACTCACCAATAACCCCATTAATTCCTAAATAATGGTTTTGCGCCAAGGCTGTTTTAAAAATTTCATTTTGCCAATTGGTATTAGCGTCTGTTAAAAGATCGGCTACTCGTTGATCTGCTCTATCTTTAATCACCTTTCTAAACTGATCTGCCGACAATACCGAAATCTGATTAATTCGATCATAAACGGCTACAGAACTATTAAAGGTAACCCCTAGTTTGTCTCCTTTATGACCTTTTTTGGTTGTAATAATAATTACCCCATTAGAGGCTCTAGAGCCGTATATTGCCGTAGCTGAAGCATCTTTTAAAATACTTACCGAAGCAATGTCACTTGGGTTAATATAATTAAGCGGATTAGATGACCCGGCAACGGTTGCGCCGTTATCCATCGGCACTCCATCTACCACAAACAACGGAGTGTTTACGGCATTTAAAGAGGACCCACCTCTAATTCTAATCATCGATCCGGTTCCGGGAGCTCCCCCACCGGTAGTTATATGAAGTCCGGGTACTTTTCCTACCAAAAGCTGTTCGGGAGAGGTAATCATTCCTTCTCCAAAATCTTTGGCAGATACGCTTACTACTGATCCGGTAGCGTCTTTATTCGTTGTGGTACCATAACCAATTATTACTACTTCATCTAAACTATGTGTAGCTAAATCCATTTTAACGGCAAGCTTTTTTTGTCCGTCATACAATAAAGAAACTTCCGCATGGCCTTTCAAAGAAAAAACTAAAAGATCACCCTTTTTAGCTACAATTTGAAAAGCTCCATTTGGTTTTGTTAATTTTATTGTATTTGTGCGTTGGTTTGTCACCTTCACTCCTACAAGTGGAAAACCTGTCTGGCTATCGGTAACAACTCCGTCAACTGTTGTTTGTGCCCCTACCCACATTGGAGCTACCAGCATACAAACCACAAAAATTTTACGTAAAAAATTCATACATTAGGTGTTGATTATCACTTAAAAAAAATGTTATATTTTCACTTCTCGAAGCTAAAACTATGCAAAAACTGGCAGTTTGCCCCTCATTTTTTAACACGAAAGTTTTACGAAAACGTTTTCGTTTGATAAGTTTTACTATATTTAAGCAGAATTGCCCCTAAAAACCGTCCAATCATTCTAAACTAAACCCTTTGAAAAAGAATATAACTTTAAAGGAAATTGCTCGAGAATTAAGAGTTTCTGTCTCAACGGTTTCTAAAGCGCTTCGCGACAATGATGAAATTAGTTTAGAAACCCGTCAACGCATTCAAGCCGTTGCCAAACTGTATCATTACAAACCCAACAGTATAGCCCTTAGTTTGCGCAACCAATCTACGCGGTCTATAGCTATCATTATTCCGCAAATTGTCAACCAATTTTTTACAGAAGTTATTAAGGGTATTGAAGCCGAAGCCAGCAAACACAACTATAATACAATTATTGCTGTTTCTAATGATTCTTTTGAAAAAGAGGTGCTTAACATGCAAACATTGGCTAATGGAAGCATAGATGGGTTTATCTTATCAGTAGCTAAGGGTACCTTATATCAAAAAGATTTTCGACATTTTCAAGAAACCATAGAACAGGGCGTTCCCATTGTAATGATCGATCGAAAAGTAGATGAAGTGCCCTGTGATAAAGTTATCATAGACGACCGCAAAGGAGCTCAAAAAGCGACGGAATATCTCCTTACTCATGGGTGTAAAAAAATTGTGTTAATTACTACAGAAGACTTTATTTCGGTAGGTAGGTTACGCAAAGAAGGGTACTGCCGTGCTTTACAACAACAAAACATAACAGAAGTAAACGAAACATTAATTATCAGTATTTCAGACCGTCTAACCCCCGATGAAATTGAACAATTTATCAATCAAAGACTTGACCAACTCATGCAACTTCATCCCGATATAGATGGATTAATTGGAGTAAATGAGCTTTATACCATCTGTGCCGCCAATTATTTTAAAGAAAAAAACTATAAAATCCCTGAGCAGGTTTCGCTAATTGCCTTTTCTGATGGCGATTTACCTAAATACGCCTATCCCAGCATTACAGCAGTAAGCCAACGCGGTACACAAATGGGAAAAACTGCCGCACAATTGTTACTAGACAAACTTCAGAAAAAAACTTCAGAAGAACAGTACCAAACCCTGATTATTGAAACAGAATTGATTGAAAGAAATTCGACTAAAAAATAATTTTCTAGATAATAAATGCTTTATATACTGAAACTTATACACGTTAAAATTACATGTTTTCAGCTATAGATTCTTTGTGCATTTAAATAATTTCTTATCTTCGGCGCATCAAGACTTATATTTTTACTTCTCACTTTTACTATAAGTTTTGATAAGCTACGCGCTTATCATGTTATAAATCAAAACTATAACCATGGAAAAGCGTAAATTGGGATTTTGGGAGATTTGGAACTTAAGTTTCGGGTTTCTAGGAATCCAAATGGGTTTTGCTCTGCAAAATGCCAATGCCAGTCGTATTCTCCAAATTTTTGGAGCCGATATACAAAGCCTATCGTGGTTTTGGATTATCCCTCCCCTCGTAGGTCTTGTTGTACAACCCATTATTGGGCATTATAGTGATGCTACATGGACGCGATTTGGAAGGCGAAAACCTTATTTCTTTACCGGAGCCATACTGGCGGCTATCGGACTCGTATTAATGCCGCAAGCCGGCATTTTTACCGCTTTTTTGCCGGCCTTATGGATTGGTGCCGGATTCTTAATGATTATGGATGCCTCTATAAATGTGGCCATGGAACCTTTTCGTGCTTTAGTAGCCGATTTGCTTCCTTCAGACCAACGCACTTTAGGCTATAGCATACAGACAGCTCTAATTGGTATAGGAGCCGTTATTGGTTCGTGGTTACCGTACGCCTTGAGTAATTGGTTTGGGATGACAACCCAGGCCGAACCCGGAAAAGTACCTTTTTATTTAATCCTTTCTTTTGTTTTAGGGGCTGCTTGCCTTGTTGGCTCTATTATGGTTACTATTTTAACCACCAAAGAATACCCGCCTAAAGAACTCGAACAATTTGAAACAACTAAAGAAAATGAAAACACCCATAAAAAATCAGGTTTAAAAGCAATCTTCTACGATTTAGCCCATATGCCTAAAACCATGCGCCAACTGGCTTGGGTACAATTCTTTTCGTGGTTTGGTTTTTTTGGGTTGTGGGTTTATTGCACGCCGGCTATTGCTCATCACATATATGGCACGCCTTTAGGTGAACTCAGCACCTATACCAAAGCACAACATTTAGCATACCGCGAGGCAGCCGATTGGGTAGGAATTATTTTCGGAATCTACAATGGTATATCCGCCATTTTTGCCTTCTTTCTGCCTTACATTGCTAAAAAATTGGGTAGAAAAAATACCCACGCGTTTTCATTACTCATCGGTGGGGCGGGGTTGTTATCTATGTATTTTTTTTCCACTCCAAACATGCTCATCATCTCTATGATAGGAGTTGGTATTGCCTGGGCCAGTATTTTAGCTATGCCCTACGCCATCTTAGCCGGATCTATTCCTGCAAAAAAAATGGGGGTCTATATGGGTATTTTTAATTTCTTTATTGTTATCCCGCAAATTATCAACGCCATTATTGGAGGACCGCTCGTAAAACATCTATACGGAGGCGACCCTATTTACGCTATTGTAGTGGGCGGAATATCTTTAATTATAGCAGCCTTATTTGCCTTAAAATTATATGATGCAGACGACATTTATTTAAAAAAAGTATGATTACAACTTATATATTCGATTTAGACGGAGTTATTGTAAATACCGCACAATACCACTATTTGGCTTGGAAAAGACTAGCCAATCAGTTGGGTATTGATTTTACAGAAAAAGACAACGAATTACTCAAAGGGGTAAGTCGCGTACGCTCTTTAGAGATTATTCTTAACCTGGGGAATAAGACATTAACTGAAGACGAGTTTAAGCATTATTTAATAGAAAAAAATGAAGATTATCTTACTTATATTCAAAAACTAAACACCTCTCATATTCTTCCGGGTGTTGAGAGGGCATTGACCTATTTAAAAAGCACAAACAAAAAAATAGCTCTCGGTTCTGCCAGTAAAAATGCACAAACCATTTTAAAAAACGTAGGACTCATACACTATTTTGATGCATTAATAGACGGACACGAAGTAACCCACGCTAAACCTGACCCTGAAGTTTTTTTACTCGGAGCTAAAAGAACGCAATCTGCTCCTGAAGAGTGCGTTGTTTTTGAAGATGCCGTAGCCGGCATTCAAGCCGCCAACGCAGCAGGCATGATCAGCATTGGTATAGGACAAAAAGATATTTTAAATGAAGCCAATTATATTTTCTCAGGATTTGAAGAAATATCTACTGACTTTTTAGTACAGATAAGCCACTAACCAACCATAAAAAGAGAAGAAAAAACCTATGAAAAAAGAGCACAGCATACCCCATGAATGGGCTATTATAGAAGAAGGATTTGACAGAACACGGGTTAAAGCAACCGAAAGTTTATTTAGCATCGGAAACGGAGCCATGGGGCAACGCGCTAATTTTGAAGAAACGTACACCGGAGACAGCCTACAGGGCAGCTATATTGCCGGCGTTTATTATCCCGATAAAACCAAAGTCGGTTGGTGGAAAAATGGCTATCCCAAATATTTTGATAAAGTATTAAATGCCCCTAATTGGATTGGTATAGACCTTAACATAAATGGCGAACCCCTCGATTTAAACCGTGTAAAAGTATCCCATTTCAGAAGAGAACTTAACATGAGAGAAGGTTGGTTGAGGCGTTCTTTTCAAGCCGAGATGCAAAACGGCACACAGATAAAAGTTGATGTTATTCGATTTGTTTCTATGGATACCGATGAGTTAGGCGCTATTCAATATAAAGTAAAAGCTATAAACCAACCTGTAAAAATTGAATTTTTACCCTATGTAGATGCCGGCGTTCGCAACCAAGATGCCAATTGGGAAGAACATTTTTGGAAACCTTTACAAGCCAACGTTCAAGCCGATTTTGCGTATGTAAAAGCACAGACTTACAAAACACATTTTCAAGCGGTTACGTATATGAAAAACGCGTTATTCATCGACAAAAACAAACAGAATGATGTCTCAAAGACCGCGTTTACCTCAGCTACTAAAGTTCAGTTAGCCTATTCGGCCAACCTCAACCCCGCCCAAACGGCCACCTTGGTAAAATTTGGTGGGTACACGGTTTCTACCCGACACAAAGCAGAAGAATTAATTACCACGGCAAAGCAGCTTGTTGAAGAAGCCGATAAAAAAGGGTTTAAAAAACTGTTAGCCGACCAAAAAGATGCATGGAGCAAAATTTGGGAGCAAGCCGATATCACTATTCAAGGAGATGTAAGGGCACAACAAGGCATTCGTTTTAATATATTTCAACTCAACCAAACCTATTCCGGTAAAGATGCACGCCTCAACATAGGCCCTAAAGGATTTACCGGCGAAAAATATGGTGGTTCTACCTACTGGGATACCGAAGCGTATTGTCTTCCTTTTTACATGGCTACAAAAAACAGACAGGTGGCTAGAAACCTGCTTACATACCGTTACAATCATTTAAATCAGGCTATAAAAAATGCTCAAAAATTAGGGTTTACGAACGGTGCCGCGCTCTACCCTATGGTAACCATGAACGGAATGGAAAGTCATAATGAGTGGGAAATTACTTTTGAAGAAATACACCGCAACGGCGCCATTGCCTATGCTATCTACAATTATGTACGCTATACCGGCGATTATGCTTACATCCCCGAGAAGGGGTTAGAAGTACTGATTGGTATTGCTCGCTTTTGGCATCAACGCGCTTCCTTTTCTAAAGCAAAAAACAAGTATGTTATCTTAGGAGTTACCGGCCCTAATGAATACGAAAACAACGTTAATAACAATTTTTACACCAATTATTTGGCGCAGTGGAGTATCAATTATACCGCCGCACAACTAGTAAAAATAGCAACCGATTTTCCGGAAGATTATACCCGCATTCTTCAAAAAACCAATTTGTCTACCTCCGAAATCTCTCAATGGAAAACAGTAGCCAACCAAATGTATCTACCCTATGCCGAAAAAGAGGGAGTCTTTTTACAACAAGACGGTTTCTTAGATAAAGAATTAATTCCGGTAAGCCAGTTAGCCGAAGAGCAACGACCATTAAACCAAAAGTGGTCGTGGGATCGCATTTTGCGTTCGGCATACATCAAACAAGCTGATACCTTGCAAGGGTTCTATTTCTTTGAAGACCATTTTAGCCAAGAAGAACTCGAAAAACATTTTGATTTTTACGAACCATTGACTGTTCATGAGTCATCTTTATCGCCTTGCGTACACAGCATTTTAGCAGCTAAATTGGGCAGAATGGATCAAGCTTATGCTTTTTATTTACGCACCTCTCGCCTAGATTTAGACGATTACAACAAAGAGGTAGAAGAAGGTTTACACATTACTTCTATGGCCGGTACGTGGATGAGCGTTGTGGAAGGATTTGGTGGAATGCGCGTCAAAAACGGACATTTGCATTTTAGTCCACAGATTCCAAAAGAATGGAAGAGTTACACCTTTAAAATAAATTTCAGAGACCGTATTATCTGCGTAAAAGTGACCCAGGAAGGAGCCGAATTCACCCTTGACGGAGAAGAAAATCTAACCATCTTCGTAAATAACGAACCACGTAATATTGCGTCTTCCACTATAAAAATATAAATCCCTTAAGCCTAATTATTATGAAAAAAGTATTCTTTTGTTTATTCTTTGCCTTGCTGTGGATAGGTACCACCAGTGGGCAGACCTTAACCTCTCCCGATGGAAATTTTCAACTTTCTTTTTCTCTTTCGGCAAAAGGAGAGCCTATGTATCAGCTTTCTTATAAGGGAGAAATCATTGTAAAACCCAGTAAACTCGGGTTTAAATTTGAACGGAAAACTACCGAATTGGCCTTTTCTAAAATGACCAAAATAGATAAAAAAAAGGCTACCCAATTAACAAATTTCTATTCAGGGTTTAAAGAAACCGACGTGCAGCGCGCTTCTTTTGATGAAAATTGGACGCCTGTTTGGGGCGAGGTTTCAAGTATTCGCAATCACTATAAAGAAATGGCGGTTACCTTAAATCAACCTGCTACCAACCGTCAACTCGTTATTCGGTTTCGATTATTTAATGACGGATTGGGATTTCGGTATGAATTTCCACAACAAAACCACCTCACCTATTTTGTGGTTAAAAATGAAAAAACACAATTTGCTATGGCCGGCAATTACAAAGCTTTTTGGATTCCCGGCGATTACGATACCGAAGAATACGACTATACCATCTCTAAACTCTCTGAAATTCGAAGTTTGTTTGACAAAGCCTATACCTCTAATGCTTCGCAAACCTCCTTTTCAAAAACCGGCGTACAAACGCCTTTGTTACTCAAAACTAACGATGGTGCATACATTAATATTCACGAAGCAGCTCTCATTAATTATCCGGCAATGAATTTAGAACTAAACGATACCACTTTAGTTTTTAAAACTCATTTAACCCCTAATGCTTTTGGTGATAAAGCATTCCTCTTAGCCCCCTTTAACACCCCTTGGCGAACTTTAATTATCAGTGATGACGCGCGTGATATACTGGCTTCAAAACTGATTTATAACCTCAACGAACCTTCAAAAATCAAAAACACCTCTTGGATTAAACCCATAAAATACGTAGGGGTTTGGTGGGAAATGATTACCGGAAAAAGTACGTGGGCTTACACCGATGATTTTAAGGCGGTAAAACTGGGAGTTACCGATTACAACAAAGCGACCCCTAACGGAAGACACGGGGCCAACACCAAACACGTAAAAGATTACATAGATTTTGCCGCCAAAAACGGATTTGATGCCGTGTTGGTAGAAGGTTGGGATATTGGCTGGGAAGACTGGTTTGGGCACCATAAACGCAAGGTGTTTGATTTTGTGACTCCTTACCCTGACTTTGACGTTGATGCCCTTCATCAATATGCTAAAAAGAATGGTGTAAAAATTATTATGCACCACGAAACTTCAAGCTCGGTAAGAAACTACGAACGACAACTAGATACCGCTTATCAATTTATGGTAGCCAACGGTTATAATGCCGTAAAAAGTGGTTATGTAGGCGACATTATTCCAAAAGGATATTATCACTACAGCCAATTTATGGTAAACCACTATTTGTATGCGGTAAAAAAAGCGGCTAAATATCACATTATGGTCGATGCACACGAGGCCGTACATATGACCGGTTTGTCTAGAACTTGGCCTAACTTACTGGCGCAAGAATCGGCTAGAGGGACCGAATTCCAAGCCTTTGGCGGGTCTAAACCTAATCTGGTAACTATCTTACCGTTTACTCGTCTTAAAGGAGGTCCGATGGATTATACGCCCGGTATTTTTGAGATGGATGTAAGCAAACTCAACCCTAACAATCATTCGCATGTCAATGCCACAATTGCCAACCAACTGGGGTTATACGTCACCATGTACAGTCCTTTTCAAATGGCAGCAGATCTAATTAAAAATTACCAACGTTTTCCGGATGCTTTTCAATTTATAAAAGACGTTCCGGTGGCTTGGCAAGACTCAAAATATTTAGAAGCAGAGCCCGGTCAGTACATCACCGTAGCACGCAAAGATAAAAACAGTAACAACTGGTTTGTAGGCAATGTAAATGGCTATCACAAACGCACAACCACCCTAAAATTGGCTTTCTTAGACAAAGGTAAAAAATACCGTGCTACAATTTATGCCGATGCCATAGACGCCAATTACAAAACCAACCCACAGGCGTACAAAATCACGGAAAAAACAGTGACAAGCCGCTCCAAATTGACCTTAACCTCTACCCCGGGTGGCGGATTTGCTATTAGCCTTATTGAAATAAAATAATTTAAAACACTATGAAAAGACTATTCATTATAGCCTTCGCCCTTTTTACGTTGAGCAACACCTTTGCCCAAGTCAAAAAAATGGAGCCACCCTTTTGGTGGAGCGGTATGAAACACACGCAACTACAATTACTTGTATACGGGCAAAACATTCAAACGTTAACACCTGAATTTGCGGCTGATATTCCGATTGTAAATATCACCCAAGTAGCCAATCCTAATTACCTGTTTATCACCATTAACACACAGGGGATTACTCCGGGAAAATATCGACTCAATTTTAAAAAGAACGGAAAAACGGTACAGCATCTTTCGTATGAATTTAAAAAGAGAAAAAAACATTCTGCACAACGGAAAGGGTTTAATAGTACTGATGTCATTTATCTACTGATGCCTGACCGGTTTGCCAACGGTAATCCACATAACGATTCTGTAAAAGGTATGCCCGACAAAGCCAATCGAAAAGACCCTAACGGACGCCACGGAGGAGATATTGAAGGTATTATTAATCACCTAGACTACTTAAAAGAACTGGGGGTTACTGCCATCTGGAGCACTCCTCTCTTAGAAGATAATGAACCTTCTTTTTCTTATCATGGATACGCCCAGAGCAATTATTATAAAATAGATCCTCGATTTGGATCTAACAAAGACTATAAAAAATTAGCCAATGAACTTCATCAACGCGATATGAAACTCATTATGGATTATGTAACCAATCACTGGGGATCACAAAGTTGGATTATTAAAGACTTACCCGCCAAAGATTGGATTCATTATTGGGCAGATGGTAAGAATGGGTTTAAACGAAGTAATTATAGAATGGAAACTCAATTTGATCCACATGCTGCCAAAATTGACGCCAAGATTTGTATGGATGGTTGGTTTGATACTTCTATGCCGGATATGAACCAATCTAATCCCTTAGTTTTAACTTATATGGAACAAAATGCCACTTGGTGGATAGAATATGCCGGGTTAGATGGATTTAGAGTAGATACCTATCCGTATAACGACAAGGAAGGGATTGCTAAATGGACACAATATATTATGACTGAGTATCCGCATTTTAACATTGTAGGTGAGGTGTGGATGCACGACCAAGCACAAATTGCATACTGGCAAAAAGACAGTAAAATAGGAGCCATTCAGGGATACAACTCACATTTACCTTCAGTGATGGATTTTACCTTAACAGATGCTATTGGACAAGCTTTTCATGAAGATAAACAAGGTTGGAATACCGGAATGATGCGAATATACGGCAACTTTGTAAACGACTTTCTTTATACCAACACCAATAATTTATTAGTGTTTCTTGAAAATCACGACACCAATCGTTTTAACCAAAACTATCCTGAATTTGAAGATTACAAACTAGCGATGTCTTTACTGATGACCGTACGCGGCATTCCTCAAATTTACTACGGATCAGAGATTGGAATGGGCGGAAGTAAAGGTAATGGCGACGGCGATATTCGACGTGATTTCCCCGGAGGTTGGAAAGGTGATGTAAACAACGCTTTTACCGTCTCAGGAAGAAATAATCGCCAAAATGAGTATTTCAACTTTACCAAAAAACTTTTGAATTGGCGCCAACAATCCGAAGCTGTTCATACCGGGAAAACGTTGCAGTTTTTACCGCAAAACAACGTATATGTTTATTTTAGATATACTCCTAAAGAAACGGTTATGGTTATTTTAAACAATAATCCGAAAACACAAACCCTTTCTTTAAGCAGATTTAAAGAAGGGCTTAAAGATTTTACGCAAGGAAAAGATATCTTAACCGGAAAGCGTTACGCGTTAACCCAATCTTTAACTATCAAAGGAAAAACACCCCTAATACTCGTGTTACAAGATAAATAACCAACTACCTTTATACACTAAAAACGGCTTCAACATTCTACTTGAAGCCGTTATTTTATATACTTACAGCACTACAAGCCCTTAAACAACCATTGGTAAAGTGCAGCAAACTCACCCCGCCAATAGCGTTCATTATGCTCCCCATACGCATCAATTTTTACCAAGATATTCTTTTTTTTCAGCCCTTTAGTCATCATTGCTTTTTTTATAGTTTCTATATCCTGACTCACATATTCACTTTCTTTATATCCATCTACCTTTTCGTTACTACCCGCCACAAAATAAATTTTAGTGTGTGCCAAATTAGCTGAAGAATGAAGGATATAATCTTTTAGCTCACTTAAAACAATCCAATAAGCCGGACTCAACGCTCCTACTTTACCAAATTCTTCGCTATACTTCACTCCTGCATAAGTAGAAATTAACGCTCCCAAAGAACTACCAATAAGCGCACTGTATTTTTTTCCCGGTTTTGTTCTATAATGTGCATCAATATACGGTTTAAGTGTGTTCGCAATAAACTGTACATATAAATCGCCTTCACCACCACCATATTTTGGGTTTTCCCAAGGGGTGTACTCATCAATTCTCTTATACTCTCCGTTATCAACTCCCACCACAATAGCGCCATAATCGCCATGTGCAAATAATGAGTCCATCGTTGTGCCTACCGCCCAAGAACCTGAAAAAGAAGTTTTCGGATCAAAAAGGTTCTGCCCATCTTCCATATACAATACCGGATATGTTTTTGTACTGTTTTTGTAATCGGGAGGAAGATATATCCATATACGGCGTTTGCGATTTAGTTGAGGAATCAAAAATGCAGTATCTAACACCTTAACATTAGCAGAAATTGGTGTAATTTGTTTTTTCTGTGTATGTTTTTCCCAAGACTGAATAGTTAGCTTAAAAACTTGTGGCTTCCCGGTAAATGTAAACGTTCGGTTAGGCAAAAAACCTCCATTTTTGCTTCCTTCAGCCTTGCTCCAACTTCCCAAAGTGAATTTATAGGAAACTTCTCCTTTCCCCTCCGGAATCGTAAGTGTATAAACACCTTGTTTATTTTTTTTCATTTTTGTCTTCGAAGGGTTCCAACCGTTAAAGGTACCTGCCACATAAAGAGTCGCATTGGTCGGAGTATTTTCAGGAACTGTTATAACCTTTAAGGTTACCTGAGCAGTTAATAATTGCACGCCCAAAAGAGCAATTACAAAAAGTGGAAATCTTTTCATTTTGATAAAATTATTCAGATGTATAACTAAATTATCCATTTTGTACAACAAACGTCATTATTTCGGTCATTTTTGTACATTGTTTGACCAAATGTACAAAAAAACAGTTCATGAGATTTAATTTAAACATCGCTTTTAGTATCCTCTTTCTCTTTGTTTCGGCTACATCAGTTTGCGCTCAAGAAAAAACACCTCCTTTTTGGAATGATATTCAAAATTTCAAAAAACAGGATCTAAAAAACCCGCCTCCACAGCACGCCATTTTATTTATTGGTAGCTCTTCTTTTACGCGTTGGCAAGATGTGCAAAATTATTTTCCAGATCACACTATTATAAACAGAGGGTTTGGGGGCTCTACTCTAGTAAATGCAACCCGCTATGCAAAAGATATCATCTTTCCATACCACCCAAAACAAATTGTTATTTATGAAGGAGACAACGACGCGGTAACACCAAAAATTTCTGCAGACAGTATTTTAACTCGGTTTAAAGTGCTCTATCATAAAATACGTTCAAAATTACCTCACGTACAAATAACCTATATTTCTATTAAACCCAGTCCCAGCCGAAAAGCGTTTTTTCCGGTTATGCAAAAGGCAAATTGGGAAATTAAAACTTTTCTTAACAACGAAAAAAATACCGATTTTGTAGACATCTGGCACCCAATGTTAGATGATTATGGCCGTGCACGCCCTGAATTGTTTGGCGATGATATGCTGCATATGAATACAAAAGGGTATAAAATATGGCAAAAAGCTATTCAACCTTATTTGATGAAGTAATTATGAAAAAGCTATTGCTTATCGGCTTAATCCTATTGTGTAGCAGTGTTACACGCGCCCAAAAACACCGCCAAGCGCCGGCTAGTCAAAGAGAGCATTTTATAGACAGTCTTATAAACAACATGACGTTGCAAGAAAAAATAGGGCAACTAAACCTGCTATCTAGCAACATGGCAATAACCGGAGAGACGCTTGCTAAAGGTCTTTTAAAAGATATAAAAGATGGGAAAGTAGGAGCCGTTTTTAATGCTTATACCCCAACCTATTTAAAAAAACTACAAGATGCAGCCGTTAAGCACTCACGCTTGCACATTCCACTCATGTTTGGATTTGATGTTATTCACGGCTACAAAACCATCTTCCCTATTCCATTGGCCATGGCTTCAAGTTGGGATACTACAGCCATTAAAAGAGCCGCTCAAATTGCTGCAAAAGAAGCCTCTGCAGATGGTCTAAATTGGGTTTTTTCTCCTATGGTCGATATTTCTAGAGACCCCAGATGGGGTCGTGTAATGGAAGGATCCGGTGAAGACCCTTGGCTGGGCAGCCAAATTGCCAAAGCGTATGTTCACGGATACCAAGGCACTAACTTAGCAGCAGACACAACCGTACTGGCTACCGTAAAGCACTTTGCGCTTTATGGCGCTTCTGAAGCTGGTAGAGATTACAATACGGTAGATATGAGTCGTCATAAAATGTATCAATACTATTTTCCTCCATACAAAGCTGCTATTGATGCCGGCGTGGGTTCTGTAATGACTAGTTTTAACACTGTAAATGGTATTCCTGCAGCCATCAACAAATGGCTTTTAGTAGATATTCTCCGAAAAAAATGGGGCTTTAAAGGAATGGTTGTTTCTGATTTTGGAGCCTTAGGAGGTTTATATGCTTATGCTCATGGGGTTGCCGCCGATTCTATGCAAGTGGCTCAAGAGGCACTAACTTCTCAAACCGATATGGATATGATGGGAATGGCATACAGCACGCAACTCAAAAAACTTGTCAATCAAAAAAGGGTTACTGAAAAAGCCATCAATCAAGCCGTACGAAGAGTCCTAACTGCCAAATATAATCTAGGTCTTTTTGATAATCCCTATAAATATATTGATAAAGAAAGGGCAAAAAAGGATATGATGACGCCTGAAAATTTACGTTTCGCGCGTAAAATGGCTCGAAAATCTATCGTTTTATTAAAAAACGACAAAAAATTACTGCCTTTAAAAAAAGAAGGAACTATTGCTATCATCGGACCTTTAGCAAAAGATAAACACGACATAATTGGTAGTTGGTGGGGAACCGGAGACTGGCATAAGGCCATAAGCATATATCAAGGTATAAAAGAAGCTGTAGAAGAGAATGTCAAATTACGTTATGCCAAAGGCGCCAACATTACGGATGATACCATCATGCTGCGAAAGCTAAACAACTGGGGAGGACAGATTAAACTATCAAACAAAAGTCCACAAGCATTAATTGCAGAAGCCGTTAAGACAGCACAACAAGCTGATGTAGTGATTATGTGTTTAGGAGAATCGCAAGGTATGTCCGGAGAAGCGGCTAGCAGGAGCGATATCCGTTTACCTAAAAATCAATTAAAACTTTTAAAAGCCGTTTACAAAACCAGTAAACCCATCGTATTATTACTGAGTAACGGAAGACCGCTGGTTTTAACCTGGGCAGATCGCCATATTCCCAGCATTGTAGAAACATGGTTTCCCGGAACCGAAGGAGGACGAGCCATTGCCGATGTTTTATTTGGCAAATACAACCCCTCCGGAAAACTAACCATGTCTTTCCCAAGAACTGTAGGGCAAATTCCAATTTACTACAATCACTTAGCTACCGGCCACCCTTTTGAGCGGCATAACAAATATTCCACACGTTATTTAGATGTGCCTAATGAGTCTCTTTACCCCTTTGGCTATGGATTGAGCTACACCCACTTTTCTTACGACAAACTAACATTAAATAAAACCGAAATCACGCCAAACGAAAAATTGAAAGTGAGTGTAACACTAACCAACGACGGAGCCTATGCCGGAGAAGAAACCGTACAATTATATTTTCGAGATATAGTTGCTCGAATCTCTCAGCCCGTTAAAAGGTTGTGTGATTTTCACAAAGTATTTTTAAAACCCGGAGAGCAAAAAACTGTACATTTTACGCTTTCTATAAATGATTTAAAATATTACAACACTCAGGGAAAACGCATTTACGATCCGGGAGTTTTTAAGCTATTTGTGGGAGGTAGTTCTGCCAAAACCCTATCAACTCAATTTACACTCAAAGCAACTCACTAAAACACACCCTAAATTCATATGAAAAAAATAACCTGCAAGGGCGCTATAACCGATGGAAATGGCAATTTTTCAATAGAAGATATTACCGTAGATCACCCTCATTCTGACGAATTGTTGGTGCAAATCAAAGCTGCGGGGCTCTGCCATACCGATTATGACTCCATGCGTTGGGGAGAACCCTTAGTAATGGGACACGAAGGCGCAGGAGTTATTGTTGAAGTAGGGAGTGCGGTTACAGATTTTAAGATTGGTGATGAAGTGATCTTAAACTGGGCTACTCCTTGCGGAAACTGTTTTCAATGTCTACACGGAAACCTTCACCTTTGTGAAAAAGCATCGGCCGTAACTGCCGGAAACACCCAATATACCGCAGGACATGCACACCTCTCTGGCACTCTTTGGCAAAACCAACCCATAAAACGCTCTTTTAATATTGGTACTTTGTCAGAATATACCTTGGTTAAATCTTCTGCTGCCGTAAAAAAAACTGCTTCACAAATGCCGTTCTCTACCGCTAGTATTATAAGTTGTAGCGTAATGACCGGTTATGGTTCTGTAGTAAATGCCGCCAACGTAAAACCCGGAACCAGCGTGGTTGTTTTAGGAGTAGGCGGCGTAGGGCTCAACGTAATACAAGCCGCCCATATCTCAGGAGCCGCGCAAATTATTGCTATTGATATTAACTCCAATCGGTTAGAAACGGCTAAAAAATTTGGCGCTACCCACACATTAATTCCTACTAAAAACGATAGTGACCTCACGGAGACAGCCCAAAAGGTAAAAACACTTACCGACGGTAGAGGAGCCGATTATGCTTTTGAGTGTACCGCTATTCCGGCTTTAGGAGCGGCTCCCTTAGCTATGGTTAGAAACGCCGGAACTGCCGTACAAGTAAGTGGTATTGAACAAGAAATTACCATAGATATGAATCTCTTTGAGTGGGATAAAATCTATATGAATCCGTTATACGGAAAATGCAATCCACAGATTGATTTCCCAAAGATTATGGCACTTTATGAAAAAGAAACCTTAAAACTCAACGAAATGGTAACGAACACCTACCCACTTTCAGATTTACAACACGCTTTAGAGGACATGTTGAGTGGAAAAAACATTAAAGGAGTGATTACCTTTTAATAAATCTCTAAAATGATTGAATTTCATACCCTTGAGCAATCGGATTCTCAATTTGAGACTGACAGATTAAAGTTTATTACGGTAAAAAGCCCCAACCTACGTGGCAGAGGAGATATTTGCCTCTTTATTCCTAAGGAGGGAATAACGACTATAAAACCACTTCCTATAGCCATTTTTTTACACGGCGTTTACGGAAGCTCTTGGAGTTGGGCTTTTCAAGGAGGCTTACACAAAACAGCACAACAGTTAATTGATCAACAGAAACTATCTCCTATGATTATTGCTATGCCTTCTGACGGACTTTGGGGCGATGGGTCCGGGTATTTACCTCATCATCATTTTGATTTTGAAAAATGGATTTATCAAGACGTACCGGCTGCCCTTTATCAAACCATTCCACAGGCTACTCCATCTTCTCCTCTATTTATTGCCGGATTGTCTATGGGTGGATTCGGAGCCTTGAGAATTGGAGCTAAATATGCCAAACATTTTAAAGGAATAGCCGCGCACTCTGCTATCACATCACTTGCCCAAATGGCGTTATTTGTAGAGGAACCACTGGCAGATTACAAGCAAGACAACTCTATTGATGAAGATGTTTTACAAACTATATTAAGCCAACACATCCCATTGCCGCCTATTCGATTTGATTGTGGAAAAGAGGATGCCTTAATTGAACACAACCGAGAATTACATCGGGCTTTAGAGAAGCATCACATTGCTCATATTTACCAAGAAAATGCCGGAGGCCACGAGTGGTCTTACTGGCAAAAGCACGTTACCCAATCGCTTTTATTTTTTGAGCGTTGCCTATAAAACTTGAAAAGCTTTTCGATAATCAGAGGGCGTATAATCCGTTTGTGCTTTAAATTTCTTACAGAAATAGCTCAAATCTTTAAAACCACTTTCATAGCAGACTGTCGTCACCGATTTATGGGTTTGTGAGAGCTGCTGCATTGCATAATCTAGTCTGTATTTTATAACCATTTCTAAAAAGGTATTACGGGTAACTTTCTTAAAATATTTACAGAAAGATTGGGGGGTCATACTCACCAAATTAGCCGCTTCATCTAGCGATATATTTCTTCTAAAATTTTCAATAATATACGCATACACTTTTTCTATGCGTTCGCGTTTTCCGGAAACTTTCAGGGCTAGCGAATCGTATTGATTTAATCGTTTAAAACCGGTCGTTTTTGCTAGTTTCTGCAATATTTCTAACACAAGCAACAACCGATTAAAAGGTGATTCCTCTTTATATAAACGTATTAATAACCGACCAATAGCTACTGTATTATGTGCAAATTGGAGTCCACCGCTACAACTGTGTTGTAATAAATTTTGAATAGCATACAACTCCGGTTTTGCCAAGAATTCTTCTCCCAAAAAATCCGGCGTAAACTGAAGGACGACTGCTTGCGCTTCTTGCTCCACCCGATCCGGAGCAAGTTTCCAACAATGAGGCAAGTTTGCCTCTAACAAAACCAAATCGCCTTCTTCAAATTCACCCACATGGCTACCCACATAACGTCGGCCGCTTCCTTTAAGGATATAGGTCAGTTCATATTCAGGGTGAGAATGAAATGGGGCGTTAAAAGCCATCTTATCAAACTTTCGTATCAAAAAAGATTGACCGGAAGAAATTTCTAAAACTTCATGAGCTACCGTATTCATTTTGGTATTTTTATCTATTAAAACGCTTAAAGTAGTCTTTTATGATAAAATATTCCAATTATTGATGAATTTTATTATTTGAATCTATGCAATATTCCATTTCATTTGTATAAAAACAGATACTATGCAAACTCCTTTAAACAAAATACCCGAATTAAACGACTTTTACAGCCTCTCTAAAACGCAGGTTGACAATTTTCAAACAAATGGGCATATCTGCTTACGCAACGTACTAAATGACCATGAAATAAAGGCTTATAAATCATATATAATTGATGCCGCAGCAAAATATAACGAAGAAAAAAGAAAGTTAGAAGACCGTGACACTTATGGAAAAGCCTTTTTACAGATTATGAACTTATGGCAACACGATGCGGCGGTTAAAAAATTTGTTTTGGCTAAGCGATTTGCCAAAATTGCCGCCCAATTAATGGGGGTTGAAAACGTACGTTTGTATCATGACCAAGCGCTTTTTAAAGAAGCCGGTGGAGGCGCAACTCCTTGGCATATAGACCATTATTACTGGCCATTAGACACCCAAAAAACCATTACTATGTGGATGCCATTAGTGACTATCAACGAAGAAATGGGTATGCTTACTTTTGCCTCTGGCTCTCATCAAAAAGAGCTCGTTTTTAAACACGAAATTTCTGACGATTCAGACAAGGAAGTACAAGCTCATATAGATCGTAACAATTTCCCTATCAGCAGGGTAGCTACTATGCAGGCCGGAGACGCGACCTTTCATTATGGAAATACCATTCATGGGGCTCCGGGAAACAATTCTGACAAGATGCGCTCTGTAATGACGATTATCTTTTTTGCCGATGGAGCAAAAATAACGGAACCAAAAAATGAAGGACAAAGAAAAGATTTAAAACAATGGCTCGGCAATAAACCCGTAGGCCATTTAGCCGATTCTTCTCTAAATCCAGTACTTTTATAAACGTAAAGCCTTCTACCAACCCGTCATAATTCTTTAAAAATCAGTCTATGTATAAAAGATCGTTCTTACAAGTTACTATCTGTGCTTTCGCTATGCTCTTGCTTACTAGCGCATGCAATACCGCTCCTTCAAAGGTCGACAAATCAACCAAAACTTCGCCTAAAAATGAGGTTATTTATCACATCTTCATCCGTAGTTTTTACGACAGCAATAACGATCAAAACGGCGATTTTAAAGGAATAGAAGAAAAATTAGATTATTTAAAAGATTTAGGGATTACTTCTATCTTAGTAACTCCCATTGTTAAATCTGTTTATTATCAGAATTATTTTGCGGACAATTTTAAGGAGACTGACCCTGCTTATGGAAGCATAAACGATTGGATTAACCTCGTAAAAGCAGTACATCAAAAAGGATTAAAAATATATTTAGACCAAGAATTTCAATACGTTACTTTAAAACAAAAATGGTTTAAAGACTCTTTCAAAAATCCCCAATCACCCTATAGTGATTATGTAATCTATCATGATTCTGCCAACCTACATCCGGAGCCAATTGTGTACAATTTAGACACCTTGCAAGGCTATAACGATTCAATAAGAAGAGTGGCAACCGTTAATTTATACAGCCCTGATGTTCAGTCTTTCTTTGCCAAATTATTGGCCTTCTGGGTCGACCCAAATAACGACGGTAATTTTGAAGACGGCGTAGATGGGTTTAGGATGGATCATATGATGAACGATTTAGACCATAAAGGCATCTTAACCAATTTATTTACCAAATTTTGGTGCCCCTTAATTAATCATTTGAAAGAGCAAAATCCTAACTTAACCTTTATTGCCGAACAAGCCGATTGGACAAAATACGGCACCAATTATATTAAAGAAGCCTGTATAAATCGTGTTTTTGCTTTTAATTTGCGCAATGCCATCCTGTCTTTTAATAAAACCAAAATAGATTCGGCTATTGCCCATACCTTTGCTTCCGTTCCGCAACAAAAACAACAGATTGTCTTTATTGAAAACCATGACGTTCCTCGGTTTGCCTCTTTAGTAAAAATGGACTCCGGAAAACTACGTATAGCCGCCGCATTAAACTTGCTCATTGGTGGAACTCCTTCTATTTACTATGGACAAGAACTTGGCATGGGAGGAAAAGTGAACTCCGGAAAATACCCCAACATAGACGGTAAAGACATCCCACAACGCGAAGCTTTTGAATGGTTTGCTGCCGATACCGGTCAGGGTATGGCGCTTTGGTATAAAAATACCGGCCCTTGGTGGAACGACTCAAATCTGAACCCAAATGACGGGCTTTCTCTAGAAGAAGAAAAAGCCAACAAAAATTCGTTGTGGCATTTTTATCGAAAATTACTTCATTTACGAGCAGCACATACCGCGCTTGCAAACGGATCCTATAAAAATATTACCAACAACAATCCTCAAGTAGTTTCTTTTATACGACACACCGCCGACCAAAAGATTATAATTACCCTTAATCTTTCTTCAGAAAATCAAAAATTTGCGATAGATTTGAACCCATCCCTGTTCCAGAAAAATTTTAAGCCTTTGTGGAAGGCTTATCCTTTTGCGTTGAAAAACAAACAAGCAATTGTTGAATTACCTCCTTATGGTATAGGAATATGGAAAATAGCCTCATAACTTCTGGTTATGAGGGTTTGTTTAACATTATAAATCATACTCGTGAATAAAATTAACCGCATAAAAATTTTTAGCATCAGCTGTATTCTCCTCTGTTTCATCAGCTGTAAAAACACTTCTAAAACAACCAACAGTTCCATAAAAGAACTGCCTCCATATTCAGCAAAAGTAGCTGAAAATGCAGTAATTTATGAGGTTAATATCCGCCAATACTCTCCTGAGGGTACTATACAAGCCTTTACACAAGATATTCCGAAACTTAAAAAATTAGGGGTAAAAATTTTATGGATTATGCCCATTCAGCCCATTTCTATGAAGAAACGAAAAGCTACACCGGCTTTATCTATAGAAGACATTAAAGATCCGCAGAAAAAACCACAATACTTGGGCAGTTATTATGCCATTGCCGATTACACCGCGGTTAACCCAAACTACGGTTCTTTAGCTGATTTTCAAGAATTGGTAAAAACGGCTCATCAAAATGGAATATATGTCATTTTAGATTGGGTGGCTAATCATACCGGGTGGGACAACAAATGGATGACCGAACACCCTGATTTTTATCTTAAAAATAAAACCGGAAACATTACCCAACCACTAGACCCTAAAACCCAAAAACCTCTAGGATGGACCGATGTAGCCGAATTAGATTACCACAACCCAAAACTCTATAAAGCGATGACTAATGCCATGCTTTATTGGGTGAAAAAGGCAAATATTGATGGGTTTAGGTGTGATGTAGCCAGTCATGTAC
This sequence comes from uncultured Flavobacteriaceae bacterium, assembly GCA_964579505.1. Classification (GTDB taxonomy): domain Bacteria; phylum Bacteroidota; class Bacteroidia; order Flavobacteriales; family Flavobacteriaceae; genus JAJYSO01. The sequence goes on along the minus strand of CAZOGC010000006.1, from coordinate 82,536 downwards.
CCCTTGATTTTTGGAAATATGCTCGCCAAAAAATTACCCAAATCAAACCCGTATTTATGTTGATGGAGGCCGATAAGTCTTCTTATTTCTCTGTATTTGATATGGGGTATAATTGGCAACTATATCACCTGATAAATGCGCTTGCTATAGGAGAAAAAACCGTAGCTGATTTTGATACGCTTATGCAAAAGCTAGACACAATTTACCCTCATAAAGCTATTATGATGAATTTTACGTCTAATCACGATGAGAACGCATGGGCAGGCTCTGTTTTTAAACGTTTAGGAAAAGCCACCGAAACCTTTGCCGCACTGACCTATATGATTCCGGGAATGCCTTTAATTTATGATGGACAGGAATACGATTTAAACAAGTCACTTAAATTTTTTCAAAAAGATTCTTTTCCACACCATTTAGGAAAAATGTATCCCATTTATACTAAGTTGGGGAAACTAAAAAACACCAACCCGGCACTAAATGGCGGAGTAAATAAAGCTTCTTACCAACGTATTACAATACCCGATAACCCAAACATTTTGGCCTTTAAACGACAAAAAGGAGGGCATACTGCCATTTATATAGCCAACCTTTCACAAACACAACAAAAATTTTCATTACCCATAAGTGGAACATATACCAACTATATGAAAGGTGAAAAAATAACTTTAAAGGGCGGTGAATCACTTTCTTTTAAACCATGGGAATATTTGATTTTGACAAACTAAAGAGTGGCCGACACTTTTCTGTTCTCATTGTGCATTTCCTAAGATTTTTATATCTTCCCTCCTTCTTAAAAAACTTCTTATGACTTCAAAACTCAGTTTACTCTTCTTTTTTTGCGGAACACTTTTATCATTCGGGCAAACACCTTCAACCTACTGGCAGCAACATGTAGATTATACGATGAATGTAAAAATGAACGTAAAAAACTACCAATATACCGGTACGCAGAAATTGGTTTACACCAACCACTCACCCGATACGTTGCATCAGGTTTTTTATCATTTATACTACAACGCCTTTCAGCCCGGTAGCCAAATGGATGTGCGCTCACGCACTATAGCCGACCCCGATTCTCGCGTACGCGATCGTATTAGTAAACTGTCTCCTTCAGAAATAGGATACCTCAAAATTGAAAACCTTAAACAAGATGGAACTCCGCTACAAGGAAAAACCATCGGAACTATTTATCAAGTAAAATTAGTCAAACCGTTACTTCCGGGACAAACGACCACATTAACACTTACCTTTAATGGGCAAGTGCCAGTGCAAATTCGCCGTTCAGGGCGCAACAATAAAGAAGGTATTGCTTTATCTATGACACAGTGGTATCCTAAATTAGCCGAATACGACTATGAAGGCTGGCATCCTGACCCCTATATTGCCCGTGAATTTTATGGTGTTTGGGGAAATTTTGATGTAAAAATCACTCTAGACAAAAATTATATTGTTGGAGGATCCGGTTATCTTCAAAATCCGGAAGAAATTGGGTATGGATACCAAAAAGATACCGCTAAAAAAGTAAAGCACCGCGGCAAAACATTGACTTGGCATTTTATTGCGCCGCATGTACACGATTTTACCTGGGCAGCAGATCCCGATTATATACACGACCGCTTAACTACCAAAGATGGTAAAACCATTAATTTCTTTTATCAAGGCAACAAACCTAGTGTCATTAAAAACTGGAAACGTTTTGAACAAGATGCCTTAAAATTGTATGATTTCTACACCACTCACGTAGGGGCATATCCCTATAAACAGTACTCTTTTATTCAGGGTGGAGACGGCGGTATGGAATACGCCATGTGTACCCTTATCTTAGGAGACAAGTCATACGGAAGTTTGCTCGGAACAGCTGCACACGAGTTCGCGCATTCTTGGTTTCAGTTTGTACTTGCCACCAACGAATCTGAACACCCGTGGATGGATGAAGGGTTTACCACTTATATTTCTACATTGGCGATGAACGCCATCTACAACAATCCCCCAAAAGAACACCCGTTAGCAAGAGCTTATAAAGGCTATACCCGATTGGCAAACTCTGCTTTAGACGAGCCACTTAGCACGCATTCTGATCGGTATAAAACAAACACTGCTTACGGAGTTAATGCCTACTCTAAAGGCGCTATCACCTTAATGCAATTGGGCTATATCATTGGCAAAGAAAATCTGGCAAAAACCTTAAAACGATACTATGCTGTTTGGGGATTTAAACACCCTTCTCCGAACGATTTTATGCGCGTAGCCGAAAAAGTTTCCGGCTTGCAATTGCGTTGGTATTTTAACGATTGGGTACGCACTACCAACACCATAGATTACGGTATAAAAGACGTAACGGCAAAAGGAAATCAAACGCACGTTGTTTTAGAGCGAATTGATTTATTACCGATGCCTATTGATTTACAGATAACTTACACAGATGGTAGCACACAATCTTTTAATATTCCTTACAGAAGAATGTTTGGTCACAAACCCACACACGCCACCATCTTAAAAAGTTGGGGATTTGCCTATCCTACTTACACTGTAACGCTAGACAAACCTAAATCAACTATCAAAAAAATTGAAATTGATTCTTCTCTACGCATGGCTGATGTGCACCGAGAAAACAACGTTTACACACAATAAATAACTGCGTAAAAGCTATTTTCTTTTACGCAGATAAAGTAGGAGTCCTCCCGCACCGCCTAAAAGTAGCGGGAGAGCTCCCATAAAAATCACTTTGAGTAGATTAATCTGACTCCTGCTTATTTTTATTACTTTGTCTATGGCTGCCGGACGCCCTACACTAACCGGATACTCGCCATCACTGAACCATTTAAACATCCGTAAAGCAAAACTAGCGTTTACCGTGTTTATGTTATATCGGCTCAATTCGGCATTGCTCATAAAATCGGCATCTCCCACCACCATAATTTTTTGGGTTTTGGCTCCTAATTTTCGCGTTACAGCCAATGCTACCGGAGCTACTACTTTTTTGTCTTCCTTTGGTTTAAAAGAAATTTGCTCTGTATTCAAATTGAATTTGCCTTGTTTATTCCACGTCAATCCTTGATCGGTAAGCAAAATAGGTGTTTTCTTAAATGCTGTTGTACTGTCATACTTAATTTGTACTGCACCGGGAAAAGTAACCACCGCATCCGCATAATATTTAAAACCTATCTTTTCTGCCGCTTTTGTAAATCCGGATTGAATAAGATCTAATTTAAAATCTTCGCTTTTAAACAACAGCGTTCCCGGAGAGAAAGAGACGCCCAGTTTGCTCAAAATTGGATTTAGGTAAGATTGACGCCCGGGTTCTCCGGCAATCAGCAAATTTCTACCACTTTCAATATATTTTTTTATAAGTTCTTCTTGTTCTGAAGAGTAGGGTGATTTAGGGTCCGCCAAAATTAAAATCTGTACCGATTTAGGAATGGCTTTCACCTTATTCAGGTTAACATCAACCAGTTTAAACCCCTGATTAATTAAAGAACCTCTAACCCCTAATCCCTTGGTTATGGTTTTATAAGACGTTTTAGCGCGCGTGGTTGTACTGCGCTCATTATGACCGGTAACAATGCCCACCACTTCCGGTCCTTGTAGCATACGCTTTAAGGCGGCGGTTATTTCAGCCTCACCCGGATAAACAAAAATATCGTTAAACATACGAAGTGGAGTCTCTTTGTCTTGATAATGTACAAAACGTACAAAACGATTATCTTCAGACTGCAAATCTTTCACCTTTGCGATCTGTGTGGGGGTAAGAAGTTCGTCAAAATCAAACCCTAGCGCTTCTGAGGCTTCTTGCGCCCTTTCTTTCAATGTTTTGGTAGTGTCTAGATGATATGCCGGTTTGTCGTAATAAAAAACATAATTCATTTTCATCTTCGGTATAAAGCGAAGGTATTTTTCAAAATGTTTTTTGTCTTTAATTCTATTTTTAGGAGCCCCGTAACCTGCCGTATAATCTACCACATTTACAAAGCTGGTAATACTAATTGGTGCTTTGAGTTGCCCGACGATTTTTTGAGAGCCCTTAGTTAAGGTTCTATCTTTAAAACGTGTTGTATCAAAATAAACATTTATACCGGGCAGAGACGATACAAATCCTACTGCTACAAACCCAATTATTAAAGCACTATAGCCAATAATTTTAAGGCTTGTTTTTCGCGTCTTTTTTTCATTGCTGAGTTTCATGATACTAAGCGAAATAAACAACGCAATAACCAGGAGAAAGTACAAAATGGCACTACTGGTTATCAGCCCGTTTACAAAACCATCTGCCCTACCTGAAATAGAAAGCCAATAGGTAATTTCTCTTACCAAATCATATCGTTGTCCTATTGAACTAACAAAATTTAATGCCGCCAAAACGGCTAATGTACTAATGGCTGCCACCACCTGATAATCGGTTAATGAAGACATAAAAAGGCCAATGGCTGCATAGGCACAAATAAGTAGGTAAATACCTAACAATCCGCCTAACACAAAAGGAACGTCAAGATTTTCTATAGAAAAATAACCGGCTACTAAAAAACAAGCCAAAGCTGCTACTAAAATTAATCCGTAAACCATCATAGAAAGAAACTTTCCAAACACAATTTCTTTAATGGTAACCGGTGATGAATACAACAACTTTATAGAACCGCTGCTAGTTTCGCGACTCATAAGCCCCATTGTAAGCAATGGTATATATAAATAGAGATTTTGTTGAACCGTAGCCAATATGCCTTTTTCTCCAGCAAATAACACCTTGCTCAGCACATTTAATGAGCGCCCTAATTGCTGCTGCGTTTCTTGGCTGTAAAGCAAGTCTGTAAAGGTAATTCCGGTTTGTATGATAAAAACAATTAATACAATCCATGCAATAGGAGAGTAAAAAAGCAACCGCAATTCTAGCTTAGCTATGTTTATTATTTTTTTCATGTATTTTCTTTTTCTTCTTTAAAGAGACCTACTGCAATTATTTTTTGTTAGATAACTCTGCAAAAATATCGTCTAACGAACTCTTTTCTAGGTATATTTCTTCTAATTCCCATCCTTTTTCTACACTCAATCTTACAAGTCTACGAGTTATTTCAGGGCCGGTTGAAAATTTAACCCGCGCTTGGGTTTTGGTAATGGGAAGCACTTCGGTAATCCCTTCAACAGCTTTTAATTCTTCTACACGCAACTCCTCTTTCATTTGTATGACAAGTGAGTTTGGTTTGTTGTAATGATCAAAGGCGTACATGGTATCAGCAAAGACAATTTTGCCTTGTTCAACCATAATAATTTCATCGCAAGTAGCCTGAACCTCTGATAAAATATGAGTAGAAAGAATGACCGCTCGGTCTTCAGCAATTTCTTTTATCAATTTTCTTACCTCTAGTATTTGATTAGGATCCAATCCATTAGTAGGCTCGTCTAAAACCACCAATTTAGGACTGTGAATAATAGCTTGTGCCAGCCCCACCCGCTGCTGATAGCCTCCTGACAAGTTTTTAAGCAATCGGTTACTAAAATGACTTATACCGCACTTTGCTTTGGCAATTTCTAAGGCTTCTTTAATTTGCTCCGAAGGAATAGACCGCAAATGTGCACAATGAATTAAATATTCATCTACCGTTAGTTCATAATGAAGCGGCGCTTTTTGGGGCAAAAACCCAATTAATTTTTTGGCTTCTACCGGGTTTTCACGCATGTTAATGCCTGCTATATATACCTCTCCTTCAGTCTGGTTTATCACACCACATAAAATATTCATGGTAGTTGACTTTCCGGCGCCATTAGACCCCAAAAGCCCTATAATAACGTTATTGGTTATTTCAAAATTTATATCGCTGATAGCCCACGATTTGCTATAACGATGAGACAGGTTTTGAATTTTAGCTATAATATCTTTCATCTTCTTATTATACTTTATTGAGTATGCCATTATTTTCTTCTTCTACGAATCAGCGTAACCGATCCTACCGCAAACAATCCTATGGGAATAACCATAGAAAACAGTATTTTTATCCACGAAATTTCTGTTTTTGAAACAATTATGTGGTTATCTATAGGCTTTGGACGAGAAACGTCTACCGGAAACTCACCGTTACTAAACCATTTGAAAACAGCTGTTGTAAAAGCAAAGTTTTTGATTCTAAGATTTCGTCGATTCAATTCTCCATTACTCATAAAATCAGCATCCCCCATTACCATAATTTTTTGAGTTTTGTTTGCCAATTTTCGCGTTAAAGCCAACGCCAATGTTGCCGTGATTTTTTGTTCTGTATGAGCGTCAAATTTGGGCGGATTAGCCTCTAAATCGAGTATTCCCGGAACGCTCCATACCGAAGCACTGTCTGATAACAGCACTGGTATGGGGTGATAGGCCGTTGTGTCTGCATAATTGATTTGTACTGCCCCGGGCATACTAACAATTGCTTTAGAAGAAAATGTAAGTTTCGGGCCTTTTGTGGCTTGTACAGCATGCGTTTGAATGAGATCTAAGCGAAAATCTTTGCTCTCTTGAAGCAATGTTCCTTCTGAAAAAGACACGCCCAAATCTTTTAAAAACGGAGCTGTTAATGCCTGTTTATGCGGCTCTGTGGCGATTAAAATATTTCCTCCTTGCTGAATATATCGGTTTACCTTGGCAATTTCTTCTGCTGAATAAGCCTTCATTGGGTCTGCAATAACTAAAACCGCTAATTGTTTTGGAAGAGAGTCGGTAAGTGAAACATCTATCACATCAAACCCCTGATTAATCAGTGCTTTTCTTGTAGTTAGCATATTGGTGGTCGATTTGTAATCTTTATCGCCTATTCCATCTATACTACGTTCACCGTGCCCTATCACAAAGCCCACAACGGGTGGCCGTACCAATAATCGTTTAATGGCGGCCGTAATTTCTGCTTCATGTGGATAAACATACATATCGTAATACATACGAAGCGGGGCTTTCTTGTCTTTGTAGTGTATATATCTAACAAACAGGTTTTCTTCCGGCACCAAATCAACACGCTGATGAATCTCATCAGGCGTCAAAACCTTAGTCATATCATAACCATACGCCGTAGCCGTTCTCTTTGCTCGTTGCAATAAACTCATTTTACTATCTCTGCGTGCATTAAACGTACGATCATAATAGGGTACATATGTAATTTTCAAATTTGGCAAAAAGCGGAAGTATTTATCAAACTGTGCCAAATCAAAGTTTCTCCATTTAGGCGAGCCTAAACGTGCATGAGAATTTACTAAATTAACATAACTGGTAATGGTTAATGGGGCATCTAACTGTTTCAATAAATCTCGCGTGTTTTTTGTCAGCGTGTTAGCTTTAAACCGACTGGTGTCATAATAACCATCGTATGCCGGAAGCGAGCTTACGTATCCTACGGCAATTACCCCCACAAAAAGGGCAACGTATCTTGTCCAAACCAGCAAAGTTGAGCGCGTTTTTCGCCCCTTATTAAGTCGCATTACACTTAAAATCAAGAACAGACTGATTACCAACAAAAAGTAAATTACGTCTTTACTGCTAATAAGCCCTGTAATAAAGTTGTCTACCCGTCCGGAAATAGACAACCAATAGGTTATATCGCGCACAAAATCTATACTCTGCCCTACATGCCCAATAAAATCTAATCCTGCCAGCACGGCAAGTGTACTAATGGCTGCTACCACTTGGTAAGAAGTGAGACTAGACATAAATAACCCAATAGCCGAATAAGCCGCTGTAAGTAAGAATATGCCTAATATACCACCTAACACATACGAAATATCCAGATTTTCTATTGAAAAAATACCGGCTACTAAAATGCTTCCCAAAATAAGTGCAAAAAGGAAGCAGTAGCTCAGCATGGCTAAAAATTTTCCCAGTATAATTTGTTGTGCAGTAACCGGGGAAGAGAAAAGAAGTTTAATAGACCCACTCTTCAGCTCTCTACTCATTAATCCCATAGTAAGCAAAGGGATGTACAAATAGAGTTTTTTGGTTACAGCAGCAAAAAAACCACGATTATCTCCAAAAATCTTAACCGTTAAGTTACTTAAGTCGTTTCCTAAATGTTGGCTCGTTTCTTGAGCCCCTAACAGCCCCGAAAAAGTTAGTCCACATTGTATAAAAAAAATGATTAGCACCAGCCATGCAACCGGAGAATAGAACAAAACATTCCATTCTAATTTGGCAATCCGTATTATTTTCTTCATCTATATTTTCAGGTTTTTATGAGAAAAACTATCTATTAACCAGTTTTATTTTTGAGTGGTAATAGCCGTTACTCTTTCAAAGCCATCATACACTTTACTATTGGCTTTGTCTATATTTCCAACTCCTTTATTAACAATAGGAAGTAAATATACTCGGCCTTCAGATCCGTCATAAGTACTCATTACCAATTGGTTGTCGTTAGTAGACAAGAAAGAACTCCCAAAAGGATAATCAGCTTGTTGGTACACATCTAGGGTCGTAATTTCTTCTCCTGCTTTTGCCGTATAACGAAGCCCATAAGTAGGCGTTGCGGTTCCGTATAACACGGCATAAATTTTTGTTTTTGTAGCATAATACAACACGCGTTGGTTATCCATAAACACAAAGAACTCTGCTTGATTAATATCCGGAGCATTGGTCAGATCAAAATAATCTGTTGGAGCCGGCGGAATTACATTAGGATAAACATAAGCGCCTGCATCTAAGATATACAAGCCTATTTTGTCAGTTTGTTTGTCTTTTAGCAAGTGTAAGAAATTTCCATTTATAGCTACTCCGGCCGCCAAATTAACCTTATTGGGTATCGCAGTAGGATCAAAAGCACCACCTGTTACAGCCGGCACAGGGTGCATTTCGTTATCGCCAAAAGATTGTACCGAAGGAAGGTATACAAATTTTCCTTCTACTTCATCATAAAAACAAATCGTTACATTAGGATTTAGAAAACGATTTAATGCAATATATTTAGGTACTGTATATTCAAAATCAAAGGGTACCCCAAACTTCTTACTAATAGCCATCCAAGTAGCTGTTAATGACCCACCGCCAATATACATATCACTCTGGCTTACTCTGTACAGTGCTTGCGGAGGTTGTGGAACACTTCCAAAAAATAAATCAGCATTTTCTGCCGCATAGGTATAATCAAAAGTATTTACCTCAATGAGTTTATTATCAGTTAATACAAACAGTACATTTTTTCTTGCGTGGTTTGTAAAAAGCATGTCTCGAATAGTGCCTGCCAATTTTTCTCCATTGTTATTGGTTGAATAAATGTTGTATTTTACACTTACTTTATTAAAATCTGGTGTAACTAGTGGAGACATAATGTGACTTATATCTGCATTGGTGCCATCAGTAGTAGCTATCACCAAGCCTTCTCCAATACTGTTTTTAACCGTTAACGGCCAAGCCATCATATATTCTAACTGCGTAGCTTTATCGGTTATGGTATATACTAACTGGTAATGCTCTCCCGTAATATTGGGGCTTAGTGCTATTTGAACATCTAGATTTTTATCATGGCTAATCACATTATACAAGGTGTCATTCGGTTTTAAATTTATTTTCCATTGATAAGACACCTCTTTTTTGTTTAGTCCATCGAGGTTTACCGTAGGGGTTACGGTGAGTTGCTCAAACTGAAAAACAGACAGAGCACTATTTCCGGTTGTATCAATCACAACTTCAGGTAGTGTATTGCTAGCCAATGTACTGTTATCGTCATAACAAGAGGTAAACCCCAAAAGAAGCATTAACAGCAATACAAAATATATAAGTTGATTTTTCATGGTTTTCTTTTTAAAAATTAGTTTATTCTACTTATTCTTTAACCGATAAATTCAATCGTATTTAGAGTGTGTGTAATACAATGGAACTATTAATTCTCCCGCTTTAGGGCCATCATCATGACGTAACGGATTGTTGGGATGCTGTTTATTATACTCCATTACATAATCGCCAAATTTCGTTCCCAAGGCTTGTGCACCCGTGGGGCCTATTGCTAGATAATCACTAATTGTAAATTCTATAAGTCCTGTAGATGCTACGACAGCGCGGTAAGCTGCAGTACTAGGATATTTGGTAAAGAAGAAACTATACCACCTCCAATTAGGCACCACAACTTTGTTGGTCCAAGAGAGAACCAACTCATCTGACTCCTTATTTCCGCTCATAAAATCTTTAGCGTCAACAATCTGTAAATGGATAGACACCGTGGTACTGTCTAATGCCGGAGATTTAAACAACTCTACCGAGAGGGTTCCGGCAAACTGACCGGCCGGCACAACACCTTGCAAAATTTTATACTGATTTTCAGTAGCTGTAGTCAATGAGTCGTGAATCACTTTTACTTGAAAATTGCGATCGTGGTTAGCACTATCTCCCATAATTTGAACACCTATTTCATATATATGAGATTGATCCGGGTTTCCTAAGAAAGAATAGGTTGCTTTATAAGCCTGATCGCTATTTTCTACAGGCGAAAAATTAAGTGCCGCAGCTGATTTATAGGCAAGCGGTTCATCTTTCTCACAGGCCGTAAACACCAGCATTACCGCCAATAAAACCAATATTCTATTTAAAATTTTCATATCTATATTGTTTTAGATTTATCTGTTTTCACGTCCAAATTGAAACTCATTATCCGGATACGGCAACATATAAATATCATCATCTATCGTAACGGTTCCGGAAACACCGGGAATTGTTGTTTCCCCTAATCTTTTGTAGAAGAAAAAGAGTTGTCCTTCGCTCACAAATTCTTTTCTGTATTCTTTATAAAGCTCTTGGGTTAGCCTTGTTTGATCGGCAGAATTCGGAATCTGAGAAATAATACCTCTACTCGTTCTCACTTCATTTAAATAATCATTCGCTTTTGCTAAATTTTTGCTGTCATTGATAGAGGCTTCAGCAACTATATAATACATTTCCGGTAAAGTAATTAAGGGCATTACATTGCGGTTGGTAACGCCATCTTGTTTAAGTTTTACAGAAACCAACTTGGTGCCATGGGCTTCGAGAAGGGTGTTAAACCGTATGTCGGCTACCCCAATATTTACGCTGTCTGTCTCAAAAATTTCTTTGGCGGCCACTTGCGTCATATAAAGTGCATTATAATTGGTGGTTTGTGATACATCGTGGTATGGATCTACAATATCGGCAAAGGCATTTACGTCTAGGCCAAAAATCATTTCCGGATAAAGAATTGGATCATCACTCACCGGATATGACGTAGCATCTATTAAATGAAAAGGCCCTTCTGTAATTACTTCTTCTGCTGCCTTTCCGGCTTTTTCTATCGCTTCATCGCTTCCTTCCCATAAATAAACACGCGCTTGCAACGCTTTTACGGCATAATAATTCATCCGTAAAACCCGGTCGTTATAAAAACCATCTCTATTTACCGTTTGGTCAAAATCACTTGGGAGTTGATTTTGACTATAAATAGGATCCATTTTGAGTAGCTCTAGGGCATTTGTAATATCTTTTTCGAGCAGGGAAAATGTTTCTGCATAAGACCTTTGTGGCGGAATTTCTTTTGAAAATTCCGTCACATAAGGAATGGCTAATTCACCTGAAACATTTCTTTGGGCATAATTTCCATAACCATATAAGCGTATTAAATCAAAATGAAGAAAAGCTCGCAGCCCCAATAATTCTCCTTTTATAATGGAATAATCGGCGTCTGTAAAGATTTCTCGATTCTTATCTATATACTTTAGGGCATTATTTATGTTGGCAATGGCATTGTATTGTTTAATCCACAACCCATCTATTTGCTCGGTAGACCGAGTGGTTCTATAGTTAAATTGTTGAACATCTTTATACAGCGCCAAACTAGGTAGTGGAGCATACTGCTGACTGAGTATATCTACCAAATTCCACGTCATGTCTTTTGCATACAAATCTGGAGAACTCATGCTTATATATACGCCCATTAAAGCATCTTTATAGCCATCTAAAGAGCTAAACTGTTCATCTGCATCAATTTGCGAAGAGGGAGAAACATCTAGCCAATCTTTTTCACAAGAAGCGGTTAACATCACTACCACCAATACAACAACAATTTTCACAATTCTATTTTTCATAATTTTGTTTTTAAAAAGTAGCCATTAAAGAAAAAGACATCGTTCTAGAGAAAGGGTAAAGCACTCCGCGTTCTATTCGGATAGAAGAAAAAGTGTACAGGTCGTTCATATTAAAACTGAGGCGCAGTCTTTGCAAGCCCAAGTAGTCTAGCAACTTATCATTAAAATCATAATACAGGTTTACGGCGGCTATTGTCAACTCATTTCTGTCTTGTACAAACCGCGAAGTAGCCCTGGTTTTTTGCATAAAATGAGTTTCTAGAACACCGTCTCCATCACGGTCTACACTCACTTTTCCTAAACGCTTAAAAAGGCTGTGATCACCGGGTTTTAACCATCTTCCGGTCAATACACGCTTATCTACGTTGTAGTTCATATCTACATTTTCAACCTTATCTACCAGGGTTTGATTATACATCTGGCCGCCCCCTAAAAACCTAGCTGTTACACTTAACCCTATTCCGTTATACTCTCCATTAAATCCAAAGTTACCTCTATATGTAGGCAAGCTATTTCCTGTTACCACCATGTTATCGGCATCCCATTCATAAGTAGTATTACCCTCTTTGTCGAGATAGATTTCATTTCCGGTAGCCGGATCAATTCCTAATGATCTAACAGCCCAAATAGAATTGAGTGATCCTCCTTCAACATATTTTAAGACCGGTTTTGACTGAGAGAGCATAGAAGCTTGCTCTTCCATGGCTTCGTTGTAGCTACGCATGGCATCAGAAAGCTCCAAAATTTTGTTTTTATTGGTTGCTACACTGCCAAAAATGTTGAAAAAGTTTTTCCCGTCTTGCCACAACAAATAAGAAGCACGCAATTCAACTCCATAATTTTTAACTTTTCCTAGATTTTCTTTTACAGAATTAAATCCGGTAGAATACGGTATGGTAACAGCGGTAACTAAGTTTTTGGTATAGCTTTCATAATAGTCAAAAACCAACGAGAGGTTTCCTATTTTGGCATCTAATCCGACGTCATAATCAAATTTTGATTGCCATTGCAATCCGGGGTTTGGCATATTCATAAGGTAAGAGCCCGGAAAACCTTGGTAAAGTGATTCTAGGTAGTAGGCATAGGTAGCTACCGACTCGTTGGTATTAAAATTCTGGCTCCCGGAAGACCCTAAAGAACCTCTTATTTTTAATTTATCTATTACATCGCCTGAAAAGAATTTCTCGTTGTGTATATTCCAACCCAATCCCAAACTCCAAAAAGTAGCCCAAGGGTTTTCATTGCCAAATTGAGAAGAGGCACTGGTACGCAGTGTTATATCAGCTAAGAAACGTTTGTCGTACATATAAGAACCTACTGCTAAAAAACCAATGTTTCTAGCAATACCTTCTATGCCCACAGGTTTAGAGTCTAGAGCATATCCTTTGGCAAAAATAATATTGTCCATCCGACTACTCGGAAAACCTTCAGCTTTGTACATGTTTTCTTTGTATTTCTGCTCGTTAATATTGAATCCTATATTACCAAAGACAAAATGTTTTCCAAAGGTGTTAGAATAATGCAAGTTAAGATCGCCTGAAAGATTGCTGCTTTCGCCATCATTGAGTTGATAGGAGCCTTTTCTATCTTTATCATCTCCTACATAGTTTTCAAACATAGTATGCCCGGAAGGATAAAATTCATCTGCTCCACTTTTTTTAATGTCTATTCCAATTCTAGTGGTCAGTTTCAATTCGGGTTTTATATACCACTCTAAATAAAAATTATCTACAAATCGGAAGTAATTAGCCGTAATTTTAGAGTTAAGCGTTGAATTGTAAAGTGGGTTTACATACTTTTCTCCATTAGGTCCAATTTCGGCATAATAAGGAATGGTTCCATCAGCATTTACAGCTTTCCAATACGGGTTCATTTTAGCATATTCGCTAAACTCTCCATAAGGCGACTCTGCTGAATTGTTGTTATCTACATTAATAACATTCTTAAAGGAGAAATTTTTAATGCGGTATGAAGTTGTAAAATGGCCGGCTATATTTTTTCTATACGAGCCTTTCATTGCGCCATTTGTTTTTCGGTAAGAAATATTTCCGCGTACCCGCAAATCTTCTGAACCCAGTTCTACGGTAATAGCATGTCTTTGTCCTACTCCGGTTTGAAGCGGTTTGGCTAACCAATCTGTATTCAATCCTTCAAGGGCTAGTCTTCGACGAGCATTGTATAATTGTTGTAACCTTACTAACTCTTCAGGATCAGTTGTACTGGGCAAATACATTCCATCTATCTTCTCTGCTTCTAGTTTTTCTATAGCGTTGGTTAGATTATAACTTGTTAAATCCGGCATTTCTATATCTAAGCTAGCATTATATGTTACCAACACTTCGCCTCCGGTTAATCGCTCGGTTTCAATAACAATAACTCCATTAGCAGCTTTAGAGCCATACAACGCTTTAGAAGCCGCATCTTTAAGAATGGTAATACTTGCCACTCGGTTTATATCTAAATCATAAATTTGTTCTAGCGTGGCCTCAAAACCATTTAAGATAAACAAAGGTTGATTGGGGTTTTTAAGGTAATTGCCTTTAAAATTTGCCGTAGCATCTGCATTGGCCGGAAAAGAAGATGTTCCTCTAATTTGCAAGTCAGGAAGATTATTGGGGTCTGATCCCAACGCCATATTATCAATTACCGCCATTGAAGGGGCAATATTTCGCAAAGCCTGAAAAATATTAAGACTTCCTGCGCGCCTTAATTGTTCTTTATCAACAGTGATGGCGGAACCGGTAAAACTTTCTGCTTTACGTTTAAAGATACCATTTGCCACAAATTCAGACAACACCCCAACTTCCTCTTTTAGCTGAATATTAATAATTGTTTTCCCAGCTATTGGCACTTCTTTTGTCTGAAAACCAATATAACTTACCACTAATGTGTCTTGCGGTTGTGCTGTAATAGTAAATGCACCCTGTGTATTGGTACTTACTCCTCTAGCATTTCCTTTTATAGCAACATATGCCCCAATTAAAGGTGTACCGCCTTGATCGGTTACTTTTCCCATTACTTGAATAGGATCTGGTTGTGGTTGAGGTAAGGTTGAAGATGTATTTAAAGAAGCCTTTTTTTTCTTTTTCTTTAAGATTATCTGCTTCTCCATAATCACATACTTTGTGTTGGTAGATTTAAAAACCTGTTGTAACACTTCCTTAATAGGTTTGTTATCTGCCTTTACATTGATTACACGGTTTAAATCTACCGCGTTCACCTTGTAAGCAAATCGCAAATCGGTTTTTGCTTCAACTTCATTAATAAAATCTTGAACGGTAACTTCTTTTAAGTTTAAAGTTACTCTCGTTTCCTGCGCGCGCAGGTTGTTTCCTTGAACCACACATAGATTCAGGAAGATAAAAAACAGCGTCAGCTTCATTTTTAGTCCGTTTTTAAAAATAGGGGGGATACTCCTAGAGGAGCCAAGA
Source organism: uncultured Flavobacteriaceae bacterium (assembly GCA_964579505.1). Classification (GTDB taxonomy): domain Bacteria; phylum Bacteroidota; class Bacteroidia; order Flavobacteriales; family Flavobacteriaceae; genus JAJYSO01. Next base: position 67,072 of record CAZOGC010000006.1, on the reverse strand, counting down.
AGTTTTTTCATACTTTTGCAGCGTTTAATTCGTGGTTAATCTATTAATCACAGTCCGATCGGGAAATGTGCCAGCATTTTCCGATTTTTTGTTTTACCGTTTATTTTTTGTTATTCAATAATAATTTTTCCGTTATTAATTGTGTAATTAATATTATAGGATGCCTTTAAATATGCTAGCACCTTTTCTATAGGTTCGTCGCCAAAATTTGCGCTATAACGGCTCTCCTCTAACGCTTTATTTTTATTTATAATGGTAACATTATAATGCCGTTCTAGTTTCATAAGAATATTTTTAAATTCCATATTCCTAAAAACCATTTCACCATCCATCCAAGCGGTATAAAGGCTTGTTCTTACATTCTTTTTAGAAATTGTATGTGTTTGTTTATTATAGCTTCCCCTAACTCCGGGTGTCAGCGCCGCTATTTTCTCTTTTTCATTTTTTGAATACATCCCCACCGAGCCTTCTACCAGCACTACCGCTATTGAAGGAAGTTCTTTATAGCCCAACACGTCAAATTCAGTTCCATATACTTCAACATTCAATTTACCTACGTGCACAATAAATGGGTGTTTTTTATCTTTCGCAACGTCAAAATAGGCCTCTCCTTCTAAATACACCTGCCGTTTCTGTCCTTCTATAAAAGCCACCGGATATCTTAAACTAGATCCGGAATTCATATGCACCCACGTTCCATCAGACAACTCTACCTTAAATTTTTTTCCGTAGGGAACAATAAGGGTATTATAAACCAGTTTGTCATACTTTTTTTGTTGATACGTTAGCTGCTCTCCTTTCTGATGCCCAATTACAATACCGTGTTTATCTTTAAAAGCAGTACTATCGGCTACATTTATCATTTTTACTGTGCCATTACCCAACTTAAGTTGAATTGACTTAGGAGTAGACACAATTTGGTTTGATTGTATAACTTTCTGAGGGTTCGTCCCCCCACGAGTTATTTGCCAATATCCCCAAGTAACCACTCCTAAAAGTGCTATAAAAATAGCGGCATATCTTACTATCTTTATTCTCAATCTTCCTTTTGATGTTATGCTTGAATCGTGTTTCCTTATTTGTTTTTTTATATTGGCATACACCTTGTCCACCTCATCTTGAGTCCATTCTCCTTCTTTTAATAAAAGATCTAACTCATCTACTTTAGGTAAAACTTCAGCACTTTTAGCCTGCTTAAAATAGCTAAACAATAACTCTAGTTCTTTCTCGTCACACTGATTACGAACGTATTTCTCTATAAGTTTCTTAATCTTATCCGCCTCTTTCATAGTTGCTTTTATCGCCCCTTTACTTATTAATACAACTGAACACCTCTTTGGTACCGCTTTATTTTCTGTTTTTTTTAATTTTAACATTTTCCCCTACATCCCACAACTTTTTATCATCGGCATAATTATTTTATTTTAAAATATAAAAATCTGTATATCAGAATATTATACTATCTTCAAATACGTTTTAACGATTATTTTATCTAAACCCTATCTCGTTATTAATCAATTTTACATTACATTTGATTGCGTTAATTTTCCCTTAGTTGTAATCGTTTTAATACCTATTATGCATTTAGGGTAATTAAGCTTATTTGAAATATACGTTATCAAGGCAACCCTGTCTAACCTGTGTGTTTTATATGAAAAAGACTCTTTGACAGGAGCTCAAAACAATGAAAAAGACTTAAAAACCTATTTTAAAGGTTGTGAAAAATATTTATTAGTGTGCATGCATAACAAGTATTTCAATAGGCTATTTATAAATAGGCATCATAATCTCATAAATGAGTTTAGAAAGAGAAACCGATAAACTACTCGTTCAGAAAGTTCTCAACGGAAATGAGAGGGCTTTTCATAAACTATACGAAATGTATAGCAGAGAATTATATGGCTATTGCTTTCGGCTTTTAAAATCAAAAAATCACGCTGAAGAGATAATACAAGAAGTCTTTCTAAAAGTATGGATACACAGAGAATCTTTAGACCCCAACCGCTCGTTTAAATCGTATCTATATACCATTACGAGAAATCTCTCTTTTAATCGCCTTAAAAAGATTGTAAACAATCAAAAGCTAAGGCAGGAACTACTCAATAAAAGCAAAAAACCTCGTAACACCACAGAAGATTATATCATTTATAAAGAGTATACCGCACTCAAAAATACGGCCATTGAAAAGCTTCCTCCAAAATGCAAACGCATCTTTGAAATGTCTAGAAATGAAGGAAAAAGCCACAAAGAAATTAGTAAAGAGCTAGGTATTTCTGAAAGCACCGTAAAAGGACATATGAACAAAGCACTGAAGACTATACGACTATATATCCAGACAAGATCTGATATTTCTTTACTTTTTGCGCTCCTTTTGCTTCAACGATAACACAAGGGATTAAAAATTAGCTTTAATTTTATCAACAATAGTTTGTGCCAATTTGATTTTACTTTCAACCGTCCAACCAGCCACGTGTGGAGTGAGTAACACTTTAGGGCTTTGAATTAAATACCGAAAAGCTTGCGGCATCTCGTTTTCTTTATCAAACAAGTTTTCAAACGATTTTTTTTCGTATTCCAGCACATCTAGTCCGGCGCCTAATACCTTCCCGGCTTGCAAAGCAGCAACCAAATCTGCGGTAACCGTACATTGTCCACGGGCTGTTGTTAAAAACCAAAAGGGGTGTGCAAACCCGGCAATAAAATTGGCGTTAATCATTCGGTCTGAAGTGGGGTTTAAAGGGGTGTGTAAACTTACCACCTCGCACTTTTTTTGAAATTCTGTTAGCGTAACTTGACGCGCATCCTCATTGCCTACCCCGGGTTTTATATCATAACAGAGCACCTCGCAATCAAACCCACGCAATTTTTTGGCAAACGACTTGCCCATGTTGCCGTAGCCTATAATTCCTACGGTTTTTCCTTCAATCTCTAATCCACGGTTCTCTTCACGTCGCCAAAGCCCTTTCCGCACTTCTTGGTCGGCCGTATTCAGTTTATTAAACAGGGAGAGCAACATACCTAACGTGTGTTCTCCTACCGCATTTCTATTTCCTTCAGGAGCATTAAACAATTTAACGCCTTTTTGGTGGGCATACGTCGTGTCAATATTTTCTAATCCGGCTCCTAATCGTCCTATAAATTTTAGGTTGATTGCCGCATCAAAAAAAGCACGGTTTAAGGTGAATCGGCTGCGAATAATCAGCCCATCATACCGACTTATTTTCTTTTCTATTTCTTCTTTAGAAGAAGTGTAATCAATATCGTTTTCAAATCCGTAAGCCTGTAATTGTTCTACTAACAACGGGTGATTTTCATCTACGTGAAGAACCTTCATAAACCATAAATTTACACAAAGGTACAAACGAAAGTCGGGGAATAGTGAAGCCTTTATGAATAATTTTTCGACTTATAACACCTTATTCAACAGCACATCTACATTGATGAGCAAGATACTAAACACCCCTAATACAATAATGAGTTTTAGCAAATTGTGCAGCAAGGTATAATGCAGTTTTGAATTCGATTTCCACAGTGAAAACAGAAAAAAGAGCAACAGAAAAAAACTCAGTATAAAGTAGTAATGCATATAGCCCACCTGCATCCAATCTGACAGCAAAATAGCAGTAGGTACCAGCGTGAGTAAAAAGGCGATACTCACCGCAATTTTGGTAACCCTAATGCCATATACTACTGGTATTGTACGGTAGTTTTGCGCAAAATCTCCTTTCAAATTTTCCAAGTCTTTTACCAACTCGCGTATAAATAAAATCAGGAATAAAAATGTAGCGTGCACAAAAATAATCAGCTCAAAATTGCGGTAATAAATAAAAATACCAAAGAAAGGAACAATGGCCAATACTGCTGCTGTAATATTACCTAGCAAGGGTATTCGTTTCAATTTATGTGAATAAAGCCACAAGAAGAAGATATATACCGAAAAAAACAGCACGGCTCTAAACGAAACAGCACTAACGGCTATTACCGCCAAAAAATTGAGAATAAAATAAGTGGTCAGTTTAGTCTTTTGCCCTACATAATTATCAATAGCCGTTTTATAGGGTCTATTAATTAAATCTTTTTCTGCATCGTAAAAATTATTGATGATATAACCCGAGGCAATAGACAGCAAAGAAGCCAATACGATCAGAAACAACTGCGGATCAAAAACTACACTATGCAGTGCCATATTTGGCGCAAAAATGTAGATCGAAGCCAAATATTCTGCCAAAACAATCAGCGCAATATTATAGCCGCGTACCACTGAAAACAAACTCGCCAGTTTGAGCAAGAAAAGTTTGTTCTTTCTAGAGAGCATGAAAAATGAGGTTAGAAATTATAAACCACTTCTAGTTTATAATCTTTTAAAGCGGCTTGTGCTTTGCTAAAATCTGGGGCAAACCCTAATATATATCCGCCGCCGCCAGAGCCACAGAGTTTTAGATAATACGCATTGGTCTCAATTCCTTTTTGCCACAAGGTGTGAAACTTCTGTGGAATCATTGGCTTAAAATTAATCAAGACTACATTAGACAGCTTTTTAATATTACCAAACAGCGATTTTACATCACCTTTTAAAAAATCTTCAATACACGCATCGGTGTGTTTGACAAACTTATTTTTTAGCATCTTGCGGTACCCTTCATTTTTTAAGTTCTCCAAAAACAAGTTGACCAGCGGAGCCGTTTCACCCACACTGCCACTATCTAACAGAAAAACCGCCCCTTTTCCTTCGCGCGTTTGCGAAGGCAGACCGGCCATTTCTATATTTTCTTTTGAGTTGATGAGCAATGGCAAGCTTAAATAGCTGTTTAACGGATCTAATCCGGAAGATTTTCCGTGATAAAAAGATTCCATTTCTGAAAAAATGGCTTTTAAAGCAATTAATTTATCGCGGGTAAGATTTTCTAAAACCGTAATCTTGTTTTGTGCATACTTATCATACACAGCTGCCACCAACGCGCCGCTACTGCCAATACCATATCCTTGTGGAATACTGCTGTCAAAATACATTCCGGCCTCAACATCTGCTCGCATAGCTGCAATATCAAAGGCGGCTGCCGATATATTTTTACTGTCTAATTGTGCTAAATAATCTGTAAAAGCACGCAACCCTTCGTTTGATTTTTTGTGTTCTTCAGACAGGGTGGCGTCTATTTTTAGCGCGCCGTTATAGAGGTTATAAGGAATTGATAAGCCTTTTGAATCCTTAATGATTCCGTACTCACCAAAGAGTAGAATCTTAGAATAAAATAGCGGTCCTTTCATGATGATAGATACTTAAAAACGATAGCGTTTAAAATGCAAAGTAACAATTAATATTTGAAATCTATACCCTTCTAAAGGTTTTAATGGAGAACTATCATATTTTTTACCTCTTTTTTGTAGCGCTTAAAAGTCGATTTTTTCATTAAATCATCACCTATTGCCTCAAAATATATGCAACGCGTGGCTCCTTTACCATACGATTGCATGGTGTAGTTCTAAAGTGGAACGCGAGAGGTCTCGCGCACCAACGGGAGAGGCGTATAACAGGTTAATAAAATTATTTAGTACAAATTCCTTAATCTGCTTTCTGTAATTTATTTTGTCGAATAAACGTATACATCGGATAATTCATGCCTCCCTGATATTCTAAGGTCATCAACGTTTGGGTAATAGCACTAATTGAAAATTCACGCCTATCTTCCGAGTCATGTTGATTCTGTAAAATTAAATAATTTATATACAATCCTGTGGTAGTTGTTGTTGTATAGATGGCCCAATAATACGAAGCTGATTGCCCTTCTATATGATTAATCATCGTACCATCTGAATAGTAGGTTTGCTGATAGCCCAACTCATTATTTTCCATCCCCCATGTCCCTACGATAGAATCACTCAGAATTTGTGTTTGTTGTTGTTCCTGTTGATTTTCATTAGGAATTGAGATTTGAGCATTTAAGTTTACGTTTATCAGTATAATTAAAAAGAATAACGTCGATAATTTTATGGTTTTCATAATAGTAGTTATTTTTAGTTACAGTTTATTTCAGTTTTACATATATCAAAAAAAGCCTTCCTCCCCTTTAGCCCATTATACCCTCCATTAACTAAATATGTTACTTTTTTACAACTTGTATTGTCATCTATATTAATCTTACTCATTACTTTTTTATGAAAATACCAAAGAGCGCTGATAACCGCTATTTTCATATCAGAAGCAACTAAATTCGGATTATCAATTAAATTCACAGATGAATCATAATTCTCTTGATAAAAATTATTAAACTCATTATAATTAAATCTACCTGTAAGTTGAAAAATCCCCCTGCCTCTATATTTATAACCATCCCCAGGATATATGTTTCCAAGTTTATGTCGAATATCTCTATACTCATCATTATACACATAATTAGCATACTTTTCTTCGTCTACAAATAGTGGGTTGGACAATCTTACAAAATCAGATGCGTTCCGTTCATTTGGGTTTTCATCATTGTGTCCCAATGGGTTAAATCTATTCCTCCATATTGAAACTCCCAATTTCGCTACTCGTATATTAAAATTTTCTTTAAATTCATCAAATGGTTTTCCTGATGTGATCCCTTTACTTTCAAAAGCCGCTTGCGCCAAAAATTGTTGAAGTTCTGCTGCTGTATTAATTCCAAAATCAGCACCATATTCATTAATATAATTAGCTATTTTTTGTAGGACACTATTACGAGCATTAGGGAATGTTGTCTGAAGGTCTTCTACCGATGTCTTACAACCAGGGTCTAGTGGGTGCAATAGCACCGGGGTGGTTGCACTTCCACCCCCATCATTTATAGAATCTATAGGTTCTCCTTTATCAGGGTTACCCCCAGAGCCTCCCCCATCACCAGGAGGAATAGAGCCACCGCCTCCGCCGCCACCTCCAGGAGGGGTAGTAATACCGCCTCCACCTCCATCACCCGGATTAGGCGGGCTCGGAAAATCCGGTATCCCAAATACGGGAGGAAGTCCTCCACCGCCACCTCCGCCACTCCCAGGAGGGGTCAAGGATGGGTTTGCCGGCTCTAAAGGAGATGTAACAGAAACTAAATCTAACACACATTCGCATACATACACATACTCTCCAAATTCTGGAGCAAGTTCAGGATCAACCGGTACACGAAAAGATTCTATGACCCGCTCCTTCACACATCGCGTCAGATACCCCCTCACATGGGTCTGAGTGTGTGGTAAGCTTTCTCCCTGTATCAAAATAAACGGCATCTAACGAGCCGGTAAGTTCTTCACCATTTTTCCGTTCTAGTTGTTGCTGTGGGGTCAGCTTATATAATGTAATTACACTATTGGTTTGATCTAAGGTACCATCAGCTTTAACAGGATATACAATATTAAAAACCTGTTCCATATACACATTTCCATTTCTGGGTACCAGTTGAAAGGTATAAGCCACTTTTCCATTCCATGTAACCTCTTTGGCAATACTGGTATCTACTTTATAAAAATCACTAATTTGCTTAAGCGTTTCCTCTCCATTACTGGATGAACTTTTTCTAGGAATTTGATTAAATTGCTCAATCTCATCCATTAACAGCTGTTTACTAACAACATCATAATGAGTTAAGGTTCGTATCTGAATGGATTCTGAAAGGTTATAACCGGTATAAGTAGATGGGGGTATGTTTTCTTCACAGGAAAACAAAAAGAAAAGAATTCCCAAAATAAGGAATTTTGAAAACTTAAAATTAACTAATTGTGGCTTGTAGTAGCTTGTGGCTAAATTATTCATCTATTTTATATATAAAATTTCATAGAACAAATTAACATAATTTTAAATTACTACGCAATAATATTGTAGTTTTTTGTTAAAAATAAGCTTCCGTAAGTTGTAAAAATAGGTGCTTGTAGGGCAATGAAAACACCCCGCTAACCGCTATTAACCTTTTCGCAACTTATAATAGCTAGTTTGCCTCGGGCAAGCAGTTTATTTTTCTACAAAACAAATTTCTTTGTCAACAAATCAACCTAAAATCATTAAGTTAGGGGCTCAAATCAACTGGCATGGCTACTTCGTTTTCTAATCCTGAAATTCCACTAACCGATTTACCACAATACCAATCGGTACAGTTCCACCCCATTTCTAAAAAGCTGTTGACCAAAGCACTTGTTCAACAAAGTATTCTTTTATTGGTAGTGGCCGGGGCGTTGGGTTTTGTGTTTTATTTTGAAGGAATACAACTGTGGGGAATGGTTATAATCTGCGGATTTGCATTACTCTTCCTCATCGCCTATCTCAATATTTTTCTACGGCAGAAAAAGTACGGGTATGCCTTGCGCGAACGCGATATTTTGTACAAACGCGGATATATTACCCACAAACTAACGGTAATTCCCTTTAATCGTGTACAACATTCAGCCATTGCTCAATCTCTTTTAGATAAGCTATTGGGCATTGCTTCGCTTAAAATTTATACCGCCGGAGGCAGCGGTAGCGATATTACCATTCCAGGGCTTCTGCCAAAAGAAGCCAGAAAACTAAACGAAGCGCTTACTCAAAAAGTAGCTACTTATGAACACTAAAGACCTACAAGAACCCCGGCGCCAGCTGGCTATAGGCATGGTGCTTATCTTTTTTAAAGTATCTTACCGCTTTATTCGTAGTTTTTGGGGAATTTTTGCTGCCCCCTTTTTCTTTGATTTTTCAGAAAAAATAAAAGACTACGGAGTACTAATTATTGCCACTCTTGTAATTCTTGGCATCGTTTACAGCTATTTTTATTACCGAAAGTTTTTGTTTTATATAGATTATGAAAACGAAAAATTTGTCTTGAATAAAGGCGTTTTTTCTTCTCATGTTATTCAAATTCCTTTTGATAAAATTCAACAAGTCGATTTAAAGCGATCACTTTTACAACGTCTTATTGGCGCTTACGGACTTAGCATAGATACCGCCGGAAGCAAAGGTGACGAAATTGAAATTAAAGCTCTTTCTGAAACCGATGCTAAAAAAATAGCAGCCATCCTTTCAGACATTACCCAACAATCTAGTGTAGAAGAACCCGAAGAAGAAGCGCCAACGCCCCACTCAGAAACGCCTTCTAATAAGCCTGACACTTCTAGCAAAGACCCCAAATTATGGACCCATCAGCTGAGTTTTTTAACGCTTTTAAAAATAGGACTCACCCGAAGTTATTTACGTGGATTTGTCTTAATGATAATTTTTGTATCATCTGTATATCAACAAATCAAAAGTTTTTTGGGGGGTTATTTTGATCAGACAACACAATACATGGATACACACTACACCTCTACCCTTCAAATTACAGTAGTGTTTATTTTTATGCTTTTTGTAGTACTTATTTTGAGTGTTTTGGTAACTGTAGGCGAAACTATTTTAAAACACTTCGATTTAAAAATTCAACAAACTCCTCAGCAGCTAGCCGTAGAAATGGGACTCAAAACCAATACCAAAGTTGCCTTTCAACCCAGACGATTACAACTTTTAAAGATTACGACCAACCCCATACAAAAACGTCTCCATTTATATGAAGCCCAATTTTCTTTGGCCAGTAGCCAAAACCATACCGATAAAAGCCTGATTGTTGTTCCGGGGCTTACCCCCACTATCATAGATCGTATAAAAACCTTTCTTTATCCACATGAAATAGAAGGACAAACCACCCAATACAAACCCCGTAAAAATTGGCCTAACCGCTGGTATTATGTCATTTTAACACCTTTTCTTATTTTCTGGGGATTCGAAATGTTTCTATTTCAATACGCTTATTGGCAGCTAGCACTAGGTGGTTCTTTCTGTTACCTTCTTCTTTTTATGGGTTACGCCTATTATTTTTACAAAACCATACACATGGAAATCTCTCCCGAATTTTTAGTGATTACACGCGGGCTGTGGACGCAAAAAAAAGAGATTGTAGAGCTGTACAAGATGGAAGGCGTAACCATTCGGCAACCTTTGTGGTACAGACAAAGAAAAATCTATAACCTCAGCTTTCACACCGCCGGAGGCGATGTGACAATACGCGCCATTCCGGAGGATTTTTTAGCACACATCAATTATATTCTTTATAAAATTGAAAGCGATGACAAAGCGTGGATGTAGGTTGATTTTTATTCCGTAATAAATAAGGGAGCCTAATTAAAAGCTCCCTGAATAAAAAAATTGTGTGTTTAAAAAGCATTATTTAAACGCCGCAATTCCAGTAATATCGTGCCCGGTAATCAATAAATGAATATCGTGCGTACCCTCATAAGTAATCACGCTTTCTAAATTCATTATATGACGCATAATGCTGTACTCGCCGGTAATTCCCATTCCGCCTAACATTTGGCGGGCATCACTAGCAATCTTTTTAGCCATCGCTACATTGTTGCGTTTAGCCATAGAAACTTGAGCCCCGGTAGCTTTTCCTTCGTTTTTAAGTTGTCCCAATCTATAGGTTAACAACTGTGCTTTGGTGATTTCGGTAATCATCTCAGCCAATTTTTTTTGTTGTAACTGGTAGGAAGCAATAGGTTTTCCAAACTGAATACGCTCTTTGGCATAATTTAGTGCCGTATCATAACAATCCATAGCCGCCCCCAATGCGCCCCAAGCAATTCCATAGCGCGCCGAATCGAGGCATGTAAGAGGAGCGCCCAGCCCATCTTTTTTAGGAAGTATATTTTCTTTCGGAACTTTTACATTATTAAAAATAAGCTCTCCGGTAGCTGAGGCTCGCAACGACCATTTATTGTGCGTTTCAGGTGTTGAAAAGCCTTCCATACCGCGCTCTACAATCAAACCGTGAATACGCCCTTCTTCATTTTTGGCCCACACTACTGCCACATCGGCAATCGGAGCGTTTGAAATCCACATCTTGGCTCCATTTAGCAAATAATGATCGCCTTTGTCTTCATAGTGTGTCAACATACCACTGGGGTTAGAACCATGGTCCGGTTCTGTAAGCCCAAAACAACCCATCATCTCACCCGAAGCTAGTTTAGGTAAATATTTTTTACGTTGTTCTTCAGACCCAAATTGATAGATCGGAAACATGACCAACGAACCTTGAACAGAAGCCGTAGAGCGTACGCCACTATCACCGCGTTCAATTTCTTGCATCATCAATCCATAAGACATTTGGTCTAGACCGGCACCTCCATATTCTACCGGAATATATGGCCCAAAAGCACCTATCTCTGCCAATCCTTTTACAATACTTTGCGGAAATTTAGCTTCTTGAGCGGCTTCTTCTATAATAGGAGAAACCGCACGTTTTACCCAATCACGGGTAGCATTGCGCACCATTTTGTGCTCATCAGTCAGTAAGTCGTCTAAATTATAATAATCCGGAGATTGAAAATTATCGGTCTTCATAAATTATTTTCTAAAATGAAAAGCAAATGTAAACAATTGCTGTGGAAGCTTTTCTTTTTTAAATAGGATTTTATAGAGCCCGGTCAATTCTGTCTTAATTGTTTATGTTGTTCATTTTTTCCATTGATGAAAAAACGAATCAAAAAAATCTAGGCTTACGAAACTTTATCTAAATTTATCGTTCAATACCTAAATTTTAGGAACTCGCTACTGAAATTCAGCTCAATATAAAAAATACATCCAGCTCGAACAGCCTAAAATTTTACGGTATTTTCACTTCAAATTTTACGATATATTTTCGATAGGCCAAAAGAAGTAAAACTTTCAAAAACAATCTCTTCAATACTAAAATCACTCAAGAACAAAGTATACAAAGGTTTTGCAGAGATTTCCGAAAAACGTTTTGGATACTATTGGAACCCGGAGGTTCTTTGCCTTAGTCTCTTGCCATTCCAATCCAATACAACAACATAGCCAATGAGCTCAGTGCAGCCACCACATAGGTACGGGCAGCCCATTTTAGCGCATCTTTAGCCCCAGCGTATTCTTGCGGTAATATTACTTGTTTATTTTTTAGCCATGCCAACGCGCGGTTACTGGCATCATACTCTACCGGAAGAGTAATAAAGCTAAATAGCGTTCCGGTGCCAAAGAAAATAATTCCGACCCAGAGCACTCCCCAGCCTACACTTAAGAGTTGCATACTCAATAAAATAATACCGCCAAAAATAAGCCACTGGCTGTAACGAGAAGCCACGCTTACATAAGGTACCAAAGTACTGCGTAGGGTAAGCCATTTATAGGCTTTGGCATGTTGCACCGCATGACCGCACTCGTGTGCGGCTACTGCTGCCGCGGCAGCATTGCGTTGGCTATATACCCCTTCACTTAAATTAACGGTTTTATTTCGCGGATCGTAATGATCGGTTAGTTTTCCGGGAGTAGAAATGATTTTTACATCATAAATACCGTAATCTTGCAACATTTTTTCGGCAATTTCTTTTCCGCTCATACCATTGTGCAACGGTAGTTGGGAATATTGCTTAAATTTAGCTTTCAGTTTGTGCTGAATCCACCAACTTACTAACATAATTGCCCCTAATAATACATAGTAGCCTATCATAATTTTTTATTTCGGTTACATTTTTACGCAACAAAAAGTCAGCCAAACTAACCTTGTAACGAAGAAGAGCCAATATGGCATTTTCTTTATTAAAAAATTTACAACAAAATCATAAAAAACCCTGAAAATCATAGATTTTCAGGGTCATTTTGTCGTAAAAACAGTTGGTTTATACCTTATTTGGCAGCTTCATATTTTTTAGCCACTTCATTCCAGTCAATTACTGCAAAAAAAGCTTCCACATAATCAGGACGCTTGTTTTGGTATTTTAGGTAATAGGCGTGTTCCCATACATCAATTCCCAAGATAGGAGTTCCATCGCATTCTGTTCCCGGCATAAGTGGGTTGTCTTGGTTAGGAGTAGAGCAAACGCTTACTTTGCCGCCTTTATGGGCGCAAAGCCAACCCCAACCAGAACCAAAACGGGTTTTGGCAGCGGTGCTAAAAGCTTCTTTAAACGCCTCAAAAGAACCAAAGGCTTCGTTAATGGCTTGTGCTAAATCACCGGTGGGCTCTCCTCCACCATTAGGAGATAGCACTTCAAAATACAAGTTGTGGTTATAATAACCGCCGCCGTTGTTACGCACAGCAGCATTACTCATATCAAGGTTGGTTAAAATATCATTGATATCTTTTCCGTCTAAATCGGTTCCGGCAATAGCATTGTTGAGTTTGCTGGTATATCCGGCGTGGTGTTTACCGTAGTGAATTTGCATGGTTTGCGCATCTATATGCGGTTCAAGCGCATTAAAATCATACTTTAATTTAGGTTGTTCAAAAGCCATAATCTTATATTTTAAGTTAGTGTCTATATAAATTTTCACCAAAATTAATTATATATAGTCAATTTATCAATGTTTTGGTGTTATAAATTACTTAAATGGGAGGCGCGTATTGGTTCATTCTATAATAGTTGTGTAAACCTCTAAAAAATGATGTTTTGCAACTTGAATTCAAGAAACGTAAAAGTTTGTATTTAATTTTTCCTCAATTTCGCGAATCAAACTTTCCGGATCGTCTATACTCACCATGTAATTTCGTCTTGAGGTGACTATTTTTACCATGCTCTTCCTGTCATTTACATAGATTTTTGAATCTGCGGATACTAAATATCCATTATATCCAAAAACCCCTTTAGATCCGGCAAAAGTTGATAAGTTGTTAAATCCTATTTTCGTTATGTTTTCAATCGTATTAATCTTTATTTCCTTTTTTCTAAAATGATAATGCAAGATTAATTCATCATCAGTGATAGCTATGGTAGCAAGTGAATTTGAAACTAAAAAATAGAACACTAGTATTGTGCATAGAAATACCACAATTTTGAACCCTATTAATTCTTGAGATACGAAGAGATAGAGCGCCAAGCAGAGTAGTATAAGAGAAGTTAACACCGTGATTAGTTTCACTTCTATCGACATGGAACTTTTTATTGTTTTCATTTATAGTTTTTTAATTATCAAATTGAACTGCCTGCAATTATGCCTATTATCACCCCTTTTTGTTTTAAGGAAGAACCATATAAATGACCGTAAAAAGAAATAAGAATTTCAATTGGCTCTAAATCTTCTTTCTCTAATTTGATAATATATCTCCCATTCGTTACCGCTTTCTTTTCATTGCGGATTTTGAGTAAAGAATTTCCGTCCTTATCAATTAATTGGGTTCCCCATTTTACTCCCCAAACACCTTTAATTTTTTTATTCAATTCGATAATCTCCGTATTTCCCGAAAATGAGTTTGTTTTCAAATGGTAAATAGGTTCATTGTTTTTAAAAATCTTTGTATTCCATTTTTCTCGGATAACTTGGTAGCTTGTATCTCCAATTATTAATTCACTTTTTCTAAACTCAGCTTGGGGCTCAATCTTAATTTTTCCAACTATTCTTTTTTCATAGTCGTACACCGTAAAGTATCCCTTTTCAAAATTTGCTTGTAACTCCATTGGCTGTTTTAAATCCCTGTTGTGCGAGGGTTTTTGGTTAGCTTTCTTTATTGAAATCAGGGTCAAAATCTACCATCCATTCAATTCCATATTTATCTCTAAACATACCAAAATAAGTTCCCCAAGGGCTGTCGGAAATGGGCATTTCAACCTGTCCTCCTGCTGAAAGTCCCTTAAATAATTTGTCCGCTTCTTCTTTGCTTTCCGCATTGATTACAATTTTGCTTCTGTTCTCATTCTCGTTTGTTCGCCCCAATATTTCTGGCACATCATTAGCCATTAAAATACTTTTGCCAATTGGTAAAGCAATGTGCATTAACTTATTTGCTTCGTGTTTAGCAACTGAAAAATCGGCACTTTCTAAATCTTTGAAGCGTACTATTTTTGAAAATTCTCCGCCAAATACTGATTTGTAAAAATTAAATGCTTCTTCCGCATTACCGTTAAAATTGATGTGTGGATTGATACTTGCCATAATTTTAGTTTTTAGATTTTGTTTAATCGCTGGTTTATTAATCATTCTGTATTATCGGCTCACAATAAAATACTGCTGCTCCTCTGTTTAGCAATTTTGCCTATTGAAATTACAAAGTTGTCCATTGATTTTTCATCGGAAAACTTTTTTACTCGGAACCATATTCTGTTCTTATGCTAATTTCAAAATATTTTTCTTAAACATAAAAATGGCAAGCATATTTAGAATTCCGCCGATTAATAATAAGACAACAATCCTTGAAATAAATGTTGGACTTGCAATAGATAAATTCCTCCAAAATATATCATAAAAACCTTGAATACTCCAATAGTTAACCGATATGACCGCCAATTTTTGCATAAACGCAGGCATTAAAAACAAGGGCATCATACTGCCGCCAATGGCGCTCATTACTAAGATAATTAACGTAGAAAGTCCTTGTACTTGTTGTCTGTTTTTTGCAAACGATGCCAATAATACCCCAAAGGCCGAACAAGCAAAGGCGGTAGCTACTATTGTGATAAGCATACCCGGCAAGTGAGCGCCAATATTTAGCCCAAAGACTACACCGGCAAAGAGAAACATCACTACTAACTGCAAAATTGAAATAATATTTGCCGACAACATTTTGCCAAATAGAATATTTAAAGGATTCATCGGACTGTAAAGCAATCGTTTTAGGGTTCCTTCTTGTTTTTCGTCTAATAAACCCATTCCAATACCGACAACAGAAAATAGCAGCATCATCACGGCGGTTCCTGCAACGGCCTGCACCAGCCCCAATTGATTATCATTACTCGATTTAACCAATTTTGTCATTTTGATTTTTCCTCCTATAAAACTAGATTCAAGATTTGATTTAGTCGGGTTATTACTTTCAGAAATACTGTTACTAATCGCATCAAAAAGAGCATTAGATTGTGTTTTTATGGCCTGTTGTTCTTTTGGGTTGGAGGTGCCGGCCATTTTTACTAATCTATTTCTCATTATGGCTTTTGAAGTTCCTAAATTAAAAGGTAACTTAGCCAAGGTAGGGATGAGCGATTGTTGTAACAGCCCGACTTCAATTTCCTTTGCCGGGTCATATTTTAACTCTACGGGAAGTTTCTCTCCTGAGATAAGAGAATCGGAAAATCCCTTATGGAAGACCAACACGCTGCTCTCGTCTCCTTTCTTAATCGCATTTTCAGCTTTTTCTAACGACAACTGTTTGACTTGCAGGGATTTTAAAGAATCAATCAGTTTGATAGCTTCTTTTGATGCAGTCGTATTATCTAAATCACTAATCAATAACGATATTTTTGCATCTTTATGACTTTTTCCTACCCCACCAAAAGCAAACGCAAACAGGGTAATTAATGCTATCGGAATAGCAAAGGTGAGAAGCATTGACCTTTTGTCTTTAAAAAAAATCTTCAGGTCTTTTATCGCAAGTTGTATCATAACGTTAATCTCTTAATTGTTTACCGGTAAGGTCTAAAAATATGGTTTCAAGATTTACTTTTATGATTTCAATATTTGAAATATCATAGCCGGATTGGTTACATTTTAAAACGAGCTTTGGCAAATCAGTTTTTACATCAGATGAATAGAAATGTATGGTGTTTTCTATTTGTTTTATTTCTCCCCAAAAGGAGGATAATTCTTCAATTGCTTTTTTATGTAAATTAGGAAATGTGATGGCAATCGTTTCTTTTAAAGAATTACTTCGTTTTAATTCCTCTAATGTTCCCTCCGCTATAATTTGTCCATTGTCAATAATCCCGATTCTATCGCAAAGTTTTTCTGCTTCCTCCATATAGTGGGTCGTATAAATAATGGTCATCCCTTCTTGGTGCAGTTTTTCTATAACTTCAAAAATCAGGTTTCTACTCTGGGGATCAATACCCACAGTGGGTTCATCCATAAACAGTACTTTGGGATCGTGTAATAACGCCGCTGCAATGTTTATTCTGCGTTTCATCCCTCCCGAATAATTTTTAACCTTATCCTCTTTTCTGTTTTCTAAACCAAAAAGCTGTAAGAGTTTATTGGCTTTTCCTGATAATTCTTTGCCGGATACATTGTACATACTCCCCCAAAACGAGAGGTTTTCTATAGCTGAAAGCCCTTCGTATAATGCTATTTCTTGGGGTACTACGCCGATAAGCTTTTTTAATTCTTTTTTTTGAGTGTCTAAATTGAAGTTTCCGATGGTAACTTTTCCCGAATCAGCCTTTAAAATGGAGCTTAAGATAGAAATAGTAGTCGTTTTTCCTGCTCCGTTAGGCCCTAATAAACCATAACACTCACCATCTTTAATGGAGAAGTTTATTCCTTTTAAAGCCTCTCTATCATTGAAGGATTTTCTTAAGTTTTCTACTTCAATCATATTTTTCTTTTGTTAAAGACATTAATCATCAGTCTGGTTATTACGAAGTTATAAAAAAACAGACAAACCGAACGTTATGGCTAATCTTGATTTTATTTGTAATGTTCTTCTACTTAAACCATTTTTGAGCATTTGGTCTTCGGTGCGGGCAACCCGGCCAACAACAGGGTTGTTTTTTACTGTCAAGAATTTCTTCTTGTAAACGTTTGATGTGGTTCTTTCGAGTCTTATCCTGCTTTACAATGGTAGTCCAACAAATCCATTCGTTGCGTTGAATAGGCGTTAAATTATTCCATCTGTCTAATAATTCAGAATTGCTCAATAAGACTTCTTTTATATCATCCGGCACGGTATGTAATATGCCATCTTCAATTTTTGTCGCTTTCATTTTTTACAGTTTAAATTTGTATGGGTGATTTATTCAATAACGTGTGGTGTATTATTAAGTAATTCTTTTGTTTTCTGTATTTTATCTCGCTGTTTTTGTTCGATTTTATTGACTTGCAATTTGTTGGTAATTAAGTCACTACATCAGTATATAAAGGGTACCAGCATTTTTGTTTTCTTTGCATATTCATCATATTCTTTTCCGTATTTTTCTTTGAGATATTTATCAAGTTTTGGGGCATTGTAAAAGGCAAAAAAGCAGAACAAGAAAACAGGAATCGTTATTGCCCAACTGTTTTTTGTAATGAGTGCGTATGCAGTTATCCACAATATATCTCCGAAATAATTGATATGCCTAGAATAGCTAAAAAATCCTTGCCTATATATTTTCCCTTTATTTTCCGGATTCTTTTTCCATTGATTCCGCAGAAACTCTCCTCCGGTATTCAAAACAGAACCGGTAATAAACAAAATTATTGCAAATAAATCCCATCCGTCTATGGCCTTATTGGTTGGTAGAATAAATAAAGTAAAACCAATATAATAAACCGCAAAAGCAAGAGGAACGCTAATACTTTCTTCCCAAGGTATTTTTCTTTTTAGCAGAAAAAACATCATATAGGCTAATCTTAAAAACACCACAATATTAAAGGTAAAAAGCACCGTTCTTCTGGTAGTATTGGCAGAAGCGTTAGGTATATGTAAAAGGTGTTCTACCCAGTTTCCTCCATGTTGAAACAGGACCCAAAAAGACAACCAAAGAAATATGATTTCTATAAGGTGAATAATTATTTTTTGGGGCAAATTTTTGCCTTTTTGTCCGTATAATTCCATTGGTTAAAATTAATAAACTTTTAGTATTATTCACTTAGTTGCTGCAAAATTCGGCGCGAGATATAAAGGTATTAGTCATTTATACTTAGTTCGCATAGAAAGTTAAGAATAATAAAAAAATATTAATTTTGAAAAAACTCAAAATAGATTGAACCAAAAAACAAAATCAATACTCGGCATTTTTCTGGCTCTTATTCTTACAATCTTAGCCATGGAAAGTGGCCCCTTGTTAAAGTCCGTTTCTCTCGTAGAAGCCCTTTGGGTATCGCGCTTTTTATTTTGGGTGGTTGTTTTATTGCTGTGGATTTACGCTCGCAAAATTGAATTAAAACCTCTTTTACCATGGAAAGGCAAAAAGCGAAAATTCTCGTTTTATCTGCTATCTGTCATTGGGGTGATGCTGGTAACTTATGGGGGGTTGATTATAATAGGCGTGCTATTTTACATACTTAACATACCCCTCAATTTAGATAAATTAATAGCGCTTAAAGAAGTATTATGCGGATACCCAATACTCATGATTATGTCTTGCATCACCGCAGGATTTACAGAGGAGATTATTTTTAGAGGCTACTTGTTGACACGGTTCAGTAAGCTGTTTAACAGTAAAGTCATCGGTGTTATATTATCGGCCTTCCTCTTCAGTTTGGCACATACCGGATATCACAGTTGGGTAGAATATGTCAGCACTTTTATGATGGGAATTGTCTTTGCTATTCATTACAGCAAATACAAGAACATTACCGTGTTAATCATCGCCCACTTTTTGTTTGATTTTATCAGTTTTGCAGGGCATTGTTATGGGTAATACCGAAAATAGCCAAGTATGATGCTTACTGTATTTCCCTCTTTAAAGCCCGTTCTTCTATCGTCATAGAACAAATACCCAAAACACATTACTAAAAAAATAAAGTATTTTTGTTTATCTAAATTACCGTTATGAAGATCCCTTCCGATAAATATATTATCCTTTTTGATGGGGTCTGCAATCTGTGTAACAAAACGGTTCAGTTTATTATTAAACACGACAAAAATGATTGTTTTCGATTTGCTGCTTTGCAGAGTGAAATGGGTAAACACTTAACGCATACCTATCAAATCAACACCAATAAGGTAGATTTTATCGTGCTGATTACCCCACAACAAAACTACTTTATTAAATCTTCTGCTGCCTTACGAATTGCCAAACAATTACCCGGATATAAAGGCTGGAGCATCTTGCTTATTCTGCCCAAATTTTTACGCAATTACGGGTATGATTTCATCGCCAAAAACCGGTACCGTTGGTATGGTAAAAAAGAAAAATGCATGGTACCTACTCCTGCCATTCAACAAAAATTTTTAGAACCGTTTTAAGCAATAAGCCTTAGCATTTTATTAGTTTTTGTTTCGAGGTTTAGTTTGTATTTTTGCACCACAAAAAAGTGGGTATGGTTCAGTTTCATAAACTCTGTGTTCAATCTATAGACCGAGAAACGCCCGAGGCGGTTAGTATTGGGTTTGAAGTTCCTCCTGCACTAACAAACGACTTTCAATTTGTAGCCGGACAATACCTTACGCTCGAGAAAGAAATTGCCGGAAAAAGTTTTAGACGTTCATACTCTATTTGTAGTTCTCCTCAAAGTGGCAAACTAAAAATAGCCGTAAAAGAAGTTACCAAAGGTTTATTTTCTGCGTGGATTAACAAAAAACTAGCGGTAGGCGACACGTTAAACGTTTGCATACCACAGGGTAGATTTACCTATAAACCTCCTGCCGATAAGACCCCAAAAGTATATCTTGCTTTTGCTGCCGGTAGTGGCATTACCCCTATTATGGCCATCTTGCAAAACGTGTTAGAAGCCGAGCCATCGAGCAAATTTATTTTGGTATACGGAAACAAAACACCAGAGCAAACTATTTTTTATCACAATTTACTTGCCCTTAAAGAAAAATATACCGACCGATTGTTTATAGAGTTTGTGTACAGCCAAATTAAGTCTAAACCCACTCGCCGACTTTTTAAAAACAGAGTCTTCAGTAAGAAAAAAACAACAAAAGAAGAAAAAATAGAACCCAAACCCCTGTTTGGGCGTATTGAGCAAAAAACAGTATCCTATATTATAAAAGAGAAATACAAACATCTTCATTTTGCCGCTATCTTTTTGTGTGGTCCACAACCTATGATTGAAATGGCTTCAACGGTGCTTCAAAAAAACGGCATAGCCAAAGAAGATATTCATTATGAACTCTTTAAAACAGAAAAAACAACGCTACACACTTCAAAAGAAACGAGTGGAAAAACACAGGTTACCGTTATCTTAGACGAAGAAGAAACTACCTTTGAAATGGATAGAAACGAACGGATTCTTGATGCCATTATGAGAGAAGGGCTCGATCCACCGTATTCTTGCCAAGGAGGAACCTGTAGCAGTTGTTTGGCGCAAATCACCCAAGGAGAAGCCGAAATGGCTAACAACCAAGTCTTAACCGAAGGCGAAACAGAAGACGGACTAATACTAACTTGCCAAGCACATCCTACAACGGCCACCTTGGTCGTAGATTATGATACTATTTAATTTTTTATCTAGAATCATTTTCAATAATTCTCATTTTTTAACCCACAAACATACTTTACTTCGTATTTTTGCACCTAAAAAGTTCGTATGTCACGATCTCACGAACTCAAAGTAAAAACCATTGACCGCGAAACGGCTCAAGCCGTAAGCGTAGGCTTTGAGATTCCTGCGGAACTAAAAAAAGATTTTCAGTTCTTAGCAGGGCAATACCTTACCTTAGAAAAAGAAATTGCCGGAAGAAAATTTAGGCGATCATACTCTATCTGTACCTCTCCTACCCGTCAAGAACTTAAAGTAACCGTAAAAGAAGTAGAACACGGGCTATTTTCAGCTTGGGTAAACAATAAATTAAAGGTGGGTGACACGCTAACTGTCTTCCTCCCACAAGGTCGGTTTACGTTTGACCCCTCTACCGCCCTATCTCCCAAAACCTACGTAGCTTTTGCCGCCGGTAGCGGTATTACCCCCGTCATGGCCATTCTAGAAAACGTTTTAGAAAGTTCTCCGGCGCATAAATTTGTGTTGGTGTACGGTAACCGCACCCCCGATGATACCATCTTCTTTAAAAAACTCTTAACACTACAGCAAAAATATACAAACCGTCTTTTTATTGAATTTGTGTACAGCCGCTTTAAGGCCGATCAATCTTTTTTTGGGCGTATTGAGCGCAGCACCGTTAATTACATTCTAAAAAATAAATTTAAAGAAGCTGATTTTGCTGATTTTTACCTCTGTGGCCCCGGTTCTATGATAGATACCGTAGCCGATTTATTAAAAGAAAACGGAATTGCTGAAGAACATATTCATTTTGAACTCTTTGTAACGGAAGACAAAAAAGACGAAGAAGTAACCGATTTTACCGGGAAAACACGGGTTACTGTTATTTTAGATGAAGAAGAAACCACCTTTGAGATGGATAGGAGCGAACGCGTTTTAGACGCCGTGATGAACGAGGGACTCGACCCCCCTTATTCTTGTCAAGGGGGTATTTGCAGTAGCTGTATGGCTTTGGTTAAAGAAGGAAAAGTTACCATGGCTAACAACCAAATCTTAACTGACGAAGAAGTAGCTGATGGGCTCATTTTAACCTGCCAATCACACCCTATCACCCCTACACTCGTTATTGATTACGACGACATATAGAATACACATTTTATTTTCTTCCAAAATCAGCTGGAACCTCTCCCCAAGCCAAGGTTTCCCACTTAACAACCGGAGTGTTATACCGTGTTTTCTTTAACCAGTCTTCTGCGCGGGCTATCAGCTCAAAAAGCTTTGCATTCTGTGTGGTTTTCTTCAGTTTCGTATTGCATTTCTTTCGGCGCACCCAGCTTATGGCTGTTCGAGAGTCCGAATATAAAATGCGATCGCTTTTGTGTTGATGTAAAAAAGCCAGCCCGTGTACAATCGCCAAAAACTCACCTATATTATTAGTACCTTCAACAAAAGGTCCTTGATGAAAGAGCACTTTTTGGGTGCGGGTATCTACCCCGCGATATTCCATCTTACCCGGGTTTCCGCTTGATGCCGCATCAACTGCTATAGAATGGAAATTAATAGCCCCTATAGCCGCCTTTTCTTTCGCCGTTAATGAGGCCTTTTTTTTCTTGCCTTTATGCGCCGCATAAGGTTGGTTGTAAGCTTTCTTGGCTGCATCAAAAGAAGAGAAGGATTTGTATTGCGCCCCTTTATAGCCTGAAATAACTGCCTTACAATCATCCCATTTTTCATAAATTCCGGGGTGCTTGCCCTTCCACACCACATAAAATTTAGATTGTTTAGCCATCTTTATGAAAATAAAAGTTGCTCAATTACCGGGGCATAGTGAGCGTGTTCTAGCTGATGAATTTTTGTCTCTAAAGAAGCCAAATCGTCTTCAGAAGTAATTGACGTCTTAAACCGGGCAATAATTTTTCCTTCGTCATAATGTTCATTTACATAATGAATCGTAATTCCCGATTCTCGCTCTTTATGCGCCAACACCGCCCGATGTACATGGCTGCCATACATGCCTTTTCCACCATATTTAGGTAATAATGCCGGATGAATATTTATAATTTGATGCGGAAAAGTCGTTATTATATTTTGAGGAATCATCCACATAAACCCCGCTAAAATGATCAAATCCGGCTGAATAGCCGTCAAAACATTGATAATTTCTTCCGTTTTATAAAAAGATTTTCGCGTAAAACTTAAAGTAGGTATGCCTCTTTCTGCCGCAATATCCAATACTCCTGCATCCGCATTATTAGACAGCACCAACGATACTTCTACCTGCATATTGCCTGCAAAATAATCTATAATAGCACGCGCATTGGTACCGCGCCCGGAGGCCATTATTACTATTTTTTTAGGGAGTTTTTCTTTTACTTTCAAAATCTTAAATTTATTACTAAATTGCAAGGAGCGAAAGTTAGTACTTTTCCTATAAGACAGGGGGCGACTCACACTTTTTTTAGATAAAAATCTGTATTATGAGAAAGTTTTATATTTTTGCTCCTTAAAAACAAATCAAAAAATTAAAACATTATGTCAGACATTGCATCAAAAGTAAAAGCAATCATCGTTGATAAGCTCGGTGTTGATGAGAATGAAGTTTCAAACGAAGCAAGTTTCACCAACGATCTAGGTGCGGATTCTTTGGATACCGTAGAACTGATTATGGAATTTGAAAAAGAATTTGATATTCAAATCCCTGATGATCAAGCTGAAAACATTGCTACTGTAGGCCAAGCTGTTTCTTATATTGAAGAAGCAAAAAAATAAGTATACCTACAAAAAAATTAACTAGAAATAGAGTATGGAGTTAAAACGGGCAGTCATTACTGGTCTAGGGGCAATAACCCCTATTGGCAATAATATTGAAGAATATTGGGCCGGTCTGGTAAGTGGTAAAAGCGGCGGCGCACCTATTACGCATTTTGATGCTGAAAAGTTCAAAACCAAATTTGCCTGTGAAATCAAAGGATTTGATTTTAATGGTTATTTTGACCGTAAAGAAATCAGAAAGCTTGACAAATTTGCCCAGTACGCTATTGTAGCTTCAGACGAAGCTATTGCTGATTCTGAAATTGACCTAGATAAGGTTGACAAATTTCGGATTGGTGTAATATGGGGAGCCGGCATTGGTGGTTTAGAAACTTTTCAAAATGAAGTTATAAACTTTGCCGATGGCAACGGTACGCCTCGTTTTAACCCCTTCTTTATTCCTAAAATGATAGCCGATATTGCCCCGGGCAATATTTCTATCAAACACGGTTTTATGGGACCTAACTACACAACGGTCTCTGCCTGTGCTTCTTCAGCTAATGCTATTATAGATGCCTTAAATTCTATTCGGTTAGGCCACACCGATGTGGTCGTTACCGGAGGAAGTGAAGCCGCCGTAACCATAGCCGGTATGGGTGGTTTTAACGCTATGCGCGCTTTGTCTACTCGAAACGATGACCCGCAAAGAGCCTCTCGCCCATTTGATGCGAATCGCGATGGGTTTGTATTAGGCGAAGGTTCCGGAGCATTAGTATTAGAAGAATACGAACACGCCAAAGCCCGAGGCGCTAAAATTTATGCGGAAGTAATTGGTGGCGGTCTCTCTGCAGATGCCTACCATATGACAGCACCGCACCCTGAAGGAGATGGCGTTGTGGCAGTGATGAAAAATTGCTTACGCGATGCACACATTACCCCTGAAGAAGTAGACGCCATTAACACCCACGGCACCTCTACCTTACTAGGTGATATTGCCGAGATTAAAGCCATTAAAAAAGTATTTGGCGAGCACAGTAAAAAAATCAATATTAACTCAACGAAGTCAATGACCGGCCACTTATTGGGGGCAGCCGGGGCTATTGAGGCCATTGCTTCTGTGCTAGCTATGAAAAATAGTATTGTACCTCCTACTATAAACCACGAGGTTCAAGACGAAAATATTGATCCTGAACTCAACCTTACGCTCAATAAAGCACAAGAGCGCGAAGTAACTATTGCTATGAGCAATACCTTTGGTTTTGGAGGACATAATGCTTGTATATTACTCCGAAAAGTGGTAAGTTGATAAAAATTTTTGATGAGTGTTATCCGAAACATCTTAAATTCCCGTTACACGAAAAACGGGGATTTTTTTATGGATCTTCAAAATATACTCGGGTTTTCGCCCAAAAACCTAAGTTATTATCAGCGGGCTTTTACCCATCGATCGCGGCAAAAAAAAGATCGATTCGGAAATGTGGTTAGTTTTGAAAGACTCGAATTTCTGGGCGACGCCATTTTAGGGGCGGTGGTAGCTGCCTATTTGTTTGATGAACTACCTTCTGCAGATGAAGGATATCTTACACAAATGCGCGCCAAGATTGTAAGCCGACAATCGTTAAATAAAATTGGGCAAGATTTTGGGCTCACTCATTTTATGGATGCCGATGAGCATCCGGAGCGCCTCGGAGAAAACATTCATGGCAACTTGTTTGAGGCATTAGTAGGAGCCATTTATAAAGATAAAGGGTATAAATGTTGTGAAAAGTTTATTCATCAGCAAGTTATACAAAATTATGTAGATATTGATCGTCTTGAAGGTAAGATAGTGAGCTATAAAAGTCACTTAATTGAATGGTGTCAGAAAGAAAAAAAGACGTTTAAGTTTAGAGATAAAGAGGATTTAGGAAAAGAGGATACGAAGCATTTTGCTGTAGAACTCCTCATTTCGGGCACTGTGGTAGCTAAAGCCCGTTCTACCTCCAAGAAAAAAGCAGAAGAGAAGGCAGCAAAACGTGCTTATTATGTCTTTCAGGATAAAATAGACGAATAAAATTTGTCCTTTTCCGAAAAACCTTCTCCTCTCCTTTCAGCAATCAAAGCGAGGTAATAATGAAAACGATTATTCTTACAGAAGAAGACGCAACAGAAGAAATAAGCCTCATTGCCTTATACAGTGCGTTCGAAATCTATAGAGTAGTCTATCTCATTAACCGTGTTTTAGAAACTAGCTTAAAAAGAGAAGCAGATGTAGACGTTCAGCACAAAAACGGCATAGCGCTCCATCCACTTTATCATTACATAGATCAAAAAAACCTTGTAGACTATTATCTGGTGGCCAACAAGGCAGAAACCAAGCCCACAAAAAAGGAGAAAATAACTTCTCTTTTTCAAGAAGAAGAACGTTATTTAACCTTTCTTATACCAGAACAAAAAAAGGTAAACTATTTCTTAGAAATCAAAGGAATAGACAACCTAACTGAAGTAGTAACCAAATTGAAGACCATACGGCAACTGTCGGCAGTAGCCACTGTAGAAATAACGAGCCTACGGTCTTACAAAAATTTAATATTTGACTGATGCGAAGGATAAAAAAGACGAAAATAGTAGCTACACTAGGCCCCTCAACCGATTCAAAAAAAACCTTAGAGGCCATGATGAAAAATGGCGTAAATGTATTTAGAATTAATTTCTCTCACGCCCGTTATGACGATGCCAAGAATAAGATTAAACTCATTCGATCTATCAGTAAAAAGCTAGGGTTAAACATTGGTATTTTAGCCGATTTACAAGGTCCTAAATTGCGTATAGGCGCTATGAAAGACGAAGTAGTAGTGGCCAAAGGCGATAAAATTACTTTTGCCACCGGAAAACCTTTTCCGGGTACTGCGCAACGCGTTTATATGAACTATAAAGAGTTTCCAAAAGATGTAAAAGCCAAAGAGCGCATCTTGTTAGACGATGGCAAACTTATTTTTGAAGTGGTAAAAACCAACAAAAAAGATGAGGTAGTAGCTCAAGTGATTCAAGGAGGCCCCTTGCGCTCTAGAAAAGGAGTAAACTTGCCCAATACGAAAATATCACTCCCGGCTATGACAGAGAAAGACTTGAAAGATGCTCATTTTGCTGTCGGTCAAAAAGTAGATTGGATTGCTCTATCTTTTGTACGTTCAGGAGAAGATCTACAAATTTTACAAGATTTAATTGCTAAAGAAAGTGAACATAAGATACCTATTATTGCGAAGATAGAAAAACCCGAAGGAGTAAAAAATATAGACAAAATTATTCCTCATTGCGATGGGTTAATGGTTGCTCGCGGTGATTTAGGCGTTGAAGTACCGGCACATGAAGTACCCCTTATTCAAAAAAAATTGGTAAACCGTGCCAAAAGAGCCCGTATTCCGGTAATTATTGCCACCCAAATGATGGAGAGTATGATTGATGGACTTACCCCTACACGTGCTGAAGTAAACGATGTAGCCAACTCGGTTATGGACGGAGCCGATGCGGTGATGCTTAGTGGCGAAACTTCAGTAGGAAAAAACCCGGTTGCCGTAGTTAAAAAGATGGCACAAATTGCTATGAGCGTAGAAAATTCTGAACTTATAAACGTGCCGGAAGATCCACCACAAATAATCACTAACCGATACATAACAAAGTCTATTTGTTACCACGCCGCCTTAACTGCCGATGAGATTAACGCTAAAGCCGTTTGCACCCTAACCAATAGTGGCTACACCGCTTTTCAAATTTCTGCTTGGCGTCCTAACGTAAACATTTTAGCCTTTAGCGCCAACCGCCGCATTATCTCTCAACTGAGTTTATTATGGGGCGTACAAGCCTTTTATTACGATAAATTTTTGAGTACAGATGAAACCATTAAAGATGTAAACTCTATGGCAAAGAAAAATAAATTTGTACAAAAAGGCGATTTTATAGTTAATCTAGCCGCCATGCCGGTAGAAGCTAAAGGGATGGTAAATACGCTTCGGATTTCACAAATTGACTAAACCTGCACTTTATCTTATTAAAGAGTAGGCTAAATAACTTCAAATTTTTATAACTTTGTGACTTTAAGACATAAAGCTATGGCAATTCAAGGACCTTTTAACCTACAACAATGGATAGACGAAAATCGCGACACCTTAAAGCCGCCCATTGGCAACCGTAATTTGTATAAAGATGCGGGAGACTATATTGTAATGGTAGTGGCCGGTCCCAATGCTCGTAAAGATTTTCATTATAACGAAACCGAAGAATTGTTCTACCAATTAGAAGGGCATATTGAGGTGCATATTCAAGAAAATGGAGAGAAAAAAGTGCTTGAACTCGGTCCCGGTGATATGTATTTAAACCCTGCCAAAGTGCCACACTCACCCGTACGAAAAGAAGAATCTATCGGATTGGTGGTTGAGCGAAAACGCATGGGAAAAGGAGGAAAAGATGGGCTGATTTGGTATTGTGACGAATGTAATCACAAACTTCACGAAGTTTATTTTCCATTAAACGATATAGAAAAAGACTTTCTTCCCCATTTTAAAACATTTTATGCCAGTAAAGACCTTCGTACTTGTAAGAACTGTGGACACGTTATGCCGGTAGACCCACGTTTTGTAACCGAAGAATAAACAAACCTTAAATTTCAATTAGTTCGCGACTTCAAAGAGGGCTACCTTCTTGAAGTCTTATATTCACAACCGCATCCTGTTTAATACTCCACCATAGGATGCCTTAATTTACCCTAAAAATGAGAGTAGCTGTTGTTGGAGCCACCGGTTTAGTAGGCCGTGTAATGCTCGAAGTTCTAGAAGAACGCAATTTTCCTATTGACGAATTAATCCCCGTAGCCTCCGAAAAGTCAGTCGGAAAAATGATAAAATATAAGGAGAAGGAGTACCCTGTACATGCCATTGCCGATGCTGTAGCTTTAAAACCGGACTTTGCCATATTTTCTGCCGGAAGCGAAGCTTCATTGGCTTGGGCACCAAAATTTGCGGCCGTCGGAACCGTTGTTATTGACAATTCTTCTGCCTGGCGTATGGACCCTACCAAAAAATTGATTGTTCCTGAAATAAACGGAGACACGTTAACAGACAAAGACAAAATTATTGCCAACCCTAACTGCTCTACCATACAGTTGGTGATGGCTTTAAAACCTTTACACCGCGATTATAAAATTAAACGTGTGGTGGTTTCTACCTATCAATCTATTACCGGAAGCGGCAAAAAAGCCGTAGAACAACTTAATAATGAGCAAAACGGTATAAAAGGAAAAATGGCATATCCCTATCCCATACACCGCAACGCCATTCCTCATTGTGACGTCTTTCAAGAAAATGGATATACCAAAGAAGAGATGAAACTCACCAACGAAACCAAAAAAATTATTGGTGATGACAGCATCAAGGTTTCAGCTACCGCCATTCGTATTCCGGTGGTAGGTGGGCATAGCGAATCCGTAAATATTGAATTTGAAAAAGATTTCACTCTTTCTGAAGTCAGAAAATCATTGCGCAATTTTCCGGGCATAGCTCTACGTGATAATCCTGAAATGAACGTGTATCCAATGCCACTTTTTGCACAGGGCAAAGACGATGTTTTTGTGGGACGCATTCGTAGAGATTTTACCCAAGAAAAAACTTTAAATATGTGGATAGTAGCCGACAACTTACGAAAAGGAGCCGCTACTAATGCGGTTCAAATTGCCGAATTTTTAGTAAAGAGAAAAAAAGATAAAGCCTATACCAAGGTCAATCTAAAACGATAAAACCTCAGCTCATCACAACCCCATGGCTCAATTATATTTAGTACCGACTCCTATTGGCAATCTAGAAGATATGACTTTTAGAGGAGTGCGTTTACTAAAAGAAGTTGATTTTATTTTAGCAGAAGACACCCGCAACAGCGGAAAGCTCTTAAAACATTTTGAGATATCTACCCCTATGGTAAGCCATCACATGTTTAACGAGCACCAAACTACCGCTAAAATTATTCAACGGTTAAAAAATGGCGAAACGGCTGCTTTAATTACCGATGCCGGTACTCCTGCCATTTCAGACCCCGGTTTTTTATTGGTTCGGGCTTGTGTAGAAAATCATGTGGCCGTAGAATGCCTTCCCGGCGCTACGGCCTTTGTTCCTGCACTGGTTAACAGCGGCCTTCCTAATGATAAATTTATTTTTGAAGGGTTTCTTCCGAAGAAAAAAGGACGACAAACACGTCTTAACCTACTAGCCGAAGAAACACGCACTATGGTAGTGTATGAATCACCCTATAAATTGCTTAAAACCCTACAAGATTTACAAAAATATTTAGGGGCTACTCGGCAAGCATCCGTTTCTAGAGAGTTGACCAAATTGCACGAAGAAACTGTGCGCGGCACCCTAAGCGAACTCATCGCTCATTTTGAAAACCAAAAACCACGCGGAGAATTTGTGCTTATTATTGCCGGAAAGAACAAGGCATAATCTCTTTTTTTAGCAAGACAAAATTGTATCTTTACCTGTTCTTTGAGAAAAGGGGCAATCTAAAGTTACACACCATGTTTAAACGTTTATTAACCACCGGGAATTCGGCTTCCGGTTTTTTTCTCAGAATCTCATTGGGCATTGTTATGCTCTTCCACGGGTTGCAACAAACCTTAGGGCTTTTAGGAGGAATAGGCCTTCATGCAAAACTCAATTACTACCATTCTTTAGGGGTTCCTAAGTTTATAGGTTTCTGTGGAATTATGGTCGTTTCTATTGGAGCCATATTGCTTATTATAGGCTGTTGGGGGCGCATCATGGCTTTTTTGACCTTGGCCTTTTTGGTTACCGCTCTTTTTATGGGTGGACACCTGCATAATGGCATTTTTATGAATTGGGAAAGCCAACGACCCGGAGAAGGATTTGAATACCATATCTTAGGAATTGGTATCTGCATTGCCCTCATTATTTACGGAAGTGGCTGGCTATCTATCGACCGGTGGCTTACCCGAAAAAATAATAAAACCGACAAAAAAGTGTTTACCTCATAAATTAATTTCTATGTTTTCAACTGAAGCCAACAAAATTTTTGATCAAGTAGTACTTACCTATCACGAGATTGACCGGGTTGATCAACCCTTTAAAAACCCTTACAACAAGGAAACTCAACTATTAGAACACCTGTTGTATCGCAAATGCTGGATAGATACCGTGCAATGGCACTACGAAGACCTAATTCGCGACCCGGAAATTGATCCGGTAGGTGCCCTAGAATTAAAACGAAAAATAGATGCTTCTAACCAAGATCGTACAGATACTGTAGAGTATATTGACAGCTATTTTCTCGATAAATACAAAGACGTCTCTGTTAAACCCAATGCCACTATCAATACAGAAAGTCCGGCTTGGGGCGTTGATCGCCTTTCCATTTTGGCTTTAAAATTATATCATATGGCTGAAGAAGCAGAACGCCAAGAAGCCTCTGAGAATCACCGCAAAGCATGCGCAGAAAAACTGGCCGTATTGCAAGAACAACGCGTTGATTTATCTACCGCCATTGATCAACTATTAACCGATATTGAAAAGGGTGATAAATACATGAAAACATATAAACAAATGAAAATGTATAATGACGACGAGCTCAACCCCGTTTTACGTGCCAAAAAATAATTTTTTATGAAGCAGTATCACGAACTCATAAAACATGTTTTAGCAAACGGAGTTGACAAAAGCGATCGTACGGGCACCGGTACGCGTAGCATATTTGGTTACCAAATGCGATTTGATTTAAGTGAAGGATTTCCTCTAGTAACCACTAAAAAGCTACACCTAAAATCAATTATATATGAGTTGTTATGGTTTTTAAAAGGAGACACCAACATTCATTATTTACAAGAACACGGGGTGCGCATTTGGAACGAATGGGCTGATAAAAACGGTGATTTAGGCCCTGTTTACGGCCACCAATGGCGTAATTGGAACAGTGATGAAATCGATCAGATTAAAGATGTTATTCACACATTAAAAACTAATCCAAATAGCCGCAGAATGCTTGTATCGGCATGGAATCCTAGTGTAATGCCTGATACTTCTATTTCTTTTGCTGAAAATGTGGCAAACGGAAAAGCCGCTTTACCTCCTTGCCATGCTTTTTTTCAGTTTTATGTAATACCTCCTAAACAAAAGGGGGGAAAGCCCCGCTTGTCTTTACAGTTATATCAGCGCAGTGCCGATATTTTTTTAGGAGTTCCTTTTAATATCGCTTCGTACGCCTTGCTAACCATGATGATAGCGCAAGTATGCCAGTTTGACCCAGGAGATTTTATACATACTTTTGGCGATGCACATATCTACAAAAATCATTTTGATCAGGTAAAATTGCAAATCTCTCGTGAACCGAGACCGCTACCAACTATGAAAATAAATCCGGCAGTAACTGATATTTTTGCATTTACCTACGAGGATTTTACCTTAGAAAATTACAATCCATACCCACACATTAAAGGAAAAGTAGCCGTGTAAAACGGCTATTCTTTTCCGTAATGAAAGGTAATAGGCGTTTCTATATCCGGGTGAAGGCTTTGGTGTACCGGGCAATGACGAGCCGTGTGTTCTAATATTTTTTTTACCTTATCTGAATAATTTTCAGGAAAATTCAATTCAATTTCAATCTTCACAATTCTACGTGGGTTTGCTGCCATAGTTTTGGTTACTTGCGCTGTAGCTCCCGCCATATTAATTCCTTCTGCCTCGGCTTTAATTCCCATAACCGTTAGCATGCAATTAGCTAAGGCCGTAGCTACCGTATCCGTAGGTGAAAAAGCCTCCCCTTTTCCGTGGTTATCGGTAGGGGCATCAGTAATATAACTATTGCCACTTTTTAAATGCGTATTTTTTACGCGAAGCGCACCCAAATATTCTGCTTTTGAAGTCATAATTATTCCTTTTTTTATCTTATGTAAAGGTAGAAAAACACGACTAGTTATTAGCCATTTTAAAAGGCTTTTACCGTTTCTATAAACGCTTTGGCATGTGCTACCGGAACATTTGGAAGAATACCATGACCGAGATTGGCAATATATTTGTCTTTCCCAAAATCAGTTATCATTTGACGCGTTCTACGTTCAATTTCAGGAATAGGAGCCAATAAGCGCGCCGGATCTAAATTGCCCTGTAATGTTATCTTACCTCCAGTTAGTTTTCGGGCGGTCTGAGCCGTACACGTCCAATCTATACTCAACGCAGATGCCCCTGATTGTGCCATCTCTTCAAGCGCATACCAGCATCCTTTGGCAAAGACCATCACCGGAATATCTTTTTTTAAAGCATCTATTATTTGTTGAATATATTTCCACGAATACTCTTGGTAATCATCCGGCGCCAACAACCCTCCCCAAGAATCAAAAATTTGAACCGCATCTACTCCGGCAGCCACCTTTTCTTTGAGATAAGCAATTGTGGTATCTGTTATTTTTTGTAATAAATTGGCTGCCGCTTCCGGATGTTGAAAACAAAATTCTTTAGCCTTGTCAAAAGTTTTAGAGCCTTGTCCTTGCACCGTATAACACAAAATAGTCCACGGAGAGCCTGAAAAACCAATTAGTGGCACCTCATCGTTAAGTTCTTGTTTTGTAAGCTTAATGGCTTCAAAAACATAATGCAAGCGGTCTCGCACATCGGGTATCGAAACCTCGTGTGCCTGTTCGGGAGATTGAATCGGGTTTTCTAACCAAGGACCTACGTTGGGTTTCATTTCAAAATGAATATCCATAGCTTGTGGAACCACCAAAATATCCGAAAAGAGAATAGCGGCATCAACGCCTACCTGCCGTACCGGCATAACCGTAATTTCGGTAGCCAGTTCAGGGGTTTGGCAACGTGTAAAAAAATCGTATTTTTCTCTTATCTTCATAAAATCAGGAAGGTAACGCCCTGCTTGACGCATCATCCAAACGGGGGGACGTTCAACCTCTTCTCCTCTAAGTGCACGAAGCAACAAATCATTTTTAAGCATGTTCATAAAATTTTACCACCCGAGTCAGCACCTCTTCTACGGTGGGTTTGTTAGATATAATTACTATTGACGTATATTTTCTTGCTTCTGCTGCCGTCGTTTTTCCTATGCAGAAGGCTTTTTGATGGTGTAAATCATTTTTTTGAACGTAACTCTTTACCTGGCTAGGGCTAAAAAATAGTACCCCATCAAAAGTAGGATTAACCTTTACCGGATTGAGTACATTTTTATACACCTGAATTTCTGTATAGTTCACGTTATTCTCTGTCAACAAATCAGGTAGCTCATCGCGCCGTTTATTTCCGCAAAAAAAAACAAATTTTTCTAAGGCATAATTTTTTACCAAGAGCGCTCCTAATTCACTTCCATAATCAGTCATCTCAACTACCGCTATTTGATGCTTTTCTAACAAGTGTTTTGTCTTTTGCCCCACACAAAAACACCGTTCAATCTTTATTTGTTGCTGCAAAAGCGCCTTTACGGTATTTTGGCTGGTTATAATGGCATTTGTAACCGGTTGGGACACTTGAAAATCCACAAAATCAATTTTTATAGCCTCGTATTCTTCCCAAGTAATAGAAGCATCCTCTAGTATTTTAGCCTGAGAAGCTGTTAGTTTTCGGCTACTGAGAATCTTCAACATGGTGTTGTTTTAAATATTTATCGATACTGCTACTCTTACCAAAAACCACCAAAATATCGTTGGGTTCTAGTACCGTATCCGGTTTAGGCATACCAATAACTACTTGCTTTTCGGCATTTCTTCTCAGCAAATTGCTATATTGTTTTTTTCGAAGAATAGTAATAATATTTAATCCGTATTGCTCTCTAAAATTGGCTTTCATAATCGTCTTCCCTTCCAACTCTTTGCACAATTCTATTTCAGAAATCAAGTAATCTCCTTCTCCTTCAATTTCAAAATTATCAATGCTTCCGCGTAGGTTTATTTTCTTGGTCATGCGCTCTGCATATTCTTGCTCAGGGTGAATGACCTGGTATACTCCCATCGCTTCAAATATGGTATCTTGGATAGCCGATGAAGAACGGGCAATAATTTTTGCATCACATACTTTCTTTATAATAGCGGTAGTCATAATAGCTGCTCCTTCGTCATCACTAATTCCCACCACCACTATATCGGCGTCTTTTAAGGGCAAAGCACGGTAAGCATTTTCATTGGTAGAATCCATTACCACTGCATGCGATACTTTGTCTTTAACCAAATCTATTTTTTCTCGATTACGGTCGGCCACTACCACATCGTTTCCGGTGTCTGCCAAATGAACGGCTAAAGACATTCCAAAGTTACCTAACCCAAATATTACTACTTTCATAACTCGCTATTTTCAAGTTTATTAATTAATAAGAATATTTTCTTCCGGATACTCATAACCTCGTGCCCGCATATTACGCAAAATACCCGCCATTAAATTAATCAGTCCTATCCGGCCGAAAAACATCATAAAGATAACCACATATTCACTAGCTACTGAAAGATGTGGAGTAATTCCCATAGATAATCCGGCGGTAGCAAAGGCAGAAAAAATTTCGAAGGCTACTTGCATCAACGAAAATTGCGGATCAAAAAAGAGTACCAAAATAATACCGACCCCCACAGAAATAAGCGAGATTACAATAATAGCAAAAGCTCTTCGTACCGCTTCTGGTGCTACATGCCTGGTTCCTATCTCAATATGTGGTTTATTTCTGGCGGTTGAAAAGACATTTAAAACGGCCAATGCAAAAGAAGAGGTTTTGATTCCTCCACCAGTAGAAGCCGGAGAGGCACCAATCCACATCAACAAAATCATAATCAACAATCCGGGCATCGAAAATTGAGCATAATTTACGGTGCTAAACCCACAGGTTCGTGCCGTTACAGCTGAAAACATGGCCGTGGTCCACTTACCAAAAAAGGAATGATCAGCCAAAAGAACCGTATGATATTCTGTATAAAGAAGAGCTACTGTACCGCCTAAAATGAGAATAATAGTAGTATATACCACCATTTTTGTGTTTAACGTAATTAAACGAACGATAGATTTCTTTTTGCGTTTGTGAAAAAGGTTGATGAAGAATTGTTTGATATATTTTAGGAAGTTGAAGGAAATAAAATACCCGAGCCCTCCAAAAATAATCAACCCCATAATAATCCATTGTAAGTAGTAATTATGGCGCAATCCTACGGCTCCTAAATTACCGGTAATCGTAGAAAACCCGGCGTTACAATAGGCCGAAACAGCATGAAAAACAGCAAAAAAGCCGTGATGTTTTAACGCAAGATCTTTTACAGAATCGTATATAAATAGAGCGCCCGTTGCTTCTACTATCAACGAGAAAACCACAATCCGCACGGTGGTTTGCATGATGTTATTGAGTTGATCATCGCCTAAGACATTTTTCATAAAAAGGCTTTCTTTAAAAGACGATCCACTCTTAAAAAAATAGGCAAAAAAAGAAGTAAAAGTAAGCATTCCCAAGCCACCAATCTGAAACAAAATCATGATAATAGTCTGCCCAAAAAGCGTAAATTCTTTTCCTACGTCAACCACTACTAAACCCGTAACACACACGGCACTGGTTGATGTAAACAACGCATCGGTAAAGTTAATACCATATTTAGTAGCGCTAGGCAGCATGAGCAAAAAGGCTCCGGCTAAAATGACCAAGGCAAAACTTCCTACAAAAAGAATTGCCGGATTAAAATATACTTGATATACTTTCCGCATCAAGAAGGTAAGCCGAATAAAAAAGTAAAACAACAACCCGTATTCTATCGCCCCACGGTGCGTAAAAAACGTATCTATTAAAAGGCCATTGTAGTCTATAACCATAAAAACACCGCCCAAGACAATAATTAAAAGAAGGATAATTAAATTGTATAGTGCGCTTTTACGAATCGTGGCTTCGTATCGGTATTTTCGGTATTGGTATAAATTAAAAAGAATGAGCCCCAAGATAATAACCGGAAGTGCTATCGTCTTATAGGTTTTTAAATGAAAGGTTTGCCCATAGCCAAAATCTAACACTAGGAAGGCAAAAAGGGCAACATCCAATAAACCTATAAAAAGACTAGAACTTTTTAATTTTTTCGGCATTATTATCCCATTTTTTGCTTGATGATTTTCATAACGGCAGCTCCTCCTTGCGAAAGTACATTTTTTGCCGCTTTTTCGCCTTGTTTTTTGCAATCATCAATAGAAAAAGTGGTTTTTCGGCTAATTTTTTGTTTTCCATCTAAACTAAACAGAGCTCCTTCAAAGGTTACTTTATCTCCAACTACTTGAGCCAACGCCCCTATAGGAGCCGTACAACCGCCTTCTAAAACGCGTAAAAATTCACGCTCAATGTTTACACACATTGCTGTTTTCGGGTGATTGAGCTGCGCTACTGCCGTTCTAGAAAAAGTGTCTTTTTCTTTAGCCACCACCAACATAGCTCCCTGAGCCGGTGCCGGTAGCATCCAATTTAATGGTATAAAATTATCCGGTTTTAGGCTAATTCGCTCCAACCCCGCCGCGGCAAATACAGCTCCATTCCAATCAGATTCCTCCAATTTTTTAAGTCGTGTGTTTACATTTCCACGCAAGTTAACCACAGTATGAGTAGGATAACGATGCAGCCACTGTGCCTTTCTACGCAAGCTTCCGGTAGCAATGATACCTTCTTTGGTATCTAAAAATGTGGTGCCTTTATGAATAAGAATATCTTCTACATTAGCACGAGGAAGCACCGCTGCTTGCACTATTCCATTTGGCAAAATGGTGGGCACATCTTTCATAGAATGCACCGCGATATCTATTTCGTTTTTCACCATAGCCACATCTAATGCTTTGGTAAAAATGCCGGTAATACCCATTTCATAAAGCGGCTCCGTTAAGTTGAGATCTCCGGTAGATTTTACCGGAACGAGGGTGGTCTCGTATCCCAAATTTTCTAAGGCTGTTTTAACGGTGTTGGCTTGCCACAAAGCCAACTCGCTGGCTCGTGTTCCTATTCGAATTGTTTTTTTCATGCTTCAATATCTTCCAGCTGAAATACATTTTGAATAAGTGCTAAGCTATCTTCAGTAGTATCGTCGCGCAAGTGTTGCGCAAAACGATTCATAATTTTCTGCACAATTCTATCACCAATAAGCTCAGCTTGCTCTATATCAAATTCAGTATTCTTTTTTTGTTGTGAAGCAATCTCAATCTCTTTGATAACATTCAATTTTTCTTTCAACGCTTTTATGGTTGGCACAAACTTACGTGTGTCTAGCCACTGCTTAAATTCTGTTCGTACTTCTTTAATAATTTTTTCTGCGTCCGGCAAAAAGGTGCGGCGCTGCGCCAAGGTTTCATCAGTAATAGCCGACAATTCATCTAAGTGAACGACACTTACTTTTTCAATTTCTTCTACATCATCTGCCACGTTCTTAGGAATAGATAAATCTAAAATCAGCAATTCTTTTTTGGGATAGAGTAATTCTTTGGTAATGGTAGGTGTTTGCGCCCCGGTAGCCACAATCAAAATATCAGTAGTACGTATTTCTGCTTGTAAATCTGCATAATCTTTAACTACCAAATCAAATTTACCGGCAATTTTTTCGGCCTTGTCTTTGGTACGGTTAATAAGAATTATCTTCTCATTATTGGTATGCTTTACCAAATTTTCTAGGGTATTACGCCCAATCTTTCCGGTTCCAAAAAGGGTGATTTTCTTTTCTCCGATATTCTCTACATTATTCATTATGTAATGCACCGATGCAAAAGAAACAGAGGTAGCGCCAGAAGAAATACCGGTTTCGGTTTTAATTCGTTTACTGGCCTGAATAACCGAATTGAGCAATCGCTCTAAAAAGGGGTTTGTAGTTCCCGCTTTTTTAGAAAAAATAAATGCTTGCTTAAGTTGACCAATAATTTCAAAATCGCCTAATATTTGACTATCTAGTCCGGCTCCTACCTTAAATATATGGGTAACGGCTTCTTTGTTTTTATAAACAAACGCCACTTTTTCAAATTGATCTAACGACCCACGCGTGTGGTCGCAAAGCAACTTAATAAGCTGAAAAGGGTTCTCTGCAAATCCGTATAATTCTGTTCGATTACAGGTAGAGACTACTAACATTCCTTCATATCCGGCTGCTTTTGCTGCCTTTAACAAGTTTTTCTTAGCGGTTTCATCTAAACTAAAATCTCCTCGAACAGTAGCATCTGCTTTGTGATAATTTAACCCTACAACATAAAAGGAATGACGCTTCATAGCCGATATTCTATCTTTCATACAACTCCCGTGAAAATTGGATTCAAAAATAAGGGGAAACAACCTCAAAAAACAACGCTATAAGTTCTTTTAATGTCGACTCTAGATATTTTGGGTCTAATTCGTTTAAATTCAACAATAATCTTATTTTTGTAGCTATACAAGCACATTTATAAATAACTAATTATATTCATTCTAAATAAAAATAAGGATTTGATGAATACTAATGATTCAAAAAACAACGCCAAAAGTTCATTCTCTACCTTTTTCTTAGAAAATGACTTTTCTATTTTGATGTGTCAAAACAATACTGTTGATACCCAGTATTTTACACAAGAAATACCGAGTGATATTATTCGTTTTCATTTTTGTTTAAAAGGAAGCGCCAACCTCAACTATAACCAAGGTCAATACAGCAGAGGTTTAAACGAGGATGATGTTATGTTTGTTTACAATCCGGAAAAAGCCTTACCGCTAGATATAGAAGTACATGCACATTCTTCGACGGTTTCTTTGCTGATTGCACTCCGAAAGTTTCATCAACTGTTTTCTAGAGACGCTTCGTATATAGACTTTTTAAAAGAGGAAGAACGGCACAAAAAATATTACCGAGAGTCTTCCATAACACCTGCTATGGCTGTTGTACTCAGTCAGGTTTTAAATTTCAACCTACATCCATCTGTACAGCCTATTTATCTTAAAGGGAAAGTATATGAACTAATCGGACTCTATTTTAACCGTCCGGA
Source organism: uncultured Flavobacteriaceae bacterium (assembly GCA_964579505.1). Lineage (GTDB taxonomy): Bacteria > Bacteroidota > Bacteroidia > Flavobacteriales > Flavobacteriaceae > JAJYSO01. The sequence continues at coordinate 27,313 of CAZOGC010000006.1, read as the reverse complement.
AACCGTAGATACCGAACAATGTCCGTTTTTAGTTGATGAAGATGGCGTACGAAAAATAAAACACGCCAAAGAAATTATTATTGCTCACATGGCTGAGCCCCCCACTTTAAAAGCACTTGCTGAAGAAATTGGGTTAGGGCTCAAAAAACTAAAAGAAGGATTTAAAGAGGTATACGGCGAAACTGTTTTTGGGTTTCTTTTTAACTACAAAATGGATTATGCGCAAAAACTCCTTGAGTCGGGCAAATACAACGTTAATGAAGTTGGGTTGCAAGTGGGCTACAGTACTGCCAGCCACTTTATAGCCGCTTACAAAAAGAGATTTGGCACCACTCCTAAAAAATATTTACAGTCGCTTAGCACTAACACCACCCGGAGTCATTCGTCATAGCAGTTTTACCGCAAATTGTAGCGATTGTTACTAAAATCGGCATCCGCGTTATGCACCGCTCCCAATTTCACTTTTTTTACCTTTTTATTGGTTTTTAGTGTCAATGTCACTTTTTTGTTGCCTTGCTTCCAAACCGCAATACTTCGATGCATTTTTTGTGTAGTTCCATCTGTAAAGGTAAAGGTTAAATCAATCGGAACCGGTTTATTTCCCACTGAGGTAACCGTTATCTGATAACCTTCTCCTTTTTTCTTCACTTTTGTAAGTGCTAAATCCGGATAGCCTCTATCGTAAAACCAACTTTTCCAAAACCAGTTCATGTTTTTTCCGGCTCCTTTATTCATGGCGTTAAAAAAATCTAACGGAACAGGATGCTTTCCATGCCACAACTCTATGTAGTGATGCAACGCTTTGGTAAACAACTTATCTCCTAACATATCTTTTACATAAAGATAACCCATAGCCGGTTTGGGGTACGAATTAAGGTAATAACTCGTTCCGTTTTGTTCCGTACTCAGCACCATAATAGGTAAATCTTCTTCACTGCCCGCTGTCATATCATAGGCTGCCATTCCGTAATGATCTACTAGTGTTGAATCAATAAGTGGTGAGATAATCCACTCTGCAATCGTAGCCCAGCCCTCATCCATAAAAGCATATTTAGTTTCATTTATGCCCATATAAAAAGGAAACATGGTATGAAATATTTCGTGGTCGGTGAGGGTAATGGTAGAAGTTCTACTTTGCAGCGGGTTGTCATTTACCATCATGGGATATTCCATCTGCCCTAACCCATCAAAAACGGTTTCATGTGGATACGGATAGGGCCAAGCCGGAAAGGTATAACTCATAGCTTGTACCGTTTTTCGAGCAAAATGAACTACTTCTTTATAGTCTTTGTGTTTGGGGTTGTAAACGGCATCTACCCGTGTACGTCTTCCGGTATCCGGATCAACTACTAAACTAGATGATTTCCAGATATAGTGATTACTGGTAGCAAAAACAAAATCGGTTACATCATGCACTGAAAACTTCCAGGTGTTCATAGGTTTATCAGCCGTAATATGTCCATTAGCTAAATCTGAAACATCTATAATCGTAGTTATTGCATCGCTTTTTTTAGCTTTTTGAAGTCTTTTCACGTATTTTTTTGTCAATACCTCTTCTGCATTCTGCATAGTACCGGTAGCCCACACCACATAATTTTTAGGTACAGTAATATTCACCTTAAAATTGCAAAAATCATTGTAAAACTCTTGGCTTCCGTTATATCCAAACCGATTCCACCCGTCTATATCGTCATAAACCGCAATACGTGGAAAGAAATACGCAATAAAATAAGCACCTCTATCTACTTCTCCTGTTCTAATATGCGAGGTCTTATTTAAGGGGTATGACCATCTAATTGTAAATTGTACTTTTTGGTGAGGAGCCAACGGGGCAATGGGCAACGTCATGTTAGTTCCTCTAATATGTGCTTTCCCCGGGTCTTTAGCGGTTCCATTTACGCGCAATTTTTGAATTTGCACTCCATTAGTTAGGTCTTGTACCGCAATGGTACTACTACGCGGAGCCCCCTTTTTATACAAATTAGGGTACAACTTAAATAGAATTTGGTGCAATGTATCCGGGCTGTTATTAACATACACAATCTGTTCTTCTCCAGATATCAGTCGGGTCTCCGGGCTAAAAGAAACATTAATAACATAATCTGCCGTATTTTGCCAATAGTTTGGCCCGGGCTCGCCATCCATACTACGAGTACCTTGATCATAAGCACGTTGAATATTTCTAGGAATGGGCAATTGTTGTTGAGCAACTACCGTTACAGAAAACAATGTGGCACAAAAAAGAGCGAAAAAAACCTTCATCTTATCAAAATTTAATCGTGTTTGCTATAAAAGATGTTCAAACCTACACATTTACTGCCAAAAAAGAGCCGGAACATCTAGTCTATTCTTTCAAAATAAAAATTAGTCGGTTTAATTAAGCGTTTTACAATTGTTATTGTCGTGTTTCGCGTATTTTTGCAAAAAAATACTATGAAAGGAGTTTTGTTAGCCAACTTGGGCTCAACCAAGAGTACAGACCCCAAAGATGTTAAGGCATATTTAGACGAGTTTTTGATGGATGAACGAGTCATAGACTTTCCTTATTGGTTGCGTTCATTGTTAGTACGTGGAATTATTTTAAAAACACGCCCACAAAAAACAGCTGCTAACTACGAGCGTATCTGGTGGGAGGAAGGCTCTCCGTTAATTGTCATTTCAGAACGCTTACAGGCTAAACTAAACAAGCGCTCCAGTATTCCGGTAGCATTATCTATGCGTTATGGAGAGCCCTCTGTAAAACACGGCATACAAGAACTGGTTGCAAAAGGGGTGGATGAGATTCTCGTTATTCCTCTTTTTCCACAATATGCTATGGCCACTATAGGAACCACCTTAGCCCTGGCTGAACGACTACAGAAAGAATATTTTCCGAACCTAAAACTCGATGTAGTTCCTCCTTACTACAATCATCCGGATTATATTGAAGTCTTAGCTAAAAGCATGGCCGAATCTTTAAATGGCATAGATTATGAACACTTGCTGTTTAGCTACCACGGTATTCCTCAAAGACAAATTCGTAAAAGTGATGTAACCGATGGGCATTGCAAGATGGATTGCCAATGCTGTAAAACACCCTCTCCGGCACATCAATATTGTTATCGTCATCAGTGTTTTGAAACCACGCGATTAGTAGCCGAAAAACTACAGCTAAAAGAAGAAAACTACAGCATCTCTTTTCAATCGCGTTTAGGTATAGACCCTTGGCTAAAGCCATACACTAGCAAGACTTTAGAGAAAATGGCTAAAGAAGGTACTAAAAAGTTAGCTATTGCTACCCCCGCTTTTGTGGCCGATTGTATTGAGACACTAGACGAAATTGCCCGCGAAGGAAAAGAAACTTTTGTGGCCGCCGGAGGCGAAGATTTAACCGTTATTCCGTGTTTAAATGATCGTGACGACTGGGCAGAAGTGTTGCACCAATGGGTTGAAAACTGGGTAGAACGCGCAGAAGTTAAGGCCTAATCTGCTCGTCTGTTTTTTAACGATACGCTTATCTTTCCATTTTTTGTGCCAAGGCGGTATAAAACCGTTCTTCAAAAACCTCTTTCTCTTGCCAGTTATAATCTGGTTTGATTTGCTCTTCTATAAACACTTTGGCCTCTACAAAATTTTGTAGTGTGTTGAGTTGAGAAATGACTCGATCAAAGTCAGCTGCATTTCCTTCAAACAGATTTTTAATAAAAGCCAACCTATCGTTTAACCCGAAACTCAGTCCGTAGTTTAAGCTTTCATTGAGTGATTTTTTACGTGGGTTTAGTTGATTTTTGGTTTTAGCCTTTTGAGCATTTACCTCATTTTTTGTGGTGACTGTAGGGGGTACTATTTCCGTTACCGGCTCAAATTGAGGTAAATCATCATAATTTACAGCTATATTACGAATATCATCTTCTGTTTGGACATTCTTTTCTTCAGCAGCTTTTTCCTTCTTATTTGGCTCGGTTTTTTCTTTAGTTACCGGCTGGGTTTCTTCAACCTGGTGTTCTTCTTTTTTTTCCTCTTTTTCAGTAACCTTTAATGCAGCTTCATCCCGCAAAGCTGTTTCTATTTCTTTTTTTCCTATACTAGGTTGAGAGGCTGAAAAATGCTTTTCAGCAAAAGCCAATACCGTTAGTTTTTCATAAAGTTCACCTGCTGCATTTTTCAATTCTTCCACTTCATTCCCTCCACGAAGGTGCAGAATACGGTGGGCTAAACTCATCAATTCATCTTCAAGTGTTTTCTTCATAAGTATTCGGATTTGACCTAGTTATGCATTTTTATTTTTAGTAATTTTAATCGCTCTAAAAATAGAACGGTAAACACCGCTTAAAATTACAAAATGTTTCTTGAAAATACAGTAAATCAGGCTGAACAATTTGGGTGGATTGAAGTAATCTGTGGAAGTATGTTCTCCGGAAAAACCGAAGAGCTCATCCGCCGACTAAAACGCGCCCAGTTTGCCAAACAAAAAGTCGAGATCTTCAAGCCTGCCATAGACACGCGTTATGATGAAGAAATGGTAGTTTCTCACGATGCAAATGAGATACGTTCTACACCCGTTCCGGCAGCAGCCAATATTCCCTTACTGGCAGATGGCTGCGATGTGGTTGGCATAGACGAAGCACAATTTTTTGATCAAGAAATCGTTACGGTTTGTAACGACTTGGCCAATGAAGGAATTCGCGTAGTGGTAGCCGGCTTAGACATGGATTTTCAAGGAAGACCTTTTGGCCCCATGCCCAACTTAATGGCTACGGCAGAGTATGTTACCAAAGTACACGCTGTATGTACACGCACCGGCAACTTAGCACACTACAGCTACAGAAAATCAGCCAATAGCAACTTGGTTCTTTTAGGCGAAACTGAAGAATACGAACCTTTAAGTAGAGCTGCTTATTACAAGGCCACAAAAAAATAACAAGAAAACGAAGTCACTCATAATTTACCAAAAATTTCATCGCATAAAAAGTTAATTAATTTTTGCTAAACTCTCTTAATGCACGCCATCCCCAGACATTTTGATTCACAAAACTGGATTACCCTCCTCTTTATCGGGGTGCTGTTACTCTTGGTGTTTGCGCGCAATTTCTATCCCGCAAAATTTTATAATTTTAGACAACTACTTGTCTCCAACAAGTATTTTACAGAGAGTTTTAAAAGCACTCAACTGTTTGGCACCTTTAGTTATGCGCTCTTCTTTGCACAAGACATCCTTATTTCTTTGGGTATCTATTTTTCTATGCTGGGGCTAAATCTCTCTACAGATAACTCTTTTGTCCTGTTTATTAAAATATTTTTAGTCTATACCGTTTTCATACTCGGAAAATATTTATTAGAACGCATCATAGGTTCTCTTTTCTCTATAGAAAGGTTTTTAGATCGATACGTTTTTTATAAAATTACCTACAAAAATTTCATCGGTATCTGTCTCTTCCCCCTCCTACTTATTTTAAATTATGTGTGGAAGGGAACCCTTCCTTTCTATGGAATCACACTAATACTGTTCTTCTTATTAAACTTCATTTTTCTAGGAGTATATTATAAAAAAAAGCAGCAACAAATTTCTATTAACTTGTTTTACTTTATTTTGTATCTTTGCACTTTTGAAATTGCACCCTACTACATACTGTATAAAGTAGTTGCATAACCGTTCATCTAAAATATCTTTTTTGCTATGAAAGTTAAGACCATTTTAGTTTCGCAGCCTGAACCCAAGGTTGAAAATTCCCCTTATGCCGAACTCGAACAGAAACAAAAAGTAAAAGTTGATTTCGTTCCTTTTATTCATGTTGAAGGCGTAGATGCCAAACATGTACGCAGACAAAAAGTGAATTTGTCTGATTATACGGCCATTATTATGACTAGCCGAAACTCTGTTGATCATTTCTTTAGAATTGCTGAAGAAATGCGTTATGAGGTTCCCGCAACGCTAAAATATTTTTGTAGAAGTGAAGCTGTAGCTTACTACCTACAAAAATATGTGGTATATCGGAAAAGAAAAATTTATGTTGGTAAGCGTACTATTGATGATTTAGTTCCGGTTCTAAAAAAATATAAAGACGAAAAGTTTTTACTCCCTTCTTCTAATATGCTTAAACCGGCCATCCCTAAGTTACTAAACAAACTAGGACTCAATTGGAAACAAGCTGTTTTTTATAAGACCGTAGTAAGTGATTTATCACACCTAGAGCATGTTTTTTACGATATTATCGTTTTCTTTAGTCCCAGCGGCATTAAATCTTTGTTTGAAAACTTCCCGGATTTTAAACAAAACAATACACGTATTGCCGTTTTTGGTAGCTCTACCGTAAGAGCGGCTGAAAGTCATGGATTAAAAGTAACTATTAAAGCTCCGGCACCTGAAACACCTTCTATGACTATGGCACTAAAAAAATATATTGAAACCAATAATAAAAAGTAATCTATACTTTTATTTTAAACATCAAAAAACCAGGCCCAAAAGCCTGGTTTTTTTAGATACTATATTTCTTAACCGTTATGCTGGTTGTGCAGCCATAATTTCTTCATTAGCAAATTCTTCAAATTTCTTGAAGTTTTCTTTAAAATGATTGGCCAATTCTCTAACTTTTACCTCATATGCCGCTTCATCTTCCCACGTTTCACGTGGGCTCAACACTGCTGAAGGTACATTAGGGCAAGCAGTAGGCATATGCAACCCAAAAACACGGTGCACTTTATAGGCTACATCATTCAGCTCTCCATTAAGAGCAGCTTCTACCATCGCGCGCGTATATTTTAAATTCATACGCTCTCCTACTCCGTATGGACCACCTGTCCAACCGGTATTTACCAACCACACATTTACTCCCAAATCTTTCATTTTCTGGCTGAGCATCTCAGCATATCGAGTAGGATGCAACGGCATAAACGGAGCCCCATAACAAGCTGAAAAATCAGGAATTGGTTCATTAACTCCAGCCTCTGTTCCGGCTACCTTAGCGGTATAACCACTAATAAAATGATAGGCAGCCTGACCCGGAGTCAATTTGCTTATTGGAGGCAATACACCAAAAGCATCCGCTGTTAATAAGAAGATATTTTTAGGATTTTCTCCAACTGAGGGGCGCGCAATATTCTCAATATAATCAATTGGATAACTTACACGTGTGTTTTGTGTAATTGAAGTATCATCAAAATCTACTTCTCCATTTTCTTTTAACACCACGTTTTCTAAGATAGCCCCGGGACGAATAGCATTATATATATCCGGTTCTTTTTCTTTAGATAAGTGAATGGCCTTAGCATAACAGCCTCCTTCAAAATTAAAAACACGGTTGTCTTTTGTCCAACCGTGCTCATCATCACCTATTAACTTACGTTTAGGATCTGCTGAAAGCGTGGTCTTACCGGTTCCTGAAAGTCCAAAAAAGATAGCCGTATTTCCATCTTCACCTACATTAGCAGAACAATGCATGGCTAAGGTTTTTCTATTTACAGGCATAATAAAATTTAAGGCAGAAAAAATACCTTTTTTAATCTCGCCTGTATAAGCCGTTCCTCCAATCAACACTATTTTTCGGGTAAAATTAAGGATTGAAAAGTTGTGTTGGCGGGTACCATCTTCTTCCGGATTGGCCATAAATTCCGGCGCATTAACAATGAGCCAGTCTTCTTTAAAATTTTCTAATTCATCTTCTGTAGGACGCAAAAACATGTTGTAAACAAACATGTTGCTCCACGAATATTCATTAACCGCTCTAATTTTTACACGGTAATCTTCTGCTCCACAAGCATACGCATCGCGTACATAAATATCTCTATCAGAAAGATAGGCTACCACCTTATTGTACAAGGCATCAAATTTCTCAGCAGAAAAAGGGATATTAATGTCACCCCACCAAACCTCATTTTCTGTAATAGCATCTTTAACAATAAACCGATCCTTGGGAGATCGGCCTGTAAATTCACCTGTTTCTACGGCTAAAACACCTGAAGCCGTTTCTTGCCCTTGTTGTGCTTCAACCGCTATACGTTGCAACTCGTCTGGGGCTAACTGATAATGTACTTTTTTGTCTTTGTTCTGAAAACCATAACCCTGCATAATGGGTTTTCGCATGGCTTTTTTTTCTGAAAACATAAAATTATGATTCTGGTTTAAAGGGCAAAAGTAAACATAAAAGCAATTACCTTGCCTTAAACAGTCTTAATTTTTAACAAATTGAAGATAAGCACTCCCCAAGTAAGAATAAGCAAAAGACCACCCAACGGCGTAACCAAAGCAATTTTTGTAAAATCAAAATCTGTTAACGCATTGGTAGACAACCCATAGATAGATCCTGAAAAACACAGCACCCCAAAAAGGAGCAAATAAAACACGTATTTCATAGTCTTTTCAGAAATAAACTTAAAACTTCCTACCACCAATGCCAATAGTGCATGGTATAGTTGAAAACGAACTCCTGTTTGAAAGACGGCTATATCTTCTGGCGGAATTAATCCTTTTAGGCCGTGAGCGGCATAAGCGCCTAAAATAATTCCTATAAAGCCTAAAACGGCTCCTAGTACTAATAAGTTTCTGTGATAAGTGGCATTTGAAGTCAGCATATTTTTTACATTTGTTACCCTACAAATTTAAACAAGTAAATGACTATGCGAAATATTTTAATTATTGGAGCCGGAAAATCTACCGCCTCTCTAATCAAATATCTTCAAGCAAAGGCTCCTTCAGAAAAATTACACCTTAAAATTGGTGATATTTCTTTAGAAAACGCACAAAAAACTGTTCAAGGGGATACGCACACGGAAGCTTTTACCCTCGATGTTTTTAACGAGCAAGAACGTATTAAAGCTGTTAGAGAAGCTGATATTATTATCTCTATGCTGCCGGCTCGTTTTCATATTGAAGTAGCCAAAGACTGCGTAAAATACGGTAAAAACTTGGTTACCCCTTCTTATGTAAGCGAAGAAATGTGGGCATTAGACGAAGCTGTAAAAGAAAAAGGCTTAGTCTTTATGAACGAGATTGGTGTAGATCCGGGTATCGACCATATGAGTGCTATGCGTGTAATTGATAAAATTCGTGCAGAAGGAGGAAAAATATTGTCTTTTGAGTCTTTTACCGGCGGATTGGTGGCGCCTGAAAGTGACAACAATCTGTGGAATTATAAATTTACTTGGAACCCGAGAAACGTAGTCGTAGCGGGGCAAGGTGGACCGGCAGAATTTATTCAAGAAGGAAAATATAAATACATTCCTTATCATCGGCTGTTTCGCAGAACCGAATTCTTAGCCATTGAAGGATATGGACAATTTGAAGGGCTAGCCAACCGAGATTCCCTTAAATATCGCCCTATTTACGGATTAGAAAATGTAAAAACCATTTATAGAGGCACCTTGCGCAGGGTAGGGTATAGCCGCGCGTGGAACATGTTTGTGCAACTGGGCATGACAGATGACAGCTACACCATGCACGACTCTGAAAATATGAGCTACCGCGATTTTATCAATTCTTTTTTACCCTATTCTCCTACTGATTCTGTAGAGTTAAAAACACGATATAACCTCAAAATAGATCAAGATGATATTATGTGGGAAAAATTATTAGCACTCGATCTTTTCAATCCACATAAAAAAATAGGCTTAAAAAACGCCACCCCGGCACAAGTACTTCAAAAAATATTAGAAGAAAAATGGACGCTGAAACCGGACGACAAAGACATGGTAGTAATGTACCACAAGTTTGGATATGAGTTAAACGACGTCAAAAAACGCATAGACGCCACTATGGTCTGTATAGGTGAAGATCAAACTTATACGGCTATGGCTAAAACCGTGGGGTATCCGGTAGCTATGGCTGCGCTTAAAATTTTAAATGGAAATATCTCAACTCCGGGAGTACACCGCCCCATTAAAAAAGAGGTGTACGAACCTATTTTAAATGAATTGGCTGAATACGGCATTCAGTTTAATGAAAAAGAAGAAAAATATATTGGCTATAACCCCGATAATATTAACGGGTAAAAAGATAATTTCTTTCACAAAGGTTGCTGTAAAACGTATATTTTCAGCAACTTTTGTTTTACATTTTTAAGTAGAAATCTTGGGTGAGTGCTTTATAAGCAGCCGTATATTTATGGCGACTATGTTCTATAACCAATTCTGTTTCTATCGGTATTTTTTGAGTAAACCCAAACTGCAATAGGCTGCGTTTTAGTGAGGTTTCAGCCCTTCCACGCACGTGAGTACCGCGCTGCAAAAACAATTTTTCTCGCTCGGCTAGGGCTATAATTTCTGTTTCATTTTCAAAAGGAACAACCAATGCCAATTCCCCTTGTGCGGTCAATAATTGGACGGCTCCTTTTAGTAACTTTTCAAAAGGAAGATGCGTAGAAAAACGCGCCTGCTGTCTCGCACTTGATGCCGTGCTATTTATCGAACTTTCTTTAAAAAAAGGCGGATTACAGATTATTAAGTCATACGGATCATCCATTTCTGCGGCAAAATCTAAAAAATCTGCATGATAGCAAAACAACCGATCTCCCCAAGGACTATTTTCAAAATTTTCTACACATTGAATATAGGCTTTTTCTTCTATCTCAACAGCATCTATACACATAGCTGTACTGCGCTGTGCCATTATTAAAGCCAAGATACCGGTTCCGGCACCTATATCTAAAATGGTTTCCGGTTGATGATCAAGATTTGTCCAAGCGCCTAACAATACCCCATCTGTGCCTATTTTCATAGCACATTGGTCTTGCTGTACTGAAAATTGTTTAAATTGAAAAGGGGGTAGCATTTTTACAGCGTTTACAAATACAAATCGAGTAAACCATCTGGCAAATCGAGATACATTTTTTGGTGTAACTTGTCTAGTTTGGTAATGAAATCATCATTTACCGGAACTAATATTTCTGTTCCTTGGTGATCTATTACAAACAACGCCTGCGGATTGCTATCGTCTACTCTAACCAGCGTTCCCACTTCTCCAAAACTTTTGTCTATAGCGGTATAACCAACCACTTCGTGGTAGTAAAACTGGTCTTCTTGTAGTTTAGGTAAGCGAGAAAGAGGAAGGAATACTTCTTTTTTAAGGAGTTCATCTGCGGCCGTATCTGTATCAATGCCCTCAAACTTAACCCGCAATAAATGGCTTTTTTGCAAGTGACTTTTTTCAATAAAAAAAGGAATCAAATTTTTGTGATAATCCACAAAAACAGATTCCTCTTCTACATAACTTTCAGGAGTATCGGTATCTAACTTAATTAACACCTCTCCTTTAAAACTGAATTTTCCAACAATAGTACCCAAATAGAAACAATCTGCTTTGCGCATGTGTTGGCGGCTGTTTTATTTTTCAGCTTCTTTTTCTTCAGTTTTAGCAGCCTCAGCTTCTTTCTCAATAGCTGTTTTGCTTTCTTCAACCGGCGCTTCTGCTTCTTCAGCACCTTCTTCTTGAGCGGTTTCTTCAGCCACTGGTTGAGCCGCAGCAGCACGTTTAGCGCTTACTTCTTTTTCAGCTTCTAGTGCTTTCGCTTTTGCATCGGCTTTAGATTTTTCGTGAGCAGCTTTTCTATCCGCTAATTTAGCTTCTTTTTCAGCTACCCAAGCCTGAAATCTTTTTTCAGCCTCTTCTTCGGATAATGCACCTTTGCGCACTCCGGTTAACAAGTGATTCTTTAAAAGTACTCCTTTTGAAGAAAGTAAATCACGGGCAGTATCGGTGGGTTGTGCCCCATTTTGCAACCATTTTACAGAGTGATCTACATTCAATTCTACTGTAGCAGGATTGGTTAAAGGGTTGTAAGTTCCTAATTTTTCAAGGTACTTCCCATCGCGCTTAGCTCGAGAATCGGTAGCCACAATCCAATAAAAAGGTTTTCCTTTTTTTCCGTGACGTTGTAATCTAATTTTTACTGACATAGTAATTAAATTTTGGGGTACGCGACCCCGATTATTAATAATGGGCGCAAATATACACACTATTTGATATACCCAATCAAAAGTAAGCGTTTTTTTCTTTTTGTGTATCAGTTTATTACACAGGTACTGCAAACTGCTCATCCTTCTTCCTTTTTCTTTTGTATTCAGGTCAATTATTCCCGTTCATTTTATGAGTTCATTTAAAAATCAATCGTATAGCCCCATTTCTTTTGTTATTTTTGCACAACTTTTAATTTTATCTGATGATTCAGTCTATGACCGGTTTTGGGAAAAGCGTAACCACGCATTCTCATAAAAAGATTACTATTCAACTAAAATCATTGAACAGTAAAAAATTTGATTTATATACGCGTATTCCTTCTCTTTATCGCGAGAAAGAACTACAACTACACAAGCAGATATCAAAAAAATTAAGCAGAGGAAAAGTTGATTTCACTCTATCGGTAGAAAATGCGGCCGGAGATACCACCACTCAGATAAACCATGCGGTGGTCAAAAATTATATGGCAGAACTTAAAACCTTAGCCAATCTAAAGGGTGAGGAAGCGGATGTACAATTATTAAAAACGGCTCTTTCTTTACCCGATGCCATCAGCACAGCAAAAGAAGAGATAGAGGATGCAGAATTTGCGACCATTACACAATGTTTAGAGGCGGCTTTGCAGAAACTTATTCAGTATAGAATAGACGAGGGAAAAGCACTCGAAAAAGACTTTAAATTACGCATAGAAAACTTAGAAACATTGCTGAAACAGGTAGAAACTATTGATCCGGAACGCATACAAAATACCCGTGAGCGCTTGGCTTCCGCAGTGGCAGAGCTAAAAGAAAATATAGATAAAAACAGGTTTGAGCAAGAGTTGATTTACTACATAGAAAAATACGATATCACAGAAGAAAAAACCCGTTTGCGCAATCATTTGGCATACTTTTTAGAAACCCTAAATGCGGCACAATCTAATGGAAGAAAACTTGGGTTTATCAGCCAAGAAATGGGTAGAGAAATTAACACAATGGGCAGTAAATCAAATTATGCTCCTATGCAAAAATTGGTGGTGCAGATGAAAGATGAGCTCGAAAAAATTAAAGAACAACTCTTAAATGTTTTGTAATGATTGAAGGAAAATTAATCGTTTTTTCTGCCCCTTCCGGCTCCGGAAAAACTACCATCGTGCGTCATTTACTGGCTCAAAAAGAGCTCAATTTAGATTTTTCTATTTCAGCCACCTCTCGCCTCCCGCGTGCCAATGAAGTTGACGGAGAAGATTACTACTTTATGAGTGCACACGAATTTAAACAACACATTAAGAACGATGATTTTTTAGAGTGGGAAGAAGTATATCGCGATAATTTTTACGGTACCTTAAAAAGCGAAGTAGAACGTATTTGGGCACAAGGAAAACACGTTATTTTTGATATTGACGTGGTAGGCGGTTTAGATATTAAACACATTTATCCGGAACGCACCTTAGCGGTTTTTGTAAAACCACCTAACATTGAAGAGCTAAAAATTAGATTGAAAAAAAGAGGAACAGAAAGCGACGAACGTATTAGCATGCGCGTGGCCAAGGCTTCTATTGAAATGGCAACCGCTCCACAATTTGATTTTATTATTGTTAATAATGAATTAGATAAAGCCTTATGTGAAGCGCGCGAATTGGTAAGCCATTTTATTAAGAAGGCCTAAAAATATTTATTTTATAAAATAAAACGGCTGCGAAATTTTTGATTTCGCAGCCGTTTTTTAGGGTCGGTTTCTTAGAAAAGAGAGGTTATTTTACCTCTTTTAATAACTCTTTTACCGCTGCTTCCAGCTGTGTATCTTCCCCACTTAAGAATTTATGATACGGTAAAGGTACTTGAATATCGGGGTGTAATTCTTGGTTTTCGGTTACCTTACCGTTAAAACCCATGGTTGCCACCATCGGAATACCAAATACAATAGTTGGGTCTATTTGGCGTTCCCACCAAACAGCCGTACCTGTGCCGGCCACCGGCATACCTACCAATTTACCCAGTCCGTTTTGTTGATAAATAAAAGGAGTGATAAAGGCATCACTGTAGTTTCCTTCACTAATCAGCATAATGCTGGGTTTTGTCCATCGGTCTAAAGGTTCTCCTCCTTTTGTAGGATGACCTTGTGGCCAAAAAGTAAGGTATTGTTTACCGCTTAAAAAGGTGTTCAAATCGTTGTGCAGCCAACCACCGCCGTTAAAACGGGTGTCGACCACCAATCCTTTTTTGCCGCGATCTTTTCCGAGTACTTTAGCATACACGTGACGGAAGCTACCATCATTCATTCCTTTTATATGTACGTATCCTAATTGTCCATGGCTTAACGAATCTACCATTTTAGACATGGTGCGCACCCAACGTTCATACATCAAGTTGTGTTCTCTTCCCAAAGAGATAGGTTTAATTGTCTTATCAAACGTCTTACTACCGCGTTTAAAGGTAATACGCGTAGCTTCACCCGAAAGGTTCGTCAACAATTTAGTCCAATTTTCTCCAGCAGCAATCTTATGCCCGTTAATAGCCGTAATAATATCTCCTTTCTTCACATTACTATCGGCTTTATCAAATGGGCCACCAGCAATTACTTCTTCAATTTTTATTCCGGGGCCATTATATTTTTGGTCGTATAATAAACCCAATGAAGCCGTACGCTGCGCATCACTATGGCGCGGAGAATAACGACCTCCGGTATGAGACACATCTAATTCTCCTAAAAATTCACTCAACAATACCTGAAAGTCGTAGTTGTTATTAATATAGGGTAAAAACTTGCCGTATTCTTTATGATAAAAATCCCAGTTAGTACCGTGCATATTAGGATCGTATAACTTGTCTTTGGTTTGTTTCCAAATGTGGTTAAAAATATACTGGCGTTCAGCTTCGTGGTTAACCACCATCTTAGCGTGTACTGCAATAGATTGTGTTTTACCAGAATGGGTATTTATTTTCATTAATCGCCCACGATTGGTTAAGAACAAATACTTTCCATCTTTACTAAGCACTAACTGACTGCCTGAACCGTTTAAGTGAGTTAAGACTTTTGTTTTGCGCGTACGTGGTTCTGTAACCCATAAGTTATACCCTTTTTGAAAAGAAGCCAGGTAGTACAGCTTACTTCCGTCTTTACTCAAAACATAATCGCTTATATCTGTGCTGTTGATGGTAAGTCTTACTTTGCGCTGATTGAGGTTATGTAAGTCTAATTTTAGCGTTTTATCTGCTTTCTTATCCTCGTCTTTTTTCTTTTTCTTTTTGTCTTTATCGTCGTCCTCTTTTTTCTTATCGTCTTTTTTACGCGCTTTCATCAGTTTGTATTCCTCTTCACTCATCGTAAATTGGTCATACGCCTTTTGATCAAAGAATACGCCATACACATCTTCTTCTCTTCGCCCTTGATATGCCATTGGTTTACGGCCAAGTCGAGAACTTTTATACGTCATTAGTTTTCCGCCTAAAGCCCATTTGGCATCACTATCGCCAAACCCGCTGTTTACCGGAAAAACAACATCTCCTTTTCCATCAGCAGAAATCAACGCGGTATTGGATATCGAAAAATAACCTTTAGAATCATCTACGAGCAGCCATTTACTATCCGGGCTCCATTGATATCCCCAATCGCCATCACTGTATGAAAAGTTTTGTCCTTCGGGCAATACGGTAACTTTTTTACCGGTTTTAAGGTCGAGTACTTTTAAGATATTTCTATTTTCTACATAGGCTAATTTTTTTCCATCCGGAGAAAAGTCAGGCTGATATTCTTGTGCTGAAGTTGCCACCAAAGGTTCTGTTTTTAAGGTAGTTGCTGCATAAAAGAATTGTTCTTCGGGATGTTCTAATGTAACTTTATAGATATTCCAATTGCCATCGCGTTCACCTGAGTAAACCAGGGTTTTCCCGTCAGGAGACCAGGTAAGCATGCGCTCTTGTGTCGGGGTATTGGTAATCCGTTTGGTTTGGTTGTTATCTACCGCCGTTACAAAAACTTCTCCTCGATTAATAAACGCCACTTCTTTTCCATCAGGGCTTACTGTAAACTCGCTTACACTGCTAATGTTTTTATAGTCAATCGTATTGTATCCTGCACTGTTTAAAACACGAACAGTAAGTTTTTTAGGTTGTTGCCCTTCTGTTAAGGTGTAAACATCGCCTTTCCAGCTAAAAGCCATTTTGTTTTGGTCTGAAACCGTTAAGGCGCGAACCGGAAAATTTTCAAAATGCGTAAGTTGTGTAGTATTACCATCTGCTAAAGATTGTTTATACACGTTAAAGTCGCCACTTTTTTGGTTGGTGTAATAAACAGCATTTCCGGCAGCATTAAATGAAGGTACGCGGTTATCTATTTCAGTATGTGTAAGCTCTTTATACGAGTTATTAGGTATATCATATACCCAAATATCGCGCGTAATAGCTGCCACCTCATGTTTACGCCAGTAATCTTCATATCCTTTTTTGTCTTGAAAAACAATCTTGCTTCCGTTGGTGTTATAATGTGCATTTTCTGCTCCGGCAGCGGTTACTAGCAATGCGCGTCCACCTTTTACAGGAATGGTGTACAGGTTAGGAAAATAACGTGTTCCGGGAAAACGAACGCTTTTTGCCGGAGCTTCGCGATTACTTCCAAAAAGAATTTTTTTGTTGTCGGGTGTAAAATCATACGCATAATCGTCTGCGCTGTGATACGTAATTCGAGTGGCTTGTCCACCTGTAGCCGGAATGGTATAGACGTCAAAATTGCCATACCGATCACTCGAAAAGGCAATGGTTTTTCCATCATTACTCCAAACCGGACGTTCTTTGTAGTGGCTTCCTACGGTTAATGGGGTGGCCACCCCTCCTTGTGCGCTAACGGTATATATGTTACCCATATAACCAAACGCAATAGTTTGTCCGTCTGGAGAGATAGACGGATAACGCAGCCACCGCGCCGCATCATTTTGGGCGAAGGTAAAAGCTGAGAAAAAAATTAATACAGTAAAAAGAAATACTTTTTTCATAGTGCGATGAGTTGTATAAAAATGAGAAACAAATATATCTAAAAGCAGTTGCCAACAACTTCTTTATGTTGTCTTTAACTTTTTATAAATAAAAAATTGCTAAAAATTCACTTTAAGAGAACATTGTCGCCAAATCACATAAAAATAACTAATTTGGCTTCTCTAAAGCTGCTACTATGACTTTACGCCTTTCAACACTCATCAAAAATACAGGAAAAGCCATTGCTCAATATTACCTCATGCTAGTCTGCGCTCTGGTCTTAGCCGTTACGGTAATGAGGCTTCTTTTTTTAGATACTGTCTCAGATTATGCTTTAATAAGAATAGCGTTAGTAGCCGGACTAGGTATCTCGCTCTCTTTTGCCGCAGTTATACTTGGGCAACGCAAAGGAAGACGTTTTTTATGGGAGGCTATCTGTGCTGTACTCTTGGTTACTTTTTATGTGTGGGTTCTCCCCGATAAAAAAACCGATTTTACAGAAAAATACGTCTACATACTTATTCCGAGCTATATTATAGCCCATCTTTTAGTGGCGCTGGCTCCTTTCTTTAGCACAGCAAATACAAAGAAGTTTTGGCAATACAATAAAGGCTTATTTGTCAATTTTATTTTAACCTTAATTTTTACCCTTGTTTTTGCCGGTGGAATAGAACTGGCGTTACTAGCCGCTGATAATTTGTTTAATCTGTGGATAGATGACAACTTATACGCTCAGTTCTTTTTTGGTATTCTCATTTTTGGAAGCGCTCTTATTTTTAGCCTGTTTTGTGCTGAAGGATTACCGAATTTAGAAAAGGATGAGCCCTACCCGGTAGTACTTAAATTCTTTACGCAGTTTATACTCATTCCGCTGCTGCTGCTCTACCTCATTATTCTATATCTCTACGGCATCAAAATACTCATTACATGGCAAATGCCTCAAGGTTGGGTATCTTACTTGGTTTTGGTCTATGGTGTTATTGGCACCTTGGCGTTGTTGTTGGTCTATCCGCTATTAGGTAAAACATCAAAAGCGTGGATAAATTGGTTTAAAAAACTGTTTTACGGCTCTTTGTTTCCCTTGCTTATTTTGCTTTTTGTGGCTATTGGAATTCGCATTAAAGCGTATGGGGTAACCGAAGCGCGTTATTTTGTGGTCTTTTTAGCAATTTGGTTTACGTTTATTGCCACGTATTACACCTTTGTAAAAAAACCTCAGCTAAAAATTATTCCGCTTTCATTGTTCCTCTCCGGACTATTTATCTTAATCATCCCCTATTTTAATGTGTTTTCTGTGAGTTTGCGCAGTCAAAAAAAACAATTTATTGCGTTGCTAAAAACAAACCAACTTTTAGAAAACGGAAAAATACAAACCCACCAAAAAATTTCTCATAAACTGATTAAGAATTTGAACAGTAAATACCGCTACCTAAACGACCGACAACAACAGTCTTTTGTAGTAGATAAATTGAATCCAACAGACAAGACTTTATTCGCAAAATCGCATTACAATTTTAGCTATCTGTTCTCTACCATCAATGATAACAGCCAGCATTATTACAAGCATTTGTATAGTAAAAATCAGCCGGTTTACACAACAAAGAATTACACATATGTTATTCCGCTTATGTACGGAAAAAACCAACTATCTTTTCAAATCGGTCAAGATTCATTAAATCTGCATAACGCTACTATAACCAATAAAGGATTTATATTTTCTGTAAATGGAAAGGATAAAGACATCAGCTCATTAATTTATAAGGTTGCGCAGCCTTACATAAAAGCCAACACAGAAGAAATTGACACCCTTTCAGTTCAATTTACATGGATGCACTATACCGGAAAATTTATATTTACCAACCTTTACTTTACGCTTTCTGCAAACCATACCCCCGTATCCGTAAACAGAGTACGAGGAGTGTTATTATTGCGTAAGAAAGATTAAAAATGAGCTCCTTGCAATTTTTGGAACATCTGCAAGGCTTTACCATCGGTAAGTGAAGCCACACTACTGCAAATGTCTATTAAATAATGATAGGTCGATTTACCTTCTACCGAAAAATCGGGTAAAAAAGAATCGGCAACCAGTGTTTCATAATGGTCGGAAACACCTTGCGATTTATGTTCAAAAGCAGTGGTAAAAACCTCTAAAAGCGTTTCTATAATTTTATATCCGGCAATTTCTTTTTCCATTACCTCAGCACTGCGATATACATTTTTAATGCTGATATCAATAATATCTTTTATTTGGGCTTTATACCGTGATTGGGCTAGCAATGCCGCGTGAAATTCCCCTTGCAAAATGGCCTCTTCGTTTTCTATAAAAGTAGTAACCACGTCTTTAATTAGGGTGTTGATAGCCAATGCCCGCAAATAGCTTACCCGGGCTCGGGTAGTCGTTAAAGCGTAGTAATTGTCTTTACGCAGGCTGTCTTTTACTAATTTTATAAGGTATTCTAAGGCGTATTCCTCGTCAATAAGGCCCAAGTTTATTCCATCTTCAAAATCGATAAGCGTATAGCAAATATCATCTGCCGCCTCTACCAAGAAAGCCAATGGATGCCGTTTATACCGCAAATCTTGACTGTTTTTAGCTGTTTTTATCAATCCTAAAGATTGCGCTACATCTTCAAAAATGGCTTTTTCACTTTGAAAAACTCCAAATTTTTTATCGGCTATTTGTGGGGTAGGTATATGGGGCAATGACGCTTTGGGGTATTTTGTAAAAGCCCCTAAGGTTGCATACGTAAGGCGCAACCCGTCTTTTACACCATTTTGTGTTTGTGTAAGTAACTTAAACCCATTGGCATTGCCCTCAAAATGAGTCAAATCTTGATATTCTTCGGCGGTAAGCCGGTCTTTAAAACGTTTCCCATTTCCAGACAAAAAATACGCGCCAATGGCTTTTTCGCCGGAGTGTCCGAAAGGTGGATTGCCTATATCATGAGCTAAGGCGGCCGCAGCCACAATAGCGCCAAAATCACTAAACTTATACCCTTTTTGAGCGAGATACGGATATTTTTCAAGCAGCGCCTTTCCGGCTATTCTTCCTACCGATCGTCCTACTACCGAAACTTCTAAACTGTGGGTTAGTCGAGTGTGTACAAAATCGGTTTTAGACAGGGGAATAACCTGCGTTTTATCTTGTAAACTCCGAAAAGCTGCCGAAAAAATAATACGGTCGTAATCTACTTCAAACCCCAACCGTGTTGGGTCTTCATCTAGGCGATTGCGTTTTTGGGTATCGCCATATTTTTTTAAGGAAAGGAGTTGTTCCCAGTTCATAGGTCTGTGCTTAGCTGCCGTAAAAATAGGAAAAGCCAATGGATAAGTGAAGTACAAAATAGAAAGAACCCAAAAAAGCGACACCCCCAAAAGAAAAAAAGGAACCCCATCGCGAAGGTTCCTTTTCTACTCAATAGACTAAATGAAGTCTGATAGATAGGTTAAGTTGTAAATTAGTTTATCGAGCAGTATTTTTTTATAGTTATTTTATTTTAGGTAACTCTCGTGTCAACCAACCACTTCTACTAGCGGTAAGGATGGCGTAAGGGGTAATCCAAAAGAGTGTGCAAGCGTAGAACAAACTGTATGGATATGCCCAAAAAGAGTCTGATATATCGTGTTTCTTTGCGTAAAACAAGGCTTGAATACTTGAGAAAGCTAAGATTCCTATTAAGGTTCCGTTTAAAAATAAGAGCGGGAAAAGTATGATAGAAATTAGCATTAACACGAGCAATGGAAAAGCCAATAGCAATCTAGACCAGTAATACAGTAACAAGATACGGGTTCCGGTTTTTGGTCCTTTTCTAAAGTCACCAAAGGCAAACTTGCTCATAGCAATGGTTTCGCGTACGTTGCTTCGCTCCCAACGCGTAAACATCTTGTGTAGATTTTTGTAACGTTCAGGAATGTTGGTATACACATAAGCATTGCGTTGAAAAAACACTTTATACCCTTGTTTTAAAATCATATTGGTCATAGCTCGGTCTTCACCAATGGTAGAAGCTTGCCCCATAAAAGTTTGGTTAATCCACTCCGGCAAGCAGTTCATTACCGCTTCTCTACGATAAGCAGACAAGGCTCCGGGTGTACAAAACACACTACCTAAGGCACTTTGCGCCGAACGAATAAACTCAAAACTAAAGGCAAAACTCACGTTTAGCATTCTCGGAATAAGCGCTTTTTTTCGGTTGAGTACACGCACGTTTCCGGCCACAGCACCACACTCTTGGTTTACCACAAAAGGGCTGGCCATATTGCGTAAGGTATCTTTCTTCACTACAGAATCGCTATCTACCGTAATAAACACATCTCCGGTAGCCAAATGAAATCCACGGTATAACGCATGTCTTTTTCCTTTGTTCTCAGGCTGCTGATAAATGGCTACTCTGTCACCAAACTCGGCTTTAGCTTTACGCATCCAGTTCCAAGTATCATCTTTACTCCCGTCATCTATAGAAATAATTTGCAATTTATCTTCCGAATAATCGCTTTCTACTAAGCTACTTAAGGTTTTGTACACCAATGCCCCTTCGTTATATGCAGGAACGATAACCGTACAAGTAGGAAGTGCCTCATCAGCAACAGAATCAATCAACTTATAACGCAAGTACAAGATAAAAATGTACAGCAAGAAACCTACGTTTACGGCTAAAAGGGTTAACCCAACATAAAGCATGATGTTTCCACCATACTGATTCCATTGTCTTATTTGTAGTTCTTGAAAATAGGAGTTAAAGTAAAACAATGAAAACACGGCCCCAAATAAAAGTAAAAAGGTTCCGATTAAAATCAGTGATCTTGAAGTAAAGGGATTTTTTATATGTCTAGTTTGATTTTCTTTCAACGAATCTTTCGTCGAGTTTAAATCAAATGAGGTTTTTTCTACATTTTTCATACAACACATCTTTCGGTCTGATTGGTTTAAGACAATCAAAATGCCAATATGCTAATACTCACAAAAACAGCCTTTTAAAAAATAGTGCAGATTTTAAGAGTGGGGTATTTTTCCCCATTTTTGTAGAATATGGTACGATGTAGAATGATTTCTTACGCACTTAATACGATTGTAAAACCTCCTTCTGCTTCCTATTTTTGTTAAAATTGAATACAAATACAACGTAATGCGTACTGATTTTTGAAAATCTTAATTTCTTGTAAGGCTATTACAAAGGAATTACCTTTGCAACCGTATGCAAACAACAGCTCTTCTCGAAAAATTTGCTCAGTCTCCGTCTCAACGGAAATTGCAAAATAAACTCACCCAATCAGTTTCGCAAAAAATTCACCTTAAAGGATTAGTGGGTTCAGCTTTATCTTTTGTGGTAACACAAGCTTTTAAAACAGTCGATAAACCTTTCTTACTAATTTTTAACGATAAAGAAGAAGCCGCCTATTATTTAAACGATTTAGAACAGCTCATCAGCAAAGAGCGCGTTTTGTTTTATCCGGGCAGCTACCGACGACCTTATCAGATTGAAGAAACAGATAATGCCAATATACTGCTACGAGCAGAAGTATTAAATCGGTTAAATTCTCGCAAAAAACCGGTTGTTGTGGTAACCTATCCCGATGCTTTATTTGAAAAAGTAGTTACACGCAAAAATCTTAAAAAAAACACGTTAAAGTTGTCTGTCGGTGATGAGCTCTCACCCGATTTTATAAATGAAGTGCTGTTTGAATACGATTTTAAACGGGTTGATTTTGTAACCGATCCGGGAGAATTTTCGGTACGCGGTGGAATTATAGACGTATTTTCTTTTAGCGACGACCAACCTTTCCGTATCGAGTTTTTTGGCGATGAGATAGACAGTATTCGGCAATTCGATATAGAAACGCAACTCTCTACCGCCCAATTAAAAAAGGCACGTCTTATGCCTAACGTAGAAAATAAGCAGTGGGAAGAGACCCGCCAAAGCTTTTTACGGTACATTGCTGAAAACACCGTTGTTTTTTTAAAGAATTTTGATCTGTGTGCCGCACAGCTAGACCAGTTGTTTGCAAAGGCAGAAAATACTTTTGCTACGTTGCCTAGCGAGTTGACTCATCAAAACCCGGAAGAGCTGTTTTATAAAGCCAATTTATTTAAGAAAGAGCTACTTCCTTTTACGGTGATTGAATGGAACAACACGGCATTTTTTCAGAACGAACATGCTGCAGAACCTATAGATTTTCACACCAAACCTCAGCCTTCTTTCAATAAAAAATTTGAGCTTTTAACGGCCGATTTAATCGCTCATCAGCAAGAAGGATATACGGCCACTATTTTTTGTGATAGCGCGCCGCAAGCCAAACGGTTTCACGATATTTTTGAAGCACAAGAAGCCACTTCAGGGCAACAAATAACGTATCACACCCACGTCTTTTCCCTTTATCAAGGATTTATAGATGAAATTGGAAAACAAGTTTGTTATACCGATCATCAAATTTTTGAGCGCTATCATAAGTTTCGTCTAAAAACAGGGTATACTAAGAAGCAAGCCATCACCTTAAAAGAGTTGAACAGCTTAAAAAAAGGTGATTTTGTGGTGCATATAGACCATGGTATTGGTCGTTTTGCCGGGCTGCAGAAAATAGACGTTGAAGGAAAACCCCAAGAAGCCATCAAACTAATTTATGCTAAACGCGATGTGTTGTATCTAAGCATACACGCTTTGCATAAAATTTCTAAATACAACGGAAAAGACGGTACCGAGCCCACGCTTAACAAATTGGGGGGAACCGCTTGGCAACGTAAGAAAAAGAAAGCTAAATCACGCGTAAAACACATTGCCTTTGATTTGATTAAGCTCTACGCCAAACGCCGTATGCAAAAAGGGTTTGCCTGCGCTCCTGATTCTTATTTGCAAAATGAATTAGAGGCTTCTTTTATCTACGAGGACACTCCCGACCAAGGTTCAGCTACCGAAGCGGTTAAAAAAGACATGGAAAGTTTGCGTCCCATGGATAGGTTGGTTTGTGGCGATGTAGGGTTTGGAAAAACCGAAGTAGCTATTCGGGCGGCTTTTAAGGCGGTAGATAACGGAAAACAGGTAGCCGTATTGGTGCCCACCACCATCTTGGCTTTTCAACACCACAAAACTTTTTCTGAACGCCTTCAAGAGATGCCGGTAACGGTAGATTATCTAAACCGTTTTCGCACTGCCAAAGAGCGGCGTATCGTTCTGGAAAAACTAGAAAATGGACAGATAGATATTCTTATTGGCACGCATCAATTGGTTAATAAAACCGTGAAATTTAAAGATCTGGGGCTATTAATTGTAGATGAAGAGCAAAAATTTGGGGTAAGTGTAAAGGATAAGTTGAAGACCTTAAAGGAAAATGTAGATACCCTTACGTTAACCGCCACCCCCATTCCGCGTACGTTACAATTCAGTTTGATGGCGGCGCGTGATTTATCAACGATTACCACCCCTCCCCCTAATCGTTTTCCGATAGAAACCCGGGTAATCCGATTTTCAGAAGAAAGCATTCGCGATGCGGTTGCCTATGAAATTCAACGCGGCGGACAGGTTTTCTTTATTCACAATAGAATAGAGAATATTCAAGAAGTAGCCGGGATGGTGCAGCGACTGGTTCCGGAAGCCAAGATTGGCGTAGGGCACGGTCGTATGGAAGGCAAAAAATTAGAAAAGCTAATGCTCAATTTTATCAATGGAGCATTCGACGTGCTTATCTCTACCACTATTGTAGAAAGTGGTTTAGATGTTACCAATGCAAACACCATATTTATTAACAACGCGCATAATTTTGGACTATCTGACCTGCATCAAATGCGCGGACGTGTGGGGCGCGGCAACAAAAAGGCATTCTGTTATTTTATCACCCCTCCTTATTCGGCTATGACCGAAGATGCCCGAAAACGCATTCAAGCATTAGAACAATTTTCTGATTTGGGCAGCGGGTTTCAAATTGCCATGAAAGATTTAGAAATCCGCGGAGCCGGCGACTTGTTGGGAGGAGAACAAAGCGGGTTTATTAATGAAATAGGGTTTGATACCTACCAAAAAATCTTAAGCGAAGCTATAGAAGAGTTGAAAGAAAACGAGTTTAAAGAGCTGTATCAAGAAACTGAAGACACCGAAGCAAAAGTATATGTAAAAGAGGTACAAATTGACACTGATTTTACGTTGCTCTTCCCGGATGATTATATCAACAACATTAATGAGCGTTTGCATCTTTATACCGAGCTAAACACCGTAAACACAACCGATGAACTCATTCAATTTGAGCGAGCGTTAGTAGATCGCTTTGGTGAGCTGCCTACCGCTGCAGTAGATTTGCTAAACAGTATTCGGTTAAAATGGATTGCGGTAGGCATTGGCGTTGAGAAGATGGTTATGAAACGCGGTAAGCTATTGGCCTATTTTATAGCTAACCAAGAATCGTCTTTTTATCAAACCCAAGCCTTTACACGCGTTTTGCACTATGTACAAACCCACCCGTTGGTCTGCACTTTAAAAGAAAAGAAAACAGCCAAAGGGCTACGTCTGCTACTCACTTTTCAAGACATTCATTCGGTCAATGAAGCGCTACGGGTATTGGCTCCGCTAGATTTTTCAAAAGAAACTCAAACCACCAACTAAAAGAATATGCCTCAAACAAAGCCGCTTGAGGCATAGTATAGTTTTAGTTAAAATTTTCTTCTCTATTTTATTTAGAAGAAGTCTTCCGTTGAGAAAAGACCGGTAATCTAACCACTCCTTTTTCTGCCCTACTTCGTCGTTTTCTCTTGAGACAATACGCCCCAAACCAAAAAGCAGAATACAATACAAACAGACTTACGTGAAGCAACACCGGAGCTTGCGGAAAAAGGAATATCAACCCCACAATAACCAGTATTACAAAAATATTTATTCCCCCCAAAATAAAACTTGCCTTAGGGTGTGAGCAGCCTTTATCTAGCAATATATGATGCATATGATTGCGATCCGGTGAATAGATTTTTCGATGTTGTGCCAATCTATAAACAATAATACGGGCGGTGTCTAATGAGGGGATAAAGAGGAAAGCCAATACCAATAAAACACGGTAATTTAATAACGATCCTATCATTCCATGCATTGTACTTGTTGGAATAGCCAATAACCGTATCGTTAAAAAACTCAAGATAAGCCCGATGACTAACGAGCCGGAATCACCCATAAAAATACGCTTCTCTAATGAAGCCATATTAAATCGCAGAAACGCTAATAAAATACCGGCTACGGTGACTGAAATAATAACAAAAAATGTCTGTCCGGTAAAATAGAAAATAACGGCGTAGCTCATGGCTATAATAAATCCAATTCCTCCGGCCAGTCCATTAATACCGTCAATAAGGTTATAGGCATTTATAAGACTTATGGTAATAAAGGCGGCAAAAAGATACCCTACGGCTGCCGGAATTTCATGGATTCCTAAAAATCCATATAAATCGGTGATACGCAAGGCTGGCGAAAAGACCAAAATGGCTGTAGCCGCCAGCTGCCCAAAAAGTTTTACTCTAGCAGAAGAAACGATAAGGTCGTCTTTTAACCCTACCATAAACAAAACCGTTACGGCTGCAATGAGCGAAGCACCGATTACCTTGTTTCCAATAACTTGTAAACCGGTAACAATAAGGATAAACGTCACGTAAAATGCAACGCCTCCAAAACTTGGGGTAGCCTGAGTATGGGCATCCCTCATATTAGCTTGTTTTAACAATTTTTTTTCCTTAACCACATGGATAATCTTCGGGATAAGGTAGTAGGTCAAGATAAATGCCCCTGCAAAAACCCCCAGTGTAAAAAACAAATAGTTACTGCGGTACAGATGTGATACGATAGATAGATTGAGCACATTCATTAGAAGTTGGTTAGTTTCAAATAATGTTAGCAAATGCAAATATACAGCAAAACAAATTAAACTGCTCAATTTATGAGAAATCAATAAATTATGCCGTCATTTTTTAGGAAATAAATTCCTTATATTGTACAACCAAAGATAGCGGAAAGACAAAGAGGTTTCAATGCCTAATGAGTATTTAGACAGGTTGAATGAGTAATTGGAAAATAAAAGAGAAAATTAACATTTTAAGTTTAACTGCACGGAGGTGAGGAGTGGGTTTTGGGCTGTTGGCCCTTGGCTGTTGGCTTTTGGCTGTTGGCTTTTGGCTGTTGGCTTTTGGCTCTTGGCTTTTGGCTTTTGGCTCTTGGCTTTTGGCTTTTGGCTCTTGGCTATCTTCGGTGGTATCATGGAGATGCTGAACGCAGCCCCACTTGCGTGCAGGGATAGATGAAAGTTACAACCACCGATTCACGAGATACCTACCATCCGGCAGGTAAACTGAATCGCTCTCCGCCTATCGGTTGCGTTTGTTCAGTATGACAAATCTGGAAGGGAAGCGTGCGGGCTGCTTCAGCATGAACTGTGCTTAAAAACAAACATTAGACACATAATTTTCTTCAAAGAC
>CAZOGC010000005.1:0-154323 GCA_964579505.1 uncultured Flavobacteriaceae bacterium | reverse complement strand
TAATTTGTTATAAAAATAAAAAGTAGCTGTCTCTGAGTTTTGAGACAGCTACTTTACGCACTAATATTACTAAGAAAAGGTTTATCGCAATCGATCCACAGATTTTACAAGGTTATCATCGCGCTTAATGGCTTTATGAGCCAAAACTAAAAAAACGATAGAGATAAGCGGATAAATTAACCCAATGCCCTTCTCAGAAAATATGTTTTCTCCAGGCAAATTTAGGAACCAATAAACGAGAAATCCTAGCAAGACGATATCAAGAACTATATCAAGTCGGATAAGATTCATCTGAACTTTACGATTCTTGTATATAAAAATACTAATAAAAGCTATTGCAGTAACGGCTATATAGCTATAAAAAACAGTTGCTAAACCGTATGGAATGAGCAAATCGGTTTTAAATTCCCACAAAGGAGGATCAAAAGCCGCATAACCAGTTGCCAGTGCCGCAATAAATAAAAATATAGATTGTATGCGTTGAATCATTCTTTTTAGCTGATTTCCGGACAAAAATAAACCAATCTTTTTAAAAGAGAAGTAGATTTTTAAAATAAAGTTGTATAATTGCACACGCAAACGTAACTAACACAAACTTAGTTTTTAAAAGACTTCTATTTTAATTCCAAGTTGTTTTTATATAAAGTGATTTGTCTTATAAAAGAGACCGTGATTATTTTTAGTTAGCGTTTAGTTGCGAAGTTCAAATGAATAAAAAAACGATTCAGAATTTAATTGCTATTCAATTATCTTTATGTTGAAGACTGTGTTTTAGCATAAAGCCATCAAAACAGAAATACATCAACTATTTTTTATACATAACTATTTGTCATTAATTCTATATCCTTTCTGTGAAATAGAACGCAACGCATATTTTCATAAATAAATTTATTTAAACCTTTTCATTTTTAATTTCATGTTAGAAATTTCAGAACTTAAAACAAAAAAGCTTCCTGAATTGCAGGAAATTGCCAAGTCATTAAACGTCCCTAAGGTTAGAAGTTATAGAAAACTAGATCTTATCTACCAAATATTAGACTACCAAGCGGCTAATCCTAAAAAAGTAAAAGAAGCGCTACAACAAGAGGTTAAGCCTGTAGAGTCAAAGAAACAAGAAAACAACTCTTCAGATTCAAAAAAGGCTAACCCGGCTCACCAGTCGCGCAACAAAAATGAAGACCGTAACCGACAAAAGCGAGATAGAAAGTCATATAAAAATAATGATTTCTCGCGTAAAAAGAACAATAACTCAAAGAACTATAAAGATCGGGAGCAAGAAAAACAAGTGGTAAGTAAAGGGCAGCAAGAGGCTAAGCCGGAAACTACAACTAACGCAAAAGATAAAAATTCAAATTCTTTTAAAAAGAAGGATAATAATAACGGGGCAAAACAAAACAAAAAAACGCACAATTCTAATAACAACAAAAATCAGAATTCAAACCAGAATTCAAACCAAAATCATAAAAAAGAGGGTAATCGCGAAAATCAAAATAAGTATCGTCGACCCGATTATGAATTTGATGCCATTATAGAAAGTGAAGGAGTGCTTGATATTATGCAAGACGGATATGGATTTTTGCGCTCATCAGACTATAATTATATTTCTTCACCAGATGATATTTATGTATCTCAATCTCAGATTCGTTTATTCGGATTAAAGACAGGCGACACGGTATTAGGAGAAGTGCGTCCGCCAAAAGAAGGGGAAAAATATTTTCCGTTAATTAAGATTAGTAAAATTAATGGTTTAGACCCTAAAGTGGTAAGAGATAGAGTGTCTTTTGAGCACCTAACCCCGCTTTTTCCGCAAGAACGTTTTCGCATTGCAGAGAAAGACAGCACCTTGTCTACGCGTGTAATGGATTTGTTTGCTCCTATTGGAAAAGGTCAGCGCGGTATGATTGTTTCTCAACCCAAGACCGGAAAAACCATGTTGCTTAAAGATATAGCCAATGCTATTGCAGCTAATCATCCTGAAGTATATCAAATCATTCTGTTAATTGATGAGCGACCGGAAGAGGTTACCGATATGCAGCGCCATGTTAAAGGAGAGGTGGTAGCCTCTACATTTGACAAAGAAGCAAGAGACCATGTGCGGGTGGCTGATATAGTTATTCAAAAAGCTAAACGCTTGGTAGAATGTGGCCATGATGTGGTTATTTTATTAGATTCTATCACTCGATTGGCGCGTGCATATAATACCGTTCAACCAGCTAGTGGTAAAGTACTGAGTGGTGGGGTAGATGCAAACGCTCTTCACAAGCCCAAACGTTTTTTTGGAGCGGCTAGAAACATTGAAGACGGAGGCTCTTTGTCTATTATTGCTACTGCTCTGGTTGATACCGGATCGCGTATGGATGAAGTGATTTTTGAAGAATTTAAAGGAACCGGCAATATGGAATTGATGTTAGATAGAAACATTGCTAATCGTCGTATCTATCCGGCTATTGATCTGACAAAATCGAGTACTCGTCGTGATGATTTATTACACGATGAAAAAACGATTCAACGTTTGTGGATATTGCGAAAATATCTGGCAGATATGAACCCGGTAGAAGCTATGGAGTTTATGAAAAACAAAATTCGCGATACGCGAAACAACGAAGAATTTTTAATTTCGATGAATGGGTAAAACTGTTCATTTTAAAAAATCACAAACCGCTTCAGAATTAATTTTGAAGCGGTTTTTTTATAGGCTTTTTTTCTATATAAAAATTGTAACCCACGATAATCAATATAGAAAGAAGGGGAGTGAGTAATATAAGTGGAAGATTTGGTAATGTATATAAAACAAAAAAGCCTTTCCACTAAAATAATGAAAAAGCTCTTCATCGGTTTATTTCCATAAACCAAGGAACGCTATTAACGTTCCCAACACAACAAATTTAAAGCGGTCTGGACGAGACTCGAACTCGCGACCCCATGCGTGACAGGCATGTATTCTAACCAACTGAACTACCAGACCAAATCGTTTAAGATCGTATGCTAAAACAAATACATATCGTATCTTTTAGCGGTGGCAAATATACATGAGTTTCTCTTTTGCGCAAGCTCTTTTTGCTGATTTTTTATAAAAATATTTAGGCTACTGAAAGTGTACTACATTAAAAATAAAGACCCCTTATTTTAATTAAAAGGGGCCTTTATATAAAATTGCCATTTAGTGAGTCATAACAACTCCACGCATGTTTAAAACCGGAGTATTAATAGATTGAAAATCAACTAAACGATAATATATTTTTTGGTTATTTTTCCAAGCCACTACTGCTTTGTGGTTAGTTGTAGCCATAATCATTGGGTAAGATGCCTGTATATGTATAGGTGTAACCTCTTTTTTATACAAAATATTGTTTTTAAGCTGGCAGACAACAATTCTGCTAAATACATCTGAACCTTCTTGATAAGACTCATTGTAGGCAATAAGTGGGTTGCCATTTAACCCCTTATCAACCTGAATAAATTGCCCATTTTTACTCAAATTATAGATTGTTTGTGTAGTGCCAAGTGTGTCGAGTACAGCAAGGTTTACCCCGGTGTTATTTTTCCCATTCGTAAACCAAGTAACGTATATTTTTTGATTGGTTGTGGTTATGGCCGGGCCGTTGTGCGGACAACCATTAATTTTCCAATGGTCTTGAGAAAAATCTAGGGGTTTTTCAAAAGTTTTTCCGTTGTTTCTTGAAATTGCAATAGAAATATCTCGATAATTTCCGGGTTGAATATCTCTATAAGCAAGATAGACATTTCCATGTAGACCGCCGGCAATGGCAGTACGACAACATTGGCAAGTATGTGTATCTACTATTTTAGGGCTACTAACCCCTCCGGTAGAAGTGGTATGGGCAAATTTTATCAGCCTTCCTTCTTTTCCGCTGTTTGCATTGCTAGCTAACCAAGAAATTCCAATTTCTCCGTTTTTAATCCTGCGTATATTGGTAAAATTACCGGACAATTTATGAGCCAAAGCTTGCGGATCAATAGATTTTGGAACGCTCCATGTTTTTCCATTATTGCTAGATTGTGTGTAACGAATGTCTCCTAATCCCCATTTTTTGCCTTTCATAGGAATACTGACTTCATATAAGGCAAAGAGGCTTCCATCTCCTTTAAAAGCAATTTTAGGCATTCCTTCTTCGTGAATAGCTGCGTTTTGTGCTATAGGAATCTCTTTTTTCTGTCCGAAAACATGCGTCTTCTCTTGAAGCTTTGAATAATAAAAATGCTTTTTTTGCAGCGAGTCTATAGCAACCCAACTCATATAAACATTTCCTTGTAGGTCTCTGGCTAAAAAGACACAAGAAGCTTTGTTCTGTGGATTAGAAATGAGTACAGCGGTTTGGTTGGTGTTGGTTGTTACGGTGTTTTTCTTCTTTTGATGTGGTTGTTTACAACCTACGAGTACGAGAAGAAAAAGTAAACAGAAAGTTATAGCTATTTTTTTCATGGCCTTAGAATTTAAAAATGATAGTTTAAGTTTATTCCGAAATACCCGTTTTTACCCGGTGAAGGGTTAAAATAAGCGGGGCTCATCCCGTTGCGAGCAGTCGCATTTAATGCCGTAAAAGAGCTGTAATGCACGTTGGTTAGGTTCTTAATACCGGCAAAAAGATTTAGCTTTACATGTTTTCCAAACTGAGTTTTGTACCCCAATTTTACATTTACTACGGCATAGGCTTTGTTGTAGTCTGTATTGGCATCATTTAAGGCATATTTATCACTAAAATAGTAATTAGCATTGCCATAAATACCCGGTTGGGTGCTAAATGAAAATCCGGTGTTGATTGTCCAGGGAGCAACGCCAATAAGCTCATTACCGGCATAATTGGCTACTACTTGGTTTTGGTTGTCTAAGACGGTGTATTCTTTAACAGTAAAATCGGCATAAGTCAGTGCAAGAAAAGGATTAAATTTAGTAAAGAAGCTATTTTCAGGTTGCTTTATTGCTTGATAAGATAACCCTAACTCTACTCCTTTGTGACTCGTTTTTCCTGAATTGTGATAAACGGTTATACCGGGCGAAATGGTTTGAGCAATCAGTTCACCCTTCATTTCCATATCGTAAAGAGAGAGACTGTAACTCAACTTTTGATCGAGTAAATAGCCCTTTGCATCAATTTCATAATTGAGGCCTTTTACGGCTTGCAAATCTTTGTTAATAGATTGATTGGCGTTGGTGATCTGATTGGTGGTGGGAGGAGAAAATCCATAACTTACACTACCGTGAAGGGAGAGCCAACTACCAAAGTTATGACTGAGGGCAATGCGAGGGCTGGCCTGTGGATTAAACTTTTTAACGCCACCGTCTTCTGGGGTAAGGTAATCAGTCACGTTATAGGTCATCCCGTTATAACTCAGTCCAGCTGTAAGCGTTGTTTTTGACCCGAGTTGTGTCTGTGCTTGTAAAAAGAGCGTGAACATGGTGTTTTTGTAATCGGTGTTGCTAAACATCGCTCCTTCTTTTCCATGGTCATTCACATAAATAGACCCTTTGGTTCTTCCTTGGTTGTATTCTCCGCCAAAAGTAAAAGTGGTCGGAAAGCTGTTAAATTGTGGGTCGTAATTAAAAACGGTTCGCCCTCCGTAACTCTGATAAAAATTACGAATAATGCCGAATACTAAAGGGTGATGTAGGTCATAGAAATAAGTAAATATGCTGGTAGTATTTGAGAGATGAGGGTTGAACTCATATTTTTGTCCCACGCCCAGGCGCGTCCATGTTTGTATACGTCCTGCTTTTTTTTCAACATTAGCTGCGGCAGCTTGCTTTCTGTTTTCAGTTACTTGGGTTCGAGTTAGGGCTCCCGGAATTTGAGTACGCTGATTCGTTCTGCTAACAAGTAGCGTGATAGAACGCTTGTTTGAAGGAAAGAATTGAAAATTTCCGGTAAGAAATTTTCGTCTATCGCTACTGTGCTCACGGTATCCGGAATAGTATTGCTGCCCGTAGGAGACATACGCATTAAATTTTTCAGAATTCCCTTTGTAAATCAAGGCTTCGCGTTGCAGACCGTATGCTCCGGAAACCATAGAAGCTGTTAATCCCTGTGTCTGCACAGTAGAACGTTCTAATTGAAATTTAATAATACCACCGGTACCGGCTCCGTAGATACTAGATGCCGGACCTTTAATAATCTGCGCAGATCCTAAAGCCGGAATATCTAAAGCTTCTATGCGAGTTGTACCATCGGTTTCGGTTAGTGGTATGCCATTAACATACACTTTTATATTGCGCATGCCCCAAGGAGAACGCACGCCGTTACCTCGAATGGAAATTCTAGAGTCTCCCAAATTGCTTTGATCCATACGTACTCCGGGTACCTGGTTTAAAGCCATTTGCATAGAGGTGCCACTTCCTTCTTTTAGTTTGCTCTTGGAAAGGTAAGCCACGCTTCCGGCCGTATTTTTAATACTTTTTTGTTGACTAAAAGCCTTGATAACCACAGCATTTAAAAGCTGGTTGTTTACCGTTAGCTCTATGCTGAGTGGTTGCTTAGCAATGTTATATTGTACGCGCTTTGTTTTGTAACCCATAAGAGAAACCTCAATTTCTCCTATTGATTGAGTTACAATTAACTTAAAAAATCCATTTTTATCAGTGTGAGTAGAGGTTTGTTTATTGTTGAGTTGGACGGTTGCTTCGGCCAGAGGCTCGTGGTTACGAGCATCGTATATATAGCCTTTTAGGGTATGATTTTGGGCTTGGGTTTTCCATCCCATCATCAGTATAAATATTGTGATAAGTGAGTATATAGGTATTTTATTGATTTTCATGATTATTCTTTTTACAAGGAGATTATCCTCTTAATTTTTAACTAAGGAATACTGAAAAGTGTTTATCATGAAAATAGTTGAGGTGGCTTAAAAATAGATAGAGGTCTTCTGCGCGGTTTATTTTGTAGTAGAGGCGGATAGTTGTTTTTTGGTATGGGTGATAAGAAGATGAACTGTTGAAAGCTATCGACAGAAGGGAGGTAAACAACGCTTGTTTCGGTTCTTTCTGATTGTGGTTGATGCTGCTGAGAATGGTCAATTTTTTGTAACTTTTTGTCCATTTGGCAGGCACCGTCACAATGCATTTCGGGGTGTGTTTTATTAATACAGAGCGCCTCGTATTTGGCTGTGTTTACAAAATAATCAAGCACCACCAAACTCTTAGGAAAAGTTTGCAACAATACGAGTGAGCACAATAAAGAGGTTAATATTGCTTTTATAAAGTCTTTCATTTTACCGCATTTGCAGACAGGGTTTATTAATAAACCTGCGTAGAAATAAAACGTTGTATATAATTGGATAGCTACACCGCAAAAAAGTTACAGAGATGCTCCTGTATTTTTGCAACGCTCAAAGCTGTAGAAAAAAATTAAACCAACAGTTGTGGAGGCCTGAAGACGAAATGTGGTTGGTTTTTAGGGGTTAACTTTGATAGAGGTGGAAAGACCGATTTGTGGTGAGTAGTAATGTATATTGGGGCTTTTATATAATGATATACCGGAATGTAAACTATTGATAGCTCAAATTTTTCTTGCTGTGGTTGTTTAGATTGTGAATGACCAACTTTCTGTAATTTTTTATCCATTTGGCAGGTGCCATTACAATGCATTTCTGGGTTCATCTTGTTTACACAAAGGGCAGCGTATTCTGCAGTATGCATGTAATAATCTATAATGACCAAAGTTTTAGGGAAAGTTTGGAGAAGAAGGATAACACTCAAGACGAGTGAAGCAACTATTTTATGAATCCTGACCTGCTTCATATCTGAGGCAAATTTACGTCAAGAAGCGGAGATAATATAAATTAATTTAGATTAATTCTAAAAAAGTACAACGACCCTTTCCACAAAAAAAGTAGCTACCTCATAACATTGAGGCAGCTACTCTGATTAAATAAATGTAAGTTATAGAAAACCTATAGATTTTCTTCTATTGCTTTAGTGTATGCTGTTTTTGGAGAAGCACCTACTTGGCGAGCCACCATTTCTCCGTTTTTAAATAATAAAACGGTAGGAATATTGCGTACGCCGTATTTAGCGGCAAACTCTTGGTTAGCATCAACATCCATTTTGCCAACCACGGCTTTTCCTTCATATTCTTCGGCAATTTCCTCAATGATAGGCCCTACCATTTTACAAGGACCGCACCAAGTTGCCCAAAAATCTACCATAACAGGTTTATCGCTTTTCAATACTTTTTCTTCAAAATTAGCATCTGTAAATTCTACTGCCATAATTTTATGTTTTAGATTTCCAGCAAAAGTAAACATTTTTTACGTTAAAAAACCATAAAATTCTGAGTGCTCACTATTTTTTCATTTAATTTAGTAAACTCAAAGAAAATGAAATTTCATGTTGTTAGCTATAGCCTTTGTTGTGCTGGTTTTACTGACTATTTATGCCTATCAAGCAGTAAAAGCAGCTACCAAAATAAAATGGATTCGCTATCTGTATCTCCTTATTTCGACGATCATCATTGTTAATTTTTTTGCTCGTATGCTTCAGCCGGAAAAGGCAGAAGTTTTTCAAGGAGCTCGCGCTTATGCCTTCGGGTTTATTTTAGCATTGGTGTTGGCCCAAATTGTGGTGGTGGTTTTTATGTTTGCCGAAGATATTGCCCGTGCCTTAATAGGCTTTTTTACGAAGCGCACCTACAAAACAGGAGAGTTCTATATGCCCTCGCGTCGTAGTTTTGTGGCTAAAATAGCATTGGGGTTGGCTGCTATTCCGTTTGCTTCTTTGTTATATGGTATGTATAAAGGAAAATATGATTTTAGAGTTTTGCGTTATGATTTGGTGTTTGAAGATCTTCCCGATGCTTTTGACGGCTATCAGATTACTCAAATTAGTGATATTCATTGCGGTAGTTTTGACAACAAAGAAAAAATTGCCTATGGAGTTGATTTGATTAAGCAACAAAAGAGCGATGTTATCTTTTTTACAGGCGATTTGGTAAATAACCGTACCAAAGAAACAGACAACTGGAAAAATTTATTTGGTTCAATCTCAGCTCCTGATGGGGTATTTTCCATTTTGGGAAATCATGATTATGGCGATTATTACGAGTGGGATTCAGCAGAAGCTAAACAACAAAATTTAGAAGAGTTGAAACGCGTTCAACGTCAAGAGATGAAATGGGATTTGTTGCTTAATGAGCGCCGAGAAATTAAACGAAATGGTCAGAAGATACATATTGTGGGGGTGCAAAACTGGGGAAATGGTCGGTTTTCTAAATATGGAGATATAGACAAAGCGGCAGAAGGACTCACAAAAGATGATTTTAAAATAGTACTGAGTCATGACCCCTCTTATTGGCGAGACAAAATTCAATCAGATGCTAAAAATTATCAACTTACCTTAAGTGGCCACACTCATGGAATGCAATTTGGTATTGAAATCCCCGGATTTGTGCGATGGAGCCCTATAGAATATCGCTATAAATATTGGGCGGGCATTTACAAAGAACAAAATAGATATATTAATGTAAACCGCGGATTTGGGTACTTGGCTTATCCGGGGCGTGTAGGTATTTGGCCTGAAATTACGGTTATTCGACTTAGAAAAAAGAAAATTGCATCAACTTGATAAAATATTTTTTTAGATTTATGCGTTGATAAGAATGGTTTTTTATCTTTGAACGCTGATTATTAACCAATATTGGTTTTATTTAAATTTTAAATGCATGGCAAAATTTGCAGAATTACTAGACCTAGAGGTTCCTGTTCTTATCAATTTTTATACAGATAAGGATGAAGAAAAGACAGGACTAGATGAGGTGCTATCTGCTGTGGCTGAAGAGTTTGAAGCACATACCAAAGTGGTTAAAATAAACGTTAATGAGAACAGAAAGCTTTCTAATGCGCTAAAGATAGATAGCGTTCCTACCTTAATGATTTACAAGAAAGGCAAGATGGTGTGGCGCCATAAGGGCGCTAAGGAAGCTAAAGAATTGATCTCCGTTCTCAAAAATCACCTATAATTCATTAAATTTTATGCAGGTTTTTAAATTCGGAGGGGCATCCGTAGCGGATGCTATGGGCGTAAAGAATGTATTACGCATTTTAAAAGAAAATAATTACACCCCAAAAGTGGTGGTTATTTCGGCTATGGGCAAAACAACAAACGCCTTAGAACGAGTAGTTCACAGCTATTTTGATGAACCCGAGTTGTTGATGAAATCTATAGATTTTGTAAATAATTTTCATCTAGCTATTTGCAGTGAATTGTTTAAAAAAGAGCATCCTGTTTTTAAAAAAATGACACGTTTTTTTAATGATTTAAAAGCTTTTTTAGAGCTTAATAGATCTACAAATTATGACTATGTGTACGATCAGGTGGTGCCTTTTGGTGAGTTGTTGAGTACAACTATTGTAAGCAACTATCTTGTGGAAGAAGGAATGCAAAACATGTGGCTAGATGCACGTACGCTGATTAAAACAAATGCAACTTATCGCGATGCTAAAGTAGATTGGCAAGAAACCGAAAAACAAATTAAGGCAGCTGTTGAGGGGCAAGACTTGGTCATTACACAAGGGTTTATAGGAGCAGACGAAAACAACTGGACCACCACTTTGGGAAGAGAGGGTAGTGACTATACTGCCGGAATTTTTGCGTACTGCTTAGATGCTGAAAATGTAAGTATTTGGAAAAATGTAGACGGCGTATTAAATGCTGATCCGCGAGAGTTTTCAGAAACTACATTGTTAGAACAAATTTCTTATCAAGAAACAATAGAGTTGGCGTTTTATGGAGCTTCCGTAATTCATCCTAAAACCATACAACCGCTTCAACGTAAGGGGATTAAATTGTTCGTTAAATCGTTTATCAATAGTAATGAAGAAGGAACTACGGTAGGAAATGGGGCTGAAATATTGCCGGAAATACCTTGTTATATTGTGAAGAAAGAGTTGATATTATTATCGCTTTCAACACAAGATTTTTCCTTTTTCGTAGAAGAAAATATTAGTGAAGTTTTTGCTCTTTTTCACAAATATCAAACTAAAGTTCACCTTATTCAAAATTCAGCCATTAGTTTTTCGGTGTGTATAGATAATAAATTTAAAAAAGCCGGAAAATTGGTAGAGCAGTTGCGTCATAAATTTAAAGTAAGCTATAATAGAGATGTTTCGCTTTACACCATTCGACATTTTAATCAGGCAGCAATAGAGCGTATTAACGCGGATAAAACGGTGCTGTTAGAGCAGCGTACGCGAGGTACTATTCAATTTGTAACCAAAAATTAAACAAGATATACCACAGATTATACTATATTTGATAGCTTAAGCGTAAAATAACATGCCAATCGTTAGTGCTAAAGAAGTAGCCCAGGGACTCAATTTGAGTAAATTGGGTTTTTTGGGAACAGCCATAGGAGCTACTGTAATTCATCTTACGCGCCTAAGTGAACTTAACAGGATTTATGATAAGCACAAACACTTAGAGGCCGTAGATTTTTTGACAGCTGTTTTGGACTATCTTTCGGTGGTCTATGAGATACCGGAAAAAGATTTAAAACGAATCCCTAAACAGGGGCCATTCATTACCATTTCTAATCATCCATTAGGTGCTATAGACGGTATGATTTTAATGAAACTACTCATTGAAAGACGCCCGGACTATAAAGTAATGGCCAATTTTTTGCTTCAACGATTAAAACCGCTAGATCCTTATATAATGCCGGTAAACCCTTTTGAAGATAGGAAAGAAGCAAAATCTAGTCTATCCGGAATAAAAGAGGCATTTCAACAACTTCAACAAGAAAAACCATTGGGTATTTTTCCGGCCGGAGAAGTTTCTACAACCAAAGTAGATAAAACGATTGTAGATAAACCTTGGTTACTCGAAGCCATAAAGCTGATTAAAAAAGCGGAGGTTCCGGTGGTTCCTATCTATTTTCATGCAAAGAATAGCTCTTCTTTTTATAGATTGGCTAAAATTAGTGGTTCATTACGTACAGCCAAATTGCCTAGCGAGATGCTTTCTCAGTACAGGCGCGATATTAAAGTACGTATTGGCAACCCCATTTCTGTAGCAGTACAAAAAGAGTATGCAGACATAGATGAATTTTGTTTTTTCTTGCGTAAAAAAACATATATGTTGTCTAGCGGGTTTGATAAAAAAAGCTTGCTGGCCAATATTCCACGTCATATTCATCTTCCTCGTTCGCCTAAGAAGATTGCAAAGGCTACTGCCAAAGATTTGATGGAGGTAGAGATAGCTTATTGTAGAGAAAATAACAAACGTTTATTAAATAGTAAGAACTACGAGGTTTTTCTGGCAGAAAAGAAAGACATTCCTAATATTGTACAGGAAATAGGGCGCTTGCGAGAAATCACTTTTAGGGCTATTGGAGAAGGTACTAATCAGGCTACAGATTTAGATGAATTTGATGAGTATTACCATCATCTATTTTTATATGATAACCAAGCCCATAAAATTGTAGGAGCTTACCGTATGGGGATGGGAAAGGAAATTTTTAAGACGTATGGAATAGACGGTTTTTATTTACAAAAACTTTTTCGTTTTGAGCCTGAACTCTATAAACTAATGAGTGAATCTATAGAGATGGGACGAGCGTTTATTATTGAAGAATATCAACGAAAACCCACCACTTTGTTTTATTTATGGAAAGGAATTGTACACTGTACCTTACGTTTTCCGGAGAACAAATACCTTATTGGCGGGGTAAGTATCAGCAATAAATTTTCTCATTTTTCAAAATCGATGATGATTGAATTTATGAAATCGCATTTTTATGACCCGTATGTGGCACAATATGTTCACCCAAAAAAGGAGTTTAAGGTGAAATTAAAAGATGCTGATAAAGATTTTGTGTTTGATGAGAGTAAGGCCGATCTTAATAAATTTGACAAGCTTATTGATGAGTTAGAACCCGACAATATTCGGATGCCGGTATTGCTCAAAAAATATATCAAACAAAACGCTAGGGTAGTGGCATTTAATGTAGATCCGTTGTTTAATAATTCTGTAGATGGGCTAATGTACATTCGTATTGCAGATTTGCCGGAATCAACGGTACGCCCGGTAATGGATGAGTTTCAGGAAGAGTTAGAACGAAAAATGGAAACATCAACCTCAGTAGATGAGGAAAACCTTTAGAATAAACGTTATAGCTTAATCTTTTTTAGAATCCTCTGCTCCTTCTTTGTATCCGTAGTGTCGTTGTTTATTGAGTTCTTCTTGAATTTTGAGTTCTTCTTTAGAGATTACTTTTAAGAAAGAAGGGTGTTGTTCAATGGCATACTCCATTTTTTTCAGTATACTCTCAATAGACTCATTTTCGTAGTCAAATTCTAGTGGTTTTTTGATAACCATAGATTGAAGGATCCCCCGTTTTTTTATACGGATACCTTTTTTGTCAAAAGAGCGTCTAAAGCCGTCGATTACGATTGGTATAACAACAGGTTTGTGTTGTTTTACAATAAAAGCGGTGCCTCTACGTAGAGGTTTCCACGGGGTGGTAGTGCCTTGGGGAAAAGTAATGAGCCAACCATCGTCTAAAGCTTTGCCAATATTGGTTACATCTTTCATTTTAACAGGGCGTTTAACATTTTTCCCAGCCTTTCGCCAAGTGCGTTCAATTTTTACGGCTCCACCATATGAAAGAACACGTGCTAAGGGCCCTGAACGCATGGTTTCTCTAGCAGCAACATAATACAGGTTTGTTTTTGGGCGCCAGATATAGCCGATGTTTTTAATGGAGTCTATTCTTCCGCTCAAGCTGGCATTAAAAACGTGATACATAGCCACCACGTCTGCAAAATATGTTTGATGGTTAGAAATGAAGAGTACATTTTTATCCGGCAAATCTTTTATAATTTCAGAACCTTCTATTTGCAATTCGTTAAACCCGCGATAACGCCGGTGTGTCATAACCCCCAAAAAACGGATTAACCATTTTTTTAAGAAGATGATATTCCCAAAGGGATCTTGTTTGAATAAACTCATAATTTAGCATTTCATAAATGCGCGGCTAAAGATACAAATTTAGCCGGTTACTGTGCTTTGCGAAGCAATGATTTCACTTCGTTAAGCATCATAGCGGTAGCCCCCCATATAATCTTCTGGTTTAGAGAGAAAGCGGGTACTTGTATTTCTTTGCCAGTATGTGTGGTAAGCTTTTGAGTAACTAGGTTTTTGTCGTTTAAAAAGTCATCTATACTAATAGGGAGTAATTCTTCTACCTCACTCTCTTGACGCTTAAATTGAGGTGTGTTTTTTACGTATCCCACAAATGGGTGTACCCAAAAATTAGAAGTAGGAATGTAGAGCTCAGATAGTTGTTTGATTGTTATAACACTACTAGGACGGACCCCCACCTCTTCATACGTCTCTCTCAGAGCGGTTTCTTGTATGTCTTGGTCGCGGATTTCTTCTTTACCCCCCGGAAATCCTATTTGGCCGGAGTGTACTCCTTTGTAGGTTTTTCGTAAAATGAGAATAAGCATAGTTTCCTCGGCTTTATTAGGATAAAACAAAGCCATTACGCCAGCATTTTGGGGAGATTTATTTAACAGCTCTTCTTTTTTATAGTTGATTTCTCTATCAGTCGGAGCTAGTGCTTCATGAGCTTTAATTCCATCTGTATCAAGCTGTTGTAATTTGGGAATTATAGATAAGAAATGTGAAAATTTCATAGAAAATAGTTTTGTGGCTTTATTGCCTCAATATACTAAAACTAAGTGTAGTGCACTCAATTAAGTAGGGCGTTTTCGTAAAATAGTACTGATTTTACTGAAACAGAGAGGAATACCAAATTCTAATAAAAATAATCTAAATTCTAATTAAGTGGGGTTGAAAACTAGATAAGGGTATGTGGCAAAGATAAATATGCCTAGTTTTACTTTTGCATTAAGGTAACAAGTACGAGTTAGCTGTTAAAATGTTTACAACTTTAATGTGAATAACAAACAAGAAGAGTTGTTTTGTTTACCTGCCTACCGCTTTTTTTTTCAGGGATTTTTGACGGTAGGCAGGTTTCTTTTTATAGATAAGTAAACCTTCTTTAAACAAAACCTATAAACAGATTTCCCATACCGGTTTATATAGCTAATAGAACACTAAAAGAAAAAGACTGGAGTCTTGAAGTTATACGTTTCTTATATTCATATTTTCTCTTTTAATAGATTCAAAATTAAGCCCCGTAGCTTAAGTCTTATTTTTACAATTTTGTTTACAGCTTTAAACTCAAAAAAAAGTATTTTTGTGCCCAGAGTGTACGAAAAATCATTTTTAAGCTAGATTATTACCTCTTGTTTTTCTAAAAAATAATCGTCTATACCTAACCCAATTACAGAAGAGACACCGTATGAATTTATCTTTTTTCATAGCATCGATATCGACCCCCATAGCAGCAGAGCAAACTACTCAAAATGAAATAAGTGGCATGTTTAATAATATAGAACATATTAAAAATATGGCTATTGACTATGCTCCTAAACTAATCGCTGCTTTTTTGATTTATTTTATAGGGAAATGGGCCATTGCGCGCATTTCTCAAATAATTATAAAACTACTTAAAAAGAGAAAATTAGACCATTCTTTACACAAATTTGCGGCCTCTATTGTCAAAGTAAGTTTGATGCTTCTCTTGTTCTTAACAATCATCTCCGTTCTTGGCGTTGACGTTACTAGTTTTGCGGCACTATTAGCGGGTGCCGGTTTAGCCATTGGTGGTGCCTTAAACGGAACATTGGGTAATTTTGCGGGTGGGGTCATGATTTTGATTTTAAAACCATTTAGGGTTGGCGACCTTATTGAAGCTCAAAATTCTTTTGGAATTG
Source organism: uncultured Flavobacteriaceae bacterium (assembly GCA_964579505.1). Taxonomy (GTDB): domain Bacteria; phylum Bacteroidota; class Bacteroidia; order Flavobacteriales; family Flavobacteriaceae; genus JAJYSO01. The sequence goes on along the minus strand of CAZOGC010000005.1, from coordinate 138,531 downwards.
TACAAGAAATCGGTCTTGTTGACACGACCGTCCTAACCTCTCAAAACAAAACCATCCACATTCCTAATGGCCCTCTAAGCACTGGAACTATTACCAATTACACTGACCAAGAGAATTTGCGTATAGATATTAAATTACCCGTATGGGACGGTACTGACTTTGAATTTATGCAGAAAATAGCGATGGAAGCTATGCTTTCTCACCCTAAAGTATTAAAAGATCCGGCTCCCACGGCTCGCATTACTGATCTCACTTCTGATGGCCCTATGATTGTTTTATGGCCACGCATAAAAATCACCCCATTCGACCCCAAAAATCCGCGCCAAGCAGAGGCTGATTATTACAGCGTATTTTTTGGAGTTCGTGAACTCGTGTATAGAGCCTTTACCGAAAATGGAATCAAAACGCCCGACTGGACTTTGGATGTTACTCATTCAACTCAAAAATAAAAATACTACCGCAAAATACAAAGCCGAGTTATTAATAATAGCTCAGTTTTTTTAAGCTTGTTTAATTATTTATAGAGTCGTTCATTTAGTTGCTGTAAAATATGGTTTGGTATAAATTCCCGTTTCTCCATTAGCTCATGGTTTTTAATAAGATACTTGCATGTCTCAGAGACCTGCTGATACTCCGTTATGTATTATAGCCTCCAATAAATTTGTTATAACACTCAGTTTTGGCTAGAAAATGTATATTAGAGGCTCAAAAACATCCGTTATAACGTATGAGTCCAAAAACTATCGCTCAACTCAGACTGGAAGCCCAAGGAATTGCATTCCAAAAATATAATACCCTGGAGGCAACAGCTCGCTATATGGGAGCTATGCAAGGGCAAAATTATTATGATGTTTTGTGGGCATTGGGTTTGCGTACAAGATTGACGCAACAGCAAATTGTTAAGGAGTTAGAAAATATAAACGTATTACGCACTTGGCCACAGCGCGGTACCATTCATCTCATTCCTACGAAAGATGCGCCATGGCAAGTAGCCTTGTCTAGTAAACGGATGCTCCGTTCTATGCGCCGGCGAAGAACTAATTTGGGTCTAGATGAAAAAATATTTTTAAAAACAGAGAAGATTTTTACAGCAGCCCTTAAAGGAAAACAACTGCTTTCTCGTTTGCAAGCAATGGAGCTTTTGGAGAGTAAGGGTATTTCTACAAAAACAGGACGTGGATATCACATTTTGATAACACTTGCTTTAAGAGGCGTTCTGTTTATCGGTCCCATGGAGGGAAAACAACAAAGCATTGGTTTGTTGCAGGACTGGGCACCTAGAATCAAAATATCCCGTGAAAAAGCTTTGGCAGAACTCTGTAAACGTTACTTTATCAGCCACGGTCCAGCGAGCTTAGATGATTTTTGCTGGTGGTCGGGCTTGACCCAAAAAGACGGTAGACTGGGTCTAGAAATGATTCAGAAGTATATAAAACAAATAGAAGTAGAAGGTATAACGTACTACTATGACAAAAGCATACAAGTAACACCTCTAGCTGAAGAACAAGCCTTTTTGTTACCGGGCTTTGATGAGTTTATGTTAGGCTATAAAGACCGATCAGCAGCTTTGCCGGCACAGTATGCTCAAAAAATTGTACCCGGTAACAACGGAATGTTTTTGGGAACGGTAGTCATTAACGGACAAGTGGTGGGCACTTGGAAACGAAAACGATTAAAATCAAAAACCGTCATAACCTTAACTTCATTTAAAAAATTAACCCGAAAAGAAAAGACTTTATTAGAAGTGCCTCTCAAAGTTTATGCTGATTTTTTAGAAACCACAATAGAGACTCATTTAAATGAGTAATGCATAGTAAGTATTTACCGCCAAGTAGCTGCTTTAAATTGACGTGCATTTTTAAATTGAGAGGGAATCTTGTTTAAAATGGCTGTTTTTAACTCTTTTAGAAGTAAGTGTTTGGTATAATTTTTATGTACGACCAAACTTATTTCTCTGGCCGGTTCGGGTTCTATAAAGCGTTTAAGATTGGGGCTATCTTCAGGTTGATTGACAGATAGTTCAGGAATCAACGTATAACCGGAAGTCCGTTTAATCATTCGTTTTAAAGTTTCAATACTACCCCCTTCTAAAGCCAAATTATCGATGCTGCAAGTTTCAGCCGATAAATCGCAAATATTTTCCATCTGATTTCTGAAACAATGGCCTTTAGCCAATAACCAGACTTTATCGGTGTCTAACTGGTCTATGCTTATTCGACCTTTAGTTTGTAATAACATATTATTTTGATGAGCAAAAAGTAGAAAGGGTTCGTAAAACAAAGGAATTTCTATAATAGTTTTCTCGTTGGTAGGTGTTGAAAGCAAACCAATATCGAGTTGCCCTTGTTTGATATAAGCTAAAATAGTTTCACTTTCTAATTCTTGTATGTCTAAACTAGTTTCAGGGTGTGCCTCTAAAAACTCTCCTAAAAACAAAGGTAAAAGATAAGGTGCTAAAGTGGGAATAACACCTACTTTAAAACGCCCTTCCGTTTGTTTATATTCATTATTAAAACTATCTTTTAAACTTTGTATTTCTTGAGCTATTTGCCGAGCCTTTCCAATAAATGTTTCCCCCATAGGAGTAGGTGCTAAGGGTTGAACGCTTCGGTCAAATAAGGTAGTACCTATTTCGTCTTCTAATTTTTTTACCTGAATGGTTAAGGTAGATTGGGTCACATAGCAACTTTCTGCTGCTCTAACAAAATGCCGATAACTGTCTAAAGCCAATACATATTTTATTTGTTGTAATGTCATATTGATTTAATAAATAATGTGTACAAATATATCAATTTGATTAATAATAACAAAATCTCTATATTTGTCTATAAATAATTGAAAATCAATTTTTAAACTGCTTACTATGGAAAACTCAACAGGAAAATGCCCGTTTTTTCACGGTGCAAACACGACGACTAAAGACAAGGCAACCGATTGGTGGCCTAATGCGCTAAATCTTGATATTTTGGCTCAGAATGATCAAAAACGCAACCCGATGAATGTTGATTTTGATTATAAAAAGGCTTTTGAGAGCCTGGATTTTGAGGCGTTAAAAAAAGATTTGACCGAATTAATGACGCAAGACCAATCGTGGTTAAAAGCTGATCACGGTCATTATGGCGGATTGTTTATTCGTATGGCGTGGCACAGTGCCGGTACCTACCGTAAGGTTGACGGACGCGGTGGAAGTAATACCGGCAACCAACGATTTGCTCCTATTGGTAGCTGGCCTGATAATGCAGGGCTTGATAGGGCACGCCGCTTGTTATGGCCAATAAAAAAGAAATATGGAAATAAAATATCTTGGGCTGATTTATTTATCCTTGCTGGCAATGTGGCCTATGAATCTATGGGCTTTAAAACGTTTGGATATGGTGGAGGACGTGAAGATATCTGGCAACCCGAAATTGATGCTTATTGGGGGCCTGAAAAAGAATGGTTGGCTGCTACCAAAAACCGTTATGCCGATGATCGCGACCGAACTTCGCTTGAAAAACCGCTGGGAGCTGTGCAGATGGGGTTGATTTACGTGAATCCGGAAGGGGTTGACGGAAAACCCAACCCGATGCGAACAGCCTTAGATGTGCGCAAAACTTTTTCCGAAATGTCTATGAACGACGAGGAAACGGTTGCACTGATTGCAGGAGGACATACCGTAGGTAAAATGCACGGTAATGGTGATACGAGAGACTTAGGAGAGGCTCCTGAAGGGGCTGATATTACAGCGCAAGGCTTAGGCTGGATGAATAAAAATGACAAAGATGGTCAGGTGCAAAATGCAGTTTATAGTGGGATAGAAGGAGCCTGGACAACGACCCCCAATAAATGGAATCACGAATATTTTTATTTGTTGTTAGAATATGAGTGGAAACTTACCATAAGCCCGGCGGGTGCAAATCAATGGGAACCGGTAAATATTAAAGAAAAAGATATGCCAATGGATGCACACCTTGATGGGGTACGCCGTAATCCGGTGATGAACGACGCTGATATAGCACTAAAAGACGACCCGATTTATCGTAAAATATCAGATAAATTTTATAAAGATCCAGCATACTTTAATGAAGTATTTGCTAGAGCCTGGTTTAAATTGACGCATAGAGATTTAGGACCTAAAACACGCTATTTGGGACCTGAAGTACCTCAAAAAGATTTAATTTGGCAAGATCCGGTACCTGCAGGAAATTATAACTTGAATGCGCATGATATTCAGACCTTAAAAACGCAAATTTTAAATGTAGGACTAACGCAAACGGAGCTTATTAATACCGCCTGGGATAGTGCACGTACCTTTAGGAAAAGCGATTACCGCGGAGGGGCCAATGGCAGTCGTATTCGACTAGCTCCACAACGCCAATGGGAAGCCAATGAGCCGAAACGTTTAGAAAAAGTGCTAGCTGTATTAGAAGGCATTCAGAAAGACTTTCCTAAAGAAGTGAGTATAGCCGATTTAATTGTTTTAGGAGGAAGTGCGGCTATAGAACAAGCTGCTAAGAAAGCCGGCGTTGAGGTAGAAGTACCCTTCCATCCCGGGCGTGGAGATGCTACCGAAGAGATGACAGATGCAGACAGCTTTGCCTATTTAGAACCTATACACGACGGATTTAGAAATTATCTGAAAGAAGATTTTGATACATCTCCTGAAGAATTATTGCTTGCTCGTGCGGCATTAATGGGATTAACAGCCCCTGAAATGACAGTTCTTGTAGGTGGAATGCGTGTGTTAGATACCAATTTTGGTGGAACAAAGGAAGGTGTGCTTACAGAAACTCCGGGAGTGCTAAGTAATGATTTCTTTGTTAACCTAACAGATATGAATAACCGTTGGATTATGACCGGCAAAAATCATTATCACCTTATAGACCGTACCACAAATGAGTTGAAGTGGGATGCTACAAGACTTGATTTGGTGTTTGGATCAAATTCTATTTTACGAGCTTATTCGGAGGTTTATGCACAGGATGATAACAACGAAAAATTTGTTAAAGATTTTATCAAAGCTTGGGTGAAAGTAATGGAAGCCGACCGCTTTGATTTACACTAGTAACACTAATTTTAAAATGAAATAAAATGGAAAATCAGAGTTTTATCGGATTAGATAACAAGAAAGCAGTTGAAATCCACGAGAAATTAAATGAACTCTTAGCACATTATTCCGTTTTTTATCAAAACGTGAGAGGCTATCACTGGCATGTAGTGGGAGAACAGTTTTTTGAACTACACGCTAAGTTTGAAGAATTATACAATAATTTATTAATAAAAATAGATGAGATTGCTGAACGAATATTAACCTTAGGTGGTTTTCCCAAACATCAGTTTTCCGGCTATTTTTCGCTATCTAAAATAGAAGAAAGCGGCGAGGTTTCTGAGGGGAGAACAGCTGTTTCTGAAATATTGAATGCGTTTCAAACCTTATTGCCTATTCAACGCAAGTTATTAGAATTGACTGCTGAAGCCGATGATGAAGGAACAAATAGTCTTTTAAGTGATTATATCCGCGAACAGGAAAAATTGATGTGGATGTATTCGGCTTACTTAAAATAAAGTAGGCTAAACGCTTTTTTTTGCTAGAATAGACCTTCGAAAGAGGGTCTATTTTGGTTTATAATCTCTACAAAATTTTGATGTAGAATAATTTAAATAAGTGTGAATGTGATATTTTTACCTAACTTAGATTTTTATAAATGCACAACAGGCGTTCCTCATATTGTGGGGGAAAAGGTTTGAATAATAAATAGTAGTAGTGTTATGACCAAAACAGAAAGCCTTAAAAACTTACAAAGTATTCCGGGGGTTGGAAAATCTATTGCGGTAGATTTGTATACTATTGGAATTCGGCAAGTTTCTGATTTAAAAGGCGCCAACCCCGATGAATTGTACACTATGTCTAATGCTTTTGTGGGCAGTGTTCAAGATCGTTGCTTGCTTTACACGTTTCGCTGTGCGGTTTATTATGCTGAAACTCCACCTGAATTGCAAGAACCGGAAAAGCTAAAATGGTGGAATTGGAAAGACACCGATTGATGAAATGCGTGCCGGTAAAAAACGGCTTAATTTATATTTTTGCTTGCGGTTTTTTAAATTGTTTCAGTTCCTCTTTTAATTCTTTCATAGAAGCTTTTAATTCTTGTAAGAGATGGCTTTCGGTAGGGGTGTCTACTGAGAAGGTGAGTTTGCTGTTTACTTGCCAAAGTTCTTGTATATCTTGTAAGGCAACCTCAAAAGGAGCGTATTCAGAATTGAGAGAAATTAGTTTGATGGTTGTTTTGCTTTGAGGTATTTTATGTAACTTTTTTATCAATACAGAATCTTCTGTAACTACTACATAAACTTTTCCGTCATTGGCATGTTCAATATTATCAATAGCTTTTGCTAAAACCCATTCCCCTGTATGAAAATGAGGTTCCATACTATCTCCCTCAATTTGAAAACCTCTATAAGTAGCATTTTTGAATTGTGGTAGCGGGAGTTGAAAAGCGGGTAATTGTTGATGCCATCCGGTTTCGCGAATATTTTGTGGGTATCCGGCTGAAGCGTGTTGGTTTACTAAAGTCATATTTTCTTGCCCTTGTGAATCAACAGAAATTACTTTTGGTACGGTGTTTAGCTGGGTAAGATTGAGGCGTTTTTGGTTACTTTCTCCATAAATCCATAAAGGATTAATGCCAAATTGTTTGAGTAATTCTTTAATGGTTTCACCAGATAGCTTAGTACGACCACGTTCAATATCTGCCGTGGTATTGCCTATTCCTAACTTTTGGGCAAATTCAGTTTGTGTAAGGTGCTGCTCTAATCGCACTTCTTTAAAACGTTGTAAAACAATGTCATTTTCCATAGCTCGAATATACAAATAATTGGAATATTTCCAAATTAAATTGGATATATACATAATTCTAACTGTAAAGAAAAATACACCAAAATAATTATATTTGTATAGTTTTCTCTATAAAAAGGCTTTTTAAAGAGTCCATTATAGTTTCTAATAATATTATACAAGACAGGCTCGTTTTACATTTACTATTTATGAAAAAAATAAGTCCAGCTTTAATACGTCAACTGTTTACTCTTTTACTCATTGTGTTTTTTGGGGTGCTTATCTTTAATGAAGTTGCGCCGTATTTAGGAGGTATTTTGGGAGCGATTACGTTATATGTTTTATTTAAAAATTGGATGCGTAAGCTGGTGCATAAAGGATGGAATCGGAGTTTAGCGGCATTTTCACTTATAGTGTTTTCTTTTGTGGTTATTTTGTTACCTATAGCAGGTATTATCAGTTTATTGGGTTCTAAGGTGGGGCAAGCGGTTAATAATTCAACTAGGCTTGTGGCTGCCGTAAAACAGCAAATAAATCACATCAATCAAGTATATAATATAGATATTCTCTCGCAAATAAATGCAGATAAGGTAACCGCATGGGTTTCGGAGAGTGTACAAGCTTTGGCAGGAAACACATTTACCATTGTAATTTCTATTGGGGTGATGTATTTTGTTTTTTATTATATGCTAATGTACAGAAACCGATTAGACAAGGTGGTGGCGGCATATATTCCTATAGATGATGACAACTTGAGTTTGATAGGTAAAGAAAGTACAAGTATGGTAAAAGCCAATGCCATTGGTATCCCTTTGGTAGCTTTATGCCAAGGAATTATTGCATTGATTGGTTTCTGGATTTTTGATGTACCCGACCCATTTTTTTGGTTTGTTATTACAACTATAGGATCTATGATTCCGTTTATAGGGACATTGTTAGGAGTTGTGCCGGTTTTCCTTTTGTTACTGGCATATGGAGATACAACACAAGCCATCGGTATTCTTATTTATGGTCTTGTGGTGGTAGGCTCAACCGATAATATTATACGGCTTTTTGTATTGAAGCGATTAGATGATGTCCACCCGTTAATTACGTTGTTTGGAGTAATTGTAGGGGTACCGCTTTTTGGATTTATCGGATTGATTTTTGGACCGTTGCTTATCTCGCTTTTTATTTTGATTATCAAGATTTACAAAAAGGAATACGGCGATTCAAACTATAAAAGAACGGCCGTTATGCGAAGAAATGAAGCCGCCAAAAGAGAAGGAAAAGAAATTGATTTATGAGTATACGCGTAGAAGACATTACAAAAATATATGGAAAGCAGAAGGCATTAGAGGGTATTTCTTTTACGATTGAAACAGGAGAAGTAGTGGGGTTTTTGGGACCCAATGGAGCCGGAAAATCTACCACTATGAAAATACTAACTGGTTTTCTTTCAGCTACTTCCGGAGCGGGTTTCGTAAATGATGTGCCTATAAAAGCCAATAAACAACAACTGCAACGACAAATAGGTTATTTGCCCGAACACAATCCGTTGTACACTGAAATGTATGTACGCGAATACTTACAATTTTATGCGCGTATTCATCATTGTACGAAAGACAGAATAGAAGAAATAATAAAGCTCACCGGTCTGTCTGTAGAGGCCCATAAAAAAATAGAACAATTGTCTAAAGGCTATCGTCAGCGAGTAGGGTTGGCGGCTGCCTTGTTACACGACCCGGAAGTACTTATTTTAGATGAACCTACTACGGGGCTAGATCCTAATCAGCTTATAGAAATAAGAAGTTTACTGAAAGAAATTGGTAAGACCAAGACGGTATTACTTTCTACGCATATTATGCAAGAGGTAGAGGCGGTGTGCGATCGGGTGTTGATAATTCACAAAGGACAAATTGTAGCCGATAAAAAATTAAAAGAGCTGCGTAGTCAGCAAGAGCAAATTGTTCAGGTAGAATTTGATTATAGAGTAGAAGGAGTGGCGTTAAAACGCATTCCTAATTTACAACACATAGATAATGCTGTTGGTTCCTTTTTTTATGAATTAACCTTTGATACCCCGGAAGACCGCCGGCCAGCTGTTTTTGATTTTGCGCAAGAGAATGGGCTGAAAATCCTTCAGATGAATCAAAAACTTAAAAATTTAGAAGCTCTTTTTCACGAGCTAACTACCTTGCCAAATACTCAGAAAAAATAAACGCTGATTTTATTATACCTAAAAAAGCCCGACAGGTTTTCATAATCCTGTCGGGCTTTTCAGAGTATTAGCCTCATTTTACATAGCTAACAGATAGGCAAAAACAAGTGGAGCAACGATAGTAGCGTCACTTTCAATAATAAATTTAGGCGTGTCTATATCTAATTTTCCCCAAGTGATTTTTTCATTGGGTACGGCTCCGGAATAGCTTCCATAACTAGTAGTAGAATCACTAATCTGACAGAAATAGCTCCAAAAAGGCGTGTCGGTTTGTTCCATATCTTGGTAGAGCATAGGCACTACACAGATAGGAAAATCACCGGCACTACCGCCTCCAATTTGAAAGAATCCTATACCATTAGCACTGTTTTTAGGATACCATTTAGCTAGGAAAGCCATGTATTCTATCCCGGTTTTCATGGTGCTGGCCTTTAATTTTCCTTTTAATACATAGCTGGCAAAAATATTGCCCATAGTACTGTCTTCCCATCCGGGCACCACTATAGGAAGGTTTTTTTGAGCCGCGGCATACATCCATGAGTCTTTAACGTCTATTTCGTAATATTGTTCTAAAACACCGCTCAATAAGAGTTTGTACATAAATTCATGCGGAAAATAACGCTCTCCTTTTTCTTCGGCATCTTTCCAAATTTTAAAGATGTGATCTTGAAGGCGTCTAAATGCTTCCTCTTCCGGAATGCATGTATCGGTTACTCGGTTTAGGTGATTGTCTAAGAGTTCTCGTTCTTGTTCCGGAGTTAAATCGCGGTAATGCGGCACGCGTTTGTAGTGGTTGTGTGCCACCAGGTTCATAATATCTTCTTCTAAATTGGCACCGGTACAGGAAACTATGTGTACTTTATCTTGTCGAATCATTTCGGCAAAAATTTTACCAATTTCAGCGGTACTCATAGCACCTGCCATAGAAACCAACATTTTAGCTCCTTTTTCTAGTTGCTCTTGGTATGCTTTGGCCGCATCAACTAGCGCAGCGGCATTAAAATGTAGATAGTATTTCTCTATAAATTGAGAAATGGGGCCTTTATTCATATTCATCGTCAAATTTAGCGTTAAATTTAGTATATGATTGATTGTCATCGGCGAAGTCGTCTTCCTCGTCAAAGTTATCGTTGTTGTCAGCAAATTTATAGCTTAACATTTTGTAGTAAAGCTTGGCTGCTAAGAAATTAGAAGCCGGGTGATTCTCGTTAGGACAAAGCTCCATCAAATCAAAACCTACCACATTTTTTTCTTCAAAAACACGTTTTAAAAAGTCTAATGTTTCATACCACAACAAGCCTCCGGGTTCAGGAGTTCCGGTAGCCGGCATAATAGAAGGGTCAAACGCATCTAAATCAAAAGTAATAAAAACATTATCTCCCAATTGCTCTAATACATGGTCTACCCAAAACTCGTCTTCAGCCATTTCATGGGCAAAAAAAACTTTATCGCGATTCATTACATAGGTTTCAGACTTGTCCATGCTGCGAATGCCTACCTGTACTAAATTAGTGGTTTGGCTGGCTTCATAAACGGCGCAGGCGTGGTTATAAGACGAACCTAGATATTCCTTTCGCAAATCGGCGTGGGCGTCTATTTGTAAAACCGTTAAGTCGGAAAAACAATCATTAAAAGCGCGTATAGAACCTATAGAAACACTGTGTTCTCCACCAATTAACGTAACAAATTTATTGCGTTTAATATAATTTTTGACGGTTTTGCAAACGGCATCTACCATGGTCTCCGGAGAGGTGTCTTCAGTTATGGGGTCGGCTAGATAAACACCTTGTTTGTATACCTCAGTTTCGGTTTCAATGTCGTATAACTCCATATTTTCTGACGCTTCTAAAAAAGCATCAGGCCCTTTATTGGCTCCTTTCTGCCAAGTGCTGGTGCCGTCATAAGGAACCGGAATTAATACGATTTTTGCCGTTCCTGTAGTGGCATATTTTTCAGGAATTCCGGCATAGGTTTTACTTTTCATAACCTAGAATGTTTAAAAATTGTTGACTGGTTTGTTGTGGAGCAAACAAACTGGAGATTAATTTTCCGTCTGCTCCCTTGTTAATTAAAATGTGTTTGGGAGAAGGAATGAGGCAGTGCTGCAATCCTCCAAACCCGCCTATAGATTCTTGATAGGCTCCGGTATTAAAAAAACTAATATATAATGGTTTCTTTTCGTTGTATTTGGGTAGATAAATGGCGTGCATATGCTGTTCGCTATTGTAATAATCATCACTATCACAAGTAAGTCCCCCTAAAAACACCCGTTCATATTCGTCTTGCCATCGGTTTATGGGTAGCATTAAAAAACGTTGATTAATGGCCCAACTATCAGGTAGCGTAGTAATGAAAGAAGAGTCTATCATGTTCCACTTTTCCTTATCGTTTTGTTTTTTCTGATACAAGATTTTATAGATGGCGCCACCGCTTTCGCCAACAGTAAATCGACCAAATTCTGTAAAAATATGAGGTGGGTCAATTCCTTTTTCTTTGCAAGCTGTTGCAATTTGGTTAATGATTTCGTTGACCATATAAGCGTAATCAAATTCAAAAGCCAATGAATTTTTAATAGGAAATCCGCCACCAATATTCAAGCTGTCTAATGTGGGGCATATTTTCTTTAGCTTACTATAAACGCGCATGCATTTAAGCAATTCATTCCAATAATAGGCTGTATCGCGTATGCCGGTGTTGATGAAAAAATGCAACATTTTTAAGTTGACTTTTTCATTTTTTTCTACCTTATTTTTATAAAACTGCACAATGTCTTTATACCCAATGCCCAACCTAGAAGTATAGAACTCAAATTTGGGTTCTTCTTCTGAAGCAATGCGAATACCAATTTCAAAAGGATTTTTTATTTGAGCGGAAAGCAACCCCAGCTCTTCATAATTGTCTATTATCGGAATACATTTTTGATGCCCGCTGTTAATGAGATCGGCAATGTTAGAAATATATAAATCACGTTTAAACCCATTGCAAAGCACGTAGGTGTTATTTGTTATCTTCCCCTCTTTTTTTAGGTGTTTTACAATGTCTATATCAAAAGCCGAAGAAGTTTCTATTTGGATGTCGTTTTTGAGAGCTTCTTCTAACACAAATTGAAAATGTGAACTCTTTGTGCAGTAGCTGTAATAGTATTTTCCGGGATAATTTTGTTGAGTCATCGCATCAGCAAACCATTTTTTAGCCCGTTGTATGTTTTCTGATATTTTGGGTAAGTAGTTAAACTTTAAAGGGGTTCCATATTTTTCAACAAGCTGTATCAAGTCTAACTCGTAAAATTCTAGTACTCCTTTGCTATTAAGAGAAAATTCTTCTTGTGGAAAATAATAAGTTTGATCAATAAGATCTATGTACTTGTTTTTCATTTATGTACGGTTATTTTTTAGTAAAAACACATCAGTTACTTTTTTCAAAAGATATTTTTGAAAAGGCTGTGTAAAAAATAATTAAACCCTAAGAGGTTGTACCAGTTGTTCTCCACTTATGAGAAAAGGGAGTGGTATTATAAATGAAGTAACGAAAGCTAGCTTTAAATTTCGGTAGCCTATCTGATAGGCTGTTTTTGAATATAACTTTCTGATTTTCAAAAACCCGAATGTAAAAACACGGTTCAATTTGTTCAGCTATTATAGGTGCAAAAATGCACAAAAAATTGGAATAAAAAATAATTTATAAATTATTTTTTGCAACAAAAGATCGTTGTATAATGCTAATAAACAGTGTTTTGAAGTGCGTTCTTGATAATTAATGGTATCGTGTGTGGTTTTATAACCGTAAAAAAGACAAAAATGATGGTAGTTATATTAACAAGTCGTCATATTCATATCCGGCACGGGTTAGTACCCGTTTAGCGGCTTGCAAGACAAAGTCATTTTTTTTGGGTGGGTGTACCGGTACTGGAGGTGTTTTTTGCAGTTTTTCTAAAAGCTCTTCCGTTTGCGGTTGAGTTAATTTTTCACACACATCATACATCCCTCCGGGAATCTCTTCGGCTTTGTCGTGGCGTTCCAATACCTTTTTTAAAACAGTAATGATTTCGGCATTGGGGTGCACGGCTAGCAAGGTAGTTAATGCCGCATGTTCTAACCTAAATTGTTTAAAATTGGGTAACGGTTTTCCTTTATTAGCTGCTTTGGTCGCTGGAAAAAGCAGGTTTTCTTCCATTTTAATATGGGTTAATAACCCTACTCTAAATTGTTTGTAGAGTGCTAAGTCTATAGCGTTACTATCTTGAGTAGCTTTTTCTAAAAAGAGATCTATGCGCCGATGATCCTGCGTGAAAAAGCGGTGTATGGGTTTATTCATTTCTCACCTGTTTTAAACAATGATAGAAGTAGGGTTTGCTCCTAAATCGATAAGAGTCTCCGATAAATCGTGTGTAAATTCTTTGGGGCCGCAAACATAAAATTTAAGGTTAAAATTCCCTATGTTTTCAATAAGGAAACTGCGGTCTATGCGCCGTTCTCTAAACCCAATCACCCCTTGTCGAGTAAAGACATTTACATATGCATTGCCAAGCATATGGTGTAACTCGTTTCCTAAGATAATATCGTGTTCTGTTTTATTGGAGTATAAAAGAGCAATCCCACGTAAATTTTTAGTAGCATACAGCGCTCTGAAGATGGCTATAAATGGAGTAATGCCGGTGCCGCCCGCTATAAATATACCGGGTCCTTTATAATCTATGGTGTCAAATATATCGTGCAATAACAGTTCATCGCCGGGCTTTAATTTTTCGAGTTGTGCAGTAACTCCATTTCGTTTTTCATAGCATTTTATGGTAAACTCCAGTTCTGGCCAAGCATTGAGTGAGGTAAACGTAAATGGGCGTATAACCTCTTTCCATTCAGGTAAATTTACAGAGAGATGTGCAGCCTGTCCCGGTCGATAAATCAGTCCTTCCGGTTTTTCTAAAACAAATCGCTTTACATCGTGGGTGAGATAACTGGTGTGTAATATTTTTAACTTTTGCATGAGCCATATTTATATAGGTTAAAAATAGTGCTTTTAAAACATTTAGCACCGTGATGACATGAACTTTTTTGATTTTCTAGATTAGATTTAAAATTATGCTCGTTTTGTGTTTTCTAGTTATATTAACTCACTATTTATAGATAAAAGGTATAAAAATAAGGTAGTATAAAAGATAAGCCCTTACTTTGCGTTACTACACCAAACAATATCATTATATGCTGAAAAAAATAATAAAGAACCCCTGGATTAAATGGCCGTTGCTTTTAATACTGGCAGGAATAATCTTTGTACTGGGGCTCTTTGGAAGTGTTTATTTTGGATTATGGGGAAAAGTTCCTACCAACGCAGATTTGGCTAATCTATCGCAGATGCAAGCTTCTCAAGTCTATGGTGAAGAAGAGCTGTTGATAGGAAAATATTATATAACAGATAGAGAATCAATAAATTATGATGATTTGCCTAAAAGTCTGATTCACGCGCTGATAGCTACAGAAGATGCGCGTTTTTACGAACATAATGGCATCGATAAACGCAGTTTGTTTCGAGTGTTTTTTAAAACAATTCTTTTAGGAGATGATTCTTCGGGTGGGGGGAGCACCATAACGATGCAGTTGGCCAAGAATTTATATGGCAGAAAAGATTATGGCTTTTTCTTAAGTATCGTTATTAATAAATTTAGAGAAATGATTGTAGCGCGACGGCTGGAAGAAATTTACTCTAAAAACGATATTCTTACGCTGTACTTTAATACGGTTCCTTTTAGTGGAAACACTTATGGAATAGAGAGCGCGGCCATGAAATTTTTTGGGGTACATACGCGCGCGTTAAACCTGTCTCAAGCAGCTACACTGGTAGGCTGTCTAAAAGCTAATCATAGTTACAACCCCAGACTGTTTCCTGAACGGAGCCAACTGCGGCGTGATGTGGTGCTAAATCAGATGGTAAAGTACGGCTATATTTCGGCACAGAAGGCCGAGCAGGTAATGCAGCAAAAAATAAAGGTAGATTTTCATACGTATGGAACGAGCTCAGCAATGGCGGCCTATTTTAGGCAACAAGTAAAGGAAAAAGTTGAACAGGTGTTGGCCCAAAAAGAATATCGTAAACCTGATGGAACACCATACAATTTGTTAACCGATGGATTAAAAATTTATACCACCTTAAACAAGCGTTTGCAGCAGTATGCCGAAGAGGCTATGCAAGCGCACATGAAAAAATTACAAACGCAATTTGAAAAAGCGTATGGAAACAATCCACCTTGGCGAAAAAAATCAGCTATTGTTCAAGAAGCGTTAACGCAACTGCCGGCATATAAAAGGTTAAAAGAAAAAGGACTGAGTAAATCGGCCATCATAGACTCCCTGAGTATTCCACATAAAATGGAAGTTTATAGTTGGGACGGAGATCAGATAAAAACCTTATCTACCATAGATAGCCTTCGGTATTACCTTCAATTTTTAAACACCGGAATAGTATCTTTAGACCCTCATACAGGCGCCATACGAGCTTATGTAGGAGGAATAGATTATCGGTATTTTCAGTACGACCATGTCGTGCAGAGTAAACGTGCAGTAGGCTCTACTTTTAAACCTATTGTGTATGCTGCGGCTTTAGAAAAAGGTTTACAGCCGTGCAATTATTTTCCGGCGCAGGTAGTAACGTATACAGATGTGAAGGATTGGACGCCACGAAATGCTGAAAAAATTGATCCGGATATAGAATATTCTTTAACGGCTGCTTTGGCACATTCACTTAACACCATTGCGGTAAAAGTATTGCGAGTCACCGGCATTCAACCCACCATAACTATGGCTCATAAAATGGGGATAGAGGAGGACTTGCCTGCTGTGCCCTCAATAGCATTGGGTACGCCGGCGCTTCGCGTAATAGATATGGCCAGGGCTTATAGCTGTTTTTTAAATGAAGGCAGACCAATTACTCCCTTTTTTATAAAACGGATTGAAGATAAAAATGGAAAAGTAATTGTGTCTTTTCCCCATAAAGAAAAAGAAGCTCCTAGAGCTTTTAGTGAGCAAACGCGTCAAGAAATGCTAGCTATGTTGCAACGCGTGGTAGATAGAGGAACCGGTAGGCGATTGCGAACAGTCTATCATTTTCGCAATGATTTGGCCGGAAAGACAGGTACGACACAAAATAATACCGATGGGTGGTTTGTGGGGTTATTGCCCGATTTGGTAACCGTAACTTGGGTAGGAAATGATAATCACAGTATTAAATTTAGGCGAACAGCTATTGGGCAAGGAGCCAATTCTGCACTACCCATTTTTGCCGGTATGCTACAACGTATGAATAACAACCCCCAATTTGATAAAATTACCCGTGCTCATTTTAAAAGACCAAGTAATGCTGTAATAGCCAGCATGCAATGCCCTCCTACACGAAAAGAAGGTTTTTTTAAACGTCTTTTCAGTAAAGATAAAGTGTCTAAAAAATTCTACACAAGAGACGACAACGACAACCTTTTTGAGCAACAGAGAAAAGAGAAGTCGATTAAAAAACACAAAAAGAAAAAGAAGAAGAAAAAAAGAGGATTTTTTCAACGTCTATTTGGGCGAAAATAAAGTGGGTATATTTATAATAGCCGCAATGGAATAATTTTTGTCATAGTTATGCGAAAAGCTTTATTTTGTAATTAAAATTATAGGTATGAAAAAAATTACGTTTACACTTGTAGGTTTAGTGCTTTTTTTTGCGGTGGCTTGTAGTAATGATGATAATTTACCAAGTCAGCCAGAAACCGAAACGTGTTGGCAGTTAATAGCCCCTGAACCAACTGATCAACTAGTGGCGGATAGTGTGCAGGTGGTGGTAGATTCGTTACTTGCTAAAAACAATATTTCTACTAAAAATTTACAAGTATATCAAGTATCCCAGCAATCTACAAACACACAAGTAAAGGCTTATCAATATTCTAACGGCCAGCGGGTCTTTTTGGCTGATATGATCTATAATTTTGATGCTTCGGGAACTCGTACCTTGGCATCAGGTATTCGTATAGATACGATTGAAATTCCGGTTATGCCTAATCCTAGGTTTATGGAAGATTATTTAATAGCAGTTTATTTTAGTCAATTACAAAATGATGGAGAGCTGTTTGATCAAGTTGAGGAAATTAAAAATGGATGCTTAGATTTTCAATTTGGTTTTCTAGCATTGAAAAACACGCAAGGAGACATGGTTTATGTGCGTGGGTGGAAAATAACCCCTAGAGGAAAAGATTTTCCTAAGTTAATATTGAACGATGAAACAGGAAGAGCTGTTTTTTATGACAATGGAATTGTTGATTAAATAAAGCTAAATAATAGAGATTAGATCAGGGCGCAATTTATTGCGCCCTAATTATTTTAGTTTGTATGAAAAGGTGTATTTTTGCCGAAGATTGGTTTGCTGCTGAATTTTTTCATTAGCAATAAAAGGGAATTCCGTTAAAATCGGAAGCTGTTCCCGCAACTGTAAGCTTAATCTCAAATTAAGAGATGCTGGTTAAAAGACTTCAATCCACTGTTCAGGTACATGAATGGGAAGGAACCTAACTAGACGCAAGCCAGGAGACCTGCCAATTTTAACCCTATAAAAGTTGTGACTTTCGGGTAAAAAGTCTCCTGTTTATGAAAAAAATCGGTCTATATCTTAGTTTTTTGTGTTGTTTTTCGTGGTCAGTAAATGGTCAAATAAAAACGTCAAGTAAAGATTCTGTTGAGGTTTTAGAAACAGCTACTATTACAAATAGATTATTACGTGATTTTTCGGTAGGACAAACCCTTCATCATTTATCAGATTCAGTTTTAGTACACAATGCACCTTCTTTAACTTCATTATTAGAATACAATACGCCTATTTATTTTAAACAAAATGGACTAGGAATGGTTTCTTCGGCCTCTTTTAGAGGAACAACCGCCTCGCAAACAGCGGTGTTGTGGAATGGAATCAATATTAATTCAAATTTTACCGGCCAGACAGATTTTAATACCCTAAACACCGGTATTTATGACAACATAGATGTTCGTGCGGGCGGTGGGAGTATTGTGTATGGTAGTGGCGCTATTGGGGGCACGGTACATCTTAATACAGAACTCACCTTTAAAAAAGAATTTGATAATCAACTTTATGTAGGGTATGGGAGTTACAACACACTAAACACGCATTATCGATTACGCACTTCTTCAAATAAAGTAAGTTTTAGGTTGGCGGTAGAGCGCAATCAGTCTGATAACGACTACGATTTTCAATTGCGAGATGGTAAAAACACCAATGGGCAGTTTCATAATACGGCGATAAACACCGCCATAGGAGTGAAGTTGAATGCAACTAACCAGCTTAATTTTTACGGAGAGTTTTATAACAGTAATCGGCATTTTCCGGTTTATTACTTAACAGAAAATCATACCCAATACAAAGATCAAAATAAGAGAAGTTTGCTTGAATGGAAAAGTGTTTGGGGGGCGTTTAATAGCTCGTTAAAGGCAGCTTTTTTAAGTGAGCATTACAAATATTATCTCGACTTAAACACGCCTGAAAAGCATGATTTTGGGAAAGCAGAAACGATTATGGGTAAATATGATTTGAGCTATAAACTCAATCAAGATATTTTACTAGATGCTGTTTTGTCTTATCAGCACACCAAAGGAAAAGGAACTAACATTAATGATGATAACAGAAATATAGCTTCGGCAGGTTTGTTGTTTAAGCAACAGTTGTCTCCGAGATTTCGTTATCAAATAGGCGTGCGTAAAGAATTTACCCATACCTATGAAAGTCCGTTGTTGTATGCTGTTGGAGTAGATTATAAGGTAGCGCCTTTTTATACGGTAAAAATATCGGCTTCTAAAAATTTTAGACGCCCAACATTTAATGACCTGTATTGGACAAATTCAGGAAATACATCTTTAAAAGCGGAGCAATCTAATCAAATTGAATTGGGTAATACTTTTGCTTATAACGATTTAAAATTAACTGTAACCGGTTATTTTAATGATATAAAAGACATGATTCATTGGCTTCCTAGATCGGGCGGGCTTTTTTCTCCGCGTAATGAAGATCACGTACAGACCTATGGAGTAGAAGCACTTTTGCAATATAAAAAGCAGTTTAATGGGCAAACGTTTACGGTAAATGGAACGTATGCGTACACTTATTCACGTAATAAAAAGACGCATAATCAGCTTATTTATGTACCTTACAATAAAGCAACTTTCTCAGCTGCATACAGCCTGCATCGGTTTACTATTAACTATCAATTGCTATACAACGGTTCGGTTTACCTGCGTTCAGATAACGATCCGGCACATATTTTGGGCGGATACGCAGTATCTAACGTAGGGCTGTCTTATAGATTAGGAAAGAAAAACACGTATGAGATAGGCGGTAAGGTACGTAACCTGTTTAATAAAGTCTATCAAAATGTTATTCGGTACGAAATGCCGGGAATCAATTTTAATTTTTATATAATTCTAAATTTTTAAGCGATGAAAATCAGTAGATTATTTTTTGTTCTTTTCTTGGGCGTACTATTGTTTAGCTCGTGTAGTGAAAACAACGACATTCCAATTAATCCCTCACCAACTAACCCACAAAACCAACCGTATGCCAATGGTTTTTTTGTGTTGAATGAAGGGCAATTTCCGAATGCAGGATCGGTTACTTTTGTAGCTAATAACTTAGATTCTGTAGAACAAGATGTCTATCAACATGTAAACAATGGCGAAGATGTTGGCGGTGGCTTACAGTCTATGTTTTTTGATGATAAAGACCGTGCTTATATTGTGTCTAACGTAGCAAATTTTGTTACCGTTGTAGATCGTTATACGTTTAAAAAAGAAAAGCGGATAACAGGTACTGCAGGCGATTTTAATACCCCGCGTTATGGAGTAACAGAAGATGACAAGGCTTATATTACCAATGCAGGGACTAACCATTTAACGGTGGTAGATTTAAATAGTTTGACCGTAGAAAAAACTATTAAATTGGATGGCCCTAGTGAATATATCTTGGAAGGAGATAATGGGCTTTTGTATGTACAAGAGGCAATCTATAATACCGGAAATAAAATTGCCGTAATTGATCCTCAAACAGGACAGGTAATAGATACAATCATAACGGCTCCTAATCTGAATTCTATAGCCGTAGAAGGAATATTCTTATATGCCTTAACGCCCCATAAAATTCAAAAATTTGATATACGTCATAACAATACAGAAATAGGTTCTGTGGCACTTAATTATGCCGACAATGCAGCAAATATAACTGTAGAAGACAACATGCTTTATTATACAGTAGGCAATAAAGCCTATAAGATAAGCACTAACGCCACAACGGCTCCAACTACTCCGGTACTGACTTATTCTTCTAATTCCCCTTATGGAATGTTTTACGGATTTGCGGTAGAAGATAACAGAATTTATGTTTCTGATGGGGGTGACTTCTCTTCTAATAGTTATATAAATGTATACGATTTGCAAGGGAATTTACTCAAGACAATAGGAGTAGGAATAGGACCTAATGGTTTCTATTTTAACGACTAGTCAACTACTTCTTAAAATATTTTTATTCTCTCCGAAGATTATTACGGTCTCCGGAGATTTTTTTATACTAGAATATCGTTTTGCTCAAAAATTGACGTTCTTTTTAACAAGTCAACATCATTATTTTAGGTTGTGGAATTGAAAATAGAATTAAATATTTGATAATCAACAAATTGTATTAAAAACAAAAAACATATAAAAAACTTATTTTTTTAGAAAGAGAAGTAATTTTGTACCATAAAATAACGAAATAATGCAAATAGGGGCAAAAGATAGATTCTTTTGTCTTTTCTGGTTTTTTA
Source organism: uncultured Flavobacteriaceae bacterium (assembly GCA_964579505.1). Lineage (GTDB taxonomy): Bacteria > Bacteroidota > Bacteroidia > Flavobacteriales > Flavobacteriaceae > JAJYSO01. Next base: position 117,690 of record CAZOGC010000005.1, on the reverse strand, counting down.
ACTTAACATTTTTAATTAAACGAGTTATGTTTAAGGGAATAAGGGTTGCTAATCTCAAGTATTATTTAATGATGCATGCCATTGTTTTGGCATGGGGATTTACAGGTATTCTCGGGAAATTGATTCACCTCGATTTTCACCGTATTGTGTTTTTTAGAATGCTCATTGCCGCATTGAGCTTACTTTTATTTCTAACACTTACCGGTAAGAAGTTTTACATTAAAGATAAACGTTCATTATTGAAAGTTATGGGAGTAGGTGTGGTGGTTGTTTTGCACTGGCTTACGTTCTTTAAAGCCATACAGATTTCCTCCGTATCAGTAGTGGTTCTGTGTTTATCGACCACAGCGTTACATGTAAGTTGGTTGGAGCCGCTTATTATGAGACGCAAGTTTTCTTGGATAGAGTTTTCGTTAGGATTACTCATGATTTTTGGCGTAATTTTTATTAATAGTAATATAGATGGAAGCCAGTTTTCCGGAATGCTTTGGGGCTTGCTGTCTGCATTTTTGTCGGCTTGTTTTGCGGTGTTCAACGCCCGTCTTAATAAGGATGGTATTTCATCTTCTTCTTTAACGGTGTACGAGATGCTTACCGGCGCGGTTATTTTGTTAATTTGGTTTGGATTTGAGGGAAAAGTAAATGCTTCTCTTTTTGCAATGACAGTTAATGATTTTGCTTGGCTGCTGTTCTTAGGGGTTGTTTGTACCTCAGTAGCCTTTATGTTAATGATAGATGTGGTATACCGAATAGGTGCTTATACGGCTACACTTACAGTAAATCTAGAACCGATTTATTCAATTGTATTGGCTATTATTATTCTTTCTGAAGATAGTTTTTTAGGAAAACAATTCTATATAGGAGCCGTTTTTATAGTAGCCATTGTGTTTGCTAACCCATTGCTTAAAAACATACGATATAAACGTCAAAAGAAGCGTGCTTTGTTGTGAATGTAATGATAGTTATATAATTGTAATATAACAAAAGCCTCTATTACAAATTTGTATAGAGGCTTTTGTATTTATTGAGTTTGTTGCTTTTGAAGAATTTTGCTATTCTTCAGAGGCGTCTTTTAATGGTGTAAAATCTAATTCTTGATATGCCTGACGTAGCTTTTTTAAAGGGATGTTTTCTCCTTTTAGTGTAATCATGAAACGGTGGTATAAGTTGAATGTAATAGAAGTTTCTATGTTTTTACTATAGGTTGAGTCTAGTTCTACAAAAGCTTTATGTCCATCTATTTCAGTAGTTTTCTTAAACCCGTGATCGGTTTGTTCTTCCATATCTACGCCCAGTTTTAACTGTGCTAAAGAATAGATGGCGCTTCCGGTTTTACCGGCGCCATCTACGATAGATAATTCAATATGATGGTTATTGTCTTTTTTATAGGTAGCATTTCCCGATTGCATTTTACCAAACATGGCACTACCTCCTACGCGGTATTTACTCCTTTTTAGTCCCACTAAAGTTTTTGGAAATACTTTTTTTAAAACATCATTTGATACGGTTTTCATTTTAGCCAGGTCTTCAGAGCGTTTACTGGCATCGTCCATAGTTTCGGCTGCATCTTTCATAGTTTTTGCGGCATCCACAAAATCAGTTAAGCTAGAGTCGTCATCACTTTTTGCATCGCTGTCTTTTTTGTTGTTTCCACAAGAAACGAGTAATAATCCGCAGAGAACTAAGGTGAAAAATTTTGTTTTTTTCATGAGTTGAGGTTTTGATTAGTATAGTTTGGTTTATAATAGCAAATATATGTTAAAAATATCACAACCTTGTTTATGCAGATATTCTTATATGGATATAAGCAGCGGTTGTTTTAAGTACGGGTGTTTATAAAATGCTAAAAACAGTGCTAAACATGCTTGTGCTTGTTGGCCGTACGTTGTTTCCCTTTGTTTTAGTTTATTTTTCATACCCTTTTTCTACTTTTCGTTTTGAAATCCACCAATAATTTCCGCAAGGGTCAACAATTCCCGATTGTCTATCTTGATAGGGCATATCGGCTGGTTCAAATTCCTCTTTTGCTCCGTATTTTAGTGCTCTTTTATGCATTTCTTCTACGTTGTTTACAAAAAGATATAAAGCGGTTCTCATTCCATTAAACTGTTCTCTTGCCTGACTAATCATAAAGCAAGTGTCTCCAATTTTCATAATTACATTTGCAATTTCACCTGTTTTCGGTACAGTTGAACGGTTTACTTCTTCTGCGAAAAATGCATTTTTGAGAAAGTCAATTAGTTTCTCAGGGTCATCCACAAACAAGTATGAATTCACTGTATGAAACCCATCAGGTTTATATGTTTCAAATATCGGGTCTGTATTTTTTGTGCTATCCTTCATATTCATGATATTCAGTTACAATGATATAATAACCGTCGGGGTCCCACATTGAGAATTCTCTTTTGTTGGGGTTTGGATTGATATGGATATCTTCATCTATTTTTGCGTCAACGTTCCTTGCATTCTCCCTAATTTCTTCCATTTTATCCGTTTTAAAATAGAGGATGATTCCATTGCCCGGGGTGATTTCTGAATTTCTCATTGAAGGGTGGTCATCCATTTTCCAAGGGTGAAGACAAAGTATTATTTCATCATTTTCTGTGGTTAATATTGCAAAGTGATTTCCACCGTGAAGGTTCTTAAAATTGAAAACCTGTTCATACCATTTGGCACTCTGCTCAATGTCTCTTACTGCAATTATGGTATCTAACTTCATCATTTTTTCAATTTCAATTTAGGGTTTCTGTTTGTGTTCTATCTTTCTACAATGACAGCCAACTCATCAATTATAACACAGGTACTTAGGTTAATATACAATAGCTTTGCAAAAGTTAACGGCTGCTATTTAATAAGTTTAGCCTTGTAAACAATAAATAAAGCAATGATGGGTATAAGGAGTATGATGGTCATTAGCGTGTGTACGTGTATGAGATAGGGGGCCATAAGTAAGGTAATAAAATACCCACCGGCAGCACCGCCAAAATGGGCATCATGCCCAATATTTCCTAACCGCTTTTTCATGCCATAAATAGAGAACAACATAAACCCGACACCAAAAAGCCAAGCGGGCATAGGAACAATAAAAAACAGCCCCAGCGTCATATGCGGATAAAGTAAAATAGCGGCATACACAATGCCCATAACAGCCCCGCTGGCCCCTACGGCAGAGTAGAGCGGTTCGTCTTTGTGAAAATAGAGAGAAAAAAGATTCCCTAAAATTAAGCTTCCTATATAAATTCCTATAAAAGAGGCTGTTCCTAGCGTGTTGATGACTACATTGGCAAAGAAATAAAGTGTAAGCATGTTAATAAACAGGTGTGTCATGTCAACATGCAAGAAACCTGCACTCAGCAAGCGTATTTTTTCACCACCTCGTACACTGCCAATGCTAAACTTGTATCGGTCAAAAAAGATTCGGTCATTAAATCCTTTGTAAGAAATAAGTACATTTATACCGATGATGATAATTGTAACTAGTTTTAATCCTTCCATAACGCGGTCTTGCTGAACGCCAAATATACCATATCTTTGTAAAAACTTTTGGCGTTCATGCAAAGATTGCCCTTTCTTTTGGCTTATCCGTTATTATGGCTGGTAGCCAAACTTCCTTATCGGCTTTTCTATGGTTTTTCTGACTTGGTTTTCGGGTTGGTTTACTATGTAGTAGGCTATAGAAAAAAAGTAGTGTTGCACAATTTACAAAAAGCTTTTCCTAAAAAATCGTTACCGGAACTCAAGATTATCCGAAAGAAATTTTACCATCATTTTTGTGATATCTTTTTAGAAATGGTAAAAACCTTAAGCATTTCTAAAGAAGAACTAACCGAGCGATTTGTGCTAAAAAACCCCGAAGAAATGCAGCGATTAGAAGCACTGGGCAAGAGTTATATCATTATGCTGGCACATTATAACAGTTATGAATGGGTTACGTCTTTACAACTTCAAGGAATGACGTATAAGGCCTACGGAATCTATAAAAAACTAAAAAATCCGTATTTTGATAAGCTGATTCACGATTCACGCGGAAAATTTGAAACCTATATGTTAGATAAAGATGAGGTCGTGCGCGAAATGATTAAAAATAAGCGTGATGGCGTATTATCTAGCTATGGTATGATTGCCGACCAGTCGCCTAAGTTGAGCAGTTCTTTATATTGGCACCCATTTTTTGGACATCGTGTTCCGGTGTTTATCGGAAGTGAAAAAATGGCTAAAAAAATGGACTTTTCGGTAACCTATCTCAAGATAGAGAAAGTGAAACGAGGGTATTATGAAGCTGAATTTGTACCGTTAACAGATGAGCCTAAAAAACTACCTGATTATGAGATTACGAATCGCTATTTAGCCCTTTTAGAAGCACAGATACAAAACCGACCGGAATATTATTTATGGACGCATAAACGCTGGAAACACGAAGGAAAAGAGCCTGTAAAACAATAAAAAATTAGTTTCCCTTTTAAATAAAATTAAAGATGAATACGAGACAAGAACAGTTAAAAGCTTTTGAACGTTTGCTCGACATTATGGACGACCTTCGCGAAAAATGCCCGTGGGATCGCAAACAAACCCTAGAAAGTTTACGCACATTAACTATTGAAGAAACGTATGAACTGGGAGACGCTATTTTAGATGAAAATTTAGAAGAAATTCGAAAAGAGTTAGGCGATATTATGTTGCACTTGGTGTTTTATGCCAAAATTGGAAGTGAGAAAGGAGCTTTTGATATAGCCGATATAACCAACGGAATTTGTGAAAAATTGATTCGTCGGCACCCCCATATTTATGGCGATGTAAAAGTAAAAAGCGCAGCGGAGGTACACGATAATTGGGAAAAAATAAAAATGAAAGAAGGCCGCAAAAGCGCGTTAGAAGGGGTGCCGAGATCGCTTCCGGCTTTGGTAAAAGCAGAACGCATACAAGATAAGGCATCAGGTATGGGCTTTGACTGGGAACAACCAGAGCAAGTATTAGAAAAAGTAGAAGAAGAACTGCAAGAATTTAAACAAGAACTACATAACCAGCGCACAAAAGAGATGGAAGAAGAGTTTGGAGATTTTCTATTTTCACTCATTAATTATGCACGGTTTATAAATGTAAGTCCGGAGAACGCACTAGAGCGCACCAATAAAAAATTCATCGCTCGTTTTCAATATTTAGAAAAAAAAGCAACCGAACAAAACAAGACCCTGAAAGACATGAACCTTGATGAAATGAACCGGTTTTGGGAAGAAGCAAAAAGCCTTAAAAATTAAACGTATAAAAGAGGCTACAAGCGTTTAAAACTGTAAATTTGGCTAAAATTTGACGCGTTTATGAGAAAACGAAAGACTACAGATGAAGGTTTAACTTTTACCAAAAAGGGCTTATCAGATGAGCAATTAAAAAACTTGTACTTTCAATTGCTGCGTCCGCGACTAATCGAAGAAAAAATGCTCATTCTTTTACGACAAGGAAAAATCAGCAAATGGTTTAGCGGTATTGGTCAAGAAGCAATTTCAGTAGGCGTTACGGCGGCATTGCAAGAAGAGGAATACATTTTACCGATGCATCGTAATTTGGGAGTCTTTGTAACGCGAAAAATTCCTTTAAAAAGACTTTTTGCGCAATGGGAGGGAAAAGCTAATGGATTTACCAAAGGCCGTGATCGTAGTTTTCACTTTGGCGCTCCCAAATATCATATTATTGGTATGATTTCTCACCTCGGTCCACAATTAGGCGTAGCCGATGGAATAGCGTTAGCACATAAACTTAGAAAAGAACAAAAAGTAACTGCAGTTTTTACCGGAGAAGGAGGAACCAGCGAAGGCGATTTTCACGAAGCTATGAATGTGGCGTCAGTTTGGAAACTTCCGGTGCTGTTTTGTGTAGAAAATAATGGATATGGTTTATCTACTCCTACTCAAGAGCAGTTTGCCATAGAGAATTTGGCAGATAGAGGTGCCGCATATGGAATGGAGTCACACATTATAAACGGTAACAATATTGTAGAAGTTTATACAAAAGTAAGGGAGTTGGCTGAAAGCATTCGACAAAACCCGCGCCCCGTTTTAGTAGAGTTTAAAACATTTAGAAGAAGAGGACACGAAGAAGCTAGTGGTACAAAGTACGTTCCGGAAGAGTTGATGGCTTATTGGGCAAAGAAAGATCCCATAGAAAATTTTAAAGCCTTTTTGTTGGCAGAAAATATTCTTACCCAAGAAGAAGATGAGGCTTTTCAAAAAGCGTATAAAAAAGAAATCAACGTAAACCTCAAAGAAGTAGGAAGAGAAGAACTGGTTCAATCTACTATAGAAACCGAATTAGCCGATGTATACCAACCCTATAACAACGAAGTTGTAAACCCGGGAGAAGAAAAGCATACGTTGCGCTTGGTTGATGCTATTTCTGAAGGGTTACAACAATCTATGCAACGCCATAAAAACCTTGTAATTATGGGACAAGACGTAGCGGAGTATGGAGGTGTTTTTAAAGTAACGGAAGGTTTTGTGGAACAATTTGGCAAAGAACGTGTACGCAATACGCCTATTTGTGAATCAGCTATAGTTAATGCCGCTATGGGGCTTTCTATTAACGGAATGAAGGCGGTAATGGAAATGCAGTTTAGTGATTTTGCTACGATGGGCTTTAATGCCATTACCAATTATTTAGCAAAAGTGCATTATAGGTGGAATCAGAATGCAGATGTAGTGGTGCGTATGCCATGTGGTGCCGGAGTAGGAGCAGGACCCTTTCACAGCCAAACCAATGAAGCCTGGTTTACAAAAACACCGGGGTTAAAAGTGGTTTATCCGGCTTTTCCGTATGATGCCAAAGGACTGCTAAATACAGCTATTAATGACCCCAATCCGGTGATGTATTTTGAGCACAAAGCACTTTATCGCAGTATTAGACAGGAAGTGCCGGTAGATTATTATACACTTCCGTTTGGAAAGGCTGCTGTTTTACAAACCGGAGAAGATATTTCTATCATTACTTTTGGAGCAGGTGTGCACTGGGCATTAGATACTTTAGAAGGAAAAAATATTTCAGCAGATCTAATTGATTTACGTACGCTAGAACCGTTAGATACAGAAACTATATTTAATTCGGTTAAAAAAACTGGGAAAGCCATTGTTTTACAAGAAGATTCTATTTTTGGAGGAATAGCCTCGGATATTGCGGCTTTAATCACCGAAAATTGTTTTGAATATTTAGACGGTCCTGTGAGACGTGTGGCTAGTTTACCTACTCCCATTCCATTTTCAGCCAATTTGGAAAAACAATATTTGGCTAATGCTCGTTTTGAGCAAGTTTTAGAAGACTTGTTGGCGTATTAATTGAGTTTTATTGATTATTTCTCTATTTAAATAGCCCCTTGTAAGCTGGTGGTAGTCAATCCAAAACTGGGGTCGATTCTACCTACTCCTAAAAATAACGTATTACAAGAAAAGTGTTTCAACATTTCTTCGCCCTGTGCTCCCACAGTAGAAAAAGAACTTTTTCACAACGTGCCTCCCAATTGAAAAATCGCTACTATTTTTATCTTTATTAGCTTATATTTCCGTATATAAAAAACAAAGCAGAAATGTACAACCCTAATTAAAAAATGAGGAGAGATTTATTGATAGAGAAATTGACGATAGAAAAAGAGTGGGATGTTATCGTTATAGGCGGAGGAGCCAGCGGATTGGGAACAGCTCTAGATGCTGCGCTTAGGGGATATAAAACCGTACTTTTTGAAATTGAAGACTTTGCTAAAGGAACTTCTAGTAGGAGTACAAAATTGATACATGGAGGGGTGCGCTATTTGCAGCAAGGAAATGTGGGTTTAGTAAAAGAAGCCCTTCGAGAACGAGGCCTGTTGGCTAAAAACGCAGCGCATTTAGTGCATAATTTGGGGTTTGTACTGCCTAATTATTCCTGGTGGATGGGTATATATTACTTAATAGGACTTAAGATTTATGATATACTTTCAGGGAAATTGAGTATAGAAAAAACCAAATTTTTAGAAAAATCTTCTGTGCAGAAGAAGATAGCTACTATTAAAACAAAAGGATTACGTAACGGAGTATTGTATTATGATGGTCAATTTGATGATTCAAGATTAGCCATTAATCTTATGCAATCTATTGTAGATAATGGGGGAATTGCTATTAATTATATGGGCGTTACAAAACTGCATAAAGACAGTATCGGAAAATTAACGGATGTTACGGTTAGAAATCAGTTTACCGGGGAGACATATTTGGTTAAAGGGAAAGTAATTATAAATGCCACCGGGGTCTTTACAGATCATATTTTAAATATGGATAACCCAAAACATCAAAAAATAGTGGTGCCAAGTCAAGGAGTGCATTTGGTGGTAGACAGATTGTTTTTACCCGGAGATGATGCCTTAATAATTCCTAAAACGAGTGATAAACGCGTGCTTTTTGCAGTGCCTTGGCATAATAAAGTGGTTATTGGAACTACAGACACCCTAATGAAGAAAGAGAGCTTTGAACCCAGAGCTTTAGAGGAGGAGATAGAATTTATCTTAAAAACGGCGAATGCCTATCTGGCAAAAAATATTACGCGAGAAGATGTATGCGCTGTTTATGCCGGTTTGCGCCCGCTAGCGGCCCCCAAAGATGATAGAAAGAACACCAAAGAAGTGTCGAGAAGTCATAAAATTATTGTAGGAGTTTCTGGTTTGATTACCATTATAGGGGGTAAATGGACAACCTACCGCCAAATGGCTGAAGACATTATAGATAAAGCTATTGAAATAGGTAAAATACGGGCTAAACCTTGTTGCACAAAAGATTTTTCTATACATGGAAATCTTCCTAAAAATCAGGTAAACCGTGATGATCATTTATACATATATGGGGCAGATATTTCAGAAATTAAGAGGCTACAGGCAATGTCTCCGGAATATGCTACCAAGATTCACCCCAATCATGAGGCTACTTTTGCAGAAGTGGCCTGGGCGGTGAATCAAGAAATGGCACAAACCGTAGAAGATACTTTAGCCAGACGAATTCGCTTTTTGTTTACCGATGCTCGGGCGGCTATAGACTCAGCTCTTCCCGTAGCAGAATTTATGGCTAAAGAGCTCGATAAATCACCAGAATGGGTGGCTCAACAAGTAGATGAATTTATAAAATTAGCCAATGGATACTTGTTGGAACCTTATCAACCAAACCAAAACAAATCAGTAATTAATTAACTTAACGCAAATTATAAATTATAGAAAACAAGAAACATATGTTAGCTTTTGACCGAAGTTTTGTGGGCGGTGGATTTGCTTTTAATCCGGGCAAAATTTTAACCTATTTGTACGACGATGGAGATAATGTAATGATTTTAATTTAATGAATGTGGTTTTTACTGCTGCTAGAAAATGGCATGTTTTTGTTGATAAAGAAGTATTGATGTCCCATCTTAAATGAGTAATATTTTTATTTTTAAGCCGTTTGAGTTGTCGTAATCTACATATTTTTGTAATTTAATGTGCTATTTGTAGGTTATTTTATAACTTTATAGCAAACAATGTATGGTTATAATGCTGTTTGTGTGATATATAAGTAAATTAGAGAGCTACTATTTTTACGGCACAGTATATGCAAATAATAACAGCATTGTTTAATAATAAGTAAATGTATTAACCTTCTAAATAACTAATCTATGAGAAAAATAATTTTAACTTTTGTTGTAGTGGGGCTAATGGCTTCCTGTGGAGTGACCAAAACAGAAAGACAGGCTCAAAAATCACTTAAAGGAGATTGGTCACTGACTAACATTACCTATCCGGGAAGCTCAGGTTTTGTAGATGTTACCCTTTTTAACGATGCAACTACGCGTTGTTTTCGAGATTCTGATTGGCATTTTATATCCAATAATCATAAAGGGTCATACCAGTTATATAAAGAAAACTGCGCTCCCGGAAAGAGATTTTTCAGATGGGATATTGTACTTGCTTCAGATGGACAATATTATTTTTCATTAAAGCCTGTACAACAAGATGAAAATGCTCGAAAAGTAGAAACCGGTTATCGTTTAAATGTGGTGCAATTAGACGCTACCCAGATGATTTTAGAGGAAACGGTTTCATATAATGGGAATCCTTTTAAAATAAGACTAACCTTTAATAAATATTAATTTTAATTATAAATCACATGAAAAGACTTTTAAAAAACTCAGGAATAGGCCTATTGGTCATGTCGTTTATCCTCTTTACAAGTTGCGATGCTATTAGAAATTCAAATAATGCCCAACGCGGAGGTGTTATAGGGGCAACTACCGGAGCCGTAGCAGGAGGAGTTATAGGTAACAATGTAGGCGATGGAAATAATACTGCTGTAGGAGCCATTATTGGAGCCGTGGTAGGAGGTGCTGCAGGTGCCTTAATCGGAAACAAAATGGATAAGCAAGCTAGAGATATTAGTAATGAACTTCCCGGGGCTCAAGTAAACCGTGTAGGGGAGGGAATTAGCGTTACTTTTGATGAAAATAGTGGTATTTATTTTGCTACTGAAAAATACAATATCAATCAAAAATCTAAAGAATCGTTAGATAAATTAGCCACTATTTTTAAGAAATATCCTAACACTAATATCTTGTTAGAAGGACATACAGATAATACGGGTAGTGCCGCTTATAACATGACGCTTTCTAAAAATAGAGCCGAATCAGTGTTAGATTATTTGGCTTCGCAAGGTATTTCTCGTAGTCGTTTTACGGTAAAATGGTATGGAGAAACTCAACCTAAGTATGATAACTCTACCGCAGAAGGACGTTCAAAAAATCGTAGAGTAGAGGTGGCTATTATGGCCAATAACACGATGAAAACTAACGCAGAACAGCAAGTTCAAAACTAGTTTTCCTTTATTTTATAAAATCAAAGAAAAGAGCTGCTCAATTTGGGCAGCTCTTTTAATTTTGATAAGAAAACCCTCATTTTTTAAAGGTAGTTAAGCCAAATTTTCGCGCCACTGCTTTGGCGGCTGGTATTTGTTTACGAATATCATTAATACGTGATTGGTTAGAGGGGTGAGTACTCAAAAATTCAGGAGGTTGTTTGCCGTTTAATTTGTCCATACGTTGCCATAATTGTACAGCTACAGAAGGGTCATATCCAGCAATAGCCATTAATTTAAGTCCCAAATCATCGGCTTGTTTTTCAAATTTTCTACTAAAAGGAAGCATAACCCCTATCTGTGTTCCTACCCCATAAGCGCGGTTAAATATAGCTCCATATTTGGTATTGTCTAAGGCGGCATTTCCAGCTACGCCCACCATCTGTCTAATTTGCTCTTGACTCATTCTACGTTGCCCATGGTTAAGTAAGGCGTGCGATACTTCGTGCCCAAGGACTACAGCTAATCCGGCTTCATCTTGAGTAATAGGTAAAATACCGGTATAAACCACGATTTTTCCACCCGGCATACACCAAGCATTCACTTCTTTGCTGTTTACTAAGGTGTATTGCCATTTGTAATTTTTTAGATAGTTAGGATATCCTTTAGCCCGTAAGTATACTTGTGCAGCATGGGCAATTTTTTGGCCTACCTTTTTTACCATGGCCGCTGCCTTAGTTCCGGTAACTACTTGGTGTTTGTCTAAAAAGGTATCATACTGCTTAAAAGCCATGGGAAAGAGTTGTGTATTTGATACCAATGCCAAGTTCTGCTTTCCGGTAAAGGGATTCGTTACGCACGAATAAGCTATAATAAGAGCTAAAAATGCAATGAATGTCTTAGATGTTTTCATGTAGTTGGATTTTATATATAAACGTACAAAAAAAATATTTATTAACGACATTTTAAAATTTTTTAGAGAATGGAGTGCTTATATTAGCAGTAATAAAATGGAATGGTTATTGTAATTTACGTAAAACGATGAGACAGATTAACTATATAAGACTTTTGAGTTGTTGTATAATTTTGTTGTGGAGCTGCCAAACAATAGCTCAAAATAAAGAAAAAGAAGATTTTGCGGTGCATAAAACGACGGCGCAATGGAAAAATACGCTTACTCCTAAGCAGTATTATGTCTTGCGTGAACGAGGTACAGAGCGCCCCTTTTCCAGTCCGCTGTTGCATGTAACAGCCCCGGGAGTTATGGTGTGCGGAGCATGTGGTAACCCATTGTTTTATGCAAAAAATAAATTTCAGTCTTCTTGCGGATGGCCAAGTTTTGATCGCGTTATAAAAGGAGCTGTACACTATAAAAAAGATTACCGCTTAGGTATGGTACGTACAGAAGTGATTTGTGCCAAATGCGGTAGCCATTTAGGCCATGTATTTAATGATGGTCCTAAAGAAACCACCGGAAAGCGGTACTGTATAAATGGTGTAGCCTTAAAGTTTATTCCTAATAAAAAGAAGTAAAAATGGAAAAGACTAAAAAAGAATGGCAAGAAATACTCACGGAAGAACAATACCGAATTTTACGTGAAAAAGGAACAGAGTCTCCACATACCGGTAAGTATAACTTGCATTTTGAAGAAGGAAAATATTTTTGCGCCGGTTGCGGTCAAGAGCTTTTTAAAAGTACCTCAAAATTTAAAAGTAGCTGTGGATGGCCTAGTTTTGATAAAGCCATAAAAGGAAGTATAATCTTAAAAAAAGATACCAGTTTTGGTATGTTGCGCACAGAAGTACTTTGTGCAAATTGTGGCGGCCACCTAGGCCATGTTTTTACGGATGGCCCCACCAAAACGGGAGAACGTTTTTGTATAAATTCAGTCAGTTTAAATTTTATTAATTAACCAAAAACAATTGTTATGAAAAAAATGATTCTATGTTTATTTATTGTCGTAGGCCTAGTAGCCTGTGAAGGAGACCCCGGACCTATGGGCCCTCCCGGAGATGCAATCGTGGGACAAACCTTTGAGTTTGATAATATCAACTTTCAATATAATTCCGGTATATGGACGGCACTTGTTGATATTCCTGCTGATATAGAAGTACTACCTTCAGATGCCATCTTGGTCTATCTGGTGCAAAGCGTGCCGGGTACAAATGGTCCGGTTGATACGTATAGCCTGATTCCTCAAGAATTTTACACCGCACAGGGAACGGTAGAATATTTGTATAACCATACGGCTAATGATGTAGAGCTAATAATTGACGGAAACTATGACCTTTCTAATTTAGATCCTTCATTTACAGACAACCAAATATTTAGATTTGTAGTGGTTCCTTCAGATTTTGCTACTAATCCAAATGTAAACATTCAAAGCTATGAAGGTCTGCTAAAATCGGGTATTGAGTTGCAACAGTTTTAAGTTGTTTTATAAATAATTTATGGTAAAGTGGAGTCTGCAAGGCTCCTCTTTTTCTTTGCTAATACCGTAAGGAAGATAATGTAAGAATACCCCGAAATTCTATGAAGATATACGTAAATTGCAAACCGTCTAAAGAAACCGTAAACCGTTTTTGTAAAAACACCTTATTAATTAAAAATATACAATATGACAGTAACTGAAATTACATCGTCAAAGCAGGCAATGGAGCTTGAAGATAAATATGGAGCACACAACTATCACCCACTTCCCGTTGTTCTTAAAAAAGGACGTGGGGTTTTTATGTGGGATGTAGAAGGTAAAAAATATTATGATTTTTTATCAGCTTATTCAGCTGTTAATCAAGGCCATTGTCACCCGGCAATTTTGGACGCTTTGTGGATGCAAGCTGAAAAATTAACCCTTACTTCTCGAGCTTTTTACAACGATGCTTTGGGTAAATATGAAGAATATGTTACTAAGTTTTTTGGTTATGATAAATTGTTGCCGATGAACTCTGGAGCAGAGGCAGTAGAAACAGCCTTAAAAATTTGTAGAAAATGGGGGTATGAAGTAAAAGGAATTCCCGAAGGAGAAGCCCAAATTGTGGTAGTGCGCAACAACTTTCACGGAAGAACCATTACCGTCATTACGTTTAGCTCTTCACCAGAAACCAAACACAATTTTGGCCCTTACACACCAGGGTTTATAGAAATTCCTTACAATGATGTGGCCGCCTTGAAAAAAGTATTAGAAGAAAATAAAAATGTAGCCGGATTTTTGGTTGAGCCTATTCAAGGAGAAGCTGGGGTAGATGTTCCGGATGAAGGTTATTTAAAAGAAACTAAAGCTTTGTGTGAAAAACACAATGTGTTGTTTATTGCTGATGAAATTCAAACAGGAATTGGTCGTACCGGAAAATTATTAGCGTGTGATTATGAAGGCGTAAAACCCGATATGGTTACACTAGGAAAAGCCCTATCTGGGGGTGTGATGCCGATTTCAGCGGTACTGACCAATGATGAAATTATGAACGTAATTAAACCGGGAGAACATGGGTCTACTTTTGGCGGAAACCCAATATCTGCAGCGGTGGGAATTGCGGCATTAGAGGTGATTAAAAAAGAAAACCTTACAGAAAATGCGGCTAAGATGGGTGAGATTTTCCGCAAAGAGATGAATGATTATATTAAAAATTCTAAAGCGGTTGTAAAAGTGCGCGGAAAAGGCTTACTCAATGCCATTATTATTAACGATTCTCCGGAAAGCAGCACGGCTTGGGATATTTGTGTGGCGCTAAAAGAAAACGGACTCTTGGCTAAACCCACGCACGGAAACATTATTCGTTTTGCTCCTCCGTTGGTAATAACAGAAGAGCAGTTGATGGATTGCGTCCGTATCATTAAAGAAACGCTAGCTACTTTTGAAGATAAAATAAGCTAGGATAATGGGTACATAATAGCTGTAAAAAAAGCTGCTCAACAGAGCAGCTTTTTTTATACAAAGTAGTATAACCTATAATTATTGCACCTGTTGCATTTTTTCCATCACGTCTCTTACGCGATCCATATAGGCATCCCAGCCACCCATGGCAACGATGTTAATGGTAAACCATAAAATAGCAATAATGCTTAAAATAAGCCCGATAATAGCAATAACTCTAGCTGTTTTTAGTTGACTGTAATTACTATATTCCTCAGGCGCTTGTTTGTAAAGTTTCATGTCTTTATTGGCCAAAATCAAGGCAATTCCAGAGAGAATAAGTCCACCAATACCACCAAAACAGCAGCATACAAAAGAGATAATACCGAGCACCAAAGAAATTGTAGCGTTAGGGAGTTTGCGTTGTTCCATAAATGATTTTTTAAAAAAATTAGAAAAATTAAAGAATATTGAAATGAATACTGAGTTCTATACTGTAGTTAATCAAAATAGCGGCTACGGTAAGGATGCCAAAGAGCGTCATAAGTTTGCTGTATAGTTTAAAAGGATGAAAGTAATTTATAATAATTAAACCGGCCAAAATGACAATGGGATAGATAGCAGGATACATCAAAAAAGCCGCCCCCAAATGCCCTTCAACAAGGTCTAATGCAGCTCGTTGCCCACCACACCCCGGACAGGGAATACCGAAAGTAGATTTAAAAATACACGGAAGCATGTATTTTTCCATGACTGTATTTTTTGTAAATAATAATTAGATTAACTCAATACGCCAAAAGTACACTATTTTTGTAGAAAAAAGAAAGAGGCTTTATGAGACTCACAAAAGGTATACAGCTAAAAACAGCTGTAAAAATCAATTTAAAGTGAGCATTCATGTAATTTAGCCGCTCAAAGTATCAGACTATGAAACTAAAATGGCTAACTGTTGTTTTAATAATTGTGGGGGCAGTACTGCTAATTATTGCCACCGGAATAAGCGCAGAGGTAACAAAAGCAACAAAAACCGGATTTCAAATAGCCGGAATTATTTTTTTAATGGCCGGAATTTACCGGGCTTCTCAACGAAGTGGTGGTCCTAAAGAGAAAGAAGATGAAGACGGAGAAAAAGATGATAAAAAAAGGTGATTGTGTTGAGGTTATAGATGATACCCTTTCGGGAAAAGTAGTTGCCGTTTCTGCAGAACAAATAATGATAGAAACGGAGGATGGCTTTGTTTTTACATATAAACCTGATGAGGTAATAAAAGCAGCCGATTTTTCAGTGAGTCGCACTGTACTAGAAAAAGTGGCTGCTGTAGAAAAAGCGCAACTAAAGAAAAAGAAAAAACGGTATAAAAGGCCGCATGCCGATAAACCGATGGAGGTTGACCTACATATAGAAAAACTTACCTCTTCTACCCAAAATATGAGTGATTATGCGATGCTTAATTTGCAATTAGATACTGCGAGAAGTCAGTTAGAATTTGCTATTCGTAAGCATATACAACGTATTGTTTTTATACATGGAGTAGGTAAAGGAGTTTTGCGCGCTGAGCTAGAAACCCTGTTAAGGCGCTACGATCAGGTAGAATTTTATGATGCAGAGTACAGTAAATATGGACGGGGAGCTACCGAGGTTTCTATTCACCAAAATAGATAGATTGCTCAATAATCATTTTTAAGGTTACCTCTACGCCAAATAATACCTGTATTGCGTTAAAATAGTACTCAATTTATGGGTGCGTTTATGGCATTCATGTCATCAAGAGGTCTTTTTTCAACAGTTTATAAATTATTGAATTAAGTCAGATAGATTATATTGAGCAGTTTTTGTAAAAGAACCGAGCTGTAGTGTTTCTTCTACAATTTCTTCATCGCCGGTAGTGTTTTTTAAAGTTACATCATGGGCAACTGCTCGAGTAATAAAAGTACGGGTTACCAAACTATCTATAGTATCAATTTTTTGTTCTAAAATGGTAGTAATAACGTCTATTGTGCCGCCATTTACGTTTTTGTATTCTTCAGTAACTTTAGGGGCTGTAGGAGGAATTCCGCTGCAAAAATATCCGGCGCCCACCGGTCCATCATACGTACGATATACTAATTTGTTGTTTCCACCAAGTTGAATGGTTCGGGTAATACTACTGGCATTGGTGCGATATGTACCGGTAAAAGTAGTATCAGCAAAATTAAAAGAAATAGATTCATCGGGCTCTGTGTTTACAATATACAGCACATTTTCAGCTCCGGATTGGCAAAGTTGTAAATTACTATCTTGATCAAAATTAAAGTTAGTTACAATAAATTCACCATCATCACAGCCCCAGCATATAACGGCCATTAATAAAATGAGTCCAAATCTTTTCATAGCATCAATTTTCGACAAAAGTAAATGAAATCCTAAATTATTCCCCGAAAGCTGGGTTGATTTTTTATTTTCCTTAATTTTGTGTCCGTTCTAAAGCCTTTGCCGTTCATCTAACATTTAGAATTAATCTTTTAAAATTAAATTAATGAGAAAAGTTTATTTTGATAACGCTGCTACCACGCAGATGCGTGAAGAGGTTATCGATGAAATTACAAAAGTGATGCACTCTAATTATGGAAACCCGTCTTCTACTCACGGGTTTGGGCGTGCTTCAAAATCACTATTAGAAACCGCTCGTAAAAACATTGCTACACTATTAGGTGCAGAACCCAAAGAAATTATTTTTACCTCTGGCGGAACAGAGGCCGATAATCTAATTCTAAATAGTGCCGTACGCGATTTAGGGGTTAAGCACATCATTTCTTCTGAAATTGAACACCACGCCATTACGCATAGCTTAGAAGAATTAGAGGATAAATATGGCATTCAAGTAGATTTTGTAAAATTAGATGAAAGGGGTTTTGTAGACTACGCTAATTTAGAAAGCTTGCTTAAAAATGCTACCGAAAAAACATTGGTAAGCTTAATGCATGTAAACAATGAAGTAGGTAATGTTTTGGACTTGACTAGGGTAGCCGAAATGTGTAAAAAATATGGAGCCCTGTTTCATAGCGATACGGTACAATCGGTAGGGCACTTGCCTTTAAACTTGCAGGAAATTCCACTTGATTTTGCGGCGGTAAGCGCTCATAAATTCCACGGACCCAAAGGGGTAGGTTTTGCTTTTATTAGAAAACCAAATACATTGCGTCCACTTATTTTTGGCGGAGCCCAAGAACGCGGTATGCGTGCAGGTACAGAAGGATTACACAACATTATCGGTATGGAAAAAGCCTTGACTATGGCTTGCGAAGATATGGAGAAAGAAATTGATTATGTAAAAGATCTTAAAAACCATTTTATTGAAGAATTGAAAGCTAAAGTTCCGGGCGTAAAATTTAATGGTGGGTGTGAAGATATAGAGCACAGTACCTATACCGTAGTAAACGCTAATTTGCCGGTAGATGCAGAAAAGGCTCCGCTATTACTTTTTCAACTCGATCTAAAAGGAATTGCGTGCTCTAAAGGAAGCGCTTGTCAAAGTGGTAGTAACACCGGCTCTCATGTGTTGCGCGCTATTAGCTCTCCTGAAAGCCTGGCTCATCCTTCTGTGCGTTTCTCATTATCTTCTTTTAATACCAAAGAAGAAATTGATTATGTAGTAGGTGAGTTGGCAGAATTTATTAAAAACATATAATAAACGATTACCATCGATTTTTTAATACCTCGTCAGTGTGTGCCTTCCACTAAACATATTGACGAGGTTTTTTTATGCACTTAGAATTTCATTTCTAATTTTATATTGAATACACGTGTAGTTAGATAATTTGGTACTGAATAAATTCGATTTGATGATACATCGCGAATAAAAGTATTGGTTATTGAGTTTTGCCGATCAAACATGTTAAAAACCTCGAACCCTAACGCCAGTTCTTTAAATTTATAAAACCAACTGTTCTTGCTTACCGGATTTTCAGCATCTACAAATACGTAAGAGAAACCTATATCAAACCGTTGATAATCCGGTAGCCTGTTTTGAAACTCATACGGATCAGCATATTTTGGAGACCCTCCGGGCAGACCGGTGTTATACACCCCATTGATATATAATCGAAGCCTTGGAATTTCAGGTACATAATCTTGAAAAAGCAATGCAAATTTTAATCGCTGATCGGTTGGGCGAGAAATATATCCTCTATGGTTAATGTTTATTTGCGTGTTGAGGTAGCCAATACTCAACCAACTCTGTGTGCCTTTTACCAATTCACCGTTTAATCGAAAATCAAATCCGTAGGCATAAGCAGAGGCATTATTTTTAGCTAGATAACGAATGCGTACATTCTCTAGAGTATACGGATTGACATCAGTAAGGTGTTTATAGAAAGCTTCAGAAGTAAGGGTAAAAGCTCGATTGTTTAGTTGAAAACTGTAATCATTTCCCACAATAAATTGCATTGATTTTTGGGCTTTTACATCCGGGTGTACTTTTCCTTGCATATCGCGTAAAGCTTTGTAAAGAGGTGGTTGGCTGTAAACTCCTCCGGCCAGCCTAAAAACCATGTCTGCTTGCCAATTGGGTTTTAAGGCAACTTGTGCTCGCGGACTAAAAATGTGGTGGGTTGAAGACGACAACCCTTCTCCGTTTACTTTCCAAAACTGGGTGCGTAGCCCTGCATTAACCCAAATTTTCGTTTTTTTTAGATGCGTTTGATAACTCCACTGTGCAAATCCGGATAGGCGGTTTATAACGGTGCTATTTTCTGCCCGTGCATGGGTGTAGGCAACCAAAGGGCCGGTAAAGGGCTGGTATGGTTGGTTGTTCGGTAAATGGGCAGTAGGGGGACGGATAAGATACCCAACGGAGTCTATCATTTGGTATTCTCGAATACGATCGCGTGTGTCTTGATGGGTATATTTTATGCCATAGTCTATCTTGTTTTTGCCATAGGTAAAGTGTCCGGTGTGCTTTAAGTTGATAAAAAAACCGTCCAAATCATTTCGGGCATGGTCTAATTGAGCGCCTACACCGCGTGTAAAATCTACTTTTCCTAACCCCTGTTTGTCAATATTTGTTTGAGGTTTTCCTAAACTGTATTGCCCCAAAATATCATAGTGTTCTTCTTCTTGGGTATTGTAAATAGAGGCAATAAACCGGGCGGTATAGTGCGTTGAGGCTTTATAAGAAGCTTTTAATGCGGCCGTATAAGCTTGGTATTGATCTTTTTCTTGCCCGTTGTAGAAAATATAAAGCGTAGTAGGGTTGTTGATTGTTCCAAAAGTTGTTTTTTTTACTTTAGGGGTGTAGCGGTATTTATTGAGGGAGAGATTGCCCAAAAAGTCTATTTCAAATTTACGACTAAATTGATAGGTTAAAAAAGTTTGTGCATCAACAAAAAGGGGTTTAAAATCGGTTTCGGTTTCTTTGCTTTTTACTAACAACGAATTGTTGCGGTACCGAATGCCAACAATTCCGGTAAATTTTTTATTTTTTGAGATTCCGCCTACAGAGGCCTGTGCTCCGAGAAAACTGAGTTGTAAAGACCCTTCAAAATCCACCGGCCGTTTGTACTGTACCGCTAATACAGAAGATAGTTTATCGCCATATTTAGCTTGAAAACCACCGGCTGAAAAGTCGATAGAGCGTACCAAATCGGAATTGATAAAACTCAGCCCTTCTTGTTGCCCCGATCTGATTAGCAACGGGTGATAGACCTGAATACCGTTTACATAAACCAAATTTTCATCATAATTTCCGCCCCTAACAGCGTATTGTGTACTCAATTCATTATTAGAGTTTACACCGGGTAAGGTTTTTAAAATATTTTCTACGCCGGCATTTGCCCCCGGAATTTTACGAACTACTTCAGGAGAAAGAGTAGTAATACCGGATAATTTTTTATACTGATTTCCGGTAATGACTACGGTGCTAATCTGTTGCACCTCTTTCTTTAACACCGGATTAAATTCGCGCACTTCGCCTTTGGCCAAGTTTACGGTAAGTTGCATGTGCTTTAAACCGAGATAATTTAGGGTAATGGTAATGTTTTGATTAGCCGGAATTTCTAATCGGTAAAAACCATGATTGTTAGTGGTTGTACTACCCTTAGCATAAGATAGTTTAGCAAAGGCTAAGGGCTCGTGTTGCTCGTTAAAAACAATGCCTTGCACCACGGCTGTTTGGCTATGCATAACCCAACCAGTTAGATAACATAGAAATGTGAGTATAAAAGCTGTGGTTTTCAAAATGGTTAGTCTTTTCTGAAAAAGGTAGCATTAAAAGTAGTGCTGTTCCCTACGTTGTCAACTACAATTATTTGTAAATGATTTTGAGTTTTGTCAGACACATCGTCTCTAAAATCATATTTTAAAATATGGTTTTTGTAGTCGTATTCTAGCACGATAAATTTTCCGTTTATAGTACCGCGGTATGTAGAAATACCGGAGCCTTTATCATTAATTTTAAGCTTGAGATAAGCTAAGGTTGACACCCATTTTTTATTGCTAAAATTAAGTGGTTTTATGGTAGGAGGAGTGTCGTCTCGCACCAATTCATACGTGCCAAAAGTTCGTGTTCGGGTGGTAATACGAGTACCGTCTTTGTAGGTGCTGGAATAGTATTTGCTTCCCCAAGGATATGAGCGGGCAACGTAGAGTTTTTCGCGGTCTTCTTTGCTGTATCTACTAGCATCAAACCCGATGGTAATCTTTTTTTGCAACGGAGTAGTACTGAGGTGAACTTTTACTTTTGCAGGATGGTCTTCTAAATCTAGATAGGTGTTTTCGTATAAAGCTCCTTTAGGAATGTAAATATCGTGATATTGCAGCTTAAAAACATTCGGCTTGTCGGCAAAAGCTAAATAATCGGTTTTGTGTATTTTTTTAGGAGTGATGTCCTCTTGTGGCAATTTTCGTGCTTGGATTGGCACTTTTATGATTGTTTTATTCCCTGAATAATCGGTTAAGTCTATGATATATTTATAGTTTAAGTTATCTTTAATTTTTATGTACCCTTTATCAGTAGTTTTAATAGAAAAATCAATGTCTTCATTGGGTTGCATAAACAATTTTTGAATGCGTCTTTTGTGTTCTTTGTAATATGCGTAGTCTATATATCGGTTTACATAACGCGATTTAGAAAAGGAGAATCGATTGAAGAGAATAGCAAAGCGCGGTTGTCCGTTTAAACGAGTTTGAATGTTGTAAATGCCATCAGTATAAGGCGAATTGTCAGTATAATCTACAGCTGAAATACCAAAACCAAGTTTTCCGTATCCGTATAATTTTTCGGCCGTATAAACGCCATCTGCTTGTTTTGTAAGGTGTAGTTTTTGGCGTTTAGCCGATCGATTGGCATAAGCATTTCTTCCTGTAGGATAAACGTATAACCCACTGACTTTTGGGGTGCGGTTATCTTTAATTTTTATACCAAACAACAGCGGGTTCATAGGGCGTTGACGGCTATCACGTATCTCAAAATGAAGATGAGGACCGGCAGCACCACCCGATTCGCCACTCAAAGCAATCACTTCGCCTTGCTTTACCGGTAAATCCCCTTTTTTCGGAAAAAGTTGAATAGTGTTTTTTTCTTGTGCGTACATGCGTTTGCGCACATACGCTCTAATTTTTGGTGCAAACTCTTTTAAATGCCCGTAAACAGTAGTGTAGCCATTGGGATGTTGTATGTAGATGGCTTTTCCAAAACCGTATAGCTGTACTTTAATGCGACTAATATAACCGCTGGCAGCAGCGTGTACTTCTAAGCCGGTACGTTGTTGAGTGCGCAAATCTAATCCGCTGTGAAAGTGATTAGAGCGTAATTCGCCAAAATTTCCGGCTAGCGATAAAGGAATGTCTAATGGACTTTTAAAATAGTGTTGAGGCAAATTTTTTTGCCCGAAAGAAAGTTGAGAGAAAGCGATAAAGAAAAGGAGAAATCTGAATTTCATGAATGTAATAAATTTTGTCAACAGCGTTAAGAGATAAAAAACTTTATTAAATAACGGGAAAACGCGTATTTATTTTTAGTTAGGCAAGAGTACACGATGCTAAATAAGCCAATAATTTTTGAAGTGCTTTTCCTCGATGACTTATTTTACTCTTTTCGGTTTGGGTCATCTCGGCAAAACTACAAGTATACCCATCAGGGTTAAAAACAGGGTCATATCCAAACCCGTTAGTACCTTGTTGAGCAATTAAAATTTTCCCTTTACAGACACCGGTAAATGTTTTTTGTTGTACCCCTATAGCTAGGGCAATAGTAGTTACAAATTGTGCTTTTCTGTTAGGTAATTGTTCCATCTCTTTTAAGAGTTTGGCCACATTGGCAGTATCCTTCTTCTCAGGGCCGGCATAACGGGCAGAATAAACGCCCGGTGCGCCGTTTAAGGCTTCTACTTCTAGCCCCGAGTCATCAGCAAAACAATCTAAACCATATTGTTTTTTTACGTAGCTAGCTTTGAGTAATGCGTTTCCGCGAATGGTGTCTGCGGTTTCTAAAATTTCTTCATGACAACCAATATCAGACAGGGAGAGCAGTTTAAAAGAGTTTGGGAGGAGTGCTTTTATCTCCTTGACTTTATGTTGATTGTGTGTAGCAAAAACCAATTCCATAAAAATAAAATGATATTTGCGTAAAGCTACAAAAATCCACCATATTTTAACAAAAGAATTGAGTTTTATACGAATGACGAATAAGCGTTAAATGCGTGATAAAATAAGTGTTGAGGCAATTTTTTTGATGTATAATCAATAAATTTGTGAGACTATTAAGCAGCGAATTATGACAGGAGTTAAAGCATACGGAATAAAAGCGGCAAAAAGTGATTTGAAGCCACTAGACATAGAACGAAGGGCTCTACAACCCACCGATGTGTCTATAAAGATTTTGTATTGTGGGGTTTGCCACAGTGATATTCACAACGGAAGAAATGAATGGGGTGGAGCTAAATATCCGATGGTTCCGGGACATGAGATTGTAGGGAAAGTATTGGCAGTAGGCACAGAAGTCACCCGGTTTAAAGTGGGTGAAATGGTGGGTGTAGGCTGTATGGTAGATTCGTGTAGGCATTGCGCTGCATGCCAAGAAGGCTTAGAGCAATATTGCGAAAATGGAGCAGTTATGACTTATGGCGGAAAAGATAAATTTTTAGGTGGACTCACCTATGGTGGTTATTCTGAACGTATTGTGGTAGACGCCGATTTTGTCTTGCATATTCCTGATAATTTAGAAGTTTCGAAAGTTGCCCCATTGCTCTGTGCCGGTATTACTACCTATTCGCCTTTGCGTCATTGGAACGTAAAAAAAGGAGATAGAGTGGGAGTGATTGGCCTAGGTGGCTTAGGACATATGGGTATTAAATTGGCTCATGCCATGGGGGCATATGTGGTTATGATTACGCGCTCGCCAGAAAAAGGGGAAGATGCTAAATTGTTGGGTGCCGATGAGGTGCTGCTCTCTACGCAAGAAAACGCGATGAGAAAACAAAAAGATTCTTTTGACTTTTTACTGAATACAATTCCGGTAGGACATGACGTAGATCCTTATATTAACTTGCTAAAACGCGATGCAACGATGGTAATGGTGGGTGCTATAGAACCACTAACAGCGGTTAACAGCGGACTTTTGGTACGTGCGCGTAAAAATATTGCCGGCTCGCTAATTGGTGGGATTGCCGAAACTCAAGAAATGCTCAATTTTTGTGACAGACACCATGTGTTGCCTGAAGTTGAAATGATAAGAATTCAAGATATTAATGAAGCTTGGAATCGGGTGGTAGAAGGTGATGTAAAATACCGTTTTGTGATTGATATGGCTTCGCTTAAAGAAGCGTAAATTAGGAGTAATCCTGACAGGTTTCGAAAACCTGTCAGGATTGTTGTACAACTCAAAAATCTGTTGCTTACATAATTCTATATCTTTATTGTTTAGTCTATATTGAGTTCAATTCCATTTTTATTCATGATGATAATTCTCTCCGCGTAAAATGGTAAAAGCTCGGTAGAGTTGTTCTGCAAAAAAAGGACGAATCATTTCGTGTGAGAACGTCATTTGCGACAGCGCTATTTTTTGATGAGCCCGCTGATAAACCGCTTCTGAAAATCCGTAAGGACCACCTACCACAAAGACCATGCGTTTTTTTCCGGTATTCATCTTTTTTTGTAGCCATTGTGCAAATTGGGTAGAAGAAAATTCTTTTCCTTTTTCGTCTAGCAAGACCACCTCATCTGATGGTTGCAATTTTTGCAGAATAGCTTCTCCTTCTTTTCGCTTTTGCTCTTCTTGTGTCATATTTTTACGCATTTTTAACTCCGGGATCACCACGATGCTAAATTTTCCGTAATGGCGGAGTCGTTGAGTATATTTATCGGTAAGCTTTTGCAAGGTTTTATCGGTTGTTTTGCCAATGAGCAGGAGCGTAAAAGTCATCAGATGGTTCAGATTAGTTTTCTTATTTTAGCGAAAATAAAAGAATATGCAGATAGACCAAAAGTATTTTGATAAAGAGATAGATAGAATTATAGCCAATGCTGTACGAGAAGATGTAGGCGAAGGTGATTACAGCTCGTTAGCTTGCATACCGAATAATGCACAGGGAAAAGCTAAATTATTGGTGAAAGAAGAAGGTGTTTTGGCCGGAATAGCTATAGCACAGCGCATTTTTAGTTATATAGACCCAACGCTTCAAGTAGAGGTTTTAATGACTGATGGAGAAAAGATGAAAAAAGGAGATGTTGCCTTTTATGTTTCCGGTAAAAGCCAATCTATATTAAAAGCAGAACGGTTTATGCTAAATACCATGCAACGCATGAGCGCTATTGCTACTAAAACAAATCAGTTTGTTGAGCAATTGGCGGGTACTCACACGCAAATTCTCGATACGCGAAAAACAACCCCCGGAATTCGGGTTCTTGAAAAGTATGCCGTGCGTATTGGCGGAGGTGTTAACCATCGATTCGGGTTATATGATATGATAATGCTGAAAGATAACCACATCGACTTTGCCGGTGGGGTAACCGCCGCTATTCAAAAAACCAAGACTTTTTTAGCGCAAAAGAAACTAGATTTAAAAATTATTGTTGAAGCACGTAATTTTGACGAAATAGAAGAAATCTTGCAAAATGAAGGGGTTTATCGTATCTTAATAGATAACTTTAGTTTTGAGGATACACGCCGAGCCGTAGGAATGATTAACGGAAAATGTTTAACAGAATCTAGTGGAGGAATTACACTAGAAACTGCGCGCCAATATGCAGAATGCGGGGTAGACTTTATATCGAGTGGCGCCTTAACGCATTCGGTTTACAACTTGGATTTAAGCTTAAAAGCGGTGTAACATGTCGAGAGATTTAGAGCAAAAACTAGAGGGCATCCCAATTGTGCGTAACCTGGTAAGGTTGTGTAAGAAGATTATTCTTCCCGGATTTAATGGATTGTCTTTATACGATTTGCTCGAAATTTATGTGTACGGCATCATAAAAGGAACTTTTACAACACGCGCCGGGTCTATTGCTTTCAGCTTTTTTATGGCCATTTTTCCCTTTTTACTGTTTGTCTTAAATCTGATACCTTTTGTATGGTTTGTAAAAGATTTTCAAACACGATTATTAGCCTATCTAGAAAAACTCTTACCCCCGCAGACACACCAGATGTTTGATAAGCTGTTTTATGATATAGCCAATACTCCACGAACAGGGTTGTTATCAATTGTTTTTGTGCTGTCTATTTTTTTGATGGCCAATGGTATTAATGCCATCTTTACCGGATTTGAATATTCTTGGCATACTAAAAAACGAAGAAGTATCGTACAACAATATTTTGTGGCTCTTGGAGTAGCTATTATTATTTCAATCTTGTTGTTGGTTACGGTTATTGTAACCATATACCTTACCTACATCATTCAACATTTAGAGGCAATGGGTATTTTTGGCGATGTAATACGTTGGGCAGAAATTGGGCGTTACGTGGTATTTGTTTTTATGATTTATAACGCGGTGGCCATTCTGTATTATTTTGGCACAAAAGAAGGCAGAGAATCAAAGTACTTTTCTATAGGCGCGCTGTTTACTACGCTTTTAGTGATGGTTTTTACTTATTTGTTTTCTATTTATATCGAAAATTTTAGCTCGTATAATAAATTATATGGGTCTATAGGCGCCTTAGTAATTGCCATGTTTTATACTTGGTTAAACGCAAATATTCTTTTATTGGGATTTGAATTGAATGGTGCCATTCTCAAATTAAAAGAACAAAATAAGTTGAAGAAAAATTTAGAAGAATACAATACGCTAAACCACAAGGCCGAGGATTAGGTGAATTTACTTTAAGTTATGCAAAATTTCATCAATGTCATTTTACCGCTTCCACTGGCTAAGCAGTATACCTATGCCGTAACAGATGCACAGGTAGAAAAACTGCAAATAGGCATGCGCGTAGCCGTTCCATTTGGTAAAACAAAAGTTTATACGGGAGTAGTGGCCAAAATTCATCAAGAAAAGCCAAAATTTTATGAGGCAAAATATGTGGAAGAAATCTTAGAAGAAACCCCGTTGCTTACAACAAAACAACTTCACTTTTTTAGTTGGATTGCCAACTATTATATGTGTGGAGAAGGCGAGGTGCTTCGCGCTGCTTTGCCGAGTGCATTTTTATTACAGAGCGAAACCGTTATAGCCCTAAATAGAGAAACGGCTGTTAAAGACGTAGAGCTAACCGATGATGAGTATTTGCTGTACGAAGCGTTGCAGCGCCAAACACTTTTAAAAATACGGGAAGTAATGGCTATTTTAGATCGAAAAGTAGTCTTGCCATTGCTCAATCGGTTGGTAGAAAAAAAAGTGATTGTTGTAAATCAAGAACTCTATAAAAAATATAAACCTAAGCTGAAACGCTATGTGCGCTTGACAGAAGCGTACCGCTCAGATGAAAAATTAAACGAGTTGTTAACAGTATTAAATAAGGCGCCCAAGCAGCGCGCAGTTTTACTGAGTTTATTTTCACTACAAGCCAAGAGTAAAGACCCTATCTTACCCAAAACGTTAGAAGAGGCAGCGCAAACATCGGCTGGTACAATACAATCATTAATTGGTAAAGGAATACTTGAAGCCTATCAGTTGCAAGAAGACCGGGTACAAACAGAAACCAAAGAAAAAGATTTACAACTACAGCTTTCTCCCGAACAAACGGCTGCTTTTACGCAAATCAAGCAAGTGTTTTCAGAAAATAAGCCCTGTTTACTGCACGGGATTACATCCTCGGGTAAAACCGAAATATACATACAACTTATTCAAGAAACCTTAGCACAAGGAAAACAAGTGCTGTATATGCTACCCGAAATAGCCTTAACTACTCAATTAATTATGCGGCTACAAGCGCATTTTGGAGAGGAAGTATTGGTTTATCACAGCAAATATTCGGTTAATGAACGGGTAGAAGTGTATCAAAAAATACGGCACAATACCGCCGGGAAAATTGTAATTGGCGTGCGCTCATCTGTTTTTTTACCTTTTCAAAATTTGGGTTTAATTGTAGTAGATGAAGAACACGAAAACACCTTTAAACAGTTTGATCCGGCGCCGCGTTATCAGGCACGCGATGCTGCCGTTGTTTTAGCTCATCTGTTTACATGTAAGTTGTTGTTGGGGTCGGCTACGCCTAGCTTAGAAAGTTATTTTAATACAACGCAGCAAAAATACGGGCTGGTTACATTAAAGAAACGCTATGGAAAAGTCATTCCACCTAAAATAATGCTAATCGATTTAAAAAAGAAGTACAAGCAGAAAAAAATGACCGGTCATTTTTCAGATGAACTGATTATGTCCATAAAAAACACATTAGAGGAAGAAAAACAAGTTATTCTCTTTCAAAATCGTCGAGGATATTCACCTATTTTAGAATGTCTGACATGTGGACATTCACCACAATGCCCTAATTGTGATGTAAGTCTTACCTATCATAAACACAGCCATTCACTGCGATGTCATTACTGTGGTTATCATATGCCTATGCAAAAAAAATGTTTGGTTTGTGGTAGTATGGAGATGAGTACTAAAGGATTGGGAACCGAGCAGGTAGAAACAGAACTACAAGAAATTTTTCCGGAGCATACGGTTGGTAGAATGGATTTAGATACCACTCGTGGAAAGCACGGATATGAAAAAATAATCTATCAATTTGAACACCGAGAAATAGATATTTTGGTCGGCACACAGATGTTAGCCAAAGGCTTAGATTTTAGACACGTAGATTTGGTCGGAGTTATGCAAGCCGACAACCTATTAAACTTTCCGGATTTTAGGGCTCATGAGCG
This sequence comes from uncultured Flavobacteriaceae bacterium, assembly GCA_964579505.1. Lineage (GTDB taxonomy): Bacteria > Bacteroidota > Bacteroidia > Flavobacteriales > Flavobacteriaceae > JAJYSO01. The sequence continues at coordinate 88,739 of CAZOGC010000005.1, read as the reverse complement.
CGCTTTTCAGTTGTTGACTCAAGTAGCAGGAAGAGCAGGGCGTACTGAAAAGCAAGGCCACGTGCTGATACAAACCTATAACCCCAATCATCCTGTTTTAACGCAGGTAATTGCTCACGATTATGAAAGCATGTACGCGGATCAACTCAACGGGCGACAAGAGTTTCATTACCCACCCTTATGTCATCTCATAAAAATCAGCTTTAAAGGACGAAATTACAATACCGTAAATGAAGCCGCAGACTGGTTGGCCAAAGGATTGCGTACCACTTTTAAAGAACGAGTTTTGGGACCTGTTTTTCCGCCGGTAGCTCGTATACGAAATGAATATTACAAGGTGATTACCCTTAAAATACCGCCCAAACAATCACTTGCAAAAACAAAAGCCTATCTACAAAAGCTATTACAATCGTATGAAGCTATTGCCGCCTACCGTGGGGTACGCGTGTTGCTAAATGTGGATCCGTATTAAAAGAAAATAATAGTTTTCAGAGATGCAAAAGAATCTTCCTTAATGATAGCGATTTTGTCTACATTTGGACAGATTAACAACTAAACTCATGACCCTAAGAAAAGCAACGTCAGCCGATAGTGATCATATCTGGACGATCCTTCAAGATGCTATAGCCCAACGGCGAGCAGAGGGTAGTGCACAATGGCAGGATGGGTATCCCAATCAAGATACTATTGCTGGTGATTTGGCACAGGCTTACGGCTATGTGGTTGTTGAGAATGAAACGATTTTAGCCTATGCCGCTATTAGTTTTGATGGCGAGCCGGCTTATGAAAACCTAGAAGGACAGTGGTTGTCTAATCAAGAGTATGTAGTCTTGCATCGGCTGGCAACGGCCAAAGAGGCTAAAGGAAAAGGGGTTGCAACAACAGTATTTATGCTACTCGAGGAATTGGCTCTACAACAAAAAGTCTGTAGCATTAAAGTGGATACTAATTATGATAATGCCCCCATGTTGCACATCCTAGAAAAATTAGGGTATAGCTACTGTGGTGAAGTGATCTACCGGGGTGATTATCGCCGGGCTTACGAGAAAATACTCAGTTAAATACGTGTTTTATAGACTTACAGCTATATGATTATCGAGTGTACAACCAACCCCAAACCCGGAGAAGCAGCAACCTTAAGTGAAGGAATAATTGCTTTTAGTAAGACAACGATTCCCGATTTAGAACCCAATGACGATTGTTGAATCCACCGTGTAAAAAATCAGCATATAAAAGGTTGTGGGTTTATAGAAAAGCTGTATTTTTGCAAACGATTTTTATCAAACTAAAATAATTGATTTATGAACCATTATGAAACTGTTTTCATTTTGAATCCCGTTTTATCTGAAGACCAGATAAAGGAAACAGTCAAGAAATACGCAGATTTCCTTGATTCGAAAGGGGCCAAAATGGTCAACAAAGAAGACTGGGGGCTAAAAAAGCTGGCCTATCCTATTCAACACAAAAAAAGCGGCTTTTATCACTTATTCGAGTACGAAGTAGATGGCCAAGCCATTGACCCGCTAGAATTTATGTTCAGACAAGACCAACGCGTGATGCGCTACTTAACCGTTAAGCTAGACAAGCACGCTATTGAATGGGCTAAAAAACGTGTAGAACGAAATAAAGGAAAATAATATGGCATCAATAGAACAACAAGCAAAAGGAAACAAAGGAGGCGATATTCGTTATTTAACTCCTTTAGAAATAGATACTAAAAGCAAAAAACGCTACTGTCGTTTTAAGCGTTCAGGTATTAAATATATCGACTATAAAGATCCAGATTTTTTAATGGCCTTCATTAATGAACAAGGTAAAATTTTACCACGTCGTTTAACCGGTACTTCATTAAAATATCAGCGCAAAGTGGCACAGGCCGTTAAGCGTGCTCGTCATTTGGCACTGATGCCATACGTTGGTGATTTATTAAAATAAAAAGCTTATAATTTTATGGAACTTATATTAAAACAAGATGTCGATAAATTAGGTTTTGCTGACGATGTAGTGGAAGTAAAAAATGGCTATGGTCGTAACTACTTGATTCCTCGTGGTTATGCGGTGCTTTCTACTCCTTCTACCCGAAAACAACTTGAAGAAAAGTTGAAACAGCAAGCTTATAAAGAAAAGAAAAATATAGACGAAGCTAAAGAGAAGGCAAGTAAGCTAGAAAGTCTTGAACTTAAGATTGGTGCTAAAGCAGGAAAAGACGAAAAATTGTTTGGAAGTGTTTCTGCAGCCGATTTAAGCGAAACCTTAACCAAACAAGGAGTTGAGATAGATAAGAAGTACATTTCTATTCTCGGCGGAAACATTAAACGGCTTGGCCAATACAGTGCTAAACTACGTTTTCATCGTGAAGTAATCTCTACTTTAACTTTTGACGTTGTGGCGGAAGCTTAACCCAACCTTTTATACTATTAAAAAGCCTGCCCTTCTCTTAAGGACAGGCTTTTTTAATTCAATTTGTCTTTTATGAAATACAATCGATTAACCCAAGAGCAACTCGAAGAAATGCACGAAGAGTTTATTCGCTTTTTGGCTAGCCAAGGTATAGATGCACAAGAGTGGAAAAAACTAAAAGATGACAAACCGGAGGTAGCCGAAGAAGAAATAGATGTGTTTAGTGATGTGGTGTGGGAACGCGTTTTGAGAAAAGTACAGTATGTAGAACATTTTTCTAAACAGCAGGTATTTTTGTTCAAAATAGAAGAAACCCAAATGTCTCTTATAGGCATAAAACTGACCAATGAAACTATAGATTTGCGTACCCGAGAAGGATACAAATGGTTACAAAAACACATAATAGATGATGAGGTAACCCTTTATACTTCTACCAAACCGGTGTCTAATGATAGAAATAAAGATATCTTTGCGCTGATCAGACAAGGAGGTAATATAACCCAGGGTGAATTGTATGAATATTTTGCCAAAGTAGTTGGCCAAAATTGATAACAACTTTTCTAAACACAAAAGTGATATAAAACACGAAACAAGATGGCTCAGAAACCTAAACTTGCAAAAGGAACCCGCGATTTTTCGCCCAAAGAAGTAGCAAAACGCAATTATATCATCCAAACTATTAAACAACAGTTTGAGGTTTTTGGATTTCAGCCTATTGAAACCCCTAGTTTTGAAAAATCATCTACGCTTTTAGGAAAATACGGAGAAGAAGGTGATCGCCTAATTTTTAAAATCCTTAACAATGGTGATTATCTGAATAAGGTAGATGACGCCGTCTTGACTCAAAAAAATAGCACAGCGCTTACGCCACTTATTTCTAAACGCGCCTTGCGATATGACTTAACGGTGCCTTTTGCACGCTATGTAGTGCAACATCAGAATGAATTAGAATTTCCTTTTAAACGTTACCAAATACAACCGGTTTGGCGTGCCGATCGTCCACAAAAAGGACGTTTTCGCGAGTTTTTTCAATGCGACGCCGATGTTATTGGCAGTCAGAGTCTCTGGCAAGAAGTAGAATTTGTACGTCTTTATGATGCCGTTTTTACGGACTTAAAATTAAATGGAGTACGTATTAAAATCAACAATCGAAAAGTGCTCTCCGGTTTGGCAGAAGTCATTGGTGAAAGCGATAAACTTATCCCATTTACCGTGGCATTAGATAAACTCGACAAAATTGGCGAAGAAGGAGTTAAAAAAGAAATGTGCGAGCAGGGTATTACCAAAGAAGCACTAGAAAAAGTTTCTCCGATATTTGCTATGCAAGGCTCTTTTAACGAACAGATTGAACAGCTAAAAGTTATTCTAAACACTTCAGAAATTGGTCAAAAAGGAATAGAAGAACTAGAGTTTATTCAAGAGGCCATTACGGCTTTGCCATTGCAAACGGCTCAACTTACACTAGATGTTACGTTAGCTCGCGGACTAGACTATTATACAGGCGCTATTTTTGAAGTGGCGGCCCCTAAAAATGTAAAAATGGGTTCTATTGGTGGCGGTGGACGTTATGACGACCTTACCGGTATTTTTGGACTCAAAAATATGAGTGGGGTAGGAATTTCTTTCGGGTTAGATCGCATCTATTTGGTACTTGAAGAATTGAGCCTTTTTCCTGAAGCAGTTCAACAAAACACGCAATTGTTGTTTGTTAATTTTGGGAAAAAAGAAGCGCTTTACGCTTTAAAGGCAGTGGCTTCTTTACGCAAAAAGGGAATAGCTGCAGAACTATATCCGGATGCTGCAAAAATGAAGAAACAACTTAACTATGCCGACAAACGCGAGATTACATATGTGGTTTTAGCCGGCACAAAAGAGATAGAAGCGCAGCAATTTACTTTAAAAAATATGAAAACCGGAGCGCAAATAAATACAGATTTGGCGGGGCTGATAAAGCAACTCTCACAAGCCTAAATAAAACCTTTTTAAAAGAGTTTTTGCGCTGTTGTAAAAGCTCGTCACCTATATTTATATATTAATCAACTTTCTCATTTAGAGAAAACTAAACTCAAACCCAATTTGTAAAATGGAACTAAAAAATGGAAAATACTATGTAGGGGGTATTGCAGTTGAAAAACTGTGTAAAGAATATCAAACCCCGTTGTATGTGTACGATTGCAATCGTATGGCAGCCCAATACAATCGCCTTACAAAGGCCTTTAAGGGAGTAAATTTGCGCATAAACTATGCTTGTAAGGCCTTGAGCAATGTTAACATACTAAAGTATTTTAAACAGTTGGGTTCCGGGTTGGACTGTGTCTCTATTCAAGAAGTACAGTTAGGATTAAAAATGGGATTTTCTCCCGATCGTATTATTTATACTCCCAACTGCGTGGGAATGGATGAAATCAGAAAAGCAGTAAAATTTGGTGTCAAAATTAACATAGATAACATCAGTATTTTAGAGCAGTTTGGTGATGAATTTGGCAGCAATTACCCGGTGTGTCTTCGTTTTAACCCTCATATTTTGGCGGGTGGAAATTTAAAAATATCAACTGGGCATATAGACAGTAAATTTGGTATTAGTATTTATCAAGCTCGCCATGTACAACGCATTATTAAAAGTGAAAACATAAAGGTAGAAGGACTGCATATGCATACCGGAAGTGATATCTTAGATGTAGAAGTTTTTTTACGCGGTGCCGATATCTTGTTGGATTTGGCGAAAGATTTCCCGGATTTACACTATGTAGATTTTGGAAGTGGTTTTAAGGTAGCTTATCGAGAAGGTGATGTAACTACAGATGTAGAACGGCTGGGAAAAGAAATGACGAGCAGATTTTCTACCTTTTGTAAAGAATATGGCCGTAAATTAACACTGATGTTTGAGCCGGGAAAATTTTTGGTAAGTGAAGCCGGTTATTTCTTAGCTAAAGTGAATGTAGTGAAAACCACTACGGCTACTGTTTTTGCCGGATTAGACACCGGAATGAACCATCTAATTCGCCCGATGTTTTACAGCGCTTATCACCATGTTATAAATGTTTCTAACCCTAGCGGAAGACCGCGTATTTATACAGTAGTAGGGTATGTTTGTGAGACGGATACCTTTGCGTACGATCGGAAAATTAATGAAATTACAGAAGGAGATACGTTGTGTTTCTATAATGCAGGAGCATATGCTTACCAGATGAGCAGCAATTATAACAGCCGATTTAGACCGGCAGAGGTAATGGTGTTAGATGGGAAAGCACATCTTATTCGCCAACGAGAAACTATGGAAGATTTACTTAGAAATCAGGTTGAAATAGCGTTTTAAGAATTTTTTTAAACGATAAAAGCCGATAGAAAATAGACTTTCTACCGGCTTTTTTATTAATTTTAATTTGGTTTATTCTTTTCCTAGCTCTACAGCTCTATCGAAAGCAGCAAAGGCTGCCCTTTTTATGAGTTCGTTTACATCATTTTCTTCCATAGAGTCTAACGCAGCACGAGTTGTACCCCCTTTTGAGGCTACACGGTCTATCCAAGTTTGCGGGGTGATGTCATTTTTATTAAAGAGTTGAACAGCCCCCTCAAAAGTGCTGCTAACCAACACCCTGGAGTCGTAATCTGAGAATCCCATTTTTTTGGCCGCTTCTAGCATAGACTGCATAAAATAGAAGACATAAGCCGGACCGCTTCCCGATATTCCGGTAGAGGCATCTATAAAAGTTTCGTTTTCAACATGAATAGAATTTCCGGTCATATCTAAAAAGCTACGTACTACCATTAATTCTAATCGAGTTACTGCTTCAGATTCTGTATAAGAGGTAACTCCCTTACCAATTTGTGCCGGTAAATTGGGCATCGTACGAATTACTTTTTTGACATTTAATCCTTCAAGAATAGTGTCTAAAGTAACGCCAGCCATAAGAGAAACAAACATTTGATTTTTGTTAATAAGCGGACGCATTTCTTCAAATAACGTGTCTGCATGATAAGGCTTGACGGCTAAGAAAATAATATCGGCTTTAGGAAGACAATCTTCAAGTTTGGTAAAAGGCTGTAAAATGCCTTGGTCTTCTATGGCCTTTAGTTTGTTGAGATCTTTGTCGTGAATTTGTAGTTTTTTGTTTTTTAGTAAAGGTGATTTTGCCATGCCTTCTGCATAGGTACTTCCCATGTTTCCGGCACCAATCATAAGTACTTTCATTACGTTGTTTTTTCGGTTAAAAGTAAATTACTCTTTAGGGTGCAAGGATTAAACCTAACCTTTTGTTTTTAGATATATTTTTGAAGCAACATGAATTTGGTTAGAGATAGTTATCTTTTCTATGATTTCTATAAAATAATGGAGTTATTTTAGTGATTATTCAAATCATTAAAATAAAAAAGAAATGAACACCTGCCATCCCGGCTTTTATTTCGGAAAACTTGTCAGGTAAAAAGAAACGGGTTAGCTTCTTTTTTCTTTAAAATCGAGTTTCTTTTTGCGTAACTCAAAGTTTTGGCCGAGATAAACTTTTCGCACCATCTCATCGGCTGCTAATTCTTCCGGAACTCCGTGTTTAAGGATACTGCCTTCAAACATTAGGTAGGTATGGTCAGTAATGGCTAGAGTTTCTTGTACGTTGTGGTCGGTAATCAGAATCCCGATATTTTTATCTTTTAGATTCGCTACGATGCTCTGAATATCTTCAACAGCAATAGGGTCTACACCTGCAAAAGGCTCATCGAGAAGAATAAATTTTGGGTCGGTTGCCAACGCACGAGCAATCTCGGTACGTCTGCGCTCCCCACCGGAAAGTAAATCTCCGCGACTTTTTCGAATATGCCCCAACCCAAATTCTTCAATAAGCGAATCCATTTTCATGTAACGTTCTTTTTTAGACAACTTGGTTAATTGCAGAACGCTCATAATGTTATCTTCTATGCTGAGCTTTCTAAAAACGGATGCTTCTTGTGCTAAATACCCAATTCCGCGTTGTGCCCGTTTGTACATCGGAAATTTAGTAATCTCTAAATCGTCTAGCAAAACGTGGCCGCTGTTGGGTTTAATCAAACCAACAATCATATAAAAAGAGGTGGTTTTTCCGGCACCATTAGGGCCTAACAGCCCCACAATCTCGCCTTGTTCCACTTCTACGCTAATGCCTTTTACCACTTTTCGGCCTTTGTAGGATTTTATGATATTGTCGGTACGTAATTTCATCGCCTCAAATATAAAGGATTTAACGAGGGTAGAAAAAGAATATTTTAGTGCTTCGTATAACTTTTAGTAGGCAGCTTTTTGCCGGAGGTGATTTTTAAAAATAATCATGGGGTTATTGGTAATGGGGTTTTTACACAATGAACACGGAAAGTTATAGGCTTTTGAGATAACAGCTTCGTTAAAAACGTAGTCGGGAGTGCCGTGAGCGACCTTTGTCCCGTTTTTTAGTAAGAGAACTTTGTCAGCAAATTCTGCTGCTAAATTTAAGTCGTGTAAAACTAAAATAGCCGCATTACCTTGACGCGTAAAATCTTTTATGGTTTCTAAAATACGGTATTGATGGCGCACATCTAGGTTGTTGAGGGGTTCGTCAAAAAAAGCCAGTTTTTCGGTATGATTATTTTGTAGTTGAGCCAATACCCGTGCTAGATGAACGCGTTGTTTTTCGCCACCTGAAAGTGAATTGTAACCTCTTTTTTGCAATTTGAGAATATCGGTAGCCTTTAGAGCTTCTTCAACTATAGCGATATCCTCTTTGTGAGGTGCCGTATCAAAATAAGGGTAACGTCCCATCAATACAATATCTTTTACTTGCAATCCGATGTCTGAATTGTTTTCTTGAGAAAATTTGGCTTTGTAGTGAGCTAGGTCATAATTCTTCCAATCGCTAAATTTTTTATCTCTGAAATAGATATACTTTTTTTGCGATGTATTTTCGTTGGCTAATAAATTGAGTAGCGTAGATTTTCCGGCACCGTTTGGCCCAATAATAATGAGTATTTCACCGCTAGTTACTTGTACGTCAACTTCTTTTAAAATTTTAAAATTTCGAAAAGAACACGATATCTTATCTGCTTTTAAAATCATGATTGAAACGATTTTTTATAACGAATTAAAATGGCAATAAATACGGGAGCTCCTAAAAAAGCTGTTAACACCCCGATGGGCATTTCAGAAGGAGAAACAATGGTTCTACTAAAGGTATCTGCTAAGAGCAATAGAATACTTCCACCAACCGCAGAAAGCGGGAGAATAATGTGGTAATTTGATTTAAAGATGAGTCGCAAGATATAAGGTACAATCAGTCCTACAAATCCAATAATTCCTGAAAAGGCCACACATGTACCTACCATTAGAGCGGTGAGAATTACAATCTGTTTTTTAATCTTTTCTACCGGAATACCTAAATGTGATGCATCTTGTTCTCCCAACATCATGGCATTTAAGGCTTTTCCTTTGTTGATGAGTATAATGAAAGAAACCAAGATAACTCCAGCTAGGATTCCATTTTTAACCCAAGTAGATCCACCAAGGCTTCCCAGTGTCCAAAAAGTTAGGTCACGCAACTCTTGATCATCAGTCAAGTACGTAAGAAAACCGGTTATAGCACCAGCTAAAGCCGATATAGCTACTCCGGCTAATAACATAATTACCACATTGGTTTTTCGCCGGGTAGTCGAAATGCGATATACAAAAGTCATGGTAAGTATAGCGCCGGCAAAAGCAAGTATACTCAGCATAGAGTAGTGGAGTACCTCGGGTAAAAAGGCCCGAAAATAATTGCCAAGTACGATACCGAGGGCAGCAAATAGTGAGGCGCCTGAAGTTACTCCGATTAAGTTTGGGGTAGCTAATGGGTTTTTAAACATGCCTTGCAAACAGGTACCTGAAACGGCTAGAGCACTACCCACCAAAATAGCCATTACAATACGCGGCATGCGAATATTGAAAAGTACAAAATAATCGCTGGTAGTAATTTTGCCGCCGCCAAAAACCTCTTCTTTAAGTAATTGAATAAGAGGGGCATCAAAGGTGTAAGCCCCCATATTTAAAGAAATTAGGGCTAGTATAATAAGCAGTGCAAAGCAGCCGGTAATATAAAGAGGTAACCTATTTTGCATAAGGCTTTAACAGCTGATTTAATTGATATGCCGCTTGCCCCACACGTGGACTGAAATCAAAAAGGAGACCGCCGTCCATGGCAATAATGGCTTTATTTTTTCCGGCTTTGGTTTTAGCTATCGCCGGAATAGTTTTTAGCAACCCTTTTATACCTCCTAGACTTTTTAATCCGGAATTAAATAGTAAGATAACATCGGGGTTACTTTCTAATAGGGCTTCTTCGGTTAAAGGTTTAAAATCACTCATTCCGGTAATGGCATTTTGCCCACCGGCTAGGTTAATCATTTTTGCTACCGGGGTGTCATCGCCAGATACTAGAAGTGTACCGGATCCACGTGCATAAATAAAGAGAACTTTCGGTTTTTTTTGAAAAGTATCTACTTTAGCCAAATCACGATCGATTTGGGTAAGCATATTTTTTTCATCTAATGTATCTCCTAAAAAGTGAGCTACTTGTTTAATGAGTTTTTTGGTTCCTGCAACAGAAAAATCGCGTTTAAAAAGCTTAAACTTTACTCCCGATTTTTCTATAGCTTGCTTTAAGCCGGTTTTCATATCTTGTTCAGAAGCCAAAATAAGTGTAGGGTGAAGTTGCATAATAGACTCTATGGTAAGAGAGCGTACATGCCCCAAATCTTTTACGGAGTCTTTTATCCATTGTGGGTAGGTGCTGGTAACATCGCGCCCTACCAGATTGTTTTTATGTCCGAGGTTATAAACAATTTCGGTGATGGCTCCATTTAAGGAAACAATGCGCTGTTCTTTTTGTGCTATTTTTGTAGACTGAGAAGTGTTTTTACATGCGGTAAATAAAAAACAGGCTGCTATAAGTAGGAAAAGGAGTCTTTGCTTTTTCATAGTTTTTAGAAAATATAAAAACATCCTGTTCTATGTAGAACAAGACGTTTTAATAAGTGATAAATTAAGCTTGAAAATCTGCTACATGTTTAGCCAGAAGGGCTTTGATGGCTTCTTGTGCATTAGAAGTGTTATAGTTATCTCCTGCAAACTGTTCTGCCAATTCAAACTGAGCGTTGTATAAACCCTCGTCGTCTTGTACATTAATATGATTTTTATTGGCTACAGTTTCAGCCCATATTTGACGTACATCTGCCCAAAAATCAGCTCTTTCGTTCCACCAATTCATAGTCTCAGAGGCATCATAATTTTTAGGGGTAAACTTTTCTAATCCTTTTTCTAAACAAAGAAGGGTGTCTTCTCCGGTGGCAGAACGAATAATTTTTTCGTTGTCTTGTTCAATAACCCAGCTGCCATCTTCAAATATTTCAATATGAGAATGACGTTTTAAAACATTGTAGTCATTACGTTTACTAATTTCTCTACGGGGTAAGGCAGCATCTGCGGTGCTCTCCCAAAAATGACGTCCGTCTACGTGTACCCAAGTACCGTAGCCTTCATAACGTGGACAATCATCTACTTGAAAAACCTTCTGTGTCCAAGTGCCTTTGGCTTGTTCGGGTGTGAGGGTGATTTTTTCCCATTCGTGATCTTTTATTAAAGAAAGTACTTCACGATTTTCATATACCCAATCTTGACGCCAATGTTTGATGACATGTTTCCCTACAAAAAGAATGTGTTGTAGAGAGATTTTATCTTCAGTTTCATCTATAATAAAAGCCACTTCTTTGGCTTGAGAGAAATGGCGGTCGTGGTATTCATAATTCTGGTCTGGGGCAAAAGTTTCTGCAAACTTGAAGCTAACGCGATAGTTGCCGGCTAATGATTTAATAAGGTTGCGTTCTAAATCCTTTTTTTGATCTACCGGAGTGGCTATTGATGTGTTCATATGATTAAGATTTTAAATAGAGTATTGGTTTATACGATACGGGTATAACAAATAATTTTTTACGTTACGTGGACAAAAATATTAATTTTATTTGGATTGAATATAAATAAAACACATATATTTGCCGGAAAAACTTATTAAGACTAAATATAAATAATGAAATTCAACTCTTATTTGATTGTAATTGCTTTGTTTATGGGAGTTTGTGCAAATGCACAACACCTTTCTAAAAAAGTTGATGATAGTACAAATGCCACTCCTGAATATTTAGAAAAAGTAGTGCTTACCGGGCAATACAATCCTCAATTGGTTAACAAATCAGTATTTGAGGTGCAAGTTATTCCACAAGAAGAAATAAAACGTTTAGCCGGAAATACATTGGCAGATGTGCTTACCCAAACACTTAATCTGAATGTAATTCCTAATCCGGGCGAAGGGAGATCGGGTATTCAACAGTTTGGATTTAACGCTGAGTATGTAAAAATTTTGGTAGACGGTATTCCTATTATAGGGGATGAAGGGTTTGGAAATGCAATTGATATTACCCAAATTAATTTAGATGACATTAAGCGTATAGAAATTGTAGAAGGCGCAATGGGAGTGCAATATGGAGCTAATGCAGTTACCGGAGTAGTAAACATTATTACCAAAAAAAGCGCTAATAAAAAATGGATAATTACGCCGTACGTGCAAGAAGAAACCATTGGTGATGAATACGGTTTGTTTGATGCCGGACGCCATATACAGTCAATTAAAGTGGGGCATAACTTTTCAGAAAATTGGTATGCAGAAGCCACCTATACCCGAAATGATTTTCAAGGATTTTTGGACGATAAACATGGGGAAGATTATTATAATACACTTGATGCTACAGATGATAGCCGTGGATATGCTTGGTTACCCAAAGAACAAAACACAGTAAAAGGGTTGATTAACTTTCATAAAAATAACGTTAGACTTTTTTACAAGTTTGAATATTTTAATGAGCTGACAAATAAATATGCCAATACAGTTCGTCTAAACCCTAATAACGCAACGCAAACCTTTGACCCTACAGCAAGCGATGCTATCTTTAGAACCGATAGAATGTATCATCATTTAAACGCTAGTGGGAAAATAGCACACAAGCTAAATTATAACGTTTCACTTTCATATCAAGATCAAACAAGAAATATAGAAAAGTATACCTACACGTTAAAAACGGGCGAAAAATCAAATATAAAACGCTATGATTATAACAGTCGCAAGGGGATTTTTTCTCGCGGTACGTTGAGCAATTTGTTTAGCAGTCCACATTTTAGGATGCAACTAGGCTATGCCTTCACTATGGATGAAGGTTCGGCTAGCGGACTTTCTTCTCAAGATGCAGCAACCAACACGCAAGAAAACACCATTCGGTCATACAGTGGTTTTGCTTCAGCAGAGATTAAAGTCACCCCTAGACTGTCACTTCGCCCGGGTGTTAGATGGATGGCTTCGTCCATGTTTGCCCCACAATACACGCTTTCTTTTAGTGGTAAATACCAATTTAATCATGGGTATCAATTACGGGCCATTGTGGGTACAGCGCCTAAAACTCCTACGTTTGAGCAATTGTATTTTTATATGGTTGATTCTAACCACAATGTGCAAGGAAATGAAGATTTAAGTCCGGAATATGGAAAATCGATCTTTCTACATTTAAAGAAAACGTTTCATTGGAATGATTATGAATTAACCTATACCCCCAAACTTTCAGCTTGGTATTTAGACGTTGATGATAAAATAGATTTGATTATTGTAGACCCTTCGCCACTGGCCTATAAATACGAAAATATTAACTCTTTTCGTACGTGGGGACTTTCACTGCGCAATAACCTGCGTTACAACAATCTATCAGCTAGTCTAGGAGTTTCTTTTTCAGGGCAATCAAAAAAATTAGACGCCGTAAAAAATGCTAATGATGACTACTTGTATAGTGTACAAATTAACAGTCAATTGGCCTATGAAGTGCCTAGATGGAATACGGTTTTTTCTGCTTTTTTTAAATATAACGGGCCGGTATATCAATTTGTAAATACGGTAGATAATGCCGGAAATACACAAACGGTAAAAGCCAAACAAGATGGTTATAGTTGGTTAACTGCCTCCATTCGAAAATCATTTTTTAACGACAGACTGAATGTTACCCTAGGAGCTCGCAATCTTTTAGATGTTACCGACATTAAAACGGGCGGTATTTTAGGTAGCGGATCAGGCCACAGTGCAGCGGCAAACTCAATTATGATGAGCTATGGCCGCTCTTATTTTTTAAAACTCTTATATAACTTCAAATTTTAAACCTATGAACTCTTATTTACGTAAAGTTATTTTATTGCTTTTTGCCGGCTTTGTAATGGCAAGCTGTAGCAACGACGATGATAATTCAAAAGTTACACAAAATTTTGTGGCGGCTTTTGAAAATCCATCGATAGATTTTTCGGACATAAATACAAAAGAGCAAACGGTTACCATCGTTTTCTCAGAAAAAGCTCCTACCAATGGAAGCATTCAACTAAATTATACTACCAATAATTTATTGGCGGGAGAAGATTTTACGATCAATCCTCCGGCACAGAATGGAGTAATTACGATTCCTGTAAAAGCAGGAGATACACAGGCGCAGTTTAAGGTGTCTAAATTAAATGTACAATCTCTAGGAGAAAAACAGGTGGTAGAATTTACCATTTTTCAAGTTAATTTTAACGGTGTAAATGGGATAACACAAGGCAATACAAAGATTGTGGTTTCTTTTTCAGGGGCTTCTTCTTTAGGAGGAACTATAAAACCAAATGTAGGTGGTTCTAATGAGCCCAATCAAGTGTATATTGATTTAAGCTCAAAAACCGCTAAGGTGGTAAAACGCGATACTTGGGATCTAGGTTTTTATTCAGGCGATAAATTTAGAGTAGCACTGAATAGCTCTCTCTTTATGATGGCAAAAAAACTCAATAAAACGGATATAGATAAGGTAACAGAAGCCGATGTCAAAGCCCTTAAAGATAAAATGCAGTTTTTGGTTTCAGGGTCTGATAAATATGCTGATGATCCGGCAGGAGATATTACTAAGACCGCTATAAGTGCTATTGCTGAAAACAATGCTGATAATCCGGTATATATTTTAAAACTAGGAAACGAAATAGGCACAGAAACGCCAGAAACCGGTAGCGTAGCCATATCAGGTGCTGAACGCGGTTATAAAAAGATTCGGATTTTACGCAAAGACAATGGGTATTTATTACAGTATGCAGCTATAGGTTCTACTACACACAAAGAAATCTTTATAGCCAAAAAACCGGGCTATAATTTTACGTTCTTTAGTTTTAAAACCGGAGGAGAAGTAACCGTAGAACCTAAAAAAACAGATTGGGATATAAACTTTTCTACCGCTACAGAAGTATTAGAGCTACCAGCTAGTTATGGAGGTGGTAAATCGGCTTATGGCTTCTCAGATTTTGTTTTATCGAATCGGTTAGGGGGAGTAGAAGTAGCCCAAGTTAAAGTGGATGCAGATAAAACGCTTACCTATGATAATTTTACAATCAACGATATTAATACGGTAACGTTTAAATCTGAAGCTACCGCAATAGGCTCTACGTGGAGAGATGTATTTACGCATCAACCAACAACAGATATCTTCTATATAGTTCGAGATCCTGAAAATAATTATTACAAACTAAAATTCACTGCACTTACCAATGCTAATGGAGAACGAGGTTATCCGGCGTTTGAATATAAGTTACTTAACTAAAATGTCTGTTTTTTTTTCTGAATTAGTTTGATGTTAATTGTTAACCCGGATTAAATAGAAACCGCCTCCAAATAGGGGCGGTTTCTTAATTTTTGAGTGTGGGCGAACGGGCTTCTGATGCTATTTGTTATCGCTAAAAGCAGAAGGCAACAAGTCCGGAATAAATTTAATGAGAATAGGCAGTAAAATACTTCCACCAGGCAACATAAAAATAGCTAATGACGGCACCACTTTACAGATGTCTAACAACTGCGTTTTTACTACTGCTTTTTCTTCTTCGCTAAGATCTGATGAAGTTGATTTACGCAAAAGCCTGACAAGTTCTCCACTTTGGCTAATTTCTTTAGTGAGTCTCTTTTTGTTACGCAACACCAAATTTTTTACCATGCGCGAAGTGTTGTCATATAAATTCCTAAAGGGATTACTGTAATCTAAGTAGGTAATATTTCCTTTATGATCCTTTATAAAGGTATTTATGTCGGTTACACTTTCTTGTATTTTGTTTTCAGGAAATCCTAATTTTTTGCCTAGTTTTTGTATAAATAACTGTTCTTTTTCTTCAATTAGCTCATCAGAGTAGGTCGTCATACAGGCCAAATCTATAATATATAAACACTCTAATGGCGCTTGATGTCGGCGGTAGTTTAGCTTTTCATACGGAAGAGATACTTCTTCTATCTTATTATACCGTATAGATGTTTCTAAGAGCTTTAAAACCAGTTTTTCGTGCGTGGTTTTGTCGGTTTTTTTCTTAAAAGCTAAATAAACGGTATTGGCTAAAAGAGCCTCTAAAGATTTGGCAAAATCAACCGGATTGCTTTCTTGGGTTTCTAAATAATGTTTATAGGTTAACACATCTAAATACAACAAGGCATTAGAAATAAGACTACTAAAATTTTTTTCTAATGCAGAGGCATTAAGTTGTACGCGTTTGGTAATGATTTTTTCTAGTTTAGCGTCAGCAGAAGACTTTACGAAAGGAATACTAAAATTAAACCAGCTGTGCTCTTTTAAATAATCGTAAAAGGCTATAACGCTATTTATAAAATCAGGATGTTCTGCTTGTGGGTGAATCTGAAAATATACATATCCTAAACTGTCAAACAAATTTATTTTGCTGATTTCTTCTAAGGTGAGTTGGTAGGTGGTACCATCAGGATAAGACAAGGTAGAAATACTGTTGGCATAAATAAAGCCGATCGTTTTCAGTTTTCTATAAAATTGTTCTTCCGTATAATTTTGTGCAATAATTTCTTGTTGAAAAATGGGGAGATGTTTCTTAATCCAGCCGGAAGCAGAAGGGTTCATAAAACTTTTTTTTCAAAAATAAACTTTTTAACGGTATGTCTCCTTTTTCTATTTGTAATTTTTAATGGCTTGTGTAGGCGCCAAAATGTTATAGGCTTGCCATACCTGTGGATTGTATTTTGAAAGTTCTTCTATAACAGCTCCTGAATTAGGAATAAAAGCATTGTAGTTGTTGGTATAACAGGGTTTTACATCTGTAAATACCCATTGCGTATGGTATTGGTTTTCTACGGCAACAGTAAATTTTAGTTTTAATTTCATACGGTCACTCCGATTGGCATCATTTTCTTTAAAGACCAATCCTCTTTTTACATAAAGATATTTTTTTCCTGAAAGTCCTATATATTGTGGAAAGTAAGTGTCTTGGTCATTTTTTTTAAAGATGATAGTGCCTGCTTTTTCTTGTTCTACATATTTAAAACCAAGTAAGAATTTAAGGTTGAGCTTATTTCCATGTCTGCCCTTAGCCAATTTAAAAGTTGCCTTTAAAACGGCAAAAGAGTCTGCTGCAATGTATAGCATGCCGGTATATCGCCCTCCACGCGTAAGAAAACCCCGATCGGGTTTGTAAGAAATTACATACACTTTTTGGTCGTTAAGAACAGATTTACCAATAAGCGTATACTCATAATCGTCTAGTTCTGTAATGTAATTGCTGATAAATTCTCCATCAAGATCTGTTCCTAAACTTATATTGAATCTTCGGTCTTTTTCAGCATAAAATAGCGCATCTTTTAAGACTCGT
This sequence comes from uncultured Flavobacteriaceae bacterium, assembly GCA_964579505.1. GTDB lineage: Bacteria > Bacteroidota > Bacteroidia > Flavobacteriales > Flavobacteriaceae > JAJYSO01. Next base: position 71,617 of record CAZOGC010000005.1, on the reverse strand, counting down.
TTCATAGAAGAGGCCACGGAGCTAGAATGAATAGAATCAATTTGATCTTTATCTTCCTCTACTTTAAAATTTTTAGACAAATCGATAGAATCTCCTATAGGTATAATACCGGTTCTAGCTTTAAAAGTGTGGCTACTCTGAATGCTTTTAGCTAAGGTTTGAATCACTTTATTAACGATGTCTTCCATAGAATTGTCACTATCTTTATGAATGAGTTGAGTGGCTTTTTCTACGCGTGCTTTTAGCTCTTTTCCATTTTTTACAACACGAGCCAAATAGGCGTTGTAAAAAGTAGCATGTTGGTTTTTATTTGCTCGGTTAAGGCTATCTATGGCTTTGTTAAAACGTTGAATAGTTCTTTTAGGAATAACATCAGCGCGTTTAAGATGATAGTGCATTTGTTTGGGAATCATGGCGCTTTTATTTCGCCTAAAAACGGTAAAAGACACATGGGAGAAATCGTAATTTTTAATCAGATTTTCTTTTACGTGTTGCATAATTTCATCGGCCGTTAATTCATGGCTATAAACGGTTACCATTTGTAGTTCGGCTCCCGAAATTAGCAATACTTTTCCATTTTTATAATCTTTTAATGCAACAGCTTTACGCTGGTAGCCCATAGCTGAAAAAATGAGCGAATCTTTACCGGAGTTTTCAGGAAGAATAAGCCTGAATTTTCCTTCTGAATTGGTAAGCGTACCGTGGCCATTAGTCAAATCAACAGAAGCAAAAGAAATGACTTTATGGGTGTTTTTATCTAAAACAACTCCGTTTATGGTATGTTGTGCCAACAGGTTTTGTTGTGTAAAGAATAAGAGTAATCCTAAAATAATGCAATTCTTCATAAAAGGAATGGTTGATATTTTGAAGACGAAAGAGCGGCTGTTTTGTTACAATAAGTTGCGTATAAAGATAAAAAAACCTCGGAATTTCCGAGGTTCATAAAAAGGTGTGAGAAGGTAAAAAAATTAATTAGCCTTAATTTTTGCAATTTCTTGTTTTACTTCTTCAATTTGTTTCTTGGCCCTTTTCTCGGCGCGAGAAGAACTATTTTTTAATATTTTATCGAGTTTGTCTTCAAAAGAATTTTTTAAATCCTCGCTAATTTTATCAAAGTATTCACCGCTTGTTTTGGCAATGACTTCTCTTGTTTCTGACCCTTTTCTGGGGGCAAATAGTAAGCCTAAAGCAACGCCTGTTGCGGCTCCTATAATTAATCCGGCTATTGTGCTTTTGCTGTCCATAAGTTGTGTTTTTTCAGTTTTTTAGATTGTATTCAAATTTAATACCAAAATTGCAAAAAACCGAATAAAGTTTGTTAATTATAGTATAAAAACGGCGTATTACACGGTGTTTACTTTTTTCTACAAACCGGAATAATTTCTCCTTTGCTCAGCCTATATCGGTTAATTTCTTCAGTAGAGAGATGTTCTGTATAATCAACTTCTTCTACCTCAAAACCAATACTTCTCAATTTGTCAAAATAGTCTCGCCCATAAACGCGCACGTGGTCGTACTGACCAAATATTTTGGCGCGCTCTTTAGGGTCGGTTATGCTGTCGTCTTCAAAAGTTTTTTGGCGTGTTAGGTCTTGAGGAATTTGTAAAATTGCCCATCCGCCGGGGCTGAGTACTCTAAAAAGCTCTTGCATGGCTTTGGTATCATCAGGAATATGTTCTAACACGTGGTTACAAAAAATGATGTCGTATGCATTATCGTTAAACGGAAGATTACAAATATCTGCTTTTACATTGGCTAGTGGCGAGTTGAGGTCGGTAGTAGTATAGTCTAGATTTTTCATTTTTCGAAACCGTTTATAAAAAGCCTGTTCAGGAGCAAAATGAAGCATTTTGTGCGGTTTTGTAAAAAAATCGGTTTCGTTTTTGAGATACAGCCAAAGCAGTCGGTGTCTTTCTAAAGAAAGGGTAGAGGGAGAGAGCACGTTGTCGCGTTGTACTTCATATCCGTAGGGTAAAAACTTAGAAAAACTTTTGCCGTCAATAGGGTCGGTATAATTTTTTCCGCGTAATAAAAGTGTTAAAAAAGGCCGCACCACATAACTCATTTTTATGAGAATGGGGCGCGGAACAATATTGAGTACTTTTTTAAAAAGTTTTTTCAAGCGAAGGTTTTTTAACAATTATTTCTTTCGGAACTCGTCTTCTTCTTGAGAGGTAATACCCAAAGCTTCATAAATATAATCAAAGGTTGAAAGCAATTGTGGTTTACCGTTTACCATAGCTACATCGTGTTCAAAATGAGCGCTGGGTTTGTTGTCTGCCGTTAAAATAGACCAACCGTCTGCTAGTTGTCGTACACGATGCGTTCCTAAATTAATCATAGGTTCTATGGCCAAGACCATTCCTTCTTGTAGTTTTTTACCACGTCCACGTTTTCCGTAGTTAGGCACCTGTGGGTCTTCATGCATATCTTTTCCTACGCCGTGGCCAACTAACTCTCGTACTACGCCGTAGCCTTCTTTTTGGGTGTAGTTCTGAATGGCATACCCTATATCGCCAATACGGTTTCCTTTCCTAAATTGGCGTATTCCTTCGTACAGGGATTCTTTGGTAATTTTGAGTAACTTTTTTACTTCAGGGGTCACTTCACCTACCTCAAAAGTGTAAGCGTGATCGCCGTAATACCCGTTTTTATAAGACCCACAGTCAATAGAGATGATGTCGCCATTTTCAAGTGGTTTGTCATTAGGTATGCCGTGCACTACTTGTGCGTTGGGGCTCATACAAAGCGAGTTAGGAAATCCGTACATTCCTAAAAATCCGGGTTCGGCTCCGTGATCGCGAATAAATTCTTCGGCTAGTTTGTCTAATTGAAGCGTGGTTACGCCGGGTTTAACTTCCGGGGCTAACATTCCTAAAGTTTTAGAAACGATAAGCGCACTTTCCCGTAAGAGTTCTATTTCTTCAGGTGTTTTTAATATAATCATTCACAAAATTTTATTTCATAAAAGAGAAGCGTTTTCTCTTCTTCTTTATATTAGAGGTTGAGTGAGGGGTTATCAGCTGATAAATTTCGCCCCATTCAGGTATTCCACCAAGATTGCGGTCGTCTATAAAAATATCGGCATGGATTTTTCGACTTCTGTTGGTGTCGTGTTCTTCCTCCGGAAAACTTTGGTTTACGGCATAGAAATCAACACCGTTTTCACGGCAAAAATCAACAGCTGCTTGCAAACGTTTTCCTTTTCTGTAGGTCCATAAAATAAGCCGATGTCCCTCTTGTTGCAAGGTTTTTAATGTTTCGAAAGCAAATAACCGGGGCTTCCCTATTTTAGGATAAGCATCTTCAACAATAGTGCCGTCAAAATCTACGGCTATGGTTAGGGGTTTTAGAGATGGTTGCACGATAAAATTTATTTGGCGTATATATTTTTATAGGGATGGTTGGTTACAATCTTGGCAATGTCTTTAGCTAAGCTTTGTCTAGAAGATTCTACAAATCTGTTAACTTCTTTTCCGTTTTCGTAAAAAATAATAGTCGGCACGTGGGTAATATGAAGGCCGCGCTCATAATGTTTTTTAGACTTTTTATAGTAATTAAGCGCATACATTTTTATATGATCCATATTGTAATTGGCTTGCTGTAACAGTTTGTATAACTTAGGTACTACCCGGCGGCTGTCGTGACACCAAACGCCCATAAAAACCACAATATTGTATTTGTTAATATTGTTTTTAATTTGGGTTAGGGCCTTTTGTTCAGGGCTATATTGTTTGTATTTAGGAACATACCATTTTTTTGTATAGGGAGAAGTTACCAGTTCTTGCTGTGTTAGTAATCCGGTATATAGATTGTCTACCGGATGTTCTGGCGTTTTACTTTGTGCTTTTGCTTGAAAATTGAATGTGCTAAACAAGAAAAAAACACTTACTACAATTAATTTCAGGGTATTTTTCATATAGAAAATTTTATTGGTGTAAACACAGATAGTTTTCAAGTTCTGAGGAAGAAACCTATCGTGCAAATTTAAAAATTTCAAAGATGTATGCGTGTTAATATCGTAAAAAAAGGTGTTTTTACTATTTAATGCAAAAAATGGAATAGGGTTAATTGGGGGTTACATGGGCTCTGTCATACACTTTTTTTCCTTTAATATAAGTAGCCAATACCTGCGTATGCAAGGTGCTATCTGCAGAAACTTTCATAATGTCTCGATCTAAAATTACAAAATCTGCTTGTTTACCGGGCACCAAACTTCCTTTAGTTTTGTTTAAAAATTCTGAATAGGCCGCCCAGATGGTCATGCCCTTTAAGGCTTCTTTTCTACTCAATTTTTGTTTGGGAAAAAAGCCGTTGGGCGGGTTTCCTAAACTATCTTGTCGGGTAATAGCTGTATAAAAGGTGCGGTAAGGATTAATTTCTTCAACCGGAGCGTCAGTACCTAAAGCTACCAAGCCGGCTTGGTCTAACAGTGTTTTATTGGCATAAGCGTATTGAATACGCGTCGATCCTAATCGATCTTCTGCCCAATCCATATCGCTAATAGCGTGGGTGGGTTGTACAGAAGGAATGATGTTTTTACTAAAATATTTCCAATCTTCCGGGTCTACAATTTGAGCATGTTCTACCCGCCAGCGCCGATCTGTTTTTCCTTTTAGTGCCGTTGCATAGGCCTTTAAAACAACATGGTTAGCCGAATCGCCAATAGCATGAGTGTTGAGTTGAAAATGAGAACGCGCAATTTTTTGTGCTAACTCTTTAATAAACTGTGGATTTACTCGCATTTTGCCATAGTGACCGGGCATGTCTGTATAGGGTTTTCTTAAACAGGCGCCTCGAGACCCAAGTGCCCCATCAGCATAAAGCTTGACAGCATGGCACGAAATGGCTTCGTTTTTTCCTAGCCCCTGAAAAAGATAATCATCTAAATGCGGATCGCTATACAGTAACATAGGGTATAGCCCTATTTTTAATTGCTTGTTTAGCGCTAATTTGTTCATAAGTTGAATGCTCTCATGCGAAATTCCGGCATCAGCTACCGTAGTCAATCCATACGATAAACATTTCTTTTGTGCCCGTAGTAAAGCGTTGGTTTCCTTTTGTTCATTGTATTTAGGAAGAATGCTGTATATTTTTTTTCGGGCATTATCAATTAACACGCCGGTTAGTTTTCCGTTTTCTTTAACAAAAGTTCCTCCGGGTATGTGAGAAGAAGCAGTTATACCGGCTTTATCTAAGGCTTTTTGGTTAACTAAAAAAGCATGCCCATCAACGCGGGTTAAGACTACCGGAATATTTGGAAAAAGCTGATCGAGTTTCTTTTTAGTCGGAAATTTTTTAGATGGCCAACTGTTCTGATCCCATCCCATACCGGTAATAAAATTGCGGTGTTCTTTGTGTTGAAAATCAACTACACGCTGAATCATTTCATCATAACTTTTTGTACCACGCAAGTTTACTTGCAACATGCGTTTCCCCAACTCAATAAAATGCGCATGGGCATCAAATAAACCGGGAATAATAGTATGATTTCCGGCATCTACTTTGGTTGCAGCTTGGTATTTTTGAGTGAGGTCTTGGGTGTTTCCCACCGCTACGATTTTACCATTCCTAACGGCTAAGGCTTCAGCTTTAGAAAAAGTGGAATCAACCGTATAGATAGTGGCGTTATACACCAATAAATCGACCTGTTTTTTAGCGTGATGGCTGCAGCTGTACAGCATAAACGAAAGTAATACCAAGACAGCTGCTTTTCTGAGATGAGACATAAGGCTTTAATAAATTTTTAGGCTTTTAAACAAATGTAAGCCATGTTCTATTATTAGCCCTATAAACGGGAATTCTTTTTATTATGCTTGGTTATTTTATACGGGGAGCAAGCAGGCAAATAAAAACCGATTGTTAGGTTTACTTTTTTAGTTTTTGTTCCATTTTTTGGGCTTCTTCTAAACTCTCGGGTAAATTATCTGTATAGTTTTCTATGTATCTTTGAATAGCTTTTAATCCTGTTTTTCTTTTCACATTGCTTTCCAAGGCTACTTTTGCAATCCATAAATCAAATCGAGTAGAAAATTTTGATTTTTTTCTTTCCATTTTTGTGCAATAGCTGATGAGTTATAATATTCTATATAGCGTTTTGTTATAAATTGGATGGTGTCCTTTTTTAATTCTTGACGTTCAATCCAATTTCCTTTTTCATCGTATTTATAGTTATATTTTTGTGAATAGACTAGACTTCCGTCCGGATTAAACCCACTACCTTTTTGAATTATTACCGGGTCTCTACGATGTGAATCGGTTATATAACGATCATTGCTTTTGATTTCAATTATATTGTTATGCCTATCGTATTTATAGATAGTTTTTCCTTCAAGACTATCATTTTTGAGTCCATACTCTTCTTTTACTTTTAAAAGGTTATTGTTATAGTAACTATATTTTGTTAGGGTGCTAAACCTATCATCTAAGGTTTGGTGATGATTACGGCCGGGTTTTTTGTAATCCAAATACTGATGTGTTTTAATTTTTCCATTGTCGCCGTACGTATAAATATTTTTTTCTATTATGATGCTGTCTATGCCGTAGTTGATGCGTTCTATTAATTGCCCCATATTATTATAAAATAAGGTTTGATCCAGTATTCCTTTAGGATAAATCTTTGCCGGAATTCTAGAAGAGATGGAGCCATTTGGAGCGTAAAAAACCTCTTTGTTTAAAATTTTATTTTGAATGAGCGTATTTCCTTTTGACTTATATTGAAAGGAATAAAAAGACTTGACACCAGAACTAAAATTATGCAGCAGAATGGAATCTATTTTATTTTTTTGATTGTAGACGAATATTTTTTCTATGTGTTTCTTTTTTTGAGATAGCGATTTATAGTTAGTTTCATTAATGATATATCCGTTTTGGTCAAACTTGGTTATTTTTGGGTATTCACCAATATTCCAGCCATTTAAAATTTGTTTGTCGCTTAAATTTTTAATATTGCCATCTTTTGGTTCATACAATATTTTTTCAATGGATTTCACTTTCCCCCTTAAATCCATTTTTTTCCAATCGGTATGTTCATTTTTTAGACTTTGAGAATAGCCAATAAAGGGAAATAGCAGTATAAAAAAGTGAAAAAGGGGCTTGATTAAAATCATACTGTTTAGTTTCATGGTTTTGCTGGTTGCCACTTGGGCAGCAAAAGAAGTCAAAGCTTTGACTTTAGAATAGTCTTGAGTAAAAGTTTTTTTATAAGCTACAAACTAACCTCGTTTGGATAATGCGCCACGGGTTCATTCATAAGTTGTGTTGCCTTCCAAACATTTTCTTTTAAGACTTCTCCGAAGTAACTTAGGTAGCTTCCGTTTTTAGAAATTACAACGAAACTGCTACACGGATAATGATGTTTAAAAAATAAACGTTCAATTGTTCCTTTTGGATCTTTGTGCCAATCTAGTATTTTTTCCGATTTTTCTAACCCATCATTGTCTTTATAAATATAAATAGGTTTAACTCGAACTATTTGATTGATACCCTCTTTTAATTGTTTATGCCATTTTTTTATTGAATGTCTGGTGGCGGTACCACTTGAATTGCAAGGGTCTTTTCCCGGATAATAGATTATTACAATTGGTTTATTTGAATCTAATTCTCGATTTGTTGTTTGCTCTAATAAGGATTCTAAAAAGGGTCTGTTCGTTATTTTTCCGCGTTCTTTTCTTGGGGTCAATTTTTTATATAATAAGGAACCTTCTTTTATATAAGCCCAGACTAATGAGTTGTTATTCGAACGAATTTGATTGAACTTTAGCTTGCTTATTTCAACATTATTTTCGTCAAGATATCTCATCTCATTATGTTCAGTTTTAGTAACTGAACAAGAACAAACTAAAGTTTCGATTATAATTATTAATAGAATTTTTTTCATAGCTAATGGTTAACGGCTTTGCGAGGGAGGTATATCTTATCACCAAATGTTAAAATAAAGCCAACTTCGTAAAAATAGTTAAAAAAAAATTTAACCTGCGGCCATTTACTGACAAAAATGTTTACCCTGCTTTGTGTAACCAGAGTTTTATTAAGTACAAACTTATTCTTGGCTATTGTTTTTACCCACTATTCCGAAGCGATAATGTTTAAAATCAATTACCACAATTTTATTAAAGAAATAGGCATTTCCTGTGATACCCCATATATTTTCCGATTTATAAAATTTGGCAAACAGCTCTTCTTTAGGGTAATAAACAATTGAATTATTTAGTTTTAAATTACCAATATATACGGGGTTTTTAATCTTCAACCCATAATGTGTAACATATTTTCCCCAACTAGATACTGTTATGGAATCAATAATTTTTTTATCACTTACTTTAAGGGCATTTTGTTTTGTTGTTGAAAGGCTAAATAAACTTGCTCCAGTATCAAACAACAAAAATTCCTTTTGCCCATTAATCTTGAGAGGAATCTTAACACGTCCTTTCCAGTCTGTTTTAAATTTGACAAATGTTGCCTTTTTATACTTCGTAGGAAGTGTATCTAAAATAGCTAACCTTTCTTTAGGATAGTCAATTATTAGCGTTTTATTTTTTAAAAGGTAAGTCCCAAATGTTCCGATGTGATAAGTGTGTTTTAGGTCTATTGAATCGGTGTTGTACGATTTACCCATATCTTCAAATATGACAGCATCTATATCTTTAAAAGTAACATTTCCTAGTTTTAGATTGATATTTCTGAGCATGGGTAATTTCTGACCATTATCTATCGTCGTATCTAATTTTTTATTAATTGTCGAATATTTATCGAGAAATGGCTTTAATGATTGCCCATAAAGTATTGGAAAACCGGCACCTAAATCGAATTGCATTGTAAATTTATAGGGAATATTCTCTATTGAAACAGGAATACTCATAGATGCTTTGTCAAAATGTCGCCCTGATATTTCAGCTGAATCCCATAAAAATGGAATCCAATTAATAGCATCATTGTTTTTTTGTGAACACGAGCCCATTAAGAGCATAAGAAAAATGAACAAGAAGGATTTTTTCATCTGTTAGGTGTTTAAAATGACGCTGGTTTGCAACCGGTTATTCTTTTTTTTTTAAATAGTCAATTGCTTTGTTTAGTGCCGGGTCATTGTTGTTAAGATAGTCTTTTAGCTTTTTTTGAACGGTAATATCCGGTTGTATACCAACCCCGACAAATTCTTGCGGTGGCACCTCCGGACAACTCAAAAATAAAAGGTTGCCCTGTACTTCCAAAAGTGGGCTCTCTTATTTTTCAAGCGGGATATACTTTTGTTTGATGATATTAAAATGATGGATTTGATGCCCAATGATATTAAAACCCATTGCCAAAACAGACATTTGGTTATTGCTGAATTTGCAATTTGATATAAGAATTTCGTTATTAAATGAGTCAAACATTGCTTTGGTTGCCACACGCACGGCACGAAGTTCGGTAAGTAGTTGCTCTATGGATAATTCGTCAGCATTAGAATATTCAGCCATAATATCGTGGTCAAGTCCTTTGGCAATGCTTCCTTCGTTACGCACAGAAAGAAGTGTTCGGTAGCACCAAATACGTTCCCAATCTGTCAGGTGCTGTATTATTTTATGGACGGTCCATTTTCCGTCTGCATACACTTTTAAGCCAATGCGTTTTAGCTGTTTGATGTTAATGTTATCAATTTGTTTTAAACTTTTGTCAAAAGCCGTTGTCAATTCTATATCGTCATTTAAGTTGATATAGTAGTCAAAATACTCGGGGAACTCGGTGATGTCTGATTTTTTCATAATTGCTGGCAATGTCCTGCGGCTTTGCGCAGGAGGGGGAAACGAAGTCGTAAACGTTTAATTTACCACAATCCGAGCAAAAGCCGTTTGTTGTTGGTAGTTTTTTATCCGTTTAGTCTGTTTTTTAAGTCCATTCGTTCGTGTAAAATTCTGATTACTTCAATTTCATCTTTTGTAACAATTTGATAAAATATTATATGTTTACCTGTTCTCAAACCAAGTAAGTTAGGGCTTATTCCGTCATATTCTTTTCCAAGTTCCGGGTTTTTCCCAATTTGCATACAGGCAAATTCCAAAGCTGCATAATATTTGTTCGCTTGCTTTTCTGACCACGCTTCAAAAGTATAAGCCCAAATATCATTCAAGTCATCAATGGCTTCTTGTCTTAAAATAACTTTAGCCATTTTTTCTTTTTTCTTCTTTTAGCTTTTTCAAATTTTCTTTAAAATCAAAATTTTCAACTCTTGGGCTGTCCAATCCTTTCTGAATTGCTGCTCTCAAAGCAATAGTTTTACTTTCTTCATCTTCTAAAAGTCGGAGTCCTGCACGAATGACTTCACTGACATTTTTATATCGACCTGTAGATACTTGGCTACTTACAAATTGGTCGAAGTAATTTCCGAGTGATATTGATGTATTTTTCATTTTCTCTAAATTTTATTCGAAGTTACCAAATTTTGGTAAAAATACAAATCTTTAGGTCAAATTTCTTTAACCTCTCCTTCGAATGCTTGTTTAGACGTGGTCTGTAAAATTACCACCGGAACTCAAAAACAGCTGCACCCAAAAGCCTATTAAGTGGTGCAGCTATTTTTTGACGCGACGCTACTTTTCTTGAATTAGTTTTCCCGATCCTATAGTAGTAATATCAACGCTAGGATTTCCTTTGTAGTGAACATCACCAGAACCTATGCCGGTAACATTTAAGTTGTCAGCCACTGCAATATAGGCGTTTCCTGAACCTGAAATAACTACCTGTGCATCTTGAGTTTGCAAATCAACTGTTTTTACGTTTCCGGAGCCTGAAAGGGTAATAATTGCTTCGTCTGCCTTTCCGGATAGATTAAGATTTCCGGAGCCGGACATAGTCAATGAGGCTTCACCGGTTTCTATTTGTGCTTTTATGTTGCCGGATCCACTTAATACGGCGGCAAAGCTAGCCCCCTGTTGAACACCCTTGGCTACAATATTTCCGGAACCGGAAAGTGCTATAGATTTTAAGTTTTTGGCGTTGAGACTAATCTGTACCTTGTCATAATCTTCATCTTCAAAAAGACAAACCCCTCTTTTGCGTCTGATAATAAGGGTGTGGTGTTTTACCTCTACAATAATTTTGCTGAGGGTACTGGCATCTCCGTGTAGGGTAATGCGACCGTCTTGCGGTGCATTGTTAATAACTACATCAAAAGCTCCTTCTGACCGAATGCCTGAAAAATTGGCGCTAACGGTTCTGACTTCTGTTTTGTTATGCGTAGCAGCAGTGGTGTTTTGTGTGCTAAAAAGTCCGAAAAGACTTATAATAATAGAAAATAATACAGTTTTCATACAATTGTTTTTAGTGGGTTAATTTAATTTTTGCGTCTCCGTAGTCTAGGTTGAGCGTTATTTTGCCGGCGCCATTACCAACTTTTCCTTCGTAAGAGCTGGAGGTATTTTCGATAATTTTTTTCTGTAAGTTTAAATTAGAGGGATAGCTGAAATCTCCGTATTCAAAATTTCCAAGTAAGGTATATTGGGTCTGATTGGTTAACCCTAATGTTACATCTGCATAATCGGCTTTTATGGCTATTTTTGAGAAGTTGGGCAGTACTTTTTGAATAGAGATATCTCCGTAATCTCCGGTAGAGACAAACACTTGTTGTAGCTTGCCAACTTTAACGTCGGTATAGTCTGATTCATTGTAAACAGTATGCGCTTTTTCTATGAAGAGACTGCCATAATCCATATTGTTAGTCAGTTGGTTGACGGTTCCAATTTTTACATCGGTATAATCGGCCTTAATGGTAAGTTGCTGTGCTTGTTCAATTTTTAAATTTCCATAATCAACGTAGAGTGTAGCTTTTTTTGCTTTTTCAATATTGGCGTGAGTCACATACTCTAAATGAAGGCTGTTGTTGGTGTTGAGTAAACTGCCAATAGTCATATTGCCATACTCTAAATGAATATTACTACTGCCCGACAATTGGTTTAGCGAAAAATTGCCGTATAGATTATGAATATCCAGGTTGTTGGTTTTGGGAAGTTTTACAAAATAATTAATAGAAAAATCGGCGTGATTTCGACGAATACTTTTAATTTCAGTTTTGGCAGAAACTGAGTTTCTGTTGGCCGAAAACAAGATAGAAATAGCATTTAAACGTTCTTGAACAGCGTCTTCACTTCTGCCATCTACGGTTATTTCTACGTGTATTTTTACGGTGTTTCCATCCCACGTACTCAGGTTAATATTACCGTATTGGTTGTTTATTTTTAAGGTGGCTTGTGCATTTACCGGAAAGGATTTGTCAATCACCTTTTTTTGTGTTTTTTTTGTGGGATTGGCCCACGATACCTGCATAATTAATAGCAGGAAAAAAAGATTATAATAACGTTTCATCAGGCTGGGTTTTAAATTTTTGTTGAGTTTTAATTTGATCTAAAGCAACTTGCAAGGTCTTTATTTGGTTGTTTAGATTGAGCAATATAGCTTTGATAACTCGTGGGTTACCACCGCTTTTTTGTAGGTCTTGTACCAATTTTTTATAATCGATTTGCAACTTCTCTAGCTGTTTTATAGACTGATTAACAATCTGACGGTTTTCTGGAGAGCTATTTGTTAAGACTTTCTTTTTGTTGATGGCAATCAAGTAGGTAAAGTGTTGATTGGCCTTGTTTAATTGCGGAGAATAAGTGGCTAAATTTGTAGTTTGTTTTTGCGGGATTTGCGCAACCGATTTAGGCCAAAAATAAACCGTAACTACAATTAAAGGAATAAGAACAGCAGCCACTTTGTAATATAAAAAGGTGCCCTTTTTCTGATTTTCCGGTTGTTGAGCTTGCAGTTTATTTAAAAACCGTTTCTCATGGCCAGAAGGCAACTCAAACTGTTCTTGCAACTGTTTTTTGTGTCGCTTCAATAAATTTTCTACGGGGTCTTCCATCATTCAACTAATTTAAAAGCGTGATTAATTTTTGTTTAGCTCGGTGTAAAGTCACCCGAGAGTGTGTGTCGTTTATGGCTAATATTTCAGCAATTTCGGTGTGGTCATATCCTTCTAAATAATACAAAGACAAAATGATGCGGTAATTTTCAGGCAGTTGATCCATCGCTTTTTTTACCGCTTCAATTTTGGGCGATAGGTCTGTATAGTCGTCGGTTTCTGTTAAGGCAAAATTTTCTATCGTGTCAACAGAAGAGTAGGGTTGTTTTGCTTTTTTGAGCTCATCCAGGGCTTTATTAATAACAATTCGTTTAAGCCAAGCACCAAAAGTAGCGTTTCCTTTAAATTGATCGAGCTTATCAAATGCCTGCAAAAAAGCATCTTGCATGGCTTCTTCGGCTCGAAAATCGTCTTTTATAATAGTTCTACTTACTTGATACATGGCTTGTGCATACTTTTTATACAGTTTCATTTGTGCCCGCTGATTTCCTTGTTGGCATTGCGCGAGTAATTGGGTTTCGCTATGTAAGTTGATTAAGCTCAAATGGCTATCTTTTTGTGTTTTGATATTTTATAAACGATGAATATACCAACTTTTAGGAGTTATAAAGGTTGTGGCGGGAGTTTCTATCTTTTTGCATTGTAAATTTTGTATGGGGTTAATAGCATTTTTATTTTGTTGACGACATCAAATTATCGCTTCTACTTTAAAGACGAAGACGAAACGGCTACCGTTACACTTTGTTCGATTTTTTTTTTGTGGCATATTACAATAGGATTTGTATTTTTAGCCCATGCAAAAAATATCTCTTCCCAAATCGCTTTTTTTCCTGAGCATCGTTATGCTACTTTATTTTTGGTATTTGGCCTACGATTTTTTTAATCCCTCTATAGCCATAACCGGGTTTATGGAAACGGTCATGAATATCATTACAGTACTTTTGTTGATTTTACTGCTTTTTAGCTTTGTTTTTAGCCTGATGCGGATTATTCACAAAGACCGAAAAGGTTACCTAATGACGTTTATTTTAAATGGCGTGACCATTCTTTTTATCGTCTATGTAACCGTTCTTCAAATGCGTGGGTAATAGAACACAGCTTTGCGTTTTCTTTCTATTTCAATGAGCGGTTCTTTGATTTTAGTTTTACCTTTGTGTGTCTAAAATAAAACATCTTGAATACGCAAATTACCCTTCCGCAGGCGCCTAAAATACCTACCAAATTAGAAAAACACGACGATGTACGCATCGATAATTATTACTGGTTAAAAGAACGTGATGACGAAGCTGTCAATGCATATTTAGAGGCAGAAAATGCTTATAATGAAGCCATGACAGCACATACCAAGGCTTTTCAAAAAGATTTGTTTGAAGAGCTGAAGTCGCGTATCAAACTAGATGATGAATCGGTGCCGTTTAAGCGAAATGGTTATTGGTATTACGTGCGGTATGAGGCAAATGGCGATTATCCGTTATACTGTCGAAAAAAGGAAACTTTAGAAGCCCCCGAAGAAATTATGTTTGATGGCAATAAGATGGCCGAAGGACATGCTTATTTTCAACTTGGCGGAATGGCTATCAGCCCGGATAATACCTTGGCTGCTTTTGGGGTAGATACAGTAAGTCGCAGGCAGTACACCCTTCAAATTAAAAATTTGATAACCGGTGAGATTTATGCTGATAGGATAGAAAACACGACCGGAAGCGCGGCTTGGGCTAATGACAACCAAACGTTTTTTTATACGCAGAAAGACCCGCAAACTTTGCGATCTGATAAAGTGTTTAGCCATGTTTTGGGAGAAGAATCTACTAAAAATAAATTGGTTTATACCGAAGAAGACGATACGTTTAACATAGGGGTTTATAAATCTAAATCGCAACGCTATATTTTAATTTCTTGCAGTAGCACGTTGAGTGATGAATATTGGGTGTTAGCGGCTGATAAACCGGCTGAACAATTTAAGTGCTTTCAAACGCGCCAGCACAAATTAGAGTACAGTATTTCACACTATAAAGAACATTTTTATATACTGACTAACAAAGATGATGCTACTAATTTTAAGTTGATGCGCACTCCGGTAGAGCACACTACTGCCGAGCATTGGGAAGAAGTTATTTCGCATAGAGAAGAAGTGTTGTTAGAAGATATAGACATTTTTGAGCAGTATTTGGTGTTGAGTGAACGTACCAACGGACTCAATAAAATCAGAATTAAACGTTGGGATAATACCGAAGACTATTACCTGCCTTTTGAGAGTGAAACATACACGGCAGGAACCGGTAGCAATCCCGATTTTTCTTCTACCGTTTTACGGTATGCATACAACAGTCTAACTACCCCTAGCCAGGTGATAGATTATGATATGCTAACACGCCAAAGCGAAGTAAAGAAAGAACAACAGGTTTTAGACGCTAATTTTAAGAAAGAAAATTATTGCGAAAAACGTCTTTGGGCAACCGCTGATGACGGTACAAAAATACCCCTTTCATTAGTGTATAAAAAAGGAGTAGAGCTAGAGGGTACTAATCCGGTGTTGCTCTACGCATACGGAAGTTATGGAATTACGGTTGATCCTTCTTTTTCGAGTACCCGACTCAGCCTGCTAGATCGCGGTTTTGTATATGCTATTGCTCATGTGCGTGGCGGAGAATATTTAGGTAGAAAATGGTATGAAGACGGAAAATTGCTTACCAAACGAAACACGTTTACCGATTTTATAGCCTGTAGCCAATTTTTGATTGAACAAAAATATACTTCGCCTCAGCATTTATATGCCATGGGAGGATCGGCTGGAGGAATGCTAATGGGCGGTATTTTAAATATAGCTCCACAACTTTATAACGGCGTTATTGCGGCCGTTCCTTTTGTAGATGTGGTAACCACTATGCTAGATGATACCATTCCACTAACTACCGGAGAGTATGATGAATGGGGAAACCCGAATGACCCGACTTATTACGCGTATATG
The DNA here is from genome assembly GCA_964579505.1 of uncultured Flavobacteriaceae bacterium. Lineage (GTDB taxonomy): Bacteria > Bacteroidota > Bacteroidia > Flavobacteriales > Flavobacteriaceae > JAJYSO01. The sequence goes on along the minus strand of CAZOGC010000005.1, from coordinate 55,766 downwards.
AAGTCGTATTCGCCCTATGATAATGTAACCGCAAAAGAATACCCCAATATTTTGGTAACTACCGGGCTGCACGACTCACAAGTGCAATATTGGGAGCCTGCCAAGTGGGTTGCCAAGCTACGCGAGTTAAAAACCGATACCCATTTATTGCTCTTTCATATTAATATGGATGCCGGGCACGGTGGAGCTTCGGGCAGGTTTGAATCGTTAAAAGAACTGGCAGAAGAATATGCTTTTCTACTAGATTTAGAAGGAAAAATAGCCTAGCCTCTTAGGTAGTTTTTGTTGCTTCTTGACGGACTCCCATCGACCGGTATTTTCTCTTTAACTGCCTAATTTCGTGATTTTTTGTGGGGAGTAGATAATTTTTGTAATACAATAAATCGAGTAGCAAGTAAATGAATACAAACAAGGTGTAAAATTCTATAACTTCATTTATATTCTCATTAATATTGAGTAGTTTAAGAACAAATAAAACACCAAACAGGGCTAAAGAAATATGCGCTAGGGTATGAGTGCTTAAAAAAATTTCGATTTCTCATAATCAAAAAAGGGTTTGGTAAGTCACGAATATAGCGAGTTTATTACACGACTGTAAACATACAGGTCTTCCTACTTTTTGTATCTTTCGGCAGATTTATTGAACTTGGTGATAATACCAAACAACCTTGGTTAGTTTCTGCCTTGCGAATGAAAGACTTTATAGAATTTTTACTTGACCCGTATCGCTCATACGATCTTTTACAAATTATAATAGAAGCCGTAGCGGCGCTGTTAGGAATTGCCAGCACGTATTATTCTACTCAACGAAATATCTGGGTTTTTCCTACCGGTATTATCTCTACCGGTATTTACATTTATTTATTGTTCAATTTTGCACTTTATGGTGATATGCTCATTAATGTGTATTATACCAGTATGAGTATTTATGGTTGGATTCTTTGGGGAAAGGCAAAAGAAGCCGATGAGGTGCATGTGCCGATTATGCGAATGACAAAAAAGGAAGCGGTGTGGGGAGCCTTGCTTTTTGTGTTTAGTGTTTTGTTGGTGTTGACGATTTATTATTACCGCCCAATTATTAAGCATAATTTTGATATGCATTATGTAAGTAAAATAGGCTTTCATTACACCACCATAGATTTTTTTGATGCCGGTTTAACCGCAACGTTTCTGATTGGAATGTGGCTGATGGCCCGCCGAAAACTAGAAAACTGGATTTTTTGGATTATTGGCGATGTAGTTGCTATCGGTTTGTTTATGGTAAAAGGGCTAGGTATTACCTCCCTTCAATATATTGTTTTTTTGGTGCTGTCTATTATAGGTTTTATAGACTGGCGAAAACAACTGCGCGGGTCAAAAGAACCCGGTGTAGAATCTGTGTAAATAACATACACTTTGTGTGGTATGTTTGAAGAATAGTATGACATACGGTTGGTAAAGGCTTTTTGATAATTTAAATATAAAACTTTAGAGGGATTAAAAATCAAGCTTTAATTGGCTGGGTAATAGCTGAAAACTCTTTCGGTGATAGATGGTTGCGCCGTATTTTCTAATAGCTTCACGGTGTTCTTTGGTGGGGTATCCTTTGTTTTGTTTCCAGTTGTATTGTGGAAATTCTTCGTGAATTTTTGCCATAAATTCATCTCGATATGTTTTAGCCAAGATAGAAGCAGCGGCAATGTGCATATATTTTCCATCACCTTTTATGACACATTGATGCGGAATTTCTACCTTTTCTTTGTTTTCTTCTCTATAAAAAGATTTAAACTTGTTTCCATCAACGGCAATAAACTGCGGGGTCATAGTCAATCCTTTAATAGCTTGATGCATCCCGTAAATAGAGGCGTGTAAAATATTGAGTTCGTCTATTTTATCCATCATAATATGCACCACATGGAAGCTCAATGCCTCTTTTTCAATAATAGGTCGCAAAAGATTTCTGTTTTTCTCAGAAACCTGTTTAGAGTCGTTGAGAAGTTCGTTGGTAAAATCAGGTTTTAAGATAACGGCGGCGGCTGTTACAGGCCCGGCTAAACAGCCTCTACCGGCTTCATCGGTGCCACATTCTACAGCAAAATGACTAAATTTTGGTAAGAGCATAACGTTAATCTAAATTTATTTCAGCCAGTTGATGTAGCGCTATTTTTCCGGTAGAAGTTATTGTTATCTCGCGTGAATTGGGGACTTGTTTTGCCCATCCTTTTTTTATAAAAACAGTCAATAAGGCATCGCCTAATTTTCCGCCTAAGTGGTTTTTTCGTTCGCTAAAATCTAAGCATTGTTTGGTAAGTCGCCCGCCTTTTCTTTTTAGTTGTTCTAAATCAATTCCCAGTTGTGCGAATTTATCAATTCCCTTTTGGGTTAGGGTGTATGCTCCATATTTATGGAGGGGAATTTCTTGGGGGAGTAGCCACCCTTTTTCAACAAGTGCTTCGGTAAGTTTTACGCCTACAAACCCCGCTAAATGATGATAACAATGCCGACAGTATTTCATGCCGGTAGGTTTGGGAGTGTTAGAGCTATTTGTTTTGTTAGAAAATAAAATTTGTTGTTCTTTGGGTAAATAATAATAGAGCCGTTTTCGATTGCCCCTCACTTTTATGATTTGCTGTGCCCATAAATTGTATAAGAGGCGTTCTGTATCGCTGAGGTTTGCCTGGGCGCTATTTGCTATCTCAATGAGCGTATAAGCTCTTCCATTTAATAAAAAATGAAGGAGTCTTTTTTCACATTCAGTAAGTGTATTGTGACTTGTTCTTGGGGTTTTCAAAATCATTTTTTATAAAGGTAAAAAGATTTAAAGAGAAGAGATTGCCTTTGGTTAGAATGTTAAGATAATCTTTCCTAAAAAATTACGGTCGTCCATTAATTGGTGCGCTTGTACCACTTCATCTATAGAAAAGCGATGCGATACCATGTTTTTAAACGCGGGCCTTTCTATTAATGAGATAGCGTTATGAACGGCAGCTGCAACCAAATTTCTCTTATGTGCTAACGTGCGTGACCGTAAAGCACTTCCGGTGAGATGAATTCTTTTTTGCAATAGTTTAAAAATGTTGAGCGAGGCTTTTCCTTCCATGGCGTTGATATACACCAACCTACCTTCGGGTTTTAGCAATGCTAGGTTGATGTCTAAATAATCACCTCCAACAGAATCTAAAATAAGATCTAGGCTGTTTTTACCGAGGCTTTCAACAAGGTTCTCGGTTTTGTAATTCACTACTTTTTCAGCCCCTAGGCTTTGGCAATAAGCTATTTTTTGAGAAGAGCTGGCTAAGGCAACGGGGTGAGCACCAAATAAAGACACCAATTGAATTGCCATAGAGCCAATTCCGCCTGAACCGCCGTAAATAAGTATGGTTTCATCGGGTTGTAGCTGACCGATTTGAAAAATATTTTGCCAAACGGTAAGCAACACTTCTGGAAGAGAAGAGGCATCGCACAGGCTGTAATTTTTAGGAATAGAAAAACAACTTCCGGCATCGGCTACAGCATATTCTGCATAACCACCACCCGGTAATAAAGCACAGACTTCTTGACCAATTTTCCATTCAGTTACATCAGTTCCAAGCGCTTCAATAGTTCCGGAAACTTCTAATCCTAAAATATCTTGTACGACTTCGGCTGGAGCGGGGTAGTGTCCTTTGCGTTGTGCAATATCAGCTCGGTTAATCCCCGCTGCACATACTTTTATCAATACTTCGTTTGGTTGTGGAGTAGGAGTGGGGCGCTGTTCGAGTTGTAGCACGGAGGCATCTCCAAATTGCGTGATAACAGCTGCTTTCATAAAAGAGGTTTTAGGATACAAAATTAAGCAATAGTTTATGAAGCCTTTCGTTTAAGAGAAGGAAGAAGTTATAGAGGCTATTCATTAAAAAATGATATTTTTGCACGAGTTACTATAAGGAATGAAAAACACCTTCCTCCTCTTTTTGGTTCTGTTGATTTCTGTGGGTACGTATGCCCAAGAAAAAAAACTACATGTACGTAGAGACCTTAACACTTCGTATAACCAAAACCAAAATAATGAAAATATAGGCGAGGCGCAGCAAACAGTCATAGATAAACGCCCTAAACCGCCTATAACCGATTATAAGATTATTTCTATTACAGGCGATACAACCCATGTAGATACCACCCTTACAATACAAAAAGCCTATCGTTATAACTATTTGCGAAAAGATAATTTTGGGTTGTTGCCTTTCTCAAATGTGGGACAGTCTTATACGCAACTCACTCGCGCATTTGACAAGGTAAGTACGCTTCCAAAATTTGGGGCACGAGCGGCTCATTATGCTTATTTGGGGGTAGATGATATTTACTATTATCACGTGCCTACTCCGTGGACAGAATTATTTTTTAAAACAACGTTTAAGCAAGGACAATTGTTAGATGCTACTTTTACCAGTAATATTAGTCCTGAGTTCAATTTTTCTATTGCTTATAAAGGACTGCACTCTTTGGGGAAATATCAACATATAATGACGAGTCAAGGTAGTTTTCGAACCACTGTGAGTTATCAGTCTAAAAACAAGCGCTACGTGTTGCATGCTCATTTTGTAGCACAAGATTTATCGGCTGAACAAAATGGTGGTCTTACCGATTTGTCTAATCAGCAGTTTGCTTCTCAAAGTGGTGAATATAGTAACCGCGACGTTTTAGATGTAAATTATAAAGATGGAGAAGGTTTTTTGCGCGCTAAACGTTTTTTTGTAAAGCACCATTATGCGTTGATTAAAGGAAATGATTCTACTAAAAATAATCAGTTGCAAATAGGCCATATTTTTAATTTTACAGATCAGGAATACCGATTTACTCAGGGACAGCCGTTTAAAGACTACGGCGCTTCCTATCAAAACAGCAATATTGTAGATTTTACTGAGTTTCAAGAAATTTCTAATACGGCTTATGCACAGTATTATAATAAAACTTTAGGCAAATTTTTGTTTAAAGCCCGATTAACAAATTATAATTACGGATATCACCGTACGTTAAATCTAAGTTCAGGAATAATTCCGAATAGATTGAAAGGCAATGAAGTTTCTGTAGGCGCTTCTTATCAGAAAAAAATAGGTGGGTTTGAATTATCCGGAGATGCAATGCTCAATACGGTGGGTGATTTTAATGGAAATTACCTGCGCGCCCGGGCTTCTTATGCTATTGACTCGTTAACGCGTATAGAGGCGGGTATTTTGACGAACTCACGTCAACCTAATTACAATTTTATTTTATATCAAAGTGCTTACAAAAATTACAATTGGTATAACGATTTTGAAAATGTGCAAAAACAACAGCTGCATGTAGCATTAAAATCAACAAAGATTGCAGATTTGGCGGTAGATTTTACCCGCATTCACAACTATGCCTATTTTGGTTTACGTAAAAACCCGAAGACCGGAGTTGCTGCTGATACGCTTATTACGCCGTATCAATATAGTGGAGATGTCAATTATTTTAGAATAAAGGCGAGTAAGGAGTTTCATATGGGAAGCTTTTCTTTTGCCAATACATTGATGTATCAAAAGGTTGTAAAAGGAGAAGAAGTGCTTCATGTAGCTCCGTTTATTACACGAAACTCATTATACTACCACGACTACTGGTTTCACAATAACTTGTTTTTGCAAACGGGTTTTACCTATAATTATTTCAGCTCTTTTAAGGCAGATGGGTATGATCCTGTTATGGCAGAATCGTATGTGCAAAACGATATTACCTTGCAGGGTTTCTCGCGTTTAGACTTCTTTTTTAATGCCAAGGTAGATAAGGCTCGTTTGTATTTTAAAGTAGAAAATTTGACTACTTTTTTAGACGGAAATGGCCATTATGCAGCCCCTTATCAGCCGTATAGAGATTGGTCTATTCGGTTTGGAATAGTGTGGGATTTCTTCTTGTAAACAAAGTATTATGCGCGGTATTTACGCTTGCGGTATAGGTTGAATCCGATTCCAAAAAGTACTAAAAGAACCAAGGGCCCTCCGAGGTTTACTACTTGCCAAAAGAGTTTGTCTTGTGCTATTTTTTGTGAATCTAAGAAAGGAATGTTTACCTTTTTGGTGCGAATACTTAACAGCCCTGAATCGTCTAACATGTAGTTTGTGGCATTGAGCAAAAATTCTAGATTGCCATAACTCTCACCTGTACGTGAATCGTAGGCCAAACTAGTAGGTTGCCCTTTCACTACCCGATTGTTAATTACATCACCATCAGAAATGACAATCATTTTGGTGGGCTTACTTTTGGCTATCGGATGCGGTAAAGAAAAAGGTTTAATGCGATTTTTATAAACAGAAGTAAAACGTCCTTCTAACAGTACCGCTAAGTTTTGTGAGCCACTTCTGTAGGTTTTAAAATTGGGTTTGTGACCAATAATTTGGTTTAACCTAATCTCTTCAGGGGTGCCTTCTACTCGTGTGGCAATAGAACTTTTGAGCAAGACGGTTTTTTGAATCCCATTTTTTAGGGTGTCCATTGGGTTGGCAAAATTAAAGCGAACCGGGGCAATGTTGTGCACAATGGGGTTGTTGCTTTGGGTTACGGCTAAGGGAGCATAAGGCCACAAATAGCGATTAAACTGTGTTTGTTTTCCTTTTCCGGAAGCCAAGACAATTTTATCGCTGTGTAAATCATTTATAAGAGAAGGCATTATACGCACCCCATAGGTAAAGAAAAAATCGAGTAGATGCAAATCATACGGATAGGCCACCATTACGTGGTTGGGGTTAGAAAACAAGCTGTCTTTTTCAGCGCGTACTGCTTCAACCAGCCATAGAGCTTTTCCTCCGTTCATTAGATATTGATCGAGCACATATTTTTCTTTTTCAGAAAAAGGGTGGGTGGGTTTGGCTACTACAATCAAATTAAATTTTTCTAACTCTTGTAAAGTTTGCTGAGGTTTTTTAGCAACAGAATCTAGCGTAAAAGGAGCTACATGATAATAAACCCCTATCGCTTTTAAAAAACTGGCAATGTGAATATCAGGCAATTCACCATTTCCTTTAAGAATAGCTATTTTTTTATTTTTCTGAGTAGTCAGTTTTTTGAGGGCATTGCTAAAGGCGTACTCTAAGTTTTGAACAGACCCATCTACCAACTTTTTGTTAGAAGCACCCGGAGTCATCTTTAGTAACGGTATTTTTACACTTTTTCCCCGATAGGTGGCAATAGCCCAAGGAAAAAGTAATTGTTCTTTCAATTCACCATTTTTCCTAATATTTAGTCGTTTAGGAGGCATACCGGCCTGCATAAATTGTTTTCCAACAGCTTCAGCCGAAGCATTTTCTTGTTGTAAAGGGTTAATAAATTCAAATTTTATACGGTGGTTATAGGCACTATACTCTTCTAATAAATACCGCGTTTCGTTTTCTAGTCTTCTAAAATTAGCCGGAAAATCGCCTTTTAGGAAAACGCGTACCATAACCGGTTTTTCTAGGTTTTGAATAATTTCTTTAGAAGGTTTAGAAAGCGTGTATCGATGGTTTTGAGTGAGGTCGAATCGCTTAAAATAAAAGAAAGCAAGTACATTTACCACAATCAACATAATGGCGAGTATAACACCGTTTTTTATGCGTGATGACCGACTTTTCATAGGGTTGAACGCGTAAGATTAAACCGAGTAAAACTCAAAAAGAGTATAATCAGGCTGAAAAAATAAAGTAAATCGCGGGTGTCTATTACGCCACGGCTTATACTTTCATAGTGAAAGCTAATTCCGAGATATTCTATGATATAGGCCCCATTTCCACCGAGTTGTAAGGCCGATAAGCCTTGAAAACCATAAAAGCATAAAAAACAGAGAAGTACAGCACTGATAAAAGCTATGATTTGATTTTTAGAAAAAGTAGAACAAAACACACCAATGGCTGTAAAAATGGCTCCTAGAAGAAACAAACCAAGGTACGATCCCAACATCTCGCCAAGATCAAAATTGCCGGTAGTTTTCCCCAATTTATCAATGGTTAAGACATACAATAGGGTGGGAATGATGGCTAAGATAACCACCACAAAGTTGCCCAAATACTTGCCCATAACCAAGCTCCACTTAGAAACGGGTTGCGTAAAAAGAAGCTCTAGTGTGCCCTGTTTTTTTTCTTCAGAAAAACTGCGCATGGTTATTGCCGGAATTAGAAAAATAAAAATCCAAGGGGCAATTTTAAAAAAGGTGGCCAGGTTGGCAAATCCGTAATTAAGAATATTAAAATCACCTTGAAATACCCACAAAAAGAGTCCGCAAACCACTAAAAAAACACCAATTACCAAGTAACCGATAATACCGGAGAAAAACGAATTAATTTCTTTTAGAAAAATAGCGCGCATAAGGTGTTAGTTAAAATCAACTCGAATAGTATCCATAATTTTTAACCCCAATAGGGTAGAGGCACTACCCACCGTATCCGGATTACTCTTATAAATAGCAATTTCTAAGTATTTTGAGGTGTTAAACAATGCCAGCTTTTTGCCGTCTTCTTCTCGTTTTTCTTTAGAAAGGTTAAAGTCTATAGCATCGCTGTAGTTGTCATAAATCTTAGTAAACTTAAAGCCACGAGCAGTGATTGTATAGGTACGACCTTTTCCTACATCATTAAAAAATTGTTTAGAAATGTTAGACACTACGTTTCCATAATTGTCTATATACATCACGTTGCCCAAAATTTGGTTGCGGTTTTGATTTACTACCGGTTCAAAGTTTTTTAAGGGTTTTATTTGCGTTATTTTTTTACCAATAACTTCTAATTTCCCGCCTCTGGCAATGTGGGCTGCCACTTGTACAAACACATCTAACACCGGAAAATTACTCACAATTTTATCGTGAATATTTATTTCTACGCATTTTTTAGGCATAATCTCGTTGGCAATAAGCGAGATGATTCCGTTGTTGGCACAAATAAAAAAATGATCGTCTAGCTCTACTGCAATATGTCGATTTTCAGGCGTCAATTCAGAATCTACTCCTAAAATATGAATACTTCCTTTTGGAAAAGTTTTGTAAGCATTTTTTATAATGTAAGCGGCTTCGGCAATATGAAAAGGTGAAACGTGGTGAGATATATCAACAATATTAGCATTCTTTAACTCACTGTAAATAGCCCCTTTTACTTGTGCAACAGAAGAGTCTTTTAACCCGAAATCGGTAGTAAGTGTAATGATGGGCATAATTTGTTTATTCAGCTTATTTTTGACAGCAAGGGCTGATTTTTTTGTTTAATTTTGTTGCACCTGTTTAGGGTTTGGTTCTTGAACGTATGATGGCGGGGATATTGCATGTAAACTACATTTTGTTTATAAAATACTGCTTTTTAATCGCAATCTTTTCAAGGAAACAAACCAAGAATACGGCGAATTTAATTAATATTGTCCAATAAAAACGATCCCTTTTGAACGAAATTATTCTCGAAATTGCTAAAATAGATCCGCGTGAGTTTTTTGGTCAGCGCAATATGACCATTAATTTATTGAAGAAATATTTTCCGAAGATTAAAATTGTTGCGCGTGGCGATAAAGTAAAAGCTTATGGAGATGAAGAATCTTTAGCCGAATTTGAAAAATATTTTCAACGTCTTCTTACGCACTTTAAAAAATTTAATAAGCTCGATGAAAATAGTATTGAGCGTATTTTAACGAGCGAAAGTAAGAAAGAGTATGAAACTTCTGTAGAAAGTGGAGAAGTGTTGGTACACGGAGTGGGAGGCCGGTTAATAAAAGCCGAGACGGCCAACCAGCGTAAGCTGGTAGAATTGTGTCAGAAAAATGATATGCTTTTTGCGGTAGGACCTGCCGGAACCGGAAAAACTTATACCGGAGTGGCTTTAGCCGTAAAGGCGTTGAAAGAAAAACAGGTAAAACGCATTATTTTAACGCGCCCGGCGGTAGAAGCTGGAGAAAATCTGGGTTTTTTGCCGGGTGATATGCGTGAAAAGTTAGACCCTTATATGCAACCGCTTTACGATGCTTTACGCGATATGATTCCGCGAGAGCGGTTAGAAGCTTTTTTAGAAAATGGCACAATAGAAATTGCCCCCATGGCTTTTATGCGTGGCCGAACATTAGACCATGCATTTGTTATTTTAGACGAGGCACAAAACACCTCGCATGCGCAAATGAAAATGTTCTTGACCCGCATGGGAAAACACGCCAAATTTATTATTACCGGAGACCCCGGACAAGTAGATTTGCCGGCTAAGAAAGTTTCCGGATTGCGTGAAACGCTTCGCCTTTTAAAAGATATTAAGGGCATTGGTTTTATTTATTTAGACGATAAAGACGTAATTAGACATAAACTGGTTAGAAAAATTTTAGCGGCCTATAAAGAGTTAGGAGAACGCGAATAAATTGATAAAGAAACGATGAATACCTTAATGCAAACCGATTTCCATTTTCCGGAACAAGAAGCCGTTTATCACGGAAAAGTACGTGATGTATATACCTTAAAAAACAATAAACTGGTGATAGTAGCTTCAGACAGATTGAGCGCTTTTGATGTGGTTATGCCGAAAGGTATTCCGTATAAAGGTCAGATTTTAAATCAAATTGCAACCAAAATGTTGCGCGCCACTGAAGATATTGTACCCAACTGGTTAGAAGCCACTCCTGATCCTACTGTGGCGATAGGAAAAAGATGTACTCCTTTTAAAGTAGAAATGGTTATCCGTGGTTATTTGGCTGGCCATGCAGGAAGAGAATACAAAGCCGGAAAACGAAAACTCTGTGGAGTTTCACTACCGGATGGGCTGCGCGAAAACGATAAGTTGCCGGAGCCTATTATTACTCCATCTACTAAAGCAGACCAAGGTACGCACGACGAAGACATTTCTAGAGAAGCTATTTTGGCTAAAGGAATTGTGTCTGAAGAAGATTATAAGGTGTTAGAAGATTATACCCGTAAACTTTTTCAACGTGGGACAGAAATTGCGGCTAAACAAGGGCTTATTTTGGTAGATACCAAATACGAATTTGGAAAGACAGAGGACGGAGAGATTGTCTTAATTGACGAAATTCACACCCCGGATTCTTCCCGTTATTTTTATGCTGAAGGGTATGAAGCCCGCCAGGAAAAAGGAGAACCTCAAAAACAATTGTCTAAAGAGTTTGTGCGGCAGTGGCTTATAACGAAAGGTTTTCAAGGTAAAGAAGGGCAGCAATTGCCCGAAATGGATGACTCTTACATAAAAACGGTGTCGGAACGTTATATAGAATTGTATGAAAATATAACCGGAGAGTCATTTGTAAAAGCCGATATAGAGAACATAACGAAGCGTATAGAAAAAAATGTAACGGCTTACTTAGCAAAATAAATAAGGCTATTGCACTTTGTCTCGCCAAAATTTCACAGAGTTTGGAATACGGTTCATAATGGGCATAAAGATAGTTAGGGCGATTAATTTACCATAGAGAAAAAAGCAAGGAAACCACCTAGAGAGCGGTATTTTTTTCCAGTTTTTTACATGAAAACCGACTAGAGAAGTAAAATTTTGCCAATACACGATTGAATCGTGTATTGTTGTAGATATGCGGTCTTCAGAATGTTTAATCCATTTAAATAAAGGCTTATCAACGTATGATAATTGTTTAATGCAGAGTGAAATTTTTCGATTAAAGTCCCTATCCTGAAACCGTTTAAGCTTAGGATTCCAACATATTTTATTTTTAATTAAAAAGGATTTGTCGATGACTCCTATAGAAGTAGAAATACCTTTATGGCTACTGATTAGTTGGTTGATGGTTTTATGATTGTGCACGTGTTTTAAAAGTTGGTCGTTTTGGTCTACATGAACGTAATCGCAAATACACATAGCGGTGTTTTCCTGTTGCATCAAACTAATTTGAAGCGCTAATTTTTCAGGAAGTAATAGATCATCAGAATCTAAAAATTGTAAATACTGCCCGGTGCTGTGGGCTATTCCGTTGTTACGAGCGGCAGGAGCCCCTGCATTTTTTTGGTAAATATAGCGCGTAGAAAAGGTGTCTTCTTGGTGGGTTGCTGCCCATTCTTTGACAACTGCCTGAGTTTGGTCTGTAGAACCATCGTCAACCACCACTACCTCAAGTGGGCGATACGTCTGTGTCCACACGCTATCTAGGGCTTGGGTAATATGGAGTGCCCGGTTGTAAGTAGGTATAATGACCGTGGCTTGCACATTTTTTATGTTAGAGTTGTCAGCCAAAATAAGAGTTGCTTTGTAAAAATCTAGTATTGTAGAAAATTGTAGGCTCCTTCTCGTTTAATATGAATTTCTTGTACTTCTTCCGGAAGAAAATGGGCTATCTTTTCGGGCCATTCAATAAAAAGCCAGGTATCTTGGGCAAAATATTCTTCAATGCCCATATCTAAGGCCTCTGTTTCATCTTCAATTCGGTAAAAATCAAAATGAAAAATGGGTTGGGTAGGAGTACTGTATTCATTTACCAATGAAAATGTAGGGCTAGAGACCACATCAGATGAGCCTAGTTTTTTGGCTAATTCTTTAATAAGAGTGGTTTTGCCAACGCCCATTTTTCCATAAAAGAGCAAGGTTTTGCAGCTTGCCTTTTCAAGAATTTCTTCTGCAATTTGTGGCAATTCTGCTAAAGTATATTTTAGTTGTTTCATGAGGCTTAACGCGGTTGTAAAACAGAAAACGGAATAATCATTTCTTCTAAAGAAACCCCGCCATGCTGGTAGGTATTACGAAAATACTTTACGTAATGGTTGTAGTTGTTGGGGTAAGCAAAGAACAAATCATTCTTGGCAAAGATAAAAGAACTCGTCATATTAATACTTGGTAGATGAAAATCTTTTGGGTTTTTAGCGGCTACCACTTCTTTGGGCTCATAAGTTAAACTTCTACCGGTTTTATACCGTAGGTTGAGGCTGGTATTTCTATCGCCTACCACCTTTGAGGGGCTCTGTACATTGATGGTGCCGTGGTCTGTGGTAATAATGAGTTTAAAGCCCAATGCTTGTGCTTTTTGAATGATTTTTAGCAGCGGCGAATTTTTAAACCAACTGGCGGTTAGAGAACGATACGATTTATCGTCTGAAGCCAATTCTTTAATCACATCCATTTCGGTTTTAGAATGGGAGAGCATATCCACAAAATTGTATACGACTACTGTTAAGTCATTTTCTTTTTGCGACTGAAAATTGTCCGCTAATTTTTCTCCGTTTCTTAAATTGGCTATTTTGTGATATTCGGTTTTTAGGTGAAGTCCCAAGCGTTTCATTTGCGCCTCTAAAAATTCGAGTTCGTGCATGTTTTTGCCTCCTTCATCGGTGTCGTTTAACCAAATATCGGGGTGTAGTCGTTCCATATCCTCCGGCATTAATCCTGAAAAAATAGCATTACGCGCATATTGAGTGGCCGTGGGCAGAATGCTGCAAAACATTTCTTCGTCTTCTTTTTTGTAATACTGGTTAAGAATAGGTTCAAATGCTTTCCATTGGTCATACCGAAGGTTGTCTACCACAACCAACAAAGTGGGTTGGTCTTTACCAATTTCGGGTACAATTTTGTTGCGAAAAAGGGTATGCGACATAGTGGGTGCATCAGCCGGGTTGGCAAACCACTGCCGGTAATTTTTTTCAATAAATTTTCCAAACTGGTTATTGGCCTCGGTTTTTTGTGATTTTAGAATTTCCATCATCCCGGTTTCAGCAGTGTCTTCCAGTTGCAATTCCCAATACACAAGTCGTTTGTAAATATCAGCCCATCCCTCGTAAGAGTTTGTCATGGCCATGTCCATCGCAATTTTGCGAAATTCTTGTTGGTAATTGGCCGTTGTTTTTTCAGAGACTAAACGGGCATGGTCTAGATTTTTTTTAAGGCTGAGTAAAAGTTGATGAGGATTAACCGGTTTGATGAGATAATCTGATATTTTGGCGCCGATAGCATCTTCCATAATAGCCTCTTCTTCACTTTTGGTAATCATTACCACCGGCAGTGTGTTTTGTTTTCGTTTTATTTCGGTTAGTGTCTCCAGCCCGCTAATACCGGGCATATTTTCGTCTAAGAAAACGATGTCGAAGTTTTGATTTTCTATTTCTTCAACAGCTTCGCTTCCACTTTGACAAGTAGTTACGGTATAGCCTTTTTTCTCAAGAAATATAATATGAGGTTTTAAGAGTTCAATTTCATCATCTACCCAAAGTACTTTAATCTCATTCATATATGTATATTTGCCTGTTTAGAAAGTTAAATAAAAGATTTGAATTCACGCAATAAACTCAAAATATTAAACGACCCAATATACGGTTTTATTACCATCCCTAACGAAAGGATTTTTGATATTATTGAACATCGATATTTTCAGAGACTTCGACGTATAACACAAATGGGGCTTTCTTATTTGGTTTATCCGGGGGCACACCACAGCCGGTTTCACCACGCCCTGGGTTGTATGCATTTAATGGATCAAGCCATAAAAGTGCTGCGGTTTAAAGGAACAGAAATAACAGAAGAAGAGCACGAAGCTTTGTTGATGGCTATTTTGTTACACGATATTGGGCATGGACCTTTTTCGCACGCTATGGAACACAGTTTGGTGAGTGAGGTAAGTCACGAATCGCTTTCGTTGCGGTTTATGGAAAAGATGAATACCATTATTGACGGGAAATTGACCTTGGCAATTTCTATTTTTAAAGGCGATTATCACCGTTCTTTTTTTCATCAATTAATTGCAAGCCAGCTAGATATGGATAGGTTAGACTATTTAAAGCGTGATAGTTTTTATACCGGTGTGGCCGAGGGAAATATTAATAGCCAGCGGCTGATAGCTATGCTGCATGTGGTAAATGATAAGTTGGTGATTGAAGAAAAAGGAATCTACTCAGTAGAAAAATTTTTGGTGGCTCGTCGTTTAATGTATTGGCAAGTGTATTTACACAAAACCAGTATGGCGGCAGAACAACTGCTTATACGCATGTTAAAACGCGCGAAACAGTTGGTGCATAGTGGAGTAGAATTACCGGCTAGCCCTGCTTTGCGCTATTTTTTGAGCCATAAGGTTAATCGAACTAATTTTTCTGATGATACGTTAGAAACATTCAGCAAATTAGACGATTATGATATAGTGTCAGCAATGAAGATGTGGATAGACTGTGATGATTTTGTGTTGAGCAACTTGTGCCAGATGTTGATTAACCGCGATTTGTTAAAGGTTCGTCTTCAAAAAGAACCAATAATGACGGCAGAATTAGAAGAGCAGCGCAATAAACTGCAAAAACGGTATCAGTTGAGCAGAGAAGAGGTTGATTTTTTTGTGTTTTCAGGAAAAGTGGAGCATTTAGCCTACCATCATGGAAATAATGTTATTCAAATTTTATATAAAAATGGTGAGCTGAAAGATGTAGCAGAGGCTTCTGATCAACTCAATTTAGAGGCGCTGTCAAAACCGGTAATTAAACATTATATCTGTTACCCTAAACCAAAGAATTAACAGTTATTCATACTTTTTTTATATTTTTGCCGCAATGAAGTTTACAGCCGCACAAATAGCAGAAGTTTTAGAAGGTCGTGTAGACGGCAATCCGGAGACTGAGGTTTCGTCATTAGCCAAGATAGAGGAAGGAAAACCGGGTACACTTACCTTTCTTTCTAATCCTAAATATCTTAATTATATTTATGAAACCCAAGCCTCAATATGTATAGTAAATGAGGATTTTGAGCCTGATCGGGACATAACCCCAACATTGATACGCGTAGAAGACTCCTACCAAGCTTTTACTAAGTTGTTAGAGTTTTATAACCAGTTAAGACAAGAAAAAAAAGGACTGGAAAATCCACATTATATTGCAGAATCTGCCCAGTATGGAGAGAATATTTATGTAGGTGCATTTGCTTATATAGGTGATAATGTGACCATCGGTAATAATGTAAAAATTTACCCAAACGTTTATATTGGCGATCATACTAAAATAGGAGATAATGTAACCATCTATTCAGGCGTACAGATTTATCACGAGATAGAAATTGGCAATAATTGTATTATTCACAGTAATGCAGTGATTGGTGCTGACGGGTTTGGATATGCGCCGGATAAAGAAGGAGTGTATCACAAAATTCCTCAGATTGGAAACGTTATTCTTGAAGACAATGTAGAGATAGGCGCAGCTGCCACCATAGACCGTTCTACGATGGGTTCTACAATAATTAGAGAAGGAGTAAAGCTAGATAATCAGATTCAAGTAGCTCACAATGTAGAGATAGGAAAGCATACGGCTATAGCCGCCCAAACCGGTATAGCCGGTTCTACCAAAATTGGAGAGTATTGTGTTTTGGGAGGACAAGTAGGCATTGCCGGGCATTTAAAGGTAGGAAACAGGGTTAAAATGCAAGCCCAGACCGGTGTGATTAGTAATATTGAAGATGATGCGGTTTTACAAGGGTCACCTTCCTTGTCGTATACCGGATACAATCGATCTTATATTTATTTCAAAAATCTTCCAAAAATTATTAAGCGATTAGAAGAAGTAGAGAAAAAGCTCAAAAATAATGGCTGAACAATCAAAACAACGCACAATTAAAAAAGAGATCTCTCTTACCGGAGTAGGTCTACACACAGGAAAAGAAGTTAAACTAACGTTTAAGCCGGCTCCCGAAAACCATGGTTATGTTTTTAAAAGAGTTGATTTAGAAGACGAGCCAACCGTACCGGCATTGGCTTCTTATGTAAAAGGCACAGAACGCGGCACACGTATAGAAAAAGAAGGGGTGAGTGTTCAAACCTCAGAGCACGTGTTGTCTGCCTGTGTGGGGCTAGAGATTGATAATGTGCTAATAGAACTCAATTCGTCTGAGCCCCCTATTATGGACGGATCGGCTAAGTTTTTTGTAAAAGCACTTAAAGAGGCCGGTATTGTAGAACAAAAAGCTGAACGCGATGAATATGAGGTGAAAGAAATCATTTCGTATGTAGATGAAGAAACCGGCAGCGAATTGATGCTACTTCCTTCAGACCATTATGAAGTAATGACCATGGTAGATTTTAATACCAAGGTGTTGGGCACTCAAAACGCTATTTTATCTAATTTAGCGGATTATGAAACCGAGATAGCAGACTCACGTACATTTAGCTTTTTACACGAATTAGAAACCTTGTTAGACCACGGGCTTATTCGGGGTGGCGATTTAAATAATGCCATTGTTTATGTTGATAAAAAACTGTCTGAAGAAACCTTCAAGAAGTTAGAAAAAGCCTTCGGAAAAGAGAATATTTCGGTTAAGCCTAATGGTATTTTGGATAATGTAGACTTGCATCATCCCAATGAAGCAGCTCGCCATAAATTATTAGATGTAATTGGCGATTTAGCCTTAATAGGTACTCGTATAAAAGGACGTGTCATTGCCAATAAACCCGGTCATAAGATAAATACAGACTTTGCAAAAAAAGTAGAACAGCATATTCGGTTAGAACGGCGACAAGACTTACCACAGGTTGATTTAAACCAACCCCCGCTGATGGATGTTATGCAGATTCGAAAAATGTTGCCTCACCGTCCTCCTTTTTTACTCATTGACAAAATTTTTAAACTTACCGATGAGGTGGTAATTGGAAGTAAAAATGTAAGCATGAATGAGGACTTCTTTAAAGGGCATTTTCCGGATGAACCCATTATGCCCGGAGTACTCATTATTGAAGCCATGGCACAAACCGGGGGAATACTTATTTTAAGTACCGTGCCTGACCCTGAAAATTATGTAACCTATTTTATGAAAATGGATCAGGTTAAGTTTAAACGTAAAGTAGTGCCAGGTGATACTCTTGTCTTTAAATGTGATTTAATTTCACCTATACGCCGCGGTATTTGTCATATGGTGGGTAAAGCCTACGCTAATAATAAATTATGCGCTGAAGCTGAACTAATGGCTCAGATAGTAAAAATCAAAAACAAGTAGATTATGAACCAACCGTTAGCTTATGTGCATCCGGGTGCTAAAATTGCCAAAAATGTGGTAATAGAGCCGTTTGCCATTATTCATAATAATGTAGAAATTGGAGAAGGTTCGTGGATTGGCTCTAATGTAACCATTATGGAAGGTGCTCGAATTGGAAAAAACGTTAGTATTTTTCCCGGTGCCGTTATTTCCGGTATTCCTCAAGATAAAAAATATGGAGGAGAAGATACTACGGTTGAAATAGGTGATAACACCACCATTAGAGAATGTGTAACCATTAACCGAGGTACTAAAGACCGAATGAGTACTAAAATAGGTAAAAATGGGTGGATTATGGCCTATTGTCATATTGCACACGATTGTGTGGTGGGTGAAGGATGTACCTTTTCAAATAATACCACACTAGCAGGACATATTACAGTAGGAGATTATGTAACCATGGCCGGTATGGTAGCTGTACACCAATTTTGTAGTGTGGGTAGCCATGCTTTTATTGCCGGAGGTGCTTTGGTGCGGAAAGATGTACCCCCTTTTGTAAAAGCTGCACGCGAACCGCTTTCTTATGTAGGAATTAATTCTATAGGATTGCGTCGTAGAGGCTTTTCTACAGAAAAAATCAGAGAAATTCAAGATATTTACAGAATTCTATATCAAAAAAATAACAACAACACCCAAGCCGCAGGTATTATTGAAGCAGAGATGGAGGCTACTCCCGAGCGCGATGATATTTTACAGTTTATCCGTAGCTCAAAACGCGGTATAATGAAGGGCTATTTTAAATAAAAAATTTATGGCAACAACTAGCGACATTCGTAAAGGACTTTGTATTCACTATAAAAATGATATCTATAAAATAATTGAATTTTTACATGTAAAACCCGGTAAAGGTCCGGCGTTTGTACGTACAAAGTTGAAAAGTTTGACTTCCGGAAAAGTGGTAGACAATACCTTTTCTGCCGGACATAAACTTGAAGATGTTCGAGTAGAAACACATCAATATCAGTATTTGTATAGTGATGGAGAGTTCTATCATTTTATGCGTACAGATGATTACAGTCAAATTCGATTAGTAGAAACCCTACTCGATTATCCCGGTTTATTGAAAGAAGGGGAAGTTGTAACCGTAGTTATGAACGCTGAAAATGATGAGCACATGCCCTTGGCGGTAGATATGCCGGCCAATGTAGTGCTTACGGTAACCCATACAGAGCCGGGTGTAAAAGGAAATACAGCTACCAATGCTTTAAAACCGGCTACAGTAGAGACCGGAGCAGAAGTAAATGTGCCCTTGTTTATTAACGAAGGAGACAAAATTCGTATAGAAACAGAAAATGGCACTTACAAGGAGCGTGTAAAAGAGTAAAAATAGGTTTTCTATAATTTATAGTGAGTTTTGAGATATGAAGTTTCCACAAAAATATACGTTGCAACAAATTGCTCATATAATTGATGCAGAATTTGTTGGGGATGTTAATTTTCCGATTTTCGGAATGAATGAAATCCATGTGGTTACACCGGGTGATATTGTTTTTGTAGATCACCCAAAATATTATGATAAAGCTTTACAGTCTGCGGCAACTGTTATCCTCATTAATAAACGCGTAGCATGCCCGGAAGGAAAAGCGCTATTGATTAGTGATGATCCTTTTCGCGATTTTAATAAGCTCACTGATCACTTTAAACCCTTTCAAAAAGCTAATAATTCGGTTAGTGATACGGCTAAAATTGGGGAAGGGACCATTATTCAACCCAATGTATTTATTGGAAACCACGTAAAAATAGGGAAAAACTGTGTGATTCACGCCAATGTAAGTTTGTATGATTATACACAAATTGGCGATAACGTTATTATTCATGCTAACACTGTTTTAGGCGCCTCAGCTTTTTACTATAAAAATCGACCGGAAGGATATGACCGATTAAAGTCTGGTGGTCGCGTAGTAATTGAAAACGATGTTGAAATTGGAGCTTCTTGCACCATAGACCGCGGAGTGAGTGGTGATACTACTATTAAAGAAGGTACTAAGTTAGACAATCAGGTACATGTAGGCCATGATACGATAATCGGTAAAAAATGCTTGTTAGCTGCTCAATGTGGTGTGGCTGGTTGCGTGGTTATTGAAGATGAAGCCACTCTTTGGGGCCAAGTAGGCGTAGCCAACGGCATAACTATTGGTAAAAAAGCGAATGTGCTGGCCCAAACAGGAGTTACAAAATCTATTGCCGGAGAAAAAACCTATTTTGGTTGCCCTATAGAAGAAGCCAGAGTGCGCTATAAAGAATTAGTAGGATTACGTTATATACCAGATTTAATGACTCGGGTAGATAAATTAGAAAAGAGTTAGAAAGTAACTTTTTTCTTTCTTACATACGCCATAATTTCCGGAAAAAATGTTTTGAATTCGTGTTCAAACTCAGCATAATGTTTGTTCAAAACTACTATAGAATCATCTAACTGATAGCCTCCTCTTATGCGTGTGCTCATATTGCGTAACGCTTTCTCAATTCCGGAAATATCTCGATAGCTCAGTAGCCAATTCTGCTGTTTCATATAGGGAAAAAAACGCTGTACACTTGCAGGAAGTATAGCGAGGTTGGTGGCTAAAAGTTGATAAAATCCTTCTGTATAATCAGCTAGAGGCTGTGGGTGGTATGTTTTCCAATTCTTTGCCAAAAAATGGTCGTAAAAGACATCTACAATAACCCCGTTATAGTGCCTGAATTTTTCAAATAATCTTCCGGCACTCTGCCTAACAATGGGATGAGTATCCGTAAAAGTATCAATAGCACGATGCAAGAGAATCCCTTTTTGAATATCTCCTGAGTACTTTTCGTATGCCTTTCCCTTTATGGGGTCGGCCATAAAGTTTCCAATCTTTAGTTGGTCATTTTCTCCCGATAAATAGATGTGGGCTAAATAATTCACTTGATAAAAATGTTGTTTTATACTGTTAATTCATTAAAATTTCGGAACTTTTGTTTCAAATAATTCAATGTGTATTGTTACACACTTTAAAGGCATTGTAAACGTATGAAAAAAAATTATCGCTACCCGCTCTTGATTATTACCTTTCTGCTAAGTTCGTTAACTTTTGGGGCAACTCCTAAAAAAATTTCTGAAACACCTATTTCCGGCAAAACCTTAATAAAAGCTTATTACGCCGATATATATGACTTAGAACGCGTATATATTTTTACCCATTCGGCAGAGTATTATCAACGTTTTTCAACCTTTTACGCAGATTGGTTGAAGCGACTTAAAAAAGTTGATTTTAAAGCCTTATCGCAACAAGATCAAATTGATTTCATCTTACTGAAAAGAAATATTAAACGCGATCAAGAAGAATTGAAGCAGAGTAAAGAAAATTGGCAAAAAATTAAATACACCGTTCCTTTTGAAGCGGCAATTGTTAACCTGCAACGCAAAAGAAGACGTGGAAAAACGTTAAACTCACAACATGTAGCAGCCATAATGCACCAAGTTATAATTGAGGTTGAAAAAGCTAAAAAGGCGATTAAAAACAAGGCTCTACCTACAGAAAATTTGAAAAAAATAGCAGTTCAAACTGTTCGTGAATTGCAAAAAGGACTAAAAAATGTTTATGATTTTTATAATGGCTATGATCCGAGCTTTACGTGGTGGATGAAGAGTACGTATCCGGCTGTAGATACGGCCTTAACCAACTATGCTAAGTGGTTGAGAAGGCAAGAAGTTTTACACCCTGCAAAAGCTAAAGATGGTTCGGGTATTAATGGTAACCCGGTAGGAAAAGAGGCTATAGAACACGAATTAAAATTTCAGATGGTACCGTACTCTCCGGAAGAACTCGTTGAGATAGCTAAAAAGCGATTTGCTTGGTGTGAAGCTGAGATGATAAAGGCTTCTCAAGAGATGGGATACGATAAAGACTGGAAAAAAGCGTTAGAAAAAGTAAAAGAAAATCACTTAAAACCGGGGCAACAACCGGCATTAATTGCACAGTTAGAAAAAGAAGCTATTCAGTTAATAGACAGTTTACAATTGGTTACGATTCCTGATTTAGCGCGCGAAGCTTGGCGAATGGACATGCTTACACCCCGGCAAATGCAGTTTGCCTCGTATTTTTTGGGAGGATCAAAAATTTTGATTGCCTATCCACACGATTCACAAGATTATAAAACCAAAGAAATGATTATGCGAAGCGGCAATTATTCTTTTGCCCATGCAGAGGTTTTTCACGAACTCATCCCGGGGCATAACCTCCAATTTTATATGAATAGGCGTTATAGAACCTACCGCAAACATTTTCGTTCGCCTTTTTCTACAGAAGGATGGGCATTTTATTGGGAAATGTTGTTGTGGGATAAAGGCTACGATAACACCCCTGAGAAAAAAATTGGAGCCTTGTATTGGCGTATGACGCGTTGTGCGCGAATCATTTTTTCTTTAAATTACCATTTAGGAAAGTGGACTCCACAACAGTGTATAGATTATTTGGTAGACAAAGTGGGGCTAGAAGAATTTAGTGCAGAGTCTGAAGTGCGTCGTTCTTTTACCGGTGGTTATGGACCGTTATATCAATTAGCTTATATGGTAGGAGCACTACAACTGTATAGCCTTCACCGCGATTTGGTAGTGAACGGGCAGATGACCAACCGTGCATTTAATGATGCTTTTTTACACAATGGAAACATTCCTATAGAAATGTTTAGAGCCATTCTTACACACCAAAAACTCACTAGAAATTTTACTACTAAATGGCGATTTGCAGATTATATTCTCAAAAATTAAAAACAAAATTTCTTCCGCGTCATATTCTGTATATTTGCCAAAAATATAGAATAAATGACTTTAATTAAATCCATTTCAGGAATACGCGGCACTATTGGAGGCCGGGTAGGAAATAACCTTACCCCTATAGATATTGTAAAATTTGCCACGGCTTATGGACAGTGGATAAAAAATCAACAAACCGCGACTACGTATACCGTTGCAGTAGGGCGTGATGCCCGTATTTCGGGTTCGATGGTGCAACAGTTGGTGATGAATACCTTGGTCGGGTTGGGTATTGACGTACTTGATTTGGGACTTTCTACTACGCCCACGGTAGAGATGGCTGTAGCGATGGAAAAAGCCGACGGAGGTATTATTTTAACGGCTAGCCACAACCCAAAACAGTGGAATGCCTTAAAATTGTTGAATCATAATGGTGAATTTTTAAATGCTGAAGAAGGTGAAGAAATATTGAAATTGGCAGAACAAACAAATATTGACTATGCTGAAATAGATGATTTAGGTAAAATCATTCCGACCCCGGGATATATTCAAAAACACATTGAAGAAATAATAAAACTGAAGTGGGTTGACGTGGCAAAGATTAAAGCAGCCAAGTTTAAAGTGGTGGTAGATGCGGTTAACTCTACCGGAGGAATAGCTATTCCGACTCTACTTGAAAGATTAGGTGTTGAAGTAGTCAAGTTGTATTGCGAACCCAATGGTCATTTTCCTCATAATCCGGAGCCATTAGAAAAGAATTTAGCCGATATATGTCGTTGTGTACCCGAAGAGAAAGCTGATTTAGGGATTGTAGTTGACCCCGACGTAGACAGGCTGGCGTTTATAGATGAAACCGGAAAGATGTTTGGAGAAGAATATACGCTGGTTGCCGTAGCCGATTATTTATTGGGAAAACAGAAAGGAAATACGGTGAGTAACCTTTCGTCTTCTCGTGCGTTACGTGATATTACGCAAAAACACGGAGGAAATTATCAGGCGAGTGCAGTGGGAGAGGTAAACGTGGTAAAATTAATGAAAGATACCCAAGCATTTATTGGAGGAGAAGGCAATGGCGGAATTATTTTTCCGGAGTTACATGCGGGTAGAGATAGCTTGGTAGGAACAGCACTATTTTTAACTCATTTAGCAGAAAAGGACATAAAAGTTTCAGAGCTCAGAGCAGAATACCCGAGTTATTTTATGAGTAAAAGTAAAATCCAACTTACCCCGACAATGGATGTAGATGAGATTTTACGCAAGATGGCGGCCAACTATGCAACAGAAGAAATACTAACAATTGATGGGGTAAAAATAGATTTTCCTGAAAACTGGGTTCACCTTAGAAAATCAAATACAGAACCCATTATTCGTATTTATACAGAGGCAGCCACACAAGAAGCCGCTGACGCATTGGCTGAGCGTTTTATCGGAGAATTAAAAGCCTTGTTTTAGGAGGTAAAGCAATTTTAATAAAATGATCTCAAGAAGAAGCATAAATAAAGCCATTATAAATAGCTCGTATAATCATTAAACTTTGCAAATGGTTTGTTATTTTTGTCTTCGTATTTCTGCAGCCAAAATTTGTATTGTAAACGCATCAAAAAAGCCGTGAATGAAGGTTCTCATAAAATCTGCTAAGATAATTGCACCTGAAAGCCCTTTTCATCAACAAAAAGTGGCCATTTTACTAGATAAAGGTAAAATTGAGAAAATTGCTCCCACGATTAACTGTACGGTAGATAAAGAAATTTCAATACCAAATTTACATGTTTCGGTAGGCTGGTTTGATAGTAGCGTGAGTTTTGGTGAGCCGGGTTATGAAGAGCGCGAAACAATAGAAAATGGATTGCTAGCAGCTGCAAAATCAGGATTTACAGCAGTAGCGCTAAACCCAAATACATATCCGGTTACTGACCATCACGGGGCAGTTAGTTTCTTAAAAAATCGCGCAGCTCAATCGGCTACACATTTATATCCTATAGGCGCATTAACGCAACAAGCTAAAGGAAAAGAACTGGCAGAAATGTATGATATGACGACTGCTGGGGCGGTAGCTTTTGGAGATTATAAGAAGGCAGTAGCAGACCCTAATTTGCTAAAAATGGCTTTGCAATATGCGCAGAGTTTTGGGGGGCTTATACAAGTTTTTCCCCATGAAGAGGCGCTGAGCAAACACGGAATGGCCAATGAAGGGGTAATGAGTACGAAGCTGGGGTTAAAAGGTATTCCTGCCTTTGCTGAAGAACTTCAAGTGGCACGCGATATACGTATTCTAGAATACACGGGTGGTAAGCTACATATTCCAACTATTTCTACCGCACAAAGTTTGCAATTAGTCGCAGAAGCTAAGAAAAAGGGATTAGACGTTACCTGTAGTGTAGCCATTTATAATCTGTTTTTTACAGATGATGAGCTAGTTGATTTTGAAACCTCTTTTAAGGTAATGCCTCCTTTGCGGGCAGATGAAGACCGCCGTGCATTGATTGAAGGTGTAAAGAACGGAGTTATAGATATGGTAACGAGTGATCATTGTGCTATGGATATTGAACACAAAAAAGTAGAATTTGAGCATGCCGCATTTGGCAGTATTGGCTTAGAGAGTGCTTTTGGGGCGTTACAAACGTTGTTTGGTGTTGAAAAAAGCGTAGCGTTATTAACTAAAGGGAGAGAACGATTTGGTATTGAGGCCCCGGTATTGGCAGAAAAGAATAAGGCGGAACTGACCTTTTTTATACCAAATGAAAAATATACTTTTTCTTCTTCCAATATCTATTCGTCAGCAAAAAACAGTATGTTTTTAGGAGCTAATCTAAGCGGAAAAGTAAAAGGCGTGTATACTAATAATCAATTGATTTTGAATAACGATGAGCGATAGTAAAACGGTTAAGGAAGGAAAAGCAATGGCCATCACGGCCTATTTGACCTTTGTAGGAACGCTGATTGCCTGGAGTGTAAATTCAGAAAACCACAATAAATTTTCGTCTTTCCACATTCGACAAAATATAGGATTGAATGCTCTTTTTATACTTTTTGCGGTACTCGTATCGGGATTTAACCGCTGGTATATTACTTTTCCTTTTTGGATGATTTTTATTGTGTTTTGGGCCTTTGGGTTTATGGGAGCACTTCAAGGCAAATTGTCTGTTATTCCTTTTTTAGGGTCGTATTTTCAGAAATGGTTTGGTAAAATTGCCTGATGAACACTAAAAAACTTTGTTTACCCCATGTGCTAAGACCCGGGAAAACTACTAACAATGTTCCCGCTATTATTATGTTACACGGGTATGGAAGCCATGAAAATGATTTATTTTCGTGGGCCCCGGAACTCGACGAAAAATATTTGATTGTTTCGGCGCGTGCACCGCTTACAATTTCTCCATACGGTTATGCTTGGTATAACATAGACTTTCAACCCGGAGCCGATAAGTTTACCAATGATGAACAAGCAATACAATCTAGAGATTTAATTGTACAGTTTATAGAAGAAGTGGTTGAAAATTACTCGGCAAACCCACAAGAAATAACACTTATGGGGTTTAGTCAGGGCGCTATTTTAAGCTATGCAGTGGCGCTTTCTTATCCGCAGAAAGTAGACCGAGTAGTGGCTATGAGCGGTTATATTCATCATAACCTTTTAAAAGAAGGCTATACAAAAAATGATTTTTCTACGTTGCGCATTTTTAGTTCTCACGGCTCTGTAGATCAAGTTGTTCCGGTTGATTGGGACCGAAAAACCAAACCCTTTTTAGATAACCTGCACATTGATTGTACGTATGTAGAATACCCGGTAGGACACGGAGTTCATCCGCATAATTTTGAGGCCATAAAAGTCTGGCTACAGAATAGCTCTTCTTAAATTTGTGATTTAGGCACAAACCGTAGAAGATACTTACTTAAGAACAACAAAAATGTAAAGATATTCAACCTCTTGTAGCTATGAGATAGTGTAAGAATATACCTACCTTTGATTTTTAAAATAACCCGATTTATTTGATAAAATTATGGCAGAAACCTTGGCTATTCATACTGGCACAAAAGAAGAACAATACAAGTCTTTATTACCACAAATAAAGGCACTTATTGCGGATGAAACGGATTTGATTGCCAATTTGGCTAACATTGGTGCTGCTTTGCAAGCGCAGTTTAATTGGTTTTGGACAGGTTTTTATTTGGTAAAAGGCAATAGCCTGGTAGTAGGTCCTTTTCAGGGGCCTATTGCGTGTACTCGTATTGCCAAAGGTAGAGGTGTTTGTGGCGGCTGTTGGGAAAAGAAAGAGACGCTCATTGTAAAGGATGTTAACCAATTTCAAGACCATATTGCGTGCAACAGTGCCTCGCAATCTGAAATTGTGGTACCCATTATAAGAAATGGGGTGGTAGTGGCCGTGCTAGATATAGATAGCGCCCAACTAAACACCTTTGATCAAATCGATAAAAAATATTTGGAACAGTTGGTAGCAATGATTCCTTTTACTGCTTAAAATTTATTTTGAAGGTGGATAAACCATTCCGTCTAGCGTATCAAACTGAAGCTGATGGTGTTGGTCTAGGTAATAAGAAATAAGTGCCTCGCCCCAGTGTTTACCATCTGTAAATTTAGCAATTACCCAACGGCCATTTAGTATGTGAATGTGATCTATTCTGGTAACCCCACTAACTCCTGCATAGGGCACTAGAGGATTGTCTTTTTTAACGCTATTCTTAGCAATAATTTTTTGTTCGATTTTGGCAGCCAAAGAATCTACATTAATGCCTTGATCCTCAAAAAAAGTACGCGCATCGCGATTGGTTTTTAGCGAAAAATCACCTTTTCGCACCCCTTTTAACTGCGCTTCTAGGGTATCTATTTTTTGCTCTAAATCGTTGATTTCTTTTTCTTTAGCTTTGTAATAACGTTTGCTGTTGGCATATTGAAAGATGACATACATCATAGCAAACACAAAGAGAAACATAAAAATTTTTGCTTTCATGGCAGGTCTATTTTTAAATTATCATAGGCCAAATGCACATTTTTTGGCAGGGTCTTTTCTACTTCTTGATGAAAACCCAATAAATGGCTAATGTGCGTTAGGTAGGCTTTTTCAGGATTTATTCGTTTAATAAAAGAGAGTGCTTCTTCTAAATTGAAATGTGAGTGATGCGGTTTGTGTCTTAGCGCATTTACTACTAATACTTTTGTGTGCGTCAATTTCTTGAGCTCTTCTTCGGGTATAGTTTTGGCGTCAGTAATGTAGACAAAATCACCTAAACGAAATCCGTAAACCGGCAACTTGCCATGGCAAACTTTAATAGGGGTGACCCGGTGTTGGTTGATTTGAAACGCATCTCCGGAGAGCGTATGAACCGCAACCGAAGGAGCCCCCGGATACTTGTCTTTGGTTTTAAAAATATAGTCGAACCGTTTTTCTAGAGCCGCCAACACACGAGGATGCGCATAAAGAGGAATATCTCCTTGCTTAAAATAAAAAGGCCGGATATCATCTAACCCAATAATGTGGTCAGTGTGTTCGTGTGTAAAAAAGATACCGTCAATTTGAGGTACTTGATTAGCTAATAGCTGCTGTCTAAAATCGGGGCCACAGTCAATAATGTAATAAAAACCATCCCACTCAATCATTACAGAAGATCGCAATCGTCTGTCTTTAAGGTCTGTGCTAAGACATACCGGATGCTTACTCCCAATAACAGGAATTCCTTGTGAGGTTCCGGTGCCTAAAAACGTAATTTGCACAGCTAAAATTTAGGGCAAAAGTAATTATATTTTTTGGGTTAGATGGCTTATCTGTATATTTGAATGCGCTAAAAGATATTAATTAGAAAAGAGACGAATGGCAATAACAATAATGGGTGATAGAGATTTTGAAGACGTGCCCTCAACGGCAGATAAGGCGCTTCGTATAAATCTTAATAAAAGTATTTTCGGAACATTCTCAGAAATAGGAGGAGGGCAAGAAACAGTGCGTCATTTTTTTACGGCCGGTGGAGCCTCCCGAACTATTGGTAGAGCTATGAGTGCCTATGGAAAAGAGTTTAGTGATGCCACTTACGGTCCTGAAGAAGATGGTCGTTATGTAACCGAATCACGTTTGCGTAAAATGCTTACCCACGAGTTACAAATTGTAGAAAAAAGAATGCCTAGAGATAAGCATCCTGAAAAACTCTTTTTCAGTTTTGCCAATACGGTAGCAACGATAGATTATGCTAAAAAATACCAGGGGCATGGCTGGGTCGGTATTCGTTATCAAACCAAACCAAAAGAGGCGTATAGTGAGATTACTTTGCACGTGCGTTTTCACGAAAACTCGGCACGCTATCAGCAAAATACACTAGGTATTTTAGGGGTAAATCTGATTTATTATGCCTACTACCACTTTGACTCTCCAAAAACATTGCTACGCCATTTATACGATCACATCGAAAAAGACCTGATAGAAATTGATACGATTAATTTTTCAGGTCCTTGTTTTAAATCGGTAGATAATCGATTAATGAGCTTACAATTGGTTAAAAACGGGATGACCAATGCGGTAATGTTCGCACCCGATGGAAATAATGTATTACCATCTGATGAGTTATACGGTAAAAATGTCTTGGCTTTGCGCGGGCGATTTAGACCGGTAACAAAAGTAAACATGGATATTTACGAAAATTCACTTAAACTCTTTTTAGAAAAGGAGGGGGTAACGCGCCAAAATACGCTTAGTGTATTTGAAATGACTTTGTATGACCTAAGTGCAGAAGGGCAGATAGATGAAGGTGATTTTATGGATAGAGCAAAGCTTCTTTGTTCTATGGGACAGACAGTTATGATATCTAATTTTAAGGAATACTATAAATTAGTTGAATACCTTGAGCGTTATACGGATGAGCGGAAAGGCTTGGCAATGGGGGTTAATAATTTAATCTACATTTTTGATGAACATTATTACACAGATTTATGTGGCGGTACCTTAGAAGCTTTTGGTAAATTATTTACAGAAAACTTACAGATTTATCTTTATCCGTTTAAAAACCAAGAGACAGGAGAGGTAATTAATAGTGACAACTTGAAGGTAAAAAAGGAAATGCATGAGCTGTATAAATATTTTAAACACAACGGAAAATTAATTGATATTAAAAATTATCATCCGGAGTTTTTAGATATTTTCTCTCACGAAGTGATTAAAATGATTGCTAATGGAGAAGAAGGATGGGAAGATAAACTGCCTGAAGGGGTAACCAAGTTGATTAAAGAAAAAGGATTATTTGATTATAAAAGAGCGTAGATTCTTTTGTAAATAAAGACAGGCATGAACTGTGCAATTCAATAAAATTTGAGCGATTATGCGGACGAAATCGGTGAAGAAGAACAAAATTAATGTAGTTACTTTAGGGTGCAGTAAAAATGTATATGATTCTGAAGTGCTGATGGGGCAACTAAAAGCCAATGGCAAAGCAGTAGAGCACGACGGAGATGGCAATATTGTGGTGATTAATACCTGCGGGTTTATTGCTAATGCCAAAGAACAATCAATCAATACGATTCTAGATTTTGCCCAGCAAAAAAAAGAAGGACAAATTGATAAACTATTTGTTACCGGTTGTTTGTCAGAACGTTATAAGCCTGATTTAGAAAAGGAAATTCCAGATGTAGATCAGTATTTTGGCACAACTGATTTGCCGGCACTACTCCATGCCTTAGAGGCTGATTATAAACATGAATTGATAGGCGATAGGTTAACCACAACCCCCAAAAATTATGCATATCTAAAAATATCGCGTGGGTGTAACCGCAAGTGTTCTTTTTGTGCCATACCACTTATGCGTGGCAAACACAGATCTGTTCCGATTGAGCAATTAATAGAAGAAGCCAAAAAATTGGCGACTAAAGGAGTGAAAGAGCTAATACTTATTGCGCAAGATCTAACATTTTATGGATTAGATCTGTATAAAAAGAGAAACCTGGCCGAGTTGCTGCAAGAATTAGTAAAGATTGAAGGCATAACATGGATTCGCCTGCATTATGCTTTTCCTACCGGTTTTCCGTTAGATGTGCTTGAGGTAATGAAGAACGAGCCCAAAATCTGTACGTACTTAGACATTCCGCTGCAACATATAGACGATGATTTGCTAAAATCTATGCGTCGTGGTACAAATCATGAAAAAACGGTAAAACTTCTTAAACAATTTAGAGCCGCAGTTCCGGGTATAGCTATTCGCACTTCCTTAATTGTAGGATATCCGGGAGAAACGGAAGAAAAATTTGAAGAACTAAAAGAATTTGTCCGCGAAATGCGCTTTGATCGGTTGGGTGTTTTTACCTATTCACACGAAGAAGATACGCACGCGTTTGAGGTGTTAGAAGACACCATTGCCGAAGAAGTAAAACAAGCACGGGCTAATGAAATTATGGAGTTGCAAGGGCAAATTTCGTGGGAGCTTAACCAAGAAAAGGTTGGAAAGGTCTTTACCTGCGCTATAGACCGTAAAGAAGGTAATTATTTTGTAGGACGTACGGAATTCGATTCACCCGATGTAGACAATGAAGTGCTGATTGATGCTTCTCAACATTTTTTACGAATAGGCGATTTTGCACAAATCAAAATAGAAGAAGCTACAGATTTTGATTTATACGGCGTACCGGTTAAGACAGAGGCCTTAGAGGTTATTTAGCAATAGCCGGTTGTGGTAATTTGATTTGTTGTGCAAACTCTTCTAATGCCTGATGAAAAGAAACTTTAAAAGAATTTTTGAAAATCACTTTTTCTGATTGCATAGTAAGGCTGTGATGTTCTTTACCGGCATCTACGTAAGCAAATTCTAATTCGGGTATTTTTTGTAATAGTAAATTGAGTAATTCATTTGGAGTAGAATGTCCCTGCGCTAAATTATAGATGCCTGCAGGTGCTGAAAAAGTGATGTCCTGTATTTTGTCAACTAACGCCGGAAGGTAAATAAAAGGGCGTTTTTGATCTCCTTTTCCAAAAATAAAAATCTTATTATACACAAGGGCTTCAAAGAAAAACTTGTTAATAACGCTATCGGTTCTTACTTGTGGGTTGTATCCAAAAACATTGCCGGATCGCAAGATATACACCTCGCTTTTATCGCGTAATAATTGCATGTATTTTTCAGCTTCAAACTTAGAAATACCGTAATAATTAGCGGGTTGAGGTAGCTGCTTTTCATTTAAAATATTGTGGAAACCATACACCGCGGCGCTACTCATAAAAACCACTTTTTTAGCCGGATATTCTCTTAACAAATCATATAAAACAACCGTTCCGTACTGATTGATTTGTTCGTATCTAAAATTGTCTTTGTAACTAAAAGGTTGATCTACGTGTCCGGCTAAGTGAAAGATAATGTCTTTGTCTTTAATTACCTTTTCTAGGTCAAATTTATTGAGCAAATCTCCTTTTACAAATTTTGTTTTCTTAAGATTAGCACCAATCGTAAAAAAGTTGATGTTCTTTTTATATAAATTGTCAAAAACTACAATTTCTTTAATATTGCTTCTTTTTTCAAGGGCGTGAATCAGGCTGTAGCCAATATATCCACATCCGCCGGTAACTAATACATTCATTTTTTCTGGGTTGTTAGATGAATACCACATTCTGTTTTATTACGACCATACCAACGCCCATTACGATTGGTGTCGGTTAAGTTGAGTGGTGGGGTTGTGCACGGCATGCAACCAATGCTGAAATACCCTTTAGCCTCTAGAGGATGTTCCGGGAGTTGATGTTCTTGCCGATATTGATGAATCATTTTTGAATCCCACGCCAATATAGGATGGTATTTTAGTTGGCCATTTTGTTGAAGTTGAATTTTGTGAAGGTCTTTGCGAAAAGCGGTTTGTTCTTTTCGTAAACCGGCAATCCAAACATCATAATTTTTTAATGCTTTTTGAAGCGGGAGTACCTTATTTATATAACAGCAATAATCTGGGCTGGTAGTGTAAAGAAAACGCCCGTGGCTATCTAATTGCTGACTTTTTGGGGTGGAAGAAGAAACCACTACTAGGTTTAAGTTCCACTTTCTGGCAATTTGATCTCTAAACTGATAAGTCTCCGGGAAATGATATCCGGTATCAATAAAAAGTACCGGAATAGAAGGTGCTATTCTTGAAATTATATGTAATAAAGGTAAACTGTGTGTTTGAAAAGAGGAGGTAATACACAGTTTTTTGTCTTCACTTATAAATTGTGCAATATCCTTCTCTATTATACTGATGGGAAGTTTCATAATTGTGTATGATTTTTGTGCCCCCTTCCCGTTACTTAACGATTATTTTTTAATTTAATTATTTACAACTACTGCTCGTTCCGGTCGTAAAATGTCTTTTAGGTTAAGTGCTTCTTTTTCGGGTAAGCACATAAATGTAATAGCACGATTTTCGTCAATAATTTCAAATCCGGTTTGACAATCTTTTAACTGGCGTTGTTCTACAAATTCTTGTAAATGTATTTTATGGTGTTCGGCTGTTTTACCGGCAGGTTTTCCATAATAATCCCATATAAATTTTATCGTGCGCTCCATTAAAAGTTATAGCTCAATTAATTCTTTTTAGCAGCATGACGCTTACGGGCTAACAATGTATTTTTTAGTAGCATAGTGACTGTCATAGGGCCAACTCCTCCAGGAACCGGTGTTATAAAAGAGGCTTTTTCTTTTACATGTTCAAAATCTACATCGCCTTTTAACACATAGCCGCGTTTAGCGTTAGCGTCTTCTACACGGTTAATGCCCACGTCAATAATAACAACCCCTTCTTTTACCATATCAGCGGTTAAAAAATTGGGAGAACCAATAGCTGCAATAATGATATCTGCTTTTTGGGTTATTTCTCTTAGGTTTTGCGTGTGTCGATGCGTAATGGTAACTGTGGCATTGCCCGGGTTTCCTTTCTGGCTCATCAAGATACTAATAGGGCGACCCACTATGTGGCTTCTGCCAATTACTACCGTGTTTTTTCCTTTTGTTGAAACGTCATAACGTTTAAGTAGTTCCATTATACCAAAAGGAGTAGCCGGAATAAAAGAAGGCATGTCTAAGGCCATTTTTCCAAAATTAGTAGGATGAAATCCATCTACATCTTTATCCGGATGAATGGTCATTAAAACTTTTTGTTCGTCAATTTGTGGCGGAAGAGGTAATTGTACAATAAACCCGTCAATAGCCTCATCGTTGTTTAGTTTTTTGACTTGCGCAATGAGTTCATCTTCAGTGGTAGATTCGGGAAGGTTGATAATGGTAGAGTCAAAGCCCACTTTCTTACAAGCCCTGTCTTTGCTGCTTACGTAGGTATGGCTTGCCGGGTCATTTCCGACAATGATTGCTGCTAAATGCGGAATTTTTTCATTACGAGCAGCTATGGCAGAAACCTCATGGGTAATTTCTTCTTTAATGGCCTTGCTGGTTTGTCTTCCGTCTAAAATAATCATGAAATGGAGTATAATATTAGCGAATTCTTTTTATGCGAGAAGTTAGTTCATCCCTCGCATCATCTGCATCATTTTTTTGCGCCCGCCTCCCTGCATCATTTTCATCATTTTACTCATTTGTTGAAATTGTTTAAGTAATTGATTAACCTCTTGTACGGTGGTGCCGGCTCCTTTACTGATGCGCTTTTTTCGACTAGAATTGATGATATGTGGTTTGCTACGTTCTTCAGGGGTCATAGAATGAATAATGGCTTCAATGCCTTTAAAAGCATCATCGTCTATATCGACATCTTTTAACATTTTTCCCGCTCCGGGAATCATCCCCACTAAGTCTTTCATGTTTCCCATTTTTTTGACTTGTTGGATTTGTTTTAAGAAGTCGTCAAAGCCAAATTGATTTTTGGCAATTTTTTTCTGAATTTTTCGAGCCTCTTTTTCATCGTATTGTTCTTGGGCGCGTTCTACCAAAGAAACTACGTCACCCATTCCTAAGATACGATCGGCCATACGGTCTGGGTGAAAGACGTCTAAGGCGTCCATTTTTTCACCGGTACCGATAAATTTAATAGGCTTGTTTACAACAGATTTGATAGAGAGTGCAGCCCCACCACGGGTATCGCCATCAAGTTTGGTAAGAACTACTCCGTCAAAATTTAGAATATCATTAAAAGCTTTAGCGGTATTTACGGCATCTTGCCCAGTCATAGAGTCAACCACAAACAAGGTTTCTTGCGGATTGATAGCCTTGTGAATATTAGCTATCTCATCCATCATTTGTTGGTCTATGGCTAAACGACCGGCGGTATCAATAATCACTACATTATTGCCATTTTGTTTGGCATGAGCAATAGCGTCTTTTGAAATTTTTACCGGATCCTGACTCTCGCGGTTGCTATAAACCTCAACGCCGATTTGTTCTCCAACCACTTCTAACTGATCAATAGCAGCGGGGCGGTACACATCACATGCCACTAAAAGCGGGTTTTTCGTTTTTTTGTTTTTGAGATATTGTGCCAGTTTACCGGAGAAGGTGGTTTTACCACTACCTTGTAATCCGGACATTAAAATAATGCTGGGTGCTCCTGAAAGATCAATTCCGGCGGTTTCGCCACCCATCAGTTCGGTCAGTTCGTCTTTCACGATTTTTACCATCAACTCCCCTGGTTTCAATGTTTTGAGCACATTTTGTCCCAGCGCTTTAGCTTTTACGGTTTTGGTAAAATTTTTGGCGGTTTTGTAGTTTACATCGGCATCAACTAAGGCGCGTCTAACTTCTTTTAACGTTTCGGCTACGTTAACCTCAGTAATCTGCCCATGCCCTTTTAAGACGTGGAGTGCGTTTTCTAACTTATCAGATAAACTATCGAACATGATTTATACGTGTTTTTATGAAAGTTGCAAAGTTAAGGATTTGAGTTTTAAGAATGAAGCTAGTAAAGCGAAAACATGCCGAGAAAGAAAAGGGATTTTATAACCGATTTTTAACGATTTTTTTATATCCTTGTAGTAAATAATTTGTTTTCTCTTATGAAAGATCCTGCAAAACGTCCGAAAGTGCTTGAATCAGTTAGCGAAGAACATTACGACGCTTTGTATTTTGGATGGAAAATAGCTGAAGGATTACGCAATGGGATTGAAACAAAACGCATGAAAGCGTATGCAGATTGGTTTTGGGATCGGTACCTAAAACACCACATAGAGATTGAAAAAAATTATATCTTTCCAATTATAGGGCTAGATAACTTTCGGGTAAGAAGGGTTTTAGCCAATCACCGTCGCTTAGAGCGATTGTTTAAAGACACTAAAAACGTATACCGGTCTTTGAATAGAATAGAAGAAGAAATAGGAAGCTACATCCGATTTGAAGAACGTGTACTACTCAAAGAAATAGAGGCAAAAGCCACTGCTGAGCAACTACAGAGAATAAAGAAACAACACGATGAAATAAAACTATCTGACGACCATTGGGAAGATAAGTTTTGGGAGTCATAGTGTGCGCTAAACAAAGTTAAAAAATAGCTGTAAATTATATATATTGTATGATTTTGGCAAATTATTATTTAATATACAGTGATGAATAATTGATGTATTATAATAATTCCTACATTTAACGATATAATAATAGCATTTCTATTTTTCGTTTTGTTAACTTTGCTATGGGTATAAAAAATGAAGGTGATACCATTTTAAGTAATCAAGACATTCTTAAAAAAACAAACGTGAATGAAGTTAGGTAAATCAAAACAATCAATTCCCATTTCTGTTAATTTAGATGAGAATCTTCGTCTTCAAGGAAAATCAGGTAACGAAAACAGGCATTCTAAAAAACGCATCCTTTACATCACGATAATCTCTATCTTAATGTCGGCCGTCATTAGCGTGATTGCGTATTTGTTAATGAAGCTAATTTTTATCATTTCAGATTTGGCTTTTTATGGGGTGTTATCGACTAAAGATATGTCTCCGGCGGGTAATGCATTGGGACTATGGGTTATTTTGATACCTACTATTGGCGGGTTGATAGTGGGGTTGTTTATTTATTTTGGCACGAAAGATATTCAAGGACACGGAATCCCGGAGGCGATGGAACAAGTTTTACTAAATAAAAGTAAAATGGATCCTATTGTAACTTACCTAAAGCCTATTGCTTCTGCTTTTGCTATTGGTTCTGGTGGTCCCTTTGGGGCTGAAGGACCGGCAATCTCTACCGGTGGCGCGCTGGGCTCTACTATTGGACAGCTGACAAAAGTCTCGGCAAATGAACGAAAAATACTGTTAGCTGCTGGAGCAGCTGCCGGTATGGCCGCTATTTTTGGGACGCCGATTGCCTCTATTTTCTTAGCAATAGAATTACTCTTGTTTGAGTTTTCGCCCCGCTCCATTATTCCGGTGTCTATGGCTTGTGTTACAGCAGCAGCCGGACACCAAGTGTTTTTTGGAGCAGAGCCTTTCTTTAAAATGGACTTTTTAGCGATTCCGAGTTATCAGGCGCTGTTCTTGTACAGCCTTTTGGGGGTAATTGTAGGCGTGTGCTCGGTAGGGGTTTCTAAGTTTGTATATATTGCTGAAGATTGGTATAAAAAAATCCCTATTAACTTTATATGGTACCCGGCTGTTGGTGGAGTGGTTGTAGGAATTATAGGTTATTTTTCTCCTCAAACACTAGGGGTGGGCTATGGAAATATTACCGACCTTTTGAAGGGTAGTTTACCCATAAATATAATTTTCGGCTTGTGTATACTAAAATTCTTATCGTGGTCAATCTCTTTGGCTAGCGGAACAGCCGGAGGTACACTGGCTCCATTGTTTATTATTGGTGGTGCTACAGGAAGTTTGATAGGTTTGTTACTGCAATACTTGTTTCCAAGTGTAGATGTATCTATACAAATGGCGGCACTGTTAGGTATGGCGGCTATGTTTTCGGGCGCTTCTAGAGCCGTGCTGACGTCTATTATTTTTGCGGTAGAAACCACCGGTCAAGCAAATGCTTTACTGCCGCTTTTGGCGGCTTGTTTTGCAGCCTATTTTGTGTCGTTCTTCTTGATGAAAAGCACTATTATGACTGAAAAAATTGCTCGGCGAGGGGTGCGTGTTCCGGATTCGTATGAATCAGACCCATTAAATAATGTACGGGTAGGGCATTTTGTTAAATCAGAAGGATTTGCCATTAGTGAAGAAAATACAATAGGCGAAGTTAGAGAGTGGTTGTATCGCCATAAAAAATATAAAAGCAATTATTTTGTGGTATCGAAAGAAGATGGAGAATATGTAGGAATTTTGAGTTCTTCCAGCTTATTCTTAGAAAACCGAGATTTAGAGAGCACGATTGAGCCTTTAGTGAAACGCGAAGATATCTTTGTTTCTAAATTTGATAGCCTTCGAACGGCAGTAGAACTAATGGCAACAGAAGATATTGATGTGTTGCCGGTAGTGGAGGGAAAAGACGGTAAAAATCAGATAATAGGCGTGTTGGGCTATCAAGATATTATTAGTAGCTACAAAGAAAAAATGGATGAAGACTTAGAAAAAGACCCTGAAATATCTGTAAAAAACAAAAACCTTTCTATTCTTCTCAGAGGAAAAAAATTGTGGATGAAAAAAAATGGAGATAAGTAATGATAGCGATTAATAAAGAGTCAATTCCGCCCACGTTCGCCGGGGTATAAATCACTTACCGTATCACTTTGAAAAACTGTATGTGTGTTTATCTCCATCATAGAAAGTTTTCCCATAAACCCGGCTCCGGTATCTAAATTCCATACGTTTAAGGCTTGAAAAGGGAGTGTTTTTTTTAATTTGGTTACAGGCGTGTGACCGATAAAAATTTCAGCAAAATGAGTAAAGCGTTTAGGATAACGAATATCGCTGGGTTTTAATTGTTCATCAGTAGCTAGTGCGGTTTCCCATAAAGTCCGATCCCAATAAAACACATACGTGTAATATTCGCGTTTAGGACCATGAAGGTTGGTAAATCCGGCATGTAAAAACAACCTGTTTTGGTCATCAATATGATAATCTTTGAGGTTAGTTAAAAAATATCGATGTTTTTTTACCATGCTATCAGGTAAATTTCGGTAGGCAGTTACCGTAGCATTTCCTCCATTTTTTAACCAGAGTTTGTTTTCCTCTTTCGTGTCTAACCATTTTTCAAAAAGAGCATCGTGATTGCCGCGTAAAAAGACACAGGTATGGGTTTGACTGAGTTTAATGAGATAAGAAATGACCTTAGGAGCATCACTCCACCCATCTACATAATCGCCTAAAAATATTAGTTGATCTTCAGGCATTATTTGAGCGCGTTGTATAACTTGTTTGAGAGCTTTGTATCCGCCGTGAATATCTCCAATAACAAAGATTCGTTTTTTCATTTATAAAATGATTTTTAAAAGAGCATGTAGAGTTACACTTTTTTTGCTTAAGTTGCCCGCTATATAAGAGATTTTTTGCAGCCAACAAATTTAGGTAAAACTAGTAAGTAAGCGGAGACTAAAAGCCTTTCCGCTACTTTAATTCTTTGGCTTTAGTTGTTTTGTATGATATAAATATAAAAAACCGAGTTTATTTAACATAAAATTCGGTATAAATGCAAATATTTTTCTTTTTAACCAATCATTAACAGCAGAAATGAATTAAATTATTGATTTTGCAGTGTCAAAACATAATTCGATAAAATAAAACATAAATTTACATGGAAGACCTTAATACTTCTGTAGATATAGCTTCTCTAAACGAGCAAATTAAACATGAAAGCTCTTTTATTGATTTACTTAATACAGAGATGCGAAAAGTCATTATTGGCCAAAAAGGAATGGTGGAACGCTTGCTGATTGGTTTGTTGGGGCAAGGTCATATTTTGCTTGAGGGGGTGCCCGGATTGGCAAAAACGTTAGCCATCAATACGCTGTCAAAGGCAGTGGCGGGCAGCTTTAGTCGTATTCAGTTTACGCCAGATTTGCTTCCTGCAGATGTGATTGGCACCATGATTTATAACATTAAAAAGAATGAATTCAGCATTAAACACGGTCCCATCTTTGCCAATTTTGTGTTAGCAGATGAGATTAACCGTGCACCGGCTAAAGTGCAATCTGCATTGTTAGAAGCCATGCAAGAGAAGCAGGTGACCATAGGAGAAAAAACCTTTCCATTAGATCGCCCATTCTTGGTAATGGCCACCCAAAACCCGGTAGAGCAAGAAGGAACCTACCCGCTTCCGGAAGCACAAGTAGACCGTTTTATGCTTAAAGCGGTTATAGATTATCCTAAAAAAGCCGACGAACAGCTCATTATGCGCGCCAATCTAAATGCTAGTTTTGGTCAGGTAAATCCGGTAGTTACGTTAGCGCAAATACAATCTGCACAAAAAGCGGCTCGTAAAGTGTATATGGATGAGAAGATAGAGAAATACATTCTCGATATTATTTTTGCCACACGAAATCCGGAAAATTATAACCTGGCTTCGCTCAAACCGCTTATCTCTTTTGGAGCCTCTCCGCGCGGTAGTATTAATCTAGCAGTAGCGGCTAAATGTTATGCGTTTATCAAGCGTAGGGGATATGTTATTCCAGAAGATGTGCGCGAAGTGGTTATGGATGTGTTGCGTCATAGAGTAGGACTGACCTACGAGGCTGAAGCTGAAAATGTTACCTCAGAAGACATTGTGGGTAAGATTATTAATGAGATTGAAGTTCCTTGATTTTTTTCTCTAAATCAATAGCTAAAGAAATTTAATCTCCCAACAGTTTTAAAGAAACAATGTTGAAGCCTTTGTAAAAAGACGGCAAAAGCATCATGGATACCAAAGAATTACTAAAAAAAGTTCGCAAAATTGAGATTAGGACGCGCCGCCTAAGCAACCATGTTTTTGGAGGAGAATATCATTCTGCTTTTAAAGGACATGGAATGACTTTTAGTGAAATTAGACAGTACCAGTTTGGAGATGATGTACGCAATATTGAATGGAATGTAACAGCGCGCTATAATGAGCCCTATGTAAAGGTTTTTGAAGAAGAACGGGAACTAACCCTAATGTTGGCGGTAGATGTTTCCGGATCTGAAGCTTTTGGGACGAAAGAAAGTCTTAAAAAAGAAATTGTAACAGAAATTGCCGCCACCTTAGCCTTTTCAGCCACTCAAAATAACGATAAAATAGGGTTGTTGTTGTTTACAGATAGAGTAGAATTGTTTATCCCTCCTAAAAAAGGAAGAGCCCATGTGTTGCGTATTATTAGGGAGTTGTTAGAATTTAAACCTCAAAATACACAAACCAACTTGTCTAATGCGCTGCAGTTTATGCAGAACATGCTTAAAAAAAGAGCCATTGTTTTTATTCTTTCAGATTTTATGACGGATGACTATGAGCACGCGTTAAAAATAATGGGGAACAAGCATGATTTAACCGGAATCAGAGTGTATGACCGTCACGAAAAAAGCATGCCAAACATAGGGATGGTACAAATGCAAGATGCTGAAACCGGGCAATTTATGTTGGTTAATACCGGATCGGCCAATGTGCGAAAAAATTATGCAACCTATTATAATGAACGTGTTAACTATTTTCAGAATACGTTTAATAAGAGTAGGGCAGGAGTGTTGAGTTTGCAGGTGGGAGAAAACTATGTCAAAAAATTGTTGGGCTATTTTAAACGCCGCTAGTATGAAGAGATACACACAACGAAAAACCGGTTTGGGTTCTGTAAAAATTATAGGGCTGGGATTAGCGCTTTTCTTGTGCAGCATGAGTGTTTTTGCACAACAGGTAAAAACATCAATAGACCGTGATACCATTAAAATTGGCGAAAAAATAACCTATCAAGTTGAGGTAAACGCTGATACCTCTGCAAGAGTCGTTTTTCCGCAAGGACAGGCCTTTATTCCGCTACAAGTATTTGACACCTCAGCAGTAGACACGTTTTATACACAACAAAAATATACGTTGAAAAAAACGTATGCGCTTACACAGTTTGATTCAGGGGCGTATACCGTTCCCAAACAGACCATTATAATTAATGGAAAAGGTTATTATACGGATACGTTTAACGTAAAAGTAAATGGAGTCGTAGTAGATACAACCAAACAAAAGCTATACCCTATTAAACCGGCATTAAATGTAAAAATGCCTTTTTCTATTCCGGAGTGGATTTGGTGGGTGTTGGCCGTTTTAATTGCTGGTTTTTTGGTTTACCTACTTTTACGAATCCGTAAAAAAATTGAGGAGAAGAAAAAAGAACTTCCACCCTATGAAAAGGCTATACAACGTTTAAAGCAGCTAGATGAAAATCAAGATTTAGAAAGCGGTCGGGTAAAAGCCTACTATTCAACCTTATCAGAAGCTATTAAACGGTATGTAGATGAAAAAATAGATGATCGCGCGTTAGAGAGTACTACCGATGAATTTATAGCCTTGCTGAAAATTTATAAACAGCAAAAGGAAATTACTCTAGATGAACAGGTTATAGATAATTTAGAAGAAATATTAAAGCGAGCCGATTTAGCCAAATTTGCCGGTATAAAGACGGATAAACTGACAGCACGCGAAGATAGACAAGCGGTTGAAAATGATATTAATGCTTTTAATGAAGCCATTCCGGAGCCTACTGAAGAAGAAAAACTACTCGATGAAGCTTATAAATTAGAACAAGAACGGAAAAAGAAACGAAAAAAATTGTGGGTTAGAGTGGGCATTGCCGGTATAGCGGTGTTGATCGTTATAGGCGCATTTATAACCATTAAAGGATTTACCTACACCAAAGCCCTTGTCTTTTCAACGCCCACTGCCAAGCTGTTAAAGGATGATTGGATTACTAGTGAATACGGCGTGTTGGGTGCTACGGTAACGACTCCTAAAGTGTTGATGCGCCAAATGGATACAGTGCCTAAGCTCTTTCCTACAAAAACAGAAGTAGAAGAACGCTTTTCTTATGGTAACATAGAAGACAATTTATATATCCAAGTTACCAATGTTCGGTTTAAGAAAAACGCAAAAATGGATACATTAATAGTTGGGAAACTCTTAGATAAAGAGTTGAATGATAAAGCGGTAACCAATCTTACTTTTAAACATCAAGACTTTTCAACGCTGCAAAATGATAAAGGACAAAAGGTTTTTGGCACCTTTG
Organism: uncultured Flavobacteriaceae bacterium; assembly: GCA_964579505.1. GTDB lineage: Bacteria > Bacteroidota > Bacteroidia > Flavobacteriales > Flavobacteriaceae > JAJYSO01. The sequence continues at coordinate 13,102 of CAZOGC010000005.1, read as the reverse complement.
CGCTTAAAGATGCTGCCGGCGAAATTGAAGGGCGAAAAGCATACACTTTTCTGGTGTTTAATCAGCGTGGGGGGGTGCAAGAAATCTTGGTTACCTATAATGTAGATGACAAAGCAGGAGAAGATATTGAAGAACGAGTGGTAAACTCTGTTCAATTTAACAAAAAGCATGATGACTGATTATTTTCATAACATCACGTTTGCAAATCCGGGTTGGTTTTGGCTGTTGTTAGTCATTCCGCCGCTGGTTTTGTGGTATATTTTGAAAAGGCATCAACAAACGGCTCCGCTCAAAATATCCAGCTTAAACGGGTTTAGAACAAAACAAGGCTTATTACCTCGTTTAAAACCTGTTTTATTTGTATTAAAAATGCTGGGGCTAATATTTCTTATTACGGCTATGGCTCGGCCACGTACGATGGAAGTTTCTAAAAAAGTAGAAACTAAAAACGGGATAGATATTGTACTGGCGGTAGATATTTCAGCTAGTATGTTAGCTAGAGATCTTAAGCCCAATCGTATGGAGGCTTTGAAAGACGTGGCCACTAACTTTGTTAAGGGGCGTCCAAACGATCGTATTGGGGTGGTGGTTTATGCCGGAGCGGCTTATACCAAAACACCGGTAACTAGTGACCGACGAATTGTGCTTAATGCAATTAAGAGCATACGCTTTGAAGACGATATAAAACAAGGAACGGCTATAGGTATGGGGTTGGCAACGGCCATCAACCGATTAAAAGATAGCAAAGCCAAGAGTAAGGTAATTATTTTAATGACCGATGGGGTAAACAATGCCGGATTTATAGATCCTTATACGGCTGCAGAATTGGCAGCAAAATACCATATAAAAGTATATACCATAGGTCTAGGTACAAATGGTAGTGCGCTAACTCCCGTAGGTATTTATCCCAACGGTCAGTTTCAATTTGCTCGTATGCCGGTTCAGATAGATACCAAATTGTTGAAAACGATAGCTAAAGAAACCGGCGGACAATATTTTAGAGCAACCGATAAAGATAAACTCCAACAAATCTATAATGAAATAGACAAAATGGAGAAGACTAAGATAAAAGAATATACCTATAAAAGCTATACAGAAAAATACAAGCCACTGGTTATTATAGCCGGAATCTTTTTCTTGTTTGAATTTTTATTGCGTTACACGATATTTAGAAGCTTTGTGTAGATGATTATTTTTGAAAATAAAATATATTTTTGGTTGTTTTGGGTAATTCCGGTAATTATCCTGCTGTTTGCGTTAACCCGATTGTGGCGCAAACGCGCGCAGAAAAAATTTGCCGATGCCGCGTTATTAAAAACACTTAGTCCCGATAAAAGTCGCTTTAAGCCCCTTTTAAAGCTCGTACTTTTTTGCTTGGCCTTGGCTTGCTTAATTATGGCCTTGGTCAACCCAAAAATAGGCTCAAAAATGATCACCGTTAAACGAGAAGGCGTAGACATTGTCTTTGCGGTAGATGTTTCTCGAAGTATGTTGGCAGAAGATGTAGCCCCCAATCGGTTAGAGAAAGCCAAGCGTATAGCCCAACAAATTATAGATCATTTGCACGGTGATCGCATTGGTATAATAGCCTATGCAGGAGAAGCAGTGCCACAATTGCCAATTACCACAGATTATGGAGCGGCTCACCTTTTCTTAAACAAGCTGAATACAGAAATGTTGTCTAGTCAAGGTACGGCTATCGCACAAGCCATCAACTTGAGTTTAGAGTATTTTAATGATGATTCAAAAACGAGTAGGGTATTGGTACTTCTGTCTGATGGTGAAGATCACGAAGGGCAGATAAAAGAGGTGGCTAAACTTGCTGCTAAAAAGCATATTCGTATTTTTACCATCGGCATAGGTACCCCAAAAGGAGGAAGGATTCCTATAAAAGAAAATGGAGTTGTGCAGTATTTCCTAAAAGATAAAAAAGGAGAAACGGTCATCACTCGTCTTGATGAAAGCACGTTGAAAAAAATTGCAGCCGCTACAGATGGAAAATTTGTTATGGGGCAGAATACAGAAAAAACAATAAAACAATTCAATACCTTTCTTAATGGACTCCAGAAGACAGCTTTTGAAACAAAGAAATTTGCTTCATATGATTCTCGTTTTCAATGGTTCTTAGGGTTTGGCATACTTTTTATTGTAGTAAGTATACTCCTAATGGAGCGTAAGACAACGTGGTTAAAAAAACTCAATTTGTTTAATGAAAAACAAAAGAATGATAATGGTTAAGTACAAGAAAGCTATGCGAGTAAGCTTCATACTAGCCATACTCGTTTTTACTTTTCAAAACACTTTTGCCCAGCAGCAGAATGAAAAACAGCAAAGGAAGTCAATTTCATTTATGCGAAAAGCTGAAAAGGCTAAAGCAGAAGGAAATTTTGCCGTAGCCGAAGCATATTATCGAAGAGCACTGGCTAATAATGAAAAGAATGCGGAAGCCAGTTATAACTTTGGCCATTTATATACCGATAATAAATTGCAAACCGAGGCAATGTCTCGGCTTATTGAAACGGCAAAACACGCTACATCAAAAGAATTAAAGCACAAAGCATATCACAATTTGGGCAATGCATATATGGCGCAAAAGGATTATCGGCAGGCTGTAAAAGCTTATGAAGATGCCTTACGAAATGACCCCACAGATGATGAAACGCGTTACAATTTGGCTTTGGCTAAAAAGAAACTAAAGAAAAAAGGCGGCGGTAGTAAAAACAACAAGAAAAAGAAGAAAAAAGAAAAACAGGATAAAAAGAAGAAAAATAAAAACAATCAAAATAAGCAGAATAAGCAAAACAAATCACAAAATAAGAAGCAACAAAATAAACCCAATAAGAATAAAGGAAATAATAAGCCTCAACAAAACAAACAAAACCAGAATAAACAAAAAAAGTCTAAACAACAGAAAAAACCACAAAAAGGGAAAATTTCTAAAAAACAGGCAAAAAACATGCTTAGAGCTGTACAGGAAGCAGAAAAGAGAGTACAGCAAAAACGCGATAGGTTGAAAGCGAAAAGAACCCACGATAAGTCTAACAAAAAAGGCTGGTAAATGAGAAAGAAACTGCACTTATTTATGTTCTTAATGCTAGTCTCTACCGTTGGTTTTGGCCAAGTAAAATTTACGGTAGAACTTAGTAAAAGCACCTTGGGTGTTAATGAACGATTACGTGTTGAATTTAAAATGAATCAAGACGGAGATCATTTTGTACCTCCCAGTTTTGACGGATTTCGCGTGTATGGCGGACCCTTTCAGCGTGTGTGGAGAACCTATGTTAATGGAAAAGGTACCTTTCAAAAAACATATACTTATTACCTTCAGCCTAAACGCAAAGGAAAATTAACCATTGGCCAGGCAGAAGTAAAAATAGATGGGAAAACGTATAAAACCTCACCTAAAACAGTAACGGTAACCGCTGCGGTTAGCCAGCCAAAAGATGGAAACAATCAGACAATAACCAAGATTAAAGGCATTCACGTAGTAGCAGAAGTTTCAGATGCGCACCCCTATCTAAATGAAGGCATTACCGTAACCTACAAATTATATGTAGAATCCGGGCAAAGCGTGAGTGATTGGCGAGCCTTAAATGTTCCGTCTTTCTCTAATTTTTGGAGTCAAGAGATAAAAACCTCTACGGCTGTAAAATATGGGGTTTATAACGGCGATCGTAACTACCGATACGTGGTTTTAAAGAAAACCGTTTTATATCCACAAAAAACCGGAAAGTTAAAAATTTCGCCCTATTCGATGAGCGTAGCGGTAGCGGTGCCTACCAACCGGCGTAATTTCTTTGGGCAACCGGTCTATAAATCGGTGCGCAAAACGATTTCTTCTCGCGAGTTAACAATTGATGTAAAACCACTGCCTACACAAGGGCAACCGGCCAATTTTACCGGGGCAGTCGGACACTTTAAATTTAAAGTAGAAGCTACTAAAGACAAATTGGAGTCTGGCGAGTCTATGGATGTAAAATTAGAAGCATCAGGTAATGGAAACTTAAAACTCTTTCAGTTACCCAAGTTACAAATGCCCAATGCTTTTGAGGTGTACGATCCGGAACATAGCGTGCATGCTAACACAAATGCATCGGGTACGCACGGAAATATAACCGATACCTATACCTTGGTGCCTGATGCTAAGGGCAGTTACACCATTGCCCCCATAGCGTTTTCTTATTTTGATCCGGATAGCAAGCAGTATAAAACCATTCGCTCTAAACCCATTCATATACAGGTAACCCAGGGCGCAATAACGGCTACTACTCCCAATACTGTAACCACCACAGATTCTACATTGCAACGCAAACAACAGGTCTTGGCCGAAAGACATTTTCGATATATAAAATTAAAAACGGATTTACAGCCCCTTCAAAAATCACCTTTTTTTACGAGTAAACTTTTCTGGATTTTACTCTTCTTGCCGGTGGTATTGCTGCCTGTGGCTATAATTATTGGCAGAAAGCGCAGAGCACAAGCCCAAGATTTTTATGCTAATAGACTTAAACGAGCTAATAGATTGGCTAAGAAATACCTTTCGGAAGCTAAGAAACGATTGGGAGACCAAAAAGCGTATTATGAGGCGTTAGAGCGCGCATTACACAATTATTTAAAAGCCAAGTTGGCTATTCAAACTTCTGAAATGAGCAAAGAACGCATCATGGATTTGTTGCGCGATCGAAATGTAACGGAAGAAACCGGCACAGCGTTTATAAAATTGTTAGAGAGTTGTGAGTTTGCGCGGTATGCACCGTCGTCAGAGGTGGCCATGCAACAAGACTATGACAAAGCCGCTCGTATTATTTCAGAAGTTGATAAACAATTGAAAGCCTAATTTGTCATGAAAATTTATTTATACATAGTTCTTTTTTTGATGGTGGGCACGGCAAATGCTCAAAAAAAATCATTGTTTGATCAAGCCACGCAGGCCTATGCTAAACAAGATTACCAAACGGCCATAAAAGATTATAAAAAGATATTGGCTGAAGGAAAAACTTCTACTGCGGTGTATTACAATTTGGCCAATGCACATTACAAACTAAACCATTTGGCAGAGAGTATTTATTATTACAACAAAGCTTTACAATTATCTCCAAATGATGAAGACGTCAAAAATAATTTGATGTTTGCAAAAAGGAGAATCATAGATGTTATAAAAAAAGAACCGGACACCGGATGGACTAAATTCGTAAATGGTTTGATAGCTACCTTTAGTTATAATGGTTGGGCAATACTAGCGATTGTCTTTGCTGTTGTATTCCTGATTTTTGGAGTGTGGTATTACTTTACCCAAAAAACCGGTAAAAAGCGTTTGTTTTTTACAATTGGGGTACTGTCTTTTTTGCTGGGGCTACTTTGTGTAGTGTTTGCCTATCAAGAACTAGCTATTCAGCATAGTAGAAACTATGCTATTGTTTTTGCCAAAAAAGTAGTGGTACATGCAGAGCCTAACCCCAATTCTTCGCAAGCTTTTGTGCTTCATGAAGGAACAAAAGTAAAGTTGCTAAACGACTTTAATGGGTTTGCTAAGATTGAATTAGCGGATGGAACCAAAGGTTGGGTAACACAGGATGCCGTAAAAGAATTGTAATAAAAACTGAGCTTCTTATGCCTGAAGCTATCAATCAATTTTTGTATAGAGACGAGAAAACCGGAGTAAGCGTTTGGTTAAAGCGATTAGACACCCAGTTTGCGAACTCTTATGGCAATAAAGTTTACAAACTTAAATACAATATAGCAGCGGCAAAAAGGCAACAAAAAAGCACCCTACTCACTTTTGGCGGCGCTTTTTCTAATCATATTGCGACAGTGGCGGCACTAGGAAAACACGAAAAATTAAACACCATAGGAGTTATTCGTGGAGAAGAATTAGGAAAAGATTTAGCGCAAACTTTGGCACAAAACCCTACTTTACGACAAGCCAAAAAAGAGGGGATGTTGTTTGAATTTATTTCAAGAGCGGCTTATAGAGAAAAAGATACGCCGTTATTTAGAGAAAGCCTTTTCAAAAAATTTGGAGAAGTGTATGTTCTTCCCGAAGGAGGCACAAATGTACTGGCAGTAAAAGGTTGTGAAGAAATAGTAAGTGCCAAAGATGTTAATTTTGATGTGATTTGTTGTGCGGTAGGCACCGGCGGAACCATAAGTGGGTTGATAAATGCAGCGGCGACTCATCAACAGGTGGTTGGGTTTTCAGCCTTAAAAGCCAATTTAGAACCACAAATAAAACCATTTGTTTGTACCGCTAATTGGAAAATTTTTTCGGAAACATATTTTGGAGGTTTCGCTAAAATAAACAAAGAGTTGGTGAGTTTTATAAATACGTTTAAACACCAATACGGTGTTTTGTTAGATCCTATCTATACCGGTAAAATGATGTACCATTTACAAGAAAAAATACAAGCAGGTTATTTTCCTAAAAATAGCTGTATTTTAGCGGTCCATACCGGAGGACTACAGAGCATACTCGGTATGAATGAAAGATTAAAACAAAAAGGACTTCCCACCATAAACTATTAAAGATGAAGAAAAAAGCAACGTTGTTAATCATTACATGTATTACTTTTTTACTGGTTTCTTGTGGAGGAAGCAAAAGAGCAAAACAAAGCCAACCCACGGTGCATTCAGCTGATGAAGAAGCTGTGCTAAATGAGAATATTCCGGAGATAGAAGATTTGCCAATCCCGGATAAGGAGCCTAAAATTCATTTTAAAAGTGCGGTAGAACGCTATATTTATCAATACAAAGCGGTGGCTAAAGAAGAAATGGCCACATATGGCATACCGGCTAGTATTACCTTGGCACAAGGTATTTTAGAATCTAATGCGGGGCGATCTGAATTGACACGTAAATCAAATAATCATTTTGGGATTAAATGTCACGGATGGAAGGGAAAAAAAGTGTATCACGATGATGACAAGCGCCACGAGTGTTTCCGTAAATATAAAAACCCACTGTATTCGTTTCGCGATCATTCTCTTTTCTTAGTAGGACGCAGTCGGTATAACCGATTGTTTGACTTACCACTCGATGATTATAAAGGCTGGGCACGGGGGCTAAAGGCCGCCGGTTATGCTACTGACCCAACGTATCCCAGAAAACTAATAGGGTTGATTAAACGCTACAAATTATATAAGTACGACAAACAGGTAATACGTATGCTGAAAGCTACCGACAATTTTGACAAGTTTGCCAATAATGATTCACCTACCACTCAAAAATCCGGTCCGGCTGTATATGTGGTAAAAAAAGGCGATACGCTATACAGTATTGCACAACGTTTTGGACTGTCTGTAGAGGCGTTGAAACGGGAAAATAATTTGAGAAGCAACTTAATTTCTGTGGGGCAACGATTAGATGTACGAGTGCACTAAACTATTTTTGCAAATTAGGGTTTTCTAAAAAAGTTAGCTTTACAATTTTTCCATTTCCGGCAGCATAGGCGGTAAAATCGTTTAAAAAAACGAGTGTGTATAACCCTTGTATGGTTGAAAGGTTTTTCCATGTTTTTCCACGATTAGAAGAATAACTAATCCCGTTGGTAGGGCCTATAGCCACCATTTCTTTTCCTCCGCTATTCGGTACAAATTTTACACAACTTTTATAACCGGGAGCCTTTCCATCTGCTATGAGCTTCCATGTTTTTCCCCCGTTAGTGGTAATGGCTTTGTTGGCACGGTTGCCTTCTTTTTGGGTATAATCTCCTCCAAAAATAACCCCGAGTTTATCATTGTAAAAAGCAATAGAATAACCGCCGGTAGTTTGTTTTCCATTTATAAGGGGAGTGTTGTAAACCTTCCATGTTTTCCCTTTGTCTGGTGAAAAGTATACACGCGTAGTCTTTCCGCCCGAAAGTACCCATGTTTTGTTTCCTACAATGGCAATATTGGAATTGCTGGCAGCAAAAGCAGCTTCGCCCTTTTCTGCTTTAGGAAGTTTGCTACGGGCCACCTGATTCCATGTTTCTCCACCATCTCTAGTAATTAAAAAAGACATGCAGCCATTAATGGGGTCGCCAATAGCAATGCCTTCTTTATCGTTCCAAAATGCTATACAGTCATAAAAAGTACCTTCTGTGGTTTGTTTGTAAAGTAGCTTTCGCTTTCCGAAAAAATTCACTTTATAGATAAGTGCAGGATTACCGGCACTCACTATAAAATCTGTTTTTGGGGTGTGTGCCAATCCGCGGAAATCGGGGTTCTTTCCGTTGTATTCTATGGTACTAATGTGCTCGATAGAATTATCGGCAGTGTTTAAATACCCAAATTTTCCGTTAGAGCCGGCAAAAAAGATATGATCGTGGTTTACGTATAATGCCCGTATAGAACAATCACCTTTAAAGACGGTGGCTATTTTAACGCCATTATATGTTCGGGGAAAGGGCTTTTTTCTAGATACATTTACACAACTTACTAAAAAAAAGAGACCAATATAAAGAGCTATACGATATTTCACAGGGACAGGTTTAGATGTATTTATTGATATTTTCGTAATTTATTTACAGCTGTTTATAAGTTTACGTAAATATACTATTTATGTATGGCTTCTAATGATTAAATTTAACTTTTCTAAAAGAAACATTTTCTTTTAAATTTACAAAACGTGTGCCAAGAAGCAAATACTGCTTTCACAAAAATAAAAATAAACTTTGATGGGTGGTAATATGAGAAAAACTTTACTCGTCCTTTTTTTTATTGGGCTTAGCCTCAATTTTGCGCAAGCGCAGATTCCGCCAGGATACTACAATGGTACTCAAGGGCTAGCCGGCTATACGCTGAAAACTAAGTTGAATGAGATTATTACGCAAGGCTATCATCAACGTACATATAGCGAATTGTGGGACTTTTTTGCCCAGCACGATATAGATAAGTATTATGAGAATGATGGCACCATACTCGATATTTATTCAGAAAACCCACAGGGTACAGATGTGTATGAATATACAATCAGAACCGGGCAGTGTGGTAGTAACGGCTATAATGGGGAAGGGGATTGCTATAATCGAGAGCACTTAATGCCACAAAGTTATTTTGATCATAAAATGCCTATGCGAACAGATGTTCATCATATTTTTCCTTCTGATGGCTATGTAAATGCAAAACATGGAAACCTACCTTTTGGCGAGGTAGCCAATCCCAATTATACTTCGCTTAATGGTTCTAAACAAGGACCAAACTCATTTAATTACTCCGGCGCTTATATGGGTGTTGTGTTTGAACCTATAGATGAATTTAAGGGAGATATTGCACGCGCGTATTTTTATATGGCTACGCGCTACCAAAATCAGATTGCAAGTTGGGAGCATGCTAATAGCGGTAGCGAGCATACCTTTAACGGTACTTCAGATCAGGTTTTTGATGATTGGATGTTGGCAATGTTGCTAAAATGGAATGCAGAAGACCCGGTATCTCAACGCGAAATAGATCGTAACAACGCGGCTTATCAATTTGAAGGAAATCGCAACCCTTTTATTGATCATCCGGAGTTTGTAGATGAAATTTGGAAATCGGATAACACCGGAACAAACCCCACCACAGAAACTATTTTTTATGAAGACTTTAATGATTGTAGCACCATTGCTGTCAATTTTACGGCAGTAAGTGAGTTAAGTGCCTTAAACTGGGATTGTATAACGGGATTTGGTCAGGGTAATTCAGGCGCTATGCAAATGAACGCTTATGATAATGGGCAGGTTCCTAGTATAGATTGGTTGATTACAACCAATGCGGTGAATTTTGATAATTATACCGATGAAAAATTGAGCTTTTATGCAGAAGAAACCTATGGAAATACGCCTTTAAAGGTGCTTTACTCAACCGATTATGATGGAAACGGGCAACCGTCTAATTTTACATGGCAATCGGTGCCTAATCTGAGTATCCCTACTCCCGCAGAGCAGAGCCAGCCGGTTGATAGTTTGTACACTGATATCGACATTTCTTCTATTGCCGGAAAACATGTGTACCTGGCCTTTAAATACGACAACTCTCAGGGAGAAGATGCTACGAGATGGACATTAGACAATGTGCAAATTACAGCTACTCAAAGTAATTTGGGAGTAGTTAAAAACCATCCACTAAAAGTAAAAATCTATCCCAATCCGGTTTATCATGGAAGTTTTTATATTCAATTACCGCAGGCTAAAGAGTTTGCCTATCAATTATACGATTTAACCGGAAGATTAATTCAAGAAGGGAGTCGCCAAATTAATCCGGTAGCGATTAATGTGAGCAGTCTTTCTAAAGGTTTGTATTTATTGCGTATTTCAGCGGGTTCTCGCACGTCGGTAAAACGCGTGGTTGTGCAGTGATACAGATAGCTCGAAAAGGGTTATTGTACTTTTTCTTCAATTTTTTTTGATGCCGAAACATTTAAAAAATCACCAATTTGATACCGTATGGTATCTCGCTTAGAACGCAAAATTAATTCGCCTAAAAATCCGGCAATAAAAAGCAAGGTTCCTAAAATCATTACGGTAAGGGCTATATAAAACCAGGGGTTTAAGGCAATGAGAATATTGGGAAGCCCATGAGCCAGTTTGTAGAGTTTAGTAAAACCAATAACCAATGCTGTAATAAACCCAATAATAAACATAAGTACACCTAATGCACCAAATAGATGCATGGGACGTTTACCGAAACGAGAAATAAACCAAATAGTAATCAAGTCAAGAAAACCGTGGGTAAACCGATCCATTCCAAATTTAGTCTTCCCGTATTTACGAGCCTGATGATGTACTACTTTTTCACCAATTTTTGTAAATCCGGCGTTTTTGGCTAAAACCGGGATATAACGATGCATCTCGCCGTACACATCAATGTTTTTAACGACATCATTTTTGTAAGCTTTTAATCCGCAGTTAAAATCATGTAGTTTTACCCCGGAAGTTTTACGAGCCGCTGCATTAAATAGTTTTGAAGGTAGATTTTTACTGAGATAAGAATCATAGCGTTTCTTTTTCCATCCGGAAACCAAATCATAATCTTCAGCTGTAATCATTTGGTATAATTCCGGTATTTCTTCAGGATTGTCTTGCAAGTCGGCATCCATTGTAATAACCACGTTGCCTTGTGTTAAATTAAACCCGGCGTGCAGTGCCTGCGATTTACCATAGTTTTTTCTAAAGTGTAAACCCTTAACACGCTCATCTTTTTCAGAGAGTTCCTTAATAATGGTCCACGAGTTGTCTTTGCTGCCATCGTCTATAAAAATAATTTCATAGCTAAAATGCGCTTCTTCCAGCACCTGAGTAATCCATCGGTAAAGTTCAGGAAGCGATTCAGCCTCATCTAAAAGCGGTATGACGATAGAAAGTTGCATTAAAGAACAAGCGGTTTTTTAGTCTTTAGAATAAGTGCTACAATAATAGCCGGAAGACATAAGAATACAATATTGGTTACGAACCCTTTTAATTGACTTAGCAGTGAGAAGGGAAAAGAATCTTTTATACCGGCAATACTCACCTGTATACCTTTAATACTATTTGAAATTCTTTTGATGTCTTTTCCGCTAGCCTGAAGGGTTTCTTTTTGTTGTTGTAATGTTACTAAGTTATTGTGAAGAGAGTCTACAGTTAACCCGGTTATGTAATGCCCTGCTTGCGGGTTAATGATACCGAGCAACAGCCAGTTAAACAGGGTGTAAAGAAACAATCCTAATACTGCGGTAATAAAAAAAGTAGAAAATGCGTCACGAAAAGAAAACCGCCCGGAAATTAACTTTTTTGCCTGTACGGTAGTCACAATAGCTATAAGCATAACCAAAGCAAATTTGGTTATTTGTAACCACGCCTGAAGAAAAATATCCCAATTTATGGAATAGGCTCCAAAGGTGAGTAAAATCAAGAGCCCTCCCAATAGAAGTCCTCTTTTTTTAGCAAGCCTTTTTATAGCGTTGTTTGGTTTTGGCATGAGCTGTTTTCAAAGTCTAGAGGGCAAATATAGAAAATCCTAATTGAGCCTTGCCGCCTTGTGCTAAAAATATGTTGAAATTTATAAGAATTGAAATAAACAAGGATAAATGTGTAGTCGATATAGCTGAAGTAAAATTGAATACTATTGCTGAGATGTGGGGATAGGTAGTATAACAAGAGAAAGCTGAAAAGTACCGTTACGAAAACGCAATAATTCTCAAGGAATTTTTAAGATTATCAGTTGTATATTTGCATTGATATGTATATCGAAATGCAGGCTATTTTTTAGGGACAAAAAAACCATAAAATATTTTTTGTTTAGCTTGCTAGTTGAAAGAAATATATTAAATTTGCACCTCGGAAATTTGACCGATTTTTTAATTTAAGAAGCGATGAAAAAAGGAATCCACCCAGAGAATTATAGAATGGTTGCATTTAAAGATATGTCTAATGATGATATCTTTTTAACTAAATCAACCGCACAGTCTAAAGAAACGATTGAAGTTGACGGTACTGAGTATCCTTTAATAAAATTAGAGATTTCACGTACGTCTCATCCATTTTATACCGGAAAACACAAACTCGTGGATTCTGCAGGACGTATTGATAAGTTTAAAAATAAATACGCTAAGTTCAGTAAGAACAAAAAGAACTAAGTATAGTAGTAGATTTTCATAATTTAAGTTTTGAGGACCTCCGCATTTTGTGCGGAGGTTTTTTTTATTTCCTATATCATTACTCCTTTTTCCTGTATTAAAGAGTGCTGAATTTTCTAAACTCATTTCAGCTTTGTAGAGCGTGTCGGCTCCCCTCCGTGTATGAAAATATAGTGTATTTTATAGCTTGTAAAATAAGGGTCAAGTCTAAAAAAATGGTGTAAAAACTAATTTTACACCATTGTACAAGGTAGTTATATTTTTTGATGGAAACTATTTAATAAACTTCGGACGAATCAAATTTTCGGTCGTAAAAATTTCATTCCATTTTTCTTGGGTTAACAGTTGACGTTCTACTACCGCTATATCGTGTACACTTTTGCCAGTTTTTAGTGCCTCGCCGGCAATACTTGAACAAGCCTCATAGCCTAATAACGGGTTGAGTTGGGTAACAATGCCGATGCTGTTCATCACCAATTGAGCACAGTGGTCGGTGTTAGCCGTAATGCCATCTACACATTTTTCAGCTAAA
>CAZOGC010000004.1:188760-214025 GCA_964579505.1 uncultured Flavobacteriaceae bacterium | reverse complement strand
TTTTTTTTATCCCCTTTTTGTCTCCTTTCCTTAACCCCTTATCTATCAATTATTAGTACGCCTTTTTTGGGCTGCTTTTTTTACTAATATGCTATTCTTATCGCTGACTTCTATAAAAATAAATTAAATTATTTAGGAGCTTTACAGACCATTGACAACATCTTGCACTTTGTATACCTTATTATGCGGTTATCCCACACTTTAGTAACACTTCTTCCGGGTTTTTGTAATTTCAGTTATCTTGCCCACCTATATTAAGTTACTAAATGTTCATTTTAAATAGGTTTATATGTATAAAAAGCAAGCTTTTGTCTTTGTTGCAGCTATTGTGTTTAGTTTTTGTTATGCAGCTAATGCCCAACAACTACATTATCCTCCTCATCAAAAATGGGTTCCTGATAGCCTAGGAAATCATCGGGCAGTTATTACCGTTAAAGGGGATGCTCCTTTTGCCAAGGCTCATATAATATGGAGGCGGCGCGATCATCATCCACATAAAAAGATGATCTTGGTAGATGCAGTCACCCATCAACAGGTCAAGAACGTATATTTTTCGGAAGTCAATCGCATTTCTTGCACCTTTATCTTTGCACACCAAAAGGGACATCACATATATTACCTATATTATATGCCTTACAAACACAAAGGCAGCCTTTATTATCCCAAAGATTATTATCCTAATTTTGTCACTACCGCTAATCCGCAGTGGTTGGCACAGGCAAAATCTACTAAACAGTATGCTCCGGCTTCTTTAAAAAAATTAGAAGCGGTTACTCCTTTTGATAGTTTTTATCCGATGGAGTTTATTGCTACACAAGCGGAAACACAACATTTATTAGCACAACACCCTTCTCTTGCTTACCTCGTTTTTCCTGAAGATCGTATGCATCCTATTAAGATGAAACATGATTTACCGTTACGTTGGATTAAAACCGGCGCAAAAGATCATTTTAGCGGGACCGCAAAAAAAGGAGAATATTATGCCTTTCAACTAGGGGTATTTGCTGCTCGCCAAGAACTTAAAAATGTTACCTTACATTTTTCTTCCTTAAAAACCGCTGACGGATCCGTTATTAGTTCTGATAATATAACCTGCATTAATACCACCGGCGTAAATTATGCCGGAAAGCCGGAAACTTACAACGTAACTATTTCGAAAGGAAAAATTCAAGCGCTTTGGAGCTATATAAAAGTGCCTGAGAATACTCAACCCGGCGTTTATAAAGGTACTGTTACTTTGGAGGTGGCCAATGCTCCTTCACAAACCATTGCTATTGCCTTAACAGTAACCAATCAAAAAGCCAAAAACCACGGAGTTAATCAGCCGTGGAAAATGACACGTTTACCTTGGTTAAATTCCACTTTAGCCCAAAAAAATACGGTTATTGCTCCTTATACTCCTCTAAAGGTTCAAAAAAACAGCATTCAACTTTTCGGAAGAAAATTAACACTTGGTGCGTCGGGACTACCCGCACAAATTGAGACCTTCTTCCCTGTTGAAATGACAAGCATGAGCAATAAACCGGTAAAAATTTTGGAGAAACCTATGCAATTTGACGTGCGTAAAGCCGATGGTAAAACCATTCATTTTTCTAACTCGCCGTTGCACTTTACAAAAAAAGAACCGGGTACAGTTGAGTGGAAAACCACCCTCTCATCTACCCCATTAATCATTACCATTAAAGGACATCTAGAGTTTGATGGTTTTGTACATTATCAAGTACAAGTAAAAGCATTAGAACCGGTTACCTTAAAAGACATTAGCTTACATATACCCATACGTAAGGCGGTTGCTGATTATTTTATGGGGCTTGGGCTAAAAGGGGGCTTACGACCTAAAAATATTGATTGGAAATGGGATGTAGCTCACAAAAACCAAGATGGAGGTTGGATTGGCACCGTAAATGCCGGAATTAAGTTTTCCCTACGCGCCAAAAATTATGAACGTCCGTTAAACACCAACTTCTATCTGCAAAAACCGCTTCTAGCACCTACTTCTTGGGATAATAATGGCAAGGGTGGTATTCGCATTCACAATCACAAAAATACGGCACTCGTAAAGGCCTATAGTGGATTCCGTAAAATGGCAAAAGGCGAATCTTTATATTATAACTTTAATTTGCTCATAACTCCTTTTCATCCCATAAATCCAAAATGGCATTGGACACATAAATATTATCACGACTACAAGCCTATAGACACCGTAAAGGCATATGGCGCGAACGTGATTAATATTCACCAAGGAAAATATATAAATCCATACATCAATTATCCGTTTGTAGCAACAAACCAGATGAAGGCTTATATTGATTCTGCCCACCAAGCCGGTATGCGTGTAAAAATTTATAACACCATTCGCGAAATATCAAATCGCGTGTATGAATTGTACCCGTTACGCAGTTTAAACCACGAGATTTTTCCTAGCGGAAACGGTGGCGGTCATCCTTGGCTTCAAGAACATCTTGATGGTGATTATATTGCCGGGTGGTACACCCCCGAAACCAATGATGCGGCTATTGTGAGTGGCGGGATGAGTCGTTGGCAAAACTATTATATTGAAGGATTGCGCTGGTTGGTAAAAAATGTGGGGATTGACGGCTTGTATTTAGACGATGTAGCTTTTGATCGTACTACTATGAAACGTTTAAAACGAGAGCTTCTTCTTAACGGCCACCCGGGAATTGTAGATTTACACTCTGCCAATCAACATAACAAACGCGATGGATGGAACAACAGCGCTATCTTATACATGCCTCTATTTCCCTATATCAACCGATTGTGGTTTGGAGAGGTATTTGACTATGAAAATAACAGCCCTGCTTTTTATATGACTGAAATGAGTGGCATTCCTTTTGGGCTGATGGGCGAAATGTTACAAGATGGCGGTAACCCGTGGCGCGGTATGCTTTATGGAATGACCAATAGAGCCCCATGGACCAACAGCGACCCGAGACCTGTATGGAAAATCTGGAAAATATTTGGCATAGAGAGCAGCAAAATGATAGGCTACTGGGTACCGGATGTACCCGTAAAAACCGACAACCCTAAGGTGCTCGTAACGGTTTACAAAAAGAAAGGCAAAGCTTTATTGTCTATTGCCAGCTGGGCAGACAGCGATACAACTGTGCACTTGCAAATAGATTGGAAGCAGCTCGGTATTAATCCTAAAACAGCTACATTAACCGCTCCGGCTTCAAAAGGTTTTCAACCGGAAGCGCATTTTGACCCCAAAGAAGCTATCCCGGTTAAAAAGAACAAAGGTTGGTTGCTTATTTTAGAATAAGTATCTTGCTAATCACATAAAAACACTTAGAAATAAAATTTCAGTTTTCAGAATTATCACCGGGCTGATTCTTATAGAATTTTTATTTACTTCTTATAATCACATCTTATGAAAAAGTTAGTTATACTATTGGTTTTGTTGATTAGTTTCTCCGGATATGGGCAAACTACAGCACAAAAAAACGGGTCACACTTTATTCATCAACTCTTTCAAAAAAAGTATGACAAGGCAGCCGCCTACATTGATGCCAGTGTAAAAGACAAAATTAATTCGTCTATCCTCTCAACGGTCGTATTGCAAACTGAACAAAAATTAGGAAACTATATTTCTACCATAAGCGTGTATCATACAACAGAAAGCGGGACTCCTGTTTATTTCTATTATTCAAAATTTACGCATCAAAACGTAGATATAAAAATTGTCTTTAATAAGGATACGCAAAAAATTATCGGCTTTTTCTTAGTACCTCATAAAGAACGATCTAAAACCACTCATCCTACATCTACCACCGGAATTACCGGAGATTGGTATGGCGTTTTAAATGCTTCCGGAATGCAAATACCGCTTGTTTTTCATATCATTAAAACAGCAACGGGTTATCAAGCCACTGCAGATAGCCCCAAACAACAAGCCTATGGAATCGCAGTAAGCCATACAGTATACAAGGCTGACAGCATATTTCTTCAACTAAATAATTTGCATGCCTCCTACCGCGGAAAAGTAAACCTCAAAAAACAACGCATTACCGGAACCTTTACGCAAAACGGGTTTGAACTCAAATTGGATTTAACGCGCCAACCCATGCCGTCTAAAGTGCAAAAACGTCCACAAAAACCGAAGAAACCATATCCGTATTACGTAAAAGAAGTCAGCTTTAAAAATGCTAAGGCCAATATTACGCTTGCCGGAACGCTAACCCTACCCAAAACTGGCACTAATTTTCCGGCCATCGTTCTTATTAACGGTAGTGGCCCTGTAGATAGAAACGAAACCGTTTACAAACACGCTGTTTTCCTGGTTATTGCCGATTATCTTACGCGCCATGGAATAGCTGTTTTGCGGTATGACAAACGAGGAATTGGTCAATCTGAAGGAGACTATAGCACGGCTACCTCTGCCGATTTTGCCCACGATGCCAAGGCTGCTTTTACTTACCTAACGCATGTTCCTAACATTAACCCATCTAAAGTTGGGCTGATTGGCCACAGTGAAGGGGGAATGATTGCGCCCATGGTTGCTGCAAAAGATAAAAAAGTTGATTTTATCGTCTTGCTAGCCGGACCCGGAGTAAATGGCGGAAAAATCTTATTAAAACAGCAAGAACTTATTGGTAAAGCTGCCGGAAAACCCGATTCTCTTTTAGCTCAAAACAAACGCATTAATGAGCATATATATGCTCTTATTAAACACAAAAAAGACAGCGCCGATCTGCAAAAAAAATTAACAAAGTACCTTAAACAGTCTTTACAAAAATATCCACATGCACAAAAGCCTGCCGGTATGAGCAAAGAACAGTTTATCAATCTTATGCTTAAAACCTATATGAGTCCGTGGTTGCAATATTTTATTACTTATGACCCAACACATGCACTAACACAAGTAGATTGCCCGGTGTTAGCACTTAATGGCAGTCACGACTTACAGGTTTATGCCGATCAAAACCTACCGGCCATTAAAGCTGCACTACGCAAAGGTGGAAACACTCATTTTACCATAAAAAAAATGCCGGGTTTAAACCACCTGTTTCAAAAAAGCAAAACCGGATCCCCGGCTGAATACGGCCAAATTGAGATGACCTTTTCGCCCAAGGCACTCGAAATTATCAAAAACTGGATTCTTAAAACCGTTAATTAACACGGTACCCATTTCTTCAGCTACCCACAGCACTGCTTTGTCGGCCTGAAAAATTCATATAAATGATGGGGGTTGGGTCTGTATAAACCGTTCCTGCGGGGCGCCTTGTGTTCTTTAAAAGCCTTTTTTATAAGCTGTACTAGAGCGTTATTGTCTGTGGGCTGTACTTTTCTAAGACGCATAAAATAGGTTTACTGTGAGCTTTACATATTTATTCTTTTAACAAAAACATAAAAAATTGATTAACTGTATTTTATAATTATATTTTCATAAATTATCATAAATTTTAACATTTATTTTTTGGCGGTGTGTGTGTGTACATTTCACTAAGTCTAACCCTAAAAATTTAATTTTTATGAAAAAATTAATTATATCCGTATTATTTATTGCTTGTTTTTCTTTTTCAAGCATGGCTCAAGTACATAGCCAACCAGAACAGGTAGACGGTTGTGTCAAAAAGGCTCAATCTGCCGTAAATCAAGCTAAAAAAGAAGGCCACCATAGTTCACAATACTTAGATGCCGTTTTTGAGAACGCCTTACAGGATTGTACCAATGGGGCTGTATTACCCACCGTTAATACTAACACTAAAAAAGAGGGCGATAGCTAAACCCCAAAACATGTGACTCAAAATTTAATACCGTATTTGTTATTGTATTAAATTTTGGGTCTTCTTTAAATTACTTATAAAACAATGAAACATCCATGACCATAAATTGACACACAGGATGATGATTAAAAAGGAGACTTCGAGAGCCTCAGCCTCCACAAATTTAAACAGATGAAAAAATACCTAGCCCTTATTTTATTTTTTACGGTTATTCAACTTTCTTTTGGCCAAATACAATCCGGAGAAGTTATTTATAAAGTAACTCCCCCGCAAACACTAAAAGAGTATGCAGATATTTCTACCTTTAAAAATCCTTCATTGATACAATTCACGAAAAAATACTATCACAAAGTAAAAATAGGCGCCCCTTTTATTACACTTACCCTTAACTTTAACAAAGAAGCCGCTATCTTTAAACGTGTTCGAACCCTGACAACTGACAATGGCATGGATCTATACGAGATTGCTTTTAATGCCGGCGTAGAAGGAGATTTTTACAGCAACCCTAAGCAAGATATCCTATTAATAAAAAGACATGTTTACGGAAAAGATTGGCTAGTTAAAACAACCCTTAGCCAATATCATTGGAAAATTGAGCCCGGGCACAAAATTATACAAGGTTATAAATGCCTTAAAGCCACCGCCGTTATTAAAATAAATCCAGAAGAAGAAAAAGAGTTTACCGTTACTGCTTGGTTTTGTCCCCAGCTTCCTTTTCATTACGGCCCCACGCGTACGGCCGGCCTTCCGGGGTTGATGCTAGGCGTAAAATTCGAAAATTTTTATATTCATGCCGTTAAGGTAAAACTCAGTAAAAAAGACAAACGCATTAAAAAATTTAAAGGAAGCAAGGTTGTTTCTCCAACTGAGTTCTATAAAGAGCTTAACAGGCTATCGCAATTAAGACGCCAAGGTATAAGAAGCCGGTACTAAAACCCTATAAAACTGCCTGTTTTGCCTAATTCATTTTATAATTTATCTTAAATTTTAACATTTGCTTTTTTGGCGATGCGCATATATTAAACTATATTTACCGTTATATTACTTATAAAACAATGAAACATCTATGACCATAAATTGACACACAGGATGATGATTAAAAAGGAGACTTCGAGAGCCTCAGCCTCCACAAATTTAAACAGATGAAAAAATACCTAGCCCTTATTTTATTTTTTACGGTTATTCAACTTTCTTTTGGCCAAATACAATCCGGAGAAGTTATTTATAAGATAACCCCCTCAGAATATATAAATCTTTCTGCCGTTAAAAATGCCACGGTGAAACAGCTTCTGAAAAAAAAATTTAACGAAATAAAAACAGGTGCCCCTTTCCTTACGTTTACCCTTAATTTTAACAAAGAAGCTGCTATTTTTAAACGTGTTAGCACCTTGGCAAGCGATAACGGTATAGACTTACGTACCATCGCTTTTAATGTTGGCGTAGAAGGGGATTATTACAGCAACCCCAAACAAGACATCTTATTAATAACACGACATGTCTACGGAAAAGATTGGCTTGTTAAAACAACCCTTAACCAATACCATTGGAAAATTGAACCCGGGCACAAATTTATACAAGGCTATAAATGCCTTAAAGCTACCGCTGTTATTAAAAGAGTGCCCGATCCGAAAAGAAAGGGAAGAACCATTACCGCTTGGTTTTGCCCTCAGCTCCCTTTTCACTATGGCCCTATGCGCACCGCCGGCCTTCCGGGGTTGGTGCTAGGCGTAAAATCCGGCCCTTTTTATATTCATGCAGCTAAGGTAAAACTCAGCCAAAAAAACAAACGTATTAAAAAATTTAAAGGAAGTAAGGTTTTTTCTCCGGCTGAGTTCTATAAAGAACTTAACAGGCTATCACAATTAAGACGCCAAGGTATAAGAAGCCAGTACTAAAACCTATAAGCTGCCTGTTTGCATTTATTCTTTTAAAACGACTTACATTCTCTTAACAACCAATTTATGGCTAACTATTTACGGCCTCAAATAAGTTTTTTCGTCTTCTTCTTACTGATTTCTTTCGCTTCTGTTTCTGCGCAAGAAGTCAACCTGTATGGTACCGTAACAGATAGTCTAAATCAGCCTATACAAGGAACCAACTTTTTGGCAACGCCAAATAACAATACCCACTACAAAACGGTGTTTTCTATTTCAGATAGTAAAGGCCGGTATAAACTTCATTTGGTGGCGGGTGTTTCTTATCAACTACGGGTTATATCTTTAGGATATGCTACCCTAACAGACAGTATTAAGCTTACTGTAGACACCCAACAAAATATTGTCATGCACCCCAGCACCACCACTTTAGAAACAGTTATGGTAAGGGCCCAAATGGCTGTTATTGTAAAAGAAGATACCATTGCTTATGATGTAGATCAGTTTCGAACCGGCACCGAGCGAAAACTACGTGATTTGTTAAAAAATTTGCCGGGGGTTGAGGTAGATAGAGAAGGAAATGTAACCGTTAACGGAAAAAAAGTTACCAGTTTGATGGTGGATGGAAAGAATTTTTTTGGTGGAAACACGCAACTGGGCGTAAATAATATTCCGGCTGATGCGGTCGATAAAGTAGTAGCCATTGATGATTACCACAACGTTGCCTTTATGAAAGGGCTAAGCCACAGCGATAAGTTGGCCCTAAACATTAAATTAAAAGAAGGGAAAAAGAAATTTGTTTTTGGAGAAATTGAGACCGGAGGAGGAATTAAAGAACGCTATTACCTGCACCCTACCTTGTTTTATTACAGTCCTAAAACTACGGTCAATTTTATTGGTAGTATAGATAATATTAATGCAAGCCCGTTAGATTGGCAAGATGTTCTTCGGTTTAGAGGAGGGGTTGCAACCTTCTTAGACCCAATAAGGGGCAACAACAATACCTTAAGTCAATTCTCTTCTCAGACAGACATACGCTCTAAAAAAATGCTGTTTGGGGCCGCTAACTTAACGCAACAGTTAAGCAAAAAGCTTCAATTTTCTACCTATTCTATTGTGGCGCAACAAAAAACAAAATCAGCAGAAACAAATCACATTGAATATCTTACACAAAACAATTTGGTAGAGAACAGAAAGGCTACCGTAAACGATAAACTGTTTAACAACAGTAATCGAATAAAATTACGACTTAAGCCCAACACCTACACCGATATGGCGTACCGCATGACCGCTAATTTTTCAAACGGAACACATTACAGCAATTTTCAATCGCATTTTGCTGATAGTTTAAGCCAAACGCATACGGCACAAGACCCTAAAGATTTTAAACTGGCACAGTTTTTTCGATTCAACACGCGCCCTACTTATAAACACACTTCAGCAATAAAAGCTTATTACATTTATAGCCAAGAATCTCAACTAACCGGTTGGGATTTTGACAGGCCCATATTCTCAGACCTTATCCCTCTACAACCTGATGGAGGAAACTACCACCTCTATCACGATTATTCTTCGGTTACCAATAGCGGTAGGTTTAACTTTAAACATTATTGGGTATTAAACAATTACAGCCATTTATATCCTAAAGCAGGAATTTATTTTTACAACCAAACCTACCATAACACTGATTATCAACGGTTACAAGATGGAACGATTAACAGTTTTAGATCGGCAGGGTTCAACAATGCTTTAAGCTATCAACTCATAGACCCGTATATTGGTTTTCAGTATAAAATAAAGGTAGGGGAACGGCTCATCCTTGAACCGGGGCTAGTGTATCATTATTATTTATGGCATATTAATCAATTTGATAAGCGTGTTGGCACGCATCAAAAAGGGGTTTTCCTACCTGAATTATTCGGAAAATATGAATTTTCTGACGGAAAAGAGTTAGAGTTAAACTACTCTTTAAACGCCAACTTTGCCGATGCTAATGATTATGCCACCCGATTGCGCCTAACGAGTTTTAATACCATCTATAAAGGCAACCTCAATCTAGAAAATGCACTGTACCACAGCCTTTCACTTCGGTTTCGTAGCTTTAGCATGCGTACCGGAATTACCTATTCCTTTAGACTAAGATACAAGCACCAAGAAAAGTCTATTCAAAATTCAACAAGATTAGAAGGAATTGACCAGGTTAATACTAGTATATACACCGATTTTCCTGAAAACAGTTTTCATTATATCGGCAACCTTAGCAAAAGCTGGTCTCATTTTTCATTAGCCTTACGAACAGGGGTATCGCTATTTGGCTATTCGCGAATTATTAATGCTCAAAAACTACGGTATCACAATCAATCTTATAATTATAGAATACGCGTTCGTACACATTTTAAGAAGGGGCCCAACTTTAACCTCTCTTTATCACAAAATTTTAGACGTACCTCTTCTCACAATTTTAAAAGCAATTATTATTCGATATATCCCTCGCTATCTATAGACTACTATTTTTTGAAGAGCTTTGCTTTCAAAGCTTATTATTACTATGCCTATTCAAAAAATAAAACTTCAGCTATAAGCACACACTATCAATTTGCCAATGCTTCTCTTTTTTATAGAAAAGACGGTAGCCCTTGGGGATTTGAACTACGAGTAAACAATTTATTCGACATTAACTACAAGAGAAACTATTCTATTGACGAGTTTAGAATATATGATTGGCGTACATACGTACAACCTCGCACGCTGCTGTTTATTTTGAGTTATCATTTGTAAAATATGCATATTATGTAGGGCAAAAGCCATTGAAGAATGACTTTTTTTACCGTTGTTTCCACACCACCGGATTATTGGTTTTTACAGCCGCTGCAAACAATTCTTCTAAGGCCGTAATAGGCGTTTGGTAATAGGTATACGCTTTAAAGATTTCTCTTTTTACCTCATAATCTGTTCGCGTACCTTTGGGTTTCGCTTCTCCCAACCCACGAACGGTTTGTACCATTTCACTAGCCTCATCTACAAAAAAACCTATGTTTTTATCGGCAAACACATGAGTATAAAAGCTTTTTGCCTGAAATAATACTGGTAAGTTTCCTCGTACCGCTTCACTCCTATCTAAGATAAAAAACATGTCGCCCTTCAACATAAAAACATGATCGTTTTCTAACACCGCAAAAAAAGTACGCGCATCATAATCGCCTATCATAATCAGGTTTCCGGTTTCTTTTTCGCGAAGCACGCTTTTATCTATGGTAGTAAGTTGAGCTCTTTTCTTTAACAATTGTACTTCTACTAAAGCTGTTTTAGCCTGTTCAGGCATAATTACGTTCGCCTCGTTATCCGGAAGACTTTTTAAAAGAGCAGCATACGCCTGCTCTCCTCCATTTTTTAAAAGATAGGCCTTAAAATCATCTAGCCCAAACTCATTGCCTAGTAGTTTTTTGGCATACTCCATATTTGGGTGCGTACAAGCTGATTTTTTCCATTGTTCAAAAGCTTGTTCTTTTTTAAAATACGGAACATCTGTCGAAGAAGATACCGAGCGATTCAAAACCCACTCCCCTTTTCTAAACTCAACCGCTTCCTCATAAGGCGGCGTCTCTGTTTTTTGATCTTGATAACAACGACAGTTTACAATTCCGTAATACTCCATGTAAATTAAATCTATTTTGAGTTTACAAGTTTAGTAAGAACGTAAAATCCGACCTTACGTATATGATTTTTACCCTTAACATTCGCCTAAATCACGTACAAATTTATCAATTATTGCTGCTGAAGTAGCCCACGAAGTAACCAAACGCACAGCTGAGTGCTGCTCATCTATCTTTTCCCACTCGTGAAAACAGTAGTTTTGACGAAGTTTCTTAATAACTGAATGCGAGAAAATGGGAAAAACTTGATTGGTAACCGGAGGAGTAGAAAAAGAATATCCGGCTTTTTCAATACGAGCAGCCAATTCAGTCGCCATTGCATTGGCATGGGCTGCCAACTCAAAATACAAATTATCGGTAAACAATTCTAAAAACTGAATTCCTAATAAGCGGCCTTTAGCCAACATAGCTCCTTTTTGCTTAATGGCATAATCAAACTCCTGATTTAGTTGGTTATCCGTAAACACCACTGCTTCTCCTAGTAACGCGCCATTTTTGGTGCCACCAATATAAAAAATATCGGTAAGCTGTGCTATTTCGGGTAAGGTTAAATCATTTGTTTCTGCCGTTAGCGCAGCTCCTAACCGAGCGCCATCCATAAATAACCACAGATCATTTTCTTCACAAAAAGTTTTCAACGCTACCAGCTCTGTTTTTGTATACAACGTGCCGGTTTCTGTAGCATTAGAAATATAAACCATTTTGGGTTTTAACACGTGCGGGCGCATCGTATACTTTTCTAATACTGTGGCCACCGCTGCAGGCGTTAGTTTGCCATCGGCAGCGGGTACTGTAATAACCCGATGCCCGGTGGCCTCAATAGAGCCGGCTTCGTGGGTAGCAATATGTCCTGTATTTGCGCTGATAACCGCTTCGTGTATGCGTAACAACGATGAAATTACCAATAGGTTGGCTTGAGTTCCTCCCGAAACAAAGTAGACAGCTGCTCGGGGGTTTTGTATTTTCTGCCGGATTAGTTTTTTAGCTTCACTAGAATATTCATCCTCGCCATAGCCCATTTGTTGCGCCAAATTTGTTGTCTGCAACCGAGCCAAAATACGTGGATGAGCGCCTTCGGCATAATCATTTTGAAAATTATACATTCCTATCAATTTTATAATAAATACGCCTTAACAATCTACCATATTAACCCGAACCGCTAATCCGCCTTCACTGGTTTCTTTGTATTTAGCGTTCATATCTTTAGCCGTTTCCCACATGGTTTCTACCACCTCATCAAAAGTAACGCGAGCAGCTGTTACATCGCCATTTAGTGCCAGTTCAGCCGCGTTAATAGCCTTTATAGCGCCCATAGTATTGCGTTCTATACAAGGTATTTGCACCAATCCACCTATCGGATCGCACGTCAACCCCAAATGATGTTCCATGGCTATTTCAGCCGCCATCAAAGCCTGCTCGGGGGTTCCTCCGGAGAGTTCGGTAAGCGCTGCTGCGGCCATAGAAGACGATACACCGGTCTCAGCCTGACAACCACCCATGGCTGCAGAAATAGTAGCGTTCTTTTTAAACAAACTTCCTATCTCACTAGCCGTCAGTAAAAACTGTTTAATTTCTTTAAACCCTGCCTGGTGATTTTCAATAACCTGATAATACATTAACACCGCCGGTATAATGCCGGAAGCTCCATTAGTGGGAGCCGTTACCACGCGCCCCAAAGAAGCATTTACTTCATTAACTGCCAGCGCAAAACAACTCACCCAACGCAAGATAGAACGAAATCGCTTGTCTGTTTTTCGAATAGCAGCAACCCATTCTTCCGGATTATTGTAATCAGCATCACCTATTAATTTACAATGCGCCGTATAAGCTCTTCTGTGCACATTGAGCCCTCCGGGCAAAACTCCTTCTGTGTGGCAACCCAGATACATAGACTCTAACATAACTTGCCATATATCGTGCATGCCTTTATCTATTTCTGCATCGGTACGCAACGAGCGTTCGTTCTCTAAAACGATTTCTGATATTTTTTTACCCTGCTTTTTGCAATATTTTAAGAGCTCGGCGCCGGTTTCAATAGGGAATGGAAATTGCTTAAATAATTTTTCTTTTTTTTGAGCGTTTTTACGCTCCTTTTGCACCACAAAACCACCACCAATAGAATAATATTTATCCGTTGTTTTTTTACCGTCTGATAAAAAAGCGGTAAATTTCATTCCATTGGAGTGAAACGAAAGAAAAGTTTTGTTAAACACCACCTCATCGGCCATCACAAAAGGAATTTCTCTTTTTCCTTTAAGCCGCAAAGTCCGTTCTTTTTTTACTCGTTCTACTTCCTCTTGAATAGTCGGAATAGGAATGGTAACCGGATCATAGCCACTTAAACCAAGTACGGTTGCTATATCGGTGGCATGACCTTTCCCGGTTAGTGAAAGCGACCCATACAAATCTATGCGAATGCGTTCAACTTGATCAAACTTTTTATTTTCTACAAGTTTATCCACCCACCTTTGAGCTGCACGCCAAGGCCCTAGTGTATGGGAGCTAGAAGGTCCTACCCCTATTTTTAGCATGTCAAAAACGCTGATACTTTCCATAAAATTACATTTTATATTCCCCCAATCAGGTTATACAAAGTTACGTATGTTAATGAATTTTACCCCCGTCTCTCCAAAGATTTTTGTAGCACAGTACACTTCTTAGAAAAAGGTCTAAGCGAAAATATATAATGGAAAACAAAAAATTAAAAAATAGATTTAAACTGCTCTAAGAAACGCACATCGTTTTCGTAAAACATTCTAATATCACCTATCTGATATAACAACATAGCAATGCGTTCTATGCCCATACCAAAAGCAAACCCGGTATATTCTTCCGGATCTATTTTACAGTTTTCCAGTACATTAGGATCGACCATACCACAGCCCATAATTTCTAACCAGCCGGTACCTTTTGTAATACGGTAATCAGTTGCTGTTTTTAAACCCCAGTAAATATCTACCTCAGCACTAGGTTCTGTAAACGGAAAGTAAGAAGGTCTAAACCGAATTTTAGATTTGCCAAACATCTGTTTGGTAAAATAGAGAATTGTTTGTTTTAAATCGGCAAAAGAAACCCCTTTATCTACATATAAACCTTCCACCTGATGAAAAAGACAATGTGAGCGAGCCGAAATGTCTTCATTGCGGTACACGCGTCCGGGAGAGATGGTTCTCACCGGAGGTTTATGAGCTTCCATATGCCGAATTTGCACGCCTGAAGTATGGGTACGCAGCATAATTTTTTCAGGGTCCGTTTGAATAAAAAAGGTGTCTTGCATATCGCGTGCCGGGTGGTGTTCCGGCAAATTTAATGCCGTAAAATTATGCCAGTCATCTTCTATCTCGGGTCCTCCAGAAACATTAAAACCTATATTAGAAAAAATTTCAATTATCTGATTTTTAACGATTGAAATAGGATGTCTTGCTCCTATCTCTAGGGGCTGTCCGGGGCGCGTTAAGTCGCCATAAGCTCCTTTTTGCTCTTGTTTTTGTTCTAATGAAGTTTTAAGCGCTGTTACTTTTTCCTGCGCCTTGTTCTTCAGGGTGTTTACCATTCTTCCAAACTCTTTTTTATCTTCATTCGGAATATCTTTAAACGAAGCAAAAAAGTCATTCAAAATACCTTTCTTTCCCAAATACTTAATGCGAAAAGATTCTACATCAGTTAATTTTTCTGCGGTAAAATTCTCTACTTCAACAAGGTGTGATTTTATATCGTCAATCATCAAGATCTTTTTTCAGAACGGCAAATTTAAAAAAAATGAGTTAGGAGATGTATTCTTTCTCTAAGAAATAATTTACAATAGCTTCTTTTAACAAGATACTCTGCTCTCCACCTTTTAACGGCGGTAAAGCTTCTTGTAATTTATAATGAGGCCAGCCCTCATTGTCAAAATAATCAAATTCATAATAACCCAAAGGCTCTAACAAACGGCAAATGGCTATATGCATTAGGTTAACCTTATCATCTTTTTCAAAGTTCCCCTCTAGTTGTCCCAGCTCTTGTACCCCAATTAAATAAATAATAGCATCTAGCTCTAGGGGATCGCCATCTGCAAATTGATCAGACAATTTTTTGTGTAATGTCTTCCAGCGTACTTTTAATTTTTCGTCTCTTGCCATAGGGCAAAGATAAAACTACTCTACCATTTCTTCTGTAAAACTTTTAATTATCCTTGCAGAAAGTTTTTTGAAAAATTCAATGGGTTTCTCTATTTTTGGCTATGTTTTTTAACCTCCTCTTTATCGAGACCTCGGGCTTTTCTACGCTAACAACATTAGATATTGTATTGGGTATTCTATTGGCCATCGGGCTTATTAGAGGGTTTATGAAAGGGTTTATTATTGAAATTGCCGGACTGGTAGCCTTATTTTTGGGTATATACGGCGCTATTCACTTTTCTTATTTTTTGGTAGCTATTTTACAGCAAAACCTTTCTTGGAGTGAACAATACATCAATATTACGGCCTTTATACTCACCTTTATTATTATAGTGGTATGTGTTTCACTCCTCGGAAAACTCTTTACAAGATTGATTAATCTGGTTGCCTTAGGTATTCTTAACCGAATCTTTGGAGGAATCTTTGGACTCTTAAAAGTTGCTTTTATTTTAAGTGTCTTGATTTTATTTTTTTCGGCATTTAACCAAGGTGGAAAATTCATCAAACAAAAGACACTCAAAACCTCTTTACTCTACACCCCGCTAAAAGAATTTGGAGAATTTGTTTTGCCTTCTGTTATGGAAAAAATTGAACAGCACCGGCCCGAAAAGTTACAAACCACTAATTAAGTTTACCACCAATCTGCGTGATTTTGGTAGCCCCCTATATAATATACCACTCCTACACTCAGGTTAGCATAAGCCTTAATTTCCGGATAAGACAGTTTTTCAGGGCGTAAGTTACCGACTACCGTTATATCTCCTGCCAACGCCCACCTGTCATTCAGTTTTACTGCTAACGTAAATCCACCCAATGGGTTAATATATTTAACATTACCACTCCTACCGGCATAATGCGCCAACGACCCGCCAACTCCGGCATGAAAAAGTAAATTGATTGTTTTAGGAAGCCGCAAATTAAGCATAAAAAAATGAGGAAACAGCCTACTAACACTCACCACCCCCTCTATACCTAAGCGGTGATACGTTATTTTAGGACCCGTTCCTTTTCCATTCTTAAACAAATTATAGCCATAATGGCCTTTTATTCCAAATCGCGGCTCAAACATATACCGCATAGAAAGTTGAAATTGAGGAACAGAAATATATTTTGTTCTAGAAATATCTCCACTTCTGATTAGCGGTACGTCCATTCCGACAGTAGCTTCTAATGATAGTTTATTATATTGACCTGATTGTGCATGCCCCATAAATGGAAGACAGCAAAAAAGAAAAATGGAAAAAAATGATTTTAGTTTCACGAAGTTATAAGTTAGGTTAGTACTAACACAACGGTTTATATGTTCTTATAGTATAATTTTGTTGTAAAAGCAAATTTTACATCCATTAAAAAGAAGAATCTGCTGTGGTAAACGGTACTTAAATTGGCTGTTGGCTATTGGTTGTTGGCTGTTGGCTATTGGTTGTTGGCTATTGGCTGTTGGTTGTTGGCGCTTACAGCTAAGGGCAAAAGGCTAAAGGCAAAGAGCAAATAGCCAAGGGCAAAGGGCCAAGGACAATTCTACATTTCACACCAAAAATAAACCGCTTCATTCTTCCGGTCTACTCGCCAGAACAGCTTCCTCACAACACATTTCAAGTCCTCACAATCAAAATATTAGTTCTTAAAATATATTTTTATGTTTTATAAAGTTGTCAACTTTTTTATGTTGATAAAAACGCATATTATTGATTATTAGATAATTATATTTTTTTACTGTAAACTTTCAAAAATATATTTCAAAAATGTATTCATATATTTAGTATGTTTGTTTACACGAATTTAAAGTTATTTATAACCTGTTAAATACTGATATTGATGAAAGTGAAGTCTAAAACCCCTACAAAAACCTACACCGAAAAAGAAGCTTTTGAAGCCAGCCTCGTATATTTTAAAGGAGATGATTTAGCAGCCCGTGTGTGGGTTAACAAATATGCTTTAAAAGATTCTGACGGCAACTTATATGAAAAGACGCCCGATGACATGCACCATCGCATTGCTTCTGAACTTGCCCGGATTGAAAAAAAATACCCCAATCCAATGAGTGAGGAAAAAATATATGACCTCATCAAAAATTTTGAACATATCGTACCCCAAGGAAGTCCTATGGCGGGTATTGGTAACAACTTTCAAGTATCTTCACTCTCTAACTGCTTTGTTATCGGCAACGGTCAAAAATCTGACTCCTATGGCGGAATTATGAAAATAGACCAAGAGCAGGTACAACTTATGAAACGCCGTGGCGGGGTGGGGCACGACCTTTCTCATATTCGCCCCAAAGGCAGTCAGGTTAAAAACTCTGCCCTAACCTCTACCGGTATTGTGCCTTTTATGGAACGTTATTCTAACTCTACCCGAGAAGTTGCTCAAGACGGTCGAAGAGGTGCCTTAATGTTGTCTATTTCTATCAATCATCCGGATGCTGAAGATTTTATCGAGGCCAAAATGGAACAAGGAAAAGTAACTGGTGCTAACGTCTCTGTTCGTATAGATGATCAGTTTATGAAATCAGTTAAAAATGAAATTCCTTACACGCAGAAATACCCCATTTTTAGCGAAAAACCTGCCGTTACCAAAGAAATTGATGCAAACGGAGTGTGGAAAAAGATTATTCACAATGCATGGAAATCAGCTGAACCCGGTATCTTGTTTTGGGATACAATTCAAAAAGAATCTATTCCTGATTGTTATGCCGATTTGGGCTATGAAACCGTATCGACAAACCCATGTGGCGAAATTCCACTTTGCCCCTATGATTCTTGTCGATTATTAGCTATTAACTTATTTTCTTATGTGGAAAAACCCTTTACTAAAGACGCTTCTTTTAACTTTAAATTGTTTAGAGAGCACGCTGGTTATGCCCAACGTATGATGGATGATATCATCGACTTAGAGTTAGAAAAAGTAGATGCTATCTTGGCTAAGATACTATCAGATCCTGAATCTGACGAGATTAAATCCACCGAAATCAATTTATGGAAAAATATTCGTAAAAAAGCAGAAGAAGGTCGTCGAACCGGAATCGGCATTACTGCTGAAGGCGATATGTTGGCCGCATTAGGTATTCGTTACGGAACCAAAGAAGGAAATACGTTTTCTGTAAAAGTACACCAAAACTTGGCAATTGCCGTATACCGCGGTTCTGTTTACACTGCCAAAGAGCGTGGTCCTTTTGCTATTTACGACTCAAAACGCGAAGAAAACAATCCATTTATTCAGCGTTTAAAAGCTGCAGATGAAAAATTATACTATGAGATGATGGAGTACGGTCGGCGAAATATCGCCCTCTTAACCATTGCTCCTACCGGCACTACTAGTTTAATGACCCAAACCACCTCAGGTATAGAACCGGTTTTCTTACCCGTTTACAAACGCCGTAGAAAAGTAAATCCTAATGACAAAGATGCACGCGTAGATTTTGTAGATGAAGTAGGTGATTCTTGGGAAGAATATACCGTTTTTCACCACCGGTTTAAACAATGGATGAATGTAAACGGCATAGACACTTCTAAAAACTACTCGCAAGAAGAATTAGATGAGTTTGTAAAAAAATCTCCTTACTACAAAGCTACTTCTAACGATGTAGATTGGTTAAACAAAGTACGCATGCAGGGGGCAGTACAAAAATGGGTAGATCACTCTATTAGCGTAACCATCAACTTACCACACGATGTTTCTGAAGACTTGGTAGCTAAATTGTATATGGAAGCGTGGGAATCGGGGTGTAAAGGAGTAACTATTTACCGCGACGGCTCTCGATCAGGCGTCTTAATTGCTAATAATGAAGAGGAAGAAGAGGAAGAACAACAAACTCTAACCGCATTCCCTACCAAGCGTCCGCAAGTTTTAATGGCAGACATTCTACGTTTTCAGAATAACAAAGAAAAATGGATTGCTTTTATAGGAAAGATAAACGACAAACCTTATGAAATTTTTACCGGATTGGCAGACGATGAATACGGCATCTTGCTTCCGCGTTGGGTAACCGACGGTCTCATCATCAAAAACAGAAATGAAGACGGCAGCTCTCGCTATGACTTTCAATTTGAAAATAAACGAGGTTACCGAACTACCATAGAAGGTTTATCGCATAAATTTGACCCTGAGTTTTGGAACTATGCCAAGCTAATTTCCAGCACACTGCGATACGGTATGCCTATAGATAAAATTATAGATTTAATTAAGAGTTTACAACTTGACAGCCATTCTATCAATACCTGGAAAAACGGAGTAGTACGGGCTCTAAAACGCTATGTAGAAGATGGCACGCATGCAAAAGGCTCTTGTCAAAGTTGCGGTTCTGATCAACTAATTTACCAAGAAGGCTGTTTAATTTGTACGAATTGCGGTTCTTCTAAATGTGGGTAACTCCACTCCCGCTATAAAATCACAAGCCGCCCCAACCGGGCGGTTTTTTTATAAAGTTAGCCCTCCCCTAACCCTTTACGTGTCGGTAAATTCTCTTCTATAAAATATTTGTAACACCAAGCTATAAAAATTATCTTTGCGTCCTAAAAAATTACATAATATGCACCACACTAAAATTGTTGACGTTCTTCAAAGCAACCAGTTTATGCAAGAATTTATCGTAAAAGGATGGGTTCGCGCTTTTAGAAGTAATCGGTTTGTTATTTTAAACGACGGTTCTACCGGAAATAATTTGCAATGTGTGGTAAATTATGAAGAAACCGACCCCGCTATACTCGCCGATATTCACGTAGGAGCAGCCATTGCTGTCACCGGTCTTTTAAAAGAGAGTCAGGGTAGCGGGCAACGTGTAGAGATAATTGTAGAAAAGATTGCGGTTTTAGGAAAAGCCGATCCGGAAGAAGTAAAGAAGACTATTCTTTCTCCTAAACGGCATAGCTTAGAAAAATTGCGCGAACAAGCTCATCTCCGTGTAAGAACCAACACTTTTGGAGCCGTAATGCGCGTACGATCTAAACTGGCCTATGCCGTACACCGTTTCTTTCAAGAACGCGACTTTTATTATGTAAACACACCGGTAATCACCGGGAGTGATGCCGAAGGAGCCGGAGAAACTTTTAAAGTAACCAACCTTAATTTAAACAACTTACCCAAAACAGAAAACGGCGAAATAGATTATACCAAAGACTTTTTTGGCAAATCAACCAACCTTACTGTAAGCGGTCAATTAGAGGCCGAAACATACGCCATGGGGCTGGGGCAAGTATATACTTTTGGGCCTACTTTTAGAGCCGAAAACTCAAATACCTCAAGACACCTTTCAGAGTTTTGGATGATTGAACCCGAAATGGCTTTCTGCGATTTGCAAGGAAATATGGATCTAGCAGAGGCTTTTATTAAATCGGTTATTCAATATGTACTTGACCAGTGTGATAACGACTTAACCTTCCTTGAAAAAAGATTGCTCAAAGAAGACCAAGCCAAACCACAAAAAGACCGATCTCCTATGCCCCTGCGCGAAAAATTAAAATTTATTACCGAAAATCAATTTAAACGCGTAAGCTATACCGAAGCTATCGAGATTTTAAAAAATTCTAAACCCAACAAAAAGAAAAAATTCAACTACCTTATTGAAGAATGGGGAGCAGATTTACAGAGTGAACACGAACGCTATTTAGTAGAAAAACATTTTAATTGCCCGGTTATTCTCTATGATTACCCGGCTAAAATTAAAGCTTTTTATATGCGTGCTAATGACGATGGAAAAACGGTGCGCGCCATGGATATTCTCTTTCCCGGTATAGGCGAAATTGTAGGTGGCTCACAACGGGAAGAACGTTTAGCCGTTTTACAACAAAAAATGGACGCATTAAACGTAGATCAAAAAGAACTGTGGTGGTATTTAGATTTAAGACGTTTTGGCACTTGTGTGCACAGTGGTTTTGGGCTAGGCTTTGAACGCCTCGTACAATTTGCTACCGGCATGGGCAATATTAGAGATGTTATACCTTATCCCCGCACCCCGCAAAATGCCGAATTTTAAAATCCTTTCAAACTCTAAAAGGAACATCCTTTTTTAAGCTTAACATAATTTTGATAGGTTGCTTCGCCGCATTTTCCGTATTTTTGTAAGTAGCAACCTTTCTTTTTATGTTAAAACAACAACTCAAATTAAAGCTATCTCAAAAGCTATCTCCACAGCAAATTCAGTTAATGAAACTGATTCAATTGCCTACCCAGGCTTTTGAACAACGCTTAAAACAGGAGATAGAAGACAATCCGGCCTTAGGCAGTGGGAAAGAAGAAGCCGGAGAGCAAGAATACAACGATGAAATTGCTGACGACTACGGCGATGAAAGTGGAAACGAAGAGCCGGAAATTAACATAGACGATTATTTAAGTGACGATGAGATACCCAATTATCGTCTTCAGGCAAATAATTATAGTAAAGACGATGAAGAAAAACAAATACCGTATGCTGCCGGAAAATCTTTTTCAGAATATTTACAAGGGCAGTTGCAGACTTATCGCCTAAGTGAGGAAGAAGAAAAAATAATTGATTTCTTAGTAGGAAGTGTTGATGAAAGCGGCTACATAAGGCGATCTATAGAAGACATTGTAGATGATTTGGCCTTTACACAAAACGTATATACCGATGCTGAAACGGTAGAACGTCTTTTAAAATTGGTTCAAGATTTAGATCCGGCCGGAGTGGGCGCTCGGTCATTACAAGAATGTCTTATTCTTCAGTTAAAGCGAAAAACACAAACCCCACAAATTGAACTTTCTATTACTGTTTTAGAAAATGCTTTTGACGCTTTTGCAAAAAAACACTACGACAAACTACTGACTAAATTTGATATTACCGAAGAACAGCTTCGCGCTGTTTTTAGCGAAATAAGCTCTTTAAACCCTAAGCCGGGAGGTGCTTACAACAATAACACACATCATATAGAACATGTCGTTCCTGATTTTGCTATTAAGATAAAAAACGGAGAATTAGAACTCACTCTAAACGGAAGAAATGCTCCCGAAATGCATGTATCTCCTCATTACCGCAACATGCTAAAAGGCTATAAAGAAGCTAAGAAAAAAACCAAAGAACAGAAAGATGCAGTGCTGTTCATCAAACAAAAATTAGATGCAGCCAAGTGGTTTATCGATGCCATCAGACAACGACAAGAAACCTTGTTTGTAACCATGAATGCCATTATGAATTATCAGCAGGCATATTTTCTCAGTGGTGACGACCGCGATTTACGCCCCATGATTTTAAAAGACATTGCCGAAAAGATTGATATGGATGTTTCTACCGTATCGCGCGTGGCTAACAGCAAATATGTAGACACCCCTTATGGCACTTTTTTAATTAAAGATTTCTTTTCTGAATCTATGACCAATGACAAAGGAGAAGAGGTTTCTACCCGAGAAATCAAGAAGATTTTAGAGCTAACG
The DNA here is from genome assembly GCA_964579505.1 of uncultured Flavobacteriaceae bacterium. GTDB lineage: Bacteria > Bacteroidota > Bacteroidia > Flavobacteriales > Flavobacteriaceae > JAJYSO01. The sequence goes on along the minus strand of CAZOGC010000004.1, from coordinate 191,208 downwards.
GTAGAAAAAGAGGACAAGAAAAAACCCTTAACCGACGAGAAATTAGCCAGTATATTAAAAGAAAAAGGCTACCCCATTGCGCGTAGAACTATTGCAAAATACCGTGAACAATTAAGTATTCCGGTAGCACGATTACGTAAAAAAATATAGATGAAGTACCTTTTAAAATCGGGAACCTATATTTTTTATCCACTGTGGATACCTTTTTTAGGCGCGCTTTCATATTTTTTAATTACGCCGCGTTACTTTCCGGTTTCTATTATAAAAGCCAAGCTATTGGCTATTATTGTATTGAGTCTTTTTATTCCACTTATGCTGGTGGTTTCTTCTAAAAACGGCAAAATAACACGTCCTCTGCCACTCTCTTCACTAAAAGCCAAACGCCTATTTTTGGTATGCATGGCCGTATTTGTAGTGGTTATTAACAATTTTATTTTAGGCGATAAGCTTCCGGAATTGATTTACTTTTTTACCGGTATACTTTTTTCAATCATCACCGTTTTTTTTCTGAGTTTTATCAAGTTACAAGTAAACCTGCACGTAGCGGCTGCGGCAGCTTTTTTAGGGTTTATTATTGGGCTAAGTCTACTGTACAACTTAAACCTACTCTGGTTAATAGCACTGATTGTCTTTAGTTTAGGCTGGGCAACTACTGCCCAATTAATGGAAAAGGAAATTACTTCACCTGAAATTATACGCGGCTTAGTTGTCGGGCTACTCCCCCAACTTCTCTTCTTTTTTACAATTATTGTGCACTACAAAATGTAGAACATTAACCCTACTTTAAAAGTAGAGAGCCCTACATCTTGCCCATCAACAGTATGTGCGTCAAAAAATGGATTTAAACTATAGTAAACCGTAAAATTAAAGGTGTTATACCCAAAAGTAAACGTCAATCCGTAACGCAGTCGGTTTAATCCTTCAACATCGGTTAGGGAAATATGATTGCCCGGTTGCTTAAAATTAGAGCGAAAACGGTACATATATCCCAATCTAAAGCCGGTGTAAATTCGCCAAAATTTATAAGTAGTAGGACTAGAAGTTCGCCATCTAAACTGAATAGGAATTTCTATTAATTGGGTAGCATAGCTGTTTAAATCATAGTCAAAATCATTTGGGTCGAGCACCTGAAAAATAGGCGTACCGGTCTGCGTTCTACTGATTAATAAATTTGATCTAAAAGAGTTAATAGACCACCCTAGACCTATACCTAAGGCTACATTTCTTCGTTTATTTAAGGGGATATCTCTGATAAATCCGGCATGTATACCTCCAGAAAAACCCGATTGTTTTACCCCTGAAGGCATATTGCTGAGCAAGTTAAAGGTAAGAGACACATAAAACTGGTCTTCTCTATAGTGCACGTCAGCTCCTTTATGCCCTACCGTAATAGAATCTAGTGGCTTTTGTGCCGGTTTTTTTACCGTCTGCCCAAAAGAAGGCGCACAAATCAGCACCCCCATCATAAAAACGCCCCAAAAACACCATTTTTTCATATCCTAGTTTTACACCGCAATTTACGGTTATGTCTGTAAAACAAAAAAAGAGATTGCTTTATTGAGAAAATTAGTATCCCGGTCTCCTTGTCATAGTCCTATACCCATAGGTATAATCAATCGTTCAATTTGCGTCTTGTTTTCCGTAGCTGACGTATTAATACACGGGCTATAAAAAAGTTGTTTTTAAGTTTTAAACCTGCTCGTTCGGCAGGTGGGCTGCATCAAGCCGTTTTTACGCGCAGTATTTTATAAATCGAATCTTGAAATAAAACTTGGGCATTCTTTTCCGGCTGGGTAATAATACAAAGGTAATATCAAATCTACTTTATGTGGAATTTTATTTAAATCAATATTCCCAATTTCTAAATTCTCTTTTAAGGTTTGGTATAATATTAAAATTATCTATCTTACTTATTTCATGATATTTAATTGGTCAATAATATACGTATTTGCCGCATGTTTGTTTTCTTTTCCATAATCTATATATTTAATTTTATAGCCTTTTATTTTGATATATTGCCTTTTTTTTAATTGCTGTAGTTTTGGAGATAGCATAAGCTTATCACCTATTATAACTACTGCCTTTTTATTTGAAGAATCTAACTGTATAACAAAACTGTTTCTTTTATCATTATTAGCTGAAGTATCAATCGAAACTATTTTCCCTTTGACAAAATGATTCATTGCCTCTTTACGAGTTGTGTGACAAGAATAGCAGGTAAAAGTTAATACGAATAGAGCAATAAATATGAAGTAATAGTGACTAGTTTTTAAAAACATATAATTTATATTGATTAATTTTATGCCAACTCTCAAATATACCCAATTTTTTCGACTATTAAAATATTCTTAATTTATGTATTACCAGAAACCGCTGACAATCCTTGCGGTTTATTTTTTATTTTCAGTCTCCTTTTGAAAATAGGTTTCGGGATTAGCTTCGCTGATC
>CAZOGC010000004.1:0-188660 GCA_964579505.1 uncultured Flavobacteriaceae bacterium | reverse complement strand
AAAATCTAAACCGCCTTGCGGTCTGTTTTTTATTTTCAGTCTCCTTTTGAAAATAGGTTTCGGGATTAGCTTCGCTGATCCCAAAGTAGGGAAATCGCAATCAAAATCTAAACCGCCTTGCGGTCTGTTTTTTATTTTCAGTCTCCTTTTGAAAATAAATTTTCAACGCAGCCTGAAAATAAAAAATCTACAACCCCGGCTGTAGATTTTGTTGCAGAGAGGAAGGGATTCGAACCCTCGATACGCTTGTGACGTATACACACTTTCCAGGCGTGCGCCTTCGACCACTCGGCCACCTCTCTAATTATTTTAATTTGCCTGCGAAATAAGGAAAAAATGGGCAATCTATCAAAGAAAAAACATTGTTTTTATGCCATCTCTCCTCTTAGCGAGGTTTCAAACAATGTTTTAAACACTTTAGGCGATAAATCTAAGGTCAGTAAATACATCATTTTGGCCACAGCTGCTTCTGTAGTAAGATCTTTTCCCGATATAAGTCCAATTTCTTTTAAACGGGTACTCGTCTCATAATGCCCCATGGCCACACTTCCGCCTTGGCATTGGGTTATATTGGCTATATAAATACCTTTTTTTATGGCTGCTTTTAACGCGTTGATAAACCACATTTCCATACTGGCATTTCCGGAGCCAAAAGTTTCTAAAATTACTCCTTGCAACCCCTCTGCCGCAAAAAAAGCAGCTACTACTTGTTTATTAATCCCCGGAAAGAGCTTTAAAATTGCAATATTATCGTTTAGCGTCTGGTGTACTTCTAAGTTTTTCTTCTGATTGGCTTTCTTCAACAAAGCATAATCTACTTTTAAATTAACACCAGAGACAGCTAACGGAGGATAATTAGGCGAAGCAAAGGCTCTAAAATGTTCTGAGTTAATCTTAGTACTTCGGTTCCCTCTATACAGTTTATACTCAAAATAAAGCCCTACTTCTGTTATAACCATTTTTCCGTCATGACGTAATCCTGCCAGTTGAATAGCTGTAATCAAATTTTCTTTTGCATCGGTTCGCAAATCCCCTATAGGTAATTGAGATCCTGTAAAAATAACCGGCTTAGCTAAATTTTCTAACATAAAACTCAATGCCGAAGCCGAATACGCCATCGTATCGCTTCCATGCAAAATAACAAACCCATCATAGTGCTCATAATTTTTTTCTATAACCGACGCAATACGAGCCAAATGTATTGGGTTTATGTTTGATGAGTCTATGGGTTCATCAAAACTATACGTATCTATCTCGTGCTCTAGCAACTTTAATTCGGGTACATGTTTCAGCAAGTCATCAAAATCAAAAGCTTTTAAAGCTCCGGTTTCAAAGTCTTTAATCATACCAATTGTACCGCCGGTATAAAAGAGTAAGATACGAGCACGTTCTGTCATAGTAATTTTTTATTTAGCCACTAGTAAAAATTTAAATCTGCCAAAAACGTATTTTATTTCAGTTTAAAAACAACTTCGGCATTATGGGTGGTTTGTTGCGCTATTTCATCTAATCCTACCGCATACACAGAAGCCAATTTTTCAGCTACTTGTAATAAATAACTGCTCTCATTGCGTTTGCCTCGGTAAGGAGTAGGAGCCAAATATGGCGAATCTGTTTCTAACACAATTTCTTGTAGTGGGATTTCTTGTAAAAATCGGTCTATTTTTCCATTCTTAAAAGTCACTACTCCACCAATTCCTAACTTCATTCCTAGAGAAACAGCTTGTTTTGCTTGTGCTAAATTTCCGGTAAAACAATGAAAAATTCCCCACAAATCAGCTCCTTTTTCCGCTTCTAAGATTTCAAAAACTTCATCAAAAGCATCTCTACAATGAATAACAATGGGCAATGCGCGCTCTTTGGCCCAACGTATCTGTGTACGAAAAGCGTCTTGTTGCTCGGCAAGACTTTCCGGATGCCAATGCAAATCGATGCCGATCTCTCCTATGGCATAAAATTTTCGTTCGTTTAGCGCTTTTTCAACCCAAGCCAGTTCTTTTTTATAATCTTTTTCTGCTACAGAAACCGGATGCAATCCGGTCATCAGATAGGTGTGCTTCGGATAAGCCTTTTCAAAAGCATACATGCGTTTCGTATAGGCTGAATCTATGGCCGGCAAGAAAAATTTATCAATTCCTATAGCTAATGCTCGTTCAACCACCGCCTCTCTATCTGCATCAAATTCTTCGCTATAAAGATGGGTATGTGTTTCTATAAAAGTCATGCCGCAATATTTAAATAAGGGTAATCCATTTGCAGAATTGCAAAATTAAATGAAATTCTTCAATTATCTTTGTCGCAAAAATACGAATGCCGAGTTTACGTCAGTTTTTATTAGAAAAAAAATACCATCGCATCAAACTATCTACCACTTTAACCAATCATTTAGGCATAAAGGCCTGTATAAATGGGGTAGAAGGCGATTTTATCTTAGATACCGGCGCATCTAATTCTTGTATTGGTAACGAAGAAGCCAACCATTTTAATTTATTTTCTGAAGACAGCGACATTATTGCTGCCGGAGCCGGGGCTTCTGATATGATTACCCGTGTTTCTATGAACAATACCGTGCAAATTGGCCAATGGAAACACCACAAAATAGACCTGGTTTTGTTTGACATGAGCCATATTAACCAAGCATTAAGCGAACATGAAGTGGGCGTAGTGCACGGTATTATTGGTGCCGATATTCTAGAAAAAGGACGCGCCGTAATTGATTATCAGCGCAAATGCCTTTATCTAAAATAACAGCGGTTGTTTTTTATTTTTTAGCCTGCAAATCATCTAATATAGAATGATTAATTGCTGAAACCTGATACAATCCATTCTTAAGCTGTTCAAAAATTACAATTGTATTTTCCCCTTCTTTCAGCCAAGGCCTCGGTAAATACAATGTTTGTTGAGGACCCATTTCCCAATAACGCCCCAAATTATGACCGTTTACAAATACAACCCCCTTTCCAAATTGACGCATATCTAAAAAAGTATCACCCGTCTTATCTAGCCAAAAAGTACCTTTATAAACAACCGGCGAGGTGAGTTTACCTGTATTTTCAGTAAACTGAAAAGATTGGGTGTTCTTAAACGGAAGACAGTACATTTTCCAATCAGAAAGTGTTTTTCCATTAAACTGTACTTCACCAATAATTCCTTTACGATTATACATCAACCCACGACCATAATTGATACGCCCTAAATTTTCAACCAAAATGGCCAATCGATCGCCTTTTTTTACTTTTACAGGCAATTCTTTTTGCTTAAACATTCGGTTGAGCGTGCCTACGCGTTTGCCATTAATAAAAACCTGCGCAAAATCGCGCAACCCTTTTATGTGCAACGCTCCTTTTTCATTCTTTTTAAAAACCGTACGATACAGTACATATCCATATCCCTGGTTAAGTTCTTCCATGGTTAATAAAGAATCGGATACAACCGGTTGGGGCAAGTTATCAAACAACGCAGCAGCTTGGGTTAACCGAATCGTAGGAATATTGATAAAATGGGGCGTTTCAGGGATAGGAGGTAATTTTTCTCCTTTTGGTAAATAGTTTTTCAACAAGTTTCGCAACGCTTTATATTTTTGGGTAGGTACCCCTGCTTCACTCAACGGAGCATCGTAATCATAGCTGGTTAAATCTGGCTGAATAGGGCGACTTTGGGTGTAGTTAGCGCCATTCATAAAGGCAAAATTAGTACCTCCGTGAAACATGTATAAATTTAAAGAAACACCGGCATCCAGTAACCTTTTTACATTTTTAATCACGCCTTGAGTAGAAACACGTTGAAATTTTTCTCCCCAATGGTCTAACCACCCGGGATAAAGTTCAGGCACAAAGTAAGGGCCTTTACCATGGTGATATTTGTTTACCAGTTTCTTAAAATCTTCCGGTTTGGGTGAGCCATTTCCTCCGGGAAGGACACCCGGCAATACCGCATTTTTAAAATATCCTTCTCCAGCCCCGTCAGCTGTAAAAAAAGGTACGTTAAACCCGGCATCTTTTAAATCTTTTTCAATCTGGCGCTCATACGCTAAATCATGACCAAAAGAGCCGTATTCATTTTCAACCTGAACCATAATAATAGGACCGCCATTCGTAATTTGCAAATCTGCTAACTCTTTTCCTACTCGCAATAAATACTGTCGAGCCGGTTTCATAAATTTCGGATCGCTCGTGCGCACTTTTATAGTTTCGTCTTTTAGCAACCACCACGGAAAACCGCCAAAATCCCATTCTGCACAGACATATGGCCCGGGACGCAAAATAACATACACCCCCTCCTCTTGCGCCAGTTTTACAAAATGACGCACATCTTCACGCCCCGAAAAATCCCATTCTCCGCGCTTGGGCTCGTGCATATTCCACATCATATAAATACTCACCGCGTTTAACCCCATAGCTTTTGCTTTATGCAGCCGGTCTCTCCAATACGCTTCCGGAATTCGACTATAATGCAATTCGCCTGAGATAATCTGAAAAGGTTTTCCATTGAGTAAAAAAGTGCTATCTCCTAAGGTAAAAGTAGTCTTTTGCGCAACCGATTGCTGCGGAAACACACACCATAAAACAAGAAAAGTTATAATTAAAGTAGTTATTTTTTTGTACATAAGATACTATGAGTTTAGAATGAAATTAAAATGATTTACCGATGATTTAAACCTGCTCGTTAAATTAAAATAAATCGGACTAAATATACACACTTATGCCGTATATTTGTATTTTAGAATAATTCTAAGTAAGATAGCAAAAATGCATTTAACGCTATGGATTTAAACAAAAAAGACATACTCAAATCTCTTGAAACCATTACTATTGCCGGTGAAGGTGAGGATATGGTAGCAAGTGGTGCAGTAAAAAATATTAATATTTTCGGAGACGAAGTTGTAGTCGACCTTGAGCTAAAAAAGCCTTCTATGCACATCAAAAAGCGTGCAGAAGTAGACGTTATGAAGGCCATACACGAACACGTTTACCGCAAAGCAAAAGTAAAAGTAAACATAACCGTAAACGCTCCCAGCCAGGGCACGCTGGCCGAGATTAAGGGCAAACCTATAAAGGGAATTAAAAATATTGTGGCCGTGGCCTCCGGAAAAGGAGGGGTAGGCAAATCTACTGTTGCGGCCAATTTAGCCATCAGTCTTCAAAAATTTGGATTTAAAGTAGGGCTTCTTGACGCTGATATTTACGGCCCTTCACAAACTACTATGTTTGATGTAGAGCGCGAACGCCCACTTTCTGTAGAAGTTGATGGAAAAGCTAAGATGAAACCTATTGAAAGCTACGGTGTGAAAATTTTGTCAATAGGCTTTTTTACCGAACCTGACCAAGCGGTTGTATGGAGAGGACCTATGGCGGCAAAGGCCCTCAACCAAATGATTTTTGATGCGGCTTGGGGCGAACTAGATTTCTTGGTTATTGATTTGCCTCCGGGCACCGGAGATATTCACTTATCTATTATGCAGGCCGTACCCATTACCGGAGCCGTAGTAGTAAGCACCCCACAAAAAGTGGCTTTAGGAGACGCTATAAGAGCCGTAGGAATGTTTAAACAAAAAAGCATTAACGTACCTGTTTTAGGCTTTATTGAAAACATGGCCTATTTCACCCCTACTGAGCTTCCCAACAATAAATATTATATCTTTGGAGAAAAAGGAGCCAAATTTTTGGCAGAAGATTTGGAAGTCCCCTTCTTAGGCGAAATTCCACTCGTACAAAGCATACGCGAGTCTGGGGATGTAGGCCATCCGGCTGCACTTCAGAATGATACTCCGGTGGCTAATGCCTTTACAGAAATTAGTCGTAATATTGTTCGTGAAACCGTGAGCCGAAACAAACACCTTCCTCCTACCGAGTCTATTGAAATTACCACCATGGCCGGCTGCAGTGCCGTCTAAAAAAGTAGAATTATGGAAACTATAAATCAAGAATTAAAAGCAAATGTGCAAAAAGCATTAGATGAAATTCGCCCTTTTCTGCAAAGCGATGGTGGCGATATCTCACTATTAGACATTGACGAAAAAGAAAACCTTGTAAAAGTACAGCTAGAAGGCGCCTGTGTAGCCTGCTCTGTAAACCACATGACGTTAAAAACAGGGGTAGAAATGACCATTAAAAAATATGCCCCACAGATTCAAAAAGTCATTAATGTAGAACAATAAGAGCAATTTGCAAAACCCAAAAATTGCAAAAGGAAATACACGAAGTAATGATTGAAACAGACATCTTAATAATCGGTGCCGGTCCTACAGGTTTGTTTACCGTTTTTGAAGCAGGTCTATTAAAATTAAAATGTCATCTTATTGATGCCCTACCGGAACCCGGAGGACAATTGGTAGAAATATATCCTAAAAAACCTATTTACGATATTCCCGGATATCCGGAAGTAGGTGCCAAAGAATTAGTCGATAACTTGATGGAACAAATTCGACCTTTTCAGCCCGGATTTACCCTAGGTGAACGCGCAGAAACGCTCGAAAAATGTGAAGATGGCAGCTTTATTGTAACTACTAACGAAGGCACAAAACACCATGCCAAAGTGGTAGCCATTGCCGGTGGGTTGGGTAGTTTTGAACCACGTAAACCACCGTTGCCCGATTTAGATCGGTTTGAAGGAAAAGGCGTTTCGTATATGATTCGTGAACCGGAAGATTTTAGAGGAAAAAAAGTCATCTTGGCCGGCGGGGGTGATTCTGCCTTAGACTGGAGTATAGAGTTGGCAGACATTGCTGCCGAACTAACGCTGGTACACAGACGAAAAGAGTTTAGAGGCGCCTTAGACTCTGTTGAAAAAGTAAAAAGACTCAAAGATGCCGGAAAAATAAATCTTATTACACCGGCAGAAATTGGGCAACTTAACGGAAATGGAGTACTTAAATCTGTGCTTATTCGTAAAAAGGGGGAAGAAAAAGAGGAATTTGAGCTAACCGTAGATCATTTTATTCCGCTCTTCGGACTTTCACCAAAATTGGGCCCACTAGCCAACTGGGGGTTAGAAATCGAAAAAAATGCAATTAAAGTAGATCACGCCAACGACTACCAAACCAATATACCCGGAGTATATGCCATTGGCGATGTAAACACCTACCCCGGTAAGTTAAAACTTATTCTCTGTGGTTTTCACGAAGCCACCATGATGTGCCAAAGTGCTTATAACCGCATTTATCCCGATAAGAAATACGTATTAAAATATACTACCGTAGGTGGAATAACCGGATTTGACGGCAGTCGAAAAGAGGCACCCAAAGCCGTGGTAAAAGCTATTGATTAATTTAAAAAATAGTAGCGCATAAAATTAGAATTACACCTCATTTTATGCCTAATCTGCACTTACTTCCGTAAATTTGTTGCCTCCTATATACCAAAGTATATTAGTTATGGACAATGAGGTAAGCATTACGGTGATAGACCGTAACGAGGAAGCGCATCATCTGCAGGCTCCCACGGACATGAACATGAGCCTTATGGAGGTATGCAAAGCTTTTGAGCTACCGGTGGCTGGCACATGCGGCGGAATGGCCATGTGCGCTTCTTGCCAAGTTTATGTAGAATCTGACACCCCTCTGCCCGAAAAACAAGAAGCTGAAGAGGCCATGCTCTACGAGGCTTTTTATGTAGAAGACAACAGCCGGTTGGGCTGCCAAATTCCTATCACTAAAGATTTAGAGGGCCTAATAGTTCGATTAGCTCCTGAATCTTAAAACTTACCGCTTTTTATTTCTCTTTTCCGGCTTTTTGGTCTTCACAAAAAAGGTAAAATAAAGCAAATTACCTACAAAAACAGAAACGAGTAATAGTCGTAAATACACGTTCTCTGTAAAGTAAAAACTAAACGAGAGAGCGATTAATATAGATACTAGAATTTCTATTTTTTTACGCAGTAACACCGGGTTTCCCGGACGAAAACTCTCTATATAATCTCTGTGAAATTTAGTGTTTTTAAACCATCTACTAAACTTTTCTGAACTTTTAGAAAAGCACCACACCGTTAACAAAAAGAAGGGAGTGGCAGGCAAAAGTGGGACAAAGACACCCAAAACGCCCAATCCAAAAAAGAGGAAACCTAAACCCATCCATAAATAACGCATGCTACGAATTTTGACGCAAAAATAAACCACCCCATTAAACTGACCACACAAGTCTAAATAACAAATTGTTAAAAAACAGTTTTATCCTATTACAAATCAATAAATTATTCTACCCAGAATAGGTTCACTCAATCAAATTGCAAACGGCAATTAATTTCTAGTTATTCTAAAAATTCCTGTCAATTATTTTATTACTTTTGTTTCCGATGAAAGAAGCTGAAACTATGCCTAAAAAAGTTTTACTCAATGCTCAGGAAATAGACATCACCCTGCACAGACTTACCTGTCAACTTATTGAAAACCATGATGATTTTTCTGAAAGCGCTTTAATTGGCATTCAACCGCGCGGTATTTTCGTAGCTCAGCGACTTGAAAAAATTTTACAAGAAGAATACGGCATTACCAAATTAAAAACCGGAAAATTAGACATCACTTTTTTTAGAGATGATTTTAGACGAAACGAAAAACATCTTCAGGCCAACACCACACAAATAGATTTTTTGGTTGAAAACAAACGTGTTGTTTTTATAGATGATGTGCTTTATACCGGCAGAAGTATTAATGCTGCCCTAACGGCTATTCAATCTTTTGGTAGACCGCAAAAAATAGAATTACTCACCTTGGTAGACCGACGATTTAGCAGGCATCTTCCTATTCGTCCCGATTATTACGGCCACAAGGTAGATGCTATCAATACAGAAAAAGTAAAAGTAAATTGGCAAGAAAACGCCGGGGAAGACTGTGTTTATCTTGTTAGTAAATAGTATATATGAGTGAGCTAAGTGTAAATCATTTATTAGGGATAAAATACATCACCAAAAATGATATCGACCTTATTTTTGAAACAGCCGATCATTTTAAAGAAGTTATTAATCGACCCATTAGAAAAGTTCCTTCACTACGAGATATTACCATTGCCAATCTATTTTTTGAAAACAGCACCCGTACTCGCCTCTCTTTTGAGCTAGCCGAAAAACGGCTAAGTGCGGATGTGGTTAACTTTTCTGCTGCTGCTTCTTCTGTTAAAAAAGGAGAAACTTTGATAGATACCGTAAATAATATCCTGTCTATGAAAGTAGATATGGTAGTTATGCGGCATCCCAACCCCGGAGCCGGTGTTTTTCTATCTAAAAACATAAATGCTTGTATTGTCAATGCCGGAGATGGAACCCACGAGCATCCCAGCCAAGCCTTGCTAGATTCTTATTCTATTCGTGAACGTTTGGGAAGTGTAAAGGGTAAAAAAGTGGTCATTGTAGGTGATATTACTCACAGCCGGGTAGCGCTGAGCAATATTTTTGCACTACAACTACAAGGAGCCGAGGTAAAAGTGTGTGGCCCTAAAACCTTAATTCCACATTATATAGAAAGTTTAGGCGTTCAAGTAGAAACCAATTTACAGAAAGCACTTGAGTGGTGTGATGTAGCCAACATGCTTCGCATTCAACGCGAACGTATGGATACTAGTTATTTTCCTACCACACGCGAATATGTACTACAATACGGGCTCGACAAAAAGCGACTCAACTCTCTTTCAAAAGAAATTGTTATTATGCACCCCGGGCCTATTAATCGTGGTGTAGAACTAACCAGTGATGTGGCTGATTCTAAACACGCCATTATTCTTAATCAGGTAGAAAACGGAGTGGCTATACGTATGGCTATTTTGTATTTGTTAGCACAAAAATCTAAGCCCTATGAAAATAACTAAAGAAGAGAATTATTATATAATAGACGAAGACCAAAACGACGTTTCTACTTTTTCTGAGGCATTAACGCACGCTTATGATCAAGTAAAAGGTCAAAACATCATTGTTGATTTGCTTAGCTATGAATCTTTGGGACCACAAGACCTTCTTTCTTTTGTGACCCTCTCTAACCGGCATCGTCAACAAAAGTCTTTTATTTTGGTAAATGATACCCTATCAATAGATGATGTGCCGGAAGAACTGGTGATTGTTCCCTCTATTCGTGAAGCTATTGACTTTATTGCCATGGAAGACCTTGAACGTGATTTTGGGCTCTTTGAATAAAGAACCAACAAATGAAGCTCACTATTCTTGGCTGTTATTCTGCCACTCCACGCGCTAAAGTACACACCACTGCACAGGTTTTAGAAATTAAAAACCAATCTTTCTTAATAGATTGTGGGGAAGGCACCCAACGCCAATTACGCAAGTGCAGTATTAAGTTTTCTCGCATAAAACACATTTTTATTTCTCATCTACACGGTGATCATGTATTTGGATTAATCGGATTTATTGCTTCTATGGGGTTGCTACACCGTGAAAAAGAACTTCACATATACGGCCCTAAAGGAATCAAACAGCTCATCACCATGCAGTTAAAACTCACTAAATCTTGGACCACCTTCCCGCTACATTTTCACGAATTAGACTCCCCATCTCCCCAACTTGTTTATGAAGACGATAAGGTAAGTGTAGAAACTATTCCACTAACTCATCGTATATACACCAACGGTTATTTATTTAAAGAAAAAGAAGGGGCAAGAAAATTACGCGTTGAGGTAGCACAAAAATATGGGGTTGATATAGCTTTCTACAACAATATAAAGCAAGGAAAAGACGTTATTCTAGACGACGGGAGACGAATTGCCAATAAAGAACTAACAGCAGATCCTCCGCCACCCAAGCGTTATGCTTTTTGTAGCGATACCGCTTACAAGCCAGACATAGTGCCCCAAATAAACAAGGTTGATGTGCTCTATCACGAATCTACTTTTTTAGAAGAACATCTAGATTTGTGCGCCTATACCAAGCATTCTACCGCCAAACAGGCCGCAACCATTGCAAAAGAGGCTACTGTTGGCAAACTAATTTTAGGGCATTACTCTAGTCGATATAAAAATTTAGAAGCCTTTAGAGATGAAGCACAGACTATTTTTAAGCAGGTGGAATTGGCACAAGACGGGAGAATATTTAAATGGTAACTAACCACAAACTATAAAACTGACCAACAACCAATCTAAAACATAAAACTACATTCTTTTGGAAGAAATATGGAAAAATGTTGAATTTGATTTTGAATTCACAAACGACTGTCGATATGAAGTATCTAACCTGGGACGCGTACGTTCTTTTAATAAAATAGCTAACGGAAACATCTTAAAAGGTTCCATGACGGAAGGATATCGCACTATTCGTTTAAAATTGTATAAACCTCGTGAACCTGAAAAAGAAGCTGTTTTCAACGAATTAAAAGCAGCAATAAAGGACTTGTCTAATGAGCGAAAAACGCTCATTAAAGAAAAAGCCTATCCCCCACGAATTGAGCGTATAACGAAACGCATTGACACCGAGAAAAAACGGCTTAGCAAACGTCTGCAAAACGATTTGCGAAGACGCACCATAAACCACACCCTCTTAGTACATAGACTAGTAGCAAAATATTTTATTGGTGAACCCGAGCAATCCAACATGGTGGTAGGGCATTTAGACTACAACAAGCTCAACAACAGAGTTGATAACCTAAAATGGATGACCCCTGAGGATAACAGAGCACATCAAAACAAGAGTCCGTATGTTATTGCCGAAAAAAAAGAGCGCAAATACGCATACAAATACAGAAAAAGGAAAAAAGGTACCAAACTCACCTCAACGCAGGTAATGCACATAAAAATGTTGTTAAAACGCGGTCGTCCTGTTCGGAGAATTGCCAAACAGTTTGCTATTTCAGACATGCAGGTTTACCGTATAAAAAGTGGAGAAAATTGGGCTCATATAAAAATACCGGAATAATTTTTTGGTATTTTTTTGGCTAAGCTAATTCATTTTCTGCTATCTCTTTTTCTAAATCTAGATTGCGTAGTTTAGGAAAACCCAGTCCGGTGGCTATTACCGTAATTAAAGTCATGCTTCCGCCAAAAACCACGGCTACAACAGTCCCCATCCATTTGGCAGTTAGTCCGCTTTCAAAAGCGCCCAACTCATTAGATGAACCTGTAAAAATAGCGTTTACAGAGGCCACACGCCCACGCATATCATCGGGTGTTTTAAGCTGCAAAATAGTTTGTCGGATGACCATAGAAATACCATCGGTAGCCCCACTTAAAAACAACGCCAATAACGAAAGCCAGAACCAAGAAGAAACGCCAAAAATTATAATAGACACCCCAAATCCAAAGATAGCGGCCAGTAATTTTATACCAGCTTTTTTATTTAATGGAAAACGAGTAGAAAGCAACATGGTTATAAATGAACCTACTGCCGGAGCTGCTCGTAAAAAACCATAGCCTAGCGACCCTACGTGTAAAATGTCTTGTGCAAAAATAGGAGCAAGTGCAATAGCCCCACCAAATAAAACGGCAATCATATCTAGTGTAATGGCTCCTAAAATAACTTTGGTATTAAACACAAATCGGAGACCGTTGCGCAAACTGGTAAAAATAGGTTCACCTATTTTAGTATTCAGTATAGGTTTAGGCTTAATTTGCATCAGCCCTCCTAAAGCTAATAACGCAATAGCAAAAACCATGCATAAAGACCAATGCACACCAATCCAATATATCATTAACCCACCTAAGGCAGGTCCTAATACCCTTCCCATCTGTTGAAAAGTGCTGTTCCAAGACACAGCGTTAGGGTATACCTTTTTAGGAACAACCAAGGCCAACAACGAAAAAACTGTAGGACCGATAAAAGCTCTGACAAATCCGCCTATAAACACCAAAAAATAAACTCCATACAGTACATATTTACGCGGCCAATCACTCACAACCATCGGCCATGTTAATAAAAATAGCCCTAAGCTGATTACCGTAAAAGCGCCAATGCACTTAAAGAGCAATCCTCGTTTTTCTTTTTGGTCAACTATATGACCGGCAAACAGTGCCATAGACACTGCCGGAACCACCTCCATCAATCCTATTATACCAAGTGAGAGCGGATCTTTTGTCAGGCTATACACTTCCCATTCAATAACGGCAAACTGCATAGACCATGCAAAAGTTAATGACGTACGAACCCATAGATAAACATTAAATTCTCTAATCCGAACGGCTTCATAAGGATCTACTTTTTTCATAGCTATTTTTCACAACTCTCAAACAATAAAACTGAATGCCGCGCCCCTGCTCGGGGCGCGGCACAACGAATTTTATAGCAAAAATTATTTTTTCCAGGTATTGTTGGTCAGGTTAGCATCCATAAAAATATCGCCTTCTAACTCAATACGTTTTACATTTTTGACGCCTTTTAATTCTACGGTTGTCGTAGTGCCTTCTTTCCAAATAATAGGGGTTTGATGAAATGTTTGGGTGCTGCCATCAGCTAAGGTAGCCACCACATTTACCGGAGCCGGCAACCCACCAACATTTTTTAAGGTAACGGCAATTCCATTTTGATTAGTTTCTACTTTTTCAATACCTATATCTATATAGTTGAAACTAAAAAACCAACTCTTCCAAAACCAATTTAGATTTTTTCCGCTGATATCATTAAACGAATAGAAAAAATCCCACGGAATAGGGTGCTTTCCATGCCAACGAGCTATATACCCTTGCAGCGCTTTTTTAAACACTTTGTCTCCTAATAAATCTTTTACAGCCAGATAGCCCAGAGAAGCTTTTCCGTATTCGTTATTTCCCATAGCAGATCCGGCCAACATGTTTGTTGGAATGATGATTGGCAAATCCGAACTGAAATTAGGGTTTTTTACCCATCTCCTTACCCGAAACCCTTTATACAATTGAGTTTCTGCTTCTCTTCCCATATCGTTAATACCGATAAGGTACTCAAAAGTTGTAGCCCAGCCTTCATCCATAAAACCAAATCGGGTTTCATTGATACCCATATAAAACGGAAAATAGGTATGCGCGATTTCGTGTTCTGCCACAAAACGAGTAAAGTTGGGCCTCTTGGGAGTAGATCCATCATTAACCATCATCGGATATTCCATATCAGCAAATCCGCGAACCACTGTCATTTTGGGGTATGGATAAGGCACTCCCGGCAGGTTGTTTGAAAACCATTTTAAGGCGTGTTTGCCATACTGCACCATTTTTTCAAAATCTATTGAAACGCTATCATAAGCAGCTTGTACACTAGCACGCCGACCGGTCTCTGCATCTACGACTACACTGCCAGCATCCCATCTATATTCATTACTAATAGCTAGCGCCACATCGGTTACATTATGTGCTTTCCACTTCCACGTATTTGTTTTTTGTTGAGTAATTTCTTGTTTGCGCAAATCCTTCGGGGTAGCAATGTGAATTACCTGATCACTCGTCATAGATTTTTTTAACAACTGTGCATAATGGGGTTGCAAAACTTCATTCGGATTTTGCAAGGTTCCGGTAGCCCAAACAATATAATTTTCAGGTACTGTTACCTGAAATGTATAGTCATTAAAATCATTATAAAATTCTTGAGAACCGGTAAACACCATGCGATCCCACCCCACATAATCATCATACACAGCTACACGCGGATAGAAATAAGCTAAATAAAATGTATTCTTTTTGATGACCCCTTCTCTGCCACTTCTCTTTGAAAGTTTGTAATGCCACTTTATAGTAAGTGTAACACTAGCTCCCGGTAAAAGAGGTTGATTTAATTTTACAAATTTGTTGGTGGCATCTCCTGCACTATTCCATTTTACAGAAACCCCATTTTCTTGATAACTGTCAATATGCGTCCCGGATGTTAAATAATTTTCTGTGGTAGGACGCAATCGGGCTGCCGTAGGTTTATGTTGATTCATATACAACTTAAAATTTAACCTACGTAAGGTATCCGGACTATTGTTGGTATAAACAATTTTTTCTTGCCCATAAACCGTTCGATTGGGTGGAGATACCTTTAAACTGATGTTATAAGTAGCATGATTTTGCCAATAATTTTGCCCGGGATTACCACTTAAATCACGGGTATGATTTTGGTATGCCTGTTTTACATTTCTAGGCGCATATAGTTCTTGAGAAAAGGCTGAAACTATAAAAAACAGCAGTGCACCGGTAAGGAAAATTGATTTCTTTTTCATTTAAATTGAATTTGAGAGTATACAAATGTAATAGAATATGTGAAAAATGAAGAGTTACCTTCCTTAAAATATTATATTCTCATCAATACTGTCCTAAATGTTTATGTTGTTCATTTTTTCCATTGATGAAACCCGCCTGCCTTCCTATTTTTTACTTTGTGGCGGGCAGGAAAGAACCAAAAAAATCTAGGCTTACGAAACTATATCTAAATTTATCGTTCAACACCTAAATTTTAGGAACTCGCTACTGAAATTCAGATCAGTATAAAAATACATCCAGCTCGAACAGCCTAAAATTTTACGGTATTTTCACTTCAAATTTCACGATATATTTTCGATAGGCCAAAATTCAAAAACAATCTCTTCAATGCTAAAATCACTCAAGAACAAAGTATACAAAGGTTTTGCAGAGATTTCTGAAAAACGTTTTGGACGCTATTGTATTCTCATTCTAATAACTTCTTTTATAAACTCCTCACCTCCTTTTATTAGTCAAAATTAACGCTAAATAGTTAATATTTTGTTAATATATACTACTTTGTTTTGCATAATACTATCTAATATACATATATTTGCCTACAAATAACATCGAGAATACGTAACGAGAAATTATTTAGAATTGACACACACTAGAATATTATTAGAAAAAACAATAAAACAGGCTTCAGTTTATAGATAACCAAGGAAAAATTGTTGCTTCTTTTCTAAAATAAAAAAAATGAAAAACGCTCTTATATGAAATTAGAAAACACCAAAGCCCAGATGCGAAAGGGCATCTTAGAATACTGCATTCTCAGTATTTTAAACAAACACGATGCCTATGTTGGAGAGCTCTTAGAATCTTTAAAAAGGGCCGAATTGATAGTGGTTGAGGGCACCATTTATCCACTGATGACTCGACTTAAAAACGCCGGTTTGTTAAGTTACCGATGGGAAGAATCTACCGGAGGTCCTCCAAGAAAATATTACCATTTAACCGATCAAGGAAAAAATGCTTTACAAGAACTTGCCCAAACCTGGGAAGACTTACAAAATTCTGTACAACATATAACCACAAAAAACACCTCTAATGAATAAGACAATCACCATAAGCCTAGCCGGTATCAATTTTTATATTGATGAAGTAGCCTACGTTAAACTAGACCATTATTTAAAGGCTATTACAGCCTCGCTTCACGAAGAAAGCAGAGCCGAAACCATGCAAGATATTGAAGGGCGTATTGCAGAACTTTTTCTAGAAAACGGAAAAGAAAAAACCAAGGTTATTGACGAAAAAGATGTGGATGCGGTTATCAGCGTTTTAGGCCAACCCAAAGATTTTCAGACTGAAGAAGAAACAGAAGAAACAAACGAGGCAACCTATAGCTACAAAGGCGCCAAAAAATTATACCGCGATATTGACCACCGTACCATCGGCGGGGTGTGTTCAGGATTAGCCCATTATACAGGTATAGATACCATTTGGGTACGCCTTATCTTCTTGGTACTATTTTTACCATTTCTTTTCATTCCTCTTATAACATTTAAAGTGCCCGTCCTTATCATCTACATCATTTTGTGGATTATTATGCCGGCAGCCCGCACCACAAGTGAAAAACTAGAGATGCAAGGCGAAAAGATAAACATTGATAATATAGAACGAAAGGTAAGAGAAGAGTTTTCAAACATAAAAAAAAAGGGAACTGTAAATACGTCCGGAACTGATCGTTTTTTTCAAGCACTGGGCGATTTATTGGCAGGCTTTTTTACTTTTCTTGCAAAAGTTTTAGGCGTTCTTCTCGTTATATTTGGATGCGTAGGCATATTAGCCATTTTGTTTAGTTTTATTACCGTCAACGCCTTCACTATTTCAGGAGCATCGTGGATAGATTATATTACTATAGCCGATATTGGCGTTCCTTTTTGGGTAGCCAATCTATTAATATTATTATTTATAGGAATTCCTTTATTTGCTTTGCTTTGGTTGGGATTAAAATTGTTAGTAAGTCGCTTGCGATCTATGGGAAGTACTGTCATTATTGTGCTGATTGCCTTGTGGGTTATCTCTTTATTTGCACTGGGAGCACTCGGTATTCGCCAGGCTACTATTCGTGCCTTTGAGGGTAAAATTAGCCAAGTAAACGCTATACCAATCTCTACAAAAGATACCTTACACATTGTGGCTAACACGAATCGCCATTTTGACTATTTTTCTATCAAAACAGCACCAAACGGTCGTCAAGCAATGTATTTTAAAAATTTAACTATTCACCCTTTTTCTACCACACAAAACGCACGTGTAGAAATTATTAAATCGGCACAAGGAGAAAGCAACCAAAATGCGGTAAACACAGCAAAACGCATTCAATATTCATACAACATAAATGGAGACTCCCTCTTATTAAACACCTATTTCTATACAGCATTTGCTAATAAGTTTAAAGATCAGCAAATTGACGTGAATGTGTATATTCCTGAAGGAATGGTTTTTACCGTAGATCGCCCCATAACTTATAAAATGTGGCATATCCCTTCTAATTATGCAAACAAAGCATTAATCTTTAAAGACGGTAAGATTGAGTGTCTTGACTGTTCTACAGCTCCTGATGAACCTGCTCAAAAAGACAGCGCAGAGACCTCTAAAACCAGTCAATAGTATCAAGAACAATCATCCACTCAGCAAAAAACTAACAATAAGTAGCCTAAAGATGTAACAAAACCTCTTTTGCATCGTCTTTAAGATACTCAAACACAAAACATAAAGCCATGAAAATCATTAAACTCTCTTTGTTGTGTTGCTTAGCCATCGCAGCCTCTTCTTGCTCATTTGTTTTTACAGGTGTTAACGGAAAAGGTCCGGTTACCGAAAAGACATTTACTATAAACCAACCTTTTCATGCCGTTGAGGCTACTTCTGGCTGGGATGTAGAGCTTATAAAAAGTAATCACCCAAAAATTGTAGTTCGTAGTGAAGAAAATTTGATAGCTTTATTTCAATACAAAATCGAAAACGGAAAACTACGTATTTATAACAAAAAGAATATTGGAGAATCAAAATCGCGTGTCGTAGAAATCTATTATCAAAGCTTAGCATCTATTTCAGCCTCTAGCGGAAGTGAGTTGTCATCTAACGTGGTATTCAACCAAAAAAAAATACACCTATCCGTTTCTAGTGGAGCCGAAATGAATCTTACCTTAAAAACAGAAAATTGCACAGCCTCTGCTTCTAGTGGCGGGTCTATGGAACTTTCCGGTGCCAGCGTCAACTTTAAGGCTCACGCAAGCAGCGGTGGTTCGTTAGATGCAAACAACCTAAAAACCAAAACCACTACAGCTGAAGCTTCTTCGGGTGGGGATATTTCTACCTACGTTTTAGAAAATTTAGACGCCTCTACTTCTTCTGGTGGAAGTATTGACTACAAAGGCAACCCTGCACAAAAAAATATTGACAGAAGCATTTCCGGTGGAGATATTTCAGCAAGTTTACTAAACCCTTCTCACACAAATAGTCTTCAAAAGAGCATTCCTCTATTTGTTCATCAACTCCTTCTTTCTAACCCCGAATTAACCATCGGGGTTTTTATTTTAATTTAGTCTAAATCATAAAAAGAAATCTTATTTTTGTACCTTAGAGAAACAGTACGTAGCCCCCTAAGCCCCCTGTTTTATGAGGATAAGCACTTTACCCTTGAGCAATTAAAAAAACCGCTTCTGCTCACCACCTCAAGAAGTACTATAAATTGCTCTTTTTCAAGAATATTTTAACGAAATTAATCCTACTTAGAATCGTTTAAAATAGGCTATTATTAGTAGATTTGCAGCATCTGAATAAATTCCTTTCCTATGCTTCAAAAAAAGATTGCGAATTTTCTCTTCTCAACACGCTTAATGGCGGTTTTGTTTCTCGTCTTTGCCATAGCAATGGCCGTAGCTACGTTTTTAGAGAATTCGTATAGCACTGAGTTTGCCCGTATATATGTTTATAATACCTGGTGGTTTGAATTAATTATGATTTTACTAGGAATTAATTTCTTAGGAAATATCTCTAAATATCAACTTTGGCGTAAAGAAAAATGGCTCACCTTGTTATTCCATTTGGCCTTTATTGTTATCCTTATAGGAGCCGGCGTAACACGATACTTCAGTTTTGAAGGAATTATGCCTATAAAAGAAGGGCAAACAGCTACTACTTTTTATTCGGCAAAAACTTTCCTCACCGCTTATATAGACGGCGAGCACGATGGGCAAATGCTTAGAAAGAAAAAAGATTTTCAGGTTACTTTAGCAGATGGCGCTAATAATCATCACACCTTTAGCACCGATTTTAAAGGACAAAACGTAACTTTTGAAATCACTAAATTTATTGAAGATGCCAAGCGAACCGTTGTAGAAGATCCTAATGGAGATCGTTATTTAAAAATTGTAGAAGCCGGCGGCGGTCAACGTCACGACCATTTCTTAAAAGAAGGTACGGTTAGTAATCTAAACAATATCTTATTTGCTTTTAATAAAGAAACCCCCGGAGCCATTAATATTCAGGTAGATTCTACCGGAAATTATACAATTAACACTCCATTTTCCGGAACATACATGCACATGGCTACCCAAAAGAAAAGTGCCGTAACAGCAGACTCTACTCAAAAGTTGATGCTGCGTTCTTTATACGATTTGGGAGGCTTGCATTTTGTAATTCCTAATCTGGTTATCCGCGGTCATTTTGATGTAGTTTCGGCCGAAACAAAAAAACCAAATGGAGATGATGGAGTTTTCGTAACCGTTAGCACCAATGGTCAACAAAAACAGGTACAACTAATGGGAACCAAAGGAGCCATCGCTCCCTTTGTAGACGTTAATTTAGGTGGATTGACTATTCACTTGCGGTATGGAAGCAAACTTTTTCAACTACCATTCTCTGTTCACTTAAACGATTTTATTGCCGCTAAATATCCGGGAACCGCCAATAACCCTACTCCAAGTTATTCTTCCTTTAAAAGTAAAGTCACCGTAATAGACAACGGGCAAAGTACCGATCACGATATCTATATGAATCACGTACTTGATCATAATGGGTACCGCTTTTTTCAATCCTCTTTTATGCCGGATGAAAGCGGAACTGTCTTATCTGTAAATCACGATTGGTGGGGTACAAATATTACTTATTTAGGATACACCTTGCTGTATATCTGCATGCTGTTAATCTTGTTTGTACCCGGATCACGCTTTAAAGACCTCGCAAAAAAATTGCAAAAGATAAAAGAACTCAAAAAGAAAAATAGAGCAAAAATAATGGGTGCCTTAACCCTTCTTTTTCTCTTAGGTGGATTTTCTGGATACGGCCAAGCCTCAAAACAAGATATTCCCACTCACGCAGCACAATCTCAACCTCAACAAGACACCGTAGCATTACACGATTCAAGAGAAGACAGCGCCATTATTACGCGGTGGACCACTGCACAAATAGACTCTATTATTAAGGCTCATGCCGTTCCAAAAGCACAAGCTGAAGCTTTTGGAAGTGTAGTGATGCAAGACTATAAAGGAAGAATGAAACCTATTAACACCTATTCTTCTGAGTTACTAAGAAAATTAAGTCGACGTAATTCTTATCAAGGTTTAAACAGCGATCAGGTACTCTTGTCTATGCTGCAAAATCCTAAACTCTGGTTTAACGTCCCCATTATTAAGATTAAGCACAGTGATGACAGCCTACACCACGTATTAGGCGTTCCGGAAGGACAAAGCCGTGTAAAGTTTACACAATTCTTTGATAAACAGGCACGCTACAAATTGGGATCCTTTTTGCAAGATGCTTATCGAGCTAAACGAAAAAGCAAATTTCAAAAAGACATTATTGACGCCGATGGCCATGTAAACCTACTTTTTAACGCCTTACGAGGAGAATTGATCCGTATTTTCCCGCTTCCTAACAGCAAAGACAATAAATGGATTTCTTATCCTGAAGTGGCAAAACATCAAAACAGTTATTCCGGAATGGATTCTTTATTTGTAATGAATGCCATGCCTTTATACCTGCAAAGTCTTATGCAAGGAGAAAAAGATGGAAACTACACAAGAGCTAACAGTGTTTTAGAAAGTATCAAAGCTTTTCAGAAAAAATTTGGGAAGCAAATTATGCCCTCCGAAACACATATAAAAACGGAAATTGCCTATAACAAATATGACATACTCCCCTCGCTATATCAAAAATATTTATTAGCAGGTATCTTCATGTTCATCTTTGTTATTCTAGAAATTTTCTACCCCAAAAAATGGATACATTATCTGATAACACTTGGCAAAATTGTCATTATTGCCCTATTTATATTGCATACCGTTGATCTAGGTTTACGATGGTATGTCTCAGGTCATGCTCCGTGGGGAGATGCCTATGAGAGTATTGTGTACGTGGCCTGGGCCACTGTGCTCTTTGGGTTGATTTTTGGAAGAAAGAGTGACTTAACCGTGGCCTCTACAGCCTTTGTGGCTTCTATTATTATGTTTGTTGCGCATCTTAACTGGTTAGACCCATCTATTGCCCATCTTCAACCTGTATTAGATTCCTATTGGATTATGATTCATACCTCTGTTATTGTGGCCAGTTATGGCCCCTTTACCTTGGGAGCCATCTTAGGACTTGTAACCCTTATCTTAATGATTCTAACCAACAAAAGGAATGTGGATAAAATGAAAATCAACGTAAAAGAGTTGACCATCATTACCGAAATGGCGCTTACTGTTGGGTTGGTATTACTAACCATTGGTAACTTCTTAGGAGGGCAATGGGCCAACGAAAGCTGGGGAAGATACTGGAGCTGGGACCCAAAAGAAGTATGGGCGCTTATCAGTATTATGGTATATGCTTTTGTAATACACATGCGTTTAGTACCCGGTTTGCGTAACCGTTTTGCCTTTAACTGGGCAGCCGTTATTGCGTATGGTGCTATTTTGTTTACCTATTTTGGAGTAAACTTCTACCTAAGCGGATTGCATTCATATGCCAGCGGAGATGAAATAATACACATCAACTTCATCTATATATCCTTGGCAATATGGGGAATACTTGGACTATTAGCCTATATAAAATTTAAACATTATTACAAAAACGGAAAGCCAAAAACATTCGAAGAATAAGGCTAAAAAATATTCTCTATTTTTTGTAAAAAAGAGAATAAAAATTTTGGCAGTATCAAAGCCATAGCTTAGATTTGCAGTCGCTAAAAAACAACGTTCTTTAGTTTATAGGAGAGATGCCAGAGTGGTTAATGGAGCGGATTGCTAATCCGTCGACGCGAAAGTGTCGCCAGGGTTCGAATCCCTGTCTCTCCGCAAGCTACAAAAGAGCATTCGGGGTGTAGCGTAGCCCGGTTATCGCGCCACGTTTGGGACGTGGAGGCCGCAGGTTCGAATCCTGCCACCCCGACAAAGAAAAGCCTGAAATCTGATAAGATTTTGGGCTTTTTTATTTTATATGGGTAAATAGAGACCTCCTCTAACCACCTCTTCTTTATCAAGTAAATGCCATTTAAACTTGGGGCCAATTTCAGTCTCAGGAAATTCAACTTAACTTCTTATATTTTTGGTCTAGAGAAATGAGGTAGCTCATCTAAAGAGTTTTTCATTTAAATTACAAAGAAAGAATCCCTTTTTAATTCAATCAATTGTTCTAAGTAAACTGTGTTCTTTTCCACTTTATCTATGATTCCTTCCACAATGTACTTCTCTCCATATTCTTCGTTTTTAAGTCCGGGATATTTTTCTAATGATATCCTTGTACGTATAATGGTTTTGTCATTTTTCAAAAACAACTGACTGTAGATTAATGAACTTTCAAGTTTGAAGAAAGCGACATACCATCTAATTTTATAACCCCGATATTTAACTTTGTTCCCCGTTCTTTTGCATTCTTCACAAACATTTTGAGGCGAAATAAGATTTACTTCTCTATCTCTTATTTTTTGTTCTCCCTTTTTTTTATGTTCTTTTTGTGAACGATATAAGCTCATAAAAAGATTCACTAATGCTGCCCACCCCATAAGTATTTTCTTTCTTATTTAAACAAAGGTATATAATAGACATATTGGATTCAAGTATTTTTAACACATTAATTTAAACATATTTTAATAAATAAGAAAAATTAAGAGTTTTTCTTTCCTTATTTATCTTCTCTTTTTCTCCTTTCTAAAGTACGTTCTCCAATATTATACGCGTACAAAGAAGCTGGAACGAAAGTGAATTCTAATTCACCTACTTCCTTGTTTCCAGATTGATCAATAGAGGTAACCAGTGCATTTTCTAAATTATTCGTATTGCAGAAATGGATTAGGCTATGTAGTTTATTGGGGTTATTATAATAGCGATTGCTCCATTTTATCTCTACAGCCCAAGCCGGCTTAAAGGCTTTATTATCTAACAAAACTAATTCCACTTCTCCTTTCTGCCACCGGGCATAAGTCAAGTCTAAATTTTCTCTATGCATCCATTGTGACAGGATGACGGTCTCTACCATATTACCCATTACTTTATCCGTTTCCTTAACCGGTGAAAACAAGGCTGCTCTTAAAGAAGGGCTGGTTAAATACACCTTAAAGCTGGTTATCCTCCTCAATTTTTTAGCATTATTATCTACTTTATAAAGCACTTTAATCAGAAAGGCATCTTCTAAATACGCTAAATATTTTTTTAGGGTTGCCTTGGCTATTCCACTGTCTTTAGCCATTTTTTGGTAAGACATTTCCTGCCCCGTACTATAGGCTATATAAGCGAAAAAACGGTTGAGTTCTTGCACGTCATTCAATTTATATAATCCGGGTAAATCTTTTAATAACACTTTATCAATAATGTCATTTTTAACATAACGGCGCATATCGCTCCTGATTTTATCAGATAAAACCACTTCAGGATACCCACCGTAATTTATATAATTGATAAACTCTTCATTTAATGCCTTAATATTATTGGTTCCTTTCTGTGAAACCTTTTGACCTGCGAATGTTACAGATTTTCCATCAACTATTAAATGAGCGTTATCATTCAAATGAATATATTCTTGAAAAGTGAGTGGCGGTAACATAAAATCGGTAAATCTCCCAGCGCCACTTTCGGAGCTTTTTTTATGTAATGCTGCAGCCGCAGACCCTGAAACAATGAATTTTATTTTAGGATATGAATCTACCAAATTTTTTAGGTGTCGTTCCCAATTTTTTAGAAACTGAACTTCATCAAAAAACACATAACATCCTTCTAAAGTATCCGTTTTCAACGCTTTTTTATAAAGCGCTAACAAATTTTCCAAACTCTGATTGATGTAGATTGGGTTATCAATACCCACAAAGCAAATTTTTTGAGGGTCAATTCCATCTTCAATTAACTCTGCAATCGTATGAAATAGCATCACCGTTTTACCAACACGACGAGGCCCCATCAGAACAAGAGCTCGTCGGATATCTGTTTCTATTACAAACGGGTAAAACAGTTTAAAATATAAACGTCGTTTCATATCCGTATAAAACGGACTTACGGTTTTGGTAATCCACCAAGGATTTTCAGTTTGTAACCGCTCAATTATTTCGCCTTCCGGAATAACACTTGATATATCCATAATTTATCTTATTTACACAAATATAAATAAAATAGATAAACTACAATGAATCTATTTATACAAATAAATTACAGATAAGAAAAAATTATGGCTAATATATATCTATTTATGTTTTATGCGGACAGCATACCAAGTAAATAAAATATTAAAACCAACATAGGCCCTAACAAAGGTAGTTACTAAGTATACAGCACAAAAAAGACCGCCCAAAGGCAGCCTTTCTCACTATTATATGTGTAAAAGTCGTTATTTGTAAAGCACTTTTTTAACGGCTTTAATGACGTCTTCACTATTAGGCAACCATTCTTTTAACAGAACCGGAGAATATGGAGCCGGGGTATCGGCAGTATTTAATTTTACTACCGGAGCATCTAGATAATCAAAGACATGTTCTTGCACCTGGTAGGTGATTTCTGTAGAGATATTACCCAATGGCCAAGCTTCTTCCAAGCATACCAATCGGTTCGTTTTCTTTACAGATTCAAAAACCGTTTCATAATCAATTGGGCGTACCGTACGCAAGTCAATAATTTCACAAGAAATTCCTTCTTCTGCTAATTTATCAGCTGCCACATACGCCTCTTTTATAATTTTACCAAAAGAGACAATCGTCACATCCGTTCCCTCCCGTTTTATATCAGCTTTACCAATAGGAATTAAGTATTCTTCTTCCGGTACTTCCCCTTTATCGCCATACATTTGCTCGCTCTCCATAAAAATAACCGGATCGTCATCACGAATGGCTGATTTTAAAAGTCCTTTAGCATCATACGGATTAGAAGGAACGATTACTTTCAGCCCGGGAGTATTGGCATACCAACTCTCAAAAGCCTGAGAGTGCGTAGCTGCTAACTGACCGGCAGAAGCCGTAGGTCCTCTAAAAACAATCGGTATATTAAATTGTCCACCTGACATTTGACGAATTTTAGCGGCATTGTTTATAACCTGGTCTATAGCCACTAACGAAAAGTTAAAGGTCATAAACTCAATGATAGGACGAGCGCCAACCATAGCGCTTCCTACTCCTACTCCACTAAATCCTGATTCTGAAATGGGCGTATCCACAACGCGTTCGGGACCAAATTCATCCAACATGCCTTTTGAAGCCTTGTAAGCTCCATTATATTCCGCAACTTCTTCACCCATTAAATAAACAGACTTATCGCGGCGCATCTCTTCGCTCATCGCTTCGCAGATAGCTTCTCTAAATTGAATTGTTCTCATATATTTAATTCTAAGGGCTACAAAAATAAGCAATACCCTGTTTAAAAACCACCCTTTCACAAAAAAATACAAAGACCTGCTCTTATGTCCTTCATCATAAATTATCTATATTTGCGAGAATCAATTTTTTATATAAAACAAGCATTTAAAATCTATAGTTTATAATGAAAATATTAGTTTGTATAAGTCATGTCCCTGACACGACTTCAAAAATAAATTTTGCAGATAACGATACCAAATTCGACACCAATGGGGTGCAATTTATTATCAATCCCAATGATGAATTTGGTCTTACACGCGCTATGTGGTTTAAAGAAAAACAAGGCGCTTCTGTCGATGTCGTAAATGTTGGAGGAAAAGAAACTGAACCCACATTACGCAAAGCCCTGGCCATAGGTGCCGATAGTGCCATTAGGATAGACACCCTGGCCACCGATGGCTTTCAAGTAGCTAAACAATTGGCTAAAGTAGCCCAAGACGGCAACTACGATCTTATTATTGCCGGTCGTGAGTCTATAGACTATAACGGCGGTATGGTTCCCGGAATG
The DNA here is from genome assembly GCA_964579505.1 of uncultured Flavobacteriaceae bacterium. Taxonomy (GTDB): domain Bacteria; phylum Bacteroidota; class Bacteroidia; order Flavobacteriales; family Flavobacteriaceae; genus JAJYSO01. The sequence continues at coordinate 162,226 of CAZOGC010000004.1, read as the reverse complement.
CTTGCCAAATTAATTGGCGCTTCTTTTGTTAATAAGTGCGTAGGACTAGAAGTTGAAGGCGACAAAGCCACCGTTGTTCGTGAGATAGACGGCGGAAAAGAAACCCTTACCGCTAACCTTCCTCTTGTGGTAGGTGGTCAAAAGGGAATTGTAGAAGAAAGCGATTTACGCATCCCAAACATGCGCGGCATTATGATGGCACGCAAAAAACCACTTACAGTAGTAGAACCGGAAGCTGTTGAAGCACAAACCAACGATGTTAAATTTGAAAAACTTCCTCCACGCGGTGAAACTAAGATTATTGACCCCGATAACTTAGACGAATTAGTAGCTTTATTACACAATGATGCGAAAGCCATCTAAGTTTTTCTAATCTTTTTTCACCTTAAAAACACAAGAATATGTCAGTTTTAGTATATACAGAATCAGAAAACGGAAAATTTAAAAAAACCGCTTATGAAGCCGTTTCTTATGCAAAAGGCGTAGCCGATAAATTAGGCACAACCGTTACCGCTGTGGCCATACAGACCGATGACACATCAGTTCTGGGCAATTATGGCGCCGATAAAGTAGTAAAAGTAACCCACGATAAATTAGCTGCTTTTAATGCCGAAGCTTATGCCGATGTCATCGCCCAAGCCGCCCGCAAAGAAAATGCACAAGTAGTAGTTATTGGGCAAACCTCTAACGACAAATATCTAGCTCCGTTATTAGCAGTAGACTTACAAGCAGGCTACGTACCTAACGCAGTTGCTTTACCGGAAAATACCAGCCCTTTTCAAGTAAAACACAGTGTGTTTACTAACAAAGGATTTGGTATTACCGAAATTGCTTCTGACGTTAAGCTTATTGGCGTCGCTAAAAATGCATACGGCCTAAAAGAAAATAGTGCTGTTGCAACCGAAGAAACTTTTGAGCCCACCCTCGGTGCAGAAGACTTTGCGGTTAATATAGAATCAGTAGATAAAGCCACCGATAAAGTAACCATTGCCGACGCAGAAATTGTTGTTTCTGGTGGTAGAGGAATGAAAGGGCCTGAAAATTGGGGTATGCTTGAAGAGTTAGCCGAAACGTTAGGCGCCGCTCTAGCCTGCTCTAAACCGGTGTCTGATATGGGATGGCGCCCTCGAGGTGAGCACGTTGGCCAAACCGGAAAACCGGTAGCTACCAATCTGTACATCGCAGTAGGAATTTCAGGCGCTATTCAACACCTAGCCGGAGTAAGCGCTTCTAAACACAAATTGGTTATTAACAACGACCCGGAAGCTCCTTTCTTTAAGGCCGCTGATTATGGGGTGGTAGGTGATGCCTTTGAAATTGTTCCGAAGCTAACCGAAAAAATAAAAGCCTTTAAAGCTGCTAATAACTAAGTCAAAGAACCTTATAAACCTAAAAAGTCTTCTCTCATTTATTACATTGTATATGGGGGAAGGCTAATTTTTTTGTAACTTGTCCTAATACTTTTGAGAAATCACAAGGTGATGGATATATAACTATTTGAATTCTATTGATGTATGAGTTTAGTGCGATTGAGTATTAAAGGGATTTCTTACAGCCAGACTCAAAATGGCGCGTATGCACTTTTATTAAGCGAAATAGACGGAAACCGCCAACTGCCTATTGTAATTGGGGCTTTTGAAGCACAGTCTATTGCTATTGCTTTAGAAAAAGACATCAAACCCCCTAGACCACTTACACACGATTTATTTAAAACTTTTGCTGATGAGTTTGCCATCACCATTAAGCAAGTTATCATTCATAAACTTGTAGATGGTGTTTTTTACTCCAGCTTGATTTGTGAGCGCGATAAAATTGAAGAAATTATAGACGCCCGCACAAGTGATGCCGTTGCATTAGCACTTCGATTTGATGCTCCTATCTTTACCTATAAAAATATCTTAGACAAAGCCGGCATTCAGCTCAAATCTTCTGAGTCAGCCAACAGTCCTTTACGAAAAGGAATTATGATTAAGGAAACTCCTAAAAAGGAAGATGAATCGCCCGCTGAAAATGATCGATTGAAATACAAGAGTTTGGCTGAACTAAAAAGCGCTTTAGACAAAGCCGTAAAAGACGAGGATTACGAAAAAGCCGCTCGGCTACGCGATGAAATTTCGAGAAGAGGAGAATAGTTTTTTCGCTATTCCGCAGAAATTACCAAAGGAAGTTTAAACTTTGAGGCTACCGGCACTCCGCGCTTTTCTCCCGGATATATTTTAGGAAGGTTTGTTATAGCTGAATCTAGCCACATTTTTATATGAGGCATTTTTAATCGTAGTAAATCAGTCATTAACAATGTATCTAAAGAGGGTTTCCCTTTTTCTGAAATAGCAATCACCAAAATCATTTTTTGGTGTACAGAATCTTTCAAAATTATTTTATGTTGTTGAAATACGCTATAAATATGCCTTGATATTTCTTCTTCAAAACACTTTTTTCTCTTTACTTTTTCAACATACTCCTCACAATCCTTAAAGGCAGGATACGTGTCGAGGTCGTTCCAATTTAAATGTTGCAATTCATTTTGATAAATTTGTTTAGAAGAAACTTTCTTCCATTCAAAATTTTTACAACTTACTACGATCCCCACTAAAAAAACGAGTAAAATTTTCTTCATCGTGTCGTAAAAATAAACATTTCTAACAAGGCAACAAACTAGCGCTCTGTTTCATTATGCAATTTTACAGCATTTAAAATTAATCCGGAGGCTGGTGCCACATTAGTTAGGGTTATTCTATTTTCAGCCTGTAAAGTGCGTAGCACAAACTCTTTCTCTACTAAACCTTTTCCTAAATCAATTAAAACACCCGCCATAAGCCGTATCTGGTGCCGTTTAAACCCAACTCCTTTTACACGCAATACATAACTTTTTTCCGGGAAAAAACTCCCGGTTAACAAGGTATTTTCTACGATTTCGCAGCACAAAATCTTTCCTCGTGTCTGCGTTCGTGGTTTTGGGCGAAAAGTGTACGACCAAAAATCGTGCTCTCCTTCAAAAAGAGGAGCCGCATTTTGCATCATTTCAATATTCAAATCTTCTTGAATATTAGTCATAAACGCAGCGCAAAACGGGTGGAATTTTTCTCCATAACTAAAAAAATACAAATATTCTTTAAGCTTAGGATGCTGAATTATATTAAAGGCAGCATCGGTTTCTGTAATTGCCAAGGCGCGTATATCTTGCGGTAAATTCTTGTTTATCAGCTTCAAAAAAGAATCAATTAGTAAAGGTTCCTCCTCTACAAACAATTCCACATAGGTCTGATTAACAGAAACTTGCGAATCTGTTCTGCCTGCTGCCAACAACTTAAATTTACGTCCATTCAGCACATAGTTAATCGTACGCTCTACCATGCGTTCAACCGTCTTAACCTCGGGTTGTTTTTGCCACCCATGATAGCGAAAACCTAAGTATTGTAATTTTATCAGATAAAAATATCGCAAGCGCTGCATAATTAATCCTCTATCAGCGAAACGCCGTTTAAATCGGTGGTTAATAAACTAGACATATAATCAAAAAATGGGCGAATGGCTTTAAAACAGGTATCTATACGCTGTGCAAAATCAGGAGACAAAACTTCTTTATCTGTAAATCTATGTTGAAAAAGCCACTGTTTGTAATTTATTAAATCAATATTGGGGTCTTCTCTATTAAACCCCATAGGAGCCGTTTTGAGTTGTTCACCCCACATTTTTCCCCAATATTTTTGCAACGTTTTATTTTCTAATAACTCTCTAATTTCTTCTGTATCTATTTCCCACTCTTTTCTAACCCGAAGCAATTCTTCTCGCGCAGGATTCCAAAACCCCGTGTCTAAGAAAGATTTATCTCCCGGTTGAATATGCAAATAATATCCCCCGCGCAAGGCTGGTTTTTTTCGTCTAAATACTACTGAATAATAGGTTTTATAGGGGGTTTTATCTTTTGAGAAACGAATATCTCTGTATATGCGAAAAGGCTTTGTCTTCTCTATAATATCGTGTTTGTTAAGCAGCCGCTCTACCTCTCCATAAAGAGTTTTTACCTGCTGTTCTAACGCTTTAAATTTTGGTTTACGTTCATTAAACCATTCGCGGTTGTTATTTTTTTCTAACTCCTTTAAAAAAATTAGCGCTTCTTCCGGAATCTTATGCATAATCACTATTTATTTCTCATTTGCAAAGCAAGCCAATTATAATAAATTTTTAGAAGAAAACAGTATCTTCATAAGATGCTTTTAAAACTAAGTTGAGAAATTAGCATAAGGGCCGCTCAAAAATGAGCTATATTCTTCTGGGATGTCTATTTTTGTCAAAACATTTTAGCCCATGGCTTCTCCTCAAGTTGTTTACCAACAAAAAGTAACCTATTATCAAAATGCTCTTGCTCACGTCAAGCGCAAATTATTTGCTTCTAGTATGCTCCGGCTATTCGTGTTTATTGCCACCGCACTCGCCATATATTTTTGTTGGAATCTCACTAAATGGGTTCTTGTTATTGTTCTAGCCGGACTCATTTTATTTTTTTACCTCGTATCTCGTCACGTCAATTTGCAGCAAAAACGTCGAAAATTTCAGGCTCTTTTGCAGCTCAACCAAACAGAAATAGCCGTGCTTAATGGTCAATATGCCAATTTGCCGGAAGGAAAACAATATCAAGATGCTATGCACGAATTTAGTAGAGACATTGATTTATTCGGTGCGCATTCTTTTTTTCAATACCTCAATCGAACCGCTCTAAAAGAAAGCGAGCAGCAACTGGCAACTATTTTAACCGCTAACGACACAACTAACATTGCCCACAAACAGGAAGCTATAAAAGATTTGGCTAAACAATTAGATTTTAGGCAAACATTTACCGCACTGGCCCAATTAGCCTCAAAAGAAAACGAAGAAGACAAAACGGTAAAATCTCGTTTAGACAACTTAAAAACCCATGGCTACTTTACCCTTAAACGCACCCAACTATTTGCCTACAGCTTTTCTATAATCTCACTCCTTTTAATCATTACTTACTTTTTAGATTTTATTCCGGGATTTGCCGTTGTATTATGGTTTTTTATAGGAATTGCTATCACCGGCATTTATTTAAAACGCGTCAATATGTTAGAAGAGCGGGTAAATGATATGCAACTCGTTTTTCAACAATACCACCAGTTACTAAAATTAATTGAAGATGCTACCTTTACCAGCCAACTATTGCAAGACAAACAAACACAGATAACCACACATTCTAAAAAAGCATCTGTTATCACCAAAGAATTTTCTTCTATTATCGGCGCATTAGACCAACGCGAAAACATGCTTTTCGGCTTTTTAGGAAACGGCTTTTTATTATGGGATATACATCAATCGGCTAGGTTAGAAAAATGGATGCGCACCTATCTTCATAAGGTAGAAGACTGGTTTAATATCATTGTTCTTATTGATGCCTACAACTCAATGGGTAATTTTACATTTAATCACCCACACTATACTTTTCCTAAAATTACGACAAACAACACACTTATAGAAGCTCAACAAGCTGTTCATCCACTCATTCCGGAGCAAGAAGCCATTACTAACGATTTTACCATCTCCAAGGAAGATTTTTTTATTATAACCGGCGCCAACATGGCCGGAAAAAGTACCTTTTTACGTACGGTGGCACTACAAATTGTAATGAGTAATGTGGGATTGCCCGTTCGAGCAAGCCATTGTAGTTATACGCCTACAAAGCTAATTACCAGTATGCGTACGGTAGATTCTTTGGCCGATGAGTCTTCTTATTTTTATGCTGAATTGTCTCGCTTAAAATATATAATCGATCACTTAAAAGAAGACAATTATTTTATTGTTCTAGATGAAATCTTAAAAGGAACTAACAGCAAAGACAAAGCTATAGGCTCGCGCAAATTTTTAGAAAAACTAGTGGCTTCTCTCGCTACCGGCATCATTGCTACACACGATTTGAGTTTATGCGATGTGGCGCAGCATTTACCCCAGGTTAAAAATCATTTTTTTGACGCGCAAATTCTCAACGACGAGCTTTATTTTGACTATAAATTTAAGGAAGGAATCTGCCAAAACATGAATGCTTCTTTCTTGTTGCGAAAGATGAAAATCGTAGATGAATAATTCTTTCTCTCAACCCATTTTTACCCTTTATCAACTAGTTTATTGTCCACAGTTTGATTTTACGATCATCGCTCACCGTAGCAAAAGATTTTTCTGATATTTTGGTAATGTTGTTTACAGAGCTCCGGTGACCATCATTTAAGGCCGTTCTAAAATCCAATTGTTCAAAATCGTACAGGCTCCAAATCTTAAGAGATTTATCAAAACTAGCTGAAACCAATTTTGTCTTATTGTCTAAAAAAGCTAAATCATACACCGCATAGTTATGCGCCTTAAAATTATGCAACCGTTTTTCTGTTTGCCAATTCCATACACTTATAAAAGCCGTTCTACCGCCCACTACAACCTTATCTCCGTCAAGCAGCACACCATTCAAGCTGTAATCACTTACTTTCAGCGTTTTTTTGACTGTTAAACCGTTGCCATCTACAAACCTAAGTTGCCCATCTTGACAAGCCAAAACCACCCATCCGGTTTCTTCATCAACCGTCATTCTTTTTATACGACCACAATGAAATTGTTGTGCTAATAATAATTGAAAAGTCGAAGCATCCCAAGCACAAAAAACGCCGTTTCGATCACCTGAATAAAATTGATTACGTCTTTTATCATAAGTCAACGAAAAAATAGAAGCTCGATGTTGCGCCAGTATCTTCTTTTCTTCTTTTGCTTTGGTATCTACTACATGAATTTTACCGGTGCTTTCTCCCATTAGCAAAACGGCTGAGGAAGACAGATAAGTCAGTGCATAACTAGGACGCTCTAGTTTAACCACAAACCCATCTTGTTGCTGCGTAGTCACATTCCAGCGCACCACATATTTATCTGCACCGGCAGTATAAAGTAAATTATTATAAAAACAACTAGCATAAATAGCCCCCGCATGCCCGGTTAGGGTATCTATTTTTTTAACGGCTACTTTACCCGCAATCATTCCACAATATATTTACAGGCACACACTTCTGTTAATAGTAAAATGTGTGCCCTGAATATTTATTTCTTTAATTCTGTAAAATAATGATAAAACATCGGAATTGTTTCTATTCCTTTCAAGAAGTTCCACACCCCAAAATGTTCATTAGGTGAATGGATAGCATCTGAGTCTAATCCGAAGCCCATCAACACGGTTTTACTTTTTAATTCACGTTCAAACAAAGCTACAATTGGAATACTACCACCACTGCGCTGCGGAACAGGCGTCTTACCAAAAGTGGCTTGCATGGCTTGGCTAGCCGCTTGAAATTCAATACCATCAACGGGAGTGACGTAAGACTCGCCTCCATGTAATACTTTTACCTCAACGGTAACACTTTTAGGGGCAATGTTCTGCAAATGATTTTTCAATAACGCTGCTATCTCTTCCCAATCTTGATCAGGTACTAATCGCATAGAGATTTTAGCATGCGCTTTACTCGGAATAACCGTTTTAGCGCCTTCACCTTGATACCCACCCCAAATGCCGTTTACATCTAGTGTTGGGCGAATAGAATTGCGCTCATTGGTGGTATAACCCGCTTCACCTTCAACAGCTCCAATTCCGATAGATTTTTTATAGGCCGCTAGATTAAAAGGGGCTTCTGCCATTTTAGCGCGTTCTTCTTTAGATAATTCAATCACTTTATCATAAAACCCCGGAATAGTAATATGTTTATTCTCATCATGAAGAGAGGCTATCATTTTAGTCAACACATTAATTGGATTAGCTACCGCTCCTCCATACAACCCCGAGTGTAAATCGCGGTTAGGTCCGGTTACCTCTACTTCAACATAGCTCAACCCACGCAATCCGGTAGTAATAGATGGTACGTCATTGGCAATCATACCTGTATCTGAAATTAAAATAACATCATTGGCCAATTTTTCTCGATTGCGTTTTACATACCACTCTAGGTTTTCACTCCCTACTTCTTCCTCTCCTTCAATCATAAATTTAACATTGCAAGGCAAGGCCTCGTTTTGCAACATTACTTCTAATGCTTTGACATGCATAAACATTTGCCCCTTGTCATCACAAGCCCCTCTAGAAAAGATAGCTCCTTCCGGGTGAATTTCTGTTTTTTTTATGACTGGTTCAAAAGGCTCTGAATTCCATAAATCTAGCGGATCTGGCGGTTGCACATCATAATGACCATACACCAAAATAGTGGGTAAATTATTATCTATTATCTTATCGGCATATACCACCGGATTTCCGGGTGTTTCACAAACTTCTGCTGTATCACATCCTGCCTGTAAAAGGTATTTTTTAACCGCTTCTGCCGTAGCCAAAATATCTTTCTTGTGTTTAGGATCTGCACTTATCGAAGGCTTGCGCAATAGATCAAATAACTCTTCTAAAAACTGTTCTTTATGTTCTGATATATAACTTTTTAGCTGCATATAATTTTTTATTTTAATTTCTACAAGATAAAAAATAGTAACGTCTTAGCATAGTCTTTTCACTTTTAAAATTGGTTCGGGTCAAAAAATGGTAAAAAAAATATTTTTTTGTGGTAATAATATAGGAGTTTATTTTATATTCGCGGTCTCGTTATTAAACGGGATTGCGTAATAATATTTAATAGAAAATACGCAAAATATAATGCGGGCGTGGTGGAATTGGTAGACACGCTAGATTTAGGATCTAGTGCCGCGAGGCGTGAAGGTTCGAGTCCTTTCGCCCGCACTGCAAAAAAGACCTTTCATTTTTGAAGGGTCTTTTTTTATGCGCGGTAAAATATCGTCTATAAAAAAACGCCCGAAGAAAATCTTCAGGCGTTTATAGCTTATGTTTAAAACAATTAGTCTTGTTGCTCCGGTCTAGGTTTTCTTTCCGGGCGCGGTTTTAACGCTTTTAAAGAGATGCGCTCTTTCCTTGTTTTAGGATTGAAACCTAAATACTTCACATCAATTATATCGCCTAGGTTTACAATATCAGTTACGTTTTCGGTACGTTCCCAAGCCAACTCAGAAATATGAAGTAAAATCTCATTACCCGGTGCTTCGGTATATTCTACCACAGCTCCAAAGTCAAGGATTTTAATCACCTTCACCTCATATATACTTCCTTTTTCAGGTTTAAAGGTAAGCGCATCTATTCTGCGGTTTACCATATCTATACCTTCTTGGCTGACTCCCAAAATTTCTACAATACCGTTTTCGTTTTCATCTTCATTAATTACGATTTCGGTTTGTGATTCTTTTTGCAGCTCTTGAATATTTTTACCTCCGGGGCCAATCATAGCACCAATAAATTCTCCCGGAATAGTTCGGGTAACAATTTTCGGAGCATGCCCTTTCACGTGTGTTTTAGGCGTTGCAATAGTGTCGGTAATTTTACCCAAGATATGCAAACGACCTTCTTTGGCCTGACGCAAAGCGTTGCCCATAATTTCATAAGACAACCCTTTAATTTTGATATCCATTTGGCAAGCCGTAATACCATCTTGGGTTCCGGTTACTTTAAAGTCCATATCACCTAAGTGATCTTCATCTCCCAAGATATCTGAAAGTACTGCATAGTTGTCTCCTTCTGTTATCAGTCCCATGGCAATTCCTGAAACCGGTTTTTTCATTTGTACCCCGGCATCCATCAACGCCATTGTACCGGCACAAACAGTAGCCATAGAAGAAGAACCATTTGATTCTAATACTTCAGAAACCACCCGAACAGTATAAGGACAATCTTCTGGGATCATTCCTTTTAAGGCACGTTGTGCCAAGTGTCCATGTCCGATTTCACGACGAGAAGTTCCTCTAATTGGATAAGCTTCTCCCGTACAGAAAGGTGGGAAATTATAATGCAAGTAGAATTTTTCTTCTCCTTGAATTGTCGGCAAATCAATACGATTAGCTTCTCTAGAGGTTCCTAAGGTGGCGGTTGACAATGATTGTGTTTCGCCTCGCGTGAAAATAGCCGATCCATGCGCAGAAGGCAAATAATCTATCTCGCACCAAATAGGGCGAATTTCTTTGGTATTTCGACCATCTAATCTGACATCTTCTTGTAAAATCAAATCGCGTACCGCTTTTTTATGAGCTGCACTAAAATAATCTTTTATCAAGCCTCTTTTTTCTTCTAATTCTTCTTCAGAAAAAGCAGCTAATACTTCCTCTTTAACTTTAGCAAATGCCTCTGTACGCTCGTGTTTTTGAGTGCCTTGTTTTGCTATATCATAGCATTTTTGGTAAGCCAATTCCTTCACCTTAGCCTCCAAATCTTCGTCTTTTTCTCCGACTTCATAGCTACGAGGAGCTTTCTTACCTATGGCTGCTACCAAACGCTCTTGAGCTTCAATTTGCTTTTTAATAGCATCGTGTGCAAATTTAATAGCATCCATCATTTCTTCTTCAGAAACCTCACTCATTTCACCTTCTACCATTGCTACGCTATCTGCAGAGGCTCCTACCATTAAATCGATATCTGCTTTTTCTAATAAAGCTAATCCCGGATTAATCATAAATTGACCATCTACCCGAATTACACGAACTTCAGAAATAGGATACTCAAACGGAATATCAGATAATTGTATAGCCGTTGAAGCAGCTAGCCCTGCCAAAGCATCAGGCTGTATTTCTTCATCATGAGACATTAACTGAATCATGACTTGAGTTTCATATTTGTAATCTTTTGGAAACAACGGACGCAATACACGATCTACCAACCGCATAGTTAAGATTTCTTCATTGCTTGGGCGTCCTTCTCGTTTTAAAAACCCACCGGGAAAGCGACCTGCAGCTGCAAATTTTTCGCGGTAATCTACGGTTAACGGAAAAAACGGCATATCTGTTTTTTCATAAGAAGAAACCACTGTACAAAGCAGTTTAGCTTTTCCCATACTTACCACAACTGAACCGTGTGCCTGTTTGGCTAATTTTCCGGTTTCTAAAGTAATTTCTCTACCGTCTCCAAGATCGATAGTTTCCGTAAAAACTTTTGGAATCATATAAATTTCATTATTAATTAAAACTATTTTTTTCCGCTTATGCGGATAGTCTATTAAAACAGACTAGTTGTTGTGTTGTGGAAATGTACGCAATGAAGAAGCAATTTAAAGGCTTCCTTCTTTATAAATAAAAAAGGGGTGTTTCCACCCCTCTTCATCGTGTTATTTTCTTAAACCTAAATCTTTAATAATAGCTCGATAACGTTCAATATCTTTAGCTTTTAGGTAATCAAGCAGCCGTCTGCGTTTTCCAACCAATGCTACCAATGAGCGTTCAGAGTTAAAATCTTTTCGATTGGTTTTTAAGTGGTCAGAAATGTGTGCAATACGCTTGGTAAATAAAGCGATTTGTCCTTCTGTTGATCCGGTGTCTTGATTGTTCTTGCCGTATTGGGCAAACAATTTACTTTTTTCTTCTTTGGTTAAATACATGCCAATATTATTTCAATGATTCTTATGTACCGATAGATTTTCTACCGAGCGGCAAATATAGATTTTAAATTTGATTTATAGAGGGTTACTAGTCAAAAAATGTAAAAATTTTTAAAGCAGAATATCCTGAAAACCTTATTTATATCAATACAAATTAGCCTTATTGTGGTTTTTTATTGATTATACCTCAAAAAAGCCATTACCCCACTAAAAAAGGCTTCCGGTTTTTCAGCATGTACCCAATGATCTGCTTCTTTTATTGTTAGCAACTGACTTTTAGGAAAATGTTGCTTCAACAAATCACGGTCGCTGTCTAAAATATATCCTGAATTTTGTCCTTTTATAAATAAGGTTGGACCCGAAAACGTTTCTGTTTCGGCTATTGCTTTACCCACTTCCTCATATTTTTGTTTTAGCACGGGAAAATTCATACGCAAAGCCAATTTCCCTTTTTCTTTCCAGTACAAGTTTTTCAACAAAAATTGACGAACTCCCCAATCTTCAATATACGTCTTCAGTTTTTCGTCAGCTTCACGTCTAGAGGTAAGTGTGGTCTCATAAAGCATGGTTAATCCATCTAAAATAGCCTGATGATGTGGTGGATATGCTTTAGGAGCAATATCTACCACCACTAAATCTTTAAGCAATTCAGGACACCGAACGGCCAAGTACATAGCCGTTTTTCCACCCATAGAATGCCCTATAAGCACTATGTTTTTTAGCTTATTTTCAATGCAATACTTCTTTACATCATCAGCCATAATCTCATAGCTAAACGCTTCGGCATGCGGGCTCCGACCATGGTTACGCAAATCTACTAAATGCACCTGATAGCCTTCTGCAGAAAAGCGTTTTCCTAAGGTTTTCCAATTATCACTCATTCCAAATAGCCCATGCAATATAAGCATCGGCTCCCCCTCTCCAATTACATTGGCATACAGTTTCATAATTTACGCTTTTAAAATGGTTAAATATTGTTGAATAACCGTTTCTAATCCCTCGTACAAAGCTTCTGAAATAAGCGCATGCCCAATAGAAACTTCATCTACATGAGGCACTTGTTCTATAAAATAACGTACGTTTTGTAGAGACAAATCGTGACCCGCATTTATACCTAATCCACAATCTACAGCTACTCGTGCACAGTGCGCATAAGGTTTTACCGCTTCTAAATTTCCTTGTGCATAAGCTGCTGCATACCCTTCAGTATATAGCTCAATACGATCTGCACCCGTTTTTTCTGCTGCTACCACCATTTTAGGATCCGGGTCTACAAAAATGGAAGTGCGGATGCCATGCTGTTTAAACTCCCGAATAACATCAAACAAAAAATCAGTATGTTTTACCGTATCCCATCCTGCATTTGACGTAATAGCATCTTCTGCATCGGGTACTAAGGTGACTTGCGTTGGTTTATTGGCTATAACAAGCTCTATAAATTTGGGAATTGGGTTTCCTTCAATATTAAATTCAGTCGACAATATTGGCTTTAATTGACGTACATCTTCATAACGAATATGTCGTTCATCCGGGCGCGGATGTACCGTAATTCCTTGTGCACCAAAATTTTCTATTTTTTTAGCAGCTACTAAAACATCCGGCACATTGCCACCACGAGCATTACGCAGGGTGGCTATTTTATTGATATTAACACTCAATTTTGTCATAAGTTGCACTTTTACATGCAAAAATACAATCTATAAAAGGCTTTTTGGTTTATTTTTTGCTTATTTTGTCACAAAGAAAAGGGATGACTATTTCAGCACACATTCTTAACGATATAGCAATACAACCCATTACGCAAAAAGTAAGGGTTTTGAAAGAGCTTTTTAACGAACTTACCTGCTCTCACCTGCCTATTGCTAAAGACGGAACATATATAGGGTGCGTTTCTGAAAATGATTTACGGTGTTTTGAAGGCGAAAAGACACTGGCTGATTACCAGTATGCTATTACTCCATTTTTTGTGAAGAAAACCGATCCTATTCTTGATATTTTAAAAGCTTTTGCGGTAAACGACACCAATCTTATTCCGGTTATAAGCGAAAAGAATAAGCATTATCTAGGCTATTTTGAGCTCATTGATATTCTAAACATCTTAAAAGACACTCCCTTTTTAATTGAAAACGGAAATATTATAGTAGTAGAAAAAAGTGAGCACGACTATTCACTTAGTGAGATTAGTCAGATTGTAGAATCTAATGAAGGAAAAATATACGGATCATACATCAGTGCTTTTACAAATGGGATTACCCAAATCACTTTAAAAATTAGTGAGTCTAGACTTAATGAGATTTTACAAACTTTTAGGCGATACGGCTACCGAATTGTGAGTGAACACCAAGAGGATTCATTTATACAAAATTTGAAAGAACGCTCTGATTACCTCAACAAATACCTCAATATTTAACTTATGAAAGTTGGCATTTACGGGCAGTTTTACCATAAAAACGCATCCTTTTACATTCAACAATTGTTTCATCTGCTTCAGCAAGAAAACATTGAAATTGCGGTTGAAGAAAGCTTCTTTAAAAAACTGGCAACTAATTCTGAAATTGAAAAAGACTATCAACATCTACCTACGTTTAAAGTGCTAGATGATTCTTTTGACCTCTTTTTTAGCATTGGCGGTGATGGTACTATTTTAAAAAGCGTCAATTTTGTACAAGACAGCAATATCCCGATTGTAGGTATTAATACCGGAAGGTTGGGCTTTTTAGCAACCATCCAAAAAGAAGAAATTGAAGCCACCCTATCCTCTATCCTCAAAAAAGAATATCACATCTCTAAAAGAGAGCTGCTTTCTTTAGCAATAGAAGGAAATACACAAGCATTACCCGGCCCTAATTTTGCCTTAAACGACATTGTTATTAACCGCAAGAACAGCACCTCTATGATTACGGTAAAAGCTTGGCTAGACGAAAAATACCTAAATGCTTATTGGGCAGATGGTCTTGTAGTAACTACAGCCACCGGCTCTACCGGATATTCTATGAGCTGTGGTGGCCCCATTATTTCACCCCAAACAGATGCTATTGCTCTCACTCCCATTGCCCCACACAATTTAAATGTACGTCCGCTTATCATTCCAAGCCAAACTGTTTTAACCCTAAAAGTAGGAACGCGAGAAGATGAGTTTTTAGTAGCGATGGACTCGCATATTGTTAGCCTTAAAAAAGAAGCAACCTTAACCATAAAAAAAGCACCTTTTACCATTAATTTGGTAACCATGCACGAAAATAGTTTTATACGCACCTTACGCCAAAAATTGCTTTGGGGAGAAGATAGGCGCAACCAGAAACAATAAAATGCACTTATTTTTGTTTAATTCATAATTAGACAAAACCGCTTAAAATTAAGCAGAGAGAAAACATATTTCCTATATTTGCAAACTTTTAAAATCTTATGAAGTTCCTAATCGCGGCACTTTTTATGCTTTTGTGTATAAATACATCGCAAGCACAAATCTTTGAGATTGGCCCCTATCTTGGCGGGTCTAATTTTATTGGTGATGTAGGAGCCACTAATTATATTCGCCCCAATAGCATAGCCGTTGGAGGAATTGTAAAATGGAATCGCAGCTTACGACATGCATGGCGCGCTTCGTTAATATACACTTCTTTAAAAGCCGATGATGCCAAATCTAACCAAGGAAGACGACGTGCGCGAGGCTATTCTTTTGATAATAAAATGGTAGAGTTAACCCTTGGAATGGAATTTAATTTTTGGGATTGGAATATTTATTCTTCTAAACCGCAAATTGTTCCTTATATTGCCACCGGAATTACAGGATTATATGCCCACGATTTATACGTAGACTCTAAGCAAAATTTGAAACAGAAAGATAGAAAATTTGGTCTAGCTCTACCTATGATTATTGGTGTTAAAGGAAAAATAAACACCCGTTGGGTATTGGCTGTTGAGGTGGGAGCGCGTATGGCATTTACAGATAATTTAGATGGAAGTAACCCTAGTGAGTTTGACGGAAGTGATACCACATACCCTAGTTTTGGAAACCCAAACACCAATGATTGGTATATGTTTTCGGGTATTACGTTAACCTATACTTTTGGGCACAACCCTTGTTATGACGTTTATTAAATGAGTAAAATTACACAGATAAATACTACTAATTTACCTAAACATATTGCCATCATTATGGATGGCAACGGTCGTTGGGCTAAAAAACAAGGATTTAAACGCATAGCAGGGCATAAAAAAGGAACGCAAGCCGTTCGAGAAACCGTAGAAACCTGCGCTCAATTGGGTATAGAAAATTTAACCCTGTATGCCTTTTCTACAGAAAACTGGAATCGGCCTAAACTTGAAATAAGAACATTAATGGAACTCTTGGTAGCCTCTTTAAAAAAAGAGCTGCCAACCATGATGAAGAACAATATTAAACTATCTGCTATAGGCTGCTTAAACCAGCTGCCTAATTCGGTACAAAAAGAGCTAAACTGCGTAATAGACAAAACCGCTAAAAACAACCAAATGAATCTGGTTTTAGCATTGAGTTATGGAGCGCGTGAAGAAATAATTCACGCCACTCAACAAATTTGTAAACAAGTGCAAGAAGGAAAACTAAATCCCGAGGAAATTGTTGAAAAAACAATTCAACAGCATTTGTATACGCACAACCTGCCCGATGTAGATTTACTTATTCGTACCAGTGGAGAAGAACGCATCAGCAATTTTATGCTTTGGCAGATTGCGTATGCCGAATTATATTTTACAAAAAAATTGTGGCCTGATTTCAGAAAAGAAAACCTGTATGAGGCACTTATAAACTATCAAAAAAGAGAACGACGTTTTGGAAAAACCAGCGAGCAACTCTAATATTCGTATGTATAAAAAACTTTTCTTCCTTTTCATTATCTGTTTTGCCACTTTCAGCCTTAGCTGTAATGCACAAGATTTAGGTATTGGCAACGCAAAAAAATATATTATTGGTGGTATTAAAGTAACCGGAACCACCAATTTTAGTCCACAAACCATCACTGCCTACGCCCGGCTCAGAAAAGGACAAAACATATACATACCGGGAGATAAAATTAGCCAAGCCATAAAAAAATTGTGGGGACTCGGGCTGTTTAGCGACATTAATATATACGTAACCAACATTATTGGAAACAAAGTTTATTTGCGTTTAGAGGTTATTGAGGTGCCCAGCCTTAACAAGGTTACCATAACCGGCCTTAAAAAGGAAAAGAAACAAAAAGAATTATTCAAAGAGCTCAAACTCACATCCGGCAAAAAGGTTACCGAAAATTTAATTGCCAATACCCGTCGACACATTGCCGATAAATATAAAGCAAAAGGCTATTTAAACACGAAAGTTACTATTAGCTCTACCCAAGCCAAAGACACCACAGATCAACAGGTAAAAAAGGTAAACTTAGCCATTCATGTGCATAAAGGTGACCGCGTAAAAATTAAACGCATAGACGTTACTGGAAACCATATTTTTAGCGATGCTAAAATTCGTCGGCAAATGAAAACCAAACGCAAGAATTTTTTACGGTTTTGGAAACGTTCAAAATTTGTGGCAGATACCTATAAAGAGGATAAAGGCAAAATTATCGACAAATATAAAGCGGCCGGATATCGCGATGCTCGCATTGTATCAGATAGCATTATCAAACTAGACCAAAAAGATATCGCCATAAAATTAAAGGTAGATGAAGGTGAAAAATACTATTTTGGCAACATCTCTTTCTTAGGAAATAGTGCTTATTCCGACAGACAGCTACACAGCATCTTAAAAATTAATAAAGGCGATGTATATAATGGAGTGCTCCTAGACAAGCGCATTATGGACCCGTCTAAACCAGATGCAAGCGATTTGACAAATCTGTATAAAAACAACGGGTATTTATTTTCTACCATCAATGCGGTAGAAACTAAAGTATATAACGACACTATAGATTTTGAAATTCGTATTCAAGAAGGAAAAATTGCTTATTTTGATCACGTATATGTAACCGGTAATGATCGTACTAATGACCATGTAATCTACCGAAATCTGCGTACCCGCCCGGGACAAAAATACAGCAAGCAAGATGTTATTCGTTCTATTAGAGAACTCGGGCAATTACGCTTCTTTGACGCTAAAAGATTAAGCCAAGACATTGGTTTTGAAAATGCCAATCCGGTAACCGGAACATTAGACTTACACTACAAAGTTGTAGAAATTGGTTCTAGTCAAATCCAGCTTCAAGGAGGCTACGGCGGCGGCGGATTTATTGGTACCTTAGGACTCTCTTTTAACAATTTTTCTATCAAGAATATTTTTAACGGAGATGCTTATCACCCGCTTCCTATGGGAGACGGACAAAAGTTATCTTTACAATTACAGGCTTCTAGCTACTACCAAACCTATAGTATTTCGTTCTCTGAACCTTGGTTAGGTGGCAAAAAACCAATTCGTTTAACGACCTCTTTCTCGCACACTATAGAACATTATTATAACTATTTTACACGAGAAACAGACCGAAGCAGAAAATTCTTAATTACCGGTGGTTCTGTAGGTTTGGTAAAACGTCTTGAATGGCCTGATGATTATTTTACCCTGTCAGGGGCCATCAGCTTCCGCCACTATGAAATGGAAAACTATAACATTGGGCTGTTTAATTTTCCCAATGGAACTGCTAATAATTTAGCTTTCACCTTTGCACTGTCTAGAGACAACACATATGTAAATCCTATCTACCCAATGGGAGGATCTAAATTTACCATCAGTGCCAAGCTTACTCCTCCCTACTCACTCTTTAACAACGTAGATTATGCTAATCTCAAAAATGATCCACGTTATCAAACCAACGGAAAACCCGATGCCACAAAAATTGATCAAAAACGATTTAAATGGTTAGAATATTATAAACTAAAGTTTAAAGGTGATTGGTACACCAAACTAGCCGGAAAGCTTGTTCTTCGTACTAATATAGAATATGGATTCTTAGGCGCTTACAACAGTGCTCGAGGCATCCCTCCATTTGAACGCTTTTATGTAGGAGGTGATGGACTAGGTGTTTATGCCCTAGACGGACGTGAAAACATTAGACTACGCGGGTACCCCAACCAGTCTATTACTCCTGTAGATCGCGATTATTCTACTGGTGCTACAAGAAATGACGGTTCTACCATTTATCAAAAATACTCTTTAGAGTTGCGCTATCCGGTAACCTTAAACCCAAGAGCCTCTATTTATGTACTCACCTTTGCAGAAGGTGGAGAAGCTTTTGACAGTTTTAAAGATTTTGATCCTTTTGAGCTACACCGATCAGCCGGATTTGGAATTCGTATTCACATGCCTCAATTTGGTCTCTTAGGAATAGACTTTGGTTATGGATTTGACCCTATTCCGGGTAGCGGTACCACAAGCCCAAATGGTTGGGAAACACATTTTATCATAGGACAAAATTTTTAATTATATTGAAGCCGTATTATTTTGTTTAAAGAAACATGAAAGTCAAATTATTCATAGTAACACTTCTCTTATTTGCGTTTTCTGAACTAAGAGCACAACGCCAAATACGGATAGGCTATGTTAATATGGATTATATTTTACAAAACATGCCCAATTATAAAGATGCTAATGCGGCATTAGATCAAAAAATTGAGCAATGGAAACAAGAAATTTCTCTTAAAAAACAGAAAATAAAGGGCCTAGAAGAAAAATTAGAAAATGAGCGCCCACTACTAACTCAAGATCTGATTGATGAACGGCAAGACCAGATAGATTTTCTTCGGTTAAAGCTTCAACAATACGAACAAAAACGTTTTGGTCCAAAGGGAGACATGATGAGACAGCGTCGTCAAATACTGCAGCCCATTCAAGATGAGGTGTTTAACGCCATTCAAGAAATAGGGAACAAACGTGAATATGACTTTATTTATAACAGTGCCGTATCAGTAGGAATGCTGTATGCTGCAAAACGGCACGATATTAGCAATGAAATATTATCCATGATTACGCGTAACGCGACTATAAACATGCGCAACCAAGAAAGAATTAATCGTAATCCGGAAAAAAATGGTGGAGAAAAAGTTTATAAATCGGTTAGACAAGCTAGAGAAGAAAGAGACCGAATAGAAAAAAGACAAACCGCCATACAAAAGAGAAAACAAATTCATCAATCTGAATTGAATAGGCGTCAAAACAGACGCGATTCTATTCAAAATGCTAGAAAAAAAGCCTATGAAACGAGAAGAACACAAGTAATGGAACAACGGCAAGCCAGACGTGACTCTCTAAGAGCTGTGCGTGCACAGATGTTAAAAGAACGTAGAGAAAAACGAGACTCACTAATGCAAGCCCGACAAAAAATAAGAAAAAAATCGCAATAATTAAAGATAACTTTTATTTTTGCGGTTCTACTAAACATTAAATAACAACTCTTTAACTTTAATTATTACCCAACTATGAAAAATTTGAAAATTGCACTAATAGCACTCGTTACCCTTGGTACCGTTAGTTTAAGCCAGGCGCAGACCAAAATTGCTCACATTAATACAAGAGCGCTCCTTACCGCTATGCCTAGCTACCAATCAGCCATGTCTCAGCTAGATAAGGTTAAATCATCTTACCAAGCTAAAATTCAAGACATGTTTAAAGAATTACAGCAAAAAAGCGATAAATATACGGCAGAAGCCAAAGACCAAACAGATGCCGAAAACCAAAGTCGCCAAAAAGAATTGCAAGATGCTCAACAACGCATCATGGATTTCCAAAAAAATGCAGAAAAAACATTTCAACAAAAACAAAAAGAATTGTTGCAACCCATTATGGAAAAAGCCAGAAATGCTATTGAAAAAGTAGCCAAAGCAGATGGGTATGACTATGTATTAAATACTACTCCCGGAGGAAGTGTTCTTGTGGCTAATGGCCATGATTTAATGAATGAAGTAAAAAAGGAATTGGGCATTACTGACTAAACCCAACTATTTTTAGTATTTTTAAAGCACCCTTATTTTTAAGGGTGCTTTTATTTTTACAATTCTATAACCCTATACAAATGGGAAATAATCAACCTATTGGCATTTTTGATTCCGGCATAGGCGGTACTTCTATCTTTAAAGAAATTCATCAACTATTACCATTAGAAAAAACCATCTACTTGGCAGATAGCAAAAATGCTCCTTATGGCGTAAAGACTAAAGAGCAAATTATTGACCTGTGCTACAAAAACACCGATTGGCTTCTAGGCAAAGGCTGCAAAATAATTGTGGTGGCCTGTAATACCGCAACAACTAATGCCATTAAGGAACTTAGGCATAAATATAATGTGCCCTTTATAGGCATTGAGCCTGCCATAAAACCGGCAGCCCTGCACTCTACTAAAAAGTGCGTAGGAATTTTAGCCACCAAAGGGACCCTCTCTAGCCAACTGTTTACACAAACTTCAGCTAAATTTGCTCATAATATTAAAACAATTGAAGTAGAAGGAAACGGGCTCGTAAAAGCCATTGAAGCGGGGCATATAGACACCTTGGCTACTCAGCAGCTACTTAAAAAAATTATACAGCCACTTTTACAAGAAGATATAGATTACTTGGTATTAGGCTGTACTCATTATCCTTATCTCATCCCACAACTTAAAAAGATATTCCCCTCTCACGTGCAAATAATTGATTCTGGGCAAGCTGTAGCCCGGCAAACAAAAGCCGTATTAAAAACGCACCATACACTTGCTACAGAACCGCAAGGCAATCCCGTTTTTTATACCAACAAAGACGTGACCATCCTTAAAAGGTTTATTACAAAACCCCAATTTGAAGTAAATTATCTCGATTTTTAGTGGTTAATCGTGGGCGATAAATGATAGCGAGTGCGTGCCTTTCCAAAATTATAGCCTAGTGTAATTTGATGATATCCCCCTTTTCCCATAGACACTGTGTTGCCCTGAATAGTATACGTATAAGCTACCACAAAATGCTTATAGCGTACCCCTAAGAATGGCGTTATAAATTGTGCCGGGTAGCTAAGAACCACCCCATTTTTTAACGTGCGCTTAGCTCCATGTAAACTTCGTCTATATGAAACCCCACCCCACAATTGCCCCCAATCAAAATTGCGGTACACTTTTCCGTTTAAATCTCCTAAAGCCTCATTCGTGGCTTCTCTATATTGAAGCAAAACTGAAGGAACAAAAAGCCACTTTTCTGTTCTAGAGGCTAACGTAAATCCCGTTAAAAATAAATATTGTCGCTGGTTATCCAATTGTAAATCTGAAGAAAAAAGATCACTTTTTTCAGGAATGATGTTTTTAACGGCTAAGTGTGCAAAGAAATTGACATAATAATACGACAGGCCAAAATCTACATTAAAATAGGTTTGCTTGTTTTTTCCACCCACCAACACCGGATCATAGCCAGAAAATTCTGACTCGTCTACTTTTTCTTGTAAAACACCTACACTCAGCCCAAAAGAAAGCTGATTTAATACAATCTCATCTCTAGAAAACAGAAGGTGGTAGGCAAAAGTGGCATAGGCACCTTGATGTGAAAAATACCCATTACGATCATTAAATAAAATAGCTCCTAAACCTACTTGGCTTCCTTTTAATCTACCGTTAATTGTAAGGGTTTGCAAGCTCGGGGCGTCTTTTACACCACTCCACTGTTTACGCCCTGTAAGCCGTACCTTACTATGTTGTGCTGCTCCGGCCATAGAAGGAAAAAGTAAGTATAAATTATCTGTTAAATAATCTGTATAAACCGGAACTCCTCTCTGTTGAGCCTGTAATGACAGAGCCCAACCCAAGATAAAGATGAGCAGTAGTGGTCTTTTAATTTTAACAGACAATATACAGCGTATTTAAAACAGAAGAGTAAAGATATTGAATTTTCGATTATATCATATAAAGATATTTTTAATCGAGTATTTTTTCAACTTGCATCATATCTTTATACTTTTGTTCAAAATTCATTTTTATGCGCTCTTACAGTATAAAAAGTACATCAACCGCTCATCAAAACATCCTAAAATTTGAAGCAAATCACTTTTTAGTGCAGAACGATCGGTTTAAATTTACTAATGCTGATGAGGCTCTACTATCTCCGCTAGCCCAAAAACTCTTCAAGTTGCCTTTTGTTGCGCAACTTTTTTTAGCAGACAACTATGTAGCCATAAAAATAAAAGACAATTTTTTGTGGGATGATTATGCTGAAGCCGTTTCTAAAAAGATAACCAACTACCTCAACGCAGGCCATCCTATTCTTGCTCCCAACTACGTTCCTTCACAGAAAAAAATACCTGTTAGCGTCTATGCCGAAATGGCTCCTTCCGGTCCGGGTGAATTAAAATTTGTATGTGGCAAAAAATTAGTCATTAACCGTATTCAACATTTATATAATGAAACGGTGGGTGAACAATATGCCTTAACACGAGCCCTGTTTCAACATTTTTCTTACGTAAAACGAATCATTATTGAAGACAATTATCTGCTCTTAACCAAAGGAAAAGAGGTTGAATGGAACATGGTTATGCCAGCGCTACGCGATTTTATCCGCCTGTACTTAATGCAAAGAAAACCAGTAATTATTGATGAATGATATCCTTTTATAGAATGGTAAAAATGACTTCTCAAATTAAAGGTTACCTATAATCTAACATTAGTTAGCCACTAAAATCGTTTTAGACGCTATTATTTACAAACCTATAATTGCTTTCTTGCTTCATCATAAAAATCATTAAACAAATGAAGCAGGTTTAACGTAGCTGCTAGTAATTCTCGTGTCTTCAATAAGGTAGCAAAATACAATTTGGTGTTTTTGCGACTGCTTTCTGTAGTACGCACACGCCTAATTTGTTTCTGAATTAAGAGTGAAACATCATCAGACAGCGATATTTTGTTTTCAATAATCCCTTCAATCTTTTCAAAAGATTGCGTTTCAAAAACGACCACAATTTCTTTAAACAAATAAGTAATTTCAAAACTCATCTTCTTCAACTCCCTAATCTGAGTAAAGGTAAGGTTCTTGTGATTATTATTGACGTGTTCATAACTGGCCTGTGTAATTTCACGAAGCGGTTCTACCATATTTTCTAGATAGTCTAAACACAAGATGTAAAACTTACTTGCTTCTACTGAGTCATCCGGAAGGTTTTTGATGTAGTCAAATACATTGTCTTTTAGTTCTTCTACTTCGCTTTCAATCTTCTTCAGCTTTTTAGTGTCCTTTTTAAGCTTCACTAAATCTTGATATCCCAAATGATTGATTACCTTATCATACCGCTTACCTGACTTACGGATAACATTTGAAATAGTAGCCGACGATTCAAGCGTAATTTCATTTATGGTACTAATATCTTGTTTATTAAGGCGTTTGGCTTGTTCTTGTTTTTTAGTTTTTCTAGCATGTACCACCGCGCTGCGTATCATTAAAAAGAAGGCCAAACCGGCTAAAATAATTACTGCAGTAATTCCTCCAAACCAAATAAGTACCGCAAAAATAGCAGCCGTTAAAAAGGCTCCTATGGCTGTTACAAACCATCCACCAATTACATTAAACACACCGGCCACCCTATAAACAGCGCTCTCTCTATCCCAAGCTCTATCGGCTAAAGAGGTACCCATAGCCACCATAAAAGTTACGTAGGTAGTAGACAGTGGCAATTTATAGCTTGTACCAATAGCAATTAAAATACTAGCCACTACTAAATTTACAGAAGCTCGCACCAAGTCAAACATAGGAACCTCATTCTTTTGAGTGTCAGAAAATTGTGGTTTCTGAAATTTTGCATCTATCATCTCCCCCACTCCTTTAGGAGTAATAGCTCCTAAAGCCTTGCTAGTTCTAATAGAATAACGCACCACAACGCGTGACAAAAAATTGGGTCTAAATTTTTCTTTTCCTTCACTTTGGCGTGATAAGTTAAGTTCTGTAGCCATTACATGCCGTGCCTTTTTAGAAAACCACAAAGCCAGTACCATAATTACACCGGCAATTAAGAGCAAGTATGTTGGGGTGGCTACCTCTCCTGCCAAACCAGTCATTACAAATTGAGAAACTCCCACTCCACTATCTGCCCATAAATTAAATGACTGTAAAGCAGCTATGGGTACACCTATAAAATTTACCAAATCATTTCCGGCAAAAGCAAGGGCTAAGGCAAAAGTACCCACCGCAATAACGGCTTTCAGTATATTTATTTTGAAAACTGTGCACATAAGAAAAGAAAGCAATGTCCAAAAAGCAAAACTACCTCCCACAATTAGAAGCGTATTATGCGTTATAAAGTCTTTTGCTGAAGCTGAAATAAACGGCATGTCGTGCATACCTTTTAAGAAAATAAAAAACGTAATAGCCGTAAAAGCCATCCCGCCAAAAACAGCACCAAAGTGCTTTAATTTTTTTTCATATTGAAAAGAAAAAATCAGTCGTGATATATATTGAACAATAGAACCTACCGCAAATGCCAGAGCTACCGATAAAAATATGGCTACAATAATAACCCCTACTTTATCTGAATTTATGTAGTTTATAATGTTGGCAATATTACCATCTGTTTGATTAAGTTTTAAAAAGGCTACAGCCACGCTGGCTCCTAATAAATCAAAGACAATAGAAACTGTAGTAGAAGTAGGTAATCCTAGTGTATTGAAGAAATCGAGTAACAGCACATCTGCCAGCATAACTGCCGTAAAGACAATCATAATTTCATCAAAATAGAATTCTCCCGGGTTAAAAATTCCTTTTCGAGCCACTTCCATCATTCCACTCGAAAAACCGGCTCCCACAAAGATACCAATACTGGCAACTATTAAAATTGAACGTAATGAAAAAGCTTTAGACCCTACCGCAGAGTTTAAAAAATTTACGGCATCATTACTCACTCCTACTACTAAATCAGCAATAGATAAACAAACAATAATGGCCAGCATAATAAGGTATATCGTCTCCATACTCTTTATGATTTGGGGGCAAAAATGCAACCTTGCTTGCAGATAATCACAAAATTTGTATTACCAAAATATTAAGAATGTAAAAAATAGGTTATTAGCAACACTTATAACTCGCGACGTGCTTCGGCATAAAAATCTTGAAATAAGTGCAGTAAATTTATCGTAGAAGTGATTAAATCTTTGGTTTCTAAAAGAAGTCCGAAATAGAGTTTTGTGTTTTTTCGACTACTTTCAGTAGTACGAATTCTACGGATTTGTTTTTGAATTAACTCCGAAACATCATTTAACAAGAAAGAGCGGTTGCTTACAATTCTGTCTATATTACCAAAAGCGCGGTTATCAAACGTATCAATTACAGCATCAAAAAGAAGCGTCATTTCTCGTCCCATTTTCTTAAGGTCGCGAATTTGATTAAACTTTAAATTTTTATGATTGTTATTAACATGCTCATAACTAGAACGCGTAATCTCACCAAGCGATTCTACCATACTCTCTAAATAGTCTAAAAACATAATGTAAAAGCTACTGGCTTCTACAGAATCTTCTTCCATGGTTTGTATTAGGTAGTACACATTATCTTTCAATTCTTCTACTTCTTCTTCAATTTTTTTAAGCTTCTTGGTGTCTTTTTTGAGCTTAGCCAAATCTTGATATCCCAGGTGGTTAATCACCTTGTCATACCGTTTATTGATTCCGTTAATCACGCTAGAAATATTGTCAGACACCTCAAGGGTAATACCATTAATCGTTTTAATATCTTGTCGATTAAAACGTCTTTTTTGTTTTTCGGCTTTCATCTTTTTAGAATGAACAACCGCACTTCGTATCACAATAACAATTGCTATAGCAGAGAGGATAACTACCGCAGTAAGCCCCCCAAACCAGAGTAGTGCCGCAAAAATGGCCGCTCCTACAAATGCTATCAATGCGGTGGCAAACCAGCCGCCTACAACTTTCAACACGCCAGAAACACGGTACACCGCACTTTCCCTATCCCACGCGCGATCAGACAACGAAGTCCCCATTGTTACCATAAAGGTAACATACGTGGTAGATAGTGGAAGTTGCATATTAGTACCAATAGAAATAAGAATAGCAGCCACTACCAAATTCACTGAAGCGCGAACTGTATCAAAAGCCGGAGCATCAATACGTTTATCACTTAAAATAGCATCCGGTTTTTGAAACCTAGCTTCAATCTTTTCGCGCATACTACGTGGCAGGAGTATGCTTGCCGCATTAATAACCACAATAGAATAACGTACAATGACCCTTGATAAATGATTGGGTTGAAATTTTTCATCTCCATCACTTTGTCGGGCTAAATTCACCCCGGTTTCTACCACAGTTCGCGCTTTTTTAGAAAACCAAAGCGTTAGCACCATAATTACGCCGGCAATTAACAAATATAACGTAGAAGTAGCCGGGGGTGCTTCAGCTAATCCACTCATTGCAAAATCTGACGGATTAACGCCGGTAGCTGCAAAGGCGTGGTGCCAAATATTAAATGCATCTACCGCTGCTAGAGGAACGCCTATAAAATTAACTAAATCGTTACCGGCAAAAGCTAAGGCCAAAGCAAATGTTCCTACAAGGATGATAATTTTTAAAATATTGCTTTTAAAGGCAGTCATTAACAACTGTGAAACTATTGTCCAAAACACCAAAGAAAGCAATATCACTACAAAAACATTATTTCGTATATATGCTATTGTTGCGTGTGGTACAAAAGACACACTACTCAATCCTTTTATTAATATAAAATAGGTAAGTGCCGTAAGCGAAACACCGCCAAAAATAGCACCTATATATTTTATTTTTTTTTCAAATTGAAATGTAAAGATAAGCCGCGAAATGTACTGTACAACAGCACCTAAAGTAAATGCCAAAGCCACTGATAATAAAATAGCGATAATAATTTCGGTTACTTTTGACGTATTTAAAAAATCTAATAGTGCCTGTGTATTACCGTTGTGGTATATTTTAATAAAAGCAATACAGGCTGCCGCGCCCAACAATTCAAATACAATAGAGACAGAGGTTGAAGTAGGTAATCCTAGGGAGTTAAAAAAGTCGAGCAACAAGACATTGGCCAATACCACCGCCGTAAAAATAAACATGACATCATTAAAATGAAACATGCCCGGATGAAAAATACCACTTCTCGGAATAACCATCATCCCGGTAGAAAACGTAGCGCCAATAATTACCCCAATACTAGCCACCACAAAGACGGTGCGCATAGAAGCAACCTTAGAGCCTATAGCCGATGCCAAAAAATTTACCGCGTCATTGCTTACTCCGGCTACTAGCCCTACAACCGATAAGCCCACAAGAATAATAAGTATAGCGATGTAAATAGTCTCCATAAAAAATAATTAACATGCAAAGTTGCACACGCTCATTTTATTTGCTAGAAAAAACATGTTACCAAAATATTAAGTTTTGAACATGTTTCCGGTTTATGAAAATTCAACCCGTTTAACCCGTTACTTAAACGGTTACCACTAAAATATCTGCCCCTTCTGTGTGTAATTCAACTTTTTCTGTACAAGCTGGCAACAACAAGGTTTCTCCCTTTTTTAAGACTACACTACCCGAAGTTGTTTTTACCTCAACCTCTCCTTTAACGTTCATCAAGACCACAAAAGAGTCTTCCGCTTCATAGTTTATTACTTCGGTCTTGCTCAATGAATATTTTCTGGTTTTAAAATATTTATTTATCACCAAATCTGTGGTTCCTTCTGCCTGTTGATTGTAGTTTACCTTATAGTCTTCAAATTGAAAATCAATAGCATCTACTGCCAAATTCGTATGTAATTCTCGCTGTTTTCCTTCTTTATCACGCCGGTTCCAATCAAACACACGATACGTAATATCAGAACTCTGTTGAATTTCTGCCAAGAGTACCCCCTTACCGATGGCGTGCACTAAGCCCGGTTTTATAAAAAATACGGAGCCTGAAGTCACCGGCTCAAAATTCATTAAGTCTTGTAACGTTTCTGCTGCTAAAGCATCTTTATAATCTTGTTTTGTAGTACCCGGCTTAAATCCTACATACAATCCGGCTCCTTCATCAGCTTGCATTACATACCACATCTCTGTCTTGCCAAAAGATTGATGACGCTTTTGAGCTAACACATCATCAGGGTGTACTTGTAATGATAAATTGTCTTTTGCATCTATAAATTTAAACAATAGCGGAAATTTTTCACCGTATTGAGCATATACTTTTTTTCCCACCAACTTATCTTTATATACCGCCAACAACTGCGTTAACGATTGCCCGGCCAGCGCTCCATTTTTAACGACAGATACACTTCCTTTTACAGCACTAATCTCCCAGCTTTCTCCTACTTGCTCTGTTGTAGTTTCTTTCTGCAAAACAGTTTGCAGTTTCTGACCACCCCAAATTTTTTCTTTTAAAATGGGTCGAAATTTGAGTGGATATAACTCAGTCTTCATAAAATAATACTTTTGCTTTTTTTAAGGTTTTGGCAGCGTGTTCAGAAGCTTTTAATTGGCGATAGCGCCACTGCAAAATTCCATTTTTATCTATCAATAATGTTTCTCTTCCCGGAATAAACCCCAATCCGTGTTTTTTAATGCCCAGCAAATGACGAATTTTTTGTTTAGGGTCTGACAACAGTACAAATGGCAAATCATATTTTTTTGTAAACCGGTGATGAGCACACACCCTGTCTGAACTAACTCCTATTACTTCTACACCCAAGGCTTTAAACATAGCATAATCGCGCGCAAATTGACAAGCCTCTTTAGTGCACCCCGGCGTAAAGTCTTTTGGATAAAAATAAAGAACTATTCCCTTTTCTCCTACTAGCGTGTCTAATTTAAAAGGATTTCCATACTGGTCTTTTGCTGAAAAAGAAGGAATTTTATCGCCTATTTTAATTGTTTTTTCTCCCAAAGTCTATGAAATATGATGATAATATTTATCAAAAATAATTTTAAACCAAGCCGTATAACTTTCCGGATGTTCTTTAATATCTAACTGAAGATCTGTTAACGTAATCCATTTCCAGTCTGCTACCTCGGCAAGATTAATTTGAGGTTCTCCTTTATAATGCCCCACCAAAACATGGTCGTATTCGTGTTCTGTAAGCCCATTATCAAACGGCGCCTTATAAATAAACGAAGTGGTTTCTTTTAACGATGTTTGAAACCCCATTTCTTCTTGTAAACGGCGTTTTCCTGCTTCTAAAACCGTTTCACCCTCTCTGGGATGACTACAGCATGTGTTGGTCCACAATCCGGGGGAATGATATTTGTTTGCCGCTCTTTTTTGCAACAAAACCTCATTTTTATCATTAAACACAAAAACCGAAAAAGCACGATGTAACAGCGCTTTTTGATGCGCTTCCATTTTCTCCATCAACCCAATCGGTTCGTCCTTTTCATTCACCAAGATAACTTTTTCTTCCTTCATAGCACACAAAAATACAAAATCAACATTAAGGGCAATTTTCTTTGATTAATTTATCTACGGTAGTTCATTCTTGTGTCAATCAAGATGACGAACTAAAGCACTAAAGATAGCTATCATTTTGGGTTCTGCCTCTTCTGCAACTTTAATAATGTCTTCAATACTTACCGACTGCAAGTTTTCCGGATCGCATTCATCGGTAAGTACAGAAACCGCCACTACCGGTATTTTAGCTTGGTTGGCCACAATAATTTCCGGAACGGTGCTCATTCCCACTGCATCTGCTCCTATAATACGCAAATACCTATATTCTGCTCGTGTTTCTAACTGTGGACCTACTACTGCTGCATACACTCCTTTATGAAGGATTATCTTTTTTTCTTGAGCAATTTGTTCCATCTGCGCATTCATAGCTGCATCATACGGGCAACCCATATCCACAAAGCGGTTACCATACTGCCCCACTCCTTTATACGCCAATGGCGACCCACCTTGTAAGTTGATATGATCATTAATCAACATCAAGTCGCCCTTTTTATAATCTTTATTGAGTGCGCCTGATGCATTAGACACCAACAGTCGTTGAATGCCTAATTCTGCCATAATTCTTACCGGAAAAACAATGTCTTGAAACGTATAGCCTTCATACAAATGAAACCGGCCTTGCATAACCACCACCTTTTTACCTTCAAATTCTCCAAAAATAAGGCGCCCTCTATGAAGCTCTATAGTAGCCGTAGGAAAATGCGGTATATGATTATAGTTTATTTTTTCTATAATCGTCATTTCTTTTAAGATACCGTCTAATCCCGTGCCCAAAATAATACCTATTTCCGGGTTTTTGAAACCGCGTTCTCTTAAATACTGTGCTGTTTGTTCTACAAATCTCATAGTAAATTATTTATTTGATTTCCATTGCAAGCTCTCCATCAGTTTTTTCATATCTTGAATAAGGTATTGAGCCGCCGGGTAAATAGAATCATAATTAGGTAATCGCTTAAAATAAATGGCGCCTAGCATAAAGTGTCGAGTACTATCTGTTAAATAAAATTGGGCCTGCGAGGCTGCATTTCCGGTAATGGTGTACAGCATCCCATAGGTGTGATGCTTCTTATTTATGTAGGCATCACCAATAATTTGATCGGCTTTAATGGTATGCTTTAGGGGCATTTTTTGTGCATCTTTCAATAACTTAATCAAATTTTTTTTCACAGGTTTATAGGTCAAATAAATTGTTCCTGCCATCTTAGGATACACTATGTCTATGCGACAAGGGTCGTGTAAATAGGATGGTTTAATAATTGCTATTTTATTTTTTTTAAACGTGTACGGACAACCAATATCCACTTTTTCATACTGATGAGGCGGATAGGTTAGTGCCAGAAAACCCTTTGGTTTGGGTTCATAATGTTTTTGACAAGCTACAAAAGCAATTACTCCTATAAATATGACCAACCATTTTCTCACTATCCGGTAAATTTTATTTGTTTAATACGTTTTTCATCTACCGCTTCAATCGTAAAAACGTATTCGTGAAAGGTTATTTTTTCTCCTCTTTTAGGAAAACTACCTGAAACTTCTAATAGAAAACCTGCGATAGTATCTGAATCTCCTTTATTGTCTTCAAAAAGTTCTGCACTTTCAATATGAGCTATTCTGTAAAAATCAATTAGTGAAGTTTTTCCTTCAAAAATATAGGTGTTTTCATCTAGTTTTGAATACACCAAATCGGCATCATCAAACTCATCGCTAATCTCGCCTACTATTTCTTCAATAATATCCTCCATAGAAACCAGCCCACTTGTACCGCCGTATTCATCTACCACAATAGCCATGTGGTTTTTCTTCTCTTTAAATTCATTCAGTAAATCATCTAGCTTTTTGTTTTCTGGCACAAAATAGGGTTCTCGCAACAAATTTTTCCAAGCAAAATCACTTTTATCTAAATATGGAAGTAAATCTTTACTGTACAAAATGCCTTTTACATGATCTAAATTTTCTTCATAAACCGGAATACGCGAATAGCCATGCGCCACAATCTCCGGAATAATAGCTGCGTAAGGTTGCTTAATATTTAAGGCAAAAATATCTGTTCTGGGTTGCATAACCTGTTTGGTATCTGTATTGCCAAACGAAACTATGCTTTGTAATATTTCATGCTCTTCTTCAGTAGTGTCTTCTTCATCGGCTAAATCTAGCGCTTGTGATAACTGATCTACTCCAAAAGCGCTATTATGCTCGCCTAAATGTCGTTGAATAGCCCGCGTTATAAACCGCATAGGCACACTAAAAATACTCAGCACTTGATCCAATACCTTTAATGGCACAGCCATAAAATTGGCAAATTTTACATTTTTACGAGCTGCATAAATTTTAGGTAATATTTCACCAAAAAGCAAAATAAGGAAAGTAGCTACAATTACTTTCAACACAAATTGCAGACTAATTCCATAAAAAACTACGTGAATATCATCAAAAAGAACACTCCCTAAATTATCAAATATCAAGACAATCGCAATATTAACAAAAGTATTAGCCACCAAAATTGTAGCCAACAAGCGTTGCGGTTTGTTAAGTAACTTAATGAGAATTTGTTGGTGCGAAGTGTATTCTTCTCTATCTTCCGGAAAATCTGTTCTTTTTAGGGAAAACAAGGCTACCTCAGCCCCTGAAACTAAGGCCGAACAAAGCAACAATACCACAATTACCAGTATACTGATTAATTCGGGGTATCCAAATTGAGTAACCAACAGAAAACTAGACGGGTCAGGATCCAAGGCTAATTGATTTTACTTAAAAAGGCAGGTCATCCTCTTCCTCTTCTACAGAAGTAGCAGAACTTGCTGAGGGTTTATTTGTTGAAGGTGTTTGGGCACTTACAGTGCTTTCGCTTTGACCTTTAGGGGTTAAAAAGGTGAAATCTTTTGCCAAAATCTCTGTCACGTAGCGTTCTACCCCATTACTATCTTCATATTTACGCGTTCTTATACGCCCTTCTACATAAACTTTATCTCCTTTTTTTAGATATTTCTCACAAATCTCGGCGGCTTTATTACGCACCACAATGTTGTGCCACTCAGTACTCGTAACTTGCTCTCCGCTAGTTTTGTTTACATAGCTATCATTTGTAGCTAACGGAAAATTACCCACACAGCCTCCGTTTTCAAAATAGTGCATCTTTACATCATCTCCCGTGTGTCCTATAAGCATAACTTTATTGAGTGTTCCGCGTGTTGCCATATATGTCTCGTTTTCAAACTTGTCCCTAACATTTTATTTAGGGGATTTACAAAAATAAAGTGTTCAAATTTACTCTTAATTAGGTAAATGTACAAAAAGTTTTGCTTGCCCCCTTTTTAAGCCTTCAAATTAGTCGTAAAGTCACTTTTCTAAAGGAGTGCTAACAGCTTCTATAAACTTGTGAATAACAATCGGAACCGGGTTTTCATCTACTTGACTCCACTTTACAACTGTCTCATTTTTTATCCAAGAAAGCTGTGGGATTTCTTTTACGGTTACCAGCCAAAATTTTATCAGTAATTTTTGATGAGACAGTAAATGTTTGATACTTTTTTTAGTGTAAGGAGAAACACTCTCGGCAGTCAATCCCTTAAACTGAGTAGTATGTAACAACGTTGATTTTGTAATTTCTTTTGACGTCTCTATTAAAGGAAATTCGTACAAATTTTGCCAAATTCCTTTGCCCACTCGTTTGCACAAAATCGTCTTTTTATCAGCCGAAAAAAATACTATATAATTAAGGTATCGTTTACGCACCTTCAACTTTTTTATTTTTACAGGCAGCTCTGTTACTTTTCCTTGTTGATGTGCCACACATGTTGTCTGTAACGGGCAAGAAAAACAATCGGGGTTTTGAGGCTTACACTGAAGTGCTCCAAACTCCATAACAGCCTGATTGTATTGCCCCGGCTTTTTTTTATCTAATAATCTTTCCGCTTTTTCTTTAAATAGCCTTTTCCCCGCTGTAATATTAATAGGTGTATCTATTCCTAAAAAACGTGCCAATACCCTATAAACATTACCATCTAAAACTGCCACCGGCTCCTGACCCACTATTGAGGCAACCGCACTAGCTGTATACTCACCAACCCCCTTTAATTTTTTAAGATCTGCATAGTTTTTCGGAAAAACGCCGTTATAATCAGCTACCACCATTTGTGCAGCAGCGTGCAAATTTCTAGCACGAGAATAATACCCCAGCCCCTGCCACAACTTTAAAACACGCTCTTCTGAAGCGTTAGCCAATTCATAAACAGACGGAAAATTCTTAATAAATCGCTGATAATAAGGCAATCCTTGTGCCACCCGTGTTTGTTGCAAGATTACTTCGCTTAACCAAATTTTATAGGGGTCAGTTGTTTCTCGCCAGGGCAAATCGCGTTTATTTTCAAAATACCATTGTAATAATGTAGTAGAAAAATCGGGCACAATTTTTTGTGCAATAATACGAGTTTATTCCGTTATAATTTAAAGGGTTATGCTTTTAGGTTTTGAATATTTAATTAGTATATTTGCCACTCAAAATTTCGAGCGAAAAATTAAAGAGTAGAAATATGACAAAAGCAGAAATTGTAAACAACATTTCGGACAAGCTTGGCATGGAAAAGAATGACATTCAGGCTATGGTTGAAACATTTATGACTGAAATTAAAGATTCATTAGAAGGAGGAGAAAACGTTTATCTTCGTGGTTTTGGAAGCTTTATTGTGAAAAAACGTGCTGAAAAAACCGGTAGAAACATCTCTAAAAACACGACCATTAAAATTCCGGCACACAACATTCCCGCTTTCAAACCGGCAAAAGTCTTTGTTGAAAGCGTAAAAGAAAACGTACCCGTAAAATAACTTTAAAAACACCTTATCAATGTCAAGTGGTAAAAAGAAAAAACGTCACAAAATAGCCAAACACAAACGTAAAAAACGTAGTCGAGCTAACCGACACAAGAAAAAATAATTGACCATCATCACCGGAGACATAGGTCTTCGGTGATGACAATGTATTTTTGAGCAAACGCTCACCTTACGTTCTTTGAAAACGAAATCTTTATTAGATTTCTTCGAAAAAGTCACAATCAAAACCTGTGATAAATTTGTTTAATCCATCTATGCTTTTATAAAAAAGCGTGGATAAAAATCGAATATGCATGAGCAAAGAATTAATTATTCATTCAAGTTCTGATGCCGTTGATTTTGCCTTGTTAAAAGATGGAAAACTAATTGAATTACATAAAGAAAGTAAGGAAAAAAATCATATTGCCGTAGGCGATGTGTATCTGTCTAAAGTCAGAAAAGTACTTTCCGGATTAAACGCCTCTTTTGTAGACGTTGGGTATGAGAAAGATGGTTTTTTACACTATCATGATCTTGGCCCACAAATACTTTCTTTATTAAAATTCATAAAACGTGTAAGCGCAGGTAAACTCAAGGATTTCAAATTAAAAAATTATCCTTTTGAACAAGATATTGACAAAGATGGAAGCATTGCAGATGCTATACATCCCAACCAATCTATATTGGTACAAATTGTCAAAGAACCTATTTCAACAAAAGGACCAAGACTAAGCAGCGAACTTTCTTTTCCTGGCAGATATGTCGTTCTCGTTCCTTTTTCAGACCGTATTTCTATCTCTCAAAAGATAAAAAAACGCGGTGAAAAAGAACGATTAAAACGACTCGTAAAAAGCATCAAACCCAAAGGATTTGGCGTTATTGTACGCACCGTAGCCGAAGGAAAAAAAGTAGCCGACTTAGATCAGGACATTCAAAAACTTATGAGCCGTTGGACGGCTATGTGCAAAAAACTAAAAAATGCAGGCTCTCCGGCAAAAGTACTTGGAGAGTTGAGCTGGGCTTCTTCTTTTATACGCGATATATTTAATGATTCGTTTACGTCTATACGCACAAATGATGAAGATTTATATCATCAAATTAAAGATCAAGTAGCCACTATTTCTTCAGGAAAAGAGTCTGTTGTAAAATTGTACAAATCAAAAGTGCCCCTATTTGAAAAATACGGCATTGAACGCCAAATAAAAACTTCCTTCGGTAGGACTGTTTCTATGAGCAAAGGAGCTTATTTGGTTATTGACCATACCGAAGCTATGCACGTTATTGACGTAAATAGCGGTAACCGCAGTAACAAAGCTAAAACGCAAGAAGAAACAGCCCTAGAAGTCAACCTTATTAGTGCTACTGAAGTAGCACGCCAATTACGATTGCGCGACATGGGGGGTATCATTGTAGTTGATTTTATTGATATGAAAAGTGCCGGAGATCGAAAAAAACTCTTCGATCACCTTTCAGAAACTATGAATGACGACCCTGCTAAGCACAAAATATTACCTCCCACTAAGTTTGGTCTAATCCAAATTACACGCCAACGTGTAAGACCGGAAACAAAGATTAAAACACGTGAGGAAAACCCTAATGGAAATGGGGAGATAGAAGCCCCTATTGTAATTGTCGACAAAATTCAGGTCGATCTCCAAAAACTAATTCACAAAGGCTATAAAAATTTGAGTTTAAGCGCTCATCCTTTTATAGCCGCCTTTTTAACGAAAGGCCTTCCATCACCCCAACACAAGTGGTATTTAGACCACAAACGTTGGGTAAAAATTTTACCAAGAGATGCTTACACGTACCTCGAATATCACTTTCACGATAAAAACGGAGAAGTGATTTCATAAATTTTCAAACCCCAAGCAGCCTTGCTGTTTGGGGTTTTGTTTTTTACATTCGCAAGTATGAAAGCTACTCAACCTATCTCAGCTAAAGAAGCATTAAACAAGTTGCAACGCTACTGTGCTTACCGCGAGCGCTGCCCTAAAGAAGTTTATGAAAAAATGACTATGTTGAATGTGCCTAAAAACCTACAAGACACTATCATTACTCAATTAAAAACCGACAATTTTTTAAATGAAAAACGCTTTGCAGAAATCTTTGTACACGACAAGTTTTATCTCAGTCAATGGGGAAAATACCGCATTGTACAAGAACTTAAAAACAGGCAGATTGCTGAACAACTCATAACACATTCTCTACAACAAGAAATTGACGAGACAGAATACCTAAAAACTTTTCAACTACTTTTGACCAAACGGTTAAAAACACTCCATCAGCTTCCTTTAGCAGAGCAAAAGAGAAAAACAATTGACTACCTTTTGCGGAAAGGCTTTGAAGCAGAACTGGTATATGAAAGTCTACAAAAAATAAAATCTTAGCTAGTTTAGCTCATAAAAGGAAACCGCTTTATTCCATAGATT
This sequence comes from uncultured Flavobacteriaceae bacterium, assembly GCA_964579505.1. Classification (GTDB taxonomy): domain Bacteria; phylum Bacteroidota; class Bacteroidia; order Flavobacteriales; family Flavobacteriaceae; genus JAJYSO01. The sequence goes on along the minus strand of CAZOGC010000004.1, from coordinate 125,137 downwards.
TTCCCATCTCAGCCGCAATCATAGGTGATTTTGGCGCTAGGAAGAAGCCGGTAAGTCCGGCAAATAATATAGGAATTAAGAGCTGATAACCGGTAAGCGTAGCCACCAACAAAACGCTACTCAAAAGAGTACGCGTAACGCAGGCATTAACAGCAGCCATACAACAAACTACGGCCAACCCCACATTTTGATCAGGAAAAATACCACACACCATCATTCCTACAGCTGCCCCAATAAAGAAAATAGGCACAATAAAACCGCCTCGCCAGCCTGAAGTAACACAAAGCGCCATACTAAAAATCTTCACCAAAATAATAGTAACCAACAGCCAAAAAGCCCAAGAACCTTTTACTAATTGAATAAACTCAAAGTGAGAAAAATAGCGTGTTACCGGTAATTTCCATCCCAAAAAACCAAGTATAAGTCCACTAAGGGTTGTCTGTATATAAAAAGGCATTTTTGCTTTTTTAAATCCTTTTTCTAGGGTTCTAAAAGCATACACAATCATCCAGCCCACAATCGCCCCAACAGCTCCATAACCAATAGCATAGATTAAATCCCAAACACCTTTATCTTGATGAAAATCAAATGGCAGCCTCCATACCGGGGTCAAATCAACTCCTACTATAAGATGAAAGACCAAAAATGCTGTTCCTGCTGCTACAAATGTCGGTATTAATGCCCTATAATACTGTGTAATGCGTTTGTGATGCATAATCTCTAATGCAAACAAACTACCTCCTAAAACAGAGCCAAACATATTTGAAAACCCCATGGCCATTCCGGCAATACTTAACGAGCGTTTTTCGTGACCTTTTAAATTAAATTTTCTTCCCAACCAAGAACCTATAGAGCCATTTACCTGAACCATTGGTGCCTCAGGCCCCGCATTACTTCCTGCCCCAATTCCGATGGCTGAAGTAATAATCATAGGCAAGTTGTTCTTCGTATCGAGGTGCCCTCCTTTAAAGCGAACGTTGTTCACTACTATATCCAATTCACCCGGGTCTCCCCAAAAATGAATAATTAGCCCGATAATCAACCCGGTGCCTCCCATAATCGTAATGATTTGCCAGCCTTTAAGAAATTCGTGAGTAAATTCCATTAAGTTAGAAATCAATAACCAATAAAGCCCGGTAACTATTCCGCCAAGAATTCCTAAGATTACCCAAATAAAGAAGGATCGAGTAAATACAAAGGGATTCAATTTCAGAGGAATATGAATCTGACTACGAAGTTTAATTAATCTGCGACGACGGGAAAAATCAGACATAACCTTAAGCTAAAATGTTTATTTTTTGATTTCCAAAAAGGGGTTTTTAAAAAAGTGCTGCAAAACTAAGGGTTTTTTAGCGAAAAGCTACACAATTCAAAATGAAAATATAAAAAAATAGCCTAGGAAGTATTCTTTAACAAATACATCCTAGGCTTTAGCTTAAAACAATTTTAAAAAACCATTAATTGGCCGAGCAATAATCTTCTACATCTTCAACAGTACGAATAAGGCCGTTACCCAGTTTTCTGTAGCTATTTTTAGTAATTAAATAGTCATCTTCTATACGAATACCTCCAAAATTTCGGTACTCATTTACTTTGTCGTAGTTAATAAATTCAGATAGTTTATTTTCTTTCTGCCAACTATCTATCAGCTGTGGAATAAAATACAATCCGGGCTCTACCGTAACTACATGATTTTCTTCTAGGGCTCTACCCAATCGCAAAGATTTCCATCCAAAAGTTTTTGTGTCTTTAGGGGCATCAGCCGTATAACCTACATACTTTTCGCCTAAATCTTCCATATCGTGAACGTCTAAGCCCATAAAGTGCCCCACTCCACATTGAAAAAACAGGGTAAAAACGTTATTCGCTACGGCTTCTTCTACATTTCCTTTTACAAGACCTAAATCTTTTAAACCGGCAGTTAAGGTTAATGCTGAACGCAGGTGTACTTCTTTAAAGTTGATACCCGGTTTCATGATTGCAGTAGCATCATCTAGAGCCTTTAATACAATACTGTACAACTCACGTTGACGGGTTGTAAATTTTCCGGATACCGGAAAAGTTCGCGTCAAGTCTCCGGCATAACCCATAGCTGTTTCTGCCCCTGAGTCATTTAAAATCATATCCCCCTCTTTTAAGGTGTTCCCATGATAGTGATTGTGTAAAATTTCGCCATTAACCGACAAAATAGATGGATAAGAAAAGCCACATTCAGCATCTGCCGCCAAGTGCTGCATGGCATTTACAATTTCATATTCTTTTACACCGGGTTTAGCCATACGCATAGCTAGAAGATGCATTTCATTAGAAACGTTTACCGCTTTTTCAATTTCAACAACCTCCTGTGCTTCTTTATAGGCACGTTGTGCTACAATAGCGCGAATAAATTCTTCTGAAGGCTGCAGATCTACAATAGCCGTATCTAAAAGGTTGCTCAGCAATATTTTATTAACTGATTGATATGGAGGCAAAAAGTGTACTTCTCTTCCTCCAGCTATCACTTTTCTTACGTACTCAAAAAGTTTTTGGTATGGGTGAACTATTGAAACCCCTGAGCGTTCTGCCTTAGTCTGAATGGTTTCAGGGCTACCCATCCACACAATTTCATCTATACTTAATTCATCACCAAAAAGAATAGTTTCATCTGAATCTACATCGATAGCTGCTGCCATCTTGGGCTGTTGAATACCAAAATAATATAAGAAAGAGCTATCTTGTCTAAAAGGATATGGGTTGTCTGCAAAGTTCATCGGATTCTCAATATTTCCGAGGAAGAGCAACACCCCTTCACGCATCTTATTTCGTATAACCGCTCTTCTATTTTGATAAGTCTCTTTTGAAAACATAATGTTATTTTTTTAGTTGCTCAAAAATACAGAAAATTACAAAGCTTATCTAGCTAAGACTAGGAAATTAGCGCTTATTTTTCAACCAATTATCGCCCATAAGAAAACAAAAAAGTCGCCCGAAAAGCGACTTTATATTTCTCCTATTTAAAAAAGGAATACCTTAGAGCTCTAAAGCTCCTAATACATTATTATTCATCAACAATTCAGTTGGGCTTTCTAAGGCTTTTTTTATTTCAAACAAGAAACTAACGGATTCTTTTCCGTCAATAATACGGTGGTCATAAGACAAGGCCACATACATAACGGGTCGTATCTCAACTTTTCCATCAACTGCCACAGGGCGCTCTACAATATTATGCATCCCTAAAATAGCACTTTGCGGAGGGTTGATAATAGGCGTTGAAAGCATAGAGCCAAATACACCGCCATTGGTAATGGTAAAAGTACCTCCGGTCATCTCATCAACGGTTAGTTTACCATCACGCGCTCTAATAGCTAAGCGTTTTACTTCAGATTCTATACCGCGAAAACTCAGGTTTTCTGCATTGCGAATAACCGGAACTGTAAGTCCACGTGGACCCGAAACAGCAATACTGATATCTTTATAGTCGTATGTAATCATTTCCTTATCATCTATCATGCTGTTTACTGCCGGAAACAGATCTAACGAGCGGATACATGCTTTAGTAAAGAAAGACATAAACCCAAGGCTAACCCCGTGTTTTGCTTTAAATTGTTCTTTATACTGTTTACGCAACTCAAAAATAGCCGACATGTCAACCTCATTAAACGTGGTTAACATAGCCGTTTCATTCTTAGAAGCCACTAATCGTTCAGCCGTTTTACGGCGCATCATAGACATACGCTTACGAGACTCACCTCGAGAGCCCGGCCCCGGAGTACCCATAGAAGGCTGTACATTTACAGCATCTTCTTTAGTTATGCGTCCGTTTTTACCACTGCCGGTAACACTAGCTGAATCAATTCCTTTTTCAGCCAAGCTTTTTCTAGCTGCCGGAGAAGGGGTTCCGGTTGCATAATTTTTTTCTGCCGTTTTATTAGCTTCTGCTTTAACCGGCTGTGGATTTGGTGCCGGAGTAGAAACCGGTTTAGGTTCTTCTTTTTTCTCTTCAGGAGTAGTTTCTTCTTCAGCAACTGCAGATGCATCATCAGGTTTGGCTGCATCCGTATCAATTAAACAAACCACGCCGCCCACCGGAACAGCATCTCCTTCTTCAGCTTTAAGGGTAATTATACCGCTTGCTTCAGCTGGAAGCTCAAGTGTTGCTTTATCACTGTCAACTTCAGCAATTGCTTGATCTTTTTCAACATAGTCGCCGTCTTCAACCAGCCACTGAGCAATTTCTACTTCGGTAATAGATTCTCCCGGTGAGGGAACTTTCATTTCTAAGGCCATAATTTTAAATTATGATAATTGATAATTGAGTTTATTTTTTAGGTGTATTAAATACACTGTCTATAACTTCTTGTTGGTTAAGTTTAAATCGCTGGCTGCTTCCGGAAGCAGGGGCCCCATAAAATTTACGGCTGCATACTCTAAAATTCTGAATACCTTCCAAATGTAATAAAAGATGTGAATATGCCCCCATATTTCTAGGTTCTTCTTGTGCCCAAACAATATCATGAGCATTCTTATAACGCTTAATCGTTTTTTGAATTTCTTTTTCCGGTAAAGGAAAAAGTTGTTCTAGACGCACTAATGCCACATCATTACGTTTCTTTGCTTCTTTTTCAGCCAATAAATCGTAATAGAATTTTCCGGAACAGAATACCACACTTTTTACGTCTTTTACTTTAGTCGTAGCATCGTCTATTAACATTTGAAAACTACCATTGGCCAATTCTTCTTTAGTCGATTTAGCTCTTGGATGTCTCAATAAACTTTTAGGCGTAAAGAAAATAAGCGGTTTACGATACTTAATTTTTACTTGTCTGCGTAAAAGGTGATACATATTAGCCGGTGTTGTACAGTTGGCTACAAACATGTTATCTCTTGAACACAATTGAAGGTAACGCTCCATTCTGGCAGAAGAGTGCTCAGAGCCTTGCCCTTCATAACCATGTGGCAAAAACAGCACCAGTCCATTACGTAATTTCCATTTGTCTTCTGCAGCTGAAATATATTGGTCTATAACAATTTGTGCACCATTACTAAAGTCGCCAAACTGAGCCTCCCAAATATTTAGGGTACTTGGGCTAGCCATTGCATATCCATATTCAAAACCTAAAACCGCATATTCTGACAATAAAGAATTATAAATCATAAATTCTCCTTGTTTGTCTTCTACATGGTTTAGGGGTATCCAATTTTCATTGCCATCTTCAGTAACAAGTGCCCCATGACGGTGCGAAAAAGTTCCTCTTTTAGAATCTTGACCCGCTAAACGAATATCGTGTCCCTCTTCTAAGAGCGTACCATAGGCTAGCGTTTCTGCCATCCCCCAGTCCATCGCATTAGCCTCAAAATACATTTCTTTACGCATGTTGATAATGCGGTGTACTTTGCGAATAAATTTTAAGTCTTCAGGAAGAGTCGTTACACGCTCTGCTATATGATTGAGTTTTTCTAGACTAAAAGTAGTGTCGATGGTTTTGAGCATGTCGTCTCTGTCTCCATACGTAAACCCTTTCCACTCCTTTTTCATTATCTGAGTAACTTCAGCCGTGGCTATTTTATGAGAGCTCTCTAAATCTTTTTCTAATTGACTTTTATAGGCTTTTTCTATCTGTTTAAGATACCCTGCTTCTATCACTCCTTCTTTTTCTAAATGAGCCGCATACGTATCGCGTGCATTTTTATGTTTTGCTATAGATTTGTAGAGTTTAGGCTGCGTAAATCGAGGTTCATCACCTTCGTTGTGCCCATATTTTCTATAACCCAACAAATCAATAAACACATCATGTTTAAAATGCATACGGAAATTGAGTGCAAAAAGAATACCGCGCACTACCGATTCCGGTTCATCGGCATTAATATGTAATACCGGTGAAAAAGTGAGCTTGGCTAAATCTGTACAATAGGTAGATGAACGTCCATCTGTATAATTGGTCGTAAACCCAATCTGATTATTGGTTACAATATGAATTGTACCTTGCGTTTTGTAAGCTTCTAACTGAGACATTTGTATAGTCTCATAAACCACCCCTTGACCCGATATAGCTGCATCGCCATGTACAATAATAGGCAACACATTTTCTGGGTCTTTGCGGTGATGATCATCTTGCTTAGCACGCACAATACCTTCAACTACAGAGCCCACTGCTTCTAGATGAGAAGGGTTGGGCGCCAGGTTTAAATTAATTTCTTTACCACTACGTGTTTTACGTTTAGAGGTCCAGCCAAGGTGATATTTTACATCACCTTCTAACATTTTATCTTCGTAGTCTTTCCCTTCAAACTCTAAGAAAATATCCGTTGGGCTTTTTCCAAAGATATTGGTCAACGTGTTTAAACGGCCTCGGTGAGCCATTCCCATCACAAATTCGTCTACGCCTTTTTCAGCTGCAGCTTCAACTAAAGCGTCTAGTGCCGGAATAAGGCTTTCATTACCTTCTACAGAAAAGCGTTTTTGCCCTACATATTTGGTGTTTAAAAAGCTTTCAAAAGAAATAGCTTCATTTAATTTACCCAGAATTTGTTTCTTTTCTTCAACAGAAAAGCTGGGTTGATTTTCATTTTGACTCAAATAAATCTGAATCCATTTTATCATCTCAGGCTGCTGAATATGCATATATTCTGCACCTATATAGGTACAGTATATTTTTGTGAGATGGTCTATAATTTTTCGAAGAGACACCTTGCCTATGCGTAGCAAACGAGCCGATTCAAATTCTGTATCTAAGTCTGCATCAGACAAACCAAAATTTTGAATAGCCAAATTGGGCTCATAATGTCTGCGTTCACGCACCGGGTTTGTTTTGGTAAACAAATGCCCGCGTAAGCGATATGCATTAATAAGTTGCACTACTTGAAACTCCTTCATAAATTGGTCAGGAATTCCATCGGTATCTTGCGGTTGTACATTTATTGTGGGGCGGTGGCTTTCTGTAGACGAATTTTGCGGAGTTGCTACAAAATCATCTGAGGGCTCTGTGCCTCCATATGAAGTCTTAGCAAAATCAAATCCTTGAAAAAAAGCGCGCCAACTGGGCTCAACACTATCGGGAAATTGGAGATATTGGTCGTATAATTCTGCTAAATACCCAACATCAATGGTATTGAGAAAAGAAAATCTATCCATAATCTGTGAAGTCTTTCTCTACACTAAAATATTTCGGACAAAGGTACAATTTTTACATATATCCAAGCTTTCTTAGGACATAAATTTAAAGAATCTGCCATATTAATTGAAAAAATACACCTTGTATAATTATTAATAAAAATGGAAGGATTATCACATCTATTTGCATACTCTATAACGCACAGCTCATCAGAAACTTTAGTGATACATTTGTCTTTCCTAAAATCATTATTTAACATAATCTAGCCGAAACAATGATCTATAATAAAGTTAATTATGCACTAGGCTTAAAAATAAGCGCACTCTTAAAGGTGTTTTTTATTTTATCGAAAACCCGTTCGGCAGCAAGTCGGCTGGTAAAATTACCTATCCACACCTTATAGTTAGGGGCTTCATATTTAATTTGAGTAGAAAAACCTTGATGTGCTGCTTTAAATTGACTTCTAATTTTTTTAGCTTCCGTAATAGCACTAAAAGACCCTAACTGTATCTTATAACGCTGGCCTATTTGATTATTTTGGGTCATTTTAGCCTGCAAATCCACCAATTGATCAATCATTGGATTTTCTTTTACATGTACAGTTGCTCTTTGTGCCTTGCTTGAAAAATTAAACAGTACACAAAAAGCAAAAAAGAAAACAATATTTTTTTTCATAACAAATTGAATTACTTTACAAATATAGATTTATTCCCATATTTTAAAGCGTTGAACCATTATTTAGAAAGGTTATAAATTAACCATTAACACCCCTCTAACATATACTAAATGGATTCTAAGTATTATTTTTGCGCAAGAAAAGCGGGCTATCTTCAGATAATCTGTGATAACCCCTTAATAATAAAATCGATACCGATTAAAGGAGTTAATTTAAACATCATATGAAAAAGCAGAACCCTTATTTTTCCATTGCAAAACTGCTACTTCTCATTGTAGCTGTTCTGTTTTCGTTCTCTCAATCAACTTTTGCACAAGACAGTCCTAACGATGGCAGTGCTCAAAAAACTGAAACCTCAAAAGAAGGCTCTTCAAAAAGCTCATCATTAGGCGATGCTAAAAAAGGTGAAGCCTTATTCAACACCAATTGTGCTGCATGTCACCTGCGTTATAAACGCTCTACCGGTCCAGCACTTCATGGTGTAACTGAAGTTGCTCCTAGTTTAGATTGGATTTATAAATGGGTACATAACAGCACCGCTGTTTTAAAATCTGGCGATGCCTATGCCAACAAATTGTTTGAAGAGTACAATGGTGTTGCTATGACTCATTTTCCTCAATTAAGTAAAGAAGATATCAACGATATCTTAGCTTATGTTGAGCAACCCAAACCCAAGCCTAAAGTTGCTGCTACTGCCGGAGCCTCTGCTAAAACTACTGCTGCAAATGGAAGCGGTGTTTCTACTAATCTTATTTTAGGAATTTTAGCCATAGTGCTTGTTTTATTAATTATCATTTTAGTGATGATTAATAAAACCCTTACTCGTTTTGCTAAAGAAAAAAATATTGAAATTTATACCGAAGAGAAACCCAAGCATAAACCTCTTTGGAAAATGATTGCCGAAAACCAGTTCATTATGGTAACGGCTTCTATCGTCATTACTTTAGTAGCTAGTTATTGGGTCTACTTCTATATGATGCAAGTTGGGGTAGATCAGGGTTATCAACCGGTACAACCTATACATTTCTCACACCGTATTCATGCCGGTCAGAATAAAATTGATTGTAAATACTGCCATTATTCTGCCCGCGTTTCTAAAACCTCTGGTGTGCCTTCATTAAATGTATGTATGAACTGCCACAAAGCTATATCTGAAGTAGCTCCGGAAACGGCAACCAAAGAACACTCTAAAGAATATTACGATTCACAAATAGCCAAACTGTATAAGGCCGTAGGATGGGATCCTACAACCCATCAATATACCGGCGAAACACATCCCGTAAAATGGGTTCGCATTCACAACTTGCCGGATTTTGCCTATTTCAATCACTCTCAACACGTAATGGTCGGAAAAATTGACTGTCAAAAATGTCACGGTGAAATCCAAAAAATGGAAGTTGTAAAACAACATGCTAAATTGACGATGGGCTGGTGTATTAATTGTCACCGTACAACCGATGTCAAAATGAAAGGCAATAAGTATTATGAAAAAATCCACGAACAACTATCTAAAAAATACGGAGTAGAAAAACTGACGGAAGCACAGATGGGTGGATTAGAATGCGGAAGATGCCATTACTAATTTAATAACGAGAAAGCGGTAAACATTATGTCATCAAATAATAAAAAATACTGGAGTACAATAGAAGAGCTCGAAGGCAATGAAGCTATAAATAATGTTCTTCGCCAACGAGAATTTCAAGAAGAGATTCCTATTGAAGATTTTTTAAGCGACAAGAAGACACTAAAAAAGAGTAAAACTACGCGTCGTGATTTCTTAAAATTTGTTGGGTTTAGTACTGCTGCTGCATCGTTAGCAGCCTGTGAAGGTCCCGTTATCAAAACAGTTCCTTTTGTAGTTCAACCTAAAAATATGGTAGCTGGCAGACCCGAGTTTTATGCCACTACTATTGCTGACGGATTCGATTTTGCTCCGGTATTGGTAAAAACACGCGAGGCACGCCCCATTCGTGTAGACAAAAACTACATGAACGGTCAAAAAACAACGAATAACGCTCGTATATTGGGCTCTGTATTGTCTTTATATGATTACCAACGCCTACAACAGCCTTTAAAAGACCACAAACAAGCTTCGTGGAAAGACTTAGATAGTGCGGTTCAAAATGACTTAAATAACGTTACCGGAGAAGTGGTTGTACTTACGCAAACATTTGCTAGTCCCACCACTGCTAAGGTAATCAAAACTTTTGCTTCAAAATATAACGCACGTCACGTTGTGTACGATGCAGTTTCTGAAGAACACATCTTAAATGCCTTTAAAGCAAAATATGGCTACCGCGCCATGCCTGAATACGATTTTGCAAAAGCAAAAACTATTGTATCTGTAGGTGCCGATTTCTTGGGAGACTGGGAAGGCGGAAACTTTGCAGTAGGTTATGCCGAAAGTAGGGACCCTAAAGGAGGCTCTATGTCTCGTCATATTCAATTTGAAGCTAATATGTCGTTAACCGGTGCTAAAGCCGACAAACGTGTGCTAGCTAAACCTTCTGAACAAAAATTGGTACTGGCCGCTCTTTATGAATACATTGTAAATGGCTCTTCTAGCATCAGTCTTTCTAATAAATTAAAAGACGCGGTTAAAAAAGCAATAAGCCAACTGCAATCTGCCGGTAAAGGTGCTGTCGTGGTTTCCGGTATTCCGGAAGCTGAAGCACAGCTACTTGTCTTAGCTATTAACGAGGCCCTGAATAGCCAAGTTATGGATGTTGAAAATCCACGTCTTATCCGTCAGGGTAACAATCAAGCGGTAGCTCAATTAGTTAAAGATATGAATGCCGGCAAAATCGGTGCTTTATTAATTGCCGGTGTTAACCCTGCATACAGTTTACCTAATGCTAAAGAATTTGTTGAAGGGCTTAAAAAAGTAAGTTGTAGTGTCGCATTTTCTATGAAAGAAGATGAAACAGCTAAGCTCTGTAAGTATGTAGCTACTACTCCACATTATTTGGAAAGTTGGGGAGACGTTCGTTTCAACAAAGCACACTATGCCTTAATGCAACCTACTATTCAAACGCTTTTTGACACACGTCAATTTCAAGAATCATTACTAGTTTGGGCGGGAGAAAAAGGCAAATACTACGACTACCTTCGTAAAAACTGGAAAGATACTGTCTTAAATGGCTCTAGTTGGAATGAAACACTTCGCAACGGAGTCTTTGAAAATAAATCAGCTGCTTCTCCAAAGGGAGAAAGCACTGGCGATGAAACCGGTACTGATAACGTAAGTACTGCTTCTGCCGCTGTTCGCAAACTAAAACAATCAGCTAAAGGTAAAGCGGGTTATGAACTAACCTTATATACCTCGGTTGCATTAGGAGATGGACGCCAAGCCAACAACCCTTGGTTACAAGAGCTTCCTGACCCTTTAACGCGTACTACATGGGACAACTTTGTAACCATGTCTATGGCTGATGCTAAAAAATTGGGCGTTAAAAACTACCATGTTTCTAACGGAGCTTTAAACGGAAGTTGTGTAAATCTTACTTTAGGAAACATTACGCTAAAAAATGTTCCGGTTATTATTCAACCCGGACAAGCACCTGGAAGTATCGGTATGGCTTTAGGATACGGTCGTAAAGCAGCAATTCAAAAAGAAATGCAAACCGGTATAAATGCTTATCCTTTTTACAAAGGATTTAAGAGCTTCCAAACCGTTTCTATAGAAAAATCGAATGGAAACGATCACGAGTTTGCTTGTACACAGCTTCAAAACACGATGGTAGGACGTACCATTGTAAAAGAAGCTAGTTTAGAAGATTACAACAATAAATCAAGAGAAGAATGGAATCCTATTCCTGAAACTTCATACGATCACGAAGAAGTATCTGTTCGTGGACATAAAGCCGATTTGTGGACTGCTTTTGAAACCAAAATTGGCCCTCATTTTAATATGTCTATAGATCTTGATAGATGTATTGGTTGTGGAGCTTGTGTTATTGCATGTATAGCCGAAAATAATATTCCGGTAGTAGGAAAAACAGAAGTACGTAAATTCCGTGATATGCACTGGATGCGTATTGACCGTTACTATTCTTCTGAAGATACTTTTGCTGAAGAAAAAGACGAGTTGAAGAACCTTCCTACCTTCTCCAGCTACAAACCTGTAGAAACTCCTTCGTACGAAAATCCTGAAGTTGCTTTCCAACCGGTAATGTGTCAGCACTGTAACCACGCTCCTTGTGAGACTGTGTGCCCGGTAGCTGCAATTACCCACGGACGTCAAGGACAAAACCAAATGGTTTACAACCGTTGTGTAGGAACCCGTTATTGCGCTAACAACTGCCCATACAAAGTACGTCGATTTAACTGGTTCTTGTATAAAGAAAATGATGAGTTTGATTACAACATGAATAACGAATTAGGTAGAATGGTACTTAACCCAGATGTAACCGTTCGTTCTCGTGGAGTGATGGAAAAATGCTCTTTGTGTATTCAATTAACACAAAAAACCATTTTAGATGCTAAGCGAGATGGAAGAGCCGTTGAAGATGGAGAGTTCTACACTGCTTGCTCAAGAGCTTGTGATAAAGGGGCTATTACCTTTGGCGACATAAACATTGAAGGGGCCGAAATTGTTGAAAAACGTGAAGATACGAGAATGTATCGCCTGTTAGAAGAACTTGGCACTAGACCCAACGTAATGTATCAAACGTTAATTAAAAATAGAAAAGACGCTTAATAAATAAAAAATAGGTTAAATCCATTAGTAAAAATCATATGTCGTTACACCATTACGAAGCACCAATCAGAGAACCCCTTGTTCTGGGCGAAAAAAGTTACCACGATGTTAGTGTAGATATTTCGGCGCCGGTTCTTGGAAAGGCCAACAGATCTTGGTGGATTGTTTTTTCAATAGCCTTAGTGGCTTTTATTTGGGGACTCGGTTGTATCATCTATCTTGTCTCTACCGGAATTGGATCTTGGGGATTAAATAAAACTATTGGCTGGGCCTGGGATATCACCAACTTTGTGTGGTGGATTGGTATCGGACACGCCGGAACCCTAATTTCTGCTATCTTACTGTTATTTCACCAAAAGTGGAGAATGGCGGTAAACCGATCTGCAGAAGCAATGACTATATTTGGAGTAATTCAAGCCGGTATCTTCCCGGTTATTCATATGGGGCGCCCTTGGTTGGCATACTGGGTGCTTCCTATTCCAAACCAATTTGGTTCGTTGTGGATTAACTTTAACTCGCCTTTGTTATGGGACGTATTTGCCATCTCTACCTACTTATCGGTTTCTATCGTGTTTTGGTATACCGGTTTGCTTCCTGACTTGGCAATGATTCGCGACCGCACTAAAAACGAATTTCAAAAGAAAATATACGGCATTATCAGTTTTGGTTGGTCTGGCCGTGCCAAAGATTGGCAACGTTTTGAACAAGTATCATTAGTATTGGCCGGTTTGGCAACTCCGTTGGTACTTTCTGTACACACCACTGTATCGTTTGACTTTGCTACCTCAGTAGTACCCGGATGGCATAGTACCATTTATCCTCCTTACTTTGTTGCGGGGGCCGTGTTCTCCGGATTTGCTATGGTACAGACTTTATTAATCATTATGCGTAAAGTCTTGCATATGGAGCAATACATTACCATGCTTCATATAGAGTATATGAATAAGGTAATTTTAGTAACCGGGGGTATTGTAGCCGTAGCTTATGCTACTGAATATTTTATTGCCTGGTATTCCGGTAGTTCTTTTGAAAACTATACCTATATGTCTTTCGGAGCGGCTACAGGTCCTTATTGGTGGGCATTTTGGGCATTAATTATTTGTAACACCATTTTGCCCGTAACTTTCTTTATAAAGAAATTGCGCAGAAATATTATGTATACCTTTATCATTGCCTTGTTTATTAACGTAGGAATGTGGTTTGAACGATTTGACATTATTGTAATTGACTTAAGTCACGACCGTTTACCCTCTTCTTGGGCAATGTTCTCCCCTACTTTTATTGATATTGGTATTTATGTAGGGACGATTGGTTTCTTTTTTGTACTGTTCTTGCTCTTTGCTCGTACATTCCCTGTTATTGCACAAGCTGAGATTAAGACTATCTTGAAATCATCAGCAGAAAATTATAAAAAAATAAGAGCTGAATATGGTGACGACGTTTCGTTGGTTTTAGATCCGGAAACAAAAAAACCTATAAACCTTGAAACACATCATAACGATCATTCAGAAGGTGATGCTACTAACACAGCAACACCAGAAAAAGAATAATCTTGTTGAACTAAACTGATAATGAAAAAGATTGCTATCTAAGCTTTCAACTTAAAACAAATAGTTAGTATGTCAAAATTGATTCATGCACTGTATACAGATGATGATCTCGTTCTGGAAGCGGTAAAAAAGACGCGCAAAGCCAATTATGAGGTTAGAGAGGTGTTCTGTCCTTTTCCTGTTCATGGCTTAGATAAAGCTATGGGGTTAAAACCTACACGCATTGCCATAACCTCATTTCTGTTTGGACTAGCAGGTCTATCCCTAGCCATTTGGATGACTGATTATATGATGATTCAAGACTGGCCGCAAGATATTGGCGGAAAACCTAGTTTTACTTTCATCCAAAACATGCCCTCCTTTATTGTGGTAATGTTTGAATTAACCGTTTATTTTGCTTCACACTTTATGGTACTTACCTTTTATATGCGCAGCAAAATATGGCCATTTAAAAAAGCTGAAAACCCGGATCCACGTACAACAGACGATCACTTCTTGATGGAAGTTGAAATAGGCAATCAAAATGTTGATGAACTATCAAAATTATTAGCCGAAACCGGAGCCGTTGAAGTAAATCTTGTAAATGAATAATCAACCCATGAGAAGTTTATACAAAATCATATTAGTAATTGTGTTGGCTGTTACCGCTACCTCCTGCTTTAACAAAAAGCAGCCAAATTACCAATATTTTCCGAATATGTACGTGTCTCCTAGTTATGAGACTTATGGTAATTACGAGATTTTTCCACAAGGAAAAGAAGCTATGACACCAGCCGAAGGCACCATAGCTCGTGGATGGGAAGTCTATGAATACCCTAATACACTACAAGGTAAATTAGATGCCGCAAAAAATTTAAAAAACCCGCTTCCTTACACAAAAAGAAATGTAGAAAACGGAAAGTATCTATACGATATTTATTGCGCTATTTGCCACGGCAAAAAAGGAGATGGAAAGGGTCCACTAGCTAAACGTAAAAAAATAATGGGTATTCCCGGATACGACGACCCAAATAGAGATATTACACAAGGCGATATTTATCACGTAATGTACTACGGTCTTAACAATATGGGAGAATACGCTTCTCAAACCACTACTAAAGAACGTTGGCAAATTGCGCATTACGTAATGAGCCTACGACGTGAATTAGAAGGAAAACCGGTTAAACCTTTTGTAAAAGATACCTCTGTAAACAATGAGCATTTTGATCCGGAAATCGATCCGGTAATCGGAAAGCAGGTTACGGTATCAATAAATAAAAAGTAAGTAATTAACGCATTATTAGAAAAGGATATGTTCAAGCTATCAGGTAAATTGAAATTATTTTCCATCATTCTTTTGGTTCTGGGTGCCATAGGAATAATTTACGGCTTTATGTCAACCCCCAGCACCGTTGAAGAAGCACAAGAAATCGTGGCCTCAACACAGCAACACTCTGAAAAAGAGAGCAATGCTTTTATCGATCAGGTGCAAGGAGAAGGGTTTACACAAGAAGCCATGAATACATTAAAAGAAGCCGACGTTGTTGAAGGCGAAGGTCATATGCACAAAGTGCTACATCAACTACAAGCACGCCCTTGGGCTGCCACTTTTGTAGCCGCATTCTTCTTCTTTATGATGGCATTGGGGGCACTCGTGTTTCAAGCTATTCAGTATGTGTCTGAAGCAGGATGGTCTGGTGTCTTATACCGGATTGTTGAAGGAATAACGAGTTATCTACTTCCCGGGTCTATTATTGTGGCTTTGCTTGTCTTATTAGCCGGAACACATTTCTACCCCTGGCAAAACCAAGAATTGGTAAAAGGAGATGAAATATTACAACTCAAATCACTTTACCTCAACATTCCTTTCTTTGTAATTCGACTAATCATCTACTTACTAATTTGGAACGTTTATCGTTTCTGGATGCGAAGAAATTCTTTAGCTCAAACCGATATTACAGATTATACCTATAACCGAAAAAACTACAATCTTTCTGTATGGTTTGTAGTTATCTTCGGAATTACCGAATCACCTATGGCTTGGGATTGGTTTATGTCTATGGAGCCACACTGGTTTAGTGCCTTGTTTGCTTGGTATATCTTTGCCAGCCTGTTTGTATCGGGCGTAACAATGATTACCCTTGTAACCGTTTTCTTAAAGAGACGAGGCTACTTAGATTTTGTAAACAAAAGCCATATTCACGATTTAGCTGAATACATTTTTGCCTTCAGTATTTTTTGGACCTATCTTTGGTTTGCCCAATTTATGCTGATTTGGTATGCTAATATTCCTGAAGAAGCTGCCCATTTTGTGATGCGTATTCAGCATTATAACTTGCTCTTCTTTGGTATGCTAATTACCAACTTTGTCTTCCCTATTGTTATCTTAATGGACACCGATTTCAAACGCGTTCCGTGGATAACCAATTTTGTAGGTATCTGTTTGCTTGTTGGTCATTATGTTGTTATATATCTCTTAGTAGTTCCTACTACAATGGGTGTGTTTGGCAGCTTCGGGATACCAGAATTTGGCGCAATCCTCTTCTTCTTAGGCCTATTTATATTGGTTGTAGGAACAGGATTAGGCAAAGTACCCCTGCAACCAAAGGGCGATCCATTTATTAAAGAGAGTGAAAATTATCATTTATAATTGTTAGTTTAAAGAAGAAAAAAGATGACTGCATTTCTTATATTAATCACTATAGGTTTATTGGGGATTACCATTTGGCAGATATCCAAGATATTCCAATTATCTAAAACCAAAAAGTCGGATACCCCTCCGGGAATTCAAGACGACAAAGACAATAAGACTCAGGGATACCTGATGCTTATCTTTGGAGTTCTATTTTATGCATTCATGATATATAACTTATGGGTGTTTGGGCAATACCTTCCTCCAAAATCCGGAACAGCTGAAGGAGTAGAATTAGACCGTCTTATGCTAATAACCAATATCGTTATTCTAGTTGTGCAAGCCATCATGCAGGCGCTCATTTTCTATTTTGGTTATAAATACCACGGTAAAAAAGGACAACGCGCTCTTTTTAACCCCGAAAACGAAAAATTAGAGTTTGCCTGGACCATCATTCCTGTAATAACACTAGCTATATTAATTGTATATGGTTTATTTACTTGGTCAGACATTATGAATGTATCTAAAGATGATGGAGATATAATGGTTATTGAGCTCTATGCTTATCAATTTGGCTGGAAAGTACGGTATTCCGGAAAAGACAACACCTTAGGTAAGGCTAATGTACGCTACATTAAAGGAGTTAACACGCTTGGGGTAGACGTAAGCGATCCTTATTCTCAAGACGATATTGTTTCCTCTGTAATGCACCTTCCCGTAGGTAAAAAAGTACTAATCAAAATGCGTTCTCAAGACGTAATCCACTCAGCTTACTTCCCACTCTTTAGAGCGCAGATGAACGTGGTACCAGGTATGATTACTCAATTTGCCTTTACCCCAACCGTTACTACTAAAGAAATGAGAAAAACACCTTATATGATTGAAAAGGTGAAAAATATTAATGAAATAAGACGAGAAAAAAGTCAAAAATTAGCGGCTAAAGGAGATTTACCCCTAAAACCATACACTTTTGACTATTTCTTGCTGTGTAATAAAGTTTGTGGTACCAGCCATTACAATATGCAAATGAAAGTTATCGTAGAAAGCCAAAAAGATTTTGAAAAATGGCTTAGCGAACAAAAGGATATTGGCGAAACCATAAAAAACAGTTAGATCAGTCTCTTTAAAGTAAAGTTTAAATTTTACCTTTGAAGAAGATTAAAAATATAAGCGAGTAATATTTTATAGCAAAATAATTAGAGTACACGGAGATATGTCAGCAACAGCAAATATAACAGCAGAAACGGCTCACGAAGAACACCACGAGCACAAACAAAGTTTCGTTACAAAATATATTTTTAGTACCGATCATAAAATTATAGGAAAACAATACCTTATAACAGGGATAATTATCGCTTTTATTGGGGTACTTTTCTCTGTTTTATTTAGAATACAACTAGCCTGGCCGGGAGAGCCTCAAGAAATTTTTAGCCTTATTTTAGGAGACCGTTGGGCACCCGGTGGTGTTATGACCCCCGATGCTTATTTGGGTTTGGTAACTATGCACGGAACCCTGATGGTATTCTTTGTACTTACTGCCGGACTGAGTGGAACATTTAGTAACAGCTTGATTCCTTTACAGATTGGCGCACGCGATATGGCTTCCGGCTTTATCAATATGCTTTCTTACTGGGCGTTCTTCATCTCTAGTTGTATTATGTTGAGTTCGCTCTTCATACAAACCGGACCGGCCATGGGTGGTTGGACCGTGTATCCCCCATTAAGTGCTCTACCTGAAGCAATTTCAGGATCAGGGACCGGTATGGTATTGTGGATTGTGGCTATGGCTTTCTTTATTGCTCAATCTTTAATGGGATCTATCAACTATATTGTTACGGTCTTAAATTACCGTACTAAAGGCTTGTCAATGACGCGTCTTCCTTTAACTATATGGTCTTTCTTTATTACAGCTATTGTAGCAGTGCTTTCATTCCCTGTTTTGTTAGCCGCTGTATTACTTTTATTGATGGATCACAGTTTTGGAACTTCATTTTACTTAAGTGATATTTATATACAAGGACAAGTACTTAATCACCACGGAGGTTCTCCGGTACTTTTTGAGCACCTATTTTGGTTCTTAGGTCACCCGGAGGTATACATTGTTATTTTACCCGCAATGGGTATTGTTTCTGAGGTTTTGGCGGTACATGCCCGTAAACCTATCTTTGGTTATCGCGCTATGGTAGCCTCTCTATTAGCCATTGCATTCTTATCTACTATTGTTTGGGGACACCACATGTTCATCTCTGGTATGAACCCCTTCCTAGGCTCTGTATTTACCTTTACAACCCTATTGATTGCAATTCCATCAGCTGTAAAATCCTTTAACTGGACTACTACGATATGGAAAGGGAACCTGCAGCTCAATCCACCTATGTTGTTCTCCATTGCCATGGTTTCAACCTTTATTACAGGGGGACTAACCGGTATTATTGTAGGAGATAGTACATTAGATATTCAAGTACACGATACCTATTATGTTGTAGCTCACTTTCATTTGGTAATGGGTATTGCTGCTGCACTAGCATTTTTCTCCGGTATATATCACTGGTATCCAAAAATGTTTGGTAGAATGATGAATAAGACCATGGGATATATTCACTTTTGGGTAACCTTAATTGGAGTATACGGAATCTTCTTCCCGATGCACTTTGTTGGGTTGGCCGGTGTACCACGTCGTTACTATACTAACACCGCTTTCCCTTATTTTGATGACGTACAGAACATCAACGTATTAATGACTGTATTTGCCATCATTACCGGATTAGTTCAACTTCTATTCTTGTTTAACTTCTTCCGATCTATGATTTATGGAGCCGAAGCTTCTGAAAACCCTTGGAAAGCAACTACGCTAGAGTGGACAACCCCGGTAGAACGTCTTCACGGAAACTGGCCGGGAGAATTACCTATCGTATACCGTTGGCCTTATGATTACAGTAAATTAAACAAAGATGGTGATGATTATGTAATTGCCGGACAAGATTTTATTCCCCAAAACATTCCTGTTCAAGAAAATGAAGAAGAAATGGCTGAATAAAATCATTTAAAAAATTATTTTTCGAAAAGCCTTTTCCAAATTTGGAAGAGGCTTTTTTCTTTATCTTTGCTCATTATGAATGAGAATTTAGATCCGACAAATAAGCATTTTTCTGCTGAAGAACAAGACATAGAAAAAGCCTTGCGTCCGCTTACATTTGATGATTTTGCCGGGCAAGGTAAAGTCTTAGAAAACTTAAAAGTCTTTGTGCAGGCAGCCAAACTTCGTGGAGAAGCACTTGATCACACCCTCTTTCACGGTCCTCCCGGACTAGGAAAAACAACTTTGGCACATATATTAGCTAACGAGCTGGGGGTAGGCATTAAAGTAACCTCCGGGCCAGTACTAGACAAACCCGGAGACCTAGCCGGATTGCTTACCAATATAGAAGAATGCGACGTTTTATTTATAGACGAAATACACCGACTAAGTCCCATTGTAGAAGAATATCTCTACTCTGCCATGGAAGACTATCGCATTGATATTATGATAGAATCGGGGCCTAATGCTCGTTCTATACAGATTAACCTAGACCCCTTCACCTTAGTAGGCGCTACTACCCGATCGGGTTTATTAACCGCCCCTATGCGCGCTCGTTTTGGAATTTCCAGTCGATTAGAATACTATTCAACTGAAATCTTATCAACTATCATACAGCGCAGCGCAAACATTTTAAATATTCCCATTTCATTAGAAGCTGCTATAGAAATATCGGGAAGAAGTAGAGGAACTCCTCGTATTGCCAATGCCCTCTTACGACGCATTCGTGACTTTGCACAAATTAAAGGGAATGGAAAAATAGACATCGAAATTGCCAAATATGGATTACAGGCCTTAAACGTAGATATGCATGGGCTAGACGAAATGGATAATAAAATACTCCACACCATTATTGAAAAATTTAATGGTGGGCCTGTAGGACTTACTACACTCTCTACAGCAGTAAGCGAAAATGCTGAAACCATAGAAGAAGTGTATGAACCTTTTCTCATTCAACAGGGGTTTATTAACCGAACTCCTAGAGGAAGAGAAGTTACCGCTTTGGCATACAAGCATCTCGGAAAAACCAACCCTAATCAATCCGGAAACTTATTTGATTAACTATTGAACTACCGCAAAATATAACACTATGTTTGAAAATAAAGGGGAACGCACTTCTCTATCGAGTATAGGCGAATTTGGGCTTATAGAACAACTTACAAAGTCTATTAAACTATACCAAAAATCTACGCGTATAGGCGTAGGAGATGATGCTGCTATTCTAAATTTTGAGGGATATGATACGCTAATTTCTACAGACATGCTCGTAGAAGGGGTTCATTTTGACTTGGCCTATATGCCCCTTAAACATTTAGGCTATAAATCGGTAATGGTAAATCTGTCTGACATCTATGCAATGAATGCCGAAGCCACACAAATCACCGTATCGTTGGCCGTTTCTAACCGTTTTCCGGTAGAAGCACTTGAAGAACTCTATAGTGGTATGTTATTAGCCGCCAAAAATTACAAAATAGATATTATTGGCGGAGATACCACTTCTTCTACCTCCGGGCTCATCATCAGTATTAGTGTTTTAGGAAGAGCCAAACAGGACCAGATTGTAACACGAAGCGGCGCTAATCCGGGCGATTTATTGGTCGTTACCGGCGATTTAGGTGGGGCTTATATGGGATTACAAGTTTTAGAACGCGAAAAAGAAGTTTACAAAGTAAATCCAAATACTCAACCTGATCTAGAGCCGTACAGTTACATCGTTGAACGGCAACTCAAACCGGAAGCCCGAAAAGACATTCCTCCGCTACTTAAAAAATTGGAGGTAAAACCTACTTCTATGATTGATATTAGCGATGGTCTTTCTTCAGAAATCATTCATTTGTGCAAAAACTCAAACGTGGGCATGAAACTTTATGAAGACAAACTACCGTTAGACCCCGCTGTTATTACTGTTTGTGAAGAATTTAATTTAGATAGTACCACCGTTATCTTAAATGGCGGAGAAGATTATGAGCTTCTCTTTACCGTAGCTCAAAAAGACTATGATAAGATTAAAGGAAACCCTCATTTAAGTGTAATCGGGCACGCCACACAAGCTTCAGAAGGGATGCAACTCATAACACGCGCCGGACAACAAATAGAACTAATTGCACGCGGGTGGAACCCGTTAAAAGATGAGGAATAAGTGCTTATCATCTAATGAAATCCGCTATATTTACCCCCGTAATCAGCCTTCGTAAATTGAGTTTAATTCTTTAAAATTACGCTCTCAATTTGCACAAATACAACTTTTATGGAATGGATTCAGAGTATCATCGACTTTATAATTCACATTGATGATCACCTATTAATACTTGCCTCTACATACGGAGCTTGGACATACGCCATTCTCTTCCTCATCGTTTTTGCAGAAACCGGATTTGTGGTTACCCCTTTTCTACCCGGAGATTCGCTTTTGTTTGCCGCCGGGGCTTTAGCGGCTACAGGGGCTCTTAATCCACTTATTCTTTTACTTGTTCTTTTTGCTGCTGCAGTACTCGGTGATTCAGCAAATTTTGAAGTGGGCTCTTATTTTGGTATTCGCTTATTCAAAAAAGACTCCAAACTCTTTAAACTTGAATACCTGCACAAAACAGAACACTTTTTTGAAAAATACGGAGGTAAAACAATCGTTATTGCGCGTTTTGTACCCATTGTGCGTACTTATGCCCCTTTTGTAGCCGGCGCTTCTAGCATGCACTATCCAAAGTTTATTTCTTACAACATAATTGGAGGGGCTGTATGGGTAATTCTCTTTCTGGGAGCTGGTTATTTATTTGGAAATATTCCCGTCGTAAAAGAAAATTTCGGGCTTACGGTTATTGTTATTATCATCGCTTCTTTAATTCCGATGGTAGTCGAATTTATAAAAGCTAAACGTAAAAGAAAAAGGGCTTAATAGCTCCTAACTTTGTAACGCATTTACTAAGCGGTAGAGATCTTCTAACGTATTGTAATAGTGAAAACCTACGCGTATACCACTTCCACGTTGAGAACACATTATATTCATTGCATTTAGCTTTTTAAACAATTGCTCATCACCTTTTATATTAAAGATAGACGAATGCTGTTTACGATCTACGACAGCCGTTTCTAATAAATTTAATGCCGTAAAGGCCTCTTTTGCCGCGGCACCCAGCTCATGTACTTGTTTTTCAATAATTTTTACACCCACTTTTTCTTGAAACTCAAGAGCCACTTTAATACTTCCCAAGGCCGCAATATCTAGATGGTTTCCTTCAAATTTACCAATTAACGTATCTCCTTTTTCTTTATACTTCCCCATAATCGACCCAAACCCGAGGTGTTTTGGATGTATGTACTCCTCTAGTCCGGGTTTAAACATAAAAAAACCATTTCCAAAGCCGGCACCTACCCATTTATAAGTGCTTGCCCCCAGAACGTCTATTCTTGAGGCTGCAAAATCAAAACGTTCTGTACCCAAATACTGCGTTCCGTCTCCTATAAAAAGTGTCTCCGGGAATTCTTTTTTCAGCGCTTTCAAAAAAGACAGATCTATCTTAATCCCATTTAAATATTGCACCATACTAAAGATAAACACTTCCGGCGGTTGCCGCTTAAAAGCATCGCGAATGTGTTCTTCTGTATGGGCATCAATCGTAGCATAAGAAAGCTGAAAATCACGGGCTTCCACCGCCCAATTTATAGAAGGATAATCATCTGTCAGCAACAAAATGCGCGTTTGCGGTTTTAACCCCTCTAACAAAGCGTTAAACCCATACGAAAAAGCCGGCATTAAAGCCACATTTTCAGGTCTTCCCTTAAAGAAAGAAGCAATCTCTTCGCGCACCTCGGCTAAGGTTTGAACATTTTCGTCAAAAAATAGACTTCCTTGGTTCAATTGCGCTGTATATTGGTTAGCTCTATAATCGTTAACCGCCTTCGGAATCAAACCCGTAGCAGGGGTATTAACATAAGTATAATGTGCAATAGCCGGAAAATTAGCAGTCAAATCAATCATAGTAATTATTCGTAGTTAAGAATACAATGAAAATGGTTATCTCTTTCAAATTTCGTCAAAATTATAGTGTAAACCAATACTGTTCTAAATAAGAATCGTATTTTTTATTACCAAAACGAATAAAAGTCGCCTCAAACCCTATAAAAATGGTTAGGGTACTATTCATTTTGGCCCACTTTTAAACCATTAACCCACCTCAAATTATAAAGAGACAACACTACGTCAAACCAAAAAGAGATTTTTACCTTGTTGCCCTCCTTTCTCAATAAAAACCCCCTAGCCATTTATAAGGCTATTCAAAATTTCATTAAGAAAAATTTGGCATTGTTTTATAAATATCTTAACTTTATACCCTTATTTACATTAAATGTTTATGAAAAACAAGTCACAAGTCACAAGTCACAAGTCACAAGTCACAAGTCACAAGTCACAAGTCACAAGTCACGGATAGGACTTAAAAAACTCCAATACGCAAGCTTATTATTGCTGTCTTTTTTAGTCTTTTATTCCTGTGAAAAAGATACGGTTACAGAGAAAAATTTAGAAAATTTTCATCCCCCTTCAGCTAGATTAGTCAACTTAAATCACACCGCTCTTCAAAGAGATTTAACCTTTCAAAAACTAAAAAAGAGTTTTCATCAGATGGTTTCTTCAAAAATCAATACTGATTCAAAAGGAGGTTTTAATTTAAACGATTATAAAATTGACTATTCCCACGCCAAGAAAATCATACGTAGCGATTATCAATCGTACACCTTTATGTTGAAGCCCAAAAAAGAAAATTTAAAAACGCCTCAGTTGTTAAATATTGTTTTTTCAATAAATAAAAAAGGGGTGTTTTGGGTTAATGGAGTGGCTTATAATTTTACGCCGAAACAAAAATCAAAGATTCGTACAAAAGCTAACTTAACGAAAAAATACACCTATGCTTTTTTTAATGTTTTTAACTCCGATAATAACATTATAAAAAATGACCGCGAGCTAACCACCTATATGTTCAAGGATGACGACGACGATGGAGCGAGAGATGGAGGGATTTTACCTCCGGTTACCATTACCGTACCCGGCCCAGACCCCCATCACCCAGGCTCCGGCATACCCCCGTGGCTCCTCCCCGACCCGGAAGACGGAGGAGGCGGTGGCGGTGGTCTTCCAACCCCTCCTCCTCTCTATCACGGCCCCGGAAGCGGCGGAGGTACAACCTCTCCGGTGGTTGATGATTTTACAATTGAAAACCTTTTGAAAAACCCATGTCTTCGTGATATTTTTAGCGCTTTAAGCAAAGGAGATCACAATATTGCCGGTTTTATTGCTAACTTTAGGGGCACAGAAGACACGGATCCAAATTTGATCCTTAAAGAAGACCCTTTATTTAGTATTAATTATATGGGAACTAAATTTGAAAATACCTTAGCAGTAACAACAGATGCCCAAAATTATAATATATCCATTATTTTCAATACAGACCCAAACGTAAATTATAGCGTAATGAATTTTTCATCAATTATTGTAGCTGCAGGCATGATTCACGAGATATTTCATGCTGAAGTCTATAGAAATCTCTTATCGCTTTCTAAAACCGGAGAAGTTGATATAACACCGGAATTTGTTAAAGACCATATCAATGATTTTCCGACTATCTTTAAGTACTATTCCGATCATAAAAACAAGATTGACCAACATGAAATGATGGCAGAAATCGAGGTCTATAGAGACTACATGGCAAATGCCTTGGCAGATTATGACAACCATACTGAAAGTCCAGAATTTTATGAGGCCTTGGCGTGGATAGGGCTAAAGGGCACCGATACATACTCAAAGCTCGACAAAGATATCCGCGCCAGCATAGAATATGAATGGGGACAAGCTCATAAAAAAGGGAAACTATGTGACCAACAAAAATAAACTAATGATGAAAACGATAAAACTTGTTTTGTTCCTGGTTTTACTGTTGCCTTCTCAATCTCTTTTGGCACAAAAGAAAAAGGCGGCCCTCTGTATTTATTTTAAGGAAAATACAAAAAACATTAAGATTGAGATGAATGCAGATTCAACCCATACCGAATTTACCATTTGGGGGATTGGATTTGAAACCAAAGCCAAACGAAAAAAAGCCTTAAAAGAATATTGGGCCAACTCTGCCGGAACTACTCTTCAACCAACCTTTCTTTATCCGGATTTTTTTAGTGTTGATAAGCCCCAAAAGATGACTTCTTTAAAAGCGCTAAATTGTGGGCAATTGGTTTCGGTAGAAGAGTATAGAACCGGAAAGGTTGATGCCAGAAAAACTGTAGGGCATCAGGTTTGGATGATAAAAAAATTAGACGACCACACTTTCTTAGTTTGGGATGCCACGCGGTATTTATACTTCTAAGAATGAAAACGATAAAAACTGTTTTGTTCCTGGTTTTACTGCTGCCTTCTCAGCCTCTTTTAGCACAAGAAAAAGAGGCAAGACTTTGCATTTATTTTAAGGAAAATACAAAAAATATTAAAGTCGAGATGAGTGCAGATTCAAGTTCTACTAATTTTACCATTTGGGGGGTTGGGTTTGAAACCAAAGCTAAACGAAAAAAAGCTTTAAAAGAATATTGGGCCAACTCTGCCGGGACTTCTTCTCAACCAACCTTTCTTTATCCGAATTTTTATAGTGTTGATAAGCCCCAAAAGATGGCTTCTTTAAAAGCGCTAAATTGTGGGCAATTGGTTTCGGTAGAAGAGTATAGAACCGGAAAGGTTGATGCCAGAAAAACTGTAGGGCATCAGGTTTGGATGATAAAAAAATTAGACGACCACACTTTCTTAGTTTGGGATGCCACGCGGTATTTATACTTCTAAGAATGAAAACGATAAAAACTGTTTTGTTCCTGGTTTTACTGCTGCCTTCTCAGCCTCTTTTAGCACAAGAAAAAGAGGCAAGACTTTGCATTTATTTTAAGGAAAATACAAAAAACATTAAGATTGAGATGAATGCAGATTCAACCCATACCGAATTTACCATTTGGGGGATTGGATTTGAAACCAAAGCTAAACGAAAAAAAGCCTTAAAAGAATATAGAGCACACCCTACCGGTGATTATCAGCCATCCTTTCTTTCTCCAGATCTTTTTAGTGTTGATAAGCCCCAAAAGATGACTTCTCTAAAAGCGCTAAATTGTGGGCAATTGGTTTCGGTAGAAGAATATAGAACCAGGAAGGTTGATTCTAGAAAAATTAAAATACCTCCTCTCGCTTGGATGATTAAAAAATTAGACGATCACACTTTTTTGGTTTGGGATGCCATGTGGTATATAAACTTCGATTAATGAGAAATTTAATTTTAATAATCAGTATATTCTGTATAAGCTTTAGTAGCCCGGCACAAACCATTCTTCCGCTAGAAAATTATTATGCTTTTTTTAAGACCCATAGTAAAATCCCAAAAGGGACTTACATTAAAGATGTCAACCATATTCTTAATAAGTATAAAGGAACTTGGAAGGGGACCTACCAAGGCAACCAATATCTTATACATATTAAAACAACAACCCGAGCCTTTTTAGGAATTCAATTGGATGCACTTATCCTCAATTTTAAAATAACCACCCCTGCGGGTGAGGTAAAAGTAAATACCTTGAATTCTTCTTTAGAGGATGCAGCCGCGAAAGGAGCTATTTTTAAAAAAGACAACCCCAATGTTTATAAATTAGCTTATGCTTCTTCAGACAATGATAGGGCAGGTTGTGGCGACCAGGGACAAATGTATATTGAGTTAACAAACCAAAATACACAACTCAAATTATATGTAGTTCCCATGTCTCTTATGTGGGGCGGCGATGACTGCCCCAACGGTACTTTTACCCCGCCGTTTCCCAACGAAGTGCAGACCCCTATGTTATTAACCAAAGTAAAATAACAGGGCAAGAAAACAACTTCTATAAAAGACCGGTTATAGCTTAATCGGTCTTTTATAGATTTTAGGCTATTTTATAAACTATTTAAATCTTTTGCCAAACCCATGTCTTCGCACTATTTTTAATACTTTAAGCAAAGGAGATTACAGTATTACCAAATTTATTGTTAACTTTAGAGACACAGAAGAAACGGACTTAATAAAAATAAACTAATGATAAAACTTGTTTTGTTCCTGGTTATACTGTTGCCTTCTCAACCTCTTTTAGCACAAAAGAAAAAGGCAGCCCTCTGTATTTATTTTAGGGAAAATACAAAAAATATTAAAGTTGAGATGAGTGCAGATTCAAGTTTTACTGAATTTACCATTTGGGGGATTGGATTTGAAACCAAAGCCAAACGAAAAAAAGCTTTAAAAAAATATAACGCCGACCCTACCAATCACTATTTTCATCCACCCTTTCTTTATCCTGATTTTTTTAGTCCAAGTAAACCCAAAAAATTACACTCTTTAAAAAAGCTAAATTGTGGGCAATTGGTCTCGGTGGAAGAATATAGACTCGGAAAAGTTGATTATAAAAAAATTGTGGGGCATCAGGTTTGGATGATAAAAAAATTAGACGATCACACTTTCTTGGTTTGGGATGCCATGAGCCGTATAGACATCTAAGCTTTTTACGTCGAGCAAACTTAAAAATTGCATTTATTACTTGAATCTAAGAAACATAGGCTATGAGATTATAGATAACGTGATATGTGCTTGCCAAAGGCAAAATCGGTTAAAAGCAACACGGCCTATTCCCCTTCTTTTTTTATAGACAACGTAAACCACCGCTCTGTTTTTTCTTCAATTTCGCTTTCTATTTGCCCTAGCTCAATCGATTTTTTTTCTATTTCTTCTGCAGGAAGCGATTGTAAAAAAAGTTTTTGTACCTGTTCTTTTTCCTTTTCTAATTTTTCTATTTCTCGTTCTAGTTTTTTAAACTCTTTTTGCTCGTGATAATTTAAGGCAGATTTTTTTGTAGGACGTTTTGAGGGCTCTTCTGTTTTATCTGGCTCTATCTCTACCGGCGTATCAGAAAAAGCTTCTAGCATTCTATAATCTGAATAGTTACCCGGGAAATCGCGAATAGCCCCTTCTTCAAAGACAAATAAATGATCCACTATCTTATCCATAAAATACCGATCGTGGGATACGACTACCAAACAACCCGGAAAATCGAGTAAAAAATTTTCTAATACATTAAGGGTTACAATATCCAAATCATTGGTAGGTTCGTCTAAAATTAAAAAATTTGGATTTTGTATAAGTACCGTACACAAATAGAGTCGTTTGCGTTCTCCTCCGCTCAGTTTCTCTACAAAATCATATTGTTTTTTACGATCAAAAAGAAAACGTTCTAGTAGCTGTTGCGCCGATATTTGTCGCCCTTTTTTTAAAGGAATATAATCTCCAAACTCCCGAACTACATCAATTACTTTCTGTCCCGGTTTAATAGCAATCCCTTTTTGGGTATAATAGCCAAATTTTACGGTCTCTCCCACCACGCGCTTACCGGCATCTAATGTTAATTGACCCGTCAAAATATTGAGGAAGGTAGATTTACCGGTTCCATTCTTACCAATAATTCCCAAACGTTCTTTTCGTTGAAAATTATAGTCAAAGTTTTGAAACAGAACCTTTTTTCCAAACTGTTTCGTTGCCTTGTGCAATTCTATAATCTTAGCACCCAGCCGCTCCATATTAATTTCTAATTGTAGTTCGTGCTCTTTGTGTCTTCCTTCTGCTCGTTTTTTTATTTCTGCAACCTTATCTACACGCGATTTTGCTTTCGTACCTCTTGCTTTAGGTTGTCGTTTTACCCAGGCTAATTCTTTTTTATAAAGTTGTTTGGCCTTATCTGTATTGGTATTCTCTAAAGCCACGCGTTGTTCCCGTTTTTCAAGATAATAGCTATAATTTCCTTTATAACTATACAATTTTTTATCGTCTAGCTCCAGTATTTCATTGCAAACACGCTCTAAGAAATAGCGATCGTGAGTAACCATAAAAAGTGTAAAATCTTCCTTTTTAAAGGTGTCTTCTAACCATTCTATCATTTCTAAATCCAAATGATTTGTCGGCTCATCAAGAACCAATAAATCCGGTTTATCAAGAAGAATACACGCCAAAGCCAACCGTTTTCTTTGCCCTCCGGAAAGATGCTTTACAAGCTGGTCTAAATCGTGCAAGTGTAGTTTAGATAAAATCTGTTTGTATGAAGTCTCAAAATCCCACGCCTGTTTAGCTTCCATCAACTCAAACGCTTTCTGATAAGCTTCTGTATCTTCAGGATGCAGCAAAGCCTTTTCGTACTGTGCAATAATACGTAACGTAGCATTATCTGTAGAAAGGATGGTCTCCTCTATTGTTAAAGTAGAATCCAGATTAGGTTCTTGTGAAAGAAAAGCCACTTTCAAACCCTTTCTATAGTTTATTTGCCCTTTATCTGGTTGCTCTATTCCTGAAAGGATATTCAACAAGGTGGTTTTCCCGGTTCCATTTTTGGCCACCAAAGCAATTTTTTGTCCCTGGTTAATTCCAAAAGATAACTCCGAAAACAACATGCGTTCTCCGTATGATTTCTCAATATTTTCAACCGAAGCGTAGTTCACTGTACTAAAAATGTATTAGAATTCAGCATTAAATTTATGCCGCTCGAAACTACAAATAAAAACCACGCTTTAATCATAAAACGTGGTTTTTATAGTGACCTCGAAGGGATTCAAACCCCCAACCCTCAGAGCCGAAATCTGATGCGCTATTCAGTTGCGCCACGAGGCCTAGTTATTTTTAAGGTAATTAATTACTTATATATCCCTTTTCTTTAGAATGAATTTATTCTATATAAAGGCTCAAAAATTTGAGCGAATATAGCTATTACCGTAATTTTTTTCTAACAATAACAGAGATAGTTTTGTTATTGGCCTTTCCGGCCATTTTTTGCGAAGCTATCCCCATCACTTTTCCCATGTCTTTCATACTGTTAGCTCCGGTTTCAGCAATCACAGCCTCCACAACTTCCTCTATCTCTGATTCTGACAATTGTTTAGGCAAAAATTCCGCAATAATCTTAGCCTGAGCCTCTTCAGCCTCAGCCAAATCATCTCTATTTTGCCCCTGATATATCTGCATACTGTCTAACCGCTGTTTCACCAACCGCTGCAATATTTTTAACTGGGTGTCCTCATTCATTTCTTGATTTCCGCTAGCCGTTTTGGCATTTAAAAGAGCCGCTTTAATAGCCCGTAAGGCTTCCATACGTTTATGATCTTTGGCTTTCATGGCCGTTTTTAACTGATCCATGACATCTTTCTCTAAATCCATATGCTTATTTTAGAATGCCAAATTTACACAAACTCGTGTAATTTTAGGGTTTAACAGCGTAATAAATCCTTTCATTTTCTAGGCTAATAAAAAATTAACCCGGGTCTAGACAGACCCGGGTTACTACTTAAAAAATGATTGTTTTTAATCTACATTGTCATGTAAGAAAGAGTTATTTGACCGAATTTTAGGCTCTTCATCTTCCTCTCCTATTGTGGTGCGAGAAAGACGTTGATCTGCATTTTGACTATCTACACCATTGAGCTCTACACCAGCCCGTTTATATGCTGGTTGCTTCTCAATTTCTTCAATATTACTACTCTTTCTAAACTTGTAGTTAAATTTTTTCATGTGCGCTCTTCGCTCTGCAGCTCTAGTTATCAACTCTTTAGAAATGGGACTATTTAGCGGATCTATTTCCTCTACCTCCCCATCATCTTTCCGCCCTTGTTCCTCTTTTTGAGGGGGCTGGTGGTTTTCTACTAATCTGGGTTCATCTTTATCTATAGGCTTAGCTTCTGCAAGTTCGCGTTCTTTTTCCATATAATCTTCTAAGCTATAACGTTTGGTTTCTTCTTGCAGCGCATTACCCGGAAACAATTCAATTTGGTTTTTCACTTCTACCTCTTCATCTGCATCGTTTTGTCTTCCCGAAAAAGAAGCCTTAGAAGGAGTATTGGTATAACCTGAAGATGGTTTATTCTCTTGGGTAGTAGACTTTGGCATATCAAAACTAAACAGGGGCTCATCTGCTACTGCTTGGTCAGTAGAAGAAATACTTTCTTCTGCCCGTCCTTCATCTTCTGATCCCAGAAATACAAAATCTTCTTCTTTGAAGGTAATTTCTTGATAATTTACTTCTAAATCACGAATTAAATCAGAAGTAGGAACAAGGTTCATAGGGTTTTTATCTTCTGTATCTTCCTCCTCTAAAGTATGAACAATTCGCTTAGGAGCTGGCGCAACCACATGCTGCTTTTCTCTTGCAGAAGCTACTCTAGCACTCTTAGGTGATAAGTCTTGTACTGCCTTTTGCTCATCTCCTAAAGTGTGAATAATTTTTTTGCTTTCGGTATTAACGATTTCGTTTTGTTGTTCAGGTGGAAATCCCGTAGCAATAATCGTTACAGAAATAGATTCATCAAGCTCTTCATCTTCGCCAACCCCCATAATAATGTTAGCACTATTACCAGCTTCGGTTTGAATATGATCATTAATTTCTCCTATTTCATCTAAGGTAATTTCTTCTGATCCTGAAACAATAAGTAGCAAGACATTCTTCGCTCCAGAAATTTTGTTATCATTTAGTAAAGGAGAGTCCAAGGCTTTTTCAATAGCTACTTGAGCGCGGTTGCTTCCTGTTGCCATTCCGGAGCCCATAATAGCAGTACCGCTATTACTCAACACTGTCTTAGCATCACGCAAGTCAATGTTTTGTGTATAGTGGTGGGTAATAACCTCTGCAATTCCCCTAGCGGCTGTAGATAGCACTTCATCTGCCTTAGCAAACCCCGATTTAAAACCGAGGTTACCATATACATCTCTCAGTTTATTATTATCAATAACGATAAGTGAATCTACATTTTGACGCAATTTTTCAACCCCTTTTCGCGCCTGATCGTTACGGATTTTTCCTTCAAATTTAAATGGAATGGTAACAATACCCACCGTCAAAACTTCCATATCTCTAGCCTGTTTAGCAATAATTGGTGCCGCACCTGTTCCGGTACCTCCACCCATTCCAGCTGTAATAAACAGCATTTTTGTATTGCTGTCTAGCAAGTTTTTAATGTCTTCAAAACTCTCTAGAGCTGCTTGCTCTCCTACTTCAGGGTTTGCTCCTGCGCCTAGTCCTTCGGTAAGATTCACACCTAACTGGACTTTAATTGGCACTGAACTGTTTTCTAATGCCTGAGAATCTGTATTACAAACCACAAAATCAACGCCGGTAATACCTTGTTGGAACATGTGGTTGATGGCATTAGAGCCTCCTCCGCCCACACCAATGACTTTAATCACATTTGATCGGTTCTTAGGCATATCAAATTGGATATCCATTTCTGTCTCGCTCATAATTTTAAATTTTCGGGGTTATTTTCGTTAGCTTCTTCGTTTTTTATATTCTTTTTTTATTCGGCATTATCTAAAAATTCTCTAAACCGCTCAAACCATTTGTCAAAAACGGTTTTCCCACTAACCTTCTTACTCGATTTTACCGGTTCTTTCTGTTCAGCAGGAATCTCTGTAGCATCTTCTACCTGTTTTGACTTTCCTTTTTGTTGAGTGGGTTTAGTCTTATCCTCTCTTTCAGCTTTTTTATCTGCCAGCTGATTCTTTTGCCGTTCTAAACTGTTTAACACCAAACCAACAGCAGTAGCATAAAGTGGTTCTTTTACTTGTGGATCCGTATCACCGGCTAAATGTTCATTAGGATAGCCTATACGTGTATCCATTCCTGTAATATATTCTATCAGTTGCTTTAAATGCTTTAATTGAGCACCTCCGCCGGTAACTACAATGCCTGCTATTAATTTCTTTTTTTGTTCTTCATGGCCGTAGTTTTTAATTTCGAGAAAAACCTCTTCAATAATTTCTACCACGCGGTAGTGAATAATTTTAGACAAGTTTTTTAAGGTAATCTCTTTGGGTTCTCTTCCTCGCAGACCCGGAATAGAAACAATTTCATTGTCTTTATTTTCTCCGGGCCAAGCTGAACCAAATTTAATTTTTAGTAGCTCTGCTTGCTTCTCAATAATTGAGCATCCTTCTTTTATATCTTCTGTTATTACATTTCCACCAAAAGGAACAACTGCCGTATGACGTATAATTCCATCTTTAAAAATGGCTAAGTCAGTAGTACCTCCACCTATGTCTATTAAGGCAACTCCGGCTTCTTTTTCTTCATTGCTCAAAGTTGCATCTGCAGAGGCCAGCGGTTGTAAGGTCACGCCAGATAAGTTGAGCCCGGCACTTTTTACACACCGACCAATATTTCTAATAGAAGAAATCTGTCCAACTACTACGTGAAAATTTGCTTCTAATCGAACCCCATACATACCTATAGGTTCTACTATTTCTGATTGACCGTCTATTTTAAATTCTTGAGGTAGTACGTGAATAATTTCTTCACCCGGAAGCATCACCAATTTATGTACTTGATTGCACAATCGTTCTACATCTTCTTCATCAATTACTTTTTCAGAATCTTCGCGAGTGATATAATCGCTGTGTTGTAAACTACGAATATGCTGACCAGCGATACCCACGACCACATCACTAATTTTTAAGCCTGAATCTGCCTCTGCATCTTCTACTGCTTGTTGAATAGATTTTATGGTCTGCGTAATGTTGTTAACCACGCCTCTATGAACACCCAGGCTCTTAGATCTACCTACGCCTAAGATTTCGAGTTTTCCGTATTCATTAGCACGACCTATCATGGCAACAATTTTTGTCGTCCCAATATCTAATCCTACTGCAATTTCCTTTTCTTCCATATCAAATTATTCTTCCTTTTTGGTGCACACCACCTGATTCGTAAATTTCAGGTTAATCTTTGTATATTTTTTTAATAATGTATCACGAACAGCTTCCTTATAAAAAGCTTTAAAGTTTCTTATTTTTTTAGGTATTCCGTTTAATCTACCAAGAGTCACTACAATTGAGTTACCACGAAGTCTTAGATAATAGTTTCCTGATTTTTTCTTTTCAATGCTGATAATATGCTCTTCTAAAAAATTGTCTTGTTGTATCTCTTTTAACAGCGGGAGCAATGTCTTAACATCCGTTGTATCTATACCAAACACTAATGGTACACGAGCTGAATAGTTTTGTGAAAGGGGCATAACTGTTCCCTTTGCATCAATATAATACGAGGAAGTCCCTATTACCCGAGCCAGGGGTACACGTTGGGTAATTTCTACGCCAATATTCTTAGTTACAGTCTGATATACCTCTGCCTTGGCTATCATAGGGTTACTATCTAGTTTACGCTCTAATAAATTCAAATCTAAACTATCTTGCGTTAGCTTTCCAGTAGGTTTCATTTTAACTATCAACAAGTTATTAACGGTTTCAGGAGTAATGTATAAGTTCTTTCCGTTTGTAAAATCAACTTCTATTTTTCCATTAGCCCGACTAGCATTTCGTTGACCGGAAAATCCGTATAAAAAGATTACCAAACCAATTAAGACAAGCACTTGTATGTATTTCCAGTTACGCTTCATGCAACAACGCTTCTTTTAAGGGTTTTACTTCTCTGCCAATATCACCGGCTCCCAGCATCATTATTACTGTTCTCTTGCCGGGTTTTACAATATCTTTTAGTGCCGATTTACTTATTAAGTGTTTTTCTTCTAGGGTTATTTTATCCAATAAAAACTGTGAATCTATGCCGGGAATTGCTTTTTCCCTAGCCGGGTAAATGGGTAGTAAAAACACCTCATCAAACAAACTTAAACTCACCGCAAATTCATCGGCAAAATCACGTGTTCTCGTATATAAATGCGGTTGAAAGATTGCCGTTATTTTTTGGTTAGGAAACATTTCTCGTGCCGCTTGGTGAGCGGCTTTAAGCTCTTCCGGATGATGGGCATAATCTTCAATCAACACAAAATTGTCTCTTTTTATGTGGTACGTAAATCTGCGTTCTACTCCTTTAAACGACTTTAATGCTGAAACCAACGCTTCTTCCTCTGCCCCATATTTTAGGGCCATGGCAAGGGCTATTCCGGCGTTGAGTAAATTATGCCTTCCCGGAATAGAAAATTGAAGATTATATAGGCTTGTTTCCGGTGTTTTAAAGGTAAAATTATACGTTCCATGTTCAATACTTATGTCTTGAACACAATATTCTGCTTCCATATCAACTCCTACCGAATGACCTTTTAGGGCTAATCCTTTTTTATAAAAGAGGTGGTCTGTGTTGGGCAGTTTTTCAGCAAACTGATGAAAAGAGGTTATTAATTCGGCCTCATTACCATAAATATCTAAGTGATCGGCATCCATGGCAGTAATAGCTGCCATGTGTGGTGTAAGTTGCAAGAAAGACCGGTCATACTCATCCGCTTCAACTACACACACCTCATTGCCATCTCCAATAAAATTAGTTTGATAATTTTCACTCACCCCGCCTAAAAATGCCGTGATATTATAACCGCTTTGTTTAAGAAGATGCGCCAAAATAGTAGAGGTGGTTGTTTTTCCATGAGTGCCTGCAATAGCAAGCGTGGGTACTCTGCTTGAAATAGTCCCTAAAATTTCGGCGCGCTTCTTAATGCAATAATCCTGTTCTATAAAATATTGATGTATTTTTAAATCTTTTGGAACTGCCGGTGTATAAACTACCAACGTATCCTCTTTTTGTCTGAAAGCAGATGGTATTTTATTAATAGTATCTTCAAAAATAACCGAGATATTCAGTGTTTGTAACTTTTCGGTCATTCTTCCGGGGGTCTTATCATAACCCGATACCTTTTTACCGTTTAACACAAAATATTGTGCAAGAGCGCTCATCCCGATACCTCCGATACCGAGAAAATAAACATTCTTTATGGTGCTAAGCGGCTTCATTATATTACTGCGATTCTGTTATTAACTGTTCAATCTCATTTACTATGGCTGCTGTAGCCTCTGGTTTTGCCAGTTTTTTAATATTTTTAGAGAGCGTCATTCGCTTCGTTTCTGACGTTAAAAGCTCTTGCATAACTGGTTTAAATTGCGCCTTCAAATCATTTTCTTTGATTACACAAGCCGCTTCTTTTTGTGCCAATGCATTTGCATTTTTAGTTTGATGGTCTTCTGCCACATTGGGTGACGGAATAAACAACACCGGTTTACCTACAATACACAGCTCACTTACCGAAATAGCCCCCGCTCTAGAAATAACTATATCTGCTGCCGCGTAAGCCAAATCCATTCTATTCAAAAACTGATGAATTTGAACGCCCTCTCTTTCTCCATAATGCTTAAAACGCTCGTAATACAGTTTTCCGCACTGCCAAATAATCTGTATGTCATTACTAATAAAAAAATCTAAATAGGTAGCTATGGTTTCATTAATTGTTCTAGCTCCTAGACTTCCTCCTAATACCAAGAGTGTTTTTTTAGTGGCAGACAGGTTATAAAACGTTTGACTTTCATCTCTTTTAGCTGCTGTATCTAACAAATCACCGCGCACAGGGTTTCCGGTAAGCACAATTTTTTCTTTTGGAAAATAACGTTCCATGTTTTCATACGCCACGCATATTTTTTGTGCGCCTGATGCCAACCACTTATTGGTGATACCGGCATATGAGTTTTGTTCTTGTAACAACGTAGGAATATGTTGCTGATTAGCCGCTTTTAATAACGGCCCGCTAGCAAATCCTCCGGTACCAATAACCACATCCGGATGAAACTCTTTGACGATTCTTTTTGATTTGCGCAAACTATCTATCAACTTTAAAGGGAAAGCCAAATTCTTCAGGCTTAACTTTCTTTGTATACCCGAAATCCATAGCCCCTTAATGGGGTAGCCGGCTTCAGGCACTTTTTTCATCTCCATACGATTCTGCGCTCCCACAAACAAAAACTCAATAGCCGTGTGTCTCTTTTTGAGCTCGTCTGCAATGGCTATAGCCGGATAGATATGCCCTCCGGTGCCGCCGCCTGATAAGATGATTTTCAATTTTTTCATATCGCTTCGCTCAAAATTTCTAACGGATTTTCTTCTTCCATTTCCGTTACATCTCCTTCTCCTTTTGTTTTTGGTCTAGCACTTACGCCAATTACCAACCCAATGGCTGCACATGTCATCCAAATAGACGTTCCTCCATCACTAATCAATGGTAAGGTCTGCCCGGTAACCGGAAATAATTGTACCGTTACAGCCATATTGATAAACGCCTGAAAAATAATGGGTAAACCTACTCCAACAACCAGCAGTTTACCAAAGGCCGTGCCTGACTTTGTAGCAATAATGACAAAACGTATAAGCAACCATAAATAAACCAGCATAACTCCTATGCCGCCTATTAGCCCCATCTCTTCAACCACAATAGCAAAAATAAAATCGGAAGACGATTGGGGCAAGAAATTTCGTTCTACGCTTTTTCCTATTCCCACGCCTGTAATTCCTCCTCGAGCAATAGCTATTTTTGAACGTTGAATCTGGTAATTATCGCCGGTTTCATGTCCATTAAAGTAACTTTCTATTCGGCTGGTCCATGTGTCTATACGACTAGGCATAACCTCCGGAAAGGCTTTTGCAGCCAAGACAAACATGCCTAAACTGAGAATTCCTACTCCTACGATATACAGCAAGTATTTAAACGGATATCCCCCTATAAAAGCCAGTATTAAGACCATTGTAAAAAGAATAGCTGCGGTAGATAAGTTAGCCGGCAAGATGAGCCCTACAACGGCTACTACCGGCACCCAAAGTGGTAAAATACTCTCTTTAAAAGTTATTTTTTTATCTTTTATTTTAGATAGATAACGCGCCACATACACCATTAAGACTACCGAAGCTAGCGTAGAAGTTTGAAATGTTTTATTGATAAAAGGAATCGTTATCCATCGGCTAGCACTAGCTCCTTGAATGGTAGTTCCTTGTGCTAGCGTATATATTAAAAGCACAATAATAACCGGAATGGCTAAGATAGATAACCCTCTAAAATAGTGATATGGAATGCGGTGAAGGGCATAGATAATAACAAACCCAAAAAAGATGTGCAGAAAGTGCGTAAACAAATACTGAAAAGTATTGCCATTGCCATATAAATAGGCCAAATTACTGCTGGCGCTGTATATTGGAATAAACGAAAACAACGCTAACAAAGCGGTAGCTGCCCAAACCGATTTATCGCCTTTTAGCCTAGAAAATAAACTTTTAGATGCCATGTTTTGTTGTTTTAACGCGTCTATTCATTTTTATACTTACAGGTTTCTCACTGCATTCTTAAACTGCCTGCCTCTATCTTCATAGTTCTCAAATAAATCAAAACTAGCACAGGCCGGAGAGAGTAAGACCGTATCGCCTGCCTCGGCAACGCGATAAGCCATATTTACCGCTTCAATCACTGAGCGAGTTTCTACTAACGTATCTACACAATTATTAAAACTTTTAATAATTTTTGCATTATCTACTCCCAAACAAATTATCGCCTTCACTTTTTCATTTACCAATGGCAATAACTCTGTATAATCGTTTCCTTTATCTTGCCCTCCAACAATCCACACTATTTTTGCTTTTACCGTGTTTAAAGCGTAATAAGTTGAATTGATATTGGTAGCCTTAGAATCGTTTATATATTGTACATTTCGCACCTTCAACACGTTTTCTAACCTGTGTTCAACTCCCTGAAAACGTTCTAAACTGGCCCGAATGGTCTGCTTTCTAATCTTTAAAAGGCTGGCTACCGTGGCGGCTGCCATGGCATTTTTTGTATTGTGCTCTCCTTTTAACGACAAATCTTCTACCGGCATGCTAAAGGTTTCTTCTTTTAGCGTTGTTGTTAATTTATGATTCATAATTCCTGTACCCAGTCCCTTTATTTCTTGTAAGGTGAAGGGGATTTTTTTTGCTTTTATAGTTCGTTTTTCTACTTCTTTACTAATTACCGCATCATCGGCGTTATAGATAAAGAAGTCGTCTTTTGTTTGATTCTCAACAATTCTAAATTTTGCATTAATGTATTGTTGAAAATCATAATTATATCGATCTAAATGATCAGGAGTAATCGTTGTTAATACAGCAATATGTGGATGAAACTGCTCAATATCATCTAGCTGAAAACTACTCACCTCCAGCACGTAATAATCGGGGGTA
This sequence comes from uncultured Flavobacteriaceae bacterium, assembly GCA_964579505.1. Lineage (GTDB taxonomy): Bacteria > Bacteroidota > Bacteroidia > Flavobacteriales > Flavobacteriaceae > JAJYSO01. The sequence continues at coordinate 85,391 of CAZOGC010000004.1, read as the reverse complement.
TCTTCTGTCACACTCTTGGCAAAACTCAGCCCTACGTTACCAGCCATCACATAATTAAGCCCGGCATTTTGCAGTATAAAAGCAATCCAATTTACGGTTGTTGTTTTTCCGTTACTGCCGGTTACGGCAATTATTTTGGACTTGGTGAATCGTGCTGCAAATTCTATTTCAGAAATAATAGCAACCTGAGCTTCTCTCAGCTTTTTTATGATAGTTACAGATGCAGGAATACCCGGACTTTTTATTACTATATCAGCTGATATAATTTTTTGTGTGGTATGTCCTTCTTCCTCCCAATCTATTTCGTATTGTAAAAGAACTTGTTTGTATTTTGAAGCAATTTTCTTACTGTCGGAAACGAAAACAGCAAATCCTTTTTTCTTTCCGAGTAGAGCTGCTCCCACTCCACTTTCACCTGCACCTAATATCACCAGTTGCCTTTTCATCTTACCTGATTTTAAGCGTTACAATGGTGATAATAGCCAACAGAATTCCTATAATCCAAAACCGAACAACTATTTTACTTTCATGAAATCCTCGTTTTTGATAATGATGATGTAAAGGCGACATTAAAAAAATACGTCTGCCTTCTCCTGTTTTCTTCTTGGTATACTTAAACCAACTCACTTGCATAATAACAGAAAGGCTTTCCATTAAAAACACTCCACACAAAACAGGAATAAGTAATTCTTTGCGAACAGCAATAGCCAGTACGGCTATAATTCCTCCTAGCGTAAGGCTTCCTGTATCTCCCATAAAAACCTGTGCCGGATACGTATTGTACCACAAAAATCCAATAAGTGCTCCGGCTAAAGCTGAGATAAAAATGGTCATCTCACCCGAATTGGGGATAAACATTACATTGAGGTAATCTGAAAAAATAATATTACCCGATACCCATGCAAAAATACCCAGTGCCAGCACGACAATGGTTGAAGACCCCGCCGCTAAACCATCTAACCCATCGGTAAGATTGGCGCCATTAGAAACAGCTGTTACAATAAAAATAACCACCGGAATAAACACCAACCAGGCATATTTAGCCCAATCAGCGCTAATCCAAGTAATTAGAGAAGCATAGTCTAACTCATTCCCTTTAAAGAACGGAATGGTTGTTTTTAATGATTTATGGGGCTTCCCATACAGATCTACTAATTCTGTTTGATTGGGTAGTTGTTGATTGACATGTGTTTTCTCACGAATGGTAATTCCGGGGTGAAAATACAGCGCTGCACCTACAATAATTCCAAGGCCTACTTGCCCCACTATTTTGAATTTACCTTTCAATCCCTTTTTGTTTTTCCGAAAGACTTTTATGTAATCATCTAAAAATCCGATAGCCCCCATCCATAAGGTTGTAACGATCAGTAATATTATATACACATTACTCAAATCAGCAAAAAGTAATACCGGTATTATCGTAGAAAAAATAATAATGATACCCCCCATAGTAGGAGTGCCAGCTTTTTCATCTTGCCCCGCTAAACCGAGTTCACGTACCGTTTCACCTACTTGTTTTTTACGCAGATAATTAATAATTCGTTTTCCATATATGGTAGAAATCGTTAACGAGAGAATAACCGCCATACTCGCCCTAAAGGAGAGGTATTGAAACAATTGCCCTCCGGGTATGTCATAGTGTGCTTCTAAATAATGGAACAAATAATACAGCATCCGTTTATTCTCTATTTTATTTTTTCATGGTTTGTAAAAATTGAGAAACCCACTCCATATCATCAAAATGATGGCGTTTCCCGTTAATTTCTTGATAGGTCTCATGCCCTTTACCGGCAACAAGAATGATATCTTTAGTAGCTGCCATATTACAAGCCGTTTTTATGGCCTGTTTGCGATCTACAATTGTTATGGTTTTATAAAAATCTTGCGGAGCTACTCCTGCCTCAATTTCCTTAAGAATTTCTTGCGGGTCTTCTGTACGCGGATTATCACTGGTATAAATAACCTTATCGCTCAGCTTAGCCGCCAACTCCCCCATTTCAGGGCGTTTACTCTTATCGCGGTCTCCTCCACAGCCCACTACAGTAATGAGTATCTCGTTTTTTGTACGGATGGCATTAATAGTTTGTAGTACATTTTTTAAGGCATCGGGAGTGTGCGCATAATCTACAATAGCCGTTATTTTTTGTTGGGGAGATATAAAGTATTCAAATCGTCCCTCAACAGCATGAATTTCGCTAAGGTGGCGCAACGCTTCTTCTTTTTTCAGCCCTAACAGATCTGCTGCTGCATAAATAGCTAGTAAATTATAGGCGTTAAAGTTTCCTATTAATTTCGTCCAAACCTCGTGGCCGTCTATATTCATCAGCATTCCTTCAAAGCTGTTTTCTAAAATTTTAGCCTTGTAGTCTGCCACCGATTTTAAAGCGTAACTCTTAGAAGCCGCTTTTGTGTTTTGAAGCATAAAAGCACCGTTTTTATCATCTGCATTGGTTAATGCAAATGCAGTTTTAGGAAGCCCGTCAAAAAAGCTCTTCTTCACATTTCGGTATGCCGCAAAAGTCTTGTGATAGTCTAAATGGTCATGAGTAAGGTTGGTAAAAATTCCTCCTACAAAATGCAATCCGGCAGTCCTCTTTTGAGCGATTCCATGAGAACTAGCCTCCATAAAGCAATACTCAACTCCCGCATCGCTCATTAATTTTAAATAATGGTTAATAATCAATGAATCCGGAGTCGTTAGTTTGGCAGGATACTCTTGCGTGTCTATCTTAATAACCACGGTAGAAATAAGGCCTACTTTATAACCGGCAAGCCGAAATAGCTCATATAAAAGGGTAGCTACGGTGGTTTTTCCATTGGTACCGGTAACCCCTACCAGTTCTAAATTTTCTGAAGGGTTATCATAAAAATTAGCCGCCATTAAAGCCAGCGCTTCTTTGGTGTCTTTAACCCTAATATAGGTAATCTCTTTTTTTATTTCTTGCGGAAAAGCCTCGCAAATCACCGCCACTGCTCCTTTTTCAATGGCTGTATCAATAAATTTATGCCCATCAGTAGCAGCGCCGCGGATAGCAACAAAAACAGTATTTTTCTCTACTTTTCGAGAATCTATAGCCACCTGATAAGCCATCCTATCGGTTTGCCCTTCTACTGCCTCAATAGCCACTTTATACAATATGTCTTTCAGCTTTTTCATCGAGCAGTTAGCGTTACCGTATTTTTATTTTTGATTGATTTTCCGGGATGAATAGATTGGTATGAAACAGTTCCTATTCCTCGTAAATGAGTTTTTAACCCCATATTTTGTAAGAGTGATATGGCATCCATCGCCGGCAAGCCTACTACATTTGGCATAACCGTTTTATACTTCTGTGCTAGTTGATAGTATTTCTTATAATTTTCTTTAACCTCTACATTTTTAACCTGCAAAGTCTGAAGTGTATCCGTCTTCGGAATGCGTTTGTATATCTTCTCAGCAATTTCTTTAAAGACAGGAGCAGCCACTTGACTTCCGTAAAATCCCAATCTTCTACTCGGCTGATTTACTACCACTATACACGAATATTTAGGGTTGTTTGCCGGGAAAAAACCGGCAAAAGACGCCGTATAGGTCATATCGCTTCTACCCATTCCATAATTTGCCATCGCTGTTCCTGTTTTTCCTGCCATCGGCAAATCTTTTGAATAAATACCATGCGCTGTACCTCTCAACACTACGTCTTTCATCAAGGTCTGTGCAATCTTAGCAGTCTTTTTAGAGCAAATAGAACGACTTGCCTCCGGTATTTTTTTTACAATACGGTTTCCGTCTTTTATTGCTTTTATAAACCTAGGTTTTACCCGAATACCATCGTTTGCTATTGCGTTATAAAAAGTTAAAATCTGTAAAGGTGTTAAAGCCACCCCATAACCAAAAGACATCCAGGGCAAGGTTGTTCCGTACCAATTTTTATCGCCCGGGTGGGGTATTCTGGGTTGTCCTTCTCCACTAATCTCCAATCCTATCTTCTGTCCCAATCCCATATAATCTAATCGATTTACAAAAGCTTCCGGATCGCCTTTATATCCTTCGGTAATAATTTTAGAAAAAACAGTATTTGAAGAAACCTCAAAGGCACGTGCCGCCGATATTTTTCCATATCCCCCATAATGAGAGTCATATACTACTCTATCGTAATAGCGAACGGTTCCTCCCTCCGAATCAAAAATTTGAGCAGTATCTACCACATGATCTTCTAGCGCTGCCACAATAGACATCAGCTTAAATGTAGAACCCGGCTCTTGAGCCTGCCAAACCGCATAATTGCGTTTTTCGTAGTAGTTACCATCAGAAGTTCTTCCTAAATTGGCAATTCCTTTAATTTCTCCGGTTTTTACATCCATCACCACAGCCGTACCGTGATCAGCCTCAAATTTTTCTAATTGCCGAAGCAAGGCAAAATGTACAATATCTTGTATATTAACGTCTATAGTAGAAACTACATCTAACCCGTCTTGCGGCTCCGCCTCATTATTATCGTTAACCGGTTTCCACAAACCATTCGATATTTTTTGCTTTAGTCTGTGTCCATTTTCACCTTCTAAATATTCATTATAAGCCCCTTCTAACCCCACTCGGCCACGGCCAATGGTTCGTTCAGCAATTTTTCCCAAAGGCAACTCCCTAACGGTTTCTTGCTCTGTAATAAACCCACCTCGGTAAGGTCCTTTCTTAAAAAGCGGAAAGTTTTTAATTCGTATATAATTTAAATACCCTAAATCGCCGGCTATAAACAAATAACGATTTCCATTTTTACGCGCTCCTTTTAGTCTATTTCTATAGTAAGATGGAGGATTACCCAACAAGCTAGACAGACTATCTGATAATGGGGTGAGATATTTATCAAAATCTTCTTGAGAAACCGTCATTGCATCAAAACGAATATTAAATTTAGATACTGACGTAGCCAACAAGTTTCCATTAGCACCATATATATTTCCTCTGTTAGCCGGAATAGTAAAGTTTTTGTACACTCTACTTTGCGCTAACGCTCTGTATTTATCGCCATTAACAAACTGAATATTGATCAGCTTGAAACCTACAGCCAAAACAAAGACAAGCAGCAAGGCCACTACAATATAGAGTCTGTTTAATATGTTGCTTCCTTTATCCATTTATTCAACCACAATTTTATAAGGCCGTTCATGCGAAATTGAAATTCCTCTATTTTCTAAACGTTGGCTAACGCTCGTTTTCATCTTTAAGCGCATTAGCTGCTCGCGTTGATCTATAAATTCACTACGCAACTTATGTACGTTTTTTTCTAATTTGGCTATGGTGTGTACTTTGCGTTCTGCATTATGAGAAAAGGCAATCATTATCATAGCTAGCAGTGTGCAGAACAGGATAAATTTCCAATTCTTAGCGGCATCTTTATCTATCAGAAGCTTTCCACTTAATATGTCGTAAATCTTCTTTTTCATTATTCCAAACGTTCTCCTATTCTCAACTTAGCGCTACGTGCGCGACTATTTTCTTCAATTTCTTTTGTTGTTGCCACCTGCATCTTACCCACTTTCTTAAAAGGAACTGAAACTCGACCGTAAAAGTCTTTCTCCGGTTTCCCTTCAAATAATCCATCTCGTATATAGCGTTTTACCAATCTATCTTCAAGTGAGTGATACGAAATCAAACTCAATCTACCTCCCGGCTTGATAAGCTCTGCAGTCTGTGACAAAAATTCTTTTAAAACCGTTATTTCTTGATTTACTTCAATACGAATGGCTTGAAATATGCGTGCTAAAACCTTATTTTGTTTTCCTTTAAACAACAACGGCCACAACAACTCTTTCAATTCACCGCTTGTAATTATTGGCTGTTGCGCTCTGTGATTTACAATTGTCTTAGCCAACGTTGGCGCATTTTTTAATTCGCCATATTCAAAGAACATCTTCTTCAAATCTTCTTCGGCATAAGTATTCACCACTTCATAGGCACTTATTTCTTGTTCTTGATTCATCCGCATATCTAACTTAGCATCAAAGCGTGTAGAAAACCCACGTTCTGCTTCATCAAACTGGTGCGATGACACGCCAAAATCACCCAAAATCCCATCTACTTTTCGCACGCCTTCTAATCGCAAAAAACGTTGTATAAAACGAAAATTAGCCGCTATCAACGTAAACCTATCATCTTTGATTGCATTGCGTTGCGCATCATCATCTTGATCAAAAGCAAACAGCTTTCCTTGAGGTCCGAGTCTTTTCAAAATTTCTGCTGAATGCCCTCCACCACCAAACGTAACATCTACATACACCCCATCAGAATGTATATTTAGCCCGTCAACACTAGGGTTCAACAGCACCGGGTTATGATATTTACTCATAGCTTTCATCATTACCCATTACTTCTTCCGCCAAATCTGCAAAATCGTCTGTTGCATCTTCTATGGCTCGTTCGTATTTTGTCTTATCCCATATTTCAACAATATTAATAGCTGAAGACAAGACAATCTCTTTTTCTAAACCGGCAAATGTGAACAGATCTTTTGGCACTAAAAGTCGCCCATTATTGTCCACTTCTACTATTTTTACACCCGCTGTAAATCGTCTAATAAAGTCGTTGTTCTTCTTTTTAAAACGATTTAAGGCGTTAACCTTGCCCATTAGAGCCTTCCATTCTTGCATCGGATACAACTCTAAACAAGGCTGAAATACGGCACGTTTTAACACAAACCCCTCTTTAACAAGCGGCAACAGCTGTTGTTTTAGCTTAGACGGGATTGACAACCGTCCTTTTGCATCAATTTTGCACTCGTATGTTCCTATTAGGTTCAGCATCTCTTCTAATACAACTCCAAATATATTGAAAAATTTTCCACATTATCCCACTTTTTACCACTTTGTTAATAAGTTTTTACTCAACGACTTACAAAATAGGATATTGAAATACTAGCTAATTGGAGTTCAGAATATTAGAAAAGTGTTGTAAAGTGGGAATACAAGCCGGTGTTCATAAATTCAAAAATTAGCGATTTGATGAGCAATTCTCTACTCTTTTATTTTAGAAGATATGAACACTTACATATTATTTTTGCTAACTTTAAGGGCAATATTAAATTGGATTTAAAACACAGAAATTATGGCAACAACAAAATGGCAATTAGACCTTGCTCATTCTGAAGTGCGATTTAAAGTGCGTCACATGATGGTCTCATATGTATCTGGAGAATTTAAAAATTTTATGGTTGAGCTAGAAACTGATGAACATAATTTTACTACGGCAAAAGCAAATTTTACAGCTGATATTGAATCAATTACTACCGAAGTAGAACAACGGGATAAGCATTTAAAAAGCAATGACTTTTTTGATGCTGAAAACCATCCTCAACTCACTTTTAAAAGCACTGAACTAATTAAGAAAGGAGATGATGAGTATGAGATGAAAGGCAACTTGAGCATACGCGGCGTAAGCAAGCCTGTTTCTTTTAAGGTTGAAAATACCGGGGTCATAAAAGATCCTTACGGCAAGCAACGCACCGGATTCGAAATTTCCGGAAAAATAAAACGCATGGATTTTGGGCTAAAATACAATGCTATGCTAGAAGCCGGTGGCGCGGTGGTAGGAAATGAAGTAAAAATAATGGCCAGTATCGAACTTTTTCACGATTAACCCCTCGTTTTGCCTTACATACTTAATTTTACTTAAACCAATTATTAACCATCGGATAATTGGGTTCTTGCACAAACAAAGAAGACCAATCGTCTCCGGCTAGTAAATCTTTAGCAATAAGACTAGCTCTACTCAAGCCGGCCAACATTGGCTTACCGCCAACACTTATCCTATTTACCCCTATTTCTCGAAGTTTAGCTACCGACAAGGTATTGCTCATCAATATATTAAGTGGGAGCTCTATCTTCTCTTTTAGTTGAGCCACCGTTTTTATATCAGCCACAAAAGGCACAAAAATACCACTGGCACCGGCTTCTTTATAAGCAGCTGCCCTATCTATACAGGTTTGTATTTTTGTTGCTAAATCAGTATTCGGCAATTCCATTGCATCTACCCGCGCATTAATATACAGATTAATTTTACTTTTATCTGCAGTTTTACGCACCGCGGCAATCAATGCTTCCTGTTCTTTAACAGCACACGGTTTTCCGGTAGCAGCATCTGTATCTTCTAAATTAACTCCCACAGCTCCCGCCTCCATGATGGTTTGAATAAAAGCAGTTAACTTGTCTAAGTCGTGGCGGTAATAACCACCTTCAATATCGGCGGTTACCGGTATTGAAACCACGCGCGCAATGCGCCCAACCACTTCTGCCATCAATTGTGGAGGAATGTGTTCTCCGTCCTGATACCCGCACGCCCACGAAATACCCGAGCTAGTAGTAGCTATAGCCGGAAAACCGGCTTCCTCAAATATTTTTGCCGAAGCACAATCCCACGCATTGGGTATCACAAGCATTTTTGCCGCACGATGTAGCGCATAAAATTTTTCGGCTAATTCATTTTGTTCTTGTTGATTGTATAGGGGTTTCATCACAGGAATTTTAAATTAAAGAGAGGAAGAATCATTTTTCGACCAATAAAGAAGCTTAAATGTGTCTACGATAAAAACAACACCTCTCCCAACAAAAATAGCTATTAAAAACGTATTCTTTCAACTAAAACTTATCAAAAATGGAGCTAATACAACCTTGATTTAATTCAATAAAAAAATCCCTGAACTTAGTTATAAAGTCCAGAGATTTTCCTTCTTTACTATGAAGTTTTTATGCGGTTGCTTTTATAAACTCTCGGTTCATTGTAGCTATATTTGTCAGTTTAATCCCTTTAGGGCAAACAATTTCGCAAGCACCGGTGTTGGTACAGCTACCAAAACCTTCAGCATCCATTTGTTCTACCATAGCTTTGGCTCGTCTAGACATTTCAGGTCGCCCCTGTGGCAGGCGAGCATACTGAGAAAGTTTTGCTCCTACAAACAACGCCGCACTTGCATTTTTACAAGCTGCTACACAAGCGCCACAACCAATACATGTTGCTGAATCAAAGGCCGCATCTGCATCTTCTTTCTTGATAGGAATAGCATTAGCATCTACCGGGTTTCCGGAAGTGTTTACAGACACATAGCCACCTGCTTGTTGAATGCGATCGAATGCAGAACGGTCAATAATTAAGTCTTTTACAACCGGGAAAGCTTTGGCACGGAAAGGTTCTACATAAATGGTATCTCCATCGTGAAAATGGCGCATATACAACTGGCAAGTTGTTGTTAAACGCCCAGGTCCGTGTGGTTCTCCATTTATTTGCAAAGAACACATACCACAAATTCCTTCGCGGCAATCGTGATCAAATTCTATAGGTTCTTTATCTTCGGCTACCAATTTTTCGTTGAGAATATCCATCATTTCTAAGAAAGACATATCTCCTTCAATACCATCAATGGTATAATCTACCATTCCTCCTTTGGCATTAGCGTTTTCTTGGCGCCATATTTTTAAATTAAATTTCATAATTTCTGTTTTTTATGTGAGAAATTGAGTTACAAAACACGATTTCTCTTATAAACAACCGGGTTTATTTATATTTCCTTTGTTATTACGCAGGAATCATTCAAGGATTAACTTTCTTTATAATTCCTTGTTTTAAGTTCAATTGCTTCAAACTCTAGTGGCTCTTTGTTTAAGATTTCATCTTTAGGATCTTTACCTTCTACATATTCATAAGCAGAAACGTATTTAAAATCTTTATCATTTCGCTTGGCTTCTCCATCTTCTGTCATATGTTCTATTCTTAAATGACATCCGCAAGATTCGTCACGATCTAAAGCATCTTTCAACATCAATTCGCCTAGTTCAAAGAAATCAGCTACACGACCTGCTTTTTCTAATTCAGAGTTTTTACTCTCTGCCTTTCCGGTAACTTTTACTTCTTTCCAGAATTCTTTACGCAATTCAGCAACCTTTTCAAGGCCCTCTTTCAGGTCTTTTTCATTACGAGCTAGCCCGCAATGATTCCACATAATCTTTCCGAGTTTTTTGTGGAAATAGTCTACTGAATGTTTTCCTTTATTATTCATAAAGAAATCAATTCGAGCTCTGACTTTTTTCTCTGCTTCATCAAACTCTTTCGTATCTGTAGGAATTTTTCCGGTATTAATTTCACTCGCCAAATAATCTCCAATAGTATAAGGCAATACAAAATAACCATCTGCCAAACACTGCATCATAGCCGAAGCACCTAAACGGTTAGCTCCGTGGTCTGAAAAGTTGGCTTCTCCGATAGCGTAACAACCCGGAACAGTCGTCATTAAATTGTAATCTACCCACAAACCGCCCATTGTGTAGTGAACAGCCGGATATATTTGGAAAGGCGTGTCGTACGCATTTTCTCCGGTAATGCGTTCATACATTTCAAAGAGGTTTCCGTATTTAGCCTTAATGGCTGCTTTTCCGTATTTAGTTACTTCTTCTTGTGAAGGATTGTGATGTCCTAAAGTGAAGGCTTTTTCTTTTCCATATCGCTCAATAGCTGACTTAAAGTCAAGAAAAACAGCTTCTCCGGTTTTATTTACACCAAATCCGGCATCACAACGTTCTTTAGCAGCTCGCGAAGCAACATCACGAGGCACAAGGTTACCAAAAGCCGGATAACGACGCTCTAAATAATAATCACGATCTTCTTCTTTAATATCACCTGCGGTTATTTTTCCTTCGCGTAGTTTGGTAACATCTTCTTTCTTCTTGGGCACCCAGATACGCCCATCATTTCGTAGAGATTCTGACATTAAAGTCAATTTAGATTGATAATCTCCAGATACAGGAATACAAGTTGGGTGAATTTGCACATAGCAAGGGTTTGAAAAGAAAGCTCCTTTTTTATGAGCTCTCCAAGAAGCCATTACGTTACTCCCCATTGCATTGGTAGAAAGAAAATATACATTTCCATATCCTCCGGTAGCCAATACAACTGCGTGAGCAGAAAAACGCTCAATCTCTCCGTTTACCAAGTTTCTAGTAATAATACCTCGGGCTTTCCCATCTACAACTACCAAATCTAGCATTTCGTGACGGCTGTATGAACGGATTTTACCGTGATTAATCTGACGGTTTAAGGCTCCATAAGCACCTAACAACAGTTGTTGCCCGGTTTGACCTCGGGCATAAAAAGTACGCGAAACAAGCACCCCGCCAAAAGAACGGTTATCTAACAAACCACCGTACTCACGAGCAAAAGGAACGCCTTGTGCCACACATTGATCGATGATATTTGTTGACAACTGTGCTAAACGATAGGTATTGGATTCTCTTGAACGATAATCTCCTCCTTTTTCCGTATCATAGAACAAACGATAATCTGAATCACCATCGCCTTGATAGTCTTTAGAGGCATTAATCCCTCCTTGAGCCGCTACAGAGTGTGCTCTACGAGGAGAATCTTGATAATAAAATATTTTTACATTATAGCCAAGTTCTGCTAGACTAGCGGCAGCACTACCGCCGGCTAAGCCTGTTCCAACTACAATAACGTCTAGTTTACGTTTGTTAGCCGGACTAACTAGGTGAATGTGATTTTTATGATTGTCCCATTTTTCTTCAATGGGTCCTTCAGGTACTTTAGCATCTAATACTGACATATATCTTACATATTAAGTGGTCCGACAAAATAATGAAACAACGCGATGTAGATAAACAACAACGGAACGATTATAGAGAACCATTTAGCAAATCCTTTTAGGGCTCTAGAGCTTTTGTTTCCCCAACCAACAGACTGAAAAGAGCCATAGAAACCATGGAGCAAGTGAAGCATTAAGAAAATAAAAGCTACCACGTACAAAATAACATGAATAGGGTCTTGAAATTTACCTACTACGTCTGCATAAAAGCGAGAAGTTTCTGTTACCGCATACCCATCACTAAATTTTAAGCCTAGTTCCGGAAACCAAAAATCATAAAAGTGAAGTCCTAAAAAGAGTAGAACTACCAACCCGGTATAAATCATGTTACGAGACATCCAAGTGGTATTGTTATGCTGGTTGTACTTAACGTATTTTACAGGGCGCGCACTTCGGTTATGCGATTCTAAATAAAATGCCATTACAAAGTGAAAAATTACACCTATTGCCAAAATGGGCTGTAAAATAGCCTGAATCACAAAGTTATACCCCATAAATTCTGAAAGTTCATTAAAAATGGTGGGGCTTATAGTTGAAAAAAAGTTAAGCACGACATGCAAGAGCAAGAACAGCACTAAAAATAGTCCCGAAATACCCATCGCAAATTTTCTAGCCACCGTGGTGTTGAGAAATCTAGCCATCGAATAGTTATTTTAGTATAAATTTTACGCAAAAATACGCCTCAAAACGATTATTGACAAACTTTGCAAGGGCTTTGATTCAATTTAGAATCATTATAAGGAAGTTACAACACGACCTATTGATTTATTAAATCAGCTTGTCATTTTTCCTGTAAAAGAGGAATCCATCAAAATTTTAAACATTTTATTCATACAACCTTAGTCTATTGCGCAATTGCCTGTTTTCTCGTTGTAGTTGCTGAACTGTTTCTAACAAGTTTTGAATAGCTTCTAGTCCTTCTAAGTTAATATCCATCTCGTAATGCAGGCGACGCATTTTTTCAAATTCATTTATTTCAGAAAGTGGCAAATAACGCTGCTTTTCTATCATTTTTAAATGAATCAACTCGCTTTCATTCAACGCTTGTACAAAAGTGTATTCAACCTTATAATGTCGACATATATCTTCTATTAAAATCCATTCTGCGCTGTTCATAATCGCATAGCTTTTAGTTGGTTCAACAATTCTTTTTCCTTAGTAGATAGATTTTCAGGAAACTTTACCTTGTAGGTCAAGTACAAATCCCCGTATTCGCCCTTTTTCTTATATTTTGGAAAACCCTTTCCTTTCAATTTAACTCGGGTACCGGGTTGCGTTTCCGGTTTCACTGTTAATTTTACTTTCCCTTTAAATGTATCTACCGTAATTTCTCCTCCCAGCAAGGCCGTATAAAGGTCTATTTCTTCCTCTTTATAGAGGTTTTCTTTTTCTCGTTTAAACGCCGTGTCATTCAATAGGGTAAACGTGATATACAAATCTCCCTGGGGGCCGCCCTGAATTCCCGGGCCTCCATGTCCTTTTATACGAATGGTTTGCCCATCTTCTATCCCTGCAGGAATAGTAAGGCGAATATTTTTACCATTAACTGTTAATGTTTGTTTATGTGCTTCGTACACATGGCTTAACGGAAGTTGTAACGCTGCCTTAAAATCTTGCCCCTTAAATTGAGGTCTTCTACCCCGACCTTGTTGGCGAGCAGCCCCGCCAAACATCTGTTCAAAGAAGTCTGAAAAAGTATCCTCATCAAAATTACCGGTATAGGTATAATGTTGTCCGGCTCTATCTGCATATCCAGAAGATTGTGCTTGTTGTTTTTTCGCTTCTTCATATTGCTCAGCATGTTCCCAATCTTTTCCATACTTGTCGTATTTTTTTCGTTTTTCCGGATCACTCAATACGGCATTGGCCTCATTGAGTTCTTGAAATTTTCGTTGAGCATCTTTGTCATCCGGATTTAGATCAGGGTGAAGTTTTCTGGCTTTCTTGCGGTACGCTTTTCGGATATCTTGTTGACTGGCCGATTTGTCTACACCCAGCACTTTATAATAGTCTATATAATTCATGTAAATTAACCCTGAAATTACTTTTGTTAAAGTTACAAAAAAACACACTACGTGTTTAACACATTTAACAAAAAAAGCCGTTTCTTAAAAAAAGAGACGGCTTTTACAATCTTGTTTTTTTATGTGTTTAATCTACCAAAATAATAGCTTTGTTATTTTTCATTTCAACAACTCCGCCGGTAATTGGCATTCCAAATTCTAATCCCACACCTTGTGTAAAATTATCTCTATATTTTTCAGGAAGTTCTTCGTCAGTTTTAAAACGAACATGACCTTCCTCTAAAATAGAAACAATAGGAGCGTGATTATCTAGCATTTGAAACATTCCATTTTCACCGGGAACTGTAACTACTTTTACTTCTCCTTCTAACAGGATACGCTCGGGACTAACAATTTCTAATTTCATAAAATAGGTTTTGTAGATTAAGCTTCGGCAGCCATTTTTCTACCCGCTTCAATTACTTCTTCAATCGTTCCTTTTAAGTTAAAGGCTGCTTCAGGAAGATCATCTAATTCACCATCCATAATCATATTAAAGCCTTTAATGGTATCTTTAATATCAACCAATACTCCTTTTAGGCCGGTAAACTGTTCAGCCACGTGGAAAGGTTGAGATAAGAAACGTTGTACACGTCGAGCACGAGCAACTGCTTGTTTATCTTCTTCTGAAAGCTCTTCCATACCCAAAATTGCAATAATATCTTGCAATTCTTTATAGTGTTGTAATAGCTCTTTTACACGTTGTGCACATTTGTAGTGCTCTTCGCCTATAATAGAAGGCTCTAAGATACGAGAAGAAGAATCTAACGGATCTACAGCCGGATATATACCTAACTCGGCAATTTTACGAGATAATACCGTAGTAGCATCAAGGTGAGCAAAAGTAGTAGCCGGAGCCGGGTCGGTCAAGTCATCGGCAGGCACATATACTGCTTGCACAGAAGTAATTGAACCGCGTTTTGTAGAAGTAATACGCTCTTGCATAGCCCCCATTTCAGTAGCCAAGGTTGGTTGGTAACCCACGGCAGATGGCATACGACCTAGCAAAGCAGATACCTCAGAACCGGCTTGGGTAAAACGGAAGATATTATCTACAAAAAACAATACATCTTTTCCTTGTCCATCGCCAGCACCATCACGGAAGTATTCGGCAATCGTTAATCCTGATAAAGCCACACGAGCACGAGCACCAGGAGGCTCATTCATTTGACCAAAAACAAAAGTAGCTTTTGATTCTTTCATGGCTTTTTTATCTACTTTCTGCAAATCCCAGCCTCCTTCTTCCATAGAAGCTAAGAAATCATCACCATATTTAATAATGCCTGATTCGAGCATCTCGCGAAGCAAGTCATTTCCTTCACGCGTACGCTCTCCTACACCGGCAAATACTGAAAGACCTCCATGGCCTTTAGCAATGTTATTAATTAATTCTTGAATAAGTACAGTTTTTCCTACACCCGCACCGCCAAAAAGACCAATTTTACCTCCTTTTGCATAAGGTTCAATCAAGTCGATTACTTTAATACCGGTAAAAAGAACTTCTGTAGATACCGATAAATCTTCAAACTTAGGAGCTTCACGGTGAATGGGTAAGCCATTATCTCCTTCTTTTGGAAGGGCTTCCATCCCATCAATAGGGTCTCCGGTTACATTAAAAAGTCTTCCATAAATGTTATCTCCAACCGGCATTTGAATCGGGGCACCGGTAGCTTTTACTTCCGTTCCTCGACTAAGCCCGTCGGCAGAATCCATTGCAATAGTACGCACGGTATTTTCTCCTATATGAGATTGCACCTCAAGCACCAAAATGGAACCATCTTCGCGTACAACGTGCAAAGAATCATAGATCTTCGGTAAGTCTCCTCCATTAGTGGTATCAAATTCTACATCGATAACCGGGCCAATGATCTGAGCAATTTTGCCTGTATCTGTTGCCATTATTCCGTTTTTTAGGGTTTAAATTGTTGAAAAAACTGCTTTAAATTTTCGGCTGCGAAGATAGTCTTTTTTATCAAAAAAAACACCTTAATTTGTTAATTCCTAAATCCTATTAACAGGCCTCCGTACAACAGCTGTAAATTAGCAATTTAAACCTATCGAATAACCCCTAATTACTCTGCTGGTTTTTCCGGTTTTTCTGCAGAAGACGTTAACGCCAAATCTTCTTTTTTATGTTTGTTTTTCCAATAAAAATAAAAGGGTAATCCCGACAAAATAAGTGCCACCCCTACCAACGATTTTCCGGGTGATTCTGTAAAGGAAATAACCAAGAAAACCAAGCAAAAAATGGTAAAAAATATGGGGACTACAGGATAGCCAAAGGTTTTATAGGGTCTGTCTATAGTTGGTTTTTTTATACGAAGCACAACAACCCCTCCAACAATTAGCCCATAAAAAATAAAGGCAGCTATGATTACCAAATCCGTTAAAATATCGAATGAACCCGAAAAGGTTAAAATGACAGCCCATACACACTGATAAATCAGCGCTTTATGAGGTGTATTATATTTATTATGCGTGTCTTTAGCTGATTTAAAGAAACGTTTGTGCTTGGCCATGGCATAATAAATACGCGGCGACACCAAAATAGTAGCATTGGTACAACTAAAGGTAGAGAGTAAAATTATTCCGCTAATAATATAAGCCCCTCCGTCTCCAAAAATCTTATCAACTACTAATACAGCAGCAATATTATTTTTATCCTGCATACCTTTTATCATTTCATCTATAGGCATCACATACAAATAAGCACAGTTAATCAACAAGTAGATTACAATTACTGCCAATATTCCGTATATGAAAGCCTTCGGCATATTTTTTTGAGGATTTTTCACTTCTTCTCCTATAAATCCCATGGCAATCCACCCCTCAAATGCCCAAAAAGCATCTCGTGTAGCTAAAATCATCACGCTCACTAATGCCATTATTGCAAACCCTCCATCAGGATAGGTAGAACTTGTTGTTTCAAAAGTATGCCAACTGCCCACGCTACTCCCAAAAGAAGTAGCAATAATAGCCGCTATACAAATAACAATAGCTAAGGTTAAAATTTTACTGACTAGACCTCCACTTTTGGTTCCTCTAATATTTACAATTGTTAAGCCTATGATTACTGCCGAGGTAACAATTTTTGCTCCTATATTATCTAGAAAATGTATGCCTAAAAAAGAGGTTTGTTCTAACGCTGGTGATAAATGCGGAAGTGGAATAAAGGTATTAACCGCTCCGGCAAACACATAGGCCACAGAAGCTATAGCAGCAGTCTCTATAACCGTAAAACAAGACCAACCATAAAGAAATGAAGGTATTTTTCCATAAATTTTGCCCAACCACGAGTAAGCTCCACCAGAATCAGGATAAATGGAAGAGAGTTCGGCAACACTCATAATTCCGCAGAGAATCACCAATCCGGCAAATGCCCATGCCACCATCACTAACGTAGGAGACCCTAATTTTTCGGCCATAGGAGCCACTTTTTTAAATACTCCGGATCCTACAATAGAACTTATTACAATAACAATAGCCATGCCCAATCCAAATGATCGAACTAAGCCTTTCCCTTTACTTTCTTGCATTTATTTTACATTTATAGATTAAATCCTTTTTATAAATGAATTGCTAGCCTTTATAGATTTATAAAAAATCATCTTCCAGCTACTAAAAACACATCAATAGTGATTTTCTATTTCATTATTAACAAAAAGAACGCCTTAAATGTATAAAAAAACGGGATGCTAAAAAATTAACATCCCATAAAATATAAAAAAAAGAAAAAATAAATACTCTTCTAAAGCTATTCTACTGTAACCGACTTGGCTAAATTTCTAGGTTGATCTACATTTTTACCCAGCATAAGCGCAATGTGGTAAGACAGCAACTGCAAAGGAATAGTGGTTAGTAATGGGGTAAAAGCCTCGATGGTTTCGGGTACTTCAATTACATAATCTGCTAATTTACGCACCGTTTTATCGCCTTTTGTAACAATACCAATGATTTTTCCATTTCGCGAACGAATTTCTTCAATATTGCTAATCATTTTTTCGTAATGTCCTCTCTTAGTAGCTACCACCACCACCGGCATGTTTTCATCTATCAAGGCTATAGGTCCGTGCTTCATTTCTGCCGCCGGATAACCTTCAGCATGAATATACGAAATTTCTTTCAATTTTAGAGCACCTTCTAAAGCCACCGGAAAGTTATAACCGCGGCCCAAATACAAGAAATTGCGTGCCGTTTTATATTGCTGTGCAACTTCTTGAACAAGTCCATTGGCACACAAAGCTTTTTCTATTTTCTGTGGAATAAGTTGTAATTCTTCTAGGTAGTAATGAAAATCTTGTCGACCAATTTGCCCTTTAGCCTTCGCTATTTTAAGTGCCATCATAATTAAGACGGTAATTTGCGATGTAAACGCCTTGGTAGAAGCCACTCCTATCTCCGGACCGGCATGGGTATAGCCTCCGGCGTGAGTTTCTCTAGAGATAGACGACCCCACCACATTGCAAACACCAAAAGTAAAGGCTCCTTTTTCTTTTGCCAGTTTTATAGCAGCCATGGTATCGGCTGTTTCTCCAGATTGTGATATAGCAATAACCACATCATCTTTATAAATAACCGGATTACGGTATCTAAATTCTGATGCATACTCTACCTCAACCGGAATACGCGTAAACTCTTCAAAAATATATTCTGCCACCAAACCGGCATGCCAAGAAGTACCACAAGCCACAATTAGTATTCGGCGTGCATTCAAAAATTTTTCTATATTATCATCTACTCCAGACATTCTAATAATATCCTTATCTGCCAACATTCTTCCGCGATAAGTATCTCTAATAGCGTCGGGTTGCTCATAAATTTCTTTGAGCATAAAGTGATCGTAGTTATTTTTTTCGATCTGCTCAAGGTTCATTTGCAAAGTTTGTACAGCCGGAGTGACCAACGCATCATCTTTAATTTTGTGTACTTTAATCTCCTTTCCTCGGCGAATCACAGCCATCTCTCCATCTTCTAAATAAATGGCATCTTGTGTATATTCTATAAAAGGAGAGGCATCTGAAGCAATAAAATATTCATCTTCCCCCACTCCAATCGTCAAAGGACTTCCTAAACGAGCCACTACAATTTCATCCGGCCTAGTTTTGTCTATAACCGCAATAGCGTATGCCCCCACTGTATAGTTTAATGCAATCTGAACCGCTTTTCCTAGTTTTACTCCTTCGTCTTTTTTTACTTCTTCTATAAGGTTAACCAACACCTCAGTGTCTGTTTCTGAAGAAAAAGTATACCCACGTTGAGTAAGCTCTTGGCGTAAGGCGTCATAGTTCTCAATAATTCCATTATGGATAATGGCTAAGTTGCCTGAATTAGAAAAATGAGGATGAGAGTTTACATCATTAGGAGCTCCGTGAGTTGCCCAACGGGTGTGTCCTATTCCTGCTGTTCCTTTGCGCGATATAGATTGACATTTTTCTGCCAAATCAGCTACTTTTCCTTGGGTTTTACAAAACGTAAACCCTGAACCGTCATTAAGCGCAATACCGGCACTGTCATATCCGCGATATTCTAATCGTTGTAAGCCTTTCAGTAGTACCGGATAGGCTTCTCGGTTGCCAATATATCCAACAATTCCACACATAGTTTTTTAAGTTTAGATAGCGGTTAGTCTATTTAGATTTTGTATAAAATATAACTAATTTTAAGGCTTGGGGAGATGTTGCATTGGGTCCAAAAAGCACGGTGCCTTTTGGCGCCAAGACCGATGAAGTAGGCACTGTTTTTATAGAAGTAATTACCGTACTACTATCTACTTTTACCCTAGATTTAGTACTAATATTTACATTTTGTGATACTACGAGTCCCAAACGGGTATTGGTAGAATCGTTATTAATTATGTCGTTTACGTAGTTGGTAATTCTAATTTTATAGTACAAATTACCTTGGTCATCTTTTGTTAAACGTCCCAAATGAACAGTCCTAGAGTTTAGTGGATCGTTATTATTCACCCCACCATCTAGTGTATAATCCTTCAATACCTTATCATTTTTTATATCATAAATAAACAACCTCTCCGGATTATCTTGAGTTGATGGCATTGCGTTTTTATCAACATAAAAAGTAAGGTTCGCCTCATTAATCAACCAGCCTGCATCACGAATAGAATCGAGTTGTTGCGGATCTGTAAACAAGTTAATTACCGCCATAGAGCCTTGCCCTCCTTTTACATATAAATCATTGGTAGAAGTAGGCAAACTGGTGTAACTAGATTGAAATACATTTACTAATTGTGTAGCAAAATTAATTTTATAGGTACGATGAATATAATTAGTCGTTCCTGAATCTGATGTGACTTCACTTCTATAATACAAGGTAATTCCGGCATCATCTGCTCCAAAATTTAAAAGCGAATAGGCTCCTACTCCTATAGCATTAATAAGGCCAGTTTTAAAATATAAGCCTCTAAAATAATTTTGAAAATTGTCATTAGTCATCAACTGGCTTCCTCCTTCCTTATCCATAATAGCCGTTTTAAAATAGCTTACCGGTAAGTGTACACGCAAACGCGGAGTGAGAACTGTAGTGTCATTTTCTTGTGTCTGACTATTATATTGAGAAATAACAATCGGCTGGTTACTGGGCGTAAAATAACTATCTGTATACAATGGGCTTCCAACAAGGTGTTGTTCAAATTTGCTTCCTTCGTCAGAATAATACGCCTGCGTCCCAAAATTGTGGGTTGGATCATACTTACGTAAATAATAACCTGATCTGTATATAGCCAGTTTCACCGGATTAGATCCATAAACTGAATCGAGTTCATATTTTTTACCGTCAGCCGTTTGCTCGGTTACAGTACTGTAATAGGGTACTTGTAAAATAACACTATCAAGTATCGGATTTTTTCCAAAATTAGGATTCACGATAGGCAAACTGAGCTGTGCCAACACATTAGCGGTTAACTGACCGTATTTTGCATCATTATAGACTCCCAACGCATAGCTTGACAGCCCATTACTTTGCACGCCGGTAATTTTTACACTATGGGCGCTAATAGCTGCATTGTCATATTTTATAGAGGTAAAATTATTTCCATCAACAATGGCGCTTCCTACTTCATTATAATCATCGTCACACGCTATCAAAGAAAAAAAGGCAATTGAAAGAATTGCCGCTCGTTTTATCACTTTTTTTAGCTGTATAGCACTATACTTCTTGTTCTTCATGCAAAACTTGTGTTAGGTAAAAATCTTGGTATGCCTGTGCAAATTCTTCTTTTGATTTGTATTCTAGAACAGGCATCTCTAATTTATTAAGGTATGCTTCTAATTTTTCCGGAAGCTTTTCACTTCCTTTAATCACCGCATCAGAATTATCTATTGACGTTTTTATAAGAGCCTCATATGTAGGATCTTCCAGATACGTTACTCGATCATCATCTAACCCGTCAAACAACACTTTCTTCTGCATATCTTTATCCAAGCTTCCTTCAAAACCATTGTTGTAAACCGAGGTAATAATCTTAGCATTCATAAACAACGGCTCATTTCCGTAATAATTACGCAAATACAAGGGCAATAATGATGCCATCCAACCGTGCACATGGATAATATCTGGTGCCCAGTTCAATTTTTTAACCGTTTCTATAACTCCTTTAGCAAAGAAAATGGCGCGTTCATCATTATCTTCAAAAAGGTTTCCATCTTCATCGGTAAAAGTAGCTTTACGTTTAAAATAATCTTCATTATCAATAAAGTAAACCTGCATGCGTTCACGAGGAATAGAAGCCACTTTTATAATTAAAGGCATATCTAAATCATTAATAACTAAATTAACTCCCGACAACCTAATTACCTCATGAAGTTGATGTCTTCTCTCGTTTATATTGCCAAAACGTGGCATAAAAATCCGAATCTGTCCTCCTTGTTTGTTTACCATCCGAGGAGCCTCAAAAGACATAGATGACATTTCAGTTTCGGGAAGATAGGGCATTAC
Organism: uncultured Flavobacteriaceae bacterium; assembly: GCA_964579505.1. GTDB lineage: Bacteria > Bacteroidota > Bacteroidia > Flavobacteriales > Flavobacteriaceae > JAJYSO01. Next base: position 63,754 of record CAZOGC010000004.1, on the reverse strand, counting down.
CTCTGACGACACGTACAGGATTCGCTTATCTTTCATAAATTGGGCAAGCTTTGATTTGTTATATTTTTTTAAGTATGCAAAAGTACAAAAATTTATGTACTTTGTCCGTAATATATTAGTTTTGCCCCGCTTAAAATACACTCGTGAACGTTGTACACTTAAAAACAGAACTAATCGCGTTACTTCAAGAACGAAGAAAAAACGCTAAAATTGTTGGGTTTGTGCCTACTATGGGCGCTTTACACACCGGACATCTTTCTTTGATTAATCGCGCTCAAGAAAAGAGCGATGTGGTAGTTATCAGTATTTTTGTTAACCCTACGCAATTTAATGATGCAACAGATTTAAAAAACTATCCACGAAATTTAACAAATGACTTGAAAATTCTTGGAGAGAATTATAAAGATCTGATTATTTTTGCACCAGATGCCCAAGAAATATACGGAGACCATTTAGAAGCTCAAATATATAATTTTGGCACACTGGCCACCGTAATGGAAGGTAAATACCGCACCGGGCATTTTGAAGGAGTAGGCACTGTTTTGCAAAAATTATTTACTATTATTAACCCCGACAAAGCGTTCTTTGGAGAAAAAGATTATCAACAGTTTTTAATTGTAAAACAATTAGTAACCCAACTAGCGCTACCTATAAAAGTAATAGGATGCCCCATAAATCGCGAAGAAAGTGGTTTAGCAAGAAGCTCGCGAAACAAAAGGCTAACCCCAACAGAACAACAAGAAGCCACGCTCTTATACAAAAGTCTAAACTGGACAAAAAATCACTTTAAAACAACCCCCATAACCTCAATTATAGAAAAAGTAACACACGATTTTAAAGATCACCCTAGTTTTGAACTAGAATACTTTGAAATTGCCGATGCCAACACCTTAGCGTCTGCAAAAAATATCGAACCCCATAAAAAATATCGAGCTTTTTTAGCAGCAAAAATTGGAAATGTACGTTTAATTGATAATATGGCACTAAACTAGAATTGAATTATGCAAATACAGGTCGTAAAATCTAAAATACACCGCGTTAAAGTTACCGGAGCCGACTTAAATTATATTGGTAGCATTACCATAGACGAAGAACTTATGGAAGCCGCTAACATTATTGAAGGTGAAAAAATACAAGTCGTAAACAACAACAATGGCGAACGTTTAGAAACCTATGTCATTCCCGGAAAACGCCACAGCGGAGAAATTACACTCAACGGAGCTGCCGCTCGTAAAGTAGCCCCCGGAGATATCGTTATCTTGATGAGCTATGCCTTAATGGATTTTGAAGAAGCCAAAAAATTTAAACCCGCCCTGGTTTTTCCAAACGAAGAAACCAACCTACTAAAATAATCTCTCTTGCATAAAAAAAAGTGGCTTAAATACCTAAAAACATTCCTACCCTTAGCGTTGGGTGTTTTTTTTGTATTCTATTCTTATTACACTTTTACGCCAGAAGAACGGCACCAACTCTACCAAAATATTGCTCAGGTCAACCCTTGGTGGGTTGTTTTGGCAATTACCGGTGGGCTCCTATCCCACCTTTCTCGTGCTTACCGATGGAAACTGCTTTTAGAACCCCTGGGCTACCACCCTCGGTTTTCTACCAACTTTATGGCTATTATGGGTGGTTACCTAGCCAATCTAGGCATTCCACGATCAGGAGAAGTACTACGCGGAGCTACCACCGCTGCCTATGAAGAAATTCCTTTCGACAAAGCCTTCGGAACCATCATTGCTGAACGTGCCGTAGATGTAGTAATATTATTAATTATTGTTATTACCACCGTTTTGTTCCACACCGATGAACTTTACGTATTCTTTGATCAATACCACATTAATCCTTGGGTAAGCCTACTCAGTCTTATTGCACTCATCATCATCGGCATTCTTTTCCTCAAGTTTATTAAACACTCTAAATGGCCTTTATTTGTTAAGCTTAACAATATGATAGGCGGCATATTACTCGGTATAAAAAGCATCATCCACATGAAAAAGAATGGAGTATTCATTGCACATACTCTTTTTATTTGGGTCATGTATATTCTTATGTTTTATATACTTCGGTACGCCTTTCCGGCTATGGAAAGCCTCTCCTTTGGCGCTATGTTAGCTGCATTTGTAGCCGGTTCATTTGCTATTTCTATCACTAACGGCGGCATTGGTATTTATCCTATCGCCATCGGAGCTGTTCTTGCCCTGTTTGGCATTAGCAAAGATGTTGGTGAAGCCTTTGGTTGGGTAAACTGGGGTGCACAAACCATTTTAAACGTTGTAGTTGGCGGACTTTCTTTACTCCTCCTTCCCATACTCAACAAAAAGAAATAATTGTTTAATTTTGTTTGGGCGTGTCCCCAAGCACACTTGGGGCCGGGCTTTCGGTCGTCGCTTTTTTATCTGTGCTACACACAGCATAAAAAGAGCTTCAACAAAGACCTCAATCCCTCACGCATTTGCAAGCAAACTCAACCCTATATGGCCAAGACAAAAACCGCTTTTTATTGCCAAAATTGTGGCACTCAATATGCCAAATGGCAAGGACAATGCACCACTTGTAAAGAGTGGAATACTATTGTAGAAGAAATTATTCAAAAAAACGATGCCAAAGATTGGCACACCGCTACTACCAACACCCCAAAACGAGTAGCCAAACCCACAGCCGTCAACGAAATTAAATATGAAAAAGAAGAACGGCTCATAACCGGCAACCACGAGCTAGACCGAGTCTTAGGCGGCGGACTCGTACCCGGTTCACTAACTCTTCTAGGAGGAGAGCCCGGCATTGGCAAAAGCACCCTGCTCTTGCAAATTGCCCTTAACTTACCCTACCGAACGCTATACGTTTCAGGCGAAGAAAGTCAACAACAAATAAAAATGCGCGCCGAGCGACTTTCTTCTCATAAAAACGATTGCTATATACTTACCGAAACCCAAACTCAAAATATTTTTCGGCAAATAGAAAAACTAGAGCCACAGGTTCTCATTATAGACTCCATTCAAACTCTCCATACAGATTATATAGAAAGCTCTCCCGGTAGTCTATCACAAATAAGAGAATGCACTGCAGAACTCATTAAATTTGCCAAAGAAACCCACGTACCGGTTATCATCATCGGACACATCACCAAAGAAGGTAGTATTGCCGGTCCAAAGGTTTTAGAACACATGGTAGATACCGTGTTACAGTTTGAAGGAGACCGCAACCACATGTACCGCATTATGCGAGCACACAAAAACCGTTTCGGCCCTACCAATGAGTTAGGTATTTATGAAATGCAAAATATAGGGCTACGACAAGTTACCAACCCTTCAGAAATTCTTCTTTCTAACGCTGACCAAAGTCTGAGTGGAACTGCCATATCCTCAACTATTGAAGGGGTTAGACCACTTATGATAGAGGTACAAGCGCTGGTTAGCTCTGCCGTTTATGGCACCCCTCAACGCTCTACCACCGGCTATAACACTAAACGACTCAACATGCTCTTGGCTGTATTAGAAAAAAGAGCCGGATTTAAACTGGGCGCAAAAGATGTGTTCCTAAACCTTACCGGGGGTATTTCTGTAGAAGACACGGCTACCGATTTGGCCGTAGTAGCCGCTATCTTATCTTCTAATGAGGATATTGCCATAGATCGTGATATTTGTTTTGCCGCAGAAGTAGGACTAGCCGGCGAGATACGCCCGGTAAATAAAATAGAACAGCGCATAAGTGAAGCTGAAAAATTGGGATTTGCTTTTATTGTAGTTTCTAAACAAAACAAAATAGCGCAAAAAAATTACCGCATAAAAATTAAACGAGTTAGCAAAATAGAAGCGGTAGTTTCTTTCTTATTTGGATAAAATCGATCTAAAAAATAGGCGTTCACATTATGGATTACAAATTAAGAATTTTTAAAGAAGTAGCTTACACGCTGAGTTTTACACAAGCTGCTAAAAATTTAAGTCTGTCTCAACCAGCTGTATCCAAAACTGTAAAAGGGTTGGAAGAAGAATATGGTAACGCTTTTTTTGAACGCAACAGAAATCAACTCAGCCTTACTCCACACGGACATACCTTCTTGACCTATGCAGAAAAAATATTGTCTTTATATCAGCAGCTTGAAGATAATTTTTCTACTAAAGAAAATGCACTTCCATCGGCTATAAAATTAGGAGCCAGTACCACCTTAGCTAACTATATTTTGCCTCCTATTGCCGCCAAGCTTCAAAAGAAATACCCGCACATAATTTTTAACCTTATCTCTGGAAATACCGATACGATTCAACAACTCATATTGACCAAACAACTAGATTTTGGCATTGTTGAAGGCAACAATCACAACAACCGGTTGGCGTATGAAAAATTTATTAAAGATGAACTTGTACTTGTTACCAATCCTAAAAACGCGCAAAAAATCGATACAAGTATTTCTACTCATCAATTAGCCAATCTTTCTTTTATAAAGCGCGAACAAGGTTCCGGAACACGAGAAGTAATAGAACACGCCTTAGCCAAACACAATATAGCTCCTCTACAAAAGCATGCCATTCTAGGAAGCACCGAAAGCATCAAATCATATTTGTATCACTCCAATTGTTACGCTTTTCTCTCTATACATGCCGTTTCTAGAGAGCTGTTGGCAAATCAGTTATGCATAGTCGAGGTACAAAATCTCGAAATAAACAGGTGGTTCTATTTTACTAAACGCCAAGGAGACCAATCTCTCACTTCACAAAAGTTGCAACACTTTTTTAAAAAGGGGTATAACCAAAAAGAATAGGCTATTCAATATTACTGTGCTCAAATCTTCATTAATAGCGGGTTATTTGTCTTTCTTAAAACTCGATATTATGAACAAAAAATTGACGCTAACTCTCTTCTTCATTTTAATCATTCTATGCCTAAGCGGGTTCATAAACAGCGCTACCTCACTAACTTTAGGTTTTTTATTTACACTATTTTTTGGAAAAAACTTTGAAAAGTTTACCCACAAATCAATTAGCTATCTCCTAAAAATGGCTGTAGTAGGACTAGGGTTTGGCATGTACCTCACGCAAACACTAAAAACAGGTAAAGAAGGATTGGGCATCACCCTATTCACCATTACGCTTACCTTAGTTCTAGGCTTTATATTGACAAAAATTTTAAAGTTAGACACCAAATTAGGGCATCTCATTTCTTCCGGTACTTCTATCTGTGGAGGGAGTGCTATTGCAGCTGTATCTTCTGTTGTTAAAGCAAAACCAAAAACTATTTCGGTAGCATTGGGAGTTGTGTTTTTTCTCAATGCCATGGCATTATTTATTTTTCCGGCAATTGGTCATTTCTTTAAAATGACACAACATCAATTTGGGTTATGGGCTGCGGTAGCTATACACGATACTAGCTCTGTCGTAGGCGCCGCCTTAGCCTATGGACAACAAGCCTTAAGAGTGGCTATTACCGTAAAACTAGCACGCACTTTGTGGATTATTCCGGTGTCTGTGTTATCTATGCTTTTTTTCAAAACCAAAGACGGAAAAGTAAAAATACCATGGTTTATCTTGTTTTTTATAGGGGCTATCTTGCTCAATAGTTACGTTAATTTACCGCACATTTTTACAACAAGTATCACCACCATAGCTAAACGCCTACTCATCCTCGCGCTTTTTTTAGTAGGTAGTACCCTATCTATAAAAGACCTCAGACAAACCGGCATCAAACCTTTTGTATTAGGGGTTTCGCTTTGGGGAGCCATATCCATAAGCTCGTTAATCTATATTCTATATATGGGCTAAGCTTAATTGTATTATTAGGCATTATCCAGGTCATTTACCATCGCAAAACCGAATAACACCTAGAAAAAACTCCTTAAAATTGAGTAAGTTTGAATGAATAAAAACTATTAATTTGTGAAAACTGATCAAACTCCGGAAAGTATTTTAGAAATACAGAAGCAATTATTAGCACTTTCAGAAAAACGCTCTCAACTTTCTAATCAACGCACCAAAATGGCTGCCACTCGATGTTATATGAATGCAGAACGCACACTTTCTGTATGGGTACGAACCTCTTTAGCCGCTATGATTTTTGGGATTGCTATAGACCGATTTGGGTTTATGATAAAAGGGAATACGCTACACGCCGGTACTCTTTTTAACTATCCAAACACCTCAACCACCGTCATTGGCGCTATACTCATTTTATTTTCTGTATTAATGTCTTTATCTGCCGGTTGGCGATTCATTATTTATACCAAACACTATCGAAAAGAATTTCCCCTTCCTTATCATCATCCTACTTGGTTACCCATAACCTATGCAGCCATGGTAGTTTTTTTTGGCTCTTTACTTTTCCTTTTTGTTTGGTTTTATGGGTAATTTTTAGAATTGAAGCAAAAAATAGAACGTTTAAATGAGTTCAATATTAACCGAAAGAATAAAAACGTGAAGCGATTAATTAGCTACTTCGCTAATAAATTTCATACGGTACAACCGGAGTTCTTCTTCTTCATAATCTCCGGCAAATTCTTTTAGGGCATCTTTTACATGATCGGTATCTGAATCTATAAAATAATCGTATAATTCTTCTTGATCATACTCATCTAACAGTTCATCTACAATATAATCTATACCCAATTTAGTCCCGCTATACACAATAGCCTCCATCTCCTCAATAAGATCTTTCATAGAGATACCTTTGGATCCGGCTATGTCTGTCAAAGACAATTTTCTATCTATAGATTGAATGATGTACAGCTTTAAGCTACTATTAGCGCCGGTTGATTTTACGATTAAATCATCCGGACGGGTAATGTCGTTTTCTTCTACATATTGGGCAATAAATTTGACAAAGGGTTCTCCAAATTTCTTCGCTTTCCCTTTACCAACTCCTTGAATATTTTCTAACTCTTTTAGGGTTATAGGATATTTTAGCGCCATATCTTCTAAAGATGGGTCTTGAAAAACCACATAAGGTGGTAGATCTTTCGTCTTCGCGACCTTCTTACGCAAATCTTTCAACATTTTCATCAATTGTGGATCGGCAGCTGCCCCTGATTTTCCTACCCCAATAATGCCGTCTTGTGCTTCGTCTTCATAAACATGATCCTCTGTCATCATAAAAGACGTGGGGGTATTCATAAATTTCTCACCGTCTTCGGTAATTCGAATAACACCGTATGTTTCAATATCTTTTCGCAATAATCCGGCTACAAGTACCTGACGCAATAAGGCCATCCAATAATTACGGTCGTGAGCTTTTCCTTTCCCAAAAACCGTTAAGTCAACCGTTTTATGTGATTTAAGTACGGCATTAGACTTACCTATTAATGTATTAACCACTTCTCGAGCCTTATAAAGCTGACGGGTAGCTTTTACCGTTTCTATCAACAATTTTACTTCTTCTTTAGCTTCGTGTTGTTTTTTAGGATTGCGTACATTATCATCCATATCGGCGCCCTCGCCCTGTTCATCATCAAATTCTTCACCAAAATAATGCAAGATAAATTTACGTCGGCTCATAGAGGTCTCTGCATATGCCACTACATCTTGTAAAAGTGCATGTCCTACTTCTTGTTCAGCCACAGGCTTACCGCTCATAAATTTTTCTAGCTTCTCAATATCTTTATACGAATAGAATGCTAGGCAGTGTCCTTCTCCGCCATCACGTCCGGCACGACCGGTCTCTTGATAATAACTTTCTATACTCTTGGGTATATCGTGATGAATTACAAACCGAACATCGGGTTTATCTATCCCCATACCAAAAGCAATCGTAGCTACTACTACATCTGCCTCTTCTTTTAGAAACATATCTTGATTCTTGGCTCTGACTTTAGAGTCTAGTCCTGCATGATATGGAATGGCTGCTACACCATTAACTCGTAATGTCTCCGCTAACTGCTCTACCTTCTTTCGACTTAAACAATAAATAATACCGCTTTTACCCGAATTTCTTTTTACAAAACGAGTAATATCTTCATCTACTTTAGCCGTTTTAGGGCGTACTTCATAATATAGGTTTGGACGATTAAATGATGCTTTAAACGTACGGGCATTGTCCATTCCCAAATTTTTAATAATATCTTCCTGTACTTTTGGGGTAGCTGTAGCTGTTAAGGCTATAATCGGAATATCAGGTCGTAGCCGCTGAGCTATTTTTCTAATATTGCGGTATTCTGGTCTAAAATCATGTCCCCATTCGCTAATACAATGCGCTTCATCTATAGCTAAAAACGACAGCTCTTGTTTCTGTAAAAATTCAACGTATTCTTCTTTAATCAACGACTCAGGAGCTACATAGAGTAATTTAGTTATGCCGTGGGCAATATCTTCTTTTACCTGCTTTACCTGTGTTTTATTTAATGATGAATTAAGCACATGCGCTACTCCTTCTTCAGAAGAAAGTGCGCGTAACGCATCTACTTGGTTTTTCATCAATGCAATTAATGGAGAAATTACAATAGCTGTTCCTTCTTTTATTAGGGCCGGTAATTGGTAACATAATGATTTCCCTCCTCCTGTGGGCATAATTACAAAAGTATGATGGTTTGTAATAATACTCTTAATCACTTCTTCTTGAAGACCTTTAAACTGGTCAAACCCAAAATACTTCTTGAGTTCTTTTTTCAAATCCATTTCCGCTACAGTCATTATTTAATGCTATAATTTATTAACTTTACCGCTTTAAATTTAGGCATATTTATACCTAAAGCCAAATTCAAATTTACTACATAATAAATGAAACAACAAGAGTTACTTTCATTTGCTCGCGAAACCATCTCAAACGAAGCAAAAGCCATTCATCGTTTAAACGAATTTCTGACCGATGAATTTGCAAAAGCTGTACTCGAAATGTACCAAGCCAACGGCAGAGTTATCGTAACCGGCATTGGCAAAAGCGCTCTCATTGCTCAAAAAATAGTTGCCACCTTTAATTCTACAGGCACCCCGGCCATTTTTATGCACGCCGCCGATGCTATTCATGGCGACTTAGGCATTATTCAAGAAGGCGATACTGTAATTTGCATTTCCAAAAGCGGAAACACCCCCGAAATTAAGGTATTAGTTCCATTTATTAATAATTTTAAGAATACTTTAATCGCCATTACCGGAAACACTTCCTCTTACTTAGCACAACATGCTGACTTAGTGTTAAATGTACACATCGAAAAAGAAGCCTGCCCTAACAATTTAGCCCCTACTACCAGCACTACTGCTCAACTTGTTATGGGTGATGCACTAGCCGTTTGTTTAGTACACTTACGCGGATTTTCCAGCAAAGACTTTGCTAAATACCATCCGGGGGGCGCATTGGGTAAAAAATTATACTTACGCATTAGCGATATTACCGCTCAAAACGAAAAGCCACAGGTAAGTCCGGAAGCTCCTCTAGCAGATGTTATTATAGAAATATCCGAAAAAATGTTAGGAGCTACAGCGGTGATAGATGATGATAAAATTGTAGGAATCGTTACCGATGGTGATATTAGACGCATGCTTACCAAAAGTACCGATATAAGCAAAATTACCGCACGTGATATTATGGGTAAAAATCCAAAAACCATCAACAACAACGCGCTCGCTAAAGAGGCTGTCGCTGTACTTGAAGGCAATAAAATTACACAGGTTATTGCGGAAGAAAATGGCGCCTATTGTGGAATTGTACACATTCACAACCTAATCAACGAAGGAATAATCTAAACCATGGCGCATAAAAAAAAGAAGAACGCAACTGGCGAAATGTCTTTTTTAGACCATCTGGAATCTCTACGGTGGCATCTTATTCGCTCCACATTAGCCGTGTTTATAGCGGCCATTGTTGCCTTTATTTTTAAAGATTTTATCTTTGATGCTATTATTTTTGCGCCAAAAGACCCAAATTTTATCAGCTATCGCATTTTGTGTGAGATTACCAAAGCCTTAGGCATGGGCGAAGGTTCTTGCATTACAGAAATTCCTTTTCGTATACAAAACCGAACTATGGCCGGGCAGTTCAACGCCAGCATTTGGACGGCTATTATTGCCGGTATAGTGGTTGCTTTTCCGTATATTTTATATGAAATATGGAAATTTATTGCGCCGGGATTAAAGGAAAAAGAACGGAAAAACTCACGCGGGTTTATCTTAATAGCCTCTCTTCTCTTTTTCTTAGGGGTTCTTTTTGGTTATTATGTTATTTCTCCCCTAGCCATTAACTTTTTAGGAAATTACCGCGTAAGCAACGTCGTTTTTAACGACATTGATCTTGGTAGCTATATCTCTTTAATTCGTTCTTCAGCCATTGCCAGCGGAATTATTTTTGAATTACCCATTGCCATTTACATCTTAACCAAAATTGGATTGATTACGCCCGATATTCTCAAAAAATATAGAAAATTTGCTATTGTGGGTATTTTAATTGTGGCAGCCGTAGTTACTCCTCCTGATGTAACTAGCCAGGTTATTGTCGCTATTCCTATTCTCTTGCTCTATGAGCTTAGTATATTTATTTCAAAAGTGGTGTATCGCAAACGAAAAAGACAGATTTTTGATCACGATTAATCGTTAAATTTAGTTATTACCCCCCATGTTTTTTCGAATCAAGGCCTATTGTCGGTTTCTATTAAAAGCTACAAATCAACATGGGGTGCATTCACCTTTTGTCTATCTATTTGTTACCCAATGTCTTTATAATCGTCGCAAACATTCGGCTTATAAAACACTAAAGAAAATATACCCTAACAATACGGCGCAAGAGCCTCTCAGTTATCGAAAAAGAAAACTCCTCAACCGATTTGTTCGTTATTTTAAGTCAGAAACCGTTTTATATGTAGGAGCACTTTCAAGGGCTCACTGTGCTGCCTTTTACGCGGGTAACTCGGTCTCACTTTGGGCATGCGTCAACGAAAACAAAATAGATACTGAATTTAACAACACCTTTCCCGCCACAAAAGTTCTCTCTTACCCTTTACCTAAAGCTATTACCCTACTTAAAAACAAATCAATTGTTCCACAGTTAATTTTTATAGCTTCTTCTGCTTTACCACCAATCACCAGTGTTTTTACTCAGTTACTTTCAATAGCCACTCCTAAAAGCATATTTCTTTTTGAAGGTATTCATCTTTCTGAATCAGCAGAAAAAGAATGGGGAACTATTTGCAATCACTCACGAGTTACCGTAACGATAGATTTATTTTTTTGGGGACTTGTCTTCTTCAAAAAAGGACAAGCTAAGCAACACTTTAAAATTTTGGCGTAACGTTTTTTTAGTTTTCTAACGTGTACGTTTGTGATATCTCCCAATTCTGGCGCACCTCTAAAGGTCCGGACATATACAAAACCCGCTCAGGCTGTTGTTTCTTTAAATAGTTTCCGGTGTCCCAAATTCCATTATCATTTGTATCATAAATTACACGCACATAATACGAGCTGGGATCTACATACTTAAACTCAAAAACAGCGCCCTCTTTCTTGTGGTGAATAAGCTCGCGTTGGGTTTCTCCTTTTTCATTAACCAGTTGCACAATAATGGGGTATTGATGCACATTCTGAAAAGTGAGTCGCACATTGGCATAATCTGCTTCTTTCTTTGTTTGCAATCTATACTGTAACGTATCGTTTTGAGCTCCGTAAAAATCGGTTAATGCTCCCGGTAAAAGCCTAATGGCATATGTCTGCTCTGTTTGTTTCTTAAAATCGAAAACATATCGATTTCCCACAGGTTGATAATGCGTTGTAAACAAAACCTGAGCCGAGTCTTTATCTAAAATTTGAATACGACTTGTGTCTATAGCAGTTAGCGGAATTGTACCCGACACGCTAAATTCTCCAACCATATCTAGTGTACCTGTTGGTGTAGCCTTTATTTGTAGTGAATCTTTCTTTTCCATTTTTTCCAGCAAAGTCACCATCACCGTGTCTTGCACTGATTGGTTGCGCACTAAAAACAACAGGCTGTCTGCTTTAATAGCCGGTTTAAACCAATAATCAATACTATCGCTCTCTTCTCGTTTATGATAAAGAGCTGCATATCCTTCCGGTTTAGATGATAATAAATGAATATGCACGCTGTCTATATTTCCTTCAAATCCAAAAAGTAAATGTGTAGCTGAAAGCTGTTTAGGGCGTTCTACATCATATTCCGGAGTTTCTTTAAAAATGCGCAAATTGTATTGTTTATCAGTTGGTAGCTGAATTGTATCCGTTAAAAAGCCTACCTTATCCTGACCCGGATTAAACACATAATTGCGACTCTTGTCTTTTATCGCCACTATTTTATAACGCCCCGCTTTTACATTTTCAACACTATACACGTTGGTACTATCGTGGGTATAAGCCACATAAGTAGGTGGGGTTTTGTATATAATTGAATCGGTATACGTAGAATCTAAGCTATACAACATTACCGAAATAAGCGGAGCTGTTTCGCGGTTATAAGCATCGGTAACCACCCCCGATACGTGTAGTGAGTCTAACTCTTTTCCGGTAGAAAAGACATATTTAAAAAACGGTAAGGAGTTTCCTTCATTATTATCAACAATACTCTGCCCAAAGTTAATAGTATAGGTAGTATTGGGTTTTAATGTATCTAAAATTTCAATATCAACATATCGCGAAGCCTGTCCCATAGGTTCAATAATGGGCTTTGTTTGCATAGGCGGAGAGATAAGAATTTGTTTATTCGGCTCATCTAATTTGATGTATTCATCAAAATTGATACGAATCGTTTTATGTGTAAATTGCGTGGTATAATTAGGTGGAACTGCATTTACAAACACAGGAGGTATGGTATCTTTAGGCCCTCCTGTAGGTCTGCCGCGTTGTGCACAAGAGAAAGGCACCTGAAAAAGTAGCAACACAATGGCCGTTAACACTAAAATACGCTTAAGAATCTTCACCCTGATCGTTTTTCTTGCAAAGAAACAATTTATTTTGCAATCCTTATGCATTCACCGCCATTGTAACTAGGCTAATTTTAGCTGGCTTTGCCTTTAAAAGACTTCGGGCACACGTTTCTAGTGTAGCACCGGTAGTTATAATGTCATCTACCAACAACACGTGTCTTCCTTCAATCTTTTCGGGGTGTTGTAACGCAAAATAAGCACCTTTTAGTTCAGTTCTATAAAACCGGTTTTTAAATACCTGCGTACGCGAGTTAAAGGTTTTGATAAGAATATCTTCTGAATATTGACAACCAAAGTGCAACGCTAAAGCACTCGCAAAACCCGACACTTGGTTATAGCCTCGCTTCTTTTTTCGCTTTTTATGCAAAGGCACCGGGATAACCCAATCTATTGTTTTAACCCATTCATAATCAGCTAATCTTCCAGCTAGCCAATTTCCTAAAAACTCGCTAATTTCTTCTCGCCCCTTATATTTTAAGTGGTGTAATAACTTTTGACTCAACTCTTTCTTCTTATAAAACAACAGCCCCGCTGCATGGGCAATAGGCAAGCGACCATAAAAATACTGTTGAATTAATGCCTCCGCATTTTCTTGTTTGCCTATCAGTGGTAATTTATGCAAACAAGAAGTACAAACTACACGTTCGTTTCTTGACAAAACTTCTCCGCACCCCACACAAACTTTCGGGAAAAACGTATTTAAAACCGATTTAAACATACAAGAGACCTTTTCTCACCGTTAAAATTACATATAAATAGCTAAAAATAGTCCTCAACATCATTTTTAAGGGCATGACACATTAATTTTATACAATCTTGTTTTTACTTCAATTAACTGTCTGCATCTCTCAAAAAATAGTAAATTTGACCAAACTCAATAATTTATAGTCGACAATCTAACTAATTGAAACTTTATGATCTCTATGATTGCCGCAGCCGGCGAAAACAACACCCTAGGAAAAGAAGGCGATTTGTTATGGCATTTACCTGATGATTTTAAACGCTTTAAAAAGCTTACCATGGGGCATCCTATCGTAATGGGGCGCAAAACTTTTGACACTTTTCCCAAACTCCTACCCGGACGGACTCACATTATTGTTACCCGACAAAAAGACTACCACGTAGAGGGTTGTCTAGTAGCCCACACCATTGAAGAAGCTATTGAACTGGCAAAAAAATCTGCCGGAAGCGACAAGATTTGTATCATTGGCGGCGGACAAATCTACAAATTGGCACTGCCTTATGCCCACGAGATAGAACTAACTCGCATTCATCATACTTTTAAAGGTGGAGATGCTTTTTTTCCTGAATTTAACATGAGCGAATGGAAATTAGAAAAAGCCCAAGAACACCCCGCAGACGCAAGGCACCAATATGCTTTTACATACCAAACTTTTGTGCGGAAATAGTACCTTTAAAAACTTCAAACAAAAAAATCACCGGGCCAAAAACCCGGTGATTTTTCGTTTTTTTGCCTGCACCCAAATTTTATTTCTTCCAAACTTTAGTAATAGGGCGCGCCGTTTTAGCTGCGCCGGTTCTAGCCAACCCATACATATGTTCTAGCGTACTCAACACATTATAATGGTTAATAGAATCTGCATACTTTCCGGGGTTAACCATTTGCCCTACAAACAAAGTGGGAATACGGTTTTTTACCGTAAAATCATCTTCGTCAAACGTCAAAATAAATAGGCTGTTGTGAGTTTTAGCCCATTCAATATAAGCACCTACATTCTTCTTTAACCATGTATCGGCTTTGGTAATCATCTTCGGGTTGTCAGAATCATTATGCATATCATGATCCATATCCGGAATCACAAAAGACACCGTAGGCAGCGTATTAAAATCAGCCGGAAACTCCATCATCTTATGGTTTATTGCTTTTGAGAGTTGGTGTGAACCATCACCAATCCAATTCACCCAAGGGCAGTGTTTTCTTCCATAAAGCGGAGAACCATTCAATTTACTTTTTGCATAATAACACCCCAAAAACCGAGTGTCTGGCAAGGTTTGTGAATATCCGCCAAAGGTATAACCGGCATTAATAAGTGCTGCCCCAAGATTAGGCGTAGTAAACGAGGTATCTGATAAACACTCATCGCCTTTAACTCCTTGTACAGAACCTGAAAAAAGAGCAATATAATTAGGCTGGCTAGGGTGTGTTACCCCGTGCGAGTCTGTAAACACCGCTCCTTCTTTAGCTAATTTGTTAATATACGGCGCCAGTTTAGAGCCAATAACATCATCATAACTATGATTTTCTTCAATCACAATAACAATATGATCAGGTTTGGGCAGCTGAAAGCTATCTGCTGCCGTTTTGGTTGTGGAAGATTGTGGGGTTGATTTTTTGGTGTTTTTACAGCTAACCAAACAACCAATCAATAAAGAAAGGAAGATGGTTTTATAAATCCATTTTAACTTCATGCGTAACAAATTTGACACTCAACTATAGCAAGTTGATTATTTATACTTCAGTTAATTAGGTAAAAAATTGTGGTTTCCTGTTTTTTTATCCTTCAAAGATATAAAAAATCTTAATTTATCACTTATGCTCAATAAATGATTAAGTCAATTTACTACTCATCTGTTTGCTGAAGCAACTTAGTTATCTTGCTTAGCTCCGGAGTCAATATCACTTCAATTCTACGATTTTTGGCTCTGCCGGTAGCGGTTGTATTAGGCGCAATAGGCGCATATTTACTTCGTCCGGCTGCGGTAAGGCTTTTAGGATTAATACCCTTGTTTTCTAGTATAATGCGCACTACCGCCGTGGCGCGCTTGGTAGATAAATCCCAATTGTCTTTTAACAACCCATGAGCGCGATATGGCACATTGTCTGTGTGCCCTTCAATCAGTACATGAATATCCGGATTTTGTGCTAAAACAGCTGCCAATTGATGCAAAGCTTGTTGTCCTTTGGCATTTACCGCCCAACTCCCCGATTTAAAGAGCAATTTGTTTTCCATAGACACATATACCTTTCCATTCTTTCGATGTACGTGTAATCCTTTTCCCTCAAAATCAGTTAAAGCCGCTGATATTTTGTCTTTCAAAGCTTTCATTTGGTTTTCTTTGGCAGAGATAGCAGCTTCTAACTCTTCTATGCGTTTGCTGCGGCTAGCCAAATCATCTTTCATTTTTTGTAACCGCGCCTGCTCAGCACTCAATGCCTGTTGTTTTTTCTCAATCTTGTCCAACAACGCTCGGTTTTGTTCAGAATTAGCTTTTAAAGCAGCCGAGCTGTGTTTTTCTAATGCTTTATATGATTTTTGCAAACCGTCATATTGCCCTTGCAATAAGTCTTTTTTTCGCTGTAATTCTCTTTGAGCAGCTTGCAATGCAGCTTGTTTGTCTTTTAGTTTTTCTAACTGCGCCCTCAACTCAGTCAAAGACTGTTTATTTTGCGACAAGGCATCGCTCAACTCAGCATTTTCTTGTAACGCTTTATCGTAGTTTTTCTTTAAATCATTAAACTTTTTAGCTGGTACACAAGCGGTAAAACTTACCGCACCTAACAAAGCAATACACAATAGCTGTTTTTTCATATAGCACTATTTTAAAGGGTTAAATCTACCAACACAGGGCAATGATCACTGTGTTTGGCCTCTGATAAGATAACGGATCGATTTATCTTTTCTTGTAAAGGTTGTGAAACTAAATGATAATCTAAGCGCCATCCTTTGTTTCGAGCACGTGCATTTCCACGATAACTCCACCACGAATAATGCACTTCTTCCGGATGTAAATACCGAAAAGAATCAATAAACCCGCTGTCTAAAAACTTACTGAGCCACTCGCGTTCTACCGGCAAGAATCCCGAAGTGTTTTTAAGACGAACCGGATCGTGAATATCTATTGGCTCGTGACAGATATTATAATCACCACAAATTACCAGATTGGGTACTTCTTTTTTCAACTGATCAATATAGAGCTGAAAATCAGCCATATATTTCAACTTAAAAGACAGCCGTTTGTCAGACGTTCCGGAAGGTAAATATAAGCTCATAACTGAAACGCCATCAAAATCAGCTCTTAAATTTCGTCCTTCGGCATCCATATAGGCAATACCGGTTCCGTAGGTTATTTTTTTAGGTTCTGTCTTGCTAAGCAACGCCACTCCGCTATATCCCTTCCTTTCTGCGGGATACCAGTAACAGTAGTTATAGCCAATTTCTTTAAAAACATTTTCATCAAATTGGTCGGGATTAGCTTTTATTTCTTGAAAACAAATCACATCCGGAGAAGTTTGTTTTAACCATGCCACTAATTCTTTGCGCAAAGCCGCTCGAATGCCGTTTACATTATAAGATACTATTGTCATTACCGTTATTTTTCCCAAAAATACACTTTCTCATTGGCCCAGCTGAAAAAATTTTAAAGATATCCGTAAAAATCCCGTACTTTCGTTGAACGCAATCAAACTTCCGCTTATCATTGCAGCCATGAAAAAAAGAGTTATCGGACGTATAGACAAAGCCGATTTTCCGGAATTGGGCATAACTGATATTGCTATTAAAATTGATACCGGCGCTTATACTTCTTCCATTCACTGCGAAAAAATTATAGAGCAAAACAACGTGTTACAGTGCCTTTTTTTAGATCCGGAGCACTCTTTATACAATAAAAAAATGTTTACCTTCCATCACTATAAGCGCACTATTGTAAAAAGCAGTAATGGAATAGCTGCCAGTCGATACGTTATACAAACAACCCTAAAATTATTTGATACGCAATATAAAATCAGCCTTTCGTTAAGTGACCGAAAGGATATGAAGTTTCCGGTGTTGATTGGTCGTAAATTTTTAAACGGAAAATTTATCGTAGATCCGAAATGTAAAAATTTATCTTTTATAGAAGTAAAAAACACTCATGAACATTAAAGTATTATCTCGAAACAAAAACCTTTACTCTACCCGACGCCTCGTTGAAGCCGGACAAAAACGCGGCCACAACATGGAAGTCATAGACCACTTAAAATGCGACATTATTATTGAAAAACGAAAACCACGCATTTATTATAAAGACGGTTATATTGAAGACGTTGATGCTATTATTCCACGTATTGGGGCTTCAGTGACTTTTTATGGTACCGCTGTGGTAAGGCAATTTGAAATGATGGGCGTTTTTACCACTACCGGCTCAGAGGCATTGGTGCGCAGTCGTGACAAACTACAAAGTCTGCAAAAACTATCGCGCGCCAAAATCGGGCTACCCAAAACGGTTTTTACCAATTATTCTAATGAGGTAGAAAGTATCATTAAACAAGTGGGGGGCACCCCGTTGGTCATCAAACTTTTAGAAGGAACCCAAGGATTAGGAGTGGTTTTAGCAGAAACGAAAAATGCCGCAAAATCTGTTATTGAAGCGTTTAACGGATTGCATGCACGCGTAATTGTTCAAGAATTTATTAAAGAAGCTAAAGGCGTAGATATTCGTGCCTTTGTAGTTGATGGGCATGTGGTAGGTGCCATGAAAAGAAAAGGAAAAGAAGGTGAGTTTCGTTCTAACCTACACCGTGGGGGTACTGCTGAAGTTATAACACTTACCGATGAAGAAGAAATAGCAGCTATAAAAGCCACCAAGGCCATGGGGCTAGGCGTAGCCGGAGTTGATATGCTGCAAAGTAGCCGTGGTCCGTTAATTCTAGAAGTGAACTCTTCTCCGGGTATAGAAGGAATTGAGAAAGCTACTCAAAAAAATATAGCGCGAACCATTATTCGGTATATTGAAAAAAACATCTAACCAATGCCGCACATAGACGCTCAAAATATACTACACCTACTCGGTGAGGAAATACTTCCCGGCAAACGGAAGGTAATCAACTTTATTACAGCCAAACTCTACACAACTACCGAAGTAAAGGTACCGGTTATTATTGAACGCGCTAAAAAACCCGGTCCGGTAGTACTGATTACTGCCGGTATTCATGGCAACGAGTTTAACGGAGTAGAGATTGTTAGACAGCTCATTGCTAGAAAGATAAATAAACCTAAGATAGGAACGATTATTTGCATCCCCATTGTCAACGTTTTTGGTTTTTTAACTATGCAACGAGAATTTCCTGACGGACGCGACCTCAACCGCGTTTTCCCCGGTTCAAGTAAAGGATCGCTTCCCAGTAGATTTGCACATCAATTTGTACAAGAAATACTGCCTATAGCCAATTTATGCCTCGATTTTCATACCGGGGGAGCACAACGATTTAATGTAGCCCAGATAAGAGTTAATCAAGGCAACGAAGATTGTGTAAAACTGGCTGAAATTTTTAATGCTCCCTTTACGGTATATTCTAAAACTATTGCTAAATCATATCGCGCCACATGTGTAAAAAGAGGAATTCCTATCTTACTTTTTGAAGGCGGTAAATCTGAAGACAACAATAAAAATATTGCTAAAATTGGCGTAGCCGGAGCAATGCGCATTCTAAAACACTTAAAAATGTTGCGCAGCAGTTTTACCATCGAGTCTCCTTTTGCTACCACTCTATTTATCAGAAAAGGACATTGGATGCGAGCCGCACACAGCGGGCTTTTTCACAACAAAATAGAAGTAGGTTCTTTTGTACACAAAGGCGACCACATCGCTTCTATTACCGACCCGTATGGTAGCTTTAGACGAAAAGTAAAAGCTACTAACGATGGCTATATCATCAATATTAATCAATCGCCTATCGTTTATCAAGGCGATGCCATTTACCACCTCTCTCAAGAACTTGGAAAATGACCAAATCCGAACTCAGAAAAGCCTACAAAACTCGTAGAGCAACCATAACCAACACCGTCATAGACGAGTTGAGTATAGCCATTGCTAACCAAACATTAACCTTACCCATTTGGAATAAATCATACTACTCACTCTTTTTAAGTATCGAAAAACTAAAAGAAGTAAACACCCAATTTTTATTACATATTTTACAAGGAAGAGACAAGAACGTAGTGGTTTCTAAAAGTGATTTTTCTACCCTACAAATGCATCATTTTTTATTAACTGATGCTACTCGATTGCAACTAAATTCGTGGGGAATACCGGAACCGGTAGAGGGAATACCCATTGCTCCAAAAAACATAGAAGTTGTCTTTTTACCGCTTTTGGCTTTTGATGAGAAAGGAAACCGAATTGGTTATGGAAAAGGATTTTACGATCGATTTTTAAGTAACTGTAAACCCGATATTATCAAGGTCGGACTGTCTTTCTTTAAAGCAGAAGAAACGCTTATTAAAGCAGGAGAAAAAGATATTCCGTTAGATTTTTGTGTAACTCCGGAAAAGGTATATTGCTTTTAAGCTACTTTTTTCTGTGGTTCTTCCTTTTTAAACATCCTCTTGTTAAAGAAAATCATCAGTAAAAAACCCACCGTTATAGACGAATCAGCAATATTAAAAACCGGTTCAAAAAAGGTAAAATAATCACCACCCCAGAACGGAATCCAGTCGGGTAAATTGCCTTTCCACAAAGGAAAATACAACATATCTACCACCTTTCCGTGTAGCCACGTTCCGTAGCCGCCACCAGCCGGAAGAAGAGTCGCTAACTGCCCGTGGCTATCACTAAAAATAACACCATAAAATACTGAATCTATAATATTGCCAAAGGCACCGGCAAAAATAAGCGCAATGCTAATCACAAATAATTTTGATCCTTTTTTCTTTACCGTATCCCACAACCAATAGCCAATTCCTACAATAGCTACCAACCTAAAAAGCGTTAGGATTAATTTTCCATGCGTTCCCGGAATTTTTGCTCCCCAGGCCATTCCTTCATTTTCCACAAATAAAATGCGAAACCAACTAAAGACCTCTACTTGTTCTCCTAAAACAAAATGAGTCTTTATGTAAATTTTGACTATCTGATCTACAATCAGAATTAGTACGATTAAAAGTCCTGCTTTTTTCAGGGACATGCGGTATATTTTTAGCGAGTCAAAAATACAGTTTTTATTCGATTTTTTCTATTGTACAGAAAAGAGTCTATAAACTTTGATTTTTAATTGGGTTTGCCTAATATGCTCTCTCAAAATAAATACTTATGAATTTTTTGCCAAAGCTTCCTCAAGTAGGCACCACTATTTTTACCGAAATTAATCGCGTGGCGCACGCACATAAAGCCATTAACTTAGCGCAAGGTTTCCCCGGATTTCCACCTGACACCGAGTTGCTGAAAGCAGTAGAGAAAGCCATGCATAGCAAACACAATCAGTATGCACCGCTAGCCGGAATTCAACCATTACGCGAAACGCTTTGTGCAAAAATGGAAAAATTATACGGCTACGTTTACCATCCGGAAACAGAAATTACCGTCACCGCAGGCGCTACCCAAGCCTTGTTTACCGCTATTACGGCTTTTGTTCATCCGGAAGATGAAGTAATTATTTTTAAACCCGCTTATGATTGTTATGAACCGGCCATTGCCCTGCAAGGAGGCAAACCCATCCTTATTGAAATGCGTGCTCCTGATTATAAAATTGATTGGGAAGAAGTAAAAGAAAAAATTTCAGCTAAAACCCGTATGATTATTATTAACACCCCGCATAACCCTAGCGGAACCGTGTTGACAAAAACCGATTTAGAAACGCTACAACAACTCGTTGAAAACACGAACATTCTTATTTTAAGCGATGAAGTATATGAGCATATTACGTATGATGGGGCAGCACATCAAAGCGTGGCACGTTATCCAAAATTAGCTGAACGTGCTTTGCTAGTATATTCTTTCGGAAAAACTTTTCATGTTACCGGATGGAAAGTAGGCTATTGTTTGGCTCCAAAAAAATTGATGACAGCCTTTAGAAAAGTGCATCAATTTAATGTGTTTTGTGTAAACCATCCTATGCAAGTGGGACTAAATACTTATTTACAAAATCCGGATCATTATCTTTATCTCCCGCAGTTTTTTCAACAAAAAAGAGATTTTTTCCTCGACGCCATCAAAAACTCCCGGCTAACCTACAAACCTGCTCGGGGCACTTATTTTCAAACGGTTTCTTATCATGCCATTTCTGATGAAAAAGATACTGATTTTACGCTACGGCTAATAAAAGAAAAACAGTTGGCCGCTATTCCGGTATCGGCTTTTACCAAAAACCATCGAGATGAGCATATGCTTCGTTTCTGTTTTGCTAAAGAAGAGGACTCCTTAAAAAAGGCAGCAGAAGTGATTAATTCGCTGTAAAAGGCTTATTTTTGGCGCCGAAAAAATAGTCGTTCTTTAAAATACGGGCCCCATAGTTCAACGGATAGAATAAGAGTTTCCTAAACTTTAGATCCAGGTTCGATTCCTGGTGGGGCCACAACACTATAAAACAACATAAACCCAATCAATTTGTGGTATTTTTATAGGGTTAAAATAGGCCCCATGGTTCAACGGATAGAATGAAAGTTTCCGGAACTTTTGATCCAGGTTCGATTCCTGGTGGAGTCACTCAAAGCGCAGTACTTTTTTATAGAAGCTGCGCTTTTTTAGTAACCACAAACTAGACCTACCTCTAGCCATTATATGTAAAAAACATTCCATCAAGTAGATTTCTGAAGCGGTAGCTGGTGGAATTTGTATCAATATCTACTTGTTTATATATTTTTATTTTAAATAACAACTTTTAGAAAACGAATTAAAATAAAATCTAATTTTATTGCATATTTTAATATATTTTTACTAAATTCGGTTTCTAAAGTCTTTTTTATGAAACATTTATACAACCAACAACCAACAACCAACAACCAACAACCAACAACCAACAACCAACAACCAACAAGCAACAAGCTAAAGCAATTTTCTAAAATTGGCTTGCTTGTGCTTTTCTTTAGTCTTTCCTTCCTATTTTTTTATTCCTGTCAAAAAGACGAACTTATAGAAGCCCCGCCGGATGGCGTTTCATCCGGGCTTGTTTATAAAAAAATAACACAATCTGAAGTAGAAAACAACACAGCGCTTTTAAAAGCCATAAAGAGTTATAACCGGGCTATTCAAGAGATTCCTTTACAAAAATCAACAAAAAGTTTTCGTCTTAAAGACTATAAAATAGCATATCACAAAGGGGTACTCATTACCAATAAAAGTACCCGTTCTTATACTTTTAAACTCGTGCCGCGTAATGACAATAGCATCCCGGCTCCTTATCTTTTAAATATTGTTTTGGTAACCCCTAAAGCAAAGTCAAATTTTTGGCATCGGGTAATTGCCTACGACTTAACCCCGCAACAACATTTTAAACTTAAAAACGGGAAACAACTCACCGGGAAGTTAGCCTATACCTATATAAATACTCAAAACCCGGAAGCTCCCATTTCATTTAACCACCCCCATACTCTTACCCCCAGGCCTCCACGAGCCGCTAATGGTGGAGACGGAGATGGAAACGGAATGGGCGGTACACTTCCTACTGTTACAATTACGGCTCCCCCACCAGATGATAACTGGCCTCCGGAAGACGACACCACTCCTCCGGTTGAACCAACCAACCCCAGTTTTACGGAAGATGATGACAACGGAGGCGGTGGCGGCGGTTCTACTACTCCGGTAGACGACCCGGAAGATCCTGAAGAACAAAACGACCCATGCGGAAGTACACATGATCAATTCTCTGATGCTAATTTTAAAAAAAAGATAGATTCTCTCGCCAGTAAAACAAGCTCTTCAAACGAATGGGGATATACCGAAAATTCTGATACCGGATTTTCAAAAATAGAGGAAGGAGAAGAAGATTACATTAAAATTGATATTAACGCTACCTCTATAGGGTGGGGGCATACACATCCTATCCCTAATGACCCGCTTAAGAGTGCCGCAATGTTTTCAATTCAAGATTTTATAATGTTTAAAACTTTATTAAATAGTGTAAGTCGTAACCCCAATGTACAAGTATCTGACGCTTATGGACTTATGGTGAATGGCTCTGGAAGTAGCAGAGTAATCTATATGCTGAAATTTTCAGGAGATTTCTCACAGATTTACAACAATTTCAACAACAAGCCACCTAGTGGCGATGCCTTAAAAAAATTATATGACGTTTACTACAATGAATATAAAAATATGGAAGCTGCTTTTATTCACCTTGTTAATGACTCTATATTCAAAACAGGCACCTTTTCTTCCAATAATTTCCATCTTATGAGGATTGAAGTAAATAATGATGGGTCATTAAAAAAAAGCTCCGAAATATCCCTCAATGATAAAGGAAAAAAACAAGAAGTCGATTGTAACAACTAAAAAAATTATTATGAAAAATATTATTTTATCTTTAAGCCTATTTTTAATCATCATTAACTGTAAAGCACAACAATTGACAGCTGTCGGGGTTGTCCCTTTAGAAAATTATAACTCTTTTGTCAAATCACATAATGGCATTCCTGACGGAACCTATTTTAAAGATGTAAACCATGTCTTAGATAAATATGAAGGTACTTGGGAAGGTACTTATCATAATAAAACCTATACTATTACCATCAACAAAGCAGTAAAAATTCCAGGAGTAGCTAGGCACTCACTAAAATATGATAAACTTTATCTTCGATATAAAATAACAGATAATACTTCCGGCAATATTCTAAGGAATACTTTAAATGATTCCCGAAAAAAAGCTTCAGTTGGGCTATCCCTAAACGTGAATGACTCTCAATGGTACGACTTAGCCTATGCTGGAAATGAAAACAATTCAACTATAAGCTGCGGAGATGCGGGAACTATTCATATAAAATACAACTCCATAAATTCAAAAATTGAGTTATACATCAGTCCCTCTAATGCATTTTTTGATCCTGATGATTGCCCTAATGGGTATCAAGCACCTCCTTTTCCAAAATATACCGATTCTCATCTTATACTCACCAAAACCGGGCCGGCACCCAACCCGCCCGGGGGCGGGTTGCAACTAGACCCTAAATATCAATAAATTTGGTCAATAAATAAATTAATCATTCTATAAGGCGGGGTTATAATTTTAAACCTGCCTTATTGTTTTGTAGGCTCAGGAGTCCTTGTTTATATTTTAAATAACAACTATTATGAAACCCATCAAAACACTTTTAATAAGCAGCGTAGTATTTTTTAGCATTCTTTTAAACGCTCAAGCTCAGCAACTGCATAAATCAGGCGTAATTCCACTTGAAAATTATGATGAGTTTATCCAGTCTCATGAAAATGTTCCGGAAAACACCTATTTTAAAGATGTCAATCATCTACTTGGCAAATACGTGGGAACCTGGGAAGGAACGTATAACAATAAAACCTATATTTTTGTTATTAACAAAAAATTGGGAATACACGGCAAAGCAAGAGAATCTTTAAAGTATGACAAACTATTTATGCGGTATAAAATTACCGATAACGCAGGACATGTTATGGCTGATATATTAGATACTGATCAAAATGGGGCGTTAGAAGGGTTTGGAATGAATAGAGTTGACAACAGCTGGTACGAGATATTATATACCGGAGAGGATGATCAAAAAGTACATTGTGGTGATAGTGGCATGCTGTACCTTAAATGTATTAGCGCTAATCAAATAGAAATATTTGTTGATCCCCATAATGTGTTTGTTGAAAAGGGAGACTGCCCTAATGGGTATCAAGCACCTCCCTTTCCAAAATATACCGATTCTCATCTTATACTCACCAAAACCGGGCCGGCACCTAATCTTCCCAGATTTCAGTTAAACCCCGAATATCAATAAACTTAGGTAACAAATTAATCATTCCATAAGGCAAGGTTATAATTTTAAACCTGCCTTATGGTTTTATAAATCCTAGTTCTAATATGGTTTTTGCTATTTTATTCCGAAAAATTAATCTGACAAATTTTGTTCTGTATTAAAATACACCGTGGCGTAAACCCTTCTATTTTTTAGGTTCAAACACGTAGTTTTTGTAGTAATGGCGACTGTCGGTAAAAGACTGTTTAATTTGCAGTCCGGCTTCTGCCGCAAGCCACGCTACTACCTCGTCATCATATTTTTGAGAAATTTCTATATGCAAACTCTCCCAAGGTTGAAAGTTTACCGTTAAATTTAATTTTTTAAGTTGAACTTGTTGAGGTACCGTACTCACCAAAAAACTCTTAGCCGTACCGGTTTCCGGGTCATAGGTTTCCCAATGCATAAATTTTTCAAGCACAAAGTCACCCTCTAACTCGTTATTAATTCGGGTCAGTATATTTTTATTAAAAGCAGCTGTTATCTGTGTTTCATCATTATAAGCTTGAAGAATGGTGTGAGGATTCTTTTTTTGGTCAAATCCCATAAACAGCAAATCACCCGGCTGCATATTTTCTCGAATGTTTCGCAGAAAAGCAATAGCTTGTTGATGCAGTAAATTACCAATATTTGATCCCAACACCAAAATCACTTTTTTACGTTGGGTATAGCTTGCCAAATCTTTCAGCACCCCAAAATAAGTGCCCTGCATAGCCTCCACCTGCACCTGCGGTAGTTCCTTTTTTAAAGCTACTTCTAAATCATTTAAAATATGTTGACTAATATCTATAGGCAAGTATTTAAAAGAAAGCGACTGTTCGGCAAAATAGCGTAATAAAATCTTGGTTTTTTTACCATCTCCGGCGCCGAGTTCTATCAAATCAAACCCGCCGGCAGCCGTAAAATATTGGGTGATTGCCTGTTTGTGGGTTTCTAAAATTTGAAACTCACAATCGGTTAAATAATATTCCGGCATGGCCATTATTTTCTGAAAGAGTTTATCGCCATTGGCATCATAAATAAATTTGGACGGCAAGTGTTTGGGGTAGTCGGTTAGACCTTTCCATACCGCTTCTTCAAAAGCAGAAGCAAATACAACGGGTTTCTTTGTTTCCATAAAATTAGCTAAATCTTGTTAACTATACTTTGATAAATTTTCATGTAACTTTATAATTATGGAATCTTATTTTGCCAGTCTTATTCCAAAAAACTGCCAACGTTCCGGTGGGTGAAAAAAGTTGCGATAAGTGGGGCGTGTATGTCCCGGTGGGGTTGCTACAGAACCACCGCGTAACACGTTTTGATTTACCATAAATTTTCCATTATACTCACCTATAGCCCCTTCAGGTTTTCGGTAATCCGGATAAGGGGTATACGCACTCGCCGTCCATTCCCATCGGCTTCCCCAATCAAATTTTTCTTGTGCAATTTCCCATTCTGCTTCCGTCGGTAAACGCTTTTTTTTCCATTGGGCAAAAGCAAAAGCTTCGTAGTATGAAATATGACACACGGGAGCTTCTAAGTCTAGCGCTTGCAATCCGGCTAAAGTATATTGCCACCAGCAACCATCGCGCTGATACCAATACAAAGGCGCCACCACATGATTTTGTTGTTGCCAATCCCAGCCCGCTGCATGCCAAAGCAACACTTGAGCGTAGCCGCCATCTTTCATAAATTCGAGGTATTCTTTATTGGTAACGAGTTTATTCGAAATTAAAAAATCATCTACATACACTTTATGACGTCCCATTTCATTGTCGTAACGAAATCCGGGAGTGCCATGAGTCAATCCTATTTCATAGATACCTCCGCTTACCAAAAGTTGTTCTTCGGGAAATGATTGAATCGGGTTTTCTTGAAAATCTTTTTGATATACCGGAAACAGCGGATTGGTTCCTAAAATATATTTAATATCGGTTAACAACAATTCTTGGTGTTGTTGCTCGTGATTAATTCCAATTTCTATAATGAGTTGCAACTCTTTGGAAAGATCTTGCCTTAGCAGCTTCTCCATAGCCTCATTAACATATTGACGATAGGCATGTATGCGATTTACTGTGGGCCTCGACAAATTGCCGCGATTGGCGCGCACCCAATGCACGCCTACGCTCTCGTAGTAGCTATTAAACAAGTAGGCAAAATTTTTATCAAAAACAGCGTAGTCTTCTACATGATCTTTCAATACAAATTGTTCAAAATACCAAGTGGTGTGCCCTAAATGCCATTTGGGCGGCGACACAAAATCGGTGGGCTGCACTACAAAATCTTCAACAGCCAAAGGCTTACAGAGGGCTTCTGAATATTGTCTTGTTTGCAAAAACTGTTGATAGAGCATGGTTGTTTTCGTCAACATAAGGCGGTTTTTCTCAAAGGTACAAATTTTTAAAAGAGGTTTTAGAAAGTGAGAATAATCGAACTCAGGTTCTTACCTTGCCAAAGTGTTTAATTTTCTTGTGTTATATGATGTATTACGATCAATTGCAGCGACCCCTAAACCTTACTCGTCCTCTTAAACGCATCGTCTCTTTGGTTCCGAGTCAAACCGAACTTTTAATTGATTTAGGATTGGCCAACCGACTCGTGGGTGTGACTAAATTTTGTGTACACCCTCAAAATATTCGAAAAGAAAAAGCGGTGGTAGGCGGCACTAAAAAAATACATTATGAAAAGATAGCTGCCTTAAATCCGGACATCATTCTGTGCAACAAAGAGGAAAATACGCAAGAAATTGTCAGCACGTTGGCGCAAACATTTACCGTACATGTTTCTAATATTGAAACACTAGAAGACACCTATAATCTTATAACCCAATATGGAACGCTATTTTCTGTAGAAGAATGCGCGCAGCGTCTCCTCCAAAAAATAAAAAAGGAATACACTCTTTTTGAGGATTACATGGGCGATAAACCTACCTTAAAAGTAGCGTATTTTATTTGGCGCAACCCTTGGATGGTGGCAGGCAGCCATACATTTGTAGATTATCTTTTAAAATTAAATCGTTTGGAGAATGTTTATGCTGACACCCCGCGTTACCCGGAAATTGATTTGCAAATGCTAAAAAAAACGGATGTTCTTTTACTCTCGTCTGAACCTTTTCCCTTCGGTAAAAAACACAAAAAAGAACTATTGACTTATGCCAAAAATGCTCGTATAGCCTTTGTGGATGGCGAATTTTTTAGTTGGTATGGGTCTCGATTAACTCGTGCCTTTTCTTATTTTAAAAACTTGCGTAAAAAAGAGTTCTAACAACCCTTTGCCGACATAAACAGGTTTGTCAGGCTACTGCACTGCTATCGCAGCAATGAGAAGTGCCCTGTAAAGGTAGAGCCATCATTATATACAATTTTAAACCAATAATCATCTTCATAAAGCGGCTCTCCGTGAAAAGTACCATCCCATCCCTCATTGGGTTTCATTTCTTTTAGCAACTTTCCATACCGATTAAAGATATAGATATGTTGCGGAGCAGAGGGCTCGTTTTGTCCTTGTCCTAGCCCTATAATCTTCCACTCGTCATTATACCCATCGTTATTGGGCGAAAAGAATTTCATATAACTCACCACATGAAAAGTTAAACTGCTCATTCCACATTTTCCTCTAGAATCTTTAGCATAAATGACATGTTTACCTGTATCTACCGGATATACATCGGTTTTAGAGAACGGCTCTCCATCGAGTTTAAATAGATAATCACCATTGCCTTTTGCTATGATTTGCACTTTTTGATGGCCTAATTCTCCCAACAGCTTATAGCTTAACCTCGGTTTTTGTATAGCCTTTACAAGAATTGTATTTTGCACGGAACAAGTCCTAATTTCTCCTCGAACAGTCGTCTTTTGAGTAATCGTTACCGTATATTTTCCGGATTTAGTGACGGCACGGGTGGCCGTAGTAGTGCCATCACCCCATTGATAGCTGTATTTTGATTCGTCTCCTTTTATACCCGCGTGAATAATGATGGAATTATTTGCTCCCAACTCACATAATATAGGCGGCGTATATGCCGGATTTATCTGGGGATGCGGAAGCGCTTTGAGTTTAATTTCTACAACACCTTTACAACCTTTGGCATCACTCATTCTATAAAATACAGCCTTGGGAAGGGAACTTACTTTATACTTTTCTATAACTCCTTCCTTAATTTTGGCTTCAGGATTTTCTGTAGCCGCTCCTTGATGGGTTTTATAAAACCCATCACTATCAATATAGCCTACCTTTTTTTCAATTATAGATTCAGCCTTTTTCAAATTAAAAACCATGCTATTAGCGGCGCAGGTATATAAGCTAATCGGAGCATAATCGGCTCCTTTTGCCAGGTTAATGGTCACTACCTTGGCAATTGTTCCCGTACCGTTTTTAGGCTCCACTCGAGCATAAACCTCTCCTCCCGGTAGGCCTTCATAATTTTCAGGAAACCGAACTTCCTGCCCTCTTTCATTATTTTCTGCGGCTACTTTTGTTTTAAAATAATTCGAAACAAAATAATCTTCGTTATTGATAATTAAGGGTTCAAAACTTGGTAAATTGTATACATAATTTCCGTTTTGTTGGGCAAAACAAGATGATATGATGATGCTGTTAGGAATTCCGTTAAAATCTACATAACTCACCTTAACCTCATCTTCCGCTTTACAGTTAGAGCCGTAGCTAACTACTACCCTATAAATACCAGGAGCCGTTACTTTATACATAGCAGCAGTTTCTCCTGGAATAAGAGTGGCTTGATTGTTTGCCTCCACCCTATACCATTGATAGCCTTGCGGAGTTATGTTTGTCTGTTTCGGACTAAGCGTTACTGTTTTACCCGGCGAGAGCATAATATCCGGCCCTAAATCGGCACTAGGGGTAAAACTTCCGCCTTCTATAAATACCGCTGAATCGTAGCGATAATTTTTACTATCGGCAATCACTAATTTTATATGATAGGTAGTACCGGGAGTAACCGTAGCTTTGGCCGTCAAAACTTTGGTTCTTCCATTAAAATTAATAGGAGCTTTCTTATCATTAAACTGCCCAAAATATTTTTCATTTTTTGCCGTACAGCCTCCCGCAATATCCGGGTGGACAGTAGTTACCATTACCGGAGTCCGGGTATTGGGCAGTACCGCAATATTCGTATAGTTTCCTCCACTCTTTTCTTTAATTAAAAAGGCAAAAGCGTCGGAATATACACAAGTTTTCTCATTATCCCTCCGGTATTCCTCAGAAGTAAAAATATAATTGAATCGAATAGTATTGCTTACCGTTGGCGTAAAATCAAACTCAATAAGAGTTGCATTAGTAGTATGGTTAATTCCCAAATAACTTTCTAAATCGGTATCTCCTTTCCAATTATCGTTTTCGCCATCGTCACTCAAGCTTGTATTAGGTCCCGGCACATGCTCCAACTCTCCGGTGGTTAAAACAATTCCCTCTTTAAAGGGAAAGCTCCCGCTATTATTTTTAAAATAACCCATACTCTTTTTCCCGCGGTCAAAGTGATTAATCCCTCCTGTATTGGTCACCTTTACATTCTGAATACACCCGCTATTAATCAAAACGTTATTAATAAGCTGAGTCGGCATATAACTGCCATCCACCGTTACATTTTGAGAAAAGACAAAGCCAGACAGCAATAAAAAAAGGCTGAAAAAAAAGAGTTTTAAATCAACTTTTGGTTTCATAAGCGTCACATTTACCGCTATTCTTCGGCGTTTACATCCGGAAAATAGGCTTCCGGAAACAACAATTTTATATTTTCAAAGGTATTTTTAAGCGCCGCTTGGGCTTCCTTAAAATTTTTCCACACCGCTTGGGTAATACTTTCATCTGTTTGGGGTGTCAATACTCCTTCATAATCGGTAGTCATCGTAAACCAATGCGTTTCTTTTAGTCGGTATTTTCCTTTGCGTTTCATAATGTGGTAGGTCGTAGCCAACGAAGCTTCTATTTTTAGATGACTTACGCCGGTTTCTTCTTCTACCTCCCGCACAGCCGCCTCCTCAATATTTTCACCTTTCTCCACTCTTCCTTTGGGCAAATCCCACCTGTCTTTTCGAAAAATAAACAATATTTCTCCGCGAGTGTTCTTTACCAATCCACCGCCGGCTACAATTGGTTTTAGCTGCTTTTTAATGTTTTTTAAAAGTTTTTCTTCTTTAGAATGGTATAAATTGACATAAAACAGCTCCCCTTTCTTTACTTTTCTAATTATCTTTTTGATATTCGTATCTTTTATAGGCACTGAAAAATAGCGGGGTCCTCTATTTTTTTCTGTGGAGAGAATTAAGGGGATATCATCAACAAAAACTTTATACATTTGCATCTATGATTTTAGACCGAGAAACTGCCGAAAAAACAGCCGAATTGCTCTTGCAAATTAAGGCAATTAAATTAAAACCACAACAGCCGTTTACATGGGCTAGCGGGTGGAAATCGCCTATTTATTGCGATAATCGCATTATTTTGTCGTATCCTGCGGTGCGAAATTTTGTTCGAAAAAACATGGCGCATCAAGTAAAAACTCATTTTGGCACTCCCGATATGATTGCCGGAGTAGCCACCGGAGCCATTGGGATTGGGGCTTTAGTAGCCGATTATTTGGATCTACCTTTTGTGTATGTGCGTCCTGAAGCCAAAAAACACGGTCGTAAAAACCAAATTGAAGGCTTTTTGCAGCCCAAACAAAAGGTGGTGGTTATTGAAGACTTAATCAGTACCGGAAAAAGTAGCCTTAATGCCGTAAATGCGTTAAAAGAAGCCGATGCAGACATACAAGGCATGCTTGCCATTTTTTCATATGGTTTTCCTATAGCGCAACAAAATTTTGACAGACAAGCTGTAGAATATTACACCCTCAGCAACTACGAAACGCTTATTGAAAAAGCAGTAAAAGAAGACTACTTACACGAAAACGATTTACACACTTTAAAAACGTGGCGCGAAAACCCGTCAAATTGGCAACCCAAATAAACCCCTATATGGATTTAGTTAGCAACAAAATTGTACTTTCAAAAACCGCCGAGGCTTGCTTTTCTTTTTTGAGCAAGCCCGAAAATTATGAACCCTTAATGCCGGTGAGCAATCAGAAATTTGAATTGAATGCACTTGGCGGATTCATCTTTCAACTAAAAGGAATGCCTCAAATTTCTTTAAAAGAAGAAGCTAAACAACCTGATGAAAAAGTGGTGTGGAGTTCTGGAGACGAGAAACTAAATTTTATACTAACAGTACAAATAGAAACCTTATCACCTACCGAAACGCAAGTACAGTTTTTGTTTCACGGAGAATTTAACACCATGCTGACTATGATGGTAAAAAAACCATTAAAAAAGTTTATTGAAACCCTGAGTGAAAATTTAAAAACGGTTTAATAAATCAACTGAAGCTCCTTAAGCTTAAAGTCTTGAATACCCTCAGCCAGTTTTACGCGCAGGCAACCCGAGAGAGAAACCCCAATTATAATCCCGGTTTGTTGGCTGCCGTCTTTGAAGAGAAAAGTAGAAGGCACGCCCTTTCTAAACAAATGCGACTCATAATTAGCCAACACCTCTTCATATGGCTGTTCTATCCCGTCATATACTTGTTGCTCTACCGCTTGGGTAAGCTCTTTTAACAGCTTATCCAAATCAAACAGCTTACCTGTCAATAATTTTAAAGAAGTAGCTTTTGGCAGGTTTTTAAACGCCGTTTGGTTTACGTTTAGACCGATACCAATTACGCTGTGTTGCACCTGTGATCCTTTCAAAATATTTTCAATAAGAATGCCACACACTTTTTGATTTCCTGCCAATATGTCGTTTGGCCATTTTACACAAAAAATAGTATCTTTCAATTTTCTATTTAAAACCGATGCAATAGCTACGCTTACCAACGCATTTAATTTAAAATTACAATTGCTTTGCAAGGCTATTTCTTTTAATAAGATGCTGAATGTCAGATTCATACCTGAATCTACATGCCAAGTCATACCCCGTTGTCCACGCCCTTTTTGTTGGTGCTTAGCTACCAAACACGTATTTTCGGCTAACAAATTTTGATGAAGTCGTCGTTTCAATTCGGTATTGGTTGAGTCGATGGCAAGGACTTTGATATATTCCATAGCAGAAAGGTTGAATAATATAAATTCAATCGGGTAATAGAAAATTAAAAGTAATAACTTTGCAAAAATCGAATTAAATTTAATGATAAAAAAGAAATCGAACACTGATGAACTTATCAACTGTGCAATAGAAGGCATTGATAAAATGAAAGGCCAAGATATATCTTTGCTAGATTTACGAGAAATTGATAGCGCAGTTTGCGATTATTTTATCATTTGTAACGGAACTTCCAATACACACGTTAACGCCATTGTAAAATCGGTTCAAAAAACCGTTAGTAAAGCGCTGAGCGAAAAACCTTGGCATATTGAAGGCGAAGAAAGTGGAAAATGGGTGTTATTAGATTACGTTAACGTGGTGGTACACGTTTTTCAAAAACACATTCGAGAATATTACGATATTGAAAGCCTTTGGGGGGACGCGAAAGCCATTACCGTCGGAGGAAATTAACAACGCATTAGAAAAAGAGCAACTACATGGCGACAAATAATAAACCAGGCAAGACCTCTTCAAACCGAAGACCGCCCAATTCTTATTGGATTTGGGCAGGAATAATCTTAATTTTTCTAGGTCTCAACTTCTTCGGAAGTGGCGGCTTTTTTGGAGGGCCTAAGACAATAACCCCCTCTAAATTTAAACAGTATTTAAAAGAGGGAGACGTACAAAAAGTAGTGGTTCTTCACCACAAAACAGCTAATGTATATCTCACCAAAGGAGCACAGAAGAAATTAAAAAGTGCCGACGGAGAAAATCAAGGTATTTTACCCAATGTAAACGCACCTGATTTTACCTTTGAGCTAGGGGATCTTCAAAACTTTGAAAACAAGTTTGACCAGATTAAAAAAAAATACAACCTCGATACTACCATAGCCTATAAAAATCCAACAAATATTTGGGGAGACATCCTACCTTTCTTGATTCCTTTTGGCATCATCTTATTATTCTGGATTTTTATCATGAAACGCATGAGCGGTGGTGCCGGTGGCGGTCCGGGCGGACAGATTTTCAATATCGGTAAATCGAAAGCAAAGCTCTTTGACCAGAAAAATGACGTGAAGACTACTTTTAAAAATGTAGCTGGACTTGAGGGAGCTAAAGAAGAAGTGCAAGAAGTAGTAGATTTCTTGCGCAATCCGGGTAAATACACCTCTTTAGGTGGAAAGATACCGAAGGGCGTAATGCTTGTAGGCCCTCCCGGAACCGGAAAAACACTATTAGCCAAAGCTGTAGCCGGCGAGGCACACGTACCTTTCTTCTCGCTTTCTGGTTCAGACTTTGTAGAAATGTTTGTGGGTGTAGGGGCTTCTCGTGTACGCGACTTGTTTAAACAAGCCAAAGATAAATCACCTGCCATTATTTTTATTGATGAAATAGATGCCATTGGGCGGGCCCGTGGAAAAGGAAATTTTGGCGGATCTAATGATGAACGCGAAAACACGCTCAACCAATTATTAACCGAAATGGATGGTTTTGGCACCAACACGAATGTGATTGTGATTGCTGCTACCAACCGCCAAGATATCTTAGACAAAGCCTTAATGCGTGCCGGTCGTTTTGACCGCACCATTCACGTAGATTTACCCGACGTACGTGAACGTAAAGAAATCTTTGAAGTGCATCTAAAACCTTTAAAAAAGGTTGATGATGAGCTCGATATTGACTTTTTGGCAAAACAAACTCCAGGGTTTTCAGGGGCAGACATTGCCAATGTGTGTAATGAAGCAGCTCTGATTGCAGCTAGAAACGCCCACAAAGCCGTTGGCAAACAAGATTTCTTAGACGCCGTAGACCGTATTATCGGCGGACTAGAAAAGAAAAACAAGATTATTACCCCCGATGAGAAAAAAGCCATCGCTTTTCATGAAGCCGGACACGCCACTGTAAGCTGGATGCTAGAACACGCCGCCCCGTTGGTAAAAGTAACTATTGTTCCTAGAGGACAATCTTTGGGAGCCGCTTGGTATTTGCCTGAAGAGCGATTAATTGTACGTCCTGAACAAATGCTAGACGAAATGTGTGCGGCTATGGGAGGTCGTGCTGCCGAAAAATTAATTTTCGACAAAATCTCTACCGGAGCGCTAAGCGACCTTGAAAAAGTAACCAAACAAGCTCGCGCTATGGTTACCATTTACGGCCTGAATGACAAAGTAGGGAACTTAACTTACTACGATTCTAGCGGTCAAAATGACTATAACTTTACTAAACCTTATAGCGAAAAAACCGCAGAGCTTATAGATAGTGAAATTTCAAAAATTATTGAAACACAGTATCAACGTGCCATAGCATTGCTTGACAAACACAAAGACAAGCTTACACAACTAGCAGAAATATTATTAGAGCGAGAGGTTATTTTTAAAGAAGATTTGGAGAAAATTTTTGGCCCACAACCTTATCAGCAAAAAAAATTAGCTGAACAAGCACAAGAAAAATCACAGCCCATTTTAAAAGAGGAAGAGCAAAAAGAAGGACCCACAGAAAAGACAACCCCTAAAGACACTTCTGTAAGTAATTCTACCGCTGACAAAACGGCTCCACAAAGTGGCAAAGACAAAACAGAAGGAGCGTAGGCTACTCACAAGTATTATTCATTATTCGGTTTCTTATTTAAAATAAGAAACCGAATAAAAAAGCGTTCTATTTAAAACGCATGAGATAATTTATACTTAAAATCATTGTTTTATCGGGTTATATTTTTACTTTTAACCCACGCAAAAGTTAATAAAGGCAATTAACATTGCTATATTACAGGGAAAAGTGATTTTTTTTCAAATTGCTATGAGACTGCTAGATAAACTATTGGGAAAGATAAAACCAGACAAACCTGAAGCTCCTGAAAAAGAAGAGCCCGGAAAGTTTATGCCACAGGTTAAAACACCCATAGACGATAGGTTTATCCTTAACTTTAAGCATAATGGCGGTAAGTTTTTATACTGCACAACTACTGAAGAAGTACAAATCACTTTTAAAGAAATACTGAACGAAAATACGTGGAATGGGGAATCTTGTTGTTTTGATCAAAATTTAAAGAATCTGTTCAGTGAACACTCCTTAAATTTTACTGCTAATACCGAAGCTCCATTTTGTCTGCTTACTTGTGAGTACTTAATTGCCAACAGTGGAGCATTATTAATGTCTTCTAATCAAATTGGCGAAAAAAAACTGAGTAATTTACCTTACAATATGGTTGTCTATGCTGCCACAAGCCAAATTGTTGAAATTTTAGGCGAAGGTTTACAACGCATAAAGGCTCGAGATCAAGATATTCCAAGTAATATAACTACCATCAAAAATTTTAAACAAAATACTGGGGACAACGAACACTTTTTAAGTTACGGCACTACTACAAAAAATGTATATTTGCTCCTTTTAGAGGATCTTTAATGGGCTTCTACAAACAACGCCGGTGATTTTTAATCAAAAAATCAACAACAAAAAGAACTCAAGAAGTAACCTAGCTAGTATGAACGAAACTTTTAAACGGCTCCTTTTTGGCGTGATTTACGCCTTACTCCTACTCCTGGCCATTTTTATTTCTGAATACACCTTTACCGTGCTTATCTTTGTATTTGGGCTTATTACCTTATATGAACTTCAACAATTACTGCACATAAAATCGTATCTGGCATACGTTATTTTGGTAGGATTTTTACTGTTTTATAGCGTTTTTCACTTCTTTGACTGGGAATACACGGTTAACCTCTTAATGATATTCACCCTTATTGTTGATTTAGTTTTAATACGAGACCTTATTGTAATCCGAAAAATTCCCATTTTTGAAGAACGCAAATACCTCATCATGGTATTTTATCTCATTGCCTCTTTTGTTTTTCTTACCCTAATTCCATATCAAAACCCGACCCATCAATATAACCCCGATATTTTAATCAGTATCTTTGTATTAATATGGGTAAACGATTCTTTTGCCTATATAATTGGAAAAACCTTTGGCCGCAAAAAACTTTTTGAACGTATATCTCCCAACAAGACAATTGAAGGATTTATTGGCGGACTTATCTGTACACTTATTGCCGGTTATGGAATATTTCTGTATACCCACCTCTTTAGTTTTAAAATATGGTTGGGATTAGCATTAATAACTAGTATATTTGGTACGTTTGGAGATTTAATTCAATCAAAATTGAAACGGCAAGCCAATGTAAAAGACAGCGGAAAGATTATGCCCGGGCACGGTGGAATGTTTGACCGGCTAGACAGCGTGCTTTTTGCTGCCACTTTTGCCTATTCTTTTTTAGTACTTATAAACCATGTTTCATAAAGAAGGTCGACAAATAATAGCTACTACTCTATTGCTCGTTGTCATTATTAACAGCATAAATTACCTTTTTATCTCTCCAAAATGGTTGCAAGCGCTCGTTTATCTGGCCACGCTCATTTTATTTATTCTTATCTTACAGTTTTTTAGAAACCCTAAACGACACACACCTCTCAATAACAAATACGTTATGGCTCCTGTTGATGGCAAAGTGGTGGTGATTGAAGAAGTTTTTGAAAAAGAATACTTTAAAGACAAACGCATACAAGTTTCTACATTTATGTCTCCTTTAAACGTGCATGTTACCCGGCATCCGGTAAGTGGAAAAGTACTTTACAGCAAGTATCACCCCGGAAAATATTTAGTAGCTTGGCACCCCAAATCGAGTGAAAAAAATGAACGAACCACAGTGGTTGTTAAAAACACCGAAATAGGTGAAGTACTTTATCGCCAAATTGCCGGTGCCGTAGCTAGACGAATTGTAAACTACGCACAAGAAGGAGAAGAAGTTATACAAGGAAATGACAGCGGATTTATTAAATTTGGCTCTAGAGTAGATGTATTTTTACCTCTTGGTACTGATATTCAAATTGCCCTAAACCAAAAAGTAATAGGTGGTGAAACCGTTATCGCCAAAAAAATATAACATGGCCACAGACAACAAAGACTTAGACAAACGATTTGAAGAAGCCGTGAACCGCGCCACCAACACCGATTTGGTATTTCCGCCAGATGTACGTTTATACTTTTATGCCTACTACAAACGAGCATTGGGAAATCATAGAAATGGTAGAGAATTAGAAGATGGTAACACCCTGGTAAACGCTTTTAAACTCAATGCAATCTTTCAAGTTAGAAATATTTCGGTTGAAGAAGCCAAAACAAAATACATTGAACTAGTTAACAAATACATTTCAAAATAAACCATTGCACAACATAGACATCCAAAAAACTACTTATGCGTGCACTAGTCATTTCAGGAGGAGGAAGTAAAGGCGCCTATGCCGGGGGCGTTGCCGAGCACTTATTACGTATTGAAAAAAGAAACTACGATATTTATGTAGGCACCTCTACCGGAAGTTTGCTCCTACCCCATTTAGCCATTGGTGAAATTGACAAATTATACGAGCTATATACCAACGTAAACCAAAACAGCATTTTTAGCTCAAACCCATTTCGCATCCGCAAAAAAGGCAACCGAGAATATGTAAGTATCAACTACTTTTCTACTTTTATGCAATTTGTACGCAGAAAACGCACCTTTGGCGAAAGTGGAAACCTTAAAAAACTCATTCAAAAAAACTTTACCAAAGAAGAATACGAACGCGTTAAACAAAAAGCCTATGACGTAGTGGTTACCGTATCTAATTTAAGCAAAGGGGTGGTAGAATATAAATCTATCAACGATTTTAGTTACGAAGAATTTTGCGATTGGATTTGGATTTCGTGCAATTATGTTCCTTTTATGAGTTTAGCTAAACGCAACGGATGTGAATATGCCGATGGTGGTTTTGGTAGTATCGTCCCTATAGTTGAAGCCATTCGGCGTGGGGCCACCACCGTAGACGCCATTATTCTAAAAACCGAAAACATGGAAGATAAACGGGTGTTGGGCGATAACCCTTTTTCTTTAATGATGAGTCTTTTTCGGTTTATGCTCAATCAAGTAGAAAACGGAAACGTAACCGAAGGCAGCCTAACTGCCGAGTTAGAAAATGTAGAGCTAAATCTCTATTACACCCCCAGCAAACTTACTGAAAACTCGCTCATCTTCAACAAAAAATTAATGGCTCAATGGTGGCAGCAAGGCTTTGATTATGCCGCTGAAAGAGCCAACGAAAAAACAACCACTCCCCCCAAACGCAAATGGCGTGAAATCTTAAAGACCCTAGGGTTACTTAGTTAGTTTTTATACAGAAAAATAATACATTCACAATCATATGTATTATTTATTGTCAGTTTGAGAAGAATTAGTATATTCGGGAGGTTTAATTCTCAACACTTTTTATATGAAATTATCAATTAGGTTATGTGTTCTCTTTCTCTTCAGCATAATAACCGCCCAAGCTCAGTACAACCCTTCTAAAATTTTTGTCAGTAATTTTTACAACCACAAAGGCGATGATTTTCGTAGCGCCAGCGGAAGTCCTAGCGAAGACTATTGGCAAAACGAAGCCGATTATAAGATAGAAGCCTCTTTTGATGTAGCAAAACACCTTTTAAAAGGCACTGTTACCATAGATTATACCAACAACAGCCCCGATCAACTTCATTTTTTATGGCTACAAATGGATCAGAATACCACTCGACCGGATGCGCGTGCCAACCAAATGCGAAACCCGGAGAGTACACAAGGAAAAAACACCGGGTACCAACTCGAAAAAGTAGTCATAAATCGCGGTGACCATAAACTAGATGCCAGCTATAAAGTGTATGGAACACGCATGCAAATACGGTTACAAAAACCGGTTGAACCCGGCGAAAGTATTCAACTTTACATTCCTTACTCCTATGTTTTACAACAACAAGGTGGCGGCGGCCGGTCAGGCTATATGAAAACAGAAGAGGGGATGGTTTTTGAGTTCTCTTACTGGTATCCGCGTATGTGTGTTTATGACGATTACCAAGGTTGGAATACACTTCCTTTTATTGGTGGTGGAGAAATGTATCTAGACTACGGCGACATTGATTACAAACTAACGGTACCTGCCAACCAAGTGGTAGTAGGTTCCGGGTATTTAGTCAATCAAGATGAAATTTTAAACAATCGCACGCTAAAACGCCTTCAAAAAGCTATGCAGTCAGACAAACCCGTTATGATTCGTAAAGCTAATGAGCTAGACAAGCCCGTAACCAAAGGAAACAGCAAAACGGTTACATGGCACTTTCATATGAATCACACACGCGATGTAGCATGGGCCATGTCTCCGGCCTATATTTGGGATGCTGCTCGTATAAACTTACCCAGCGGCAAAACTGCCTTGGCACAATCTGTCTATCCAAAAGGTTCGTTAGAAGAAGGACGTGCTTGGGCTAGATCTACCGAAATGTTGAAAGCTTCCGTTGAATTTTTCTCCAACTTCGTTTTAGAATATCCTTATAAAACCTCTAGCAGTGTAGCCGGTTCTGTAGGCGGTATGGAGTTTCCGGGATTTGTATTTAATTCGTGGAGAGCAAAACCGTACAGCATGTATCTATTGGCTTCTCACGAAATTGGCCACACCTGGTTTCCGATGATTGTAGGCTCTAATGAAAGGCGATTCCCTTTTATGGATGAAGGCTTCAATACTTTTATAGATGTCTATGCACAAGCTGACTTTAACAAGGGAGAATTTGCCCCCAAACGCGATGGAGAATATGCTCCCGGAGGCGGAAATCCAGCCGATGAAATCATACCCGTAATTGCCGCCAACCAAGGTGGAGCCACCTTAATGACTCCTCCTGATTGGATGAACTACAAACATGTACATCCACTGGCTTATTTTAAAACAGCTTTTGGACTCGTTATGCTTAGAGAGGTCGTTTTAGGCCCCGATCGTTTTGATTTCGCCTTTCAGCAATACGCTAAGGATTGGGCTTTTAAACACCCGCACCCGGAAGACTTTTTTAGAAGCATGGACAACGCCACCGGAGAAGATCTGACTTGGTTCTGGAACGGTTGGTTTTACCATAATTGGCAATTAGACCAAGCCGTTAAAAATGTAACGTACATTAAAGATAAACCCGCGAACGGAGCGCTTATTACCGTAACCAATAACAAACAAATGGTAATGCCTATTTTGGTAAGCGTTGTAGAAGAAAACGGAAAAACACATCAATTTAAAGTTCCGGTTGACGTATGGCAAAAAGGAGCAGAAACAAAATTTAGCGTCAATTCTACTTCTAAAATTAAAAAAGTGACCCTAGATGCTCAACATCAACTTCCGGATATAAACCGTTCAAATAATGTTTGGAAAAGATAGCAACCCTTTCTTCAATCAACTTATTAAAAAAGCCTCATGTTGTATGGGGCTTTTCTTATTTTACTCTTAAAATTTATTTTGATTGCGATTGTTTTTACGCCAGACAAAACACCTCCACTATAATATTTTACTACACTGTTTATCTATATTTTATATTCTATAAATTCAATTATCAATTACCGCAGAATAACATTCAGAAAACAATCGTATAGGATTATATGTTAAAATAAATTTAATTTTATTGTGTATGTGTTGTTTTTTATTTGTAAAATTGGCTTACTAATCAATAAAATTCCATAAAATGAAAAAATTAGGATGCTAAATTGGTTATGATGAAAGTGAAAAATTGGTTATTGGTAGCTGTTAGGTATATCTTACTTTTTATTATTATGGGAATAGTATACGGATGCCTCTCTGCTATTTTAGATTATTTATATATAGGAAAGAATGCTGATTTTTCATTAAAAATGATATTTGCCTATTCTATTTATTTTTATATAGCGTATTTTTTCGTTTATATTCCATTTACCATAATTATTTATTTATTAAAAAGGTATGTGCCTGTATTCAAAAACTTAATACCTCAATTTTTATTGGCAATTTTAATCGGATGCTACTTTGGATATACTTATTATAACGACGTTTTTAGTATCTATATTGGGGGAAGCGATTATTTGGGTGTTGGAAGACAGATTAAAATGATTATAGTGTTTAGTATTACCGGAGTAGTATACATCATTTTAAATAGTTTTTTTCTTAAAAAGTGGTTGCTCAATCATTCTCTCAAAAAATAAAGAAACAAATACTCGACAGAAAACTTCCTTTGAGTATCTTATCGAAAGGATGTTAAAATGTAACGGTCATGGCAAAACGCATAATCATTAACATTATAGTAGCTTTTGGTATTTTACCAGCAGTCAATCCATTCTTGGTATATCTTAATGCCATTATTTTTGGATATGATTTTCCAAAATATTTTGTATGGAACGGGCCAAGAGGGTTTTACAATTTGTGGTGGGGATCCTTTTTGTTTTATTATTCTATATTCATATTAATTTTTGTTATCAGTATTTATAACGTTTGTATTATCGCAAAAGTTAAGAATACCAGCTCTCCTTTTTCATTTGCAGTTAAATTCCTGATTTTTTTTATCTTATTGTCCCTCTTAGCTCTTTTTTATAATTCAGACTTTTACCTTTTAGGAGGGCGTAATATTATGGTGCAAAAAATAATAGTTTTGATAGTATTAAGCGCTATTACGGCTACTTTACATTATATCTTAATTGACCGGAAATACGAAAAGCGAATGTTGAAACAGAGGCAATAACAACATACAAGAAGCAATTGGAAACCCATTTAAAAAGACCGATGACCTTTGGGAAAGTCTTCAAAAAAGATGGCGGATTTTATTGTTCATCATGGAGGCGCCGCTTCTGTTAAAAAGCCATCCATTGTACGGCCCAATTATGATGATGTAAAAGCAGTAATTAATGGAAAAATGACCCTTGATGAATTTAAGAAAAATTAGACTGTTAATTTGGTTATTATGAAAGTGAAAAATTGGTTATTGGTAACCATTAGATATATTCTGTTATTTATTATTATGGGAATAGTATATGGATGCCTCTCTGCTATTTTAGATTATTTATATATAGGAAAGGATGCAGGTTTTTCATTTAATCTTATATTATTTTATATGATATATTTCTATGCTTTGTATGTTTTTGTTTATATTCCATACACTTTAGTCATCTATATACTTAGCAAAAATGTACCAATATTTAAAAATATGACAACTCAACTTTTATTTGTTATAATAATCGGAATGCTTTTGGGATATATATTTTATAGAAAAATCGCCAGTGTGTATCTTGGTTCAGACGGTTTAAGCACCGGCAAGCAAAAAAAATACATGATAGTACTTAGCCTTTTTGGTATCGTATATATTATATTAAATAGGTATTTCCTTAGAAAATGGCTACCTAACTATTCCCTTAAAAATAAAGAAACAACTATTAAAAATGAATATTAAAGAGTTTAAATATTTTGTTGAAAATTCGAATAAATTCAAAGATAGCTATTTCTATTACGGACTCTATTCGATAAAATTTACCCCTAAAACCCAAAACTTGGATTTATTTGTATGCGATGATAAAATTCAAATTGAAATTTTATTTGAAGAAATCGAAGCCTACCAACTTATGGCAGAAAGTCATTTTATGCCAAACGATGAAGATGCTACTCCGTCGGTTATATCGCCTTTTTTATTTGAGATTGAGTGTTCAGCCTATGTTGAATATATAAAGCATAAAACCTTGCTCGGGCTAGCTGCACTCCATAATCCAAAGGATTTGAACTTTTATTTGGTTATGACCCAAAATATTGGTGTAGAAGTAGTAACAAAAAAAGAACCCGAAATTAAAATAGTTGGGGGTATTGACATATAATCTTTAGAACCCGTGGCGCATTATGAAAAAAAAGATTGGTTTTAACTCTAAAACACCTAACCCCACACATCCTGATACCGGGGCGATAAAAGTTATGAAACCCGGGTATTCAGGCGGTCATTTTTATTCTAAAGGATATGTGGTGTTTTACAATGATTACGGACAACCTATGAATCCTAACACAGGGCAACCTTTAAGTGCGTTAAATTGGCACTTTGAATTTCAATGAAATATAGACATGAGACATTTTAAAAAAATCAAGGAAAACTTAAACAAGTACGAAATTATATATGGTTTATTTAGGAATTTTCGTTTATTGAATTATCATCGAGATTTTGAGATTATAATTCAAACGGAACATTTGGTAAAGAAATTAAGAATAGTTTTAGAGGGAGTAGTGTCGGTAGATTTTAAGTCGATTATAAAAGGAGATAGCTATAAGATGGAAAAATCGTATCTTTCCAATAATCCGCTTCCTGATCCCGTTGAAGGATGGGTTTGGGGAGTGCGTGATTTTGAGCTTTTGAATTATTACCTTGAGGAAAAAAGTGAAAAGATAAAAGCATTGCAAAAGGATTATAATTTCAAACTGTATAGCCTAACTTTTGTTGTTTCCACTTCAGAAATCGAATTTATCT
Source organism: uncultured Flavobacteriaceae bacterium (assembly GCA_964579505.1). Lineage (GTDB taxonomy): Bacteria > Bacteroidota > Bacteroidia > Flavobacteriales > Flavobacteriaceae > JAJYSO01. The sequence goes on along the minus strand of CAZOGC010000004.1, from coordinate 18,820 downwards.
TTCATGACCTTAAAACAGAGGAATTAGAATATTATTAAGCCAAGCGGTTTGATTCGAGTTTTTTGGGGAGTAGCTGTAGCATATGAGTTTGCCGCTGAAATAGGAGATTATGCCACTAATAACCCGGGGCATCATGGAACACCTCCACAAAGACGGTCGGCTGTACGTTTGGGCTTTTTAATTGGAAATGCTTTACTTAACAGCAGCATAACCAACTTTACCCCAACTGATTTTGACAATACTTTCTTCTATTACTACAGCGGTGTATTACAAGGCGCTTATGAAGAAGGAGTCGCACAAAACCCGGTTGATAAAGCGGTTTCAAACGGTGTTAAAAAAGAAATTGCTGAATATATGGCTCCATACATTGGTGAAATCCAACAAATCAAAAGAGGTGCTATTTCTGCAGAACAATGGAAACACCTAGACGACTAATAATTTTAGTCCATTTAAATAACAACGAGCTGCCAATGAGCAGCTCGTTGTCTTTTTACAAAGTCATTTAAGCTGCATTAGGCTTTACAACAAATCCCTTTATTTTTAAAGCTATAATAGATCTATTCTTAGCATTAGAAAAAACCGTAATCGTTCTGCGTATAGGGCCTTTTTGGGTGGCATCAAAAATAACTTTAATTTTCCCGGTTTTCCCCGGCGCAATTTTACGGGTCGGTTTTACAGCTTTAACATGGCGCGTAGTAGAAATCACCTTACTGATTTTTAACGGTTTATTTCCTGTGTTTTTAAAAACAAACACACGCACCTCATTACTTCCCAGTTTAACATTTTTATACTCAACCGTAGTGTTCTTAAAAAAAATCTTAGCTTGTGCATGAATTATCGTGCTCATAGCCAGAAACATAACTGAAGTTACAAACGTTTTCATAGCGTTTAATTTTAGGGTAATCCGTTCAGATTACTATGCAACATACAAAAAAACTTATTAACGCTTTTTCGGCTTTCAGGTTTTTGTGGTTATCGTTACATTTGCCTAAACTCAAAAATTAGACCAAAATATGGCCATTGCAACGCAGTATGAAGCGCAAGACATTGAAAATAAATGGTATAGCTATTGGCTAAAACACAACTATTTTCATTCAGAAGTAGACGAAAGAGAACCATACACCATCGTTATTCCTCCCCCTAACGTTACCGGTATCTTGCACATGGGGCATATGCTAAATAACACTCTTCAAGACGTACTTATTAGAAAAGCTCGTTTAAAAGGTTATAATGCTTGTTGGGTTCCGGGTACAGACCATGCTTCTATTGCCACAGAAGCCAAAGTGGTGGCCAAATTGAAGGAAGAAGGTATCAAAAAAAGTGATATTGGTCGCGAAGAGTTTTTAAAACACGCTTGGGAGTGGACCGACAATTATGGGGGTCGTATCCTAAAACAATTACAAAAACTGGGGGCTTCTTGCGATTGGGAGCGTACAAAATTTACCCTAGATAAAGATATGTATACAGCGGTCATCAAAACTTTTGTTGATTTATATAACAAAGGCTTGATTTATCGCGGATACCGAATGATTAATTGGGATCCGGAAGCTAAAACCACCCTCTCTGATGAAGAAGTGATTTATGAAGAGCACCACGGAAAACTCTATTATGTAAAATATCAATTAAAAGATAGCCAAGAACAACTTACCATTGCCACTACCCGCCCTGAAACTATTTTTGGTGACACCGCCATCTGTATTAATCCAAATGATGAGCGCCACCAACATTTAAAAGGAAAAACGGCTATTATTCCGATTGTTAACCGAGAAATTCCGATTATAGAAGACGAATACGTCGATCTTGAATTTGGAACCGGTTGCCTAAAAGTAACTCCGGCACACGACCCTAACGACAAAATGTTAGGCGATAAACACCACCTTGAAGTAATTGACATCTTTAACGAAGACGGTACTTTAAATGCCGCCGGATTACAGTACCAAGGAAAAGATCGCTTTGTAGTACGTAAAGAATTTGCCAAAGAGTTAGAGAAGAAAGGATTTTTACTAAAAACTGAAGACTACCTCAACAAGGTTGGCACCTCTGAACGCACCAAAGCCATTATCGAGCCTCGCTTATCAGACCAGTGGTTTTTAAAGATGGATGAATTAGTTAAACCGGCTATAAAAGCGGTTCTTCAATCAGATGAAATTAAACTCTTTCCAGAAAAATTTAAAAACACCTATGCTCATTGGCTAAATAATATTCGCGATTGGAATATTTCGCGTCAGTTATGGTGGGGGCACCGCATTCCGGCATATTATTACGGCACTAATAAAAGTGATTTTGTCGTAGCTGAAACCCCGGAAGAGGCACTAGAATTAGCCATCCAAAAAACCGGAAATAAACAACTCACTCAAAAAGATTTACGGCAAGATGAAGATGTGCTAGACACTTGGTTCTCGTCGTGGTTATGGCCTATGAGCGTGTTTGACGGAATCTGTCACCCTGAAAATAAAGAATTTAACTATTATTACCCCACCAACGATTTAGTAACCGGTCCCGACATCCTCTTTTTCTGGGTAGCCCGAATGATTATCGCCGGGTATGAATATACCGGTAAAAGACCTTTTAAAAATGTGTACCTAACCGGATTAGTGCGTGATAAAAAGCGCCGAAAGATGTCTAAATCACTAGGCAATTCGCCAGATGCTTTAAAACTTATTGAAAACTACAGCGCTGATGGGGTTCGGGTAGGGCTGCTTTTGAGTAGTGCTGCCGGCAATGACCTTCTTTTTGACGAATCGCTTTGTCAACAAGGTAAAAACTTTGGCAACAAGGTATGGAACGCTTTTAGACTGATAAAAGGATGGGAAATTGATGACAAAATTGCCCAACCTAAAGCAGCAAAAATTGCATTAGACTGGTATGCACACCGCTTTCAAGAGAAACTAGCCGACATAGAAGACCATTTTAGCAAATATCGTATATCTGACGCTTTAATGACTACCTACAAGTTGATTTGGGATGATTTTTGTTCATGGCTTTTAGAGGCTATTAAACCCGACTACCAAAAGCCTATTGACGCACAAACCTACAACACTGTTATTTCTCTTTTAGAAGCTAACTTAAAAATATTACATCCTTTTATGCCCTTCTTAACAGAAGAGATTTGGCAAAACATTACTGCTCGTACCGAAAAAGAAGCCCTAATTATTGCTGATTGGCCGACGACAAAAGAATACGACCGAGCCTTCTTAAATCATTTTGAGCTTGTAAAAGAAATTATAAGCAACATTAGAAATATTCGGAAAACCAAAAACATTTCTTTTAAAAATGCCCTAGACATTAAGGTGATTAATCACGAGAAATTACCGGAAACATTTAATGCAGTTATCACTAAAATGGGAAATATTTCTAGTTTAGATGAAGTGGATGAACAACAAGACCAGGCACTATCATTCCGCATAAAATCAAATGAGTACTTCATTCCTATGCAAGGCCATATAGATGTAGTTGCCGAAAAAGAAAAACTAGAAAAAGAATTGCAATACAATCAAGGTTTTTTAAAATCTGTTGAAAAGAAGTTAAACAATTCGCGTTTTGTAGAAAACGCCCCGGAAAAAGTAGTGCTGTTAGAAAAACAAAAACAAGCCGATGCCCTGGCAAAAATTGATGCCCTTACCGAACAATTAAAAACCCTACTATAAAAAAAACCTCATGAAAAAATTCGCTGCCCTTTTTATTCTTGCCATAATAGCTACTTCTTGTGGCTCTTCTACCTCACAAGCAAAAAAAGACTTCAACCAACTAAAAAAAGAAGTTATAAGTGAACACGACGTAATGATGAAAGATGTTATGCAATTAAGTGCGCTTATAAAAAAACTAAAACCACAAATAGATACAACCACTCAAAAAGGAACCGCTTACAAACAAGCCTCTGACCGGCTAAAAGAAGCCCATGATGCCATGTTTACGTGGATGCATACTTTTCACAAAGCCTTTCCTAACATCAGTAAAGAAAATCAAACCTACACCGAAGAAGAATACCAAAAGCAACTTGTTAAACTAAAAGAGCAACAAAAATCGCTTTTAACGGTAAAAAAATCTATGGAAGAAAGCATAGCCCATGCTCAAACTCTTCTTGCTAATAAAAATTAGTAATTTATTAAGAAGCAATTATTTACCTTCGTCACATTCTAATCAAACAAACCAATACGCATGAAAAACGGCACCCTAAAAAATGATTTAGGATTACTTATTTTACGAGTAGGAGTAGCTTCTTTAATGCTATTACACGGGTTTCCTAAATTTATGCATCTTATAAGTGGCGATGAGATAAAATTTGTCAACCCTATTGGGCTGGGTATCGTAGCCTCTTTTGTGTTAGCAACTTTTGCAGAATTTGTATGTGCGGCATGTATTATTTTAGGCCTCCAAACCCGTATTGCTTCTGCTATACTCGTTATTAATATGGTCGTAATTGTTTTTATACAGCATGGTCAAATGGCCTTTTCTGAATCATCTAAACAAATGGCTACATTATATTTGTTGGGATTTGTTGCTACCGCTTTATTAGGCTCCGGACAATTTTCTTTAGACGCCTTAATAAAAAGACAAAGAAAACTACGTTTTTCATCAAAATAATACTGTTTTGGCCTTCTTGTGCCCTAAAATTGACCTGAATTCTTTTTTTTCAATAAAAAATGGCCTAAACTAGGATTATTGCCCTTATTTTTGTTCAAAATCCCTAATTTATGCTCGATTTTGTCGTCATAGGCGCTGCACAAGCAGGGCTAGCCATGGCATATTACCTCAAAAAACAGAACAAAAATTTCCTACTTGTTGACAAATCTCCTGAAATTGGCTATTCTTGGCTAAACCGATGGGACTCTCTCCGGCTTTTTACTCCTGCCGAATTCAACAACTTACCCGGAATGGATTTTCCGGCAGCCAAGGGGCACTACCCATCAAAACATGAAGTGGCTCGTTATTTTAAAGAATACGCTCAGAAATATAATTTTCCCATTCAACTAAAAACGCTCATTACTAAGGTAGTAAGAAAAGAACACCATTACAAGCTTGTTCACAATAACGGAATTATAGAAACTAAAGGCGTTATTGTAGCTTCCGGACCCTTTCATATTCCTTATATTCCACCTTGTGCTAAACAGCTTTCTGAAAATATTTTCCAAACACACAGCAATTCTTATAAAAATTCAAATCAACTTCAAGAAGGTCCTGCTTTAGTAGTAGGCGATGGAGACAGCGGATTTCAAATTTTAAACGAATTATCTAAAACCGGTCGCAAAACATATTTTTCAGGAAACACACAAATCAAAACACTCCCGCAAGAAATTGCCGGAAAGACCCTGTGGTGGTGGTTTACCAAAACCGGATTTTTAAGTGTAAACCGTAACACTTGGCTAGGCAAAAAAATAATGCACGGACGACAGCCGGTAATTGGAACGGATGTAAAAGGCATCTTAAAAAGAAAAAACGTAATTCCGGTAGGACATACAAACGATGCTGAAGATAACATCATAAAAACTGAACACCAAGAGCTTACAGACGTAAAAAATGTAGTATGGGCCACCGGATATAGGCCGAATTTTTCGTGGATTGAAGGATTAGAAATCACCCCTGATGGCTATCCTAAAAACAAACGCGGAATAAGTCCCCTTAAACATGTATATTTTATGGGGCTTCCGTGGTTACACACAAGAGGTTCAGCCACGCTGGGAGGCATAAAAAAAGATGCCAAATATATAAGCAACTATATTCAAGAAAACTTTTAAAAACAAAAAGTTGTTGAATATTTTACCGATTTTTCAACCTAAAAATAAGTCAACCCATTTAAAAAAATTGTAGCTTTAAAAAATCTATCATAACTTTGCAAGAAAGCATAGCGTATTAGCAAATGAGTAATTTGGTTGAACAGATTAATGCAATTGAAGAAAAAATCACCAAATTGTTACAAATTCGGGATGACTTACTACAAGAAAAACTGGATTTAAAAACACAATTGGGGGTTCAAAAGGCTGAAATTACTGCCCTACGGGCGCAATTAGAAGCACTTCATAGCAACAACCAAAATTTAAAAACCGCCAATGCGCTATTGGGCAGTGATAATTACAAACGCGAAACAAAATTTAAAATAAATGGTTTGATTAGGGAAATTGATCAATGCATTATCCAACTATCAGAATAAATTATTATGGCAGGAGGTTTAAAAATAAAAATAAGAATAGCTGATCGGGTTTACCCTATGACAATTGCTCCGCAACAAGAAGAAGGCTTACGTAAAGCCGCGAAGAAAATTGGAGCTGTTATCAAACAATTTGAAAAGAGTTATGCCGTTCGGGATAAACAAGATGTGTTGGCCATGTGTGCCTTGCAATTTGCTGCAAAAGTAGAGCAGCAATCTATGGATGGGCAACAAGAAACCACCTTGGCAAAAGAAAAGTTATCAGCTATAGATAAACTTCTTCAAGAACAGGTATAACCTTACAAACGTTCTTTTAAAATAAATTTATTAATTACTGCCTGTATTAGTAATCGTTTTTGAGAAACTCAACGTTATAACCTTTGAGAAGGGTAAGTTCGTGTTGTAAAAGCAAACCGTCCTCCACTTGTGGTGTTAGGCGGATCCTTGATCAGCCGGTTAGCCCTAAACTTTTTATCTCGGAGTTTTATATAAAAGTATTACTGATACAGGTTTTTTATTTACATCACAATGGATACAACAATCGTTGCGGTAATCGTAGGAGTCGTTACGCTCATTATCGGATTTTTAGCCGCAAAATATATGGAAAAGGGGAAAGCCGCTTCTATCGTAAAAGAAGCTAAAAATGAAGCAAAAGTCATTATAAAAGATGCCAAAGCAGAGGCCGAAAACCAAAAAGAAAAAAAATTGCTTCAGGCCAAAGAGAAATTTATTGAGCTTAAATCAAAACACGAAAAAGTAATTGAAGAGCGCGACAGAAAAATTTCTAAAGCCGAAAATCGCATCCGACAAAAAGAATCTAAGCTCTCTAAAGAGATTGCCAAAAACAGCAAGCTCAACAAATCATTAGAGACAAAGGAGCAAGACTATCAAGAGCGTCTTAGTTTTATTGAAAAGAAACAAGAGGAAATTGAAAAAATTCATCATCAGCGCGTAAAAAAACTCGAAATTATAAGCGGGTTAAATGCCGAAGATGCCAAAGCTCAATTAGTTGAATCTTTAAAAGAATCAGCCCAAACAGAGGCTATGGCACTTATTCAAAATACGGTTGAAGAAGCTAAAATGAGCGCTAAACAAGAAGCGAGAAAGGTAATTATTAATACCATTCAACGCATTGGTGCAGAAGAAGCCATAGACAACTGCGTTTCTGTATTTAATCTAGAAAGTGATGATATTAAAGGACGTATTATTGGGCGTGAAGGACGTAATATTAGAGCACTAGAAGCTGCTACCGGAGTAGAAATAATTGTAGATGACACTCCAGAAGCTGTCATTTTGTCTTGTTTTGATTCCGTAAGGAGAGAAATAGCTCGCTTATCTTTACATAAATTGGTTACGGACGGAAGAATTCACCCGGCACGAATCGAAGATGTGGTCAAAAAAACCAAGAAACAAATAGATGATGAAATTATTGAAATTGGTAAACGCACGGTTATCGATTTAGGTATTCACGGCCTTCACCCCGAACTGATTAAAACTATAGGACGGATGAAATATCGTTCTTCATATGGGCAAAATTTATTACAGCACTCTCGTGAAACCGCTAAACTTTGTGGCATTATGGCCGCAGAATTAGGCCTAAATGCTAAGCTGGCCAAACGTGCCGGTTTGTTACACGATATTGGTAAAGTTCCGGAAACAGAAAACGAAACCCCTCACGCTATTTTAGGCATGCAGTGGGCTGAGAAATATGGTGAAAAACCCGAAGTATGCAACGCTATTGGCGCGCACCATGATGAAGTTGAAATGACTTCTTTGCTTTCTCCTATTATACAAGTATGTGATGCTATTAGTGGAGCCCGTCCGGGAGCCAGAAGACAGGTGATGGAATCGTATATTCAGCGACTAAAAGACCTAGAAAACGTAGCTTTTGGCTTTAATGGGGTTAATAAAGCTTATGCCATTCAAGCAGGACGTGAGTTGCGTGTCATTGTAGATAGTACAGCGGTAAATGATGATGAAGCTTCTAAACTATCATTTGAAATTTCTCATAAAATTCAAAATGAAATGACTTATCCCGGACAGGTAAAGGTAACGGTTATTCGGGAACATCGCGCCATTCAAATAGCTCGATAAAAAACATAAAACGTTTAAAAGCCCTTCAATTTTTTTAAATTGAAGGGCTTTTTAGTTATAATAACATCGCTTTATTTCTTTTCTTTCGGCTCCTTACGCACAATCAAAGCCACTGCTCCCGATACTATTAAGCCTAAAGACAAACACGTAAAAATACCTTGAATAACAAATGAAGTCATATTAAATATATCTTGCGCCCCAGCTTTCGTTAAAGGGTTATCAGCCTTACTAACCTGATAAGTAATCATATTTTTAAAATAATTTGGGGTAATGTAATGGTATATAAAAAACTGCGTTAAGGGCGACAAGATGGCCACGATTACAGATATCATGGCACCCGATATAAAGGCCTGTTTCCAATTAATGAATCCTTCATAATAATTTTTACGCTTTTCTTTAATCCCGAAGTAGTAAACCACTCCAAACAACACAATCAGTACCAAATAATGAAGACTGTATTGACTTGCTATATATTTTACCTCATGCCACCCCATATAACGCTCAAAAAACATCTCTATCATCAAAATAAAGCTGAACAAAATGGCCCAACGCAATTCAATTTTAAAATTCTTCATAACTTATATTTCCCCGTGAAACTAGAAAAAATCCCGATCATTTAGATGCTCGGGATAGATAATTTATACGTATAATGTTGATTTATTCATCTATCAACACCCATTCTCCCTTCTCAATAAGCGGAATGGCTTGTTTATATTTAACCGTCTTATTTTCCCCGGTTTTTACATTTTTAATCGTTACGCGTTCATTACGTCCAATTTTTGGATGCTCTCGTACAATTGTTTCCACAATCTGTTGTTGTGTTTGTTGTTGACCCGCCTCACGGCTTTGCCGTGCCCGTTCATCCATATTTAAGAACTCTTCTTTTTCTGTTCTCAAATGCTCTTTGGGTTTTCTTCTTCTGGCCTCTTGAATATTGTTTTCTTCTTGCTGCGGAATTTGCCCTTTAAACAAGAAAGAAATTACTTCTTTATTAACCTCATCCAACATTTTCTTAAACAATTCAAATGCTTCAAACTTATAGATTAATAAGGGGTCTTTTTGTTCGTGTACGGCCAACTGAACACTTTGTTTTAAATCGTCCATCTTACGCAGATGCGTTTTCCACGCATCATCTATAATAGCCAAGGTAATATTCTTCTCAAAGTCTGTTACAAGTTGTTTTCCTTCGGTTTCATAGGCTTTCTTTAAATCGGTGGCCACTTGCAGTGTCTTGGTACCATCGCTAAAAGGCACGGCAATACGTTCAAATCGGTTGCCTTTGTCTTCATAGACCATTTTAATAACCGGATAAGCCAACTCTGCACTACGCTTCATACTTTCTTGGTAGTGCTCATAAGCTGCTCTATATACCTTGCCTGAAATTTTTAGATCATCTAAACTTTTAAACTCTTCTTCAGACACCGGAGACTCCATTGCAAAGTAACGATTCAAATCAAATTCAAAGTTTTTGAAATCGTCATTCGCTTTGTTTTCTGCAACTAGACTTTCTCCAAGGTCAAAAATCATGTTGGCAATATCAACTCGTAGTCGTTCCCCAAAAAGAGCGTGATATCGGCGTTTGTAGATCACCTCTCGTTGTGCATTCATTACGTCATCATACTCTAATAAACGCTTACGAATACCAAAGTTGTTTTCTTCAACCTTCTTCTGAGCACGTTCAATAGAACGAGAAATCATTTTATGTTGAATAACTTCTCCTTCCTTCAGCCCCATTCTATCCATCATTTTGGCTATTCTCTCGCTTCCAAAAAGCCGCATTAAATTGTCTTCTAGTGACACATAGAATAACGAACTACCCGGGTCTCCCTGACGTCCTGAACGCCCACGTAACTGACGGTCTACACGGCGAGAATCGTGGCGTTCTGTACCAATAATAGCTAAGCCTCCGGCTTCTTTTGTTTCCGGACTCAATTTAATATCGGTTCCCCTACCTGCCATATTGGTGGCAATGGTCACAATACCTGATCTTCCGGCTTCTGCTACAATATCAGCCTCTCTCTTATGCAGCTTGGCATTCAACACATTGTGTTTAATCTTTCTAATGGTAAGCATACGGCTTAACAACTCTGAAGTTTCTACCGAGGTAGTACCGATAAGTACCGGACGGCCTGCTTCAGCTAGTTTAGTGACTTCTTCAATAACCGCATTGTATTTTTCACGTTTGGTCTTATACACCAAATCATCCATGTCATCTCTAGCAATCGGTCTATTGGTTGGTATTTCTACTACATCTAGTTTGTATATCTCCCAAAATTCACCGGCTTCAGTAACTGCGGTACCTGTCATACCGGCCAGTTTGCGGTACATGCGAAAATAGTTTTGCAGCGTAATGGTCGCAAAAGTCTGGGTAGCGTCTTCAATTTTTACGCTTTCTTTGGCTTCGATAGCTTGATGCAACCCATCACTATAACGACGACCGTCCATAATACGACCGGTTTGTTCATCAACAATCATTACCTTTCCATCTATCACGACATATTCATCGTCTTTTTCAAATAGCGTATAGGCTTTTAGCAGTTGACGCATGGTATGAATACGCTCACTCTTAACGGCAAAATCGCGGTAAAGTTCTTCCTTTTTCTCTTGCTCTTCTTCTTTAGACAAGCCCAACTCCTCGATTTTAGAAATCTCTATACCCATTACAGGCATTACAAAGAAATTGGGGTCTTTTTCATTGCTAGAAAGAAATTCTACCCCTTTATCAGACAAGTCTATTTGGTTATTCTTTTCATCAATTACAAAATACAATTCCGCATCAACTTTAGGCATTTCGCGGTTATTATCTTGCATATAATGGTTTTCTGTTTTTTGTAGAATTTGACGGATACCTTCTTCACTCAAATATTTAATTAGAGCCTTGTTCTTTGGCAGACCGCGGTATACTCTAAGCAGGTTAAATCCACCTTCTCTGTGATCTCCCTCAGCAATCAATTTTTTAGCTTCGGCTAAAACACCCACTAAATATTTGCGTTGTACCTCTACAATTTTGGCAATCTGAGGTTTAAGCTGTTCATATTCGTGCACGTCTCCTTTAGGAATAGGGCCTGAAATAATAAGTGGCGTTCGAGCATCATCTACCAACACTGAGTCAATCTCGTCAACAATAGCATAATGATGAGGGCGTTGCACCAAATCTTCTGGCGAGTGCGCCATATTATCACGCAAATAATCAAAACCAAATTCATTATTGGTTCCGTAGGTAATATCAGCATTGTATGCTTTTCTTCGCTCCTCAGAGTTAGGTTGGTGGTAATCTACACAATCTACCGTAAGGCCGTGAAACTCAAAAATAGGAGCCATCCAAGCACTATCTCGTTTTGCCAAATAATCATTCACAGTCACCAAGTGTACACCGCGCCCTGTAAGTGCGTTAAGATATAACGGGAGAGTTGCTACGAGGGTTTTACCTTCACCGGTTTGCATCTCGGCAATTTTCCCCTCGTGCATAACAATACCCCCGATGAGCTGTACATCGTAGTGAATCATATCCCACTTAATTTCCTTTCCGGCAGCATCCCAGGTATTCGCCCAGGTAGCTTTGTCACCTTCTAGAGAAATATAGTTTTTAGTAGCCGAAAATTCTCGATCATACTCCGTGGCAGTCACCTCTAATTTTTCATTGTTAAAAAAACGTTTGGCCGTTTCTTTAACCACCGCAAAGGCCTCGGGAAGAATCTCATCTAAAACTTGCGCTGTTAATTCATAGCTTTTATCTTCTAGAGCATCTATTTCTGTATAGATGTCTTCTTTTCTATCTATATCTTCAGACGCTTCTGCCTCCTCTTTAAGTTTGATAATTTCTTGTTCTGTTTCGGCTATAGCTTCTTTAATCTTTGCTTTAAATTCTACCGTTTTATGACGAAGTTCATCTAAGCTCAATTTTTCTAACTCAGCCTCCGCTGCTTTAATCTTATCAATAGTAGGCTGAAGGCGTTTTACATCTTTTTGAGATTTGTCGCCCACAAAAGCTTTTATAACAGAGTTTAATACACTCATAGGTCTTTTTTTAATATCTTTTGAGTTATGTTTAGCAAAAATCCTGCCTTTGACAAATTGGCAGGTAATAGCGCCAAACGCCTTACAGCAACAGTCGGTTCTATAAATTATTGCGTAAAACGGATTGCGATGCCGCCAAATGTAAGCAAAAAAAAAGCCTCATAAAGAGACTTTTTCTATTCTATTTAAAAAATAATTTAATATTCATCTTCGTTCCACAAATAATCTTCTTCTGTGGGATAATCCGGCCAAATCTCTTGAATAGATTCATACGAATCTCCTTCGTCTTCAATATCCTGAAGATTTTCTACAACCTCTAGCGGAGCGCCGGTTCTAATGGCATAATCAATCAACTCGTCTTTGGTTGCCGGCCAAGGTGCATCACTTAAATATGAAGCCAGTTCTAATGTCCAATACATTGTATAAATGCGTTTTATATTTTTTGCAAAAATATATTTTTAAGTCGAACTAACAAATTTATAATCACTTAATTTAGGGCGATTTCGAAATATAATTTAGAAAGATTCTATTTCTTTCATTTTGAAATACAACTCCTCATTTGTTGCTCTTTTATCAAGAAAATACCCCTACTTCTTTGACGGAATATTTTTTAAAACCGCCAATAAAAATTTCCAGAATTTTTGAGTAGAAGATATACTGGCACGTTCGTCTGGTGAGTGGGCTCCGCGAATGGTAGGACCAAATGAAACCATATCCATTTTAGGATAATGACTTAACAAAATACCACACTCTAATCCGGCATGGCAAGCTGCCACTTCTGCACGCTCTCCATTTTGCTGTTGATAAATTTTATCTACAACTTTCAAAATAGCCGAATCCGGATTAGGTTTCCAACCCGGATACTCTCCGGAGGTTTTTACCGAGAAGCCACCCAACTCAAAAGCTGCTGTTAAATTATTGGTCAAATCATCTTTTCCTGATTTTACCGAAGAGCGGGTGAGGCATTGCACTTCAATAGTTCCTTCTTTACCCTCTACACGAGCAATATTATTAGAAGTTTCTACCAAATCGTCAATATCCGGACTCATACGGTAAACACCATTATGCGCCGCATAAATTGTTTTAATAAAAGCTTGTGTCAACTCAACAGACATTACGCTTTCAGGTGTATGTACTTCTTCTAATGAAATCTGTAAATTTTCTTCGAGCGTATGGTATTCTTCTTTTATTGCCTTTCTTACTTGATTATAAGCCCTGTGAAATACCTCATAATCGTTTTTAGCAATTGTAATGGTAGCTACACTTTCTCGAGGAATAGCATTGCGCAATCCGCCTCCCATAATAGAAGCTATTTGCAGATTTGTTTTTTGATTTCCGTTATATAAAATACGGTTCATCAATTTATTGGCATTACCCAACCCTTTGTAAATGTCCATTCCGGAGTGTCCTCCATTTAGTCCCTTTATCGTAATGAGATAGGCTAGACTGCCCTCAGCGGGTTTTTCTTCTGTATAGGTTTTAGAAGCGGTTATGTCAATACCTCCTGCACAACCAATGCCTATTTCATCATCTTCCTCAGTATCTAGATTCAATAAAATTTCACCATTTAATATCGTTTCATCGAGCTCTTTGGCACCCGTCATACCCGTTTCTTCATCTATCGTAAACAAGGCTTCTATAGCCGGATGTTCAATATTTTTGCTTTGTAAAATGGCCATAATAGCCGCCACTCCAAGTCCGTTGTCGGCTCCTAGTGTGGTTCCACGTGCACGCACCCAATCATTATCTACATACATTTTTATGCCTTCTGTAGAAAAATCAAAATCGGTATCGTTATTTTTTTGATGCACCATATCTAAATGCCCTTGAAGCACGACAGCTTTATTACCTTCCATACCCGGGGTAGCCGGCTTTTTAATAACCACATTCCCGGTTTTATCTTCAATGGTTTCTAGATTAAGTGATTTTCCAAAATCTACCATAAATTTTATTACTCGTTCTTCTTTTTTAGAAGGGCGAGGCACCGCATTGAGATCTGCAAAATTATTCCAGACAGCTTCCGGTGCTAGTTTCCGTATTTCATCACTCATAAATACTTCTTTTTAATTATTATTTTATAAAAAATTGTCTGAATGGATTTTAAGCATAAAATCCTCAGACAATTATACCGTTTATATTTCTGTTATTTTACGGCGGGTTTATATTCTTTTCCGTCAACTACCGATTTAGCAATAATTTCTTTTAATATTTCAGAAGTTCCACCGCCAATAGGACCTAAACGGCTATCACGGAAAAGACGTGCCAGCGGGTAGTCTTCCATATATCCATAACCACCTAACAACTGTAAACAATCATAAATAGCCTGATCAGCAATTTTAGTAGACAATAGTTTAGACATGCTGGCTTCTTTTACAACATACTCTCCTTTATTGAGCTGTTCTGTTACTGCATAATTAAAGGCTTTTACCATTTCAACTTCGCTAGCTATCTCAGCCACTTTATGTCGAAGTGCTTGAAATTTATTAATAGTTTGCCCAAAAGCCTTGCGTTCTGACATATATTTCACCGTATAATCTAAGGCATATTCTGTACGTGCGTGGGCATTAACCCCCATAATTAATCGTTCTAAGGCAAAGTGCTGCATAATATAGCGAAACCCTAGACCTTCTTCTCCCATTATATTTTCTATAGGAACTTTTACATCGGTAAAAGAAATTTCTCCGGTGTCTGAAGCGCGCCATCCCAGTTTGTCTAATTTAGTAGCTTCTATTCCGGGTGTATCTCTATCTACCACAAAAATACTCATTCCTTTGTTTCCTTTTTCGGGAGCTGTTTTGGCTGCCACTATCAAATAATCTGAATACACCCCGTTCGTAATAAAGGTCTTTGATCCATTTAACAGGTAATGATCGTCTTTTTTGATAGCCGTTGAACGCATTCCGGCTACATCAGATCCTCCAAAAGGTTCGGTAATACACAAGCAGCCTATTTTATCTCCTGCAATACTCGGGGCCAGATAACGCTCTTTTATATCGTGATTACCTTCTTTGTTTAGATGCGTCATAGCTAGGTATTCGTGAGCCCACATGGCTGCTGCAAATCCACCCGAGTTAATTTTTTGTAACTCCTCCAAAAAGATAACCGTATAAAACAAATCTAATTCTAAGCCTCCATACTCTTCCGGGTAATTGAGCCCAAAGTAGCCCATATCGCCAAACTTTTTCCAAATAAACCGTTCAATTTTTCCGGTTTTTTCCCATTTATCAATATGAGGCACTACCTCTTTTCTTAAGAAATCTTGAAGGCTTTTTCTAAATAATTTGTGTTCTTCTGTAAAATATGTATTCTTCATCAACCTATCTTTTAACGCATATTATCTAATTAATACCAAATCTAATAATCGCTGCGAAAAATTTTGACGAATATAACTAAAATGGAGCGAAACACCGTTTTATTGCGCTTCTAAATTGGTCGGAGTTACAATTTTTAAGTACAGTTTTATCTGTGCCATGCGGTTAACCGGAAACCCATCAATTTTTGCCAACTCCTCAAAAGATTTGATTCTGTGGTGAGTTATTCGGTAGTTTATAATTTTTCGCGCTAATTCGTAATCAATATAATAAATTTTTGTCAAATCTGCCGTCAATGCTGAGTTAATGTCTAATTTTTTAACTTTTCTTGTGTTTTTTACCGTGTAGTGGCTTAAAACAGCTTGCCTTCGTTTATAATTTAACCCATAAATATCTTTTAACTGAATGTTATCTACAAAGCCACCCAATTGTTTGCGATGCCTAACAATACGACGGGCCAAGGTCGTTCCTATTCCCTTTATTTTTATCAAATCTTCTATACTGGCTTGATTCAGGTCCGCTTTTTGCACATTGGTTAATTCCGCTGTCTTTTTTTGTTTATTTCGTCGTTCTCTTTTTTGGCGACGAACCACCCAATCCGGAAATTTAAAATACTTTTTTATTTTATTTAAAAGCGAATCTGACACGTGCGTAACCCGTTGGAAATCGGCTGTAGAATTAACCCATTTGTCTTGTTTTCTAAACCGATGTAGCCGGCTTATTTCTTCAGGAGACATACCTAACACATAGCCCTTATAGTCTGTAATAAAATTGGGGTTAAACGGATAGATTTTATAGCGGTGCGGTTTAGCTTTAGACACTTGCTTAACCGAATCTATCCAATGCTGAACTTTAATTCCTACTGCAAGCTGTTTTTTAGGTTTTATGTTTTTGTGGCTCACTACATAAGTGATTCCCAAAAGTGCAATAACGATGAACACCAAACCTATAATGCCAACGCGTTGCCCCGTATTAAAAGGCAAATGAGATTTCATAATTGGTTAATTATCTTAATTGTGCTTCCCGTAAAATAATTAACCCCAAGAATAACAAATTGGTTAGTTGTTATCTTTCAGCTTGATAAAAATACGATTTTTATTGTAATTTTTTTAAGTTATTACAAAATAATCCGAATCAACACCTTTAAAAACACACAAAAAGAAATGAACCAATAACAACTTAAGGCGTTGTTTCTGCTTTTACAATTGCTTTTATTTCATCTGATTCAAAACCAGTTTTAACGCCTATATAATAGGCAATTATGGCAGCTCCCAATTCTATCACAGACCCCCAAGGGAAGATGATAGGCGCCGCATCTCTATAGGGACCATAAAAACTAAAATAAGCTATTAACACACTAATTAGCATTAACCAAACCAACCACCAAGTAGCATTTACATGTTTACGTCCTTCTTTATTACTCACAAACCAAAGTGCTACAAAATAGCCTATGACCAATCCCGAAAAACTCAGGTAATATGTCGAGAAACTCCACATCGGCGCGTGGCTTGTTACCGCTTCTTGCAAATTGGGGTTTAGAACCCACCCACTGGCTGCCGCCACATATATGAAAAGTACCAAAAAAATCGCGCTAATTACAATACCCGATGCCATAGATATCCAGCCGCGCTTTCGGGCATCATACAAACTGTAAATAGGAAGCCCTATAAGGGTTACTGTAAAAACATTTGTCATGGTTTCAAAACCACTCCAATACAACACAATAGCTGCTGCCAAAAAAGAAATAAGCGATAAAAATTTATGGTTTCGCAGCCGAAAAGGGCGATCTAGTTCAGCCGCTGTTTTACGCAAAACCGGCAACCCTATCCCTCCCATTAAGTAGGTCAATACCGCTGCCGAACTAATAAACCCAACCAGTTTATACCAACTAGGTGCCGGTACGAAAAAGACGCAACCCACCGCCGCTGAGATAACCAAAGGCACCCACGGAATACCATATTTATTGTTTTTTGAAAATATTTTAGGAACTGATTTATGTATAGAAAGTCCGTAGCCGGTACGCGCCCCGGTACCCAAATAAACCCAACCTGTGGCAAGAGGAGAAACCGCTGCATCTATTAATAAAAAGACACCAAAAGCAACCAAGAGCCCTATATTAGCCGACTCTAGTGCATGAAAAAGGGGGCCGTCTGCCCAGCCACCTTTCGTAAGCAGGTCCCATTTTCCCGGATCTAATCCCATAGAACTCCAGCTAATCGCTCCTATAAAAGCAATTTGTAGAAAAACATAAATAATAGTGGGTATTAATATTGAGCCAAAGGTAGCTCGTGGCACATCTTTCTTCGGATTTTTTGATTCCCCACCATAGTCTAGTGCTTGTCTAAACCCTAAGAGAGAAAACACAATTCCGGTCATCGGAATGGCGTGAAACACTCCGGCCCATCCCTCAGGTATAAAACCTCCATAAGCTGAAAAATTACGTTCATCTAAAATAAAAAACAACAAGATAAACGTAATCGTGGGCAAAGCAATCTTCCAGATTGTAACCCATTTATTAGATTCCGCTAAGAGTTTACTACCAAAATAATTAAGGCAGAAAAAGAAAACCATCAATAAAATACCGGCAACAATACCCGTAGGCCATGTAAGCATATCTACTCCTTTTTCTTTTGTGAGAAGCCCCAACTGCGGCCACTTACCGCCAATATATGTCAACGCTGCCACCGCTTCTAAAGCCGGAATAGCCACTACCGATATCCAATATGCCCAACCAATAATCCATCCGGAAAGAGAACCGTGGGTAAGATAGGTATACCTAACTATGCCCCCAGATCGCGGCAGCATGGAGCCCAGTTCTAAATAGGTTAACGCGATTAGAAATATAAGAACAGAAGCAATAATCCATGATAAAATAGCAGCAGGACCGGCCATTCCTGCAGCTGCTAATACGCTAAACAACCAGCCGGAGCCTATTTGGGCACTTACACCCAAAAGTAGCAATTGCGTAAAAGACATTTCTTTTTTCAATCCTTTATCAGCGGATTCAAAAGATTCTGAAGACATAAAAATTAGTGTTTATAGAATTAGACTCACCCGTACTTTCTTTATATCAGCTATAAAAAACGTTTATAATTATACTAAAAACTATAAACATATTTAATCTAAGTACAGTTTTGCACAATAAAAGGAAAATAATACAGAACACCAAAAACAATCCGGTAAACTATGGACTCGCAACAATTCTGTCCTAAATGTTTATGTTGTTCATTTTTTCCATTGATGAAAAAACGAA
>CAZOGC010000003.1:0-227766 GCA_964579505.1 uncultured Flavobacteriaceae bacterium | reverse complement strand
ATACCCCTGTCATTAGCTCCAATGGTGGTGGCAGCACGGCTTCGGTAAGCATAGCTGAAAACACTACGACGGTAACTACCATAAAGGCTATGGATGCCGATGCAGGAACGACACTTGTTTACTCCCTGTCGGGAGGGGCAGATCAGGGCCTGTTCTCTATTAACGGCTCCTCCGGCGTACTGGCGTTTAAGGATAAGCCCGACTTTGAGAACCCCGCGGATGCCGATGGCGATAACAACTATGAAGTTACCGTTCGGGCATCTGATGGAACAAATACTGACGAGCAGGCGATTACCGTAAGCATTACAGATGTAAGTGAAGAATTTTCCATCTTTATTGCTATTCCAAATATGGATACCATCAGTCTTACCGTTTACTCCGGAGATACCTTTGATCAGGTTAAACAACAAATCCGGGATTCTACAGGAATTCCACCCATAAAACAGCAACTTTCCTTCAGCGGACAGGTGTTGGAGGATGGCCGAACCCTGGCAGATTATAATATTCGGCAGGATGATACCTTAGATCTTACGGTAATAATTGTTACAAAAATTACGCAACAACCCAAAGATACCACCGTTTGCCCGGCTGCAAGTCCCTCCTTTGTAGTGGCGGCTACGGGTACTAATCTGAGTTACCAATGGCAAAATTCTACAGATGAGGGGGCAAATTGGGGAAATATTTCTGGAGAAACGGCTACCAGCCTCAGTCTGTCTAATGTACAGCCATCCGACAGCGGAACACAGTATCGGGTAATTGTAGTTGGCACGTTAGGTTCAGATACCTCCTCGGTTGCTACCCTACGGGTGCATCTGCCGGCACAAGTAATTGAAGCACCACGCGATACAACTGTAGTTTGGAATGAAACAGCACAATTTAAAGTAGTTACTTCAGGTGAGGTAACCGGTTATCAGTGGCAATCTTCTTCCGATGGTTCCACCTGGAATAACATGACCGGGGAAACTTCAGCTACGCTCAGCTTGCAGCAGGTTCAATTATCAGACAGTGGCATGCTATATCGAGTAATTATCAGCAGTCCCTGTGCCGCTTTTACCACTCCGCCAGTTACCTTGACAGTTAAGCAAGCAGCGATTACCGGTATTACTTTTGCCGACGATACCTTTACTTATGACGGCACCCCGAAATCGTTACAGATTAGTGGGAGTTTGCCAGCCGGGGCTTCGGTAAGTTATACTAATAATGGAAAGACAGATGTCGGACAATACTCCGTTACCGCTAACCTTGAAGGTGGTAATAATTATAGAGACACAACCCTAAACGCTACCTTAACGATTAGTCAAAGTACGTTTACCGGAATTACTTTTGCCGACGGTACCTTTACGTATAACGGTACCCCGAAATCGTTACAGATTAGTGGGAATTTGCCGGCCGGGGCTTCCGTAAGTTATACCAACAACGGGAAAACAGATGCCGGGCAATATTCGGTTACCGCTAACCTTGAAGGTGGTAATAATTATAGAGACACAACCCTAACCGCTACCTTAACAATTAGTCAAAGTACGTTTACCGGGATTACTTTTACCGATGGTACCTTTACTTATGACGGTACTCCAAAATCGTTACAGATAAGTGGGAATTTGCCGGTTGGAACTTCCGTAAGTTATACCAACAACGGGAAAACAGATGCCGGGCAATACTCCGTTACCGCTAACCTTGAAGGTGGTAATAATTACAAAGACACAACCTTAACCGCTACTCTGACGATTAGTCAAAGTACATTTACCGGGATTACTTTTGCCGATGGTACCTTTACTTATGACGGTACTCCAAAATCGTTACAGATAAGTGGGAATTTGCCGGCCGGGGCTTCGGTAAGTTATACCAATAATGGCAAAACAGATGCCGGGCAATACTCTGTTACCGCTAACCTTGAAGGCGGTAATAATTATAGAGATACAACTTTAACCGCTACTCTGACGATTAAACAAGCACCTCAAAGTATTAGCTTCGGCTCATTACCGACAAAAAAGCTGAGTGATGGCAATTTCCAACTCCAAGCCACGGCTTCTTCCGGTTTAGCGGTCGTATATACCTATTCGTATACTTCTACTAGCCCGGCGGCTACGGTAAGTCCAACAGGGTATGTTACGGTAAAACATTCCGGTAGTATACAAATTACAGCAACTCAACCCGGAAACAACAATTATTTACCGGCTACGGCGGTCACCCAAACGCTAACGGTTACAAGTAGTGATGCCACCATCCATAAATTAATAGTAGGGAATAAAACCTACCCCAATCCGGATCCGGGAAGCACTATTACCTATCATATGGATTGCGCTAGTTCTGCCACCACTGTTCCGGTAGAAGTCATTACAGAAACAAATGCACAGGTAACTCCGGGGCATCAGTTTGTCATACAAACCCCTAAACCGGGTACCTACAAACAATTGATTACCGTGGTTTCTGAAGATGGTTCTCACACCAAACATTATACCGTTGTAGTGACAAAAAACTTTGCCTTCTCTGCTATTGTAGTGCAAAAATTCGATAATATCTTGTTGGTGAACAACAATCCGGCTACCAATGGTGGGTATACGTTTAAATCCTATAAATGGTATAAAAATGGGAAGCTCATTGGTACCGGTCAGTATTATTCTGCCGGAGACAATGCTAACGATAAGCTTTCTACCACTGCTGATTATCGTGTGGTAGTTACCACCACGAATGGAGAAATTATTAAAACGTGTATAGGACATATTACCTTAAACAGTAACTTATCCGCCTGGGTAGCGCCTAATCCGGTTCAGATAGGACAAACAGCGCATATTTATAGCAATTTCCCCAAAGGAGAATTGGAACATATGCAAATCAGTGTTTATACCTTAAACGGACAATTGGTGCGACAAGTACAAACCCACAAAGGGCATACGGCCATTCCGGTTGATGGTTTACCTGCGGCAGTTTATCTGATTAAATGTAAAACACCGCATTACCAAAAGACCTTTAAAATGATCATTAAGTAATTCTTTTTATCCCAACAGGTTTTTTCAACCTGTTGGGATATACTAAACAAACACAGAACAACTATTATGAGTTTACTGATAAACCTCCCATCATTCCTAAAAAAAATAGGACTGTTATTCTTAGCCGGTCTCTTTGCCCAAACTACTGTAGCCCAAGAATACACCGCTAAAAATCAAGTGTCTTTTTATGCAGCCGGCATCTTTACCCATCTACAAGCCGATTTACAACAAGGAAAAATGCGTACTCAACCCGGTGGAGAATTTGGTGTAGAATATACTTATAACTTTTCTGACAACTGGGGACTTTCTGTCGGAGTTGGATACCGACACCTACAATCTATGGTAAGTATTAAAAACTTACAGCACCGCTACTCTTCTATAGATGCTGAAGGAGAAACCTTTGAATTTAGGTATACGTATAAACAATATCACGAAAATCAAAAACTCAATTTTGTTACAATTCCTGTTAGTGTACAATATCAAACGAGTGGACCCATTAAATTTTATACCCGTGTAGGAGCAAAAGTCGGGTTAGCTACCAAAGGAAGCTACCAAGCTACTTGGTTAAAAACCTCAACCAGCGGGTATTATCCGCAGTATAATGCCGAGCTCTTTGACCCGGCGTTTATGGGGTTTGGAAAATTTGGTAGAGGGAAATCACCTGAACAAGATTTATCGGTTAAAACAGCCATATCGGCAACTTTTGAAGCAGGTATTAAACAGGTGTTGAGCAACAGTACTATTGTGTACATTGGTTTATTCTTAGACTACGGACTCAACAGTATTGAAGAAAAAAATGCTACGAAAGAGTTAATAGAATACCAACCCGGTAAGCCAACACAATTTGACTACAATGGCGTTTTTAATTCAGGTAAAGCAACTAATCTTAAACCAATAGCATTTGGGGTTAAAATACGCTATGCTTTTCAGTGGTAAAGGAATAATCATTCCTTCCAAAATTTTACCGATAAACCCATCTTCCCCGTTCTCTATAATGGGTTTTCTTTTTACAAAACACGAACGAATGGGATTCCCTACATATTTTTTACAATAGACAAGGCTTTTTTAACATGCTGATCGGGTGAAATACGGTCTTTTTTGGAAGAAAAAACGGCCACAATTATTCCCTGTTTATTAATGACAAAAGTAGTTCTGGGAATAAATCCATGATTTACCTCATCGCCGCGAACATCGGTTACCGCAGATTGTGGCATGATTAATTGCAATCCATAACGAGCGGCTATTTTTCCTTTAGGATCAGAGGCCACCGGAAACTTACCGGCACAATAATCCGGATCAGAGGAAAAGGCATTTAAACGTTTAATATTATCGGCAGACAACCCAATTATTGTTGTTCCGGCTGCGGTAAATTGGTCTTTAAGCATTGCAAAAGTATGTGCCTCCAAATCACATCCGCGCGTATAAGCTGCCGGGTAAAAATATAAGACTACCGGCCCTTTTGCCAACGCCTCTTTTAAAGAAAAATGAAACTCTTTTCCGGCTAAACTGGCTTGTGCAGAAAAAAGAGGGGCTCCGGCTCCTTCTTTTAAGGAACTCGTTTGCGCAAAACTTTGCATAAACGAAAAGATTGTTACGCATACAACTAGAATACTTGTCTGTGTTTTTTTATTCAAAATATACATCTTCATCATTTTTATATACACAAATTTATTAAAAAAGAAATGGCAAATAACAAAACGAGGTAACTTTAAGGATTAATTACCAAATCTTTACTGGTTACCACAAAAAAAGCGAGGACCCAGGTCCTCGCTCAAAATACTATAGTAGTGTGGTTTTATTTTCCCAACATCTGTAGTTCATTGATATTAATTTGAGTGGCATAACGCTTCTCCCCTTTCTCGGTTTCATATTGGTTATACGTTAGCTTACCCACCACCATCACTTCTTTTCCTTTAGTGAGGTAATTTTCAACTATTTCGGCAATTTTTCCCCAAGCTACGAGATTGTGCCATTCTGTATTGGTTACTTTATCCCCCTTTTTATTGGTGTACGTTTCATTAGTAGCCAATGAAAATTTTGCTAACTTCTTTCTGGATTCTAAATTGATAATTTCAGGATCCACTCCTAAGTTTCCGATGAGTTGTACTCTGTTACGCATAGTGCTCATAATTATAACATTTTAGTTTAAGCTGAATATCGTTCGTTCAATTCAACAGGACAAAGATGAGGAGGCGCTTCTACTCTACTCGGTTAAAAAATAGTTACTTACGTTTACTTTCATTTTTAATTAATTGTATTCGTTTGTACTTGATAATTAATTTACCCTATCGTCACATAAAAAGGGCCGCCACAAAATGACAGCCCTCCAAAATAGTTTTCAAGTAAAACCGTTTATTGCGCGGTTACATTTCTTGTTAGCGTAGAATCGCGGGTTACTTTTCCGTTAATTAAATATTTAATTTGAATGTTTTGTCCTTGATTTAGGGTGTCTCCCACAAGAAGTACCGTATATACTTTACGTTCATCAAGGTAAATAGTACGTTCTTTTTGCAACGTATTTTTTACGACACGTATGGTTACCGAATCCGCCGGAATGGTTACAAAATCGGAAACATCTTTATAGTTGGCCGACTCACTTATAACGGGCTGGGCGTTATTATCTGTTACCGTAACCTGTAAATTTTGAACAGTAGGAATAGCCTCTACATAACGAATATAAGCTTTTCCAGCCTGTGCTTGTAATTTATCTAACGAGTCATTAACCACTACATTGACATAGTTTCCTTGAGCCCCCATAAAAAACATCGAGTAATACTTATCAGCGTTAAAAGCGTATGTGGTAGAAGCTAAAGGAATTCCTAAGCTACTACCATAAGTAGACACCGTACGGTTACCGGGAAAAATGGCCATATACGTACCTGAATAGCTCAAATAAGGCAATGAAGGTCCTATAACGTTACCCGATAAACCAATCGTTACCATTGAGTTGTCTGGAGATAAATTATAGGTCATTAATCCGGCTACCGGAACAGGTGGGTTGTTATCATCATCAGATAAACAGCTCGTAAATACACCTACTAAAAGTAGGCTAAGCAAAAAGCGAACGGAAAAAGAGAATCGTTTTCTCATCATAAATTGGGGTTAGGGTTATTAAATGTATAAAATAAATGTTTGTACTTTTGAACCACTTTAATTTTTATCGGATGGAAAACTTAACAATTACCCTTATACAATCTTCTTTAACTTGGGAAAACGCTCTTGCCAACCGACAGGTATTTGCCCAAAAGATTGCCGCTATTAGCGAGGATACCGATCTTGTTCTCCTACCAGAAATGTTTACCACCGGTTTTTCTATGAAACCAAAACTCCTTGCTGAAAAAACAACAGGATCAACGCTAGAATGGCTTCAAAAATTGAGCCAAAAAAGAAATATTGCCCTCACCGGAAGCATTATTGTTGAAGAAAATAAAAAGTATTACAACCGGTTGTTTTTTGTTTTTCCGGATGGGCATTATCAAACCTACGACAAACGTCATCTCTTTTCCTTGGCAAAAGAAGAACAGTATTATGCGCCGGGAAAAGAACGAATTATTGTAACCTATAAAGGATGGAAAATCTGTCCTTTAATTTGCTATGATTTGCGGTTTCCGGTTTGGGCCAGAAATACACAGTCTTATGATTTGCTACTCTATGTGGCCAATTGGCCCAAGAGCCGTATAGCTGCTTGGGATGCTTTACTAAAAGCGCGTAGCATAGAAAATTTGTGCTATACTGCCGCTCTTAACCGCGTTGGGACAGATCCTAATCACAATACCTATAACGGGCACTCTGCTGTTTATGATGCGTTGGGTAAACGCATTTCTACTTCCCAATGGGAAATTGAATTTACGGAAACCATCACATTAGATTATACCCTTTTACAAGAAATGCGTCAACGTTTTCAATTTTTAAACGATCGCGATAATTTTCAAATTTTGTAATGCCAAAAAATCAAGTAATAACGGCTTTAATAAACCACCAAGCCAATACCATACACCAAATCAATTTAATGCCTGTACTTAGTAAAAACCCGACAAACGAGGCTAATGCTACTTTTAAAGCAGTTTGAGTATCTTTGGGATGAGCGGTTAATTCTCCTAAAAGCGCTCCTACAAAAGGGCCTATAATAATTCCTAATGGACCCAGAAAAATACCAATAATAGTACCTATCGTAGCGCCGCGTTGTGCTGCTTTTGTGCCGCCAAATTTTTTAGTGGTAAAAATAGGCAGCAAATAATCTAGTACCGCAATAATTACCGTCGCGATGGCTGTAATAACCAGCATTTGCGTACTAAAATCGGCATAGTTTGAAAAATCGAGCAATAACAACCCTACCCATGCTATAGGCGGGCCGGGCAATAACGGTAAAATACTGCCAATAATACCTACTAGCACAAAAAGCGCTCCTATAATGAGTAGTGCTATATCCATAAAAACAGGTCGAATAAATTGCTATAACACAGCAAAGATGTCGAGCTTATTCTGCAAATATTTGTTCTACTATTTTTTCTGTAATCAGATAAGTAGGCTTTACACCGGTAGTTCCCAAACCTCCGGAAGCTAAGGTACTCCCGGTCTCTAATGGGTTATCACTTGCATAATAGGCATAGCGTACCTTTACTTGAGGAGAGATATTGCCCCGCAACTTAGCCGCAGCCTGAATAGCTTTTTGGTAATGCGCTCCCTCCATCTCCAGTCCAATAGCATTCCAAGTAGAGTCATGAAAAAACTGTAGCACGTCTTTGTTTTGAAGAGAGGTTCCTAAAACCGTTACCATAGGCCCTTCATACACCCCTACGCCACATCCTTTAAAATCATTCTTCTTCAATTCATTTTTAAACGGATAATTATCAGCCGTACCTTCAAACAAATGAGCATTAGGTATCATTAAATCACCCTTTCCTCCTTCTAAAATACCAGCTTTACCCATAATAGAGATAGATTCGACATTCATATGATAATTTTTTCCTTTATAATCATATGGTCTGAGCAATTCATCCATCGTCTCGTAAGCTTGTTCTCCAAAAGCATAATCCATCGCCAAAATAACCGGTGCGTTTTTAGGATTTTTTACCTGAAAGCGTGCTTCAGGGTGGTTGAGCTTAGCCGTGTCAAAGATTTGTACATTAATATTGGTTCCGCTCTCATCTTCAATAAAATACATACCGCGTTTACGGGCTTCTTTTTCAAGTGCTAATCGCTTCTTTCCGGTAGCATCATGACTTAGTTCCTCATATACTGCAAAGGCTCCTTTTTTCTTTAACTCATCTGCAAAAACCAATGGGGTGTGTAAGGTATTCATTACGCTGTGCATGTTGGCGCTAATGATATGTATTTTTCTTTTAAGCAGCCCTTTTTCTGCCAGTGTATGTTTTATCTTATCGGCCCATATCTCTCCATGAATATGGTGCCCCAATCGCTCGCGCAATACTGGTGTAAACGTAATGAGCCTCTTTTCGTTATTTAGCACTTCATTGATGGCTAAGCGCCCCATATTGTAGATAATATGTAGAAAGCGATTTTCGTTTCCCGGAGCGCTAAAAGCCGGGTAAACCGTTGATAATTCTTCAAAAGTATGGCCTAAAATATTGGCCGCGTGTGTTAGGGCAACTTCTCGCTCTGCCTTGGTTATTTTAGGTTTTTTAACTGCCGCTTCCAGTTTCTCCCAATCGCGGGTAGTACTCCCGTCTTCATCTATAAGAACCGATCGCATAATTTTACGCGATTCTATAAACAAAAAAGTAAGGTGTGTAAGAATATCATATATTTCTGAACGACCTCGCGTAATTTCAATATTCATTTGTTCCTCGTCTATACGGTAACAATTTCGTCTTCGTTTAGGCGGTATAATGGGTTTAAAATGTGAGTTTTTGTATCCTTCATCACTCGTCAAATTCACATATTTACACTCTTCAATACCCATCGGTAAACGGTCTATAATATACAGTAAACCGTTTAACTCTAACTTTTCTTCTGCAATAGAACCATAAATTTCCGGTCGAAGAAACAACAATGCTTCACGCAAGGTTTCTCCTGAAACACCCATTGGTTTGTAAAACCCTCGGTTAAACAAATGCCGCATGGTTATGTATAAACGTTCTATAGCATGAGAACTTTCTTGTGCTCGGGTCTGCCCTTTATTTTTTAATTTATTCGTCATCTTTTATATATTTTTTGAGACATTCTGCAATTTTACGGTCATTGGCTAGCCTGGGGATTTTATTCTGTCCGCCTAGTTTTCCAATCGAGCGCATATAATGCTGAAAACCGTCTGTTTGTATCTTCGTAATTTGTAGGGTGCGTAAAATTTTCCCTTGAATTAAATCGTCGTAATACGAATTTTGTTGACAGAGAAAATAGTCTAGGCGTTCTGCAAATTTATTCAAATTTTTGGGTTCTTGATTAAATTCAATAAACCACTCGTGATAAGGCAACCCGTTTTGGGGATTAGCCTGAGGAGCTACCGTAAACTCATTAATACTTGCTCGGGTTTCTGCCAAGGCTTGTTTGAGCGCTGTTTCTACCTCTTTTC
Organism: uncultured Flavobacteriaceae bacterium; assembly: GCA_964579505.1. Lineage (GTDB taxonomy): Bacteria > Bacteroidota > Bacteroidia > Flavobacteriales > Flavobacteriaceae > JAJYSO01. Next base: position 218,247 of record CAZOGC010000003.1, on the reverse strand, counting down.
CGATAACGTGCTCCCCAAAGGCAGAAATAAAATGCTTTAATCGACCGGAAACTACTATTTTATATGGGGCTAGGGAGGTAAATTGAATGGTATCTCCTAAGTTATATGCCCAAAGTCCTGCAGTAGTAGAAATAATCATTACATAATTGACCCCTACTGCCACTTGTGCAAGTGAGAGCCTTTGTGGATTTGTTGCATCAAAAGAATCTGCTTCTATAAATTCATAAAAAATACCGGCGTCTAAGCGCAACAACATGCCGGCATCGTCTTGTTTATTTTGATAGGCAAAAAAGCCCTCTGAAGCAGGGTACAATTCAATACCGGGTATTTTTTTTCCTACAAGGGCGTCAAATTTTTTACGATATGGCTCAAAATTAACGCCCCCATATATAAACAAGCTATAATTAGGAAAAATCTCACTGATTTTTTCCCCGGTACGCTTGTGTAAATGTTCATAATACATTTGTACCCAAGACGGAATACCGCTGATTACCGTCATATCTTCAGGCAACGTTTCTTCTATAATGGCTTCCAGTTTCTCCTCCCAATCTTCAATACAATTAGTTTTCCAACTGGGCATGCGATTTTTTTGTAAATACGAAGGCACAAAATGAGCCGATATACCGGATAATCTTCCTGCTTGTACGCCGTTTATTTCATTAAGTTCTGGACTACCCTGCAAGAAAATCATCTTACCATCTACAAAATTGACCTTACCCGTTTCGTGTACATAGTTTAAAATAGCATTGCGGGCGCCTTCAATATGAGTGGGCATAGATTCTTTAGTTATCGGAATAAATTTGGCTCCACTGGTAGTTCCGGATGTCTTCGCAAAATAAAGCGGTTTGCCTGGCCATAATACATCTTCTTCTCCGGCTACCACGCGGTCTATATATAAACGCAGCTGTTCATAATTTCGTACCGGCACTGCTTTTTTAAAATCTTGATAGGATGAAATCGCATCAAAATGATGATCTTTCCCAAAAGCGGTATTTTTAGCCGAAGACAACAGGTGTTTAAAAACCTTTTCTTGCGTTTTTAGCGGGTTATTAGCCCATTTTTGAATCTTTTGATAAATGATTTTGGCAAAAATTTTAGCGCCTGAAGATTTTATATTCATAGTTTATTGTTCAAAATCTAAAAATTTAGTCGGGTCGATGGGGCGACCATCGCGCCACAATTCAAAATGTAGATGCGGACCGGTTGTAAATTTTCCGGTATTACCGGTAATAGCAATCACCTCACCGGCTTTTACTCTATCGCCTTGTTCTTTGGTTAGAGACGAATTGTGTTTGTATACCGACACGAGCCCCGACCGGTGTTGAACAATTACGACATACCCGGTTTGCACTGTCCACTCGGCAAAAATAACCGTACCATCTGCCGTAGCTTTTACCGGCAAGCCTTCTTCTGTACTAATATCAACTCCGTAATGTTTGGTCTTTCTATCAAACGTGTTGGTAATTCTACCTTGTATAGGCGGAAAGAGTTTGTAGTTAGACAAATCTTTAGCCGGATAAAACACATTGTATTTTTCTTTTTGCGCCACCGTAGCCCTCAGAATAGAATCTGCTTTAGACGGCGCTAAATTTAGGGTGTCTGAGTTCATGTTGGCAACGTGCTTTATCGTGTCTTTATGGAGTACTTTTTGCGGTAAAGAATCACCTAGTAACACCTGTTGAATCGATTTAAAATAGCGCGTATTTTCATCAATAACACGCTCTAATGAATCTGTTTTGTATACTAGCGTAATAGCCTGTTTTCGTAAAGCTGCTGAAGAATGCCCCGGAACGTACTCACGCAAAGGGGTATAGGCAATTAACAAGGTTGTTAGTACGATTAACACCAAAGCCGAAAGACCTACTACCACAAATACATTTAAGCGACTGAGTTTAAATGTAAGCCGCTCTTCAAAAGTATCTTCATTTAAGATAACCAATCTATATTTATGTAAGAGTTTCTTTGTAAACTTTTTTTTCTCTTTGTCTTTGTTGGCCATAACGTTACGTTAAAACTAAATTGAAGTATTTTTTTTGGTGCCTTACACAAACTTTTCGCTTTTTTGTAATTCTCTACAAAAACAAAACAAATTACTGATAATGAATTTATTATATCTAAAAAATGTAGAATTACTGATTACAAATATACGGGATTCTGTCTTTCTATCTTATTTATTAATCCCTTTCGTCTTCTATTTCATGAATAATCTATACTTTTGTAAAATAAAAACAACGTGCTATGTTATTAATGTTAAGTGCTGAGCATTGGATTCTTATTGCAGTAGTTATTCTTCTTTTATTTGGAGGACGGAAAATTCCTGAACTCATGCGCGGTTTAGGAAGTGGTATTAAAGAATTTAAAGATGCTACCAAAGAAGAAAAACAAGAAAAGACATCTCACGCAACTGCCGATAAGGTAGAAAGCGAAATTAATTAAATTTTAATGAGTTAGTAGTACTCAACTATCACAAAGAAAAGCTGTTTCAATAATGTTTGAAATGGCTTTTTTGTTTTGTACATCCAAAATAATGTTTATTTTTACTCACTAAAAACAACGCGTTATGGAACCCCTAATTTTTTTGGCTATCGGTGCATGGTCATACGTTTTAATTGGCGCCGTCATTCTATTATTATTTGGAGGAAGTAAAATTCCTGAACTCATGCGCGGTTTAGGAAGTGGTATTAAAGAGTTTAAAGATGCTACTAAAGAAGAAAATGAAGAGGCTTCTAAAAAAACAAACGCTACCTCTGAGAATAAAGAATAAACCACTTACTTAAAGCTATCATCCTCCATCATCATATTTCTATAATGGAGAATTTTTTATAAAATTTTTGTGGCGTGAATAATCGCCTTTAATGCAAACATATTATCGCGTTTTGCAGGCGCTTGAGGCTTATACAAAAACCCTTCTAAAACTAAATAACGGTTATTCTTCTTATCGTAAATGGCATAATTAATAAATGGGCCGGAAGCATTGTTGTTACTAATTTTCCAAATCCCTTTGGTGAGGTAGGTAAATTTTCCATTTACGGTGGTTTCATATAAAAACGGAGCATACGCTCTTCCGGTCATCATATAGGTACCTTTCTCCGGGCGGTTTATATATTTTTTTCCTATAGAGTCACGCATTTTAATAATATCTCTCACCACATTATCTGACGTGTCTATCGTTTTAAGAGGAACCTGATATATTAAAATACCCATACTTCCACGAGCCAACTCGCGTTGAACACGTATAAACCCTTTCTCTGATTGTGCTATATGATAAGTGCTTGGTATTTGCATACGAATACCAAACATTTTTTGTATGGTATCTGTTTCTTTTAAGGATTGTTTCATCTGTTGCTGAGCCTCTTCAATTTCAGTTTGCTTCAATGCCCTAATCATTTTACCTGCATTCTTACGCACTATATTTTGCAATGTACTAGCATCTTTTCCGCCTATAAATATTCCCATCTGTGGGTAAGCAAACGTATCGCTTACCATCTTAAAATAGGAAGGAGTATGAGGGGTTATTTTTACAAAGATACGCGTGGTTTTTAGAGAACCTAAAAAAGCTGCTGGCGGAATATGAGTTATCGAAAAAATAGGCTCTTCTTGGGGTAGTCCTTTTACCGGAGAAGCTAGTTCTTCTCGCAACGTTTCTCCTACTTTACCACGCCATAAAGAATCATTAACAATAACTGATAAAGTATTTAGGTCTCCATAGGATGGCGGTAAGTTTATATTTTTTGCAGTCGTTGTATTCGGGTTTTTACAACTTACCAATATAAGCACAACAAATAAAAACAAATAAGCAGCGTGTTTCATTGACTCCAAATTCATTAAAATAGAATTCTAACCCTTAGAAATCTTTAAACGCATTCCGGGTTTTAACTTATGTCCACTAATATCGTTCCATTTTTTAATATCGCTTATAGAAACTCCATTTAATTTTCTAGAAATGCTCCATAGAGAGTCTCCTTTTTGTACAACATAAACTTTAGAATTATTTCTTTTTTTACTCTCTTTCTGAGAAGTTTGAGCTACTTCAGGCTGCAATGCCACCGGGCGCTTAGGGTATATAGTAAGGCGTTGCCCTACTCTAAGACGTGTACTACGCATATGATTCCAGTGCATAATTCGGCGTACACTTACCCCAAATTTATGGGCTATTTTTCCCAAATAATCTCCTCTGCGCACTCTGTAACGTATTCTTTCTTTGGCTTCATAATAGCGTGGTAAGGTTTGATTAGCCAGTTTTTTTTGGGTGTATTGGTAAATTTCGTCTTCGTTGGCCACAAACAAACCTGCTTCTTTTATTGGAAGCCTTACTGTAAAAATTTTTCCTTTGATGTGTGGAATAATCTTAAGCTTATACGCCGGATTTAAAAAACTCAATAAATCTTTATCTATACCGGTTACCTTAGCTATTTGATTAAATTTTAGGGTATGTTTTACATGAAGCGTATCGGTTTGAAAAAAAACCACTTCTGGTTTATACGGTTCAAAACCGTATTGTTTGGCATAGTTAAAAACATACATAACCGCCATAAAAGCCGGCACATACCGAGCTGTTTCACGTGGCAAATAGCGTTTTAATTTCCAATAATCGGTTTCTCCTCCGCTACGGCGAATTGCCTTAGAAACATTTCCCGGACCCGAATTATAAGCCGCCAAAGCCAGATTCCAATCACCAAACATGTCATACAACTTTTGAAGATAATCTGCTGCAGCCTCTGTAGACTTAACCGGGTCCATACGGTCATCTACATAGCTGCTTATTTTTAGGCCTTCTAAACGAGCTGTACCAAACATAAACTGCCATAACCCGGTAGCTCCTACCGGCGATTTTGCCTGCGGATTAAGCGCCGATTCTATAATGGGTAAATATTTTAGCTCTAATGGAAGATTGTGCTTTGCCAATACCTTTTCAAACAGTGGGAAATAATATGAACTCAAAGACATTAACCGTTCCATTGCTTTTTTGTCTCGGTTTAAATAATATTTTATCATCCGCTCCAATTCAGGATGATAAGCTACCTTAAAGGGCGTTTTTTGGTTAAGTAGCCGCAGTCTTTTCTTTACTATAGGAGTCGATATTTTTTGATAATCAGAGACAGCTACCTCGCTATCGTCATAAGGTATATCCAAAATACTCTTACGCATTTTAGGGTATAAATCAGTGTTGGTTAACGCTGCTTGCCATACAGAATCAATATGAACAGCCACAGCGTAATCTTTTAAAAAAATTCTTATCGAATCAAGGTAAATACTAGGAGCCGGTTTTACACTGGTATAATTAGGTTCTTTTTTAAACAGGTGCTCTGTAGCACTAGAAGAGGCAGCTTTCTTTTCATTCTTAGGGTTGGTCTGAGCATATAGTGCAAAGTTTAACAGTAAAAAAAGAAAGGTGACTGCTCGCTTATTCATAGTTTAGTTGCTGTAAAAAATTAAAATTAAATAGTGCATCATAAAACTAGCACCTTACACTAATAGCCTAATTTGCTTTGTATTTATTTGTTACTATTGTTTGTTAACTGTTTTATTAATCTTCAATTGCTGCTATTCCGGGAAGCGTTTTCCCCTCTAGCATTTCTAACATAGCGCCTCCGCCAGTAGAAATATAACTCACCTCATTTTGTAAGTTGAACTTCTTGGCTGCTGCTACGCTATCACCCCCTCCCACCAAAGAGAAAGCTCCTTTATGAGTAGCTTCAGCAATAGCTTTTCCTACGGCTTTAGTACCTTCAGCAAAGTTGTCAAATTCAAATACGCCCATAGGACCGTTCCACAATATAATAGCCGATTGGGCAATTACTTCTGCATAACCGGCAGCACTCTCAGGGCCAATATCTAATCCCATCCACCCATCAGAAATTTCAGCGACCGGTTCAATACGTCGGGCTGCATCATTCGCAAAAGCGTCGGCTACTACACAGTCTGTAGGAAGATGCACCGCTACTCCCTTTTCCTTAGCTTTAGACAAAATAGCCAATGCCGTTTTTTCATAGTCTGTTTCTACCAGTGAGTTTCCCACCTTTCCGCCTTGAGCCTTTATAAAGGTAAAAATCATTCCACCACCAATAATCAGATGATCTATTTTGTCTAAAATATTTTCAATTACCGTAATTTTAGAAGACACTTTAGCTCCCCCTAAGATGGCTGTTACCGGTTTTTGCGTAGAATGCAACACTTTATGTAGATTCGTTAGCTCTTTTTCAATCAAGAAACCCACACATTTTTCTTTAAAAAACTGTGCAATAACAGCTGTTGAAGCATGAGCGCGGTGTGCCGTACCAAAAGCATCGTTTACATAAATATCTCCATGTTGAGCCAACGCCTCTGCAAAGTTTACATCACCCGCCTTTTCTTCAGGATGAAAACGCAAATTTTCTAATAAAAGTACTTGACCCGGAGCTAATTTTTTAGAGGCTTGTAAAGCCGTTTCACCCATACAATCATCTGTAAATGCAACCGGCACCCCTAAAATTTCTGACACCTTCTTCACGATATGTTTTAACGAATATTTTTCTTCTCTTCCTTTGGGTCTTCCTAAGTGAGACATCAAGACAGCCGATCCACCGTCTGCTAAAATTTTAGCAATCGTAGGTTTGGCCGCTTGTATACGAGTATCATCCGTTACTTCGTAATTTTCATTTAATGGAACATTAAAATCTACGCGAATAACCGCTTTTCTACCCTTAAAATTAAAATCGTGAAGTGTGTGCATGAAATGAAATTTCTGCGAATATAATTATTTCTTAGTTTCAATTGCAAGCACGAGCATTTGAAAAGACCAGTATTTAAAATCCTTAAGAAAGTTTTATCAAAATTCAAATCCTCGCACTAAATAGTTAAATCCACCTTTTACTAAAAAACACTCGTTTATTTTGTAGTTCTATCAACTTTATCTATCTTACCCCATACTATGAAATTACTGATACGCATACTCATTACCGCTTTTATTGTTGTAGCGCTTGCTAATTTTTTACCGGGAGCGCACATCGCTGATTATTGGACCGGCATATGGGTAGCTATTGTTTTAGGGATAATGAACGCTATTGTAAAACCCCTATTAATCCTTTTTACCTTACCGGTAACCCTTCTTACTTTCGGACTCTTTATACTCGCCATTAATGCCTTTATAATACTACTGTGCAGCAGCCTCGTCTCCGGCTTTTATGTAGATGGTTTTTGGTGGGCACTACTCTTTAGTTTATTGCTCTCTTTTTGTCAATCCTTTTTATTTGCCGCTTTTAAAAATAGCCCTAAAAATCGGTCGGCTTAAAAACTTGGTGAACAGTCAAATAAATTGTAATTTTGCAACTTAAATTTTTAGAAGGATAAACCCCATGAACATTAGTAGAGAAAACATTGATGAGCTCAACGCTATTGTAAAAGTTGACATTGAGAAAGGAGACTACGAACCCAAAGTTGACAAGATTTTAAAAAACTACCGAAAAACCGCTAATATTCCCGGATTTCGCAAAGGTCACGTCCCAATGGGATTGGTAAAAAAACAATATGGTCAGGCCGTATTGGTAGATGAAGTAAACAAACTTTTGCAAGAAAGCCTCAACAAATATCTTGTTGAAGAAAAATTAGATGTACTAGGCAATCCCCTACCCAAAGAACAAAAAGATTTTTCTTGGGATGAGGAAAATTACACTTTTGAATTTGAATTAGGACTAGCCCCTACTTTTGAGGTAAACCTAAAAACTAAGAACCCCATTACGCATTATCATATTGTGGCAGATGACGAAATGATTGATCATCAAATTGAACACATTCGTACACAATACGGAAAACTAGAAGCTAAAACAGAAGCTGCCGAAGGCGATTATGTAACCGGTAATTTTAAAGGCGAAGAGAAAGAAATAGACCACAAAACCACTTTTTCGTTAGACAAAATTAAAGGAAAAAGAAACCTAAATAAATTTGTGGGTGCCAAAGCAGGAGATATTATTACGCTAAAAACCAAGAATCTCTTTGAAAAAGACGACGTTTTAGCGGGGCATCTAGGACTAAATACTGAAGACGTAAAAGAACTAGATGTGGAGGTTACTTTCGAAATATCCGAAATTAATCACCAAGAATTAGCCGAATTAAATGAAGAACTCTTCACAAAAGTTTTTGGGCCAGATGATACTGTTAAAACCGAAGAAGATTTTCGTAAAAAGATAAAAGAAGACGCCGAAAAACAATTTGAGCAACAAAGCAATCAGCAACTATTAAACGACGTAACTGAAGCACTTATCGAACAAACTAAATTTGATTTACCCGATGAGTTCTTACAAAAATGGATTCAGGTAAGCGGTGAAGACGAACTAAACGAAGAAGAAGCTAAAGAAGAATACCAGCGTTCAGAAAAAGGTTTGCGTTTTCAGTTAATTGAGAATCAATTAATGACCGCCCACGACATAAAAGTCGAGTTAGCCGATGTAATGACGGCCACTAAAGACCGTATTAAATTACAAATGGCTCAATTTGGGCAATTAAACCCTTCTGATTCTGAGCTAGAAGACATTGCCAAACGTATTCTTTCTAACGAAAAAGAAGCACGCAATATATCTGATCAAGTAAAAAACGAGAAACTCCTCGCTTTTTTCAAAGAAAATGCTAACTTGAAAGAGAAAAAACTTACCTACGACGAGTTTGTCAAAGCGGTAACTGAATAAAACAAAATACAACGCATGGATATTCAAAAAGAATTTGAAAAATTTGCCATCAAAGACCAAGGCATTAACGGCAACTACTACAACAAGATAGTTACCAATATGCTACCGGTAGGCATGACGCCCAACATTATAGAAGAGCGCAAAATGAACGCTGTAGCTATGGATGTTTTTTCACGTCTAATGATGGATCGCATTATTTTCATGGGGACTGCGGTAACCGATCAAGTGGCAAATATTATTCAAGCACAGTTACTTTTTTTAGAAAGTACCGATGCTTCAAAAGATATTCAGATTTATATTAACTCTCCCGGAGGAAGCGTATATGCCGGATTGGGTATTTACGACACCATGCAGTTTATAAAACCTGATGTAGCCACCATTTGTACCGGAATGGCCGCTTCTATGGCTGCCATATTACTCTGCGCCGGTGCAAAAGGAAAGCGCAGCGGGCTTCCACATTCTCGTATAATGATTCATCAACCTATGGGAGGAGCGCAAGGACAAGCCAGCGATATTGAAATTACCGCTCGTGAAATTGTAACCCTCAAAAAAGAGTTGTATCAAATCATTGCCAAACACACCGGGCAGACTTATGACAAGATTTTTGAAGATAGCGACCGTGACTTTTGGATGAAAGCAAAAGAAGCCAAAGATTATGGAATGATTGATGAAGTGCTAGAACGCGACTAAAAAAGTATATTATGGCAAAAAACGAACAACTAGAATGCTCTTTCTGCGGAAGAAAAAAGGCCGAAACCAATATTTTGATTGCCGGGTTAAATGCTCATATCTGCGATCGATGTATTGAGCAAGCCTATGGTATAGTGATGGAAGAGGCCAAACAAGAGATTAGTAAAGAACTCTCTCAAGAGCTCATGCTTCGTAAACCTAAAGCCATTAAAGAATTTTTAGACAGTTATGTAATTGGGCAAGATCACGCCAAAAAAGTACTTTCTGTGGCCGTATACAACCACTACAAACGCTTGCTACAAACTGATGACGAAAACGAAATTGAAATTCAAAAAAGCAACGTTATCTTGGTGGGCGAAACCGGAACCGGGAAAACACTTATGGCACAAACTATTGCCAAAATGCTTAACGTTCCGTTAGCTATCGTAGATGCTACCGTATTAACGGAGGCCGGTTATGTAGGTGAAGATGTAGAAAGTATCTTAACTCGTCTCATGCAAGCCGCTGATTACGACCTAGAAAAAGCCCAACAAGGCATAATTTTTATTGATGAAATCGATAAAATTGCCCGTAAAAGCGACAATCCTTCTATAACACGTGATGTAAGTGGCGAAGGCGTACAGCAAGCGCTCCTCAAACTTCTGGAAGGCACGATGGTAAATGTTCCACCTAAAGGAGGGAGAAAACACCCCGATCAAAAATTTATTCAGGTAGATACAAGTAACATTTTGTTTATTGCCGGCGGCGCCTTTGATGGTATTCAACGCCATATTTCAAACCGTCTTAACATGCAAGCCGTAGGCTACAGTTCTACCCACAATACAGACGACTACGACAAAGAAAATCTGTTAAAATACATCATTCCAAAAGATTTAAAAGACTTTGGGTTGATTCCTGAAATTATTGGACGATTACCGGTACTAACCTATATGAATCCGTTAGATGCCGCTACCTTGCGTTCAATTCTAACCGATCCTAAAAACGCTTTGGTAAAACAATACACCAAATTGTTTGCGATGGATAATATCGAGTTAAGCATTACCGATAATGCGCTAAACTATATTGTAGAAAAAGCGATTGAATACAAATTAGGGGCACGTGGGTTACGCTCTTTATGCGAAGCTATCTTAACCGATGCCATGTTTGAATTGCCAGACAGCGATACCACAGAACTTAAGGTAACTAAAACGTATGCTGAAAAAGCACTAAAACGTTCAACCATTAAACAATTACGCGCAGCTTCATAATAAACGTAGCGAAAAACGGGCATACAAACAATGTCGCAGGCGTTATGTTGTTCTAACAAACATATACACGAAAAAGTCGAGATGTATTGTCTCGACTTTTTTATATCAAATAAATAAGGACGTAAAAAAAGCTGTTCAAAACAAATCGAACAGCTTTTACTTATTCATCAAGAATGGGGTCTTTATTATCCCAAATATTTTTTCAACATCTTGTTTTTTGATTCGTGTTTTAATCTGCGAATTCCTTTCTCACGAATTTGGCGCACACGTTCGCGGCTTAAATCAAATGTATCTCCAATTTCTTGAAGCGTCATAGCCGGTTGGTTACCAATTCCGTAATTTAAACGAATAACATCTGCTTCACGAGCAGAAAGCGTATCTAAGGCTCGATTAATTTCTATGCTTAATGAATCACGCATTAAGTCATCATCAGGATTAGGAGATTCTCCAGAGCTCAACACATCATATAAGTTGGAGTCATTTTCTCCTTCTTTAAACGGTGCATCCATAGACAAATGTCTACCAGAGTTTTTCATCGCCGTTTTTACCTGACTGGTTGCCATATCTAATTCTTGAGCAATTTCTTCTGCAGACGGCGGGCGCTGCAATTCTTGCTCTAAATGAGAAAAGGCTTTGTTGATTTTGTTGATAACTCCAATCTTATTAAGCGGTAAACGCACTACCCTAGATTGCTCTGCTAATGCTTGCAGAATGGATTGACGAATCCACCAAACAGCATAGGAAATAAATTTAAAACCACGGGTTTCATCAAAGCGTTTTGCCGCTTTTACTAACCCTACGTTTCCTTCGTTTATAAGATCTGGTAATTTTAGACCTTGGTTTTGATATTGTTTTGCGACCGAAACGACAAATCGCAAATTGGCATTGGTTAATTTCTCTAATGCCTCTTGATCACCTTCGCGGATACGCTGCGCTAGTTCTACTTCCTCTTCTGCTGTAATCAACTCTACTTTACTAATATCTTGAAGATATTTATCTAGCGATTTAGATTCCCGATTGGTAACCTGTTTCGTAATTTTAAGTTGTCTCATATATCGATATCACATTATTTAAAAATAACAACCCCTAATTTAATAAATTATTGTCAATTTACAAAACTTTAATGCTCGTTTTTTTGATTAATAAACCTAAAGTATTAGCAAGTTTTTATAAACAAGACAACGGTAAATTCTAGTTGATTTCTACAATTTCAACCTCAAAATTCAAATCTTTTCCGGCCAATGGATGGTTGCCATCTAAAATAATACTCGATTCTTTAACTTCAGATACGCGTAATTGACGTTCACCACCGTTAGGCATTTTAGCAATCAGGGTCATACCCACCTCCGGATTAATTTCTTCGGGTAACTCACTTTTAGGTACTTCTTGAAAGAGCTCTTCGAGTACTTCACCATAAGCTTCGTTAGCCGGTATTTCAATTGTTTTTTTCTCGTTGAGTTCCATATCAAGTACCCCTTTTTCAAAGCCCGGGATCATTCTGCCCGCACCCACTTTAAATTCTAGTGGATCGCGTTGTAATGAACTATCAAAAACCTCGCCATTTTTAAGGGTTCCGGTGTAATGTACTTTTACGGTATCATTATTCTTTACTTGTGTCATAAATTTGGTCTTTTGAGAGTTTAACTGTATATCATATACAGCCCTTTTAAAGGTTTGCAAAGGTATGAAATTAAATTTATATAGCTATCGAATTAATTGTTTTTCAGTAAAATATAGCACATCCCTTAAAAATAGACTAAAAATCAACTCTTTTTACAGCAATTTAAATTACAAAATAGAAACCTTATTACAGATTTATTATTAAAAGATGCCTTTTTTCTTTTTTGTATTTTGCTTTTTATCCATTTTGTTCACCTTCTTTTTTGCGTTTGGCTCCGTCTTATATATCCGCTCGTTAGTATGATGGTAATCCATTCTATACGATGCCCCTATCCCCACTTGCCACCGACTGGGTGTATCTTTGAAGTTTACCAAACCTGCCACATCAAATTGCAAATTTTTGTTGAGCAGATAAGCGCCTCCGAATCGAAATAAATCGTCTGCATAAAAATTATCTTTAATGGTCTCGTATTCTACAAAAGCAGATAGATGAGGACTCAATGAATGAGTTAGGGTAAATATGCCTACATAGCGTTTATCTTGACTCGTAATTCGATCGGCAATAAAATTCATCACAAACACAAAAGGCCCAATATTATTTTGGGTAATCAGTGCTAGTTTAGGGCTTACTTTGTCAGTGGCTCCTCCAAAAAATGGATACCCTGAAGGACGATTCCCTACTGTGAGGTTTAATCCGGCATAAATAGAAACTGCCGGGATAAGCATCTCCCACCGCGGACGGTGATTGGCTTTCCAGCTATACAGGTTGGGACCCTCAAAATAACGATTTTTATGTGGGTCGAAAAGTAAATATTTAACTCCGAGTGTATTGCGCTTAAAATTACTAACTGTGTATGAATGCTTCACTCCACCTGCAGTAAAATGCCGGTTGGCACTTACATAATCTCCGCTCAAATTTATTTCAAAGTTCTCTGAAAACGTCCCATACCGCACTTGATAGCGTATTCCGAACAAGTTTGTATTTATACTGGTAAGCTTATGTTTGGTTTGCCCATAATGAGGACCGACTTCTAACTGAACGACATCGCGCCCTACGGCAAAAGCTCCCTGTGAATTTCCGGGTCGGTTTGAATTAATTGTTTCGGTGTATTGGGCTTGAACCGAAAAACTTAAAAAAATCAACAGTAACGGAAGGAAAAACTTATGCATGGCAGGAATTTTAATAGTCAAATATAGATATTTTATGTTTTCTACAACTTTTGTTTTGTTATGAAATTACTAACTTTGTAAAAATGACATTTATTATGCCGATACCTTTAAAAAGTAGCTTTATAGGCGTTTTCTTTACCTTTTTAATCATTTATTTTGTTTTAAGGCTCATTATTAAATATTTTGGCCCTTACATTATGCGCTATCTTTTGCAAAAACTCGGTAAGAAAGCGACCGAAAAATATAGCGCTCCTAACACTTCTTACACTTCTCAAAAAGAAAGCGGAAAAACCACCATTGATTACCAACCCGCACAGCCTAAAAAATCGAATAAAGCGGTGGGAGAATATATCGATTACGAAGAAATTGATTAGTTTTACGGCTTTCTCTAATCAGCAAAAACTTCATGGCTTTCAATCTTAAAAAATTAGTACCCCATTTACTAGTAATTTTAGGCTTTATTATTGCATCTGTGGCCTATTTTAGCCCTGTAATAAGTGGAAAAGTGCTCTTTCAGAGTGACATCCAACAGGCGCAAGGCATGTCTCACGAACGCAATGAATATGTAAAAAAGCACCATAAAGAAGCCTATTGGATTGACAATGCTTTTGGAGGCACTCCACGGTATCTGCCCAGCTCTAGCTACCCTAATGAATACGTGCGTTCTATAGATAATTTTTTGCGTTTTTTACCACATCCCGCCGGGTATCTCTTCCTGTATTTTTTAGGGATTTACCTTCTATTTTTAGTCTTTAAAGTAGACTATAAACTAGCCGCCATTGGGGCACTGGCCTTTGGATTCTCTACTTATCTAATGATTATCATAGGAGTAGGCCACAACTCTAAAGTACACGCTATTGCCTATATGCCGCTGGTTTTGGCGGGCGTCTTTTCAGTCTTTAAAAAGAAATATCTGTGGGGAGGCATTTTATTAGCAATCAGTTTGGCCCTAGAAATTTATGCCGGACATTATCAAATAACGTACTACCTTATGTACATCATCATTATCATTGGGCTAGTGCATTTATACAAGGCTTTTAAAGATAAAGAATTGCCGCGCTTTTTTAAATCGGTGGGCATTATGTTTATTGCGCTCATTCTAGCATTAGCAGCCAACTCTACCCGGCTAATGACCATTCAACAGCTAGCCAAATTTAGTACGCGCGGAGATACAGGCGTTACCGTCACCAAAAATGGGCATCCTAAAAATGACGCCGGTCTGAGTTATGATTACATCACTCAATACAGCTATGGTATTGCTGAAACCATGGATTTATTTATTCCTCGGTTTATGGGAGGAGCAACCACCGAACCACTCGGAGTTGATTCACACACCTATGATGCTCTTATAAAACTGGGGGTGCCGGCCTATCAGGCTAAACAATTTTTACAACACGCTCCTACTTATTGGGGAAAACAGCCTATCGTTGCCGCCCCTGCATATATTGGGGCCACCGTTATCTTCTTTTTTGTCTTGGCGTTATTTTTGGTAAAAGGGCGACTAAAATGGTGGGTGGTCGGTGCTTGTGCACTCTCGCTCCTACTCTCTTGGGGGCACAATTTTAATGCCTTAACCCGCTTTTTTGTAGACTACGTTCCTTTTTACAATAAGTTTAGAACCGTGTCTATGATTCAAGTTATTCTCGAGTTGTTGATTCCGTTCTTCGGTATTTATGGGTTGAGTAAATTGTTCTCTTCCGAAAAAAGTAAAGACGAAAAAATGCACGCACTAAAATGGACTACTATCATTACCGCCGGGGTTTGCGTTTTCTTCTTACTCTTTAAAAATTGGATCTTTGATTTTGCCGGACTATACGATACCCGCTACCTCAAAAACTTGGGACCTACTTTTGTGGAAGCGCTAAGAAAAGACCGCGCTGCCATGATGAGCAGCGACACGCTTAGAAGCCTCATTTTTGTACTACTTATTGCAGCTTGTCTTTATGCCTACCTAAAACAAAAACTAAACAAAAATGTATGCATTGGTATTTTTGCCGTGCTAATCTTAGTTGACCTGGTGAGTGTAGATCGCGATTATGTAAATGATAGCAACTTTATTACCCGTCAACAAAAAGCGACTCCTTTTGTGCCTAATGCGGCTGATTTGGCCATTATGAAAGACAAAGGACATTATCGCGTAATGGATTTAAGTGTAAACCCTATGAATTCAGGGCGTGCCTCTTATTTTCATAAATCTATTGGTGGCTATTCCGGCACTAAACCCGGACGCATTGAAGAACTGTACAGTTTTTATCTTGCCGACTTAAAGCCACAAGTAGTAAACATGATGAATATTAAATACTTCATCGTAAAACAAAAAGATAAGTATGTAGCACAACTTAATCCGGATGCCAATGGTAGCGTTTGGTTTGTAAACAAGATAGATTTTGTAAACTCGCCCAATGGAGAAATTCTAGCCTTAGACAGTATCAACACCAAAACAACGGCAGTGGTAAACACTAAATTTAACACTGCGGTTACACAAAATAGTTTTGTTAATCAGCCGGGAGATACAATTTATCTAAAAGACTATAACCTCAACAAAATTGTATATCAATATACCGCACATAACAACCGGTTTGCGGTCTTCTCAGAAAATTATTACCCGTATGGTTGGGAAGCTACCGTTGACGGGAAACCTATTGAGATTATACAAACAGATTTTGTATTACGCGGGTTGATGCTTCCTAAAGGAACGCATACCGTTGTTTTTACCTTTAACCCAAAAGTAATACAAACAGGAGGGGCTATTACACTGGCCTCCGGAATCATATTGGCACTGCTGGTGATTGGTGGATTGTTTTTTACCTTTAAACAAAGGAAAAACCTGACTTCTAAAAAGGAATAAGTTGAGCAAAATTTAAAAAGTCTTTTTGCTCCTGCATCATTTCCTCTTTACTACCATTAATAAAAATGAGAAAGAGATGGGTTGAATACTTACTTATGGAATTCTTCAAACTCTATAATAAACGGGACATTTTATAAAATCCCTTTTATCATTTTTGATTACACTTTTACATCTATTACCTGACCGGAGAAGTCAGAAAAAAGTGCATTGATAGAAGCCACCGCTACTTCTTCCGGAGTCAATAAAGTGTTTTCGGGTTCTTTTCCAAAATTTTTAAAACGCATAGGGGTGTTGGTTCGCTCCGGATTAATAGCATTAATTTGCACATGCTCCCACTCCTCGCTCAAAGCTTGCACTAAATTAACAATGGCTGCTTTAGCAGATGAATACAAGCTGTACATACTTCGCCCACGCGTATATGAACTAGAGGTATATAACAGTAAGGCTCCTTTACTCTTCTGCAAATACGCATAACTTTCTTTTGCCACCACAATAGTCCCCAAATAATTGGTTTGCACGCTCTCTATCACCGTAGTATAGGCCATATCTTTTAAGGGTTGCTTGTTTAAAACCGCCGCCGTATTCAGTACAAAATCAATTTTTTGTTCTTGTGCATACACTTCTGCCAGCGCTTTGGCTACCGTTTCTTTTTGGGTAATATCTGTTTGCGTAGTACTCCGGCTAAACGAATACACTTTGGCTCCATATTGTGTGCTCATCTCTGCTATACTTTTCCCTATTCCCGAACTGCCTCCGAAAACCACCAATACTTTCCCGGCTAGCTGTTGTTTACTGGAGGGCATTAACACCTCACTATCAGCAGCAATAGATCGAAGTTGAAACAGCTTATCTAACAGAAAAATATCTTCTTGATGCGTCAGCTTCATATTATATCCTTCGCCACGTACCACATAAACAGCTTCGTCGGGCAAATATTTTTTAACTACTCCACAATCATCAGTAGCTTGAAAATGAGGATCTTTAAGTGCCTTTTCATATGCTTTTTGAATGGTTTCTATTCTAAAAGCCTGTGGGGTTTGACCGTTGTACAAATAGGCGCGATTAGGAATATTTTGTATCAACGTATCTTTTACCGATATAATGGTGTCGGTAGTCTTTACAGCCACATCAACCGCTTTGTATTGCGATAAAGCCTCTATACAATCAGAAATAATGCGATGGCTTACTAAAGGTCTAACCGCATCGTGAAAAAGCAGATTCACTTCTTGTGATTCATAGGCGCGTATGGCTACCAAACTAGAGTCATAGCGCTCTGCGCCTCCCGCTAAAACTTTTTTTATTTTAGTGTATGAATTAGCCAATAAGATTTGCTCTACATCACGAATATAATCAGGGTGAGAAACGACCGCTATTTCATCTATATCAGGATGCGTTTGAAATACGGCTAAGGTATGTTCTATTACTTTTTTCCCGGCAATTTTTAAAAATTGTTTGGGTTTGCTACCGCCAAGGCGAACGCCTTTTCCGCCTGCTAAAATAACTGCAATATTTCTTCTCATGTTGATTATTCTTAAGCCTATTATCTATACAGATGCCGAATTTACCATATTATTTTCATACCCGATTTCTTTCCTTTTTTCAATTTGTGCATTTTTTCCAAAAACCTTTTCGGCAATTCGCTGAGCACTGTGCGCATCAGGGTATTGAAAATACGCCCGGCAAATTTTTTGGCGTTGCGTTTTAAATGCATCTTCACCGGTTTCTAAGTACCTACGCACTGCCGTAAAAAAATCTTGTTGATTGGTAAAAAGTTTTGTGGGTACCCACTGTTCATAAACTTCAAAATACAGTCCTTGGGTTTGTTTAAAAGTTTCTACATCGTCTGCCAGACAAAAAATGGGCTGGTTCAGTAAACTATAATCAATCATTACCGAAGAATAATCGGTTATAAGCGCATCTGTACAGGCCAACAGTTGGTACATCTGCATTGGTTTCTGCCAAATCCATTCATCATCAATAAATTGCAGCTGACTATACTGATTTAACGAAACCGATTTACTTACTCGGTGATGGGCTTTAATTAAACACACCGAATTTTGTTCTTGCAATAATTGATTGAACTGCTGTACGTCAAAATTTTCATATCCAAACACACCATCTACATTTCCTCTTCTCACTTCATTTTGACTGCTCCGCCCACTTTTTCTACGATACGTAGGCATCCAAATTATAATTTTGGTATAGGCATTCAATTTAGGTAAATATTTTTTTTTCAGTGTTGTTTTATGAGGTTGACTATTCAATAGTAAATCATTACGCGGTAGACCGCTTATCCACACATTTTCCGGAGGGTTTTCAAAAAATTCACCAAACATTTTCTGGGTCATAGCAGAAGTAGCTATAGTATAATCGGTTCGTAGTTGAATACCGTCATAGGCACGCGCATGTTGAATTTTTTTATGCCCCACTCCGTGCCATAAGTTTATTGTATATTGATTCTTAGTCGATTTTCCTACTAAAAATTGATAGGTAAAAAACAAATAACGACTACTGCAAACACGTTTTAAATCACCCCATTTTAGCGCCATATACCGCGGACTTTTATAACAAGTAACGGCAGGGTGTAAATGCATTTTTGCCCATTTAATTTGTTCTTCGGGCAACATAATTGCCACTTCAAGAGTATAATGGCGGGCTATATAATTAGCCATCTCTATAGCATTATCTTCTAACCGCGTATTACTGATAACCAGTACTTTTTCTTGTTTTGAAAAAAAACAATTAACCAAATTGTAGAGAAGCTTATAACCCCACATTCCTATTGCCAAAAACGTTTGCTTTAAAATCATTTTTTTAGCAACTTATTGGGTTAAGGTTTTCCAAGAATATAGCACTACATTAAAAAGGAGATATACTAATATGATGAGTGGAAGTGCCAAAAACTGGAGAAAAAGAATCGCTACTACCGAAAGCCCCAGAAAAACGTACCGAAACCAATTCGATTTAAAATCCCACGTTTTAAATTTAAGTCCGAACAAAGGAAGTTCAGCATTTAAAATAAAACTACTAAATACCGTAAGCCCCATCAAAAACCATGGGTTAAAAATAAGCGAGACAATGCGAGGCGAAGGCTGGTAGGTCAAAATAAGTGGAATACTTAGAATTAGAATGGCATTAGCCGGTGTGGGAAGCCCTATAAAAGAAGATGTTTGCCGTTCGTCTATATTAAATTTAGCCAATCTATAGGCCGAGGCCAACGTAATGAGTAGCCCGAGCAAAGCCCAACCCGAAAAATCTAAGTAAAAAATGGGCCTATCTTCCCATGGGTATAGAATAGGTGGCACATTGCTTCCTAACGACTGGGCCAATAACTGCACCATTACAATTCCGGGAACCAATCCGCTTGTTACCAAATCGGCCAGTGAGTCTAGTTGCAGTCCCAAATCACTAGATACGCCTAATAAACGAGCAAAAAAACCATCAAAAAAATCAAAGAAAATACCTAGCCCCACCAGTAATGCAGCAAATATTAAGTGGTTTTGTACAGCTAAAACGGCAGCCACACAGCCACATGCCAAGTTTAGCAGGGTAAAAAAATTAGGAACAAATTTCCGAATCATACGGCTTTTAATCAAAAACGTAAAAATACTAAACTTATTGACAAGCTTAAACCTTCTATAAAAATATCACCTTTTTATAGCGTGTTAACTTCTATAGAGTTTAAAAAAGACTCTCCTATAGATATGATTCTCAATAAAATACACGAAATCTTATTTTTTAAATAAAAATTTTTAAAAGTTCCTTAAAAGTTAAGTAGATAAGTTTTATCTTTGTACAAAATAAAAAAAGCATAATTATGGACGGCAGTATGGTTCAATTTGACCAATGGCTTGGTTTTATAGTGATATGTTTAATCTGGTTAGCCGGATTTTGGATTTTCGTATTTCTATTAAACATTCTTCCCTATTGGATTTGGGGACACTACAAAGATTTGTACAAAAGAAAGAAAGCTGAAAAAAATAAAAAGCTAGAAGCCTAACATAATTTCTACTGATACCAAACAAATTAAAACATACGGATTTTTCGTATGTTTTTCTTTTTATATACTTTGCTCATTTCTTATCTTTCCAAAAAATTACTACTAGTTTGACCGGCCGTACAATATGTACAAAACAAGATAGTTGTAGTAGTAGCTCATATTCTCTTTTTTTGAAATGTAAGATTTTTATACTGCTTATTTTATGGGGTACAAGTATGCAGGCGCAAACTGCAAGAAAATACTCTAACGAATTCCTTAACATTGGCGTAGGAGCAGCCGCTTTCGGTCAAAGTGGGGCTGTCGTTGCTTCTACACATAACGTAAACGCCGGTTATTGGAATCCCGCCGGTCTTATTCGACTAGAAAACCCTCAGGTTTCTTTAATGCATGCCAGCTATTTTGCCAACATTGCTAACTATGATTATATAGGCGGAGCCATGCCTATAGACAAACAAAGTGCCGTAGCTTTTAGTGTAATTCGATTTGGGGTTGACGATATTATGAATACCACCCAGCTCATAGATGATCAAGGTCATATTAATTACGACCGAATTAGCTATTTTTCCGCAGCTGATTATGCTTTTACTTTTTCTTATGCACGACAATTTTTAGTACAAGGCTTCTCGCTTGGTGCAAATGCTAAAGTAATCCGCCGAATTATTGGTAATTTTGCCACTTCATGGGGGTTTGGTTTTGACGTGGGACTCCAATTTCAAACCAAAAACAATTGGGAATTTGGGGTTATGGCACGCGATATTACAACCACCTATAACACGTGGAGCATTGACAAAGAAAAATACAAAGAAATTCAAGATGCCGTTCCGGGGCATAACCAAGAGTTACCGGAAACTACTGAAATAACGCTACCCAAATTACAAATTGGTATTGCCAAAACTTTTACCTTTCATTATGATTTTACCTTAAAAACAGAGTTAGATCTCATTACACGTTTTACACAAACACATGATATTATATCTACCTCAGCCGCAAGTATAACCCCGGCTTTTGGTTTTGAGGCCGGTTATCTCAACATGGTCTATCTGCGTGGAGGGGTTGGTAATTTTCAGAATGAAATACAGTTTGATGGCAGTAAAAAAGTAAGTTTTCAACCTAGTTTTGGGGTAGGCTTTCAATATAAAGGTATTCAAATTGATTATGCTTTTACCGATATAGGCAACCAAAGTGTAGCGCTTTACTCTAATGTTTTTTCTATACGGTTAGATTGGAGCATTTTCCGTTAATTCTTTAAATTCGCCATTTTAACTATTACATAAAAACACCTAAACATCACTGTCAACTCATAGCCTTTTCTACATGAAAAAAGTATTATTTGCCTTGTTTTCCGGAATCTTATTGGCATTGGGCTGGCCAACAAATGGATTTCCTCTTCTACTTTTCTTCGGATTTGTTCCCCTACTCTACACCGAATTTGAAATTCGAAATCACCCACAAAAACACAGTGCTTGGAAGGTTTTTGGGCTAGCCTACCTCAGTTTTTTTATATGGAATTTATACACCACCTACTGGTTGTATTACGCCTCCGCTGCCGGAATGGCTTTTGCCGTTTTAGCCAACAGTTTGCTAATGGCGCTCGTATTTTTAATTTACCACAAAGTAGCTAACCGCATTTCTCAACTTCTTTCAAGTTTGTTTTTAATCGCTTTATGGATGTGTTTTGAATACTTGCATTTGCACTGGCAGTTTTCGTGGCCCTGGCTTAATTTGGGCAATGGTTTTTCGGAATACCCCCAATGGGTGCAGTGGTATGCCTATACCGGAAATTTTGGCGGAACACTATGGGTTTGGGGGGCAAATATTCTTTTCTTTCACGGCTTTTTGGCCTATCAAAAAACCAAGCACAAAAAAGCCCTACTACAAGGCTGTTTATTAGCCGTACTACTTATTGGTATCCCCATAGGAATTTCTTATATTTTATGGAACAATTACCCCTCTGAAAAAAATCAACCAGAAATTCAGGCGTTAATTTTACAACCAAATATTGATCCTTACAGTGAAAAATACAATATGGGCGACCGACAAATCGGCCAACTTTTAGACAGAATGACCCGGCAACGTATTACTGATTCAACTCGTATCGTCATTGCCCCCGAAACTGTTTTTGCCGAAGGCACCCGACTTCCGAAATTTCGTCTTTCTGCTGCCCATTTTTATGGCGAACAGATTGTAATAAATCATCCAAATGCTAGCTTCTTAGCCGGTATTTCTATGTACGAAGTCATTCATAATAAAGACAGCGTGCAACCGCAAAGCAATTATTTACGTCCCGGTATTTGGTTTAATGATTACAACACCGCTTTTCTTTTAACGCCTGGAAAAAAGCCCCAATTTTACAACAAATCAAAATTAGTTGTTGGGGTTGAGACTTTTCCATATCAAAATCTATTAAAGCCTATTTTGGGAGATATTATGATAGATTTGGGGGGAACAGTAGCTAAAAAAACCACTCAACCCAATCGAGAAGTTTTTACCTTCGGAAAAAACATAAAAACAGCCCCTATAATTTGTTATGAATCGGTGTATGGGCAATTTGTAAATGGTTATGTAAAAAATGGCGCCCAGTTCCTTTCCATTATTACCAATGATGCATGGTGGGAAAACACCCAAGGCCATAAACAACATGTTAGTTATGCCCGGCTACGTGCTATAGAAACACGGCGTGATATTGCACAAAGCGCTAATACAGGCACCTCAGCCTTTATCAACCAAAAAGGAGAAATAGTGCAAAGCACCCAATACAATGTGCGCACAGCGCTAAAAGGAACCATTCACCTTAACTGTAAAAAAACATTTTATGTAAAACACGGTGACTATCTGGCGTACCTAGCCCAATGGATTGCTACTCTTATTTTCTTGTTCACACTATACACCAGTTTTAAAAATAAACGTTATAAAAACAAATAAACGCATAAAGAAACAGGCAAGTCATCCTGAAAATAATCGTTTTAAAATGCAAAAACACTTCGGTAATTTTTCTATTTTCGCCCTATGAGTTTAAAAGAGCTGAAAAAAAAGCGATGGTTTCGCATCATGAGTAATAAATACCTCGTAATCATTATAGGTTTCGGGATATGGATGCTCTTTTTTGATAGCAACTCGTGGTTAGTTCAGCACAAACTCAACCAAAAAATTGACAAGTTATCTGAAGATAAAGTATATTATAAAGACGAGATAAACAGCGACCGAGCCATCATCAACCAACTTAAAGATAGTGAAGGACTAGAACGCTACGCTCGTGAAAAATACTTTATGAAACGAAAAGATGAAGACATCTATATCATTCAGTATCAAGACAGTCTAAAAGACAAGTAATTTGTTTTTAAACGCTATAACCATTCTACTTTAGTTGCCAGAGATTCGCGTTTTCCTTCCGGAATAGGTTCATCATAATGCCCCATATAAAAAAATCCCAAACACTGTTCACCTTCCTTCAAATCTAAAAACCCACCTACTTCGGTGCGTAATGCTGTCGAACTCCAATAAGCCCCAATTTCTAACTCGGTTGCCGTTAACCACATATTCTGTACAGCCATAGCGGTGGCGGCTATTTCTTCCCATTCAGGAATACGCTCTTTTAAATCGCGCTGCATACAAACTACCAACACACAAGCCGATTGGCAAAACTTCTCAAAAATTCCTTTGTGCTTTCGTTCTGAAAATTTAGTAGCCGTTGCTTTATACCGCTCAGCCATATACTGACCAAACTCCGCCAGCTTTTTACCTTGAAGCACTTTAAATCGCCAGGGCTCAGTATGTTTGTGTGTAGGAGCCCAATTGGCAGCCGCCAATATCGTCTCAATAGCTTCTTTTCTAATAGGTTTTGTATTGTATTGACGAGGAAAAACTGCTCTACGTTGAGCAATGATTTCTGTAATCATAGTCTTCTAAATTAAACGAGGAGCAAAGATATTGGTTTTATTGAGTTGAACCGTCTTAAAAAAGGGTGCTTTTTTGTATTTTTACGTTCTAAATCACTTTTTTATGACTATTCAGTTTTTTGGACAAAATGCCCTCTGCATTACCGCCGGAGGAAAAATATTGTTAGTAGATCCTTTTATTAGTGGCAGCGCACTGGCTAAAGACAAAATAGATGTTAACTCTTTAAAAGCAGACTATATTTTGTTAACCCATGCACACCAAGACCATGTCTTAGACGTAGAAACAATAGCCAAAAACACCAATGCTACCATTGTAAGCAATGCCGAAATTGCTTGGCATTATGAAGACAAAGGGTTTAATGCACATCCTCTAAATCATGGCGGTAAAGTAACTTTTGACTTTGGCACCCTAAAATATGTAAATGCCATTCACAGTAGCTCTTTTGCAGATGGCACAAATGGTGGAAATCCCGGTGGATTTATTTTGCAAGCCGATGACAAAACGGTTTACATTGCCGGAGATACCGCTTTAACAATGGATATGAAACTCATTCCGATGCGTTATAAATTAGACTTAGCGATACTTCCCATTGGCGATAATTTTACGATGGATGTAGAAGATGCCATTATTGCCAGTGACTTTATTGAATGTAACCGTATTTTAGGTTGTCACTATGACACTTTTGGCTATATAGAAATTAACCACGAAGAAGCTATTCAAAAATTTAAAGCACACAACAAAGAGCTTTTGTTACTGCCGGTAGGAGAAAGCGTTGAAGTTTAATGAAGGCATATTACAAAAAATACACTCTTCATTTTAAACGCCCCAGCGGTACATCACGCGGTGTAATGACCGAAAAAGAAACTTGGTTTTTACGTTTAGAAGAGAGCGGTAATGTAGGATATGGAGAATGTGGTATTTTAAGAGGTCTCAGTGCTGACGACAAACCTGATTATGAAGAAAAACTACAGTGGCTCTGTGCGCACATTAACGAAGATAAAACAACCTTGTTAAAAGCATTAATAGAATTTCCTTCTATTCAGTTTGGACTAGAAACAGCTTGGCAATCGTTATACAGCGTACATCCTTTTGAGCTTTTCCCTTCTAATTTTACAGCCGGAAAAAAAGCAATTCCCATTAACGGATTGATTTGGATGGGGGAAAAACAATTTATGAAAACCCAAATACAAGAAAAACTAGCACAAGGTTTTTCTTGTATCAAATTAAAAATTGGCGCCATAGATTTTAAGAAAGAACTCGATTTGATCCGGTTTATCCGCAATGAATTTCCGCCCAATAAAATCGAATTACGAGTAGATGCCAACGGCGGGTTTTCTCCGGAAGAGGCCCTACAGAAACTAACAATACTCAGTCAATTTAAACTCCACAGCATAGAACAACCTATAAAGCAAAAACAACACAAAGAGATGGCACGGCTATGCGCCTCTACACCACTTCCCATTGCCTTAGATGAAGAACTTATTGGCGTTTTTAGCAAACCGGAAAAACAACGACTTTTACAAACCATAAAGCCGCAATATATTATCTTAAAACCCAGCTTAGTCGGTGGGTTTTCGGGCACACAAGAATGGATTGACCTAGCAGAAGAACAAAACATTGGCTGGTGGGTTACCAGCGCCTTAGAAAGCAATATTGGGCTAAATGCTATTGCCCAGTGGACCGCTATAAAAAATACCACTATGCCACAAGGCTTGGGCACCGGAAGCCTTTATACCAACAATATTAAAAGTCCGTTGATAGTTAAGGGAGAAACCTTAACTTACGTGCCAAATTTATCTTGGAACCTCAACCCATTAAACTTTTAATATGTTTATTGAACAAGCATACCTCGGGCGTCATAAAGGGTGGCGATATGTAGTAGGAATATTAATTATTTTGTTTTTCTGGCAAGTCATCGGAATCGTTCCGCTGCTTCTTGCCATAGCCTATGAAATGATGAAGGGACAAATGCAATTTGCTGATCTCGCCGGCACCTCTATGGGCTCCTTACGAGAAGCACTTCATCTTCCTCCAAATTTATTTTTATTCATACTGCTACTCACCTTTGCCTTCGGGTTATTAGGCATCTACATCGTGGTCAAATATTTGCATAAACAGCCTTTTAGAAGTATTACCACTAGTCGAAAAAAATTTGATTGGAAACGTTTTTTTCTCAGTTTCGGTTTAATTGCAATTTATATCACAGCCAGTACACTAGTCGACTATTTTTCGCATCCCAATGATTATATTGTTCAATTTCAGCTTGTCCCTTTTCTCATTTTATTGATAATGAGTATTGTGCTCATCCCGCTACAAGCCGGGTTTGAAGAGTACCTGTTTAGAGGGTACTTAATGCAAGGCATTGGGCTGGCTACCAAAACCCGCTGGGTGCCTTTTATTATTACCTCTTTCTTGTTTGGCATCTTACACGCCGCCAATCCGGAAGTAGCACAACTCGGCCCGATGATACTTATCTATTACATAGGTACCGGTGTTTTTCTAGGCATCTTAACCCTAATGGACGAAGGCATGGAACTCAACCTCGGGTTTCATATAGCCAATAATTTAATATTAGTGTTGTTGGTTACCTCAGACTGGTCTGCCCTACAATCAGACTCTATCTTAAAGAATATAACGGAACCTACCACTGTTGGGTTTGACATTATTTTTCCTCTCGTCATTTTATATCCGCTATTACTGCTCATTTACGCTAAAGTGTATAAATGGACCAACTGGAAAGAACGATTGTTCGGTAGAATTACACCTCCTCAAAAAACTTCAGATAAGACTCCTATAGAAATTAGTTAAAACATGGCTATGATGCAGGCGTACAACTATAAAAATCTTCACCCTGATTTTTGTTGGCAAGGAAAAAAACGCAGTAAAGATGAATTGTTGTTATTAGCACAAACATATTGTGCCGAAAAGATTGCCTATTGGACGCCTATTGGGCAATTTTTTATAGACTGGTTTAATGATAGTAGTACGATAACCGTACAAACATCCGGCTCTACCGGGGCTCCCAAAAAAATGCGCGTAAAAAAGCAGTATATGGTGAACAGCGCCATGGCTACCGGTACTTTTTTTAATTTACCGGCCAACACAACCGCGCTGTTATGCATGCCAGCCACCTATATTGCCGGAAAACTGATGTTAGTGCGCGCCATGGTTCTGGGCTGGCAACTCGATGCTGTGCAGCCACAAGCCAATCCGTTGGCCGCTACCACAAAAAACTATGATTTTTGCGCGGTAACCCCTTATCAGTTAAGTCATATGCTCAAACAACTAAACCGATTAAAAAAAGTATTAGTGGGTGGCGGAGCCGTTTCTCAAGCTTTACAACAAAAAATTGAAGGGCATACTACAGCCGTTTATGAGAGTTATGCTATGACAGAGACTTTAACCCATATTGCTGCGCGACAAATCAACCTGAAATCAGTTAAAAATCCGCCATTTCAACTTATGGAAAATGTAGAAATTAGTCAAGACAAACAAGGATGCCTTATCATTAAAGCTCCCCATGTTACCGATGAAATTGTACACACCCACGATATTGTTAAGCTACAAAACAGCCATTCTTTTTGGCTAAAAGGTAGGGTTGATAACGTAATTAATTCGGGAGGAATAAAAATTCATCCGGAAATTATTGAAAATAAGCTCCATCAAATTATTACTCAACGTTTCTTTGTGGCCGGTCTACCTGATGAAACTTTAGGGCAAAAACTCGTTTTAATTGTAGAAGGTCAAGACTCTTATGATAAAAGAGAAAAAATGAAACAGGCTCTTCTTCAACTAAAGAATATTGGTAAATACGAACGTCCGAAAGAAATTTATTTTACGCCCAAATTTGTCGAAACACACAGTGGAAAAATTAAACGAAAAGAAACGTTAGCCGCTGCCACAGCATAATTTTTTCAGTTTGGCCCCGTGTTTGTTATCCTATAAAAAAGCTTACTTTTGCGCTATGGCGAGAAAGAATAGACGAAAATTATTTGAGGCCTTAGAAGTTACCGATGCGGGAGCTAAAGGAAAGGCCATTGCAAAAGCTCCTGATGGCCGTGTAGTTTTTATAGACAACGCTGTGCCCGGCGATGTGGTAGATGTACAGACGTACAAACAACGAAAAGCATACTACCAAGGAAAAGTTACTAAACTCATTTCGCCTTCAAAAGAACGCGTAAAACCCATTTGCCAACATTTTGATTATTGTGGTGGATGCCAATGGCAAGACATGGGCTATGAACACCAACTTTATTACAAACAAAAAGAGGTTGAAAACAACCTAAAGCGGTTAGGAAAAATAAAACTTCCTCCTATCTCTCCTATTTTGGGCTGCAAACAAGTATATGAATACCGCAACAAATTAGAATTTTCTTTTAGTGATAACCGTTGGTTAACCCCTGAAGAAATTGCTAGCGGAAAAAATATTGAAGACGCAGATCGCAATGCTTTGGGGTATCACGTGCCGGGAATGTGGGATAAAATTCTTACTATTCAGCACTGCCATTTGCAAAAAGAGCCCAGTAATGCTATTAGAAATGCCATTCGGGAGTTTGCCATACAACACCAATTAAAATTTTTCAACCTACGGAAACAAGAGGGGTTCTTGCGTGGAATGATGATTCGATATTCATCAACCGGGGAGTTGATGGTACTCATTCAATTTTTTAAAGAAGACTCCGCTAAACGCAAATTATTACTCGATTTTATTGCAGAGCGCTTTCCGGAAGTTACCTCTTTACTGTACGTTATTAATGGTAAACCAAACGACACCTTATACGATCAGGAAATTCTCTGCTACCGCGGAAAAGATCACATTCTTGAAGAGATGGAAGGGCTACAATTTAAAATTGGAGCCAAGTCTTTTTTTCAAACCAACTCGGCTCAAGCCTACGAGTTATATAAAGTAGCGCGATCGTTTGCAGGAATTACTTCAACAGATATTGTGTATGATCTCTATACAGGATTGGGCAGTATTGCACAGTTTGTGGCTAAACAAGCCCAAAAGGTGATTGGTGTAGAAGTAGTTCCGGAAGCCATAGAAGCGGCTCAAGAAAATGCCCAACTCAACAAAATTGAAAATGTTTCTTTTTTTGTAGGCGATATGCGATCTATTTTTACCGAAGATTTTATTGCCACCCATGGTAAACCCGATATTGTGATTACCGACCCGCCACGCGCAGGCATGCATCCTAAAGTGGTAGAACAGTTATTCAAAGCTTCTCCAAAACGCATTGTTTATGTGAGTTGTAATTCTGCCACACAAGCCCGCGATCTAAGTTTACTTGATGTAGCCTACAAAGTAACCAAGGTGCAACCGGTAGATATGTTTCCACAAACCTACCATATTGAAAACGTAGTTTGTTTAGAAAAACGACCATGAAAAGATACAGCCTCATATTTCTAGGAATAGTATTGGTATTTATTGGATGCCAACGCAGTGATATTTGTACGAGTGGCGAGCCCTCTACACCTAGATTGGTAGTCAAGTTTTTTGATGCTAATCACCCTACTCGCGTAAAAACAGTTACCAATTTTAACGTGAAGGAAATCAATGCCACTGATTATTATTTTTCAGAACCGGTAAATGATACGATTGCTGCTATTCCGTTACGCACCGGGCATAGTTCTACCACCTATCGCGTGGTTATTAATCAAGGAGATTCGTTAGCACCTACCTCGGCTACCTTGGTAGATACCTTAAGGTTTACCTACACGGCAGAAGAAATATACGTAAGTAGAGCCTGTGGCTTTCGTGATCAGTTTTCTAATTTCAATACCACCCTAGACCAAACCCCTGATTCTACCTGGATTAAAAATATTCGTGTACCTCAACCCGATACCATTAAAAATGAAAAAACAGCTCACTTATATATTTATTTTTAATCTGCTATTTTGCTGCGTTTTTCCGTTAGCAAGCCATGCACAAACCGATACGGTTACTACCGTTACCGATTCTGTTGTGTACAGAGAGAAATACGGTTTGCGGATAGGCGTTGATTTGAGTAAACCCATTCGCTCTTTAATTGATAAAAATTATAAAGGGTTTGCTGTCGTAGCCGATTATAGGTACAACAAATCATTTTTCCCGACCTTTGAGATAGGCTATGAAAATTATGACTACGATGAAAATAATTTTTCAGCAAATAGCAAAGGAAGCTATTTTAAAATCGGTGTAAATTATAATGCTTACAAAAATTGGGCAGGCATGCAAAACCAAATTTTTGTAGGGCTGCGGTATGGTTTCTCTACCTTTTCAGAAACCCTCTACGATTATACAATTTACAGTAAAGACCACTACTTCCCTCCGGATACACGTCTAATCAATAAAAAGTTTAGTGGGTTGAGCGCTCATTGGCTCGAACTGCAATTGGGTATTAAGGTAGAAGTGCTAAACAATTTATACTTAGGCGCCCATGTGGCTGCCAAGCGCATTCTTGCCGAAAAAGCACCTACTAATTTTGCCAATCTTTTTATACCGGGATACAACCGCCGATATCAGCACAGTGAATTTGGTATGGGGTGGGGTTATTCTATTTCTTACCTCATTCCCATCTATCGAAAACCCATTACCGTAAAAAGAGAATAACCGCACTATTCGGTAAAAAACCAACTGATTTACACTTACACATTAAATCGAAAGTGCATTACATCGCCATCTTGAACGATGTAATTTTTTCCTTCTACTCCTATTTTTCCGGCTTCACGAGCGCCGGTTTCGCTTTTATACTTTACGTAATCGGTATATTTAATGACCTCTGCTCTAATAAATCCTTTTTCAAAGTCGGTATGAATTACACCCGCTGCTTGCGGAGCTGTAGCCCCGATAGAAACGGTCCACGCACGCACCTCTTTAACTCCGGCTGTAAAATACGTTTGGCGGTTAAGTAGTTTATAAGCAGCTCGTATTAATTTAGAAGCGCCGGGCTCTTTTAATCCCATATCTTGTAAAAATAATTGGCGTTCTTCATAATCATCTAACTCCGCTATATCCGCCTCTATTCCTACGGCTAAGACTAATACTTCGGCATTTTCGTGTTGAACGGTTTCCTTTATGCGCTCAACATAAGCATTGCCGTTAGCGGCTGAAGATTCATCTACATTACAAACATACAATACCGGTTTATCGGTAAGCAGTTGTAAAGGTTTTACATAATCTGATCTATCATCATCAGAGAAATCTATACCACGTACAGATTTTTCGACTTCCAATCCTGCTTTTATAGCATTTAAAATGTTTTCTTCTTTTTGAGCCTCCTTATCGCCGGTTCTAGCAGCCCGTTTTACTTTATCGAGCTTCTTTTCAACAGTTTCTAAATCTTTTAATTGTAGCTCTATATCTATCACCTCCTTGTCTCGTACCGGATCTACACTTCCATCTACGTGCACTACATTATCATCATCAAAACAGCGCAATACGTGAATAATGGCATCGGTTTCTCTAATATTGCTTAAGAATTGGTTTCCCAGTCCTTCGCCCTTGCTGGCTCCTTTTACTAATCCGGCAATATCTACAATCTCTACTGTGGCTGGTACAACTCTCTCAGGATGCACCAACCCTTCTAGTACTTGTAGTCGTGGGTCGGGCACATTAACCACCCCAATATTAGGCTCAATTGTACAAAAAGGGAAGTTAGCGCTCTGTGCACGCGCATTAGATAGGCAGTTAAATAAGGTAGATTTTCCTACGTTGGGTAAACCAACAATTCCTGCTTTCATAAACTGTTTTTTTAAGAAATGCAAAGATACAAAATGTAGGCCGTTTACAAGACCTAATTTTATGGCATAACACATTCTGATTGCCCTTTTTAATTAGCAAACCCATGTAGGTAAAAATCTAGCGTTCGAGTGCATATAGCAGGATTTTGACAACTCTATTTGTTTTCATGTTGATGAGTCCCTTTCTCAGCATAATAGACTGCACTCTAGTTTCCCTAGATACGTTTATGTTCAACAAAAATTTTCAAATACTTACACTTGCCTTAAAGCTAAATTATATGCAATAACAAAAATTTAACAGTGTAAAAATCACTAAACCCATTTTTCCAAAACATTTTTTATTAGATTTGGATTATATTCATAAAATTCACATCAAATGAAAAAAATTATTAAATCCTTTGTGGCTCTTTTCTTCTTGCTGGGGCTATCTTTTTCCGGATTCGCCCAAAATGTCAAGCAAGATCATCCCAAATCAAATTTTAATAAATATGAGGCATTCAGCCCCTTATTTATGGAAGATCAGGCCAACGCCTTTCACAGTGCTACCGGCATGCCCGGTCCTGATTATTGGCAAAACCAAGCCAACTATGTAATTCATGCTTCTATAGACACTGTAAATAACAAAATTATAGGACACGCTACCATTACATACATCAACAACAGCCCATACAATTTAAACTTTTTATGGCTGCAAATGGATCAAAACACTTTTAAAAAAGATTCTAGAAGTGCTTATCTTTACCCTGCCAGCGACCGTAATGGTGTACACAACCCAACAAAAGGATATCAGCTACAAGGTGTAACCGTTAATGGAAATGCTGCTGATTATGTGGTAACAGACACCCGCATGCAAATCAGATTAAAACAACCTTTAGCTAGCAAAGGGCAAATAAAATTTCATATAGATTACTCCTTTGAAATTCCTACCCACGGAAAAGACAGAATGGGGCGTGTACGCACTAAAAATGGTGTTATTTACACCTTAGCGCAGTGGTATCCGCGTATGGCAGTTTTTGATGAGGTTGAAGGATGGAATAACCTTCCTTATTTAGGAACCGGAGAGTTTTATTTAGAATACGGAAACTTTGACTATTACATAACTGCCCCTGCCAACATGTTGGTTGTTGGGTCTGGTGTATTGCAAAACCCCAAAGATGTATTGACTAAAGAGGAACGCAAACGTTTAGAAAAGGCTCATAAAAGTGATGCCACCGTTATGATTCGTTCTAAAGAAGATATGTTAAATGGCGTACATCACAAGGGAGATAACAATGGTACACTTACATGGCATTTTAAAATGAACCAAAGCCATGATATTGCTTGGGCTGCTTCAAAAGCTTTTATTTGGGACGCTGCCCGTATGAATTTACCGGATGGTAAAAAAGCTTTGGCTCAATCTGCTTACCCTGAAGAAAATTCTGGGCAAGATGGGTACGGACGCTCTACTGAATACGTAAAAGGGGCTATTGAGTATTACTCAAAACAACTCTATCCATATACCTACAAAGTGGCTACCAACGTAGGTGCCCACGAAGGAGGTATGGAATATCCGGGTATCGTTTTCTGTAGTTATAGGAGCAAAAAAGGCGGACTATGGGGTGTAATTGACCACGAATTCGGTCACAACTGGTTCCCTATGATTGTGGGTTCTAACGAACGTAAATACGGTTGGATGGATGAAGGTTTCAATACTTTTATCAACGGATTGAGTACTAAAAATTTCAATAACGGAGAATATTATCGTAAGTCAGACTACCAAAGCATGGGATATTTGTTCGACAAAACACTAGATCCTATTTTCACTCTTCCTGATGTAATTCACAACCAACGCAACTTAGGGGTAGAAGCATACTCAAAACCGGGAACAACATTAGATGTGTTACGCAATGTGGTACTCGGCAAAAAACGATTTGACTATGCCTTTAGAAACTACATCGAAAATTGGGCGTTTAAACACCCTCAACCTTGGGATTTCTTCAACGCTATGAGTAATGCCTCAGGAGAAGATCTTGGCTGGTTCTTTAAAGGATGGATAATGAACAATTGGACCAACGACCAAGCCGTTGAAAGCATCGATTATGTAAACGGAGACGCCGCTAATGGAGCTATAATTACTTTATTAAATATTGGCAAAATACCGATGCCTGTAAATCTTAAAATATCTTACAAAGACGGCACCTCTAATACCGTTAAATTACCGGTTGAAATTTGGATGACCGGTCCGGAATATGTTTACCACACTAACTCAACCGCAGAAATTGCAGCAGTTGAAATAGACCCGGAACATTTGGTGCCTGATGCCAATCCCTCTAACAATATTTTGAAAAAGTTAGACCCTGCTCCTGCCGGTGTAACTGCTCAAACTGTAATAGACCATTATATTGATGCTATTGGAGGTCGTAAAAAACTTGAAAATGTAAAAAGCATCTATAAAAAAATGTCTACACAATTTAGAGGTATTACACTCACCATAGAGGAAGCCATGCAAAAACCTGACAAATTTTTCCGTCAAATTTCTGCACGAGGAAATGTATTCTCAAAAGTTGTTCTTAATGGTGATAAAGGGTATGTTTCATCAAGAGGACAAAAGCAAGATTTGTCTGCTGATCAAATTAGCGATGCTAAAAGCCAGTTAAACAACTTTTTTCCGGAGCTACACTATGGCAATAAAGGATACGAAACTTCTTTATTGGGTGTAGAAACCGAAAACGGCAAAAAAATATATGTGGTTCAAGTAACTGATTCTAAAGGAGCGGTTACCAAAAATTACTACGATGCCCAAACCGGTTTTAAAACCTTAGAGGTAACAGCTGATGGCAACAAGAGTACTTTTGAAAACTACAAAGATGTTAACGGAATTATGCTTCCGTTTAAAGGAAGCTCTGTTCTCTTTAGAGGCAGTGCAGACTTTTCTATAGACAGTATAAAAGTAAACAGTGATTTGAGTAATTCTTTATTTGAATAACTACCGCTGTATTATCCTAGAAAGCCGTGGAAGCACAATTGTTTCCGCGGTTTTTTTATGGGTATTATTTTATCTCTCTTTCTAAGGATTTCAATATTTTTTTAGCCGCTTCAACTGCCTTCGTTACCCCCGTTTTTGCCTGTTTTACTGAAAACCCTTCTACCTGTTGATGCTCCAATTTTTCTAGTAATTCAATAATACCCACCGCTTTTATCTGGCGTAACATCGGTAACATTTTATGCGCAACAAATCCTACTTTTTGCCAATCTTCTACTTGTTTTGCCTTCTCTATTTTTTCAATATTATCTTTCAAGCTTTCAATCAAGCTCTGTAAAATGACTTGCAATGAGTCGTTGTCTCCCTCCGTAAAAGCTAACAAATCAGTTAAATCGTACAACTCACGGTGAAGGTTTGTATTTTTAACCGCTCTATTTGTCGTTACCTCATCTACTTTTAAATGTAACACATTGGCTATAATAGTTAGCAGTTCATTAGCATCATACGGTTTAATAAGATATTCGGTAAATCCACTCTCCAAATAAACATATTTAGCTTTACTCGTATCGCCTGAAATAGCAATTACCGGCAAATTGCGCGTAGGTTTATCTGTACGCAAGCGTTTAATCAAATCAAAGCCGTCTAATTGAGGCATTTGAATATCTGTTAAAACCACAGCATAATTTTCTAAATCTATTTTAGCCAGCGCCATTTTTCCATCACTTGCCGTATCTATTTTAAATCCCTGTTCTCTTAAAATTTCTCCCGTCAAACTTAACTGTGTATCATCATCATCCACTAATAGGATACGTTGTCCGGCAACCTTTTTAATCTTAATCGTTTTCTTTTCCTTTTTTAAAGATGATTCTGCCGCCAACTCTACCGGCACCGTAAGTGTAAAACAACTTCCTTTGTGTAATTGACTACTAACTTCTAGTGTGCCACCTAAAAGAGTGGCTAAACGCATACTGATAGCCAACCCTAGCCCAGACCCACCATATTCTCGTTGTGTAGAAGTTTTAGCTTGAGAAAACTCGTTAAAAATAACTTTTTGTTGTGCCTTAGAAATGCCTATACCACTGTCTTGCACGGTGGTTTTTAGGAATAAATTTTCTGTTTCTCTAACAATTTCTCCACTTATTTTTATAGTGCCCTCTTCTGTAAACTTATAGGCGTTTCCTATTAAATTAGATAGGATTTGTCGTATGCGAAAAGGGTCACTCAACAACGATTGATTCAATTCATCCGGCAGTGACAATTCTATCTCGATTTTTTTTGGATCTACCGATGGAATACTGCTTTGCATACATTCTTTTATTAAACGCTTTGGAACAAATGGAAGCATTTCTATAAGAATTTTTCCGGCTTCTAACCGCGAAAAATCTAACAAATCATTTACTAGGCGTATGGTATAATCTGAAGAAGCCGTAAGCCTACGCAAATAATCCTCTTGTTTTGGCGTTAATTCGGTCTTACGCATCAACCCGGAATACCCTAAAATACTGTTTAATGGCGAGCGCAAATCGTGGGTAACTGTATTCATAATTTGTTCTTTGCTGTGCAGCAATCGCTCAGCATAGCTCTTAGCTTCCTCAAGTGCAAGGCGATAACGGCGACTTCGGTTAGTATCACGAACAATTAACACCACAAAAATCAAAATCGTAATAACACAGGCCACTCCAAAAATCACCAATATAACAGCCGTTTCATTTAAAGCCTTTCGAGAAGACTGCACCCTTTCCAACGATTTTTGTATCTCTTCTTGCTCTATCTTTGACCGAAGCACCCGCAATTGTTCAGAAATCTTTAAATCATTGGCCAACAACTCATTTTCTTTGCGCGCCATGCTCTGTTGATACTTGTGTTCTTTTAGTTCTAAAGACAATAAAACATTTTTAATCGTTTTTACCAGAGAATCTATTGTGTGGCTAGCTGCCTGATCAGTCTTAAACTTCTCTGCATTTTTCATATATTTTATCAGCTCCTTTTGTTGATATGGAGCCAACCCGCTCACCATATTACTAAAATCGGTGTTCCCCGAAAAATAATCAGCAGAGTCTAACCGCTCCATTACTCGGTCATAATAATCTGTATTGCCATATCGCGCCCTAAAAACAAGTAACTCTTTTATGTTTTGTGCTTTTTTAGTTAGTAAACCGCGAATAGAATTCAATTCTTTTTGGGTAGTTGTATCGGTGTATAGTGTTCTTAACGAATCTAGAATGGTACTCACCGTATCTATACCTGCATAAAATTTAGCTAATCCCTTACGATCGTTATTCTGTATAATATCTCTACTTATACCCTCCATGGTGTAAAGTCGCGTGGCTACTTCACTAACCATGGTTATTTTTCCCTTTCCGCTATCAGACCTATCGGGTTTAAAAGCCACAATTTTGTTATAGATAAACAAAACCGTAGCCACCCCAAAGGCTACCAGTAGTAGATAACCTATCAGTACTTTATAGGTAACGGAATATTTAGAATTTCTCACGGAGCTAATTTAGGAAGCTTTATGCAAATGGCTTTGCAGTTTAAAAAAAACATTTAAATTTGCCTCACATCTCAAAGGGGTGTTCTAAGCAATTAGAACTGAGATTATACCCAATGAACCTGGGCGGGTAATGCCGCCAAGGGAAAAAGAGACCATACGTCTTTAAGGTAACCCTGTATAAACACATCACCGTGTTTTTACAGGTTTTTTATTTTAATGTATTAGTAACCCAGAATAACCACCCCTTTTATTCGTAATTTTTACACGAATGAAACGTTTATTCCTCCTAGCTGTAGTAGCTTTAATCACTACGTATAGCACCGCACAAACCTTTATCCTTAAAGGAACTGTCACCAAAAACAACCAACCTTTACCCGATGTTTCTGTGATGGTAAAAGAAACCCGGCAAAAAACCCATACTAACTCGCAAGGGCAGTATGTACTGCAAATTTCTAAAGGAACGTACCACCTTGTTTTTACGCATGGAAGCCAAAAAACCATCACCGTACAATTAAACACTAACAAGGTGTTGAATGTGGCTATGAATGACTCACAAAATATCTTAGAGGCCGCTTTTATTTCTGCTATTCGAGTAAATGCAGATTCTCCTATTACCTTCAGCAATCTTAATCACAAAGAAATTCAAGAGCGTAACTTGGGGCAAGATATTCCTATTTTAATGAACTATATGCCCAACGTGGTTACAACAAGTGATGCCGGTGCCGGAATTGGCTATACCGGAATTCGCGTGCGCGGTAGTGATGCCACCCGTATAAACATAACCATTAACGGCATTCCATTAAACGATGCCGAGAGTCAGGGTGCCTTTTGGGTAGATTTAGGCGATTTTACTTCTTCTATTCAAGACCTTCAACTACAACGTGGAGTAGGCTCCTCAACCAACGGTGCCGGCGCTTTTGGGGCCAGTTTAAATGTACGCACCTTAGCTATTGCTAAACAACCTTCTGCAGCTATTACCACCACTGTAGGCTCATTTAATACCCAGAAACATCAACTAGAAGTAAATACCGGGTTAATTAATAATCATTTTGCTTTTTCTGCTAACTTCTCTCTTTTAAAAAGCGACGGGTATCGCGATCGGGCTTTTTCCGATTTAAAATCATACTTTTTACAGGGCGTCTATCAAAACAAAAACACCCGTATAAAAGTATTAGGCTTTGGTGGTGCCGAAAAAACATATCAAGCTTATTATGCTATCAGTGCTGAAAAATTAAAAACAGACCGCACCTTTAATCCGGCCGGCATGTATACCGATTCTACTGGTACGACCCAATTTTATGGAAACCAAACAGACAATTACAAACAAGATCATTTTCAACTGTTGTGGAACCAGCAATACAACGCACATTGGTCTTCTAATCTGGCTTTTCATTACACCTATGGACGTGGATATTATGAAAGCTTTCACGAAGATGCCGACCTGCATGAATATCATCTCCCCTACTTTACATATAATGGAAAAACGCAGTCTACCTCTGATTTAATTGACCAAGATTGGCTGAGCAATCATTTTTATGGAACAGTTTTTAACGTAAACTACCAAAAAAATACGGTAAAAGCTATTGTAGGCGGCGCTTGGAACAATTATCTGGGCGATCATTACGGAAGCGTGGTTTACACCAAGTTTGCCCAAAATCCGCTGCTACCCGGTAATCATTTTTATGATAATGATGCAACCAAAACCGATTTCAACCTCTACGGAAAAATTACCATCGCGTTATCTAAAAAGCTCGCTGTTTTTGGTGATATGCAATGGAGAATGATTCATTACCACACGCGAGGCCCTTTAGATGAAGGCCAGCTTTTTAACGTAAATGATTCGTTTAACTTCTTTAATCCTAAAGCCGGTATTACGTATCAACTAACCCCCGGCAATCAGCTTTATTTCTCGTATGCCCGTGCCAATCACGAA
This sequence comes from uncultured Flavobacteriaceae bacterium, assembly GCA_964579505.1. Lineage (GTDB taxonomy): Bacteria > Bacteroidota > Bacteroidia > Flavobacteriales > Flavobacteriaceae > JAJYSO01. The sequence continues at coordinate 179,007 of CAZOGC010000003.1, read as the reverse complement.
CCTAGTAGAGCCGACTATAAAAGCGCGGTGTTAGAAAACCCGACAAATCCAACATATCCGGAGGCAGAACAACTAAATGATTTTGAACTGGGCTGGCGTCATAAAACCACTAATTTTCAACTCAATGCCAATCTTTATTATATGGCATATCAAAACCAACTGGTGCTCACTGGCGCAATAGACAATACCGGACGATTTATCAGAACCAACAGTGGTCAGAGTTACCGAATGGGAGTAGAACTTAGTGCACAAATAAAGGTTACAAACAACTTTGAGATTCTTCCCAACCTTTCTTTGAGCCAAAACAAAAACAAAAATTTTATTACTTCTATAAATGGTAAATTAAAACATTTTGGCAATACCAACATTTCCTTCTCTCCTAGTATTGTAGCTGGAAATATGGTACGTTGGCAGCCCGTAAAAAATCTACAACTCAACTTTCTTACCAAGTTTGTAGGCAAGCAATATTTAAGTAATATAGAAGCCGCAGACTCTAGGCTAGACAGCTATTTGGTAAACAGTTTTAATGTACAGTATAGCTGGAAAAATGCTCCTTTATTTAAAGAAGTTGTTTTTACCGGATTGGTGAATAACATTTTTAATGAAAAATATGCTAGTAACGGATATTATTCACCCGGATATGGAGCCGCTTATTATCCACAAGCAGGCATCAATTTTTTAGCGGGTATCACTCTAAAAATTTAAGGTAGCTCACCTGTTGTACATTTAGGATAATTAAAATCGCCCCTCGATGTACAACGGGTTTTTACATTCTTTTTACGATAAACGAAGGCTGCAAAAAATAAGTCTATTTTAGTAGACCGAAGGTGAATATTTTGACAGGCTTACATAAAATAGCCTGTCAAAATTCATTAATTACTAATCGTTAAAGTGCCATTGCCATTATCGGTTACACGATAGGGTTTCATGGTATATTCAAAACTTTTTCCGCCGCTTTTACTCTCAATAACGGTTCCGGTAGCTAAATTATAGGTGTTGTGATCACTACATTGACAAACTCCTTGAATACCATTAATCTTTAATGTAGAGCAGTTTTCTACCAGGTGATTAGGGTCTGCCGCATCAAAAGCCACATACGCATCCGTCCCTACTTTCATCAAGATAACTCCGCCATTGCCATAACCACCCACATAAACCGGATTCATCACAAATTGTAATGGTGAGAATTGGGGTAAACTTATATTTACTGTAAAATGAACGGTTACATTCAATAAATTAGGGTTGTTATAAGATGGGTGATTAGAGCTACAAGATACCCCTAAAAGACAAACAAATACCAGCTCTATAAAACGTAATTTCATAACACTTTTTTTGGGCTTACAAGGTAATAAGATTTCTAAATTCAATAAAATTTGTTATATTTGTTTCGCTGGATCCCGTATGCGCGGGATTCATTTTTTTGTATATATATAATAAAACGAACAAATTATGGGAAATGTATCGTATTATACAGCCGAAGGTTTAAAAAAATTGAGAGATGAGCTCAATTACCTGAAAGATGTAGAACGCCCAAAGGCCTCTCAAGCTATTGCAGATGCACGAGATAAAGGTGATTTGAGCGAAAATGCCGAATATGATGCCGCCAAAGAAGCACAAGGACTCCTAGAAACAAGAATTGCAAAACTTGAAGCTACTGTAGCTAATGCACGTATTCTTAACGAATCTAAACTAGACACCTCAAAGGCCCTTGTGCACAGTAAGGTTAAAATAAAAAATAAAGCCAACGGACAAGAAATGACCTACAAATTAGTAGCTCAAACCGAAGCCAACTTAAAGGCCGGAAAAATTTCGGTAGACTCGCCCATAGGAAAAGGCTTGCTTGGAAAAAAAGTAGGCGAAGAAGTAGCAATCAAAATTCCAAACGGCAGCATTACTTTTGAGATACTAGAAATTACAAGAGACTAGTCTCTTTACACACATATTGTTTTTTTGCAGAGCCGGGGAAACCCGGCTTTTTTATGCTTAAATAATAAATGTAAACCATGCTATATAAGTAACGTATTGATTTTGTATTTACTACACACCCATTCCCATTGCTTTCTACCGCTATTTTATTTTCAGCATTCATTTTTATCTTTTTTCTATAGGTTTTAGTACATTTATAGAATCAAAAACTTACAATTATGCAAATACCTAATGATCTTCGCTTTCGCAGTCGAGCAGCCTATGAGGAAGCTTATCAAGAAAGCGTGAAATCCCCTGAGGAATTCTGGGGTAAAGTAGCCGAAAAATTTCAATGGAAGAAAAAATGGAACAAAGTACTGGATTGGGATTTTGAGAAACCGGAAGTAAAATGGTTTCAGGGAGGCCAACTAAATATTACTGAAAACTGTTTAGACCGTCATCTTAAAACCCAAGGAGAGAAAGACGCAATTATCTGGGAGCCCAACAACCCCAAAGACGCCACTCAACACATCACCTATAACCAACTCCATCAACGCGTATGTGCTTTTGCCAATGTACTTAAACAAAATGGCATTAAGAAAGGCGATCGGGTATGTTTATATATGCCCATGATTCCTGAACTGGCTGTAGCTATGCTAGCTTGTGCCCGTATTGGTGCTATCCATAATATTGTTTTTGCCGGTTTTTCTGTATCGGCTATTGCCAAACGAATTAATGACGCTTCATGTAAGCTATTAATTACCGCCAATGGCAACTATCGTGGCACAAAATACATCGACTTAAAATCTATTTGCGATGAAGCCTTACAACAAACTCCTTCTATTAAAAAAGTAATTGTTTACCGCCATGCTGATCAAGAATTTGCTATGCAAGAAGGCCGGGACGTATATTGGCGAGATGAATTAAAAAAAGTACAGCCGGATTGTTTAGCCGAAGAAATGGATGCTGAAGATCCGCTTTTTATATTACACACCTCCGGTTCTACCGGTACGCCTAAAGGAATGGTGCATACCACTGCCGGCTATATGATTGGTACCACCTTTACCTTTCAAAATGTCTTTCAACCCGATCCGGACGCTGTATATTGGTGTACGGCAGATATAGGTTGGATTACCGGTCACTCCTACATTATATATGGTCCGCTTAGTGCCGGAGCCACCACTATGATGTTTGAGGGTATTCCTACTTTTCCGGATGCCGGTCGATTTTGGGAGATTGTAGAGAAACATCATGTAACCCATTTTTATACCGCTCCTACAGCCATCCGCTCATTAGCTACCCAATCTTTAGACTACGTAAACACACACGATTTATCATCTTTAAAAGTGTTGGGGAGTGTAGGAGAACCTATTAACGAAGAGGCGTGGCAATGGTATCACAAACACATCGGAAAAGAGAAATGCCCTATTGTAGATACATGGTGGCAAACCGAAACAGGTGCCATTATGATTTCTACTATGCCGGGCGTAAATAAAGCTAAACCCACCTTTGCCACCTTACCCCTACCCGGTGTTCAACCAGCCATTATGGATGATGATGGAAATGAAATTGAATTTAATGGACAAAAAATTTCCGGGCGTTTAGCAATGAAAGCCCCTTGGCCATCTATGGCTCGAACTATTTGGAACAACCACGAGCGATACAAAAGGGTATATTTTTCAACTTTTAATGGAAAATATTTTTCTGGTGATGGCGCCTACCGCGATGAGGAGGGCGATTACCGCATTACCGGACGGGTAGATGATATTATTATTGTTTCGGGGCACAATTTAGAAACGGCACCGGTTGAAAACGCTATCAACTTGCACCCCAAAGTATCGGAAAGTGCTATTGTAGGTTACCCTCACAAAATTAAGGGGAAAGCTCTTTATGCCTACATCATCCTCAACAATATTGAAGACGCTTCAGACGAACTGAAACAAGAAATACGCGGTTTGGTAGCCAAAACTATGGGGGCTATTGCTAAACCTGATAAGATTCAGTTTGTAGAAGATTTGCCAAAAACGCGAAGTGCTAAAATTATGCGGCGCATTTTACGGAAGATTGCCGCGCATAGTCTAGAAGATATTGGCGATACTTCTACACTCGTCAATCCGGAAGTAGTAGAAGATATCAAAGCCCATGCGCTATAAAACTAGAAAATAGTTATCTCTTGCTACTATGATTTTTTTATAAATAAAAGGGCTCTAGTATAGAGCCTTTTTTGGTTATTTAGTATTATCAACCTAGAAATTTTACAAATCTATTTGATAGGTTTTAAGTTTATTATAAAGCGTTTTTCGATCTATGTGAAGCTTACGAGCAGCTTTGCTTTTATTACCTCCGGTAGCTTTTAAAGCTTCAATAATAAGTTGTTTTTCATGCTGGTTTTTATAGAGGCCTTCTTCCTCATTGGGCAATGGAGCCGCCAATAATTTATCCGGAAGTACCGCTTTAGTGATGAGCGTTCCTTCTGTAAACAACACCGCTCGTTTTATATAGTTTTGCAACTCACGCAGGTTGCCCGGCCATGTATAATTTTTAAAAGTTGAAAGCACCTCATCATCAAAACCAACCACTTCTTTATCGAGCTCTTCATTGGCCTTTTCTAAAAAATGATTCGCAAAAATAATCAGGTCATCTGTGCGTTCTTTAAGGGTGGGCATCGCAATAGAAAACTCATTGAGTCGATGAAATAAATCTTCTCGAAAAGAACCTTTTTCTACCGCTTTTTCTAAATTATCATTGGTAGCCGCCACCACTCGTATATCTACTTCAATCTCTTTATTGCTCCCCACCGGTTTTATTTTTCGCTCTTGCAAGGCACGTAACAACTGTACCTGCAAATCATAACTCAAATTCCCTATTTCGTCTAAAAAAAGTGTCCCTCCATTAGCGGCTTCAAAATGACCGGTCTTGTCATTTACCGCTCCTGTAAAAGAACCTTTTAAATGGCCAAAAAACTCACTAGCTGCCAATTCTTTAGGAATAGCGCCACAATCAACCGCTACAAAAGGAGCCGATGCACGTTTACTTTGATCGTGAATTTGTTTAGCAGCATATTCTTTTCCGGTTCCGCTATCGCCCACAATCAAAACCGACATATTGGTAGGAGCCACTAATTTTATATAGTGATTCAGTTTTTTAGAAGCGTCACTGACTCCTGAAACAAACTCAGGTGACCCTAACGTTTTAGCAACCGGATTTGCAGTCGATTTTGGTTTTGATTTTGTAGGTTTATTAGTTGTTTTAGGAATAGACGATTCAGCCGGAGTGGCGAGTGCCTGCTGAATGGTTTCTAACATATTACTCGGGTTGATAGGTTTAGAAATATAATCAAATGCTCCTTTTTTCATAGCATCTACTGCTAAGCTTACCTCAGCATATCCCGTCATTAAAATCACCTGTGTTTTAGGTGATTCTATCTTAGCTTGTTTTAAAATTTCTGTGCCGTCTTTTTGTGGTAAGCGCACATCAGAAAGGATAATATCATATGCAGTAGATTTTAATTTTTTAAATGCCGCTTCTGCCGAGAGCGCTGTTTCTACCGCATATCCTTTTTTACCTAAAAAGGTTTCTAACATTTTGCAAAATGCTACATCATCATCTACAAGTAATACCTTAGCCATAAACCTATTTTGATGCAAAAGTATAAAATTAACGTCTAAGGAATTAACAAATACAGGAGTGACATTCAAAATATTTAGTCTATTTCAAAAATCACTTTCGTATAAAACAAAAAAAGAGACCTCTGCTGTGGGGTTAAGGGAAGTAATAGAGGCCTCTTCAAAAGTAGCTTTTGCTACATTCAACATCAAATCAGTGGATTTTTCCTTCTTCTTTCATTTAAATACAAAATTCAAGTTTAACTGGCTACTTTTTACGATTACAAAAAAACAATACTCGCTTTGTTTACATAATCTTATAGTAAACTAGCCAAAACCATTCCAGAATACCTGATTTTTATTGTTTTTATATAAATTTGTGTATCAGCATATTACAGACAACACACTTCCTATTTAAGAATACAAAAGTGTAGAAAAACGAATTAAATCTACAGTTTTATGTAGATTTTTTCTACACTTTTTTTAACGCTAAAAAGCAACGTCAACGGCCCCTTCAATTTTTATTATATTTGTGGCCGTTAAAAAATTTAATTCACCACTATGAAAGCATCTATTTTTCCCGGACAGGGAGCCCAATTTCCGGGTATGGGAGCCGATTTATATCAAGAATATCCCGAAGCCAAAGCGCTATTTGACCAAGCCGATGAGATTTTGGGATTTTCAATTACTAAAATTATGTTTGAAGGCACCGCTGAAGAGCTCAAACAAACAAAAGTTACCCAGCCTGCCATCTTTTTACATTCGGTTATTTTAAACCACATTATTAGTCAATCTGAAAAACCGGCGATGGTGGCCGGCCACTCCCTCGGAGAATTTTCGGCCTTGGTAGCCAGCGGTGCCTTGGCTTTTGAAGATGCCTTAACCCTAGTGGCTAAACGGGCGCAAGCCATGCAAAAAGCCTGCGAACAGCAAACTTCTACTATGGCGGCCGTATTAGGATTAACTGACAAAGTAGTAGAAACTATTTGTGCAGCTACCCCCGGAACCGTGGTAGCCGCTAATTACAATTGCCCCGGACAGATTGTAATCTCCGGAGAAGAAAAAGCGGTAAAAACTGCTTGTGAATCCCTAACTGCTGAAGGAGCCAAACGCTGTGTTTTACTACCCGTAAGTGGCGCTTTTCACTCCCCGCTTATGGAGCCGGCTAGAGAAGAATTGGCACAAGCCATTGCGCAAACCACTTTTCATGCCCCCAATTGCCCGGTTTACCAAAACGTGACGACCACCGCTGTAACCGACCCTAAAGAAATTCAACACAACTTAAACATGCAACTTACGGCTCCGGTAAAATGGACCCAAAGTATGCAACAAATGATTGCCGATGGGGCTACTGAATTTGTGGAAGTAGGCCCCGGAAAAGTCTTAATGGGACTGATGCGCAAAATTAACCGACAAGTGTCGGTTGTAAAACCTCAGCTATAATCTACATATAATACCGTTTTTTATTTAACATATAATTAACTATCTTTAGAGCCTTCAACACCGGTTGAGGGCTCTGTTAGTTTAGGACATGCCGTATAGAAACGTATAATCTTATTTATGAATTCAAAAAAACTCCTTCTTAGTGCGGTATTCTTTTTTTACGTTTTTATGGGGGTAAAAGCACAAACCTTATGCCCTGCAAATATATTCCCATTAGATAAAGATTGGCAAACGTTTGTTAATCATGAAAAGCTACCAAAAGGGGTAACTTATATAAAAGACATTCATCATTTGTTGGACAAATACGAAGGCACTTGGACGGGACAGTTTAACGATAAAACTTACTTAATTACATTTAACAAAAAAGCCGTAACACATTATGGAATAACAATAGATAAACTAATTATGCGCTACAAAATAACCTCTGCTAGTGGTCAAATATTAATAAACACCTTAAATAGCACTTTAGACGATGCTCTACTTGTTAGAGGTTGGTTGTTAAACCCTCAAAAAAAATATTATATTTTAAAGTACTTCGGAAAAGAATATTCTTGCGGGCAACACGGAAAAATTTTTATAAATATTCTAAGTGGTCATCCAACTAAAATGAAATTTGTTTTAGTAAGTACTCGTTCTATTATTAATCTAGAAGATTGCCCTAATGGGAAAGCGCCTAAAATGTTTCCTGTATCTAACCAACATAGTAAAGACTATATGGTACTCACCAAAATAGGCTCGGCACCCAAACTGGCAAAAAATTAACCCTCCTGATTTTAAGACCCTAATGATGAAAAAATCAATCTTATTTCTATTTATAGTAAGCACCATGCAAGGCAGAGCCCAATTGCATAAAGCCGGAGAAAATGTTATCCCTGTTGAAAATGCATGGTCATATATCACCTCGCTACCCAATAACCTAGACCTAAAAAATGTTTATTTTAAAGATGTAAACCACGTACTGGAAAGATATAAAGGCTTATGGACAGGAACCTACCAAAACAAAAACTATGTATTTGCAGTATATCTTACTTTAAGACATCACGACAAAACATGGGACAATGTATATTCGGACCTTTTGCTCATACGATATAAAATTACCGATGCGTCCGGAAAAGTTTTAGTAAATACCATGGATGATACCCCCGGAAGCCCCTATATTCTTTTTGGTTTACGATTTACAAAAGATCATAAAAAATACAGGGTGAGTTATATAGGCAAGAATAGTCGCTGTGGCAATGAAGGTTTTATTATTTTATCTATGATTGCCGACAACAAAATAAATTTAAACATATTGCCCGGCTACGGAGGGCTTATCGACCTAGATGATTGCCCAAATGGAATTATTAAACCTCCTTTCCCCGGCCAAGAGGAAGCCCCTATGGTGCTCACCAAAATAGGCCCGGCGCCTAACCCGCCCGGGGGCGGGTTGCAACTAAACCCTAAATATCAATAAACTTAGGCAACAAATTAATCATTCCATAAGGCAAGGTTATAATTTTAACCCTGCCTTATGGTTTTATAGGCTCCGAGGCTCTTATTTTTATTTTAAATAACAACTTTTAGAAAACAAATTAAAATAAAATCTAATTTTATTGTATGTTTTAACATATTTTTGCTATATTCGGTTTCTAAAGTCTTTTTTATGAAACATTTATACAACCAACAACCAACAACCAACAACCAACAACCACAAGCTAAAGCAATTTTCTAAAATTGGCTTACTTGTGCTTTTCTTTAGTCTTTCTTTCCTATTCTTTTATTCCTGTCAAAAAGATGAACTTATAGAAGCTCCGCCGGATGGGGTTTCATCCGGGCTTGTTTACCAGAAAATAACACGATCTGACGTAGAAAACAACACAGCCCTACTTAAAGCCATAAAGAGTTATAACCGGACTATTCAAGAAACTCCTTTACAAAAATCAACAAAAAGTTCTCGTCTTAAAGACTATAAAATAGATTACCATAAAGGCGTACTCATTACAAATAACCAAACGCGGTCCTATACTTTTAAACTCGTGCCGCGCAATGCCAACAGCACCCCGGCTCCTTATCTCTTAAATATTGTTTTTGTAACCCCCAAGGCGAAGGCAAATTTTTGGCACCGGGTAATTGCCTATGACTTAACCCCGCAACAACATTTTAAACTAAAAAACGGGAAACGACTCACCGGGAAGTTAGCCTATACCTATATTAATACTCAAAACCCGGAAACTCCTATTTTATTTAACCACCCCCATACCCTTACCCCCAACAGGCCTCCACGAGCTGCCAGTGGCGGAGATGAAGATGGAGATGGAAACGGAATGGGCGGTGAACTTCCTACTGTTACAATTACGGCTCCCCCGCCAGATGACAACTGGCCTCCGGAAGACGACACCACTCCTCCGGTAGAAGAAGTAGATCCAAGTTTTACGGAAGATGATGACAACGGCGGCGGCGGTGGCGGTTCTACTACTCCGGTAGAAGATGACAACAAGGAAAAGGATGAGCCAGACCCTTGTGAAGAGATTGCTAAATTTTTTGATAGTAAACTCAAACAAAAATTAATGGAAATTCTACAACAGACCGACGACACCATGGAACATGGCTATTCTATAAATACTAGCAACCAATACACCAAACTAAAGCCAGACGGTCCACACAGCCTTGATATCGATGTTACTGATTATACCACCGCCTACATTCATATCCATACCAACGAAGATGGCATAGTACATATGTTTTCTCCGGGAGATATTAGCACTTTTATGAAGATTGTTTATAAAGCCCGTCAAAACAACCGCTCTCTTGATGACGTTTATGGACTTATGGCTTCTGACCATGGTATTTTTATTATAAAATTCTCAGGAGATTACAGCGACGTAACAGGCCATCAATACAACATAGATTCTTTGAATAATATCTATAAGAATTATTTTAGAGAAATTTACTCTAAGGCTGAAAGAGCGCGAACTTTACTCAATTTTGCCAAAGAAGAAATGGGACTGTCCAATCTTGAAGTCTATAGAGTTAAAACCGACAGTCAGGGAAACATAGAGCAAACAAAAGGCTATTATCTAAATGACAATAATCATACAAAAAGCACCGACTGGTGTAACCAATAAAAACAACTATTATGAAACCATATAAAACACTTTTATTAAGCAGCATACTATTCTTTAGCACCTTATTAAGCGCCCACGCCCAACAATTACATAAAGCAGGCGAAGTTCCTATTGAAAATTATTGGAGTTACGTGGAGTCTTTAATTCAACAGGATATAGGTATTGTCCCAAAAGGGACTTATTATAAAGACATTAACCATGTACTTACTAAATATGTGGGCACTTGGACCGGTAGTTATAAAGGAAAAGACTATCTTATTGTTATAAATTCAACGACGCTGTATTTAAGGAGATCAAAAATGGATATTTTAGCTTTCCGCTATAAAATAACGAATGAGGCCGGAGACATTTTAGTCAACACCCTTCAAAAGTTATCGTCTTCTCCTTATGTAGCGGAAGGTCTCTATTTTTCAAGAAATGATTCGCACATATATTGTATAAATTATATAGGTGAAAACTCCAAATGTGGAAATATGGGTACCCTTTTATTAGACATTGCCGCTGATGGGCAAACCATGCGGCTGTATATTAGCCCATCCGGAGACCTTATTAATTCGGCAGACTGCCCTAATGGTGGGGTAGCGCCTCCCTTTCCAACCAACAGTAAAAATGCCATGATCTTAACCAAAACCGGGCCGGCACCTAACCCGCCCGGGGGCGGGTTGCAACTAAACCCTAAATATCAATAAACTTAGGCAACAAATTAATCATTCCATAAGGCAAGGTTATAATTTTAACCCTGCCTTATGGTTTTATAGGCTCCGAGGCTCTTATTTTTATTTTAAATAACAACTTTTAGAAAACAAATTAAAATAAAATCTAATTTTATTGTATGTTTTAACATATTTTTACTATATTTGGATTCTAAAGTCTTTTTTATGAAACATTTATACCAACAACCAACAACCAACAACCAACAACCAACAACCAACAACCAACAACCACAAGCTAAAGCAACCTATTAAATTTGGTTCGCTTGTGCTTTTCTTTAGTCTTTCTTTCCTATTCTTTTATTCCTGTCAAAAAGACAAACTTATAGAAGCCCCGCCGGATGGCGTTTCATCCGGGCTTGTTTACCAAAAAATAACACAATCCGACGTAGAAAACAACACAGCCCTACTTAAAGCCATAAAGAGTTATAACCGGGCTATTCAAGAGATTCCTTTACAAAAATCAACAAAAAATACAAGCCTTAAAGCTTATAAAATAGATTATCATAAAGGGGTACTCATCACCAATAATCAAACACGATCTTATACTTTTAAACTCGTGCTGCGTAATGAAAATAGCACTCCGGCTCCTTATCTCTTAAATATTGTTTTTGTAACCCCCAAGGTGAAGTCAAATTTTTGGCACCGGGTAATTGCCTATGACTTAACCCCGCAACAACATTTTAAACTAAAAAACGGGAAACAACTCACCGGTAAGTTAGCCTATACCTATATAAATACTCAAAACCCGGAAGCTCCTATTTTATTTAACCACCCCAATACCCTTATCCCCAACAGGCCTCCACGAGCCGCTAGTGGCGGAGATGGAGATGGAGATGGAGATGGAAACGGAATGGGCGGCACACTTCCTGAGGTTTCCATAACGGTTCCTCCACCTAGCGACCCGCCTTCTAATGGAGAGTTAGGCCCACCCACTCACCCCGGTGTTCCGGGTGACGACGAAGCTGAACCAGCGGACCCAAGCTATGGCGGTGGCGGCAGCGGTTCTACTACTCCGGTAGAAGATGACAACAAAGAAAAGGATGAGCCAGACCCCTGTGAAGAGATTGCTAAATTTTTTGATAGTAAACTCAAACAAAAATTAATAGAAATTCTACAACAGACCGACGACACCATGGAACATGGCTATTCTATAAATACTGGCAACCAATACACCAAGCTAAAGCCAGACGGTCGACACAGCCTTGATATCGATGTTACTGATTATACCACCGCCTATATTCACACCCATACCAACGAAGATGGCGTAGTACATATGTTTTCTCCGGGAGATATTAGCATTTTTATGAGTATTGTTGATAAAGCCTGTCAAAACAACCGCTCTCTTGATGATGTCTATGGGCTTATGGCCTCTGACCATGGCAATTTTATTATAAAATTTTCGGGAGATTGTAACGGCGTAACAGCCCCTCAATATAACATAGATTCTTTGAATAATATCTATGAAAATTATTTTATAGGAGTTTCCTCTAAAGGTGGAAGAGCTCGAACTTTACTCAATTTTGCCAAAGAAGAAATGGGACTGTCCAATCTTGAAATCTATAGAGTTAAAACCGACAGTCAGGGAAACATAGAGCAAACAAAAGGCTATTATCTAAATGACAATAATCATACAAAAAGCACCGACTGGTGTAACCAATAAAAACAACTATTATGAAACCATATAAAACACTTTTATTAAGCAGCATACTATTCTTTAGCACCTTATTAAGCGCCCACGCCCAACAATTACATAAAGAAGGCGAAGTTCCTATTGAAAATTATTGGAGTTACATGGAATCTTTAAGTCAACAGGATATAGATTTTGTCCCAAAAGGCACTTATTTTAAAGACATAAACCATGTACTTACTAAATATGTAGGCACTTGGACCGGTAGTTATAAAGGAAAAGACTATCTTATTGTTATAAATTCATCGACACTGTATTTAAAGAGATTAAAAATGGATATTTTAGCTTTCCGCTATAAAATCACAAATGGAACCGGAGACATTTTAGTCAACACCCTTCAAAAGTTATCGTCTTCTCCTTATGTAGCGGAAGGTCTCTATTTTTCAAGAAATGATTCGCACATATATTGTATAAATTATATAGGTGAAAACTCCAAATGTGGAAATATGGGTACCCTTTTATTAGACATTGCCGCTGATGGGCAAACCATGCATTTATACATTAATCCTTCGGGAGACCTTATTAATTCGGCAGACTGCCCTAATGGTGGGGTAACGCCCCCCTTTCCAACCAACAGTAAAAATGCCATGGTCTTAACCAAAACCGGCCCGGCGCCTAACCCGCCCGGGGGAGGGTTGCAACTAGACCCTAAATATCAATAAACTTAGGCAACGGTTATTTTAAAAATCCCTATAAGATAGCCTTTTAATCGGGGCGCGTACGCGCGCTCCGATACCTTTTAGGTACACTTCTTATTTTTACCCCTTTACTTCTTAAAATTTTCTTATTTTTAGACCCCTTAAGCATTCCGAATGAAAAAAATTACTTGGCTCTTGTTTTGGTGCTGCCCTTTATGGGGTTTTGCACAAAACAATCCGGCAACTCCGGCTCAACTACAAAAAACCTATGTTAATTATTTTAAATACAACCGAGAGGCGGTTTATTTACAACTCAACAAAACCCAAGTTATTCCGGGAGAAAGCATTTGGTTTTCGGCTTATGTTTTTGATCCACGTACCCAAAAACCAAACCTTAAAACAACCAATTTACACGTTAACCTATATAATCAACAGGGTAAACTACTCGCTGCCAAAACGGTTTATATTGAAAAAGGAAAGGGTCAAGGTTATTTTAAACTAGATACCACTCACTATAATCCGGGCAAATACCTTATTCGTGCTTTTACCAATTACATGCGCAACTTTAAAGAAGAAAATGACTTTAGACAAGGATTTGTCATCATTGGCAACACTGACCAGGCTCCTTCTACCAAAATAAAATATGATTTACAAGTTTTACCCGAAGGCGGGCACCTTTTAGAAAACACCCAAAACACACTTGGCGTTAAACTGATAAACAACCAAGGGGAAGGGGTTGCTTTTACCCACGGAAAAGTACGTAATACAGAAGGCAAGGTTGTGACTACCTTTCAGTCTAATCCTTTTGGGCTTAGCAAATTCAGGTTGTTTTATAATGCCAAAGAGCACTATAAAGTAAGTGTTGTCACTTCTTCAAGAAAAACGGTGACGGTAAATATGCCCATCGCCGAAAAACGAGGATTGGTTTTCTCTGTAAACAACCTTACTTCACATTATTTATACCTCTCTATACATACAAACAAGGCTTCACTGCCCCGAGTAGGCGGAAAAAAATATTACATAGTTATACACAGAGAAGGTGTTATGGGAAGTATTCCCTTTGTTTTTCCGACCGATACCACCGCCGCCATCTTACGTATAGACAAAGGTGTATTGGCCAATGGCATAAATATAATCACCCTCTTTAACCAAAAATTTCACCCCCTTTTAGAGCGACAAGTTTTTTATGGAAAGAACATAACACACACCCCTATTTATGCCACGCTTATAGGCAACTCAAATGATTCCTTGCTTATCAATTTAAACGCTGAAATAAAAGGAGTAACACATCGGTTAAGTGTTTCTGTTCTTCCCGCCAAAACCAAAGCATATACCCCTAAAAACAATATTTTATCCGCTTTTTATATCGAACCCTTTATTAAAGGTGATTTAGAAAATGGGGCCTATTATTTTGCAAGTAACAATGCACGACAAAGAAATTATAACCTCGATTTACTTTTGCTTACACAAGGTTGGAGTAAATACGCATGGAAAAATATTTTTAGCGGACCCCCAACTATTTATTATCAGCCTGAACACGGATTTTCGCTCTCCGGCAGCGTAAACGAACCTACTAATAACGGCTCACAATCCATAATGATAAAAGGAGAAAAAGGGAATCGACTTTTTCAAGTTGCCAAACTAAATACGCAAAATCAATTTACCGTAAATCATTTATACATAGAAAATGGTGAATGGGTTTCTTTTGGTTTGATGGGCAGTAAAAAAGGAAAAATTTCTACTCCAAAAATCTACACAAGAATTAGTCCGCTGCCAGACACTAAAAACCTAACACACATTACCCAACACGACTTTGTCAACCTAAACATACCTCCCAAAAAAATTAAAAACATAATACAATATACGCATTCGCTTCCTCGGCATTATTCTGCTCAAATATTAGACACCATAAACATTAAAGCTAGACCCAACCCTAAAAACTTACATTCCGATCGGCGTACCTCTACCATAGAACACTTCACTAAAATAGATAAAATCACAGCGGCTATTTATCCCTATATAACAGACTTTATTGCCACCAAAGGCTACGCGGTTCAGCGTAGTGTAAAAGGTGTAACAATCTCTACTTTAGGAGCCACTTCTATGCGCGGCCCGGGGCATCCATTGGTTATTGTAGATGGCATGGCACTGACCGGGAGCAACGACATGCTGGTTGACTTACGCACCTCAGATGTAACATCTATAGCCATTAATAAAATTGGTGCACGCTATGGAATGCGTGGAGCCAATGGCGCCATTGTTATTAAAACTAAAAGCGGTAGTTTTTCTTCCAAAAAAGGAAAACCTTCTGAAACTACACGCGCCCTTAAAATGCAAAATGGTTTTGCGCAAGAGAAGTCTTTTTATACGCCTTTATACCATAACTACAATAGTGAGCCTTATAAAAATTATGGTGCCATAGGCTGGTTTCCTGCTATAAAATTAAGTGTGCAAAGTGGTATAAAAACACTTCGCATTCCTAACACCCATCAGGATGCTGTCAAATTATTTATAGAAGGCATGGCGAGCAATGGCACTCTCATTTCAGAAGTTTTAACGATTAAGACGCCGTAAAAGTATTTACCGTCTGGGTGATATATGCAATCTGTTCATCATCTAACTCCGTATGCATGGGCAAGGATATAACCTGCTCAGAAATTTCATTAGTTACCGCAAAATCTGCCTCGTTATAACGCGTATCTGCATAGGCCTTTTGGCGGTGCAATGGCACCGGATAATACACTCCACAAGGAATTCCTTTTTCTTGCAGGTGAGCCGCCAAAGCATCGCGTTTGCCATTTAGTACACGCAAGGTATACTGATGAAAAACATGGGTGTTTTCATTTTCTGTAATAATTTGTGGCGTGGCCAAGTTAGTATTACCTGAAAAAGCTTCTGTATATTGCTGCGCTGCTGTTCTACGTGCTTTATTATAAGCATCTAGGTGAGGTAATTTTGCGCTGAGTACGGCTGCTTGAAAGCTATCTAGCCTAGAGTTTACCCCCACCACATCGTGATAGTATCGTTTATACATACCGTGATTTACAATACCTTCTATACGATGTGCCAACTCATCATCATTTGTAAAAAGGGCGCCTCCATCACCAAAACAACCCAAATTCTTTGATGGAAAAAAGGACGTAGCCCCAATATGACCAATCGTTCCGGTTTTTTGAGTCGTTCCGTCTTCAAAACGATATGTTGCTCCGGTAGCTTGCGCATTATCTTCAATTACGTATAAATTGTGTTCTTTTGCAATTTGCATAATCGCATCCATATTGGCGGCTTGCCCAAACAAATGTACCGGCACAATGGCTTTAGTCTTGGGGGTTATTGCCTTACGTATAGCCTCCGGATTAATGTTAAACGAATCTTTTTCTACATCAACCAAAACCGGTGTTAATTGCAATAAACCAATAACCTCAACCGTAGCTGCAAAAGTAAAATCTGCCGTAATTACTTCATCTCCGGGTTTTAACCCCAATCCCATCATGGCAATCTGCAAGGCATCAGTACCATTAGCACAGGGAATGACGTGTTTAACCTGCAAATAATCTTCTAATTCCTGCTGAAATTTATGCACTGCCGGCCCATTTATAAAAGCCGTATTGGCAAAAATTTCTTCAAAAGAAGTGGCTATGGTCTCCTTAATTTTTCCGTATTGGCCGCGTAAATCGACCATCTGTAATTTTTTCATATCGTTATTTTTGGCGTTACGAAATTACGAAATAACCCGTTCTTTTCAACCTGATTTTTTAGAAAGCCGTATTTTCGCAAAAAGTTTTTACCGGTGCAATCACTTTACAACTTCTTAATTGTCCTTTTTGAAAAGCTGCTTCCTATAAGTAAGCTCTTCAGTACTAAAATGAAACTCTTTGTTAATGGGCGTAAACACGTCTTTGAACAATTAGCGCAACAAATTAATCCCGCCGACAGGATTATTTGGTTACACGCTGCTTCTTTAGGTGAATATGAACAAGGAGTACCCGTATTAGAAGAGTTGAAAAAAACTTATCCCCGCTACAAAATTCTCGTTACGTTCTTTTCTCCTTCCGGCTATGAAGTAAAAAAGAATAGCAAGATAGCCGATTATGTAAGTTACTTACCATTAGACACACAAAAAAATGTGTTTACCTTTCTAAAAATTGTACAGCCCAAGTTAGCCATTTTTGTGAAATATGAAATTTGGCCCAATTATTTACGAGCCTTAAAAGAAAGTAGCATACCCACTTTATTAATCTCCGGAAATTTTCGCAGAGAACAAATTTATTTTCGGTCGTTTACAGACCTTATGAAAAACGCTTTGCACTGTTTTAATCATTTGTTTGTGCAAAATGAATCTTCTGTAACCGTTTTAAAAAATAACGACTTTACAAAAGTTACGAAAAGTGGAGATACGCGATTTGACCGTGTATCTAAACAATTAGAAATGAACAATCGCCTTGATTTTATCACTCAGTTTAAAGGTGAAAATCTGTGCGTAGTGGGCGGAAGTACATGGCCGGAAGATGAAGCCCTGCTAGTTGATTATATCAACAAAGCACCAAAAGGAGTTAAATTTATTCTCGCACCACACCAAATTAAACCACAACACATAACCGGGCTACAGCGTAAATTAACAGTCTCTAGTTTATTGTATTCTGATAAGGAAGGGCAAGATTTGCGCAAGTTTTCTGTACTTATTATTGACACCATCGGACTTTTAACCAAAATATATGCTTATGCTGATGTGGCGTATGTAGGTGGAGCTGCCGGAAAAACAGGATTGCACAATATTTTAGAACCCGCCGCTTTTGGAGTTCCTATTATTATTGGAAAAAACTACAACTATTTTCCGGAAGCAAAAATGCTACTAAGACAAGAAGGTTTGTTTTCTGTAAACAACGCACAAGCATGCTCTTCTATACTTGAAAGACTCGTAACTGATGCAAATTACAGGCAGCAAATAGGTGAGAATTCTCGGCTGTTTGTACAAAAGAATAAAGGGGCCACAAAAATTATTATGACCCATATTGCACGGCGCAAGTTTTTAACCAAGTAGCCAATACTTAAAACATTAAAAAAATATTTTTTTTAATGTTTACAATATTTCAATTTTTTTTTCGTTAAAACTCTATTAAACGCTAAATATTTATATCATGAAAAAAACAATTCGTTTAGTGACTTTAGTAGCTTTATTATTTGTTACTTTCTCTGCTGTATCGTGCAGAAACACTAAAAAAGACAAACAAAAAGAAACCGTAGAAAATACCGTTAAACAAGCAGCTGATACCGTAAAAAATACTGTTCAGCAAGCAGTTGATACCGTAAAAGACGCTATTGAAGAAGTTCAAGACTCTACTGCGATGTAATAGAAATACTTTATTTTTAGCACCCTTGTATAAGACGTCGTCTATTCAAGGGTGTTTTTTTATCACTAAATTTAAGTTAACTCCCTAAAACAACTCTACTTTACTTTCTTTGTCAAAGGTTACTTTAACCATCTCATTTAATGATGTAGATAAATAAATTCCTCTAAAATCAGCTTTAATAGGATAGCGTTTATGGCTGCGATCTACCAACACCACAGTTTGCAGTTTTTTGAGTGGAACCTCTAGAAAATGACGCACTCCATAAATTAATGTCGAACCTGAATTGAGCACATCATCTACCAACACTACTACCTTATTTTTATAGGCATCTTCCACCAATGAGCATTGTATTGCTGACAGCGGATTCTCTTTGTCAACAGTTACTTGACATAAGTTGATTTTAAGAGGAGAAATGGTCGTTAACACTTTCTCTATCCGCTTTGCCAATTCATAACCCGATGCCGTTATACCGGCTACAATTAGCGTTTCTTCACCACTATTGTGTTCATATATTTGATAGGCCATTCGCCTAATCTTCTGTTCGATTTGACGATGGTCTAAAATGAGTGTTTTGGTAGTGTTCATTGCTTACTGATTAGGGTTTCAAAAATAGGGCTTTTTAGCTACTCTAAACGATAACTTCAATAAAATTGTGTCGAAAGAATTGCCCCTAAAATTAGTCATCATACCAATCTTCTTCTTTTCCTTCATACCAATCTTCTAATTCTCGTCTATCCTTTTTGGTAGGACGTCCGGTTCCTTTTTTTCTTCCCTGAGAACGTTCATAACTCAACAAATCTAATTTTTCTATATTCTCTTTAGGAGTAATATCATTAATATACAACTTTACCCATTTTGCCCCTCGCCTAGATTTTGGAAGTTCTATTACTTCTATAAGATAGTTTATTTGGTTTTTTCTGATAGCAATTTTATCACTCGGGTATACCTCTCTAGAAGGTTTTGCACTTTCATTATTTACTTGTACATGGCCCCGTTTACATGCTTTTGTTGCCAAACTACGGGTTTTATAAAGACGTACACACCACAAAAATTTATCAACTCTCATTTTCCCGAAATTTTGTCTAAAAATAAAAAAAATGAATGAAAATTGTATCTTCGCAATCTTAAAATGAAAAGACAGATGAAGAAGCTTCTGAAATATATTCCCGTACTGTTGTTAGCGCTAGTAGTTATTTCTTGTGATAAAGACGATGATAACAAGTCTAAAACCGAACCTCCTAGAGACGAAAACGAGGTATATCAAGAAAATATAGCACAAATTAAAACGTTTTTAGAAACGCACACCTACCATTTGTCTGCATCTTTAAACGGCGTACGCCCTACCCAAATAATTTTTGACACCCTAGCCGGGGCAAATGCCAATAAAACACCCCTTATTAACGACCCCAATTTAAAAACCAAAACCGTTAAGCCAGACAAAGTAGAATATACCTTGTATTATTTACAAGTTAGAAAAGGTGATTCTGCTGCTTATCAACCTACTTTTGGAGATAAAGTAGCTATGTCTTTTAGGATGGAAAACCTAAACAACGTAACGCTTGATGAATCAAAATACCCAATGGTTATTGACATTCCACGATCTAACGATGCGGTTATTACCAAAGGAACTACCGCGGGAATTATCGAATTTTCAGGCGCATCCGGGTTTACTGCTAACCCTGATGGAACCATTTCTTACAACAATGATTATGGCATAGGCGCTATCTTCATCCCATCAGGATTAGGCTATTTTCAAAGTTCTCCATTTGGCACCAAATTAGAACAATACGCTCCTATTATTGTGAGTTTTCAACTTGTAAAAGCCGTTCAAATGGACCATGACAACGATGGTATTCCTTCTTACATGGAAGATCTTAATAATAATGGGTTCCTGAAAGACGACGATACCGATGGTGACTTTACCGCTAACTTTATAGATGGCGATGATGACGGTGATGGAATTGCTACAAAAGATGAAATAATCGTACACCCTACCCAAAACGGAATCATAACTCCGGCAGATATTGAATTTCCGGATGCTGATAACGACGGTATCCCTGATTATTTAGATGCAGAAACCGTATATCCCACAAACCAGTAATTTTGTTAGCGGCAAAATACTAAAAATCAGCACTCGTTAATTTCCAATAAAACCCGAATATGTGCGTTTTATTCATAGGTTAGTAAAATCTATATGCAAAAGTTCGGGGTTATAATGTGTTTTGTACTTTGCTCTTTCTCTGCACATGCGCAGATTGGAGGAAAACATACCTATCAGTTTCTAAACCTTGTCAGTTCACCCAAACAAGCGGCCTTAGGTGGTATAAATATTACCGGCTACACGTATGACCCTACCTCCGGGCTCTTTAACCCTGCCACCATAAACAGAGAAATGCGTAACCAACTTTCTCTAAACTATGTAAATTACCTAGCCGACGTAAACTACGGAACTGTTGCCTACGCTTTTATGTTGAGCAGACGAGCCGGTGTACTGCAAACCGGAGTTACTTATGTAGACTATGGTACTTTTCAAGGGTATGATCAGTTTGGTAATGCTACCGGTACTTTTAGCGGCCAAGAAGTAGCCCTTTCTGTAGGGTATGCCTACAACATTCCCTTTTCTAAATTTTATGTAGGAGCCAACTTCAAATTAATATCCTCTAAATTAGAACAATACAGCTCATTTGGTGCCGCCGTTGATATAGGAATCACTTATCGAAATCCGGCACAAAACCTCATTATCAGCGCTGTGCTACGCAATGCCGGTTCACAGTTTAAACCCTATCACGAAGTGTATGAAACACTTCCGTTAGAAATAGATGTAGGTATTTCACAAAAAGTGAAAAATCTTCCTATTCGGTGGCATCTAACCTTGGCCAACCTACAACAATGGAAACTTGCCTTTAGGAATACCGCACGTGATAAAACCGATTTAGAAGGAAACATCATCCCTGATAATCCTGATTTTTTTAACAATACTCTTCGCCATGTTATCCTCGGATTAGAACTTTTTCCTGAAGGGGGATTTACAGTAAGACTAGGCTATAATTTTAGACGCGGAGAAGAATTGCGTATCGTAGATCAACGCGCTTTTGCCGGACTGAGCGGAGGTTTCTCTATCAAATTCAACAAGATTAGGATTAGCTACACATACGCTCGGTTCAGCGCCGCTGCCAGCTCCAGCCTCTTCGGAATCAATATTGACTTCACTAAAAACAACTAATACAGGTTCTTCATAAATCATCTGTAAAAAGATTATTTATTTCTAAATTAGCAGAAAACAGATTTACGCTTTTCACATGACGGATATATCGTATAAAAACTCACTGAGTTTTGCAAAAGAAATGGATGCTCAAGACCCGTTAGCTTCCTATAAAGAACAATTTCACTTCCCTGAAAAAAATGGAAAAACACAGCTTTATTTTTGTGGAAACTCTTTGGGGTTGCAACCCAAAATTACACAGCAGTACCTACAAGAAGAACTAAACGACTGGGCTAAACTTGGTGTAGAAGGGCATACCGATGCCAAACACCCTTGGAAACCTTACCACGAATTTCTTACCGAAACAATGGCTAAAATTGTGGGTGCTAAGCCAATTGAGGTAGTAATGATGAATACACTAACAGTCAACCTGCACCTTATGTTGGTTTCCTTTTATCAGCCCACCCCTAAAAAACGCAAAATTATTATGGAAAGCGATGCCTTTCCTTCTGACAAATATGCTGTAAAATCGCAACTCAATTTTCACGGGTTCGATCCGGAACAAGATTTACTTTTTTGGCAACCTAGAAAAGGTGAGGACCTTTGCCGCCTAGAAGATTTAAAAAAGCTACTTGAAGAAAATGAGGGCGAAGTAGCATTACTTCTCATCGGTTCTACCAACTACTACACCGGGCAATCTTTTCCGTTAAAAAAAATAACCTCTTTAGGGCATGAGCACGGCTGCATGGTAGGATTTGATTTGGCACATGGAGCCGGAAACATTCAACCTAATCTACACGATGTTGAAGCTGATTTTGCAGTGTGGTGTTCTTACAAATACCTAAACAGTGGCCCCGGCAGTGTGGGAGGTTGTTTTGTACATGAACGCCATGCTAACAATCACGATTTAAGCCGCTTTGCCGGATGGTGGGGACACAATAAAAAAACGCGGTTTAACATGCGTAAAGATTTTGACCCCATTCCAGGCGCTGAAGGCTGGCAACTCAGTAATCCGCCAATTTTATCTTTAGCAGCCATCCGAGCCTCGCTAGCTATTTTTAAAGAAGCTGGTTTTGAAAATATTCGCAAAAAGTCTGTACAACTAACCGGATATTTAGAATTTTTAATCAACTGTATTCCCGGAAACGCCGTCCACATCATCACTCCATCCAGCCCAAAAGAGCGCGGCTGCCAACTGTCTATAGCCTTACAAACTGCTGGTAAAACTTTTTTTGAAGAGCTAACACAAGCCGGGGTTATTGCTGATTGGCGAGAACCTAACGTAATCCGCCTAGCACCTGTGCCACTATACACCAGTTACGAAGATGTTTTTCACCTCATTCAAAAAATTAAAACCCTATTAGCTTAATGGAAAAACCACAACACATATTAATCATTGGCGCCGGACTCTGTGGATCTCTTTTAGCATTGCGTTTAGCACAGCGTGGACACCAAGTTGAATTAATAGAAAAACGAGAAGATTTACGCAAAACTACTATTGCTGCCGGGCGTTCTATTAATTTAGCGCTCTCTAACCGTGGACTAAAAGCTATGCGGCTTGTTGGGTTAGAAGAAAAAGTGCAACAGCTTTGTATTCCTATGAAAGGTAGGATGATTCACCCCCTAAAAAGTGATACTTTTCTTTCTCGTTACAGTGGATTAGAAGAGGAGTACATCAACTCCATTTCTAGGCCCGGTTTAAATGCTTTACTGTTAGATGAAGCCGAAAAAATGAATCGAGTCAGCATTACTTTTTCAACTGCCTGTACCGCTGTAGATGTAGAGAAAACCGAAGCCACTTTTCAAAACCTAAACACCGGCGAAAAACTAACCAAAAAAGCAACTATCATTATTGGTACTGACGGAGCTGGTTCTGTAGTGAGGCAAAGCATGCTTCAAAAATCTCATTTTCTATTTGATTACACGCAAAAATTCTTAAGCCATGGGTATAAAGAACTTCATATTCCCGCAGGAGAAGGCCGTTCTTTTCAACTCTTTAAAAATGCACTTCATATCTGGCCGCGTAAAAAGGATATGATTATAGCCTTACCTAACATTGATGGAAGTTTTACCGTTACGTTATTTATGGCTTATAAAGACGGTAAACATAATTTTGACACCTTAGACACTCCACAAAAAGTACGCGCTTATTTTGATACACAATATCCTGACGCTGCGGCTTTAATGCCCAATTTAGAAAAAGTATTTTTTGAAAACCCTACCGGAATATTGGGCATGATTAAATGCGCTCCTTGGCACTATCAGGACAACGTATTATTAATGGGAGATTCTGCCCATGCCGTTGTCCCTTTTTATGGACAGGGAATGAACGCTTCCTTTGAAGACGTTACTGTGTTTGACCAGTTTTTAGATACTCACTCCGGAACCTGGGAAAGTTTATTTTCGGCATATACTCAACAACGAAAAATAGATACCGATGCCATTGGAGATTTATCACTCGATAATTTCGAGGAAATGATGTCTGATACAGCTTCTCCTCTATTCCAACAAAAGCGTGCGTTAGAAACCGCTCTAGAGCAAACCTACCCTAAAGAATATTCTGCTAAATATAGACTGGTTGCCTTTCAAGAAAGCATTGGTTATGCTGAAGCCATGCGGCAAGGTCGCGCTCAAGACAAAGCGATGTTTCAATTACTTACTTCCGGCAAAATTGCTCCCAATCATTCATTAAAAGACAAACTAGACCTGATTAAGAAAACCACGCTTGAAATATTGAAAAGCGAAAATTACCATTATTAGTTCCAAAATAAATCTATATGACACACGAGCAAATAGCCACCCTTTTAGATAACGCTGCACAAACAGCCACCGCTGTAGAACAACTCTCTATTCAACATAATATCAGTCTAGCAGAAGCGTATACCATACAACATCTATCCATAAAAAAACGCATAGCCAGAGGAGAAAAAATGGTAGGTTTTAAATTAGGGTTTACTAGCTACGCCAAGATGAAACAGATGGGGGTACACGATTTAATTTGGGGGATTTTAACCGATAAGATGACTTTACAGCCCAAAGAAGAAGCAGATTTATCTCGATGGATTCATCCACGGGCCGAACCGGAAATTGCCTTTCGTGTTAGCCAACCCATTACAGCCCCACTCACACTAAAAACTATTCCTGAATACATCGATATGATGGCTCCGGCTATTGAAGTTATTGACTCTCGTTACAAAAATTTTAAATTTTCATTAGAAGATGTTATTGCCGATAACTGCTCTTCTACCGGTTATGTTATTGGGACTTGGAAACCATTAAAAACAGCCATCTCTGACCTTTCCATTCAATTAAAAATAAACGATGAAGTAGTAGAAAAAGGAAAAACTGCAGCTATTCTAAACAACCCCTTACAATCTGTGGTTGAGCTTAGTCGATTAGCTTCTACGGCAAGTATTCCGGTAGAAAAGGGGCATATTATTATGGCCGGAGCCGCTACAGCAGCTGTTTACCTCAACCCTAATCAACGTGTAGAAGCAAGCGTAGAAACACTCGGAAAAGTTGCGTTTAGTGTAAAATAAAACCGCTACAACAAATCGGAAGCGTCTTTTAATTTTTGGGTGTTTTCTGCCAATTTAAGTTCGTCGATAAATTTTTGAATATGGCCATCCATTACCTTGGGTAAATCAAATACACTTAAATTGATTCGGTGATCGGTAACACGCCCTTGTGGATAGTTGTAGGTTCTTATTTTTTCACTTCGATCTCCGGTTTGTACCATAGACCCACGTTTAGCTGCATCCTCCTCTTGTTTTTTAGCCAACTCTAAATCATACAAACGAGACCGCAATACGCGAAAAGCTTTTTCTTTGTTCTTGTGCTGCGATTTTTGATCTTGACACTGAGCCACCAATCCGGTAGGAATATGCGTTAACCGCACGGCAGAATATGTTGTATTTACCGACTGCCCTCCCGGACCCGATGAGCAAAAATAATCTATACGAACCTCTTTAGGGTTTATCTCTACATCAAACTCTTCTGCCTCCGGAAAGACCATTACAGAAGCAGCGCTGGTATGAACTCTTCCTTGTGTTTCTGTTTGTGGCACCCGTTGCACACGATGCACACCGGCTTCGTATTTTAACGTACCGTATACTTCTTCACCTGATACTTCAAATTGAATTTCTTTAAATCCACCGTTAGTCCCTTCGTTAAAATCAACTACATCTACCTTCCACCCTTTGTGTTCACAATATTTATTGAGCATTTTAAAAATATCGCCGGCAAAAATACTAGCTTCATCACCACCGGTGCCTGCTCTTACTTCTACTACTGCATTTTTCTCATCTTCCGGGTCTTTAGGAATCAACATCATCCTAATTTTTTCTTCTAGCTTTGGTAGGGCTTCTTCATCTTCTTCTAATTCCATCTTGGCCATTTCAACCATCTCCTCATCCGCGCTATTAGCAATAATCTCTTTAGCTTCGGCTATATTCTGTGTGAGCTCAATATATTTTTTACGTTCAGTCATCAAATCTTTTAACTCCTTATACTCTTTAGTGAGTTTGACATATCGTTTTTGATCTGCAATAACATCCGGCTGAATAATCAAATCACTTACCTCGTCAAAACGTTGTTTTATTATATTGAGTTTTTCTATCATAGTATTTTTTGGCTTGGCGCGAATTTACGACAATTTTAATGGAATGACGTACTGTAAAAATAGAGAAGTTTAAGGGTAGATGAGGCTTTATATACTTAGCAAAACCCCAATTCCTAATTGTTGTTTCCATTGTACTTTAGCGCCTCCTTGCACTTCTTGCCCGGCAGCATTGGTATACATGTTTTTTGTATCATTATCATACAATAAATGGGAACCTATTTTAGCCGCTACAAAATCATTCACCTTAAAACTAAAATTAAGGCTCCAGTCTATATCTATATTTCCAAAATCATGTAAATAATCGGTGTATAGACTAATACGATTTTCTATGCGAATGTTTTTTAGTACCTCTGCATTATAGCTGTTAGTAATCAATATACCAAATTCTGATTTACTGCGTTTACCTTCTTTAATAATATTTCCACTAGCATCATAAATAGCCTTTTGCACCCCAAAAGCTCCTTTATTAGCCAATCGTTGGCTCAACACAAAAGTAGTTTTTTCGGTAGCCGGAGAGATATACAGCGTAAATTTATCACTATCTCTTCCGTATTCTGCTCCAAAACCAATAAACATATAACCCGGTGCCATAAATCGTGAAATATATTCATCTCTATTAGGATATGAATACCCATTAGAAAACTGTGTCTTGAAATTCATTTTGGCTGAATAGAACCAAGATGATAGGCTATCGGCTCGGTAACCAAGGGTAGAAACAAACTCTATGTGATCGTCTGTTTTTCTGAGTTTTCGCCCCTTTTGCGCATTAATTCCATAACGCGCTATCAATTCATTTTGCCACCGCAATTCATTGTGTTCATAGGTGCGTTTTATGTCGGTATTAAACAAAAAGGAAACCGAATTACTTCCCCCTGCGCTCCAGTTGCTAAAAGCCACCTCACTAATATCTACACCAAATCTATTTTGACTGCTCCAATAAATCTCAGGGTTTTTTCGACCTACACTATCAATAATTTTTGAAATTCCCAAAATAGGCCACACTACTAAGTTACCTTCTGCCTTTTTCTGCGCGGTAGAATCTTGCGCAAATCCACGAAAGGCAAAAAGAAAGCAAAAAACAACTAAACAAAAATACCGTAAATTCATCAATTACTAATGCTTATTAATACTGAAATTCTCCAAATTCGCTTTTTATTGTTAGACTCTTCGATCCCTCTTCAACATACCCTACAATCTGGGCATCAACACCAAAAGATTGTGAAATAGCTATTATATTTTCTGCTATTTCTTTTGGCACATACAGCTCCATTCTGTGTCCCATATTAAATACTTGATACATCTCTTTCCAATCTGTGCCACTTTCTTGATGAATCAGTTTAAATAATGGTGGAATTGGAAACATATTGTCTTTGACCACGTGTAAGTTATCAACAAAATGCAAAATTTTAGTCTGCGCTCCTCCACTGCAATGAATCATACCGTGAATTTCTTTAGGCGAGTACTTCTCAAGTACCTTCTTAATAATGGGTGCATATGTACGGGTTGGAGAAAGCACCAATTTTCCGGCATTTAGAGGAGATTCTTCAATAGTAGATGTTAATTCTTTTGAGCCTGAATAAACCAATTCTTCAGGAATAGCAGCATCATAACTCTCTGGGTATTTTTTGGCCACCGTTTTTGAAAAAACATCGTGTCTGGCTGACGTAAGTCCATTGCTGCCCATACCTCCGTTATATTCTTTCTCATAACTAGCCTTACCAGAAGAAGACAACCCTACAATAACATCTCCTGCTTTAATACAAGCGTTATCTATAATATTTGAACGCTTAATACGAGCCGTTACTGTAGAATCTACAATTATGGTTCTTACTAAATCTCCTACATCAGCGGTTTCACCACCGGTAGAATAAATTTGAACACCATAGCTGCGCAAATCAGCTAGCAATTCTTCGGTTCCGTTAATAATAGTAGCTATGACTTCTCCGGGAATTAATTTTTTATTTCGGCCAATGGTAGAAGACAATAAAATTTTGTCGGTAACTCCCACACAAAGCAAATCATCTATATTCATAATGAGCGCATCTTGTGCCACTCCTTTCCACACAGAAAGATCACCAGTTTCTTTCCAATACATATAAGCTAACGATGATTTCGTACCGGCTCCATCTGCGTGCATTACAAGCGCATAGGCATCATCATTGGTTAAATAATCAGGTACTATTTTACAAAAAGCTTTGGGATACAAACCTTTGTCTATGGTTTTAATAGCCTCGTGTACTTCTTGTTTTTGGGCAGAAACCCCACGCTGAGCATAGCGTTTGTCTTTACTCTCAATCATTTCTAGCTTACTTTGACTAAACCACAAAAATAAGGAAACCTACTCGTTTATCTCTTATTTTCTCAAATTTCGTACAACTGCAACAAATGTACTCAGAAAGAATAAGTTAGAAAAGTACTATTTAAAATCGATTACGTTTAATAGAGCCTGTTAATTCTTCAAGGTCGTCTCTTACCTTGGTTAGCTCATCTTTAATTTCTTTTCCGGCGTCTCCATCAAAATGTTCTTCCGCTGATCGAGTAACTTCATTTTTGATGTCGTTGGTAGCATTTCTAACCGTTTTAATAGCCTTGGCAAACCCACGTGCTATCTCCGGAACCTTATCTGCCCCAAATATAATGACCACTACAAAAATAATGAAAGCAATTTCTGAGCCGCCAATGCCTAAAAATAAAGCTGGTGTAATCATAATTAAAACTTGGTGCAAATTTACAGAAAAAAGTATGGATGTATTATGCTTCTACGTTAAAAAGAAAGGGGCACTTTCACTTTTCTTTACTTACTCTTTTTTTAAAGTCTATGGCCTTCTTACGAAGATAGTCCATTAAGACTAGCGTGTTTTTAGCATGCAGCTTTTCTTTAAACTCCTTAAAATCGAGGCAATAATGAATAAAAAGATACAACCTGTCTTTATCTATTTTCAACTCATCTAGAAAAAACCAACGCGGCACAATCTTAAACACTCGTTTCTTATCAGCTTCTAAATGTTCATTCGCCACTTGCTTTTTAATCATTGCCATCCTGCCGGTAATCATATTTATAATAGGGTCTAGCGGAATAAGCCCCCCTCCGGTAGAGGCGGTATAAAGGCGACGTTCTGCCGGGGTAATCGGTTTGGCTGTATGCGGAAAACCCTCCTTGGCCTGATTAAATGGTTTTAATTTTTTTTCATCTTCACGCAAATTACCAGTAAGACCCAAACTACTCACACTTACTTCGGGCAAGACATACAGCGCATTTTTTAAATAAACTGTCCATTTTTCTTTCTGTAAAACAGAATCTGTTATTATTACTCGTTTGTGTCTGTATTTTACTCCCGTAAACAGTAATGTATCTCCTTTCTTTACCCACAAATTAAACTGACCACCCGGCCTACTTATTACTCCCCTTTTAGCTGTAATATTAACCACATTAACGGTAGTATTGTTAATAGAATCCGCTATAATTTTTCCATATATACGCTGACGATCTTGTCCACAAGCAGGTAAAAAATTCAATGCCAAAATAACGGTTAAAAAAAATAACCGGAAAGGTTCTGAATGCCTCCTTTTGTTCATAATTCACTCAATAAATGCTATTTTACTTTATCCGGATTTTGTTGGGCATAAGCCGCCCAACCGCTATATTTCTTAGTTGCGGTGCCCACACCCGTATGATTATAAAAATGACATACAGCTGCCGCAAGTCCATCGGTAGCGTCTAAATTGTTGGGTAATGTTTTAAGTGATAAAATTTGTTGCAGCATTTTGGCTACTTGCTCTTTACTGGCGTTTCCATTGCCGGTAATGGCCATTTTTATTTTTTTAGGTGAATACTCTGTTACCGGAATTTCATGGCTCAACCCAGCTGCCATAGCCACCCCCTGTGCGCGGCCCAATTTCAACATAGATTGCACGTTTTTTCCATAAAAAGGAGCCTCAATGGCAATCTCATCCGGGTGGTACGTTTCAATCAGTTCAATGGTTCGCTCAAAAATTAATTTTAATTTTAAATAATGGTCGCGGTATTTTTTCAGCACCAATTCATTAAACTGTAAGAAGTTCATCTTTTTTCCCACAACTTTAATCAACCCGAACCCCATAATGGTCGTTCCGGGATCTATACCCAAAATAATATGTTCTGTTTCCAATTTGCCCTTTTCACAAAACTAAACAATTTGGTAAGAATACAACACTGAAAATAAAAAGGAAGGTATCTCTTTTAACCACAAAATTATTGGCACAGGAATTGACTTATTAGAAAAGAGTCTAAACGACAACAGAATTAAACTATTGATTTTCAATTATATAAAAAACCATTTTTTTAATTGAATAACTCCAATCTGACAGATTGGCGAAAATATAACTATGGGAAACTCAAAACTATTTAATATTGACAATTTGTCACTTCAAGGAATTGATGAGGATGCAGAATTTATTCCATTAATGACCCCTGAAGATGAAGAAGAAATAAAAAAAGAAAGTATACCCGAAGTGCTGCCTATTTTACCTTTGCGTAATACCGTGCTTTTTCCGGGAGTTGTCATTCCAATTACCGCCGGAAGAGATAAGTCTATTGAGCTAATTAACAAAGCCAACAGCACCGACAAAATTGTGGGGGTTGTAGCACAAAAAGATGCTAAAATAGAAAATCCGACGCCTAAAGACATACATAATTTAGGAGTGGTAGCTCGTATTTTGCGTGTTTTAAAGATGCCTGACGGAAACACGACCGTCATCATTCAAGGTAAAAAACGATTTAAAATAGATGAGGTCGTTTCTGAAGAACCTTTTATAGAAGCCAGCGTATCAGAAGCGCCCGAAACTAGTCCTGAAAAAGATGATGAAGAATTTTTAGCAGTTATAGACTCTATTAAAGATTTGTCTCTGCAGATTATTAAAAACAGTCCCAATATTCCTTCTGAAGCTTCTTTTGCCATCAACAATATTGAGAGCAATTCTTTCTTGGTAAACTTTGTGTCTTCTAACATGAATTTATCAGTAAAGGAAAAACAAGAGCTTTTAGCCACCAAAGATCTCCATCAACGAGCCCTAAAAACACTAAAGTCCATCAACCTAGAGTTGAAGAAATTAGAGTTGCGCAACGACATTCAGTCTAGAGTGCAAAATGATATGAACCAACAGCAGCGTGAGTATTTCCTTCATCAACAAATGAAAACCATTCAAGAAGAGTTGGGTGGCGTGACCAATGAAGGGGAAATGCAAGATTTGCGAGAACGCGCCAAAAGTAAGAAGTGGAGCAAATCTGTTAAGGAACATTTTGAGAAAGAACTCGCAAAAATGCAACGCATGAATCCACAGGTAGCCGAGTTTTCTATTCAACGTAACTACCTCGATTTATTTTTAGATTTACCGTGGAACGAGTTCAGCAAAGATAAATTCGATTTAAAACGGGCTCAAAAAATCTTAGATCGTGAACACTACGGCCTCGAAGATGTCAAAAAACGGGTAATTGAATACCTAGCCGTTTTAAAATTACGCAACGATATGAAATCGCCTATCTTGTGTTTATACGGCCCTCCGGGAGTCGGAAAAACATCGCTGGGCAAATCAATTGCCGAGAGCTTAGATCGCGAGTACGTTCGCATTTCTTTAGGAGGGCTGCGCGACGAAGCGGAAATCCGTGGGCACCGAAAAACATATATAGGCGCTATGCCCGGTCGTATTATTCAGAGTTTAAAACGCGCCGGCACCAGTAACCCTGTTTTTGTATTAGACGAAATTGACAAAGTGAGTAACGGCCATCAAGGCGATCCGGCTTCGGCTCTTTTAGAGGTACTAGACCCCGAACAAAATGAAGAATTTCACGACAATTTTTTAGAAATTGGCTACGACTTGTCTAAAGTTATGTTTGTTGCAACAGCCAACTCGCTGAATACGATTCATCCGGCCTTGCGCGACCGAATGGAAATTATTGAAATGTCTGGCTACACCTTAGAAGAAAAAGTACAGATAGCCAAACGCCACTTGTTGCCCAAACAAATTAAAGAACATGGCTTAGCCAAAAAAGACCTTAGCTTGGGCAAGAAAGAAATTGAACAAATTGTAGACGGTTATACACGAGAATCGGGCGTGCGTGGCCTCGAAAAACAACTGGCTAAAATTGTGCGGTATATAGCCAAAAACATTGTAATGGAAGAGAACTATAACCCCAAACTCTCTACAGCCGATTTAGAAAAAATCCTCGGGCCGGCTCGCGAACACGATAAATATGAAAATAACGAAGTAGCCGGGGTGGTTACCGGCTTAGCGTGGACCAGTGTAGGGGGTGAAATTTTGTTTATCGAATCTATTTTATCACCGGGAAAAGGCAACTTAAGCATTACCGGAAACTTGGGTAAAGTAATGAAAGAATCGGCTACCATAGCCATGGAATACATCAAAGCCAACGCCAAAAGTTTTGAGATTAATCCGGAAGTTTTTGAGAAGTATAACGTACATATTCACGTGCCGGAAGGGGCTACTCCCAAAGATGGTCCCAGTGCCGGTATTACCATGCTCACTTCGCTCGTTTCGCTGTTTACCCAACACAAAGTAAAAAAGAATTTGGCCATGACCGGAGAAATTACCTTACGTGGAAAAGTGCTTCCGGTAGGCGGATTAAAAGAGAAGATTTTAGCGGCTAAAAGGGCTAAAATTAAAGAGATTATTCTCTGTGCCGAAAATAAAAAAGACATTGCCGAAATTAAGGAAGACTATCTAAAAGGGCTAACTTTTCACTATGTAAACGATATGAAAGAAGTCATTGAGATAGCCATTACCAAACAAAAGGTAAAAAACGCCAAAAAATTATAAGTTAAGATAACCTGAGTTCGATTATTATCGCAAAGTCAAAATCAATAAAAATACTCAGTTTTAAATGGTGATAATAATCGAACGCAGGTTTATAGATAGCAGTCTTACAAACAGAAGGCTGCTATTGTTTTAAAATAGAGCGCGATGCAATCGCACCCTTATATTCTAACCCAAACGGGTAATAGTTTCTTTCATCCAGAATTTCTGTAGTGGGTTGAAGAGTTCCATCTCCATTAATATCTGCATAAGAAAGCCGTATATTCCCCAATTGGTCTTTATATTGAAAAACGTCTAGCTGCATATTGCCTAAAAATAAGCATTTTTCTTAGAACCTAAAGGCACGCAATGCAATCGCGCACTAGCGGGGATAACTTAACCACCATATAAATTAATTTTATAGACCGTATCTTCTTTAAAAACAAGTATTAATGCCCCATTATCTACTCCATTTTCAGAATACCCTAAATTATAAGAAATGGAATTTTCATAATCCAAAGTTGGTTTTCCCAAAAGTTCAAACACCTCTTTTTTTGTCATTCCTTTTATATGATGATTTTCAATTAAGTCTCCCGACATTTTCCATCTTAAAGATAGATTATTTTCGGTTTGTTTCCAATTTTTCCACTTCTTTGAGTCAAATTTAATACTATTCCTGCACCCCCCTATTACAAGGAGTAATATTATACAAGAAAGAATAGAAGTTATTTTTTTTTTCATAATCAGTCAGACTCTAAATCTTTTAAATCTTCAGAACTAAACCCTTTTACGTTGAGGCTTTTTAAAATTTTTAAAGACCTTTTATATTGTCCCTGAGAAATTTGATTTCTACCAACCTTAAGAATACCTGTATTATCTTTAGAGGTTGTCCAAAATCCTTGTGAATAGAATCTTCTCATAACCTCCTTCGCTATATTTTTTATTGAAGTACCCTCCGATAAGGAATTACCTATTTCACGACCAATCATATTATTTAGAATGTCATCGACAGAGTCTGCATATCCTAAATTTTGAATTAAAGGCCTATTGAAATCAATCATTAAAACTTGTGTGACTTTTGTAGCCTCATGTGCATTAGTTATATCTGTAGCCGTTTCACTCCCAAATAAATTCGTTAAAGTAGCTGACCATAATACATGCCGAAATGCATTACTTTCTCCTCCAATCCCACTAGTCATATTGCTATTGTTTTCCATATGTCGAGCAATTCGTCCAGTCACGCTTGTAATATTAGTACCACCTCTTTTATATTTGCCAATTCTTAGTGCTGCTATAGGATGTAAAATTGATGCCCCAAATTCTGCCAAAAACTGTTCGGTTTTAGTATAATCTTTTGTTCTAATCCAACTGAGCCCGCCGGAAATTATACGAATAGCCTCCAACCCTTCCAATTCCACTCCATCAATCACTCGGTTTTCAGAAAAATTATAAACTCCGTTATAAGGATATTTCGCGGCCAATGGGTCTACACTCATAAACCGCCCAATAGCCGGGTCGTAGTTGCGGTATTTAAAGGAAAGCCAATTAAGCCCCAGTTCTTTGTTTAATTCTTGGCCTTGGTAAGTTTTATAAGGGTATTCCTTCTCGTTTACTTGCTCATTATACCCTTTATGCTGCATTCCAAAAGGGTAATAATTATTTTCTTGTACTATTTCTAATCCGTTACCGGTGTTTTTATAACTTAACCGTATGTTCCCTAATTGGTCTTTATATTGAAAAACTTTTATCCGCATATTGCCTAAAAATAAGCATTTTTTTAGAAAGGGTAAAAAAACCGCGAAAGGATTCGCGCACTAGCGGGGGTTAATTTTACCTTTCACCGACCAGATTTGCTGATTTAAGGTACAATCGCGCACTAGCGGGGGAAAATTGCTACAAACATTATGCTTAGAATCATCTCACGCTATCTGCCATTATTGGAGGTGGAAACTTGACCACCCTAAAAAGGGGCATAAAAGGATAGTCAGACGAATGATTTCGTTTAATGATATTAATATTATGAAGACTATCTTTTATTATCCAATAGACACCACCTGGAACTTTAGGAATTCGTGGCTTATTAATAGTATCATTTATTAGCGGGGAATCATCTGATTTAATATAACGTTCAGCACCAGAATATACATATACTGGTGTCTTATTAGACATTATTTTAATCAATGGATGTTGATCTTCAAGACTATCTTCAACTATAGTCCGAGAAAACTCTCCTGCGAAAAGGTATAATATACTATAGTGGGGAGACTTTTTATTTATATACAATTCATATATATTATATCCTTTATTTTCAACAATAAATGAGTCAACTATTATTTTTATAGGCTCTTTAAAAATATAACTTTTCTTATATTTAGTTTTTGTTTGATTAGGTCTACATTGAAGAAACAAAAAACTCAAAATTAATATAAACGATAGTTTGGCCATTTTACTTAAATGCATTACGAAAAGCCTTTCCATTATTAATTGTATACTGTATTAAACTAAATTGACCTTTTAACAAATTAGACAGATTAGCAGAAGGATAATTATTGGTCATATAAAATATTATTGCTGGATTTTTTCGAGAAAGTTTAGGCGAAGCCATTATAAAGTTAATTGCATTTTCTCCCCCCATTCTAAAAACATAAACAGGTTTATATGGGGTGTTAAAGCCTGCAAAACCAGCGTCTAAATAGCCTCTACCATTGTAGGTACTGGGACCCCCACCTCTTGGATGTGTATGCGCGGTTCCTAAGGTATTAAATATTTTTCCTGATGCGTCTACAACATTACCGTTTTGGGTGCTGTACCCATAATCAGTTAAAGTGTAGGTATGCTTCTTACTTTTATAAGAAGGTAATACAAGAATACCTCTTTTAGTTAACGCTCCAAAAGTTTCGTTTCCGGTTGCTTTACTTCGATTAACCATTCGATTATATGCTGCTGTTTCATTCTCGTAAAAAATACTTCCATCGCTTCTATATCTAGTAATATTACCTCTTCCATCCGAGACGGAATTACTCTTCCAAAGGTATTTAGCTCCGTTTAAATCAGAATCATTGGCACTAGTCACATTAGGGTCAAAAACAATAGAGCCATTTCTAAGAACCCAATCATCCGGTGCAAGCCCCAATGGATCGACAAAACGAAGAGGATTATTAAAATTAAAAGTATATGGAGACCAAGAGGGCATCTTCCCTGCCAGCGGGTCCACCCCCAACCATCTTGCTACCGTAGCATCATACCGTCTTGCTCCAAAGTCATACCAGTCTAAACCTAATTCTTCTTCTAATTCTTTCCCATTAAACGTTTGGTAGTTGTTTTTGGGGCCTATTATTTGGTCGTTATACCCACGGTGTTGTAAACCAAACGGGTAATAGTTTCTTTCATCCAAAATTTCTGTAGTGGGTTGAAGAGTTCCATCTCCATTAATATCTGCATAAAAAAGCCGCATATTCCCTTTATATTGAAAAACGTCTAGCTGCATATTGCCTAAAAATAAGCATTTTTTTAGAACCTAAAGGTACGCGATGCAATCGCGCACTAGCGGGGGGTTGGGCTATAAATTGCAGTTGCCCGTTTTTATAAATAAAATTTTGGGCATATTGGGTGTCTGTCATTTTCTAAAATTACATAAAAGATTTGAAATGGAAGGAATTTCAAAGAACAACGTATCAGGAGAAAATACTAATAACTGCCTTTTATAATCTTATCACTCTTTTCAGAATATTGAGGTGAAGGCATAACTTTACCGTCTTTATTCCAATAAATTAAATGTCCCCTATCAAAATAATATGTATTTATAATTCTGCTTTCTATTTTAACCTCATCATCTATATTTATTGGTCTCTGATAATGGATGCTTATATCTTTGATTAAAACTGGCTCATTTTTTTTCAAATAAATATAGATAAGTCTTTTTCCGGTTTCTCCATAATACACTATTTCTTTTTTAAGAGTATCCGAAGAATTATAGAAAGATTGTACAGTTCCTCCTTCCGCTGATTTATAAATATCTCTTTCAAGGCTATCTATATTACGTTTCATAGAATCCACCTTTAATTTGTAACGATTTAACCCCATAACAAAAGCTACAGTATCAATTTTTTCAGTTTGTGCTTTACTTTCCTGTTTAGAAGTATGCTTTTTATTTTCCCCACATCCAACCACAACAATTAGACTGCAAAGAATTATAATTATATTCCTCATACTATTTAATCTTAATGTAACCATTAATTAAATTTCCAGAATTATATTCTATCCTTAAGTCTCTAAGTGATTTCCCAAACATATTCTGGAAATGAGGTTTATCTTTAAAACTTTTCCAATCTCCTCCCCATTCTAGCCCTAAAGATTTCCCTAGTTTAGACAATCGATTCCAATTCAATTTATAGTCTATTTTTTCATCTGTAATCCCCACAATATCAAATGCCAATCCAAAATTGTGATTACTATAACCCCCTTTTGCATTTGTAACTATACCTCCTGGTGCAGTTCGTCCTTTTGCATAAAGAGCATTTTGTTCTTTGTAAGTCCTATACCCCTGAGCAACTCTGATAAGAGTGCTTCCAGAACCTTCATTTGCTTCTTTTACAAAATTGGTGGCTTTCATCCTTATTGCTGGATGCAATCTTTGTATTCTTTTATCAGATGCAGCATCTCCAGTTACAAACACATCTTTTACTTTTCCTAAATAAGTTACTATTGTTTTATTTGGAGCACCTTTTAACACAGATGACATAGCAGGCATTTGACTCACTTCATACACTTTATTATCATCTATACCATCATTATACAACCAATTCCCTTGTTTATCATAATAATCACCTGGCGGAACGGGGCTTCTGCCGTCAAGATCTATAAAGTATATAGGGTTATCCAAAGTATAACCATACGGGCTCCACCCGGAGTATTTCTCGGCCAACGGGTCCACCCCTAACCATCTTCCTATGGCCGGGTCATAAAACCGGGCGCCATAGCTCAACCAATTGAGCCCTAATTCTTCGTTGAGTTCTTTACCATTGTATTTATAAGGGTATTCCGTTCCATTTACTTGCTCATTATAGCCTTTGTGCTGCAACCCAAAAGGGTAATAATTGTTTTCTTGCACAATCGTTAAAACCGGGTTTGTGGTGGTTCCGGTGTTTTTATAACTTAACCGTATATTCCCCAATTGGTCTTTATATTGAAAAACGTCTAGCTGCATATTGCCTAAAAATAAGCATTTTTTAGAAAGGGTAAAAAAACCGCGAAAGGATTCGCGCACTAGCGGGGATGCAATCGCGCACTAGCGGGGTAAAAAAACCGCGAAAGGATTCGCGCACTAGCGGGGTTTTGACTTTCGAACGACCCTTTTGAACCGGAGCTTGCCCCGATAGTTTATTGACCCTTATTTTTATCCGTGATATAATTTTCTTCAATATTTATGCTTAAATATGTTGTTTTGAGTTTGTACTTTCGATAATGATTTTCGATATAAGTGTATAAACTGTCGTTTTTATTTCTTTCTTTACTATATAACTCAATTGAAATTGAATCCGAGAATTTATTGATAGCTTCTACATTCTTTTTTGCATCAATAAGTAAGCTATTATTGTTTTTCCATATAACAGTAACTGAATTCATATTTGTAGTTTTCACATAACTTGAGGAGGGTTTGAAAATTCCATAATATTTCCCTGGAATAATGTAACACTTGTTCCCAAAACGCTTCCATACTGTTATACATTGACTATCTGATAGACAATAAAAAGACCGTTTTTGATCCCATATTATCAGAATTATCGCCATAAATAAAATGAATACTCCGGTATATTTTATTAATTTCTTTACCATATCCTACTTGTAAATGGATGTTTTGACTTCTGCAGGATTCTTTTAAACTTGATTTCTTGAAATACGGAATGGCCTCTATTATATCCTTTCCTTTGGGCACGTTGAGTAGGTAGTCCTTCTGTTGTAAAATTCATTTCTTGCAAACTTTGAAGCCCATCAAACCCAAACCGAGCTCCATTCCAGCTAAAGCCGTTTTTTCCTGCAATATATCCAGCAGCATAATTGCCTATGTCTCTGGCCGAGGCTATCTTACCATTTAAAGTCATGCCCCTATATTTGTATTGATTTTCAGCTTCTTGAGTTAATCCTTTAGCTATTCCCCTAACTTTAAAATCATAGTGTTCTCCCCCTGTAGCGTTTAACATATAAGAACCAATAAAAGGATTATCGCCAATAATTTCTTTATCTATAAATTCCTGTCCTGAATTATCATTTAAATCAATAGTAGCATTTTTAATCACTGTTCCATTATCAGAAAAGAACGAATATTTGGTTAGCATTTGCCCTAACACTTCACCGGTACGTTTTCCATTTTTATCTACCACATAGACATTTTTATCAGAATTGGCTACTCCTTTTTCAACATTGTATGTGCCGTCTTTGTTTTTTGTTACTTCAATCCACTCCGGCGCCATCCCTGTTGAATCCACCAAATTTATCGGATTATTTAGTGCATAATTGTAGGGCGACCAATTTGTCATCTTTTCCGCTAACGGGTCCACACTTAACCATCTTCCTATGGCCGGGTCATAAAACCGGGCTCCGTAATCATACCAGTCTAAACCCAGTTCTTCATTGAGTTCTTTTCCGTTGTATTTATAAGGATAAAAATGTTTAATACCATTGTTTGTCAAATTCTTTTTTAGTTTCATATTCGATGGTTCCTTTGACCATCGAAATAGTAAATACTCTTAATCCTGTAAGCTTTGTAGGTGTTTCCCAATCTTTTTCATAAAATTCTTTTTGGATGACTTTATATGTCATATTATCCTCATCTACCAATTTAAAATCCGTTAAAAAATTATAATTAACTCCCTCTATCTCTAAGCCCATATATTTACTATACCTATAAGACAAATGTTTATATAACTTAGAACGAGAACAAGGGGTGTCAAAATGAAATTCAGAGTAAAATAAAGGTAAACGAATAGGATAATAATATCCTAATCGATAAGAACGAATCAAGTATACCCCATTGTCATATTCTAAAAACACATCACT
Organism: uncultured Flavobacteriaceae bacterium; assembly: GCA_964579505.1. GTDB lineage: Bacteria > Bacteroidota > Bacteroidia > Flavobacteriales > Flavobacteriaceae > JAJYSO01. The sequence goes on along the minus strand of CAZOGC010000003.1, from coordinate 138,893 downwards.
TATAGTATCTTTATTATTTTTATCTATAATTTTTAAAGGATAGAAATAACCATTAATTGCTCCAAATGCAAACCAATCGCCCAATGAATATTTATAAATAAATGGAGATTTTTCTTTTTCGCTTTCAGTATTTAAATTTTCTTTCGCCGTACTGTCTTTTTTTGCTGTTTGCTTTTGGAATAAGGATTTGGAGAGGGTATCTGTTTTATCCTGTGAATTTTGGTGTATGTCCTGACAAGAACTAAAATAAGTAGCACACATGGCTACAAGTATATATTTTAACCTCATAATTTACTCTTTTTAAGAAGTTCTAATGCAGATTTATCTATTGCTGTATTTATCTTACCTTGAATACTCTGAGAAGGTATATTTTTTAAAGAAGGAGATCCAGTTTTAAAATAATGTTTCATATTATACTCCCATGATTTGTTGGGATTACTAAAATTCATAAAATGTTCCAATTCCTGAGAAATATTTTTTCCATTCAAATCATTTTTTAAGTGTTGATTAATTTCATGCATTAGAGTTTTTGTTCCTTTAATAGCATTTTTTCCGACATCAGCAGGGTCAAGTCCTACAAACCATATCTTCCTTCCTTTACTATAATTTTTTATCAATTTATTTCCATCAAGATTATTCAATTTAAAAATCTTTTTATATAAATTTTCATTCGAAAAATGAAATCCCTTTTTAAAGGCATTTACAGCTCCCGCCATACGATGCAAAGTTAAACCTAATCTATTACTATTGTTTGTGTTATCTGTAGGTAATATTCCAAAAATAACCATCTGTGTACTCATCCTATCTGCTCTAGAAATGGAATAATAAATATTTCGCAGTTTACTGTTGTTGTTAATAATCTTCCACATATTTCCCATATATTTCTCCTTGTTCAGAGCATCTGTGATGATTATCTTTTCTAACCCTTCCAATTCCACTGCATCAACCACTCGGTTTTCAGAAAAATTATAAACTCCGTTATAAGGATATTTCGCGGCCAATGGGTCTACACTTAAAAACCTCTGTGCGCTTTTTTTGTCCGAACTCGGATTTCTGTACACGACCTTTAAGCCTGTAAACTCTCGATTTAATATGTCCAGTTTGATGCAACCCATTGGGTGTAAAGTTAAAAATAATTGTCAGAACTTTTTTATTTTCAATTGAAAAAAGCCCCGCAGGGATTTGTAATTCAGTTCTTTCAGGGTTTTCAGATGAAAGAAAAAATCCGTACAAAGTTAATTAAGTATCAAAGCTCGATTTTTTGTAAAGTAAAACGAAGCGTTGGCTTGTGTGCGGTAGAGTTTTGCTTTATAAAAAATGAGCATCCAAAGGGGTTTGGGGGCTTGGAAGATGCCCCCAACTATAAACCAAAAAATAAATGCTTCTTTTTTTTAAGGGATACCATTTTCAGGGTGGGCAGCGTTGGAAAAAAGGCAGGAAAAGGGCTTTTGAGCGTTGGGGCTATTTCGCATAATGTCCCGGGCAGCTTGGCGCAGTGCGGATTTTCATTGTAGTAAAGTTGATATTTGTATGTACTATCTTAAAAGACCGAACCTTGATTTGTAACGGTTGCCCGTATTGCGCCAAGCTGGAATTATGCGAAGTAGCTCAGGCTGTTTTTTCCGGCGTAGGTTTTTGTTTTTGTGCAGTGGCGCAGCTCTTTGATTTTTGCTTTTTTCAATTGAAAAAAATAAACGGGCTAAAAAGCAAAAAGCAATGTGCTGTATAGCGTGGGCTACAAAAACTATGACGGAAAAACAGCCGTGCAGGGGGAAAGCCTTTTTTCTGCCTTTTTAGCGCTAGAGGGTGGGTCATTAAATTCATCCCGAGAAAAAGAAGCATTTATTTTTTACCTATTTTATTGAAGGGGATGTAGTCTTTCGATGGCTGATTTCAGTTCCTCTAATCCGGTTTGTTTGTAGGCTTCGGTACTTGCTGTTCTGCGGTGTCCTGCAAATTCCTGTACGATTCGGATGTCGTTATTTTCTTTGAGTAAATGGGCAATTACGGACTGTCTTATTTTGAGTGGGATTAACTTGTTTTGCTTGTCCCGGTATTGGTTTATCATTCGGTTTATTCCGCCTTGCCAAAGCTGTAATCCTTGTTCGTTCATTAAAAAATAATCGGTTCGTTTGCTTGGCTTCTGTTTTCTCCAGTAATATTTCCAGTCGTGTTTTTGGTAATTGTGGAACAGTAATATTTGATTGGGTTTTAGGCTTAGTTTTCTGCCTTTGTTCTTTACGTTTGCTTTGATGTTGATTGTACCGTTTTCAAGGCTGATGTCGCTTACTTTTAGTTGGCTGATTTCTAAAACTGTTAATGCTTGGTAGATGAGTAAACTAATGATGATTTTGTCCCGGGTTTGATGTTCCGGATTTTTGCTTTTCCAGTTGTCGTAGAGTTCTTGCAGTATTTCTTTGGGGTAAAGGCTTTCTACTTGGATTTGTCGGTTGATTTGGTCTTTCAGATACAGATACTGGCAAGGGTGGTCTTTTCGCTTTCCTATGGCCACTAAATAACGGTAGTAAATCTTTATGGCAAACAAATTGTTACGCAAGCTCTTTGGGTGCAAGCCTTGTTCTCTCAATAATCCGATGTAATCTAAAACGTCCGTATAGCTGGCTTTTTCCGCTCTATTTCCAACGGTCAATAAAAAGCGGTTTATCATATTTTCATATCCGCTTATGCTTGTTTTGCTGTATTCCTGTTCTAAATAATCTCGTAATTCCATATCCTTTTGGTTTCAGTTGAAAGAAAAAATTAAGTGATTAAATCATCCAATTGCTTTTGATTGATATGCGTATAAATTTGGGTGGTTTCCAGTTGTGAGTGTCCTAAAAATAATCTTACTTGTTCTACCGGTATTCCTTGTTCTAAAAGATGTGTTGCGATTGAGTGTCGTAAATTGTGGATGCTGATTTGTTTTTCTTTCAACTGTTCATTTTCGGTTTTGTCGATGAGTTGTTTTAAAACCTTGTTGTATGTCCATTTTTGCATTCTTCCGCCTCTGCCGTGCAACATAAAAGCACTTTCTTTTGGGTTGTAATCCCGTCCTTTGGTTAGGTTCTCTCTTTCGTTGTAATAGTAATCTGCCAAGTCTTTGACTACTCCGTTTGATAGGGGTACAACTCGTCTTTTGTTTCCTTTTCCTTTTGGGATGATGATGATTTTTTCTCGTAGTCTGATGTCTTCAATATTGCAGCTTACAAGCTCTCCAACTCTTAACCCACATCCATAGGCTAAACTTAAAATGGCTCGTTCCCGGGCGGTTTCAGTTGCTTTGTACAGTTGCTGGGTTTCTTCCCGGTCTAAAACGATTCTTTCTTCTCTTGCTTTTGGGTATGGGAACTTTAAGGTACTGCAGGGATTACTATTTACTCTACCCTCGTTTTGTAGCATTATAAAAAGGTCCCGGATTATCCGCATATGGCTATGCGTGGTTTTTTGGTTTAATATTCCTCCATCTTTTTTGCTCGGTCTTTCACTGATGTATTGGTAATAGTTTGTAACTTCTAAAGCTGTGATTTGAGTAATTCCCAACAATCCTTTTTGCTCTAACCAGTGCAGGAACTCGCATAAATAATGGTATCTTGATTTACTGGTCTTGGGATTGTAGCCCAGTCTTAAAAGGTATTTGTAAAACTGTTCTGCTAAGTTTCTGTAATCTTCGTTTATGACTACGATGTTTTTCGGTCTGCCCATACACCTATACTTTGTGGAAGCCGATAATCGGCGCTTAAATATTGAGCTATGATGATTTGCTCCTTTGATACACACATACACCTGATGAAACAGGGAACAATAAGGCTATTTCATTACTTAAACTACTGATATTAATCATTTTAAATTGTTCCATAATCGTTCCTTATTGTTCCTATAATGCTTCTATTTGATTGGTTAAATCGTCCTTTATTTTGGCTCTGATTTTAGCGTAATTATCCCAATAATCTACCTTATAACTTACCCGCCTTAAATTGTTTGAGTATTTACTTGTGATATACTCCATTGACTGCAACCGCCCGATATTTCTACTGCATTGGGCTTTGCTGATGTTTAATTCTTGGCGGATTTCTCGTTGTGTGAACTCTTGATTTTGCTCTTTTAAATAGCTTTTCAGTCGCTCAAAAAACTGTCTTAAACTGCCGTCCAGTTCATCCACTTTCAGTACAATGCTTTCAAAAAGAATATCACAAGCCATTTGTAAATCTGCTTTCTCTGTAATCAATCTTCCTTGTTTGTCTCGTTTTCGTTGGTATTGGTTCAGTAAGGTTATTTGCCGCACAAAACTTTGATAGAGTTCGTTCAGCCGTCTTATTTTATGGGCTGTTTCGGGGAGCTTTATTTTGGTGGCATAGGGATTGACCACTTCATACGGCTGTAACAATCTGATGCAGTTCCGGACGAAGCTCGTTATCTTTTTGGCTTCTTCCTTGTCGATGATGCCCGATGCTTTTTGGTTTTGGTACTGGATGACTTTTAAAGTCTGTTCCCTGCTTTCATCCACTGCTATTAAAAAACTCCTGCTGATGTTGTCCTCGTACATTTCGCCTTTGGTGGTGCAGGATAGCGAAGCTATCGGGCCTCTTACGATGCGCTCGCCTCCGGTGATGCTTCCGTTCTTGTCTTTTAAACTGGTGGACGTACGCAGGATTTCGTTGGATTGTAATTCCCTTACCGCCAACAAGGCTTCTTCTTTCAGTCCGTCTAAATCTTCAAAGCATATCAATTTGTTCACAAAAAAATATTCGTCCTGATTGTAAAAACTATTGTCCGTAACCCTTGTATATCGCTTTACATCTTCATCCGGCATCATTTGGCTGATAACTTTTAACAGTCTTGTTTTTCCGCTTCCGGAACTGCCTTGTATTAGGGCGTGAAGTGTTTCGTTCATTTTGTAACTCGATGCAATAACAAAGAGCAAAATACGGTTGGTTTCTTCGCCTACTATTCCTGATTTTCCTATCAATTCGTTTATTCTATTAATTAATTTTTCTTGTTTCAAAAACTCTATGCACTTGGTGGCTGTGGCTGTCGGGACGGTAACCGTCTGTTTATTATTTCCTTTATTGTTGTGCAATTCTTTTTCCCTGTAAAATTCCAATAGGCTTGTAAGCTGCATTAAATCGGCTTCTACTTTATCCTTTTGCAAGCCCAGTTTTTCGGCTACTGTTTTACACGTCTTTTCTACTTGGTTAAACTCGTAAAGGTCTAATTTTAATGTGATTGTGTTCATTGGATTGTAATTTGAAGTGTGATTTTTAAGCTGTCCAACTGCTCTACTTTAAAGCCTTTGATTTGGTATTGTGCTGCGTTGCCTCGGTATTTCAGATTGTAAGGATTGCTTGCGTTGAGCCCTGTCGAAACGTTGGTGTCCAGTCCTGCCTGCCCGTCCGTCAGGCGGGTTTTTACTGCTTCAGCTTTTTTATTTTCAACTGGGATTTCTTCAGTTGTTTTTTCTTCAGTTGAAAGAAAAATATCTGCCTGCGGTGGCTCACCGCTTGAAAATAAAAAGTCGTATTCTTTCCGGGTATTGACCAAGTGGTGTAAAATATCCCCACTATGACCTTGCAATAAGCTGTTTACATCTTCGTTTTCGGGTACTTGCACGTTTGATATGGTAACGCTTGGATAATCTGCTTTGAGTCCCGAATGTGGTCGGGATTTCAGTGCCTTCAACATTGGGGCATATTTTTCTACCGCTTTATTTCCTGCATCATCGCCATCTAAGAAAAATATAATCTCTTCAAGTTCCTTTAATTGGCTCACGGCCTCCGTGTGTTCATCTGTAAATCCGTTTGTGCCAAAGAGTGCCAGTACCTCATAATGAGCCTTGATTTTTTCCTGCTCCAATAGTGAAGCTGCATCAATGATACTTTCGGTCAATATCAGGCGGCGAGTCGCCGCAGACGGATATTTTGGATATAAACCTTGTCTGTTCCGTAAATAAAAATGTCGTTGCTCTTTTTTGCCCAATGTACTGCGGAAGTAAAGCGATACGATTTCATTACTTTTGTTCCGCAGGGCAAACACGATACCCCATTTCCCAAAAGGCTTGTAGGCCGGATTTCCCGTTCTGCTTTTCGTTCCCAAGTCCAAGAGCAGGCCCAGCTTTATGCAGGATTGTATTAATTGCTTGTCTCGCCGGGATCCGTGATGGAACTGACCGCTATTGTAACCCACTTCCGTTTTCGTAAAATCCAAACATCTACTTTGTAGATACTCCTGTGCAGGTTTGCTGTTGTGTATGGCATTTTTGAAGTAGGTAAATAATTGAGTAAGCACCGTTCTTCGGCTTGGCTCGGCATAAACTTTTCTTGCCGGTTCTTCCGTTGGTGGTTTTGTCGGTGTGGTCGCACCACTAATCATTGATTGGGCTTTTAAAATCGCTTCCCTTTTCGTTAAATTCTCCTTGTGCATTATAAAGTCGATGACATCCAAGCTTTTGCCGTGGGTTTTGCAGTTGCTCGAAAAACAATAAGCCGTATGCGTTTTGTAATACACTTGCATACTCGGGGTTTTGTCGTTATGAAAAGGACAGTTTAACCGCAGTTGCTTATCGGGTTTTAGGTGGTAGTAGTGCAGGACTTGGGCTAATGTGAGCCTGTTTTTTATCTCTTGTATCTCCATTGCAAAAAAATTTTGAAAAAAGTTTATCTATCGTTTCCGATACAAAAGTAGCATTTCCGATTTAAACAAACAAGCTTTTGCGATTTTGATATAGCAAATAAGTGTTGTATTTTTGCTAAAGCATTACTTTTAGTGCTTCTAATAAAGCGTTTACGATATGAGTTTTGGTGAAAATGTGGCTGTTGCCCGAAAAAAGAAAAAGCTTTCTCAAAGTGAGTTAGCCAAGGAAGTGGGAACGATTGCCGTTACCATTGGAAGATACGAGCGTAACGAGATTAAACCCTCTATTGAGATTGCAACCAAAATAGCTGATGTGCTGGATGTATCTTTGGATTATCTCGTTGGCAACACCGATACCGTGTTGGAAAAGGATTTGCTAAAGAAAATAACCGACATCCAAAAACTCCCGGAAGATAAAAGAAACGTGGTAATGGAACTACTCGATTCGTTTCTTAAACAGACTAAATTGCAGAGTATTATGTAAATGAAAAAAGCCCCGGATGATTTCCTAGGCTTGTAAACTCTAAGATTTTTACAAACCTCTAAACTAAAAAAAATCGTTTTTTATTAGGAAGGTCGAGGGAAGATAATGATTTACTCTTGTTGGTTAGAGGATGACAGTATACCACGCAATTAACCTCCTTGAATATTATAAGCGGTTATTTGCCATTCCCCGTTTATTTTTTCAAGACGTAAAGTCAGCATTGTATCTTGTGGCATTATTTCGAGTTGAACTCTCACAGCTGTCATATTATTCCAATCTGTTGTAAAATCACCAAGTACAACATACTGCTTTATTGTACTGCCATTCTCTATTATTTGAACATCACATTTCCCCTTTTTCAGTTTTACCGGCGTTTCTTTAGTAAGAAGTTCGTTGGCTTCAAAATAGACCTTTTTTGAGTTATAAACGCTATCGAATTGCGGACTGTTTATTACTGTATTGAGTACGCGCTCTACTTCTGTCCATTTCGCTTCTTCTGCTTTAGAACCTTGCGCATATAAAAGCTGTCCAAAACAGGCGGTCAAAAGCATTAAAATAAGAGTTTTCATCGCTATTGCTATTTGATTTCTTCTACCAGTTCAGTTGCCTGCTGTCTCTGCTCATCTGTTGCTTCAATATTTGTCATCTGTCCAAAGCCCCTAAATTCATAGCCATTACCATTAAGCAGCCATTTCCCATCTACTTTTTGAAACTCAAATGTTCGGCCTCCATAGCTGCCTGGGTCAGTATCAGATGAAGTACTCAATGCATAAAAGGACATCGTTTGAACTTCTTTTCCGTCAACTTCTATTGTTCCTTTTGTGATTTCACTGGCCAATAGTACTGCGTGACCCTCCATATCTCCAACTTCACCCATAAAGGCAATATCTCCTAATTCTCCTTTACTAATATCGGTTACAAACTGCCTGTTTGTTCCGTCACCAGATTTAAACCAATTCATACCCCCTGTTTTTGTTGAACGTCCTTTGAAAGCATTGTTACTGTTTGTAAAACCTGTTCTTAGAGTAGGCAATACATCTTTTCCAGAATTCATATAGGCTATAAAGCAGCTTTCATAACAGACAGCCCTATCAGGTACTGTACCTATATCGTAAACCCACCTATTATCTGAACCAGCAAAATAAGGATTACTATATGTGGATGGAATATCCTCATTGACCATATTTTGTAAAGCCCAAATCAAAGCCGGTATATTTTCCCTACCGTCTGGATCAACATAAAATATTGGGTTGTTATTAAAGGCGACATATGGTGAGATGCCCGGATATTTCCCCACCAACGGGTCAACGCTTAAAAACCTCTGTGCGCTTTTTTTGTCCGAACTCGGATTTCTGTACACGACCTTTAAGCCTGTAAACTCTCGATTTAATATGTCCAGTTTGATGCAACCCATTGGGTGTAAAGTTAAAAATAATTGTCAGAACTTTTTTATTTTCAATTGAAAAAAGCCCCGCAGGGATTTGTAATTCAGTTCTTTCAGGGTTTTCAGATGAAAGAAAAAATCCGTACAAAGTTAATTAAGTATCAAAGCTCGATTTTTTGTAAAGTAAAACGAAGCGTTGGCTTGTGTGCGGTAGAGTTTTGCTTTATAAAAAATGAGCATCCAAAGGGGTTTGGGGGCTTGGAAGATGCCCCCAACTATAAACCAAAAAATAAATGCTTCTTTTTTTTAAGGGATACCATTTTCAGGGTGGGCAGCGTTGGAAAAAAGGCAGGAAAAGGGCTTTTGAGCGTTGGGGCTATTTCGCATAATGTCCCGGGCAGCTTGGCGCAGTGCGGATTTTCATTGTAGTAAAGTTGATATTTGTATGTACTATCTTAAAAGACCGAACCTTGATTTGTAACGGTTGCCCGTATTGCGCCAAGCTGGAATTATGCGAAGTAGCTCAGGCTGTTTTTTCCGGCGTAGGTTTTTGTTTTTGTGCAGTGGCGCAGCTCTTTGATTTTTGCTTTTTTCAATTGAAAAAAATAAACGGGCTAAAAAGCAAAAAGCAATGTGCTGTATAGCGTGGGCTACAAAAACTATGACGGAAAAACAGCCGTGCAGGGGGAAAGCCTTTTTTCTGCCTTTTTAGCGCTAGAGGGTGGGTCATTAAATTCATCCCGAGAAAAAGAAGCATTTATTTTTTACCTATTTTATTGAAGGGGATGTAGTCTTTCGATGGCTGATTTCAGTTCCTCTAATCCGGTTTGTTTGTAGGCTTCGGTACTTGCTGTTCTGCGGTGTCCTGCAAATTCCTGTACGATTCGGATGTCGTTATTTTCTTTGAGTAAATGGGCAATTACGGACTGTCTTATTTTGAGTGGGATTAACTTGTTTTGCTTGTCCCGGTATTGGTTTATCATTCGGTTTATTCCGCCTTGCCAAAGCTGTAATCCTTGTTCGTTCATTAAAAAATAATCGGTTCGTTTGCTTGGCTTCTGTTTTCTCCAGTAATATTTCCAGTCGTGTTTTTGGTAATTGTGGAACAGTAATATTTGATTGGGTTTTAGGCTTAGTTTTCTGCCTTTGTTCTTTACGTTTGCTTTGATGTTGATTGTACCGTTTTCAAGGCTGATGTCGCTTACTTTTAGTTGGCTGATTTCTAAAACTGTTAATGCTTGGTAGATGAGTAAACTAATGATGATTTTGTCCCGGGTTTGATGTTCCGGATTTTTGCTTTTCCAGTTGTCGTAGAGTTCTTGCAGTATTTCTTTGGGGTAAAGGCTTTCTACTTGGATTTGTCGGTTGATTTGGTCTTTCAGATACAGATACTGGCAAGGGTGGTCTTTTCGCTTTCCTATGGCCACTAAATAACGGTAGTAAATCTTTATGGCAAACAAATTGTTACGCAAGCTCTTTGGGTGCAAGCCTTGTTCTCTCAATAATCCGATGTAATCTAAAACGTCCGTATAGCTGGCTTTTTCCGCTCTATTTCCAACGGTCAATAAAAAGCGGTTTATCATATTTTCATATCCGCTTATGCTTGTTTTGCTGTATTCCTGTTCTAAATAATCTCGTAATTCCATATCCTTTTGGTTTCAGTTGAAAGAAAAAATTAAGTGATTAAATCATCCAATTGCTTTTGATTGATATGCGTATAAATTTGGGTGGTTTCCAGTTGTGAGTGTCCTAAAAATAATCTTACTTGTTCTACCGGTATTCCTTGTTCTAAAAGATGTGTTGCGATTGAGTGTCGTAAATTGTGGATGCTGATTTGTTTTTCTTTCAACTGTTCATTTTCGGTTTTGTCGATGAGTTGTTTTAAAACCTTGTTGTATGTCCATTTTTGCATTCTTCCGCCTCTGCCGTGCAACATAAAAGCACTTTCTTTTGGGTTGTAATCCCGTCCTTTGGTTAGGTTCTCTCTTTCGTTGTAATAGTAATCTGCCAAGTCTTTGACTACTCCGTTTGATAGGGGTACAACTCGTCTTTTGTTTCCTTTTCCTTTTGGGATGATGATGATTTTTTCTCGTAGTCTGATGTCTTCAATATTGCAGCTTACAAGCTCTCCAACTCTTAACCCACATCCATAGGCTAAACTTAAAATGGCTCGTTCCCGGGCGGTTTCAGTTGCTTTGTACAGTTGCTGGGTTTCTTCCCGGTCTAAAACGATTCTTTCTTCTCTTGCTTTTGGGTATGGGAACTTTAAGGTACTGCAGGGATTACTATTTACTCTACCCTCGTTTTGTAGCATTATAAAAAGGTCCCGGATTATCCGCATATGGCTATGCGTGGTTTTTTGGTTTAATATTCCTCCATCTTTTTTGCTCGGTCTTTCACTGATGTATTGGTAATAGTTTGTAACTTCTAAAGCTGTGATTTGAGTAATTCCCAACAATCCTTTTTGCTCTAACCAGTGCAGGAACTCGCATAAATAATGGTATCTTGATTTACTGGTCTTGGGATTGTAGCCCAGTCTTAAAAGGTATTTGTAAAACTGTTCTGCTAAGTTTCTGTAATCTTCGTTTATGACTACGATGTTTTTCGGTCTGCCCATACACCTATACTTTGTGGAAGCCGATAATCGGCGCTTAAATATTGAGCTATGATGATTTGCTCCTTTGATACACACATACACCTGATGAAACAGGGAACAATAAGGCTATTTCATTACTTAAACTACTGATATTAATCATTTTAAATTGTTCCATAATCGTTCCTTATTGTTCCTATAATGCTTCTATTTGATTGGTTAAATCGTCCTTTATTTTGGCTCTGATTTTAGCGTAATTATCCCAATAATCTACCTTATAACTTACCCGCCTTAAATTGTTTGAGTATTTACTTGTGATATACTCCATTGACTGCAACCGCCCGATATTTCTACTGCATTGGGCTTTGCTGATGTTTAATTCTTGGCGGATTTCTCGTTGTGTGAACTCTTGATTTTGCTCTTTTAAATAGCTTTTCAGTCGCTCAAAAAACTGTCTTAAACTGCCGTCCAGTTCATCCACTTTCAGTACAATGCTTTCAAAAAGAATATCACAAGCCATTTGTAAATCTGCTTTCTCTGTAATCAATCTTCCTTGTTTGTCTCGTTTTCGTTGGTATTGGTTCAGTAAGGTTATTTGCCGCACAAAACTTTGATAGAGTTCGTTCAGCCGTCTTATTTTATGGGCTGTTTCGGGGAGCTTTATTTTGGTGGCATAGGGATTGACCACTTCATACGGCTGTAACAATCTGATGCAGTTCCGGACGAAGCTCGTTATCTTTTTGGCTTCTTCCTTGTCGATGATGCCCGATGCTTTTTGGTTTTGGTACTGGATGACTTTTAAAGTCTGTTCCCTGCTTTCATCCACTGCTATTAAAAAACTCCTGCTGATGTTGTCCTCGTACATTTCGCCTTTGGTGGTGCAGGATAGCGAAGCTATCGGGCCTCTTACGATGCGCTCGCCTCCGGTGATGCTTCCGTTCTTGTCTTTTAAACTGGTGGACGTACGCAGGATTTCGTTGGATTGTAATTCCCTTACCGCCAACAAGGCTTCTTCTTTCAGTCCGTCTAAATCTTCAAAGCATATCAATTTGTTCACAAAAAAATATTCGTCCTGATTGTAAAAACTATTGTCCGTAACCCTTGTATATCGCTTTACATCTTCATCCGGCATCATTTGGCTGATAACTTTTAACAGTCTTGTTTTTCCGCTTCCGGAACTGCCTTGTATTAGGGCGTGAAGTGTTTCGTTCATTTTGTAACTCGATGCAATAACAAAGAGCAAAATACGGTTGGTTTCTTCGCCTACTATTCCTGATTTTCCTATCAATTCGTTTATTCTATTAATTAATTTTTCTTGTTTCAAAAACTCTATGCACTTGGTGGCTGTGGCTGTCGGGACGGTAACCGTCTGTTTATTATTTCCTTTATTGTTGTGCAATTCTTTTTCCCTGTAAAATTCCAATAGGCTTGTAAGCTGCATTAAATCGGCTTCTACTTTATCCTTTTGCAAGCCCAGTTTTTCGGCTACTGTTTTACACGTCTTTTCTACTTGGTTAAACTCGTAAAGGTCTAATTTTAATGTGATTGTGTTCATTGGATTGTAATTTGAAGTGTGATTTTTAAGCTGTCCAACTGCTCTACTTTAAAGCCTTTGATTTGGTATTGTGCTGCGTTGCCTCGGTATTTCAGATTGTAAGGATTGCTTGCGTTGAGCCCTGTCGAAACGTTGGTGTCCAGTCCTGCCTGCCCGTCCGTCAGGCGGGTTTTTACTGCTTCAGCTTTTTTATTTTCAACTGGGATTTCTTCAGTTGTTTTTTCTTCAGTTGAAAGAAAAATATCTGCCTGCGGTGGCTCACCGCTTGAAAATAAAAAGTCGTATTCTTTCCGGGTATTGACCAAGTGGTGTAAAATATCCCCACTATGACCTTGCAATAAGCTGTTTACATCTTCGTTTTCGGGTACTTGCACGTTTGATATGGTAACGCTTGGATAATCTGCTTTGAGTCCCGAATGTGGTCGGGATTTCAGTGCCTTCAACATTGGGGCATATTTTTCTACCGCTTTATTTCCTGCATCATCGCCATCTAAGAAAAATATAATCTCTTCAAGTTCCTTTAATTGGCTCACGGCCTCCGTGTGTTCATCTGTAAATCCGTTTGTGCCAAAGAGTGCCAGTACCTCATAATGAGCCTTGATTTTTTCCTGCTCCAATAGTGAAGCTGCATCAATGATACTTTCGGTCAATATCAGGCGGCGAGTCGCCGCAGACGGATATTTTGGATATAAACCTTGTCTGTTCCGTAAATAAAAATGTCGTTGCTCTTTTTTGCCCAATGTACTGCGGAAGTAAAGCGATACGATTTCATTACTTTTGTTCCGCAGGGCAAACACGATACCCCATTTCCCAAAAGGCTTGTAGGCCGGATTTCCCGTTCTGCTTTTCGTTCCCAAGTCCAAGAGCAGGCCCAGCTTTATGCAGGATTGTATTAATTGCTTGTCTCGCCGGGATCCGTGATGGAACTGACCGCTATTGTAACCCACTTCCGTTTTCGTAAAATCCAAACATCTACTTTGTAGATACTCCTGTGCAGGTTTGCTGTTGTGTATGGCATTTTTGAAGTAGGTAAATAATTGAGTAAGCACCGTTCTTCGGCTTGGCTCGGCATAAACTTTTCTTGCCGGTTCTTCCGTTGGTGGTTTTGTCGGTGTGGTCGCACCACTAATCATTGATTGGGCTTTTAAAATCGCTTCCCTTTTCGTTAAATTCTCCTTGTGCATTATAAAGTCGATGACATCCAAGCTTTTGCCGTGGGTTTTGCAGTTGCTCGAAAAACAATAAGCCGTATGCGTTTTGTAATACACTTGCATACTCGGGGTTTTGTCGTTATGAAAAGGACAGTTTAACCGCAGTTGCTTATCGGGTTTTAGGTGGTAGTAGTGCAGGACTTGGGCTAATGTGAGCCTGTTTTTTATCTCTTGTATCTCCATTGCAAAAAAATTTTGAAAAAAGTTTATCTATCGTTTCCGATACAAAAGTAGCATTTCCGATTTAAACAAACAAGCTTTTGCGATTTTGATATAGCAAATAAGTGTTGTATTTTTGCTAAAGCATTACTTTTAGTGCTTCTAATAAAGCGTTTACGATATGAGTTTTGGTGAAAATGTGGCTGTTGCCCGAAAAAAGAAAAAGCTTTCTCAAAGTGAGTTAGCCAAGGAAGTGGGAACGATTGCCGTTACCATTGGAAGATACGAGCGTAACGAGATTAAACCCTCTATTGAGATTGCAACCAAAATAGCTGATGTGCTGGATGTATCTTTGGATTATCTCGTTGGCAACACCGATACCGTGTTGGAAAAGGATTTGCTAAAGAAAATAACCGACATCCAAAAACTCCCGGAAGATAAAAGAAACGTGGTAATGGAACTACTCGATTCGTTTCTTAAACAGACTAAATTGCAGAGTATTATGTAAATGAAAAAAGCCCCGGATGATTTCCTAGGCTTGTAAACTCTAAGATTTTTACAAACCTCTAAACTAAAAAAAATCGTTTTTTATTAGGAAGGTCGAGGGAAGATAATGATTTACTCTTGTTGGTTAGAGGATGACAGTATACCACGCAATTAACCTCCTTGAATATTATAAGCGGTTATTTGCCATTCCCCGTTTATTTTTTCAAGACGTAAAGTCAGCATTGTATCTTGTGGCATTATTTCGAGTTGAACTCTCACAGCTGTCATATTATTCCAATCTGTTGTAAAATCACCAAGTACAACATACTGCTTTATTGTACTGCCATTCTCTATTATTTGAACATCACATTTCCCCTTTTTCAGTTTTACCGGCGTTTCTTTAGTAAGAAGTTCGTTGGCTTCAAAATAGACCTTTTTTGAGTTATAAACGCTATCGAATTGCGGACTGTTTATTACTGTATTGAGTACGCGCTCTACTTCTGTCCATTTCGCTTCTTCTGCTTTAGAACCTTGCGCATATAAAAGCTGTCCAAAACAGGCGGTCAAAAGCATTAAAATAAGAGTTTTCATCGCTATTGCTATTTGATTTCTTCTACCAGTTCAGTTGCCTGCTGTCTCTGCTCATCTGTTGCTTCAATATTTGTCATCTGTCCAAAGCCCCTAAATTCATAGCCATTACCATTAAGCAGCCATTTCCCATCTACTTTTTGAAACTCAAATGTTCGGCCTCCATAGCTGCCTGGGTCAGTATCAGATGAAGTACTCAATGCATAAAAGGACATCGTTTGAACTTCTTTTCCGTCAACTTCTATTGTTCCTTTTGTGATTTCACTGGCCAATAGTACTGCGTGACCCTCCATATCTCCAACTTCACCCATAAAGGCAATATCTCCTAATTCTCCTTTACTAATATCGGTTACAAACTGCCTGTTTGTTCCGTCACCAGATTTAAACCAATTCATACCCCCTGTTTTTGTTGAACGTCCTTTGAAAGCATTGTTACTGTTTGTAAAACCTGTTCTTAGAGTAGGCAATACATCTTTTCCAGAATTCATATAGGCTATAAAGCAGCTTTCATAACAGACAGCCCTATCAGGTACTGTACCTATATCGTAAACCCACCTATTATCTGAACCAGCAAAATAAGGATTACTATATGTGGATGGAATATCCTCATTGACCATATTTTGTAAAGCCCAAATCAAAGCCGGTATATTTTCCCTACCGTCTGGATCAACATAAAATATTGGGTTGTTATTAAAGGCGACATATGGTGAGATGCCCGGATATTTCCCCACCAACGGGTCAATACTCATAAATCGGCCAATAGCCGGGTCATAGTTACGGTATTTAAAAGAAAGCCAATTAAGCCCCAGTTCTTTATTCAACTCTTGCCCTTGGTAAGTTTTATAAGGGTATTCTTCCCCATTTATCTGCTCATTATAGCCATTATGTTGCAACCCAAAAGGGTAGTAATTGTTTTCTTGTACAATCGTTAAAACCGGGTTTGTGGTGGTTCCGGTGTTTTTATAACTTAACCGTATATTCCCCAGTCCTGTGCTGAGCGTAGCCGAAGTATGGTCTTTATATTGAAAAATTTCTAGCTGCATACTGCCTAAAAATAAGTATTTTTTTAGAAAGGGTAAAAAACCGCGAAAGGATTCGCGCACGAGCGGGGAAAGGGAAAACCCGGGCCTGAGGTTTTTCGAAAGGTCTTCGGCACAATCGCCTCCACAAAGAAAGACGGACCAATAGCTATAAAGGATATCCTTCCAGTTATAGCGTGTTTGCGGGCCCAGGGCAGGAAGTTGGGCTTCTATGATTTTGTCCAAACCTTGCTTGTCGAATTCTTCAATGACAAAGTTTAACCCTCCAAAAGGGGAAATGTTTTGAGAATTTATTACTTTCATACCGATGTTGTTGTACATCACCAATTTAGGTGAAAACATCGAAACCGCAAAGCATTTGTTTTCAAATCTTTGCGGTTTATTTTTACTCTAACTTGCGGATTTAAGGAAGGATTCGCGCACGAGTGGGGTACTCTCTAAAATCACTTCATTTACTCCAATACAAACCTTAATTTTTTCACGTTTAAAAAGAGTTTGAACAAAATTAACTTAGTCTAAATGCACAACAGTTTTTTTAATATAGTTTTGAACTAACATAATACCATTTACTTTCATTTTCAATTGAAATAGTAAAAGTTTTATAGATTCTAAACTTTGACAATTTATCCTTTGTTTTAGTTGTATTTAGAAATCCATAATTGTTGCCTTTCCAACCTTCAATAACAAAAAAAGTAAAATTCACATCTTGAGTAACTCCTAATATTTTATATTTATTCAAAATAGAAATGTATTTATTAGGGATAAATAGTTTTTTATTTGAAAATTTAAATTCATTTGATTTTACCACAAAAGTTCCTTTAAATTTTTCATTTTTTAAATATTTGGTAATTAACAACAAATCTTCAGCTTTTTGCTTGTTGAACTTGGGTATCTTTTGACAAGATTGTAGAAAAAATAAATATAAAACAAAGAAAACAAAGGTCGATTTTTTCATCATTTTAATATTTTGGTCCTTGAAGTATTTGCAGATTAGGTGTATATGGCTCATACTCAATTATGGCTCTTATTGACTTTAACATCGTAGATTGAGATTTTATATACTGATTACCCATTAATGCTGCTTTCACCTCATCAGGTTCATCTAACCTTCCCGCAATAATTAAGGTTCCAGCATGAGCAAAAACAAAAGTTTCTATTTTCCCAAAACCTAGAACCCTAAGTGCTGCACCCCACACAACGTTACCAGCTTCATTTCGGTTCATTGCCAAACCATTAAATCCATAAACTTTATTGGGATTTAAATTCAATTTTTGATCTAAATCACCACCATAATTTGATTCCTTTTTTATAAAAGGAATTGAGGGTTCACCATCATAGTTTTTTAAAGCATCTCTTAATCTCATTTCAAAACCTGAATTATTTGTCTGCCAATTTGCATCAAAACCTTCAAATTTTTCGTTTTTTACGACACCTAAACCTTGTTTGGTTAAACGCGAGACATTTCCCTTATAATCTGTTATATAATATCTATCGGTTTTTTTAGTTTTAACCACTTTTGTTAAATTCCCTTGGCTATCAAAGTAGTAATCATCAGGCGGCATTGCTGCACGTCCATCAGGGTCTATAAGATTGATTGGGTTATTATTGGTAAAAACGTATGGTGATTGCCATGAGAACTTCCCTGCCAACGGATCAACACTTAACCACCTCGCTATCGCAGGGTCATAGAGCCGAGCGCTATAGCTTAACCAATTGAGCCCTAGCTCTTCATTGAGTTCTTTCCCATTAAAAGTTTGGTAGTTGTTTTTGGGGCTTATTATTTGGTCGTTATACCCTTTATGTTGCATTCCAAAAGGATAATAGTTTCTTTCATCCAGAATTTCTGTAGTGGGTTGAAGAGTTCCATCTCCATTAAGATCAGCGTACGAAAGCCGTATATTCCCCAATTGGTCTTTATATTGAAAAACATAGGTAAACCCACCGTTGGGCTTGGGTTGTATATAGCCCTCCGGTTGGGCTATAAATTGTAAATTACCGTTTTTATAAATAAAATTTTGGGCATATTGGGTGGTGGTCGTACTGTTTTGGGTTACTTGTTTTTGTAGTTTTTGCCCCGTGGCGGTGTACACCCAACTTATACTGTTGCCGTTGGCAAAGCTTAAATGCGTAGGCAAATTCAGAAAATTATAGGTAATTTGCGTCAAGTTTTTGTTTAAATCTTGGGTTAAATTTCCATTGGGGTCATACGCATAATCGTTTCCGGTGGTATTTCCGTCTTTAAAACCATATGGTGCAGCTCCGGCATCGTTTACTTTTTGTAGCCGGTTGCTTTGGGGTTTATAGCTATAGCTAAGTTGGTCCATCACAACACTCCCGCCGTTGGTAAACCCCGCGCGGTTTAGGCTTAAAATATTGCCGTTTTTATCATAGGTAACTTGGTTAAGGCTATAAGAGGTGGTGGGGCTGCCCCCGGGCGCATTTATAAAAGCATAGTGGGCAGCCGTTAACCGGTTTAACCCATCATATTCATAGGTATAGGCGCGGGTACTGCTGCCGGGGTCGTTGGCGGTTTTCCACCGGGTTTGGCTAATGTTACCGTTATACAAAGCCGTGGGCGCAACTCCTCCCAAAGATTGCGGTTGGTCATAACTCAGTTTTAAACCAAACAAGTTGTTGCCCAACTGGTTGGGGTTGTTGAGTTGGGTCAACCAGCCTCTTATGTTATACGCATAGTCTATGGTTTGTAAACCCGGGGCATTTTCAGGCAAAGCCGTTACTTTTCCGCCCACTTTTTTGTGCACTAATTGTCCTACCTCATTATAGTGGTTCTTAACTATAAGTTGAGGCGTGCCGCCATTAAGGGTTTGTACTTGGGTTAGCAGGCGTTGGTAATCATCATACGTAAACCCATTAACCCATGTAAGCGGTTGTTGGCTTCCTTTTACCATTTGGGCTTTTATTTTTGTAGGCTTTCCCACAAAGTTAAGTTTTTTATAGCTAAAATAGTGGGTGTTTAAAAAAGTATTGTTTTGGGCGGTATACACCGGTCGGGCTTTTTTATCGTAATGAATTACTTTTTGCACCCAATAAGAAGTGTTTAATACGTTTACCTTTTTTCCGGTCAACAAGGTTTGGGTTTTTGTGGTAAAAGAAGTATTGGCCGGCAAAAAAGAAGGGTCTTGTGGCCAGAGGTTACTTAACCAACCCGGGCCACTGTAGGTATCGTAATAGTTAACACTCAACAGGGTTATTTCTTTATATTGCCACGCGCTATTACTAAGGTTAGGCCTTGCTTGGTGCGTGTAAAACAGGGTGGTGCCTCCATAATTTTGCACTACAGTCGTTTTTTGTTCGTTTACAAATGCCGTTTGGTCATAAAGCGTTTGTAAAGTTTTTCTAGCCATCGTTTGGGTCGGTGTTTTTTTAAATTGATATTTTCCGGTATAAACCGGCCGATTAAAGGCATCATAATGCGTAAAAAGCCAAGCATTGTGTGGGCGTAAATTACCGTCTTGGGTGGCCACCACCCGGTCTAACCGATCATAAATCAGGTATTGAACCTCGCGGTCAGGTAATTTTTTTTCAACCACCCGATTGCGGTGGTCATACCGAAAAATATAACAAAGTTGATGAAGAACAGTTGGGTTAATGCCTCCATTGCCGGTTACAATCGTAGAGATTGCTTGGGGCGGAATGACATACGTTAAATTGCCATATACATCATAAACATAATAGGTGTCTAAAGCTTGGTCTTTGTTAAACGTTCTTTTTAAAACCACTTGATTTTGAAAATTTTTAAACACCACTTGGGTATGGTTATGCGGATAAGTTTGATTGGGTTGCCAGTTTTCATTTTTAATAATGGTTTTTAATAATTCTCCGGATTGCCAATACCCGTCATAATTTAAGGTGGGGAGATCACTGCGCGTCGAATCATTAAATAGTACCGAAAACTTTTTTATAAAATAATTTCCTACATTGGTTTGATAATCCATTTTTTGGGTATGTCCCGCTTCGCTATTGGCAACAAAGGCCCAAGATTTTCCCGGAGCACTTTGTGCTACCACTCGGTCTAACGGAGAATGGTCATACTTTTTTAATGAAAAAGGATTTGGCGCATTGGGGTCAATAGCTGCCGGGTATTTATTTTGATAATACTGTAATAACGCCGGAATGACAATACTGTTATTGTCTTTATAGGCAGCCGAAGATCCCGCAGCGGTTTGTTGAGGGTTGGCATAAGGCAAAAAAGTTTTTGCTTCCCGGCCAAACTTATCATAAACAAAAGGCGTCACTATATCTTGCCCTTGCCCGCCTCCTTTTAAAACACGTTTTTGTTTTCTGCGGCCCAATCCGTCATAATAGACCAACGTAATCATTTTATCGGGAGTGGTGACCATTGAAGGGGTGGTGTAAGTAACGGTTTTAAGATAGTTTTCAGTTTGCGTAGGGTTTTGACAAAAAGTAACCCGAGAGAAAAGAAACGATATAAATACAAATAAATACTTCATGGCTTACTGGTTGTTTCGGTAGTGATAGATATATTTCTTAATAAGATTAAACGATTGATCGATAACGTTGTTTAACCTACCGGACGCGTCATAAGTATAACGAGTCGTATAACCCCGAGGGTTCGTAATAGCCGTTATTCCGTTTATAAGATCATAAACATACGTGGTGACTTGGGCATTTTTAAGTTGTGTCCGCAAATTGTTTTTTTGAGCCACCGTCAGGTTGCCGGCAATAGATAAATTGCCCACTATATTCTTTACCTGACTATAGGTGGCATTAACAATTTTAGCCACCGGCAAACTGTGATGATACCCCCAAATATAAATAATATGCCCGCCCGCATTTTTACTAATATCTAGCGGGTTTCCATACGTATCATAACGATGATAAACCAAACGGTCTTCAAAGGTGTAGTCTGTATGTATTCCATTCGAATTACCTCGCGGAGCATATTTTGAGCTTTGCACTTTACTTAAATAGACACCGGTACCGTTAAAAATAGCATATTCATTTTTTAAAGCCGCAGCTATCTGCCCATTTTTAAATTTTCTTAATCCGAGTAATTTATTTAAAATATGCTTAGAAGTAAGGTAATTACTCCCATTCCCCGAGTAATCGTATTCTGTACGGGTAGAATCATGGGCGGTTTTGGTTGTTTTTTCTTTTAACCAAAAGTGTGTAGGCCCATAGGTATATTCTGTTTGTTGTGGGTAGGTATGTACTTGGTCTTGATTATCATAAAAATAATCCGTAGTGTGTACCTTCGTTAATTGTGATTTATAATTAACCTCTTGCCTGCTCATCCCCATAAAAGGGGCATCGGGAACTATTTCTATTTCATAATTACACAAAAAACAGGAAATAAAGCAAGGAAGATTATCGTGGTAGGTCACATGAGGGCCCGTTATATAATCTTTATAGCCATCATAAGTACTAAAATATTTTGCATAATATTGGTGTGGCACTCCTCCTCTATTGTGATAAGTGGTTACTACTGGTTTTTCAAATTCACCGATGGGGATGCCGTCAAAATTGTAAGCGTAAGTCTCTTTTTTTACTAATCGGTTGTTACTTATTGAACTGGTATCCTCCGTTTTTTGATATATTTTTTTTACACGTAGATTTCCTCTCTTATAATCTCGATTGGGTAAAGGCGAAAAAGGAAACCCGTAATAATCAGGAAAAGTAGGGTAATCAATAGGAGAATCATACGTATATTTTACCACCGATCGCTTAGGGGTACTTCCAACAATAGAGGACTCCAATGCGCTAGCATTTCTATAAACGGCCACATTTTTATAACCTATAAAAGAGCCATGGGTTAGTTGGGCAGCCAAGTCGTTAAGCACTTCTTTTACTTGGTAATGTATTTTTAAGTCTTTGGGAAACCGATAAGGCTGTTCGGTAATAACATATTTTCTTACACGGCTCTCCTCTCCGTCAAAAGAACCACTTGAATAACGCGTTGTATTTATTAACCCCATAGAAGAACTAGAAGGTTGAACAGGGGGATTTTCTAGTTGGTAACTATAATTTTTCTTTCGCTGTAATTTACCATGGTCATAATCCGCAATAGAACGAATACGCACCCCGCCTCCATACACAAACCAGTTTAGAGAATTATGTAACGTTTTGTTATGATAGTTTAAATGAGCCTTTTTTATAGAGGGATTAGGATCATTGGGATCAAAAAGACCAATCCCTATTCCGGGGTCAAGCGTAATCCCGTAAGTGCCGGCTTCTAGAAAAACTTCTTGTTTACCGGTCTGTCTATCCCGTAAATAAAAAGAACGTTTATCTTGAGGGTCATTACTCGCCGTAAAAGTAATATTCCAATAATTATGCTCATAATAACCGGGGTCAAAATTTAAAGAAAAATTAAAGGTAATAGTCTGGTCATAAGAAACCGTTATAAGGCTTGGAGTTGCTTGATGTGTCAGACTATTGTAGGAAGGGGTTTGATTCTCTGCGGTTACGGAATAATTATCCGGATTATTTAATATTTCTGATTTTGGAATAAGATCATCGCCTCTAAAGCTATACGTATTTGTCTCCCAATTATATTTACGGACTCCTCCCGTGGGATACGTAATTTTATCCAGCGCCCCTGAAGCCGCCTCCGTTCGATAAGGTTTATTCCCCCCATACCCAATAGAATGGCTACTATAATAGCCAAAAGCATCGGTGCTTTCTTCTCCAAAAGGCGCTAAATTTTCAGTATCTTTATAATGAAAAGCATAATGTACATCGTCATAAGAAATAGTATCTAAAAAAAGAAGTTGTTTTTGACTGGCTAAGGACTGATTGTAATCAAAATTATAAATTCTAACCGGAGTATTGTTAGTCGAATTTAGCAGTTTAATCCTTTGTAATTTTGCTCCTTTCTGCTCTCTATATTCAGGATGCCCGGCAGCAAGATCAAAATCTAATTGAACACCATCTGAAAAGTGTATCTCAGAAACTTTTTTTGAAGCGATTGTTGGGGTTCTAAAAGTAGTGATAAGCTCAGGTCTTAAAAGCGAAAATGCAATATTACATGATTGACCGGGGGCATTCCCATTATAGTTTTCGATTCTCCTAATCTGATCGGGGCTGACTTCGTTGCGCACATAATTAGAGGGGTATTTAGGCTTCTCTATTACGTCTTGGTATTGTATAGATAAAAGAACATTTCCATCACTATCTTTAACTTTTGTCAATTTCCAAGCCGATTTAAATTGCATATTATTAAAACGATGGTCTCCCGGCCCTAAAGGAGCCGTTGCCCCATTTTGAAAATTAAGTATGGTATGTTTATGAGTAGTTGTTACCTCTACTGTGCTAAAAACATAAACAAATCCATTAGCATCCGTAACCTCAAAACGGTCGATAGCTGAACGCCAATCGCCTTGATGAACAGCCATTATTTTTAATGGGCTATCCTGATTTATTATTTTAGGTATAGCAAGTGTATCTATGGAAGTTATAGGATTTTCCACATCAATAATAAACTTTCCGGTATGGCCGAAAAAGTTAAATTGATAAATATCCTGTTCATAATCTAATCGAGGATGGTCATCATATAAAGCGGCATACCAAAAAGACCGCTTCTGATTTATTTTTGCAGGAGAAGACTGATGATTCACATTGCGGATATTAAAAAAACCGCTATAATTTATTCCTTTCCCAAAAATGCTCTTGTATTCATCGGGCAACCCTACAACCGTTCTAGAGATTACACCTCCTGCGTTGAGCAACCACCCCGTTCCTACCCATCCCGACATCTCCGTATTGCGAATTCCGGATACACGATATCGAAGCGCCAAATTATATTTTAACCCGTGTATATTTTTATTGAATAAAGGAATCGCTATAGTAGGTTGGCCTACATACTTGTTTAATGAAATTTCTTCCATTTTCATAAGGCCGCTAACGGTTGGAGAAGATTGTATAATTTGCGGAAAAGTAAAACTGTTTTTATAACTCGTTTCATCTTGCCCGGAAGAAGGCGGCGTAATTTGTGCTGAAATACAATTTATATAGAATAGAGTTAAAATAATTATACTTAAATAAGGGTGTTTTGAAGGGCTCTTCATTTTTATAATTTTAAAATACTGTCTATTATTTATTTATAGAATTACGTCGATATCACAGGGAAATTATCGCTTAAATTCAAATATACAAAATTTAAATAATAATGTTAAATTATTTTTAATAACGCCTATTGAAATAATTCCATAGTACGCCGCTACTACACAAACCTTTCGTGTGGTTTTTACTACTAACCTAAATACCTAAAAACCCACTCTGCTTCAACTGGATTTATGTTAATTATAAAAAAGCTAATTACTTTAGCCTATCTTTGAGGGCAAAGTACAAACAACCATGACCAAGATTCTTTTGTTAAGTGATACTCATAGTTATATAGATGCTAAAATTTTAGCCTATGCGCAAGAAGCTGATGAAGTGTGGCATGCCGGAGATATTGGCGATATGAGTGTAGCCGATGCACTCGAAAAAACAAGGACTTTTAGAGCCGTATACGGTAATATAGACGATACCAAAGTACGGCAAACCTACCCCCTGCACAACCGTTTTATGTGCGAAGAAGTATCGGTTTGGATAACCCATATTGGTGGGTATCCCGGAAAATATGCGCCAAAAATCCGGGCGATTATAAAAGAAAACCCGCCGAAATTATTTATCAGCGGGCATTCTCATATCTTAAAAGTAATGAACGATAAAAAACTGGCTTTACTTCATATGAACCCCGGCGCTATTGGCAAACATGGGTTTCATCAAAAGCGAACAATGCTTCGTTTTACAATTGATAAAAAAACCATCGGAAATCTGGAAGTCATCGAGTTTAATCGATAAAATCTTTATTTTTCTAATCCGGCTTCAAAGGCTTTCATTACCTTATCACTTACTCCTATTTTAGAAAAACCTCCGTCGTGAAATAAGTTTTGCAATGTAACTTTTCTCGTTAAATCAGAAAACATACTTACCACATAGTTAGCACAGTCTAACGCTGTAGCGTTTCCTAATGGAGCCATCTCATTGGCGTAGGCCATAAACCCATCAAACCCTTTAACGCCTTGCCCAGCGGTGGTAGGAGTCGGTGATTGTGATATGGTATTTACTCGCACATTGTGTTTTTCACCAAAGAAATAGCCAAAACTACGGGCAATAGATTCTAGATACGCCTTATTATCAGCCATATCGTTATAATCCGGGAAAACACGTTGAGCGGCCATATATGTCAATGCTACAATACTTCCCCACTCATTCATTGCATCTTTTTTATATAAAGCCTGCATAGTTTTATGGAAAGAAAGAGCCGATACATCCCATCCTTTTTCGGTAAACTTGTAGTTGTTTTCAGTATAATGTTTTCCTTTACGAACATTAACAGACATCCCGATAGAATGTAATACAAAATCAAGTTTACCACCCAAAATTTCTTGAGCTTGATCTACTAAGCTCTCTAAATCTTCCATACTAGTAGCATCTGCCGGAATAATTTCCGAACCGGTTTTCTCAGCTAAACTGTTTAGCGTTCCCATACGCAATGCCACCGGGGCATTTGTCAACACAAATTTTCCGCCTTCTTCATGAACACGTTCAGCTGTTTTCCAAGCAATAGAATGATCATCTAACGCACCAAAAATAATTCCGCGTTTTCCTGCTAATAAATTATATGCCATACTTTAGAATTTGATATTTCATTTTACAAAGTGGTAAAGATAATAAAAATCAAGGTTGCACACCCCTTCCTTCTTATGCTAATTTTTCGTTTCATTTTACTCATTCTCAAATTTCATCATCGCAATGTATCTGCCAAAGAAAGTTTATCTTTGTAACAACAACGCATATTTTCTTTTCATGGCGCTTCTTTTTTCTCCATTTTCTATTCGAACTACTGTTTTTAAAAACCGAATGATGGTCTCCCCTATGTGTATGTACAGCGGTGTAGATGGGTTTGCTACCAATTTTCATGTTACGCATCTCGGTGCGAGAGCATTGGGTGGTTTTGGGTTGATTATGCAAGAGGCTACCGCCATTTCTCTCGAAGGGCGAATTACCTACAGAGATTTAGGAATATGGAAAGACGAGCATCGTTCTTCGTTAAAATCAGTAGTTGATTTTTGTCATTCTCAAGGAGCTAAAGTAGGTATTCAATTGGCGCATGCCGGACGAAAAGCCAGTCATCGCCCTCCTTTTGAAGGTAGAAAAGAAATAAACCCTGAAATGCCCCATGGCTGGCAAACTGTAGCACCTTCTGCTATTCCTTTTCATCCCAGTGAACACATACCTATTGCCCTAGACGACGCCGGAATAAACAAGGTAAAAGAAGATTTTGTGGCTGCTACCAAGCGCGCCAAAGCCATTGGATACGATGTGGTAGAGATTCATGCTGCACATGGGTATTTGTTGCATCAATTTTACTCACCTATCAGCAACCAACGCACAGACAACTATGGCGGAAGCTTTGAAAATCGCATCCGTTTATTACTAGAAGTTACACAATTAGTAAAAGCAGAATGGGGTTCAGAAAAGCCCTTATTTGTACGCATTTCTGCCACAGAATGGATGAAAGAAGGTTGGTCTATAGAAAATTCTATTCAACTAGCAAAACAACTCAAAAAACTGGGGGTAGATTTAATTGACACTTCTACTGGCGGAAATATATCCGCAGCCAAGCTAAATATTCCGATAAGACCTAGTTACCAAGTAACCTTTGCCGCGCAAATCAAACAACAAGCTCATATTCCGACCGCTTGTGTAGGATTAATTACGAAAGCCGAGCAATCAGAAGCCATTTTACAGAACCACCAAGCTGATTTAGTGGCCTATGCACGTGAAAGTTTGCGCAACCCACATTTACCATTAGTTTTTGCTAAAACATTAGCCGAAGATATAGGCTACCCACAACCATACGAATGGGCCATAAAGCCCTAAGAGGTTATTTTTTATAAATTTTATAAATTACTGTGTGTCAGTATTTTTATAGCCATATAATCTCCTTTTTTACATCGTCATAAAATGGATTTTTCTTTTTTGGCATCTTTCTTGTTTTTACTATACAAAATTCGCGTTGAAAAACGGTACAGTTTATCAACTGTGTGCTAAAAAGATATATTATGAAACGATTTAATCACATCAAACAAAAAGCTATAGGAGGTATTGTATTAATCTCCCTATTATTTTTTTCTTTCACCCCACAAAAGGCATCTGCCTATACACAGGGGCCAAATATTGATATAGAAATATTTTTTGAGGCCTTGTCTCCTTATGGAACATGGGCAAATAATCCTCAGTATGGAGAAGTATGGATTCCTAATGTCGACAGCCGATTCAGACCTTATTATACCAATGGTCATTGGGTTAACACCAATTATGGTAACATGTGGGTGTCTGACTATTCTTGGGGATGGGCAGCCTTTCATTATGGCCGATGGGAATATGATAATTACCATGGCTGGTTTTGGATTCCGGGAAGTCAGTGGGGACCTGCATGGGTAGTTTGGCGTCAAGGAGGAGGCTATTATGGCTGGGCTCCTATGCGTCCCGGTATTTCAATTAGTGTTTCTTTTGGGCACCGCCATCATATACCCAGTTCATATTGGACCTTTATTCCTTATCGAAACTTATATGCACACAATATATATAGATATCATAGACATAACCGAAATACGGTAATCATTAACAACACTACTATTATTAGAAACACGTATGTAAACAATGATCGCACTTATGTTTCCGGTCCTAGCCGAAGAGCTATAAGGAGCCATACGGGAAAAAGGGTACGAACTTATACGGTTAATTATTCTAAACAAGCCGGAAGAAGCCGACTTAAAAATAATATAGCTACCGTTTATAGACCTAGCACTACGCAAAGGTCAAATAACCACAATGTGAGTAATACACGAAGCAGAAGACATTATTCTACACAAAATAATAGTAAACAATCTATTATTAGTCGAAATAATAATTCTCGCAGAACTAGAGCTCATAACCAAAACGCTACTCGTAACAATACCCGACAAACGGTAAAAAGACAACGAGTTACTCGACACCCACAAAAAGTGGTGCGCAAACAAACCGTTAGAAAGCCCACAAAAAGGACTACCCGACGCACTCGAACCTACAGAAAACCTGCTCAGAGAAAGCAAACTGTAAAACGAAGTACCCATGTTAGAAAAACACAGCGTTCGCATCAAAAAACCAAAGCGCAACGGGTAACCCGAAAACCGAGAAAGCAACATGTAGAGCGTCGTTCTACATCACATAAACGAAGTACTCGTTCTACTAGGAGTAGACGACACTAAACATTTATAAAGTGTTGCTTATATTTATACAAGACTAAAGAGCCGCCTTGATGGGCGGCTTTTTAAATGAAAAGAAATTACGTGTCAGAGTATTCTCTAAGCAATAATCTATAATTTTTAAGAATTGCCGACCGGCTTACAAATCCTTTAAACTTACGGTTATCATCTAATAATGGGAGTTGCCACACATCAGCCTCATCAAACATTTTGGCAACATCCATTACCGAATCATTATCTGACACCGTAAACAAAGGATGTGTAATAAACTGCCCTATTTTTACTCCTTCTGTGGATTGTTGGTCTAATAAGAAAGGGCGTAACTGTTGCCGGTTTATAATACCCAAAAATTGGTTTTCATCACCAACCACTGCCATGGTATTTTGGTTGCTGGTTCTCACCTTCTCTACCACTTCTGCCATGGTGTTTGAAATACAAACTGACAATGAATTTTTATTTAAACAACGATGCATGGAAATATGCGCCAATATATTTTGATCTTGTCTGCGTGTAAAAATTTCTCCTTTGTCTGCATACTTTTTATAATTGGGATGTACCGAGGAGAAAAAGTGATTAATGAGGTAGGCCATCACCGAAACAATCATCAATGGAATAAGTAAATCATATCCACTACTTACTTCTGCAATTAAGAAGATACCGGTTAGCGGTGCATACATTGCCCCAGACATTACCCCCGCCATTCCTACCAACATCAAGTTGGTTACCGGAACGCTACTAAACCCTATTGCTTCTAATACAATTCCGAAGAAATAGCCTAATAATCCACCCGCCACCAAAGAAGGAGCAAAATTACCACCGTTTCCACCCGAGCTTAATGTAATAGCTGTAGCTACCGGTTTCATAAGTGTTGCTAATCCTAAAAAAATAAGCACCAAAAACGTAGGTGATTCTATAAACTTGAATAGACTTTGGCTAATTAAACTATCAATACCCCCATCGTGCAAGACTTTTATATACAAATAGCCATCGCCAAAAAGTGGGGGAAACAGTACGCAAAGCAAAGACAGTAGCACTCCACCAATAAGCGCTCTCAACAAAAATTTCTTTTTAAACCTACTAAAAAACGTATGCGCCCACTGCCCTACTACAATATAATAACGTCCATAAAATCCGGCTAAAACACCTAGTACAATGTAATAGAGAATATTTCCATAATAGAAAGCTTCTCTGTTAACAAAGTGAAACAAAATTTCTTCATTAAGAATCACTGTAGACATCAAACTACCGCATATAGCGGCAATAACCAACGGAATAAAATCCGTAAAAACTAAGCCGGTCAACAAAATTTCAAAAGCAAACATAACCCCCGCAATAGGGGCATCAAAAGCTGAAGCTATACCCGCAGCAGCCCCCGAAGCTAAGAGTAATGTGCGTTCCTTAAATCCCAACCTGTAGCGCTGCGCATAGTTAGACCCAACCGCAGAGCCGGTCATTGCTATAGGCGTTTCTAATCCTACAGACCCGCCAAAACCAATGGTAATAGCGCTCTGAATGATTTGTGAATACATTTTACTGGGTCTTATTTTACTTCTATTTTTTGATATATCTGTTAAAATAGTAGCCAGCTCCTTATCTTCTCTTCCTTTAAAAAAATATTTTACGATAAGCGAAGTCAGTACAATCCCCAAAATAGGAAAAACGGCATATACCAGTATCCGTTCTTCAAATGGTATGTTATTGATAAAATACTGAATTTTATGTACGAGCACTTTAGCCACCACCCCCAGCAAACCCGCTGTTAACCCTACTAAAATACCCGAAAGAATAAGGAATTGTGAACGGGTTAAATGTTCTCTTATCCAGAATAAGACAATCTCTGTCAGATTAAACTTCCGAAAGGGATAATGCACAAAAGCTTTTCTGTATTTTGAAAAGCTCTTAATCAATTTTTTCAACCGTCGAATCATCTAATTATAGGCCTTGGTGAGTTCTTAAAAAGGGCTGCAATTTAGCTAGAAATTAGGATTCTATACAAATACTCTCCTATATTCTTCCTTGTTCAACCAGTTTCCAATAACGAAGCAATCCGGTAACCGACATAAAACTCGGATTTCCTTTTTCGTAACGGATTAGATCTTCTTTTAAAACGCCGGCATCTCGAAGCTGTTGTTGGGTATAGGCTACGAACTTAGGAGTTATGTCTTCAGGCAATGCCTTAGCCTCATAATAAGGTTTTATCCAATTAGCCCAATCATCTAATATTTTTTCTAGCGCGTTTAAATGCTCTTCCGGATTATCTACTCCTCCAAAATGAGCCAAATAAAGACGACTAGGGTGTAGGCTTTTTAATTTTGCAATAGAATTTTTCCAAGCTTTTAGATTAATATCAGGAGGTGGACATGGAGGCACCACCGGCCCTTGGTGAATGCGTACCCCTGCCACATCTCCGGTAAAAATGACTGTACCCAGCTGATAGGCATTATGATGAATGGCATGCCCCGGAGTATAATGTACGTTAAAGGTTAAATTACCTATTGTTATAGTGTCGCCATCGTCAACCGAAACGAGCAATTCTCTTTGAATGGGTTCCATTTTACCCCAAAGCCTATCCATATTATCTTTATAGATTCGTTTGGCCGAATTCCATAATTTTTCAGGATTGTTTAGGTGTGGAAGTCCTATTGGATGTACATAAATTTTAGCTCCATTTTGAGCAAATTTCCAAGCCGCCCCTGCGTGATCAAAATGGATATGTGTGAGCAGTACGTGTTTTACATCTTTCCAAGAAAAACCTTCTTGTGCTATTGCAGCCTGTAAATGCTTAAAAGTTGTTTCCGGACCCGTTTCTAAAAGGATTAACCCTTCATCAGATTCTATTAAATAATTTGCAATTACGGATGATTCATCTAAAAAACGATCATCTAATATTTTAATGTTAACCGCTGCACTCATCTATTTATTTTTGCCTTAAAAGTAACAAAGAATTACGAGGATTTACCCGAAATTCTTATTAATCTACTGAAGAAAACACCTTAGTTAGAGACGATAGTAAAAACCATTTTTTTACTTTAAGGAAAATTTAACCTCTGTTTCGCAAAAAAAAGTCAACTAAAAAAATTTTGGGCGTTAATATTGTTTACCTTAGCAAAGGAATAATTTCCTTAAATGGAGTTTGAATTAAGCTATGATTCAGCAAATTACTAGAGGCATAAAAATAACGGTAAAGACCTGTTTTCAAGGAACCTTCACAAAGGATCGTAAGCTTCATTTTGCATTTCGTTACCATATCACTATCAAGAATCAGAGCAATGATTCTGTTCAATTTAACTCGCGTTGGTGGCACATAAAAGAAGTGCTTAGCGAGAGCGAAACAACTATAGATAAAGGACTTAGTGGAAAAAAAATGGTACTAAAACCCGGAGAATCTCACACCTATTCAAATGGATGCTTGCTCACTTCTCCTTTTGGGTTAATTCATGGTCACTTCAACATGGTCAATTTTACCTCTACTCGAAAATTTAAAGTTTTTGTGCCTAAATTTAGGTTAAGTGTTCCTTTTGCGCTCAATTAAAGTCGTTATTATACTTCAGAGTAAAAGTATATAATACAGCTATATTATTTGTTCGTTACATTCTTTCAGGAACTCCGATACCAAGTAATTTGAAGGCTGTTTTAACCACCTCAGCAACTTTTTTAGCCAGTTGCACTCTAAAGATTTGCTGTTCTTTTTGGTCTGCCCCCAAAATACTGATATTTTGATAGAAAGAATTAAATTCTTTTACCAAATCATAAGTATAATTAGCTATTATAGCCGGGCTATGTTGCCGTGCTGCTTGTTGTATAACCGACGGAAATATTTGTAGTTGCTTAAGTAGTTCTTTTTCTTTCTCATGCAACGTATATGTCTCGACTTCTGTTGAATAATCAAAGTCTACTTTTCGCAATATAGATTGAATACGGGCATAGGTATATTGAATGAAAGGACCTGTATTCCCTTGAAAATCTACCGATTTTTTAGGATCGAACAACATTCCTTTCTGCGGGTCTACTTTCAGAATAAAATATTTTAGTGCAGCCATACCAATAGTTTTGTACAGCGTTTGTTTTTCTTCTTCCGCATATCCCTCCAATTTTCCCAGCTCTTGAGTAATTTCGGCAGCTGTGGTCGTCATCTCTTCCATTAAATCGTCTGCGTCTACTACCGTTCCTTCGCGGCTTTTCATTTTTCCGCTAGGCAGGTCTACCATGCCATAACTTAGGTGATACAGTTTATTTGCCCAGGTATAACCCAGTTTTTTAAGAATTAAGAAGAGTACCTTAAAGTGATAGTTTTGCTCATTTCCTACCGTATAGACCATCCCGTCTAAATCAAAATCTTCTACTCGTTGAATAGCGGTGCCTATATCTTGTGTCATATATACAGCGGTACCATCTGCACGTAGCACCAATTTCTCATCTAATCCATCTTCGCGCAAATCTGCCCAGACACTACCATCTTCCTTCTTATAAAAAACTTCCTTTTGCAAACCTTGTTGAATAATCTCTTTACCGAGAAGATAGGTGTTGCTTTCGTAATAATTTTTATCAAAATCTACCCCCAGATTTTTATAGGTTTCTGCAAAACCTTCATAAACCCAGTTGTTCATAGTTTTCCACAGCGAGACAATTTCTTCGTCTCCGGCTTCCCATTTTCGCAACATTTCTTGGGCTTCTTGCATTAGTGGAGCCTTTATCTTAGCCTCATCTTCAGGTAAGCCTTTTGCTATTAAAGCGGCCATTTCTTTTTTATAAGCCGCATCAAATTTCACATAAAAATCACCTACAAATTTGTCTCCTTTTATTCCGGTAGATTGTGGCGTAACCTTTTGTCCTTTTTCATCGGTTGCTGCAAATTTTAACCAAGCCACCATACTTTTACAGATATGAATTCCTCGGTCGTTTATAATCTGCGTTTTGTACACCTTATTGCCGGCGGCTTTTAAGATTTCTGCCACCGAATAACCCAACAAATTATTGCGTACATGCCCCAAATGAAGCGGTTTATTGGTGTTTGGAGAAGAATATTCTACCACTATAGTATCTGCTTCTTCTGTAGGCGTTTGAACACCAAAATTCTCCTTACTTCTAATTTGAGTGAACAGATTTAGGTAGTAACTATCTTCATAAACAAGGTTTAGGAAGCCTTTTACCACATTAAAATCCTTTATCTGTGTTAGTTCTTCTTTTAAAAAAGCTCCTAACTCTTGCCCCAGCGTCACAGGGTTTGTTCTAACATGTCTTAACAGCGGAAAAACAACTAAGGTAATATCGCCCTCAAAGTCTTTTCGGGTGGGTTGCAACTCAATATCTTCAATTGTAACATTGTAATTGCTATTTAGAAGTTCTTTTGCTTTTTCGGCTATTAATTGCTGCATGTCTATAGGGATAATTTTGAGGCACAAAGATAATTAAAATTTGATGTTGTTAACGATTTTTTCAAGTCTCCACACGCACCTAAAGAGACCGCAACAATCAACTCATACAACTATATAATAGTGTATGGATAAATAGTCCAATTTCGATTCTATCTCATTACACTAATAATTAATGACCACGGTATTATACCTGCAAAAAATAATTCTAACTGGTATAACACAAAAAAATCCTATAATTTCAAGTACATGAAACTATAGGATTCTATATAACTAATTTGTAAAATTAAGCCTCGCCCGTAGGTCCAAAATTCATCGGGATAGGTGGGTTTCCATAATCCTGAATCTCACCAAACTGTTTTTCAAAGCGGGCAATGTTATCCCCCAATGCGTGCAACAAACGCTTAGCATGCTGCGGTGTTAAGATAATACGTGCTTTTACTTTACTTTTAGGCGCTCCAGGCATAATATTAATAAAGTCTACCACAAACTCTGACGGAGAGTGGTTTACAATAGCCAAATTGCTATATTGACCTTCTGCTAAATCTTCATCTAATTCTATATTTAGCTTGTGCTCTTCGTGTTCGTCGTTATTTTTGCTCATTGCCAATCTAATTAGGTAATTAAAAATTGTAAAAGCCCCTGTATAAACAGAGGCTTTGTTTTATAAAACAAGAATTAGTTAAGGTTAACCTCTTGTTTTTCCTCCATCATTTCTTCGTATTCTTTTTTAGAACCAACAATGATGTCTTCATATTCTCTCATACCTGTTCCTGCAGGGATGCGGTGACCTACAATTACATTTTCTTTCAATCCTTCTAGTCCATCTTCTTTTCCACTTACCGCTGCTTCGTTAAGCACTTTGGTAGTTTCTTGGAAAGAAGCCGCAGAGATAAAGGATTTAGTCTGTAATGAAGCTCTAGTAATACCTTGTAATACCGGTTTAGCTGTAGCAGGTTCTGCATCTCTAGCTTCTGCTAGCTTTTTATCTGCTCGTCTAAGAATAGAGTTCTCATCACGCAATTGGCGTGCAGTAACAATTTGACCTGGTTTAAGGGCGTCACTATCACCTGCATCTTCAACTACTTTCTTACCGTAGATAGCATCATTCACCTCAATGAAATCGTTTTTGTGAATAAGCTGATTTTCTAAGAAAATAGTATCTCCCGGGTCTTGAATCTGAACCTTCTGCATCATTTGACGTACAACTACCTCAAAGTGTTTATCGTTAATTTTTACACCTTGTAAACGATATACTTCTTGAACCTCGTTAACCAAGTACTGTTGTACGGCACCCGGTCCTTTAATATTCAAAATATCTCTTGGGGTAATAGCACCATCAGATAACGGCATTCCGGCACGAACATAATCGTTTTCTTGAACCAAGATTTGGTTAGAAAGTTTTACCAAATATTTCTTAACATCACCAAATTTAGACTCTACGATAATTTCACGATTACCACGTTTAATTTTACCGAAAGAAACTACTCCGTCAATCTCACTCACTACTGCCGGATTAGAAGGGTTACGAGCTTCAAACAATTCGGTTACACGTGGTAGACCACCGGTAATATCACCCGCTTTGGCAGATTTACGTGGAATTTTTACCAAGGCCTTACCGGTCTTAATTTCTTCCTCATCATCTACCATTAAGTGTGCACCTACCGGCAAGCTATATGAACGCAACACCTCTCCTTTCTTATCTTCAATAAGCAAGGTAGGCACTTTTCTTTTGCGTTTTTTCTTAGCTTCTACAATAACTTTTTCTTGGAAACCAGTTTGTTCATCTGTCTCAACTTGATACGTTTCTCCCTCTACCAAGTTTTCAAATTTCACTGTACCTCCATATTCAGAAATAATTACTCCATTATATGGATCCCACTGACAAATAACATCTCCTTTTTTAATAGCGCCGCCTGGTTTAATAAACAATTGGGCTCCATAAGGAATGACAGAGTGTCCTTTTACAGCTCCAGATTTTGGGTCTGTAATTTTTACTTCAGATGTACGCGAAATAACAATATCTGCCGGTTTACCTTCATCGTCTTCTCCTTTTACCACCTTCAAATCTTCAATTTCGGCTTTACCGTCATATTTGGCGATCACTTGGTGTTCTTCAGATACGTTTCCGGCAATACCTCCTACGTGGAATGTTCTTAGAGTTAACTGCGTTCCCGGTTCTCCAATAGACTGGGCTGCCACAACTCCTACTGCTTCCCCACGTTGAACGGTCTTGCTGGTAGCTAAGTTTCTACCGTAACATTTTGCACAGATTCCGTGTTTAGACTCACAAGTAAGTGGTGAACGTACTTCTATTTTTTCTACAGATGAATTTTCTATTTTCTCAACAATGTCCTCATTTATTTCCTCTCCGGCTTCAACAACAACTTCTTGAGTTTCCGGATCAATTACATCGTTAAGTGCTGTTCTACCCAAAACGCGCTCTCCTAAAGACTGTACAACTTCATCATTTTTCTTCAGCGCTTCAATCTCTATACCGCGTAGCGTACCACAATCTTCTTCTAAGACAATAACATCTTGTGATACGTCTACCAAACGACGAGTTAAGTATCCGGCATCAGCCGTCTTAAGTGCCGTATCGGCCAAACCTTTACGTGCACCGTGACAAGAAATAAAGTACTCTAAAATAGAAAGTCCTTCTTTAAAATTTGCAATAATTGGGTTTTCAATAATATCGCCTCCACCAGAGTTAGATTTTTTAGGCTTAGCCATTAACCCACGCATACCGGTTAACTGACGAATCTGTTCTTTAGAACCACGAGCCCCGGAATCAAGCATCATATACACCGAGTTAAAACCATCTTTATCTTCGCGAATACGCGTCATAGCCATTTCGGTAAGATCGGCGTTGGTAGCGGTCCAAACATCAATAACTTGGTTGTAACGCTCGTTATTGGTAATAAGTCCCATATTATAGTTACCTATAATACCGTCTACTTGTTTGTGAGCGTCGTCTATCAAGTCCCATTTTTTTTCTGGTACGATAATATCACCTAATGAGAATGACAACCCTCCTTTAAAGGCCATGTCATATCCCATATTCTTAATGTCATTCAAGAATTCACCAGTACGTGGCACATTGGTTGTTTTTAACACTTTACCAATAATTTCACGCAAGGCTTTTTTGGTTAAGACTTCATTGATAAATCCTACTTCTTCCGGAACAACTTCATTAAACAATACGCGCCCTACAGTTGTTTCAATGACTTGCATGGTTAATTTACCATTCTCATCAAAATCTTTGGTACGTACTTTTATTTTACTGTTTAGGTTTGCTCTTCCTTCATTGTGAGCTATTTCAACCTCTTCAGCTGAATAAAATGTTAAGCCTTCTCCCGCCATTTTTTGATCGGGAGTAGATTCTTTTACCTTCGTCATATAGTACAGCCCCAATACCATATCTTGAGAAGGTACGGTAATAGGCGAACCATTGGCCGGGTTAAGAATATTGTGTGAAGCCAACATTAAAAGCTGGGCTTCTAAGACCGCTTCCGGCCCTAACGGAAGGTGAACAGCCATCTGGTCTCCATCAAAGTCAGCATTAAATGCTGTACATGCCAATGGATGCAAACGGATAGCTTTTCCTTCAATCATTTTAGGCTGAAATGCTTGAATACCCAAACGGTGTAAGGTTGGGGCACGGTTTAAAAGAATTGGATGTCCTTTAATAACATTCTCTAGAATATCCCAAACAACCGGTTCTTTTTTATCTATTATTTTTTTAGCTGATTTAACGGTTTTCACAATACCGCGTTCTATTAGCTTACGAATAACAAATGGTTTGTACAGCTCTGCTGCCATTCCTTTTGGAATACCGCATTCGTGAAGTTCTAATTCTGGTCCTACCACGATTACAGAACGACCTGAATAATCAACCCTCTTACCTAACAAGTTTTGACGAAAACGTCCTTGTTTTCCTTTTAATGAATCAGAAAGTGATTTTAGTGGACGGTTACTGTCTGTTTTAACCGCAGATGATTTACGGGTATTATCAAATAGAGAATCTACTGATTCTTGAAGCATACGTTTTTCATTACGTAAAATTACTTCAGGAGCCTTAATCTCCATTAACCGCTTCAATCTATTGTTACGGATAATTACCCTACGATACAAATCGTTTAAGTCTGAAGTTGCAAAACGTCCTCCATCTAACGGCACCAATGGACGCAATTCTGGTGGAATAACCGGAATTACTTTTAAGACCATCCACTCCGGTTTATTTTCTCTTCTCTTATTAGAATCGCGAAAAGCCTCTACAACTTGTAAACGTTTTAACGCTTCCGTTTTACGTTGTTTAGAGGTCTCATTATTGGCTTTATGACGCAATTCATAAGAAAGTTCATCTAGATTCAATCGTTGAAGAAGGTCTATCAAACATTCTGCCCCCATTTTTGCTACAAATTTATTAGGATCTGTATCTTCTAGGTAGGCATTTTCTT
Organism: uncultured Flavobacteriaceae bacterium; assembly: GCA_964579505.1. Classification (GTDB taxonomy): domain Bacteria; phylum Bacteroidota; class Bacteroidia; order Flavobacteriales; family Flavobacteriaceae; genus JAJYSO01. The sequence goes on along the minus strand of CAZOGC010000003.1, from coordinate 100,653 downwards.
TAGGAAGGCGACTTAGAACTTCTAAGTATTCTTCTTCCGTCAAGAAATCCATTTTTTGGATGGGCTCTCCTTCTACATCTTTGGCTATACCCGGCTGAACAACTACATAGCGTTCATAATAAATAATCATATCCAACTTTTTAGATGGAATACCAAGTAAATAACCAATTTTATTAGGAAGAGACCTAAAATACCAAATGTGTGCTACCGGCACCACCAAGTTGATGTGCCCTACACGTTCGCGGCGCACTTTCTTCTCGGTTACCTCTACTCCACATCGGTCACAAACAATACCTTTATAACGAATACGCTTGTATTTTCCACAGGCACATTCATAGTCTTTTACCGGACCAAAAATACGTTCGCAAAAAAGACCGTCTCGTTCCGGTTTATGGGTACGATAGTTAATGGTCTCAGGTTTTAGGACTTCGCCCCTAGACTCTTCTAAAATAGATTCTGGAGAGGCTAATCCTATTGAAATTTTATTAAATTTCTTATGTGTATGCTTATCATGAAATCTTGTCATAATAATTTGTGCTAAAGAATTTACTTTTATTTACCATTTTATCCGGAGGCAAATGTTTTCCGGTTGTAAAGCTCTCTTTTACTCTTCTAAACGAATATCTAAAGCAAGCCCTTTTAGTTCGTGCATTAATACGTTAAATGATTCCGGCAAACCAGGTTCTGGCATAGGGTCTCCTTTAACAATAGCTTCATATGTTTTGGCACGACCTACTACATCGTCAGATTTTACAGTTAACATCTCGCGAAGTATAGAAGAAGCTCCATATCCTTCAAGAGCCCAAACTTCCATCTCTCCTAAACGTTGACCTCCAAACTGTGCTTTACCACCCAAAGGTTGTTGCGTAATGAGCGAGTATGGACCAATAGAACGAGCATGCATTTTATCGTCAATAAGGTGACCGAGTTTTAACATATAAATCACCCCAACGGTTGCACGTTGGTCAAAACGTTCTCCGGTACCTCCGTCATAAAGATAGGTATGTCCGTAGCGTGGAATTCCGGCTTCATCTGTAAGCGCGTTGATTTGCTCCATATTTGCTCCGTCAAAAATTGGAGTAGCATATTTACAGCCTAATTTTTGTCCGGCCCAACCTAAAACAGTTTCATAAATTTGCCCGATATTCATACGAGAAGGTACCCCTAACGGGTTCAACACGATATCTACCGGTGTTCCATCTTCTAAGAACGGCATATCTTCTTGACGTACAATTCTTGCCACAATACCTTTGTTACCATGACGCCCAGCCATCTTATCGCCTACTTTAAGTTTACGCTTTTTAGCAATATAAACTTTAGCAAGTTTAAGAATGCCTGAAGGCAACTCATCTCCTACCGTAATGGTAAATTTCTCGCGGCGAAGGTTTCCTTCTAATTCGTTTTGTTTAATTTTATAATTGTGAATTAAATCAGCAATTAGCGTATTTAACTTCTTATCTGTAGTCCATTTTCCTTTGGTTAAATGGGTATAATCTTCTACAGAATTCAACATTTTTAAGGTGAATTTTTTACCTTTTGGCAAAATTTCTTCCCCTAAGTCATTTTTTACGCCTTGTGCTGTTTTTCCACCAACAATAGCAAATATTTTTTCTACTGCTTTATCTTTTAAATCTTGAAATTTTCTTTCATATTCCATTTCAAGATTAGTGATTTTTTCTTTGTCTTTAGCGCGTTCGCGTTTTGTCTTAATTGCGCGTGAGAAAAGTTTTTTATTAATAACCACTCCGTTTAATGAAGGGGATGCTTTTAAAGAAGCATCTTTTACATCACCGGCTTTATCGCCAAAAATAGCACGAAGCAATTTTTCTTCAGGAGTAGGATCACTTTCTCCTTTAGGGGTTATTTTACCGATTAAGATATCTCCCGGTTTTACCTCTGCTCCTATACGAATAATTCCATTTTCATCTAAGTCTTTGGTTGCTTCTTCTGAAACATTTGGAATATCACTGGTTAGCTCTTCATTACCCAATTTTGTATCACGTACTTGCAATGAATACTCATCAATATGAATAGACGTAAACAAATCATTACGCACTACTTTTTCAGAAATTACGATAGCGTCTTCAAAATTATACCCTTTCCAAGGCATAAAAGCTACTTTCATATTTCTACCTAATGCTAATTCTCCATTTTGTGTAGCATACCCTTCACAAAGTACTTGATTTTTCTTTACACGATCGCCTACGCGAACAATTGGCTTAAGGTTTACACTGGTGCTCTGGTTCGTCTTTCTAAACTTAATCAGGTTATATTCTTTTTCATCTGAATCAAAGCTTACCATACGCTCTTTATCAGTTCGGTCGTATTTAATGATGATTTTTTCTGCATCAACATACTCTACTGTTCCTGCTCCTTCTGCATTCATCAATACACGAGAGTCTGAAGCCACACGACGCTCTAGACCCGTACCTACAATAGGGGAATCTACGCGTAGCAACGGCACTGCCTGACGCATCATGTTAGATCCCATCAAGGCACGGTTAGCATCGTTGTGCTCTAAGAATGGAATTAACGAAGCAGAAATTGATGAAATTTGGTTAGGTGCAACGTCTGTATAATTTAATTCCTCCGGACTTACAACCGGAAAATCACCTTCCATTCGGGCAATAGTTCTATCTCCCGAAATCTTACCTTCATCGTCCATTTCTATATTGGCTTGACCAATAAGCATGTCTTCCTCTTCTTCTGCTGTAAGGTATAATGGCGCCACTGATTTATCAACCACTCCGTTTTCTACTTTATGATAAGGCGTTTCAATAAAGCCCATTCCGTTTACTTTAGCATAAACAGAAAGCGAAGAAATCAACCCAATATTTGGTCCTTCAGGGGTTTCAATCGGGCACAAACGACCATAGTGTGTATAGTGTACATCTCGCACCTCAAATCCGGCACGTTCACGTGATAAACCACCGGGTCCTAAAGCAGATAAACGGCGTTTGTGTGTTATTTCAGCTAATGGATTGGTTTGATCCATAAACTGAGATAACTGGTTCGTTCCGAAGAATGAATTAATAACAGAAGATAGGGTCTTCGCATTAATCAAGTCAATTGGTGTAAACACCTCATTATCGCGCACATTCATACGTTCGCGAATGGTTCTAGCCATACGAGCCAGCCCCACACCAAATTGCTGAGACAGTTGCTCACCCACCGTTCTTACACGACGGTTAGACAGGTGATCAATATCATCAACTTCAGCTTTTGAGTTAATTAATTCAATTAAATATTTAATAATGGTAATAATGTCGGTCTTCGTTAGTACTTGCTCATCCATAGCGATGTCTAAGCCTAACTTTTTGTTCATTCTGTAACGACCAACTTCACCTAAACTATACCGTTGTTCTGAGAAGAACAATTTATCTATAATACCACGAGCTGTTTCTGCATCAGGTGGTTCTGCATTACGCAATTGACGATAAATGTGCTCTACAGCTTCTTTTTCAGAGTTTGTAGGGTCTTTTTGTAAGGTGTTATAAATAATAGCATAATCGCTATTAGAGCTATCTTCTTTGTGTAATAAGATTGTTTTTGTACCGGTTTCTAGAATTTCGTCAACATGTTCTTTTTCTAAAACCGTATCACGGTCAAGTACAATTTCGTTACGTTCTATTGAAACTACTTCACCGGTATCTTCATCTACAAAGTCTTCATACCATGTATTTAATACACGAGCAGCTAGTTTTCTACCTAAAACACGTTTCAACCCTGATTTAGATACTTTTATTTCTTCTGCTAGATTAAATATTTCTAAAATATCTTTATCGCGTTCATAACCAATAGCACGGAAAAGAGTGGTAACCGGTAATTTTTTCTTACGGTCTATATACGCGTACATCACACTGTTGATGTCTGTAGCAAATTCTATCCACGATCCTTTAAATGGGATAACACGGGCAGAATATAATTTGGTTCCGTTGGCGTGGTATGACTGACCAAAGAACACCCCGGGTGAACGGTGTAATTGTGATACCACTACGCGTTCTGCGCCGTTAACCACAAATGTACCGCTGGGGGTCATATAGGGAATGGTACCTAAATATACATCCTGAACAATGGTTTCAAAATCTTCGTGCTCAGGATCCGTACAATAGAGTTTAAGACGTGCTTTTAGCGGCACGTTATAGGTTAAACCACGCTCTATACATTCTTGAATAGAGTAACGTGGTGGATCAATAAAGTAATCCAAAAATTCTAGTACGAATTGATTTCGAGTATCTGTAATGGGGAAATTATCCATAAAGGTGTTATACAATCCTTCATTTTCCCGTTTATCTGATTTGGTTTCAAGTTGAAAAAAATCTTGGAATGATTTTACTTGAATGTCCAAAAAGTCCGGGTAATCCGGACGATTTTTTACAGAAGAGAAACTTATTCTTTGAGGTTGCTGCTTTTCTGACATCGATGTAGAGAGTTTAAATTTCTAAAGAAACGTCTTTTTAATCGGCTTTTCTTTAAAAAATTATCTAGATAAAATAATTCTGTATAATTGGATTAAACCAAAAAAAGAGTGAGTTATTTGTTTGAATATCAATTGATTTTATGCGCTACAAACAACTCAATTATGGTTTAAAAACAATTCATAATTCAATAAAAAGCTTTTCGCTTTTAAAAATGCAAATATACATAAAAAGGTTTAGACCTACCGGAATATTTCCAGAGGTCTAAACCTAAATAATATCGCTTGTGTCAAGCTTATTTAAGCTCAACCTCTGCGCCTACTTCTTCTAGTTGAGATTTAATAGCCTCAGCTTCGTCTTTAGGTACACCTTCTTTAATAGGAGCAGGAGCACCATCAACTAAACCTTTAGCATCTTTTAAACCAAGACCGGTAATTTCTTTAACAGCTTTTACCACTTTAAGTTTAGAAGCACCTGCGGCTTTAAGTACAACGTCGAATTCTGATTTTTCTTCAGCTTGAGCTTCGCCTCCGGCAGCAGCGCCACCAGCAACAGCTACTGCAGCAGCAGCCGGCTCAATTCCGTATTCTTCTTTAAGAATATCAGCTAATTCATTAACTTCTTTTACGGTTAGATTAACCAATTGTTCTGCAAAATCTTTTAAATCTGCCATTTTCTATCGTTTTAATGTAATTTGAAATAAAATATAATAATTAAGTGCGTACAATTTTAGCCTTCCTTTTCAGAAAGGGTTTTTAGGATACCTGCCAATTTACCGCCGCCGTTTTTAAGAGCAGAGATAACATTCTTAGCAGGAGCTTGTAAGGCGCTGATTACATCACCTACCAACTCGTCTTTAGACTTAATGCTTGATAAGGTTTCAAGGTGTTCATCACCTACATAAACAGATTCATCAATATAAGCCCCCTTAAGAACGGGTTTATCCTGTTTTTTTCTAAACTCTTTAATAACTTTTGCCGGAGCGTTTCCTTTTTCGGCAATCATTATTGAAGTACTCCCTTTTAAAACTGAAGGAAGCTCTCCAAAGTCTTTATCACTGGCATCCATAGCCCGGGCTAAAAGGGTATTTTTAACCACGGTGAGTTGAACGTCTGCTTTAAAGCAAGCTCTACGCAATTTGCTAGTGCTCAAAGCATCTAACTCTGAAATATCAGCCAAATATACAATACCGGTATTCTGTAACCGTACTGTCAAGTCATCTATTACTTGTGCTTTTTCTTCTCTTGTCATAATGCTTTCTTATTGCTCGGTGAAACGTTTTGTGTCAATCTCTACACTCGGGCTCATAGTGCTAGACATATAAATGCTTTTAATGTAAATCCCTTTGGTTGTTTGTGGCTTTAGTTTAACCAAAGTCGTTAACAACTCACGAGCGTTACCTGCAATTTTATCAGCACTAAAAGAGGCTTTTCCTACAGCAGCGTGAACGATACCGGTCTTTTCAACTTTAAAGTCGATTTTACCTGCTTTAACATCAGTAACTGCTTTAGCCACATCCATAGTTACGGTACCTGTTTTAGGGTTTGGCATCAAGCCACGAGGCCCTAAAATACGGCCTAGAGGTCCTAGTTTACCCATTACACTTGGCATGGTTACAATTACATCAACATCTGTCCACCCTCCTTTAATTTTATCGAGGTATTCATCTAATCCTACATAATCTGCACCAGCTTCTGTAGCTTCTGCAGCTTTATCAGGGGTTACGAGCGCTAATACTTTTACATCTTTTCCGGTTCCGTGAGGTAGGGTTACCACGCCGCGAACCATTTGGTTTGCTTTACGTGGGTCTACATTGAGGCGTACAGCCAAATCTACAGACGGATCGAAATTAACATTAGAAAGCTCTTTTATTATCGCTGATGCTTCAGCCAAAGTATAGGCTTTATCAGCATCATATTTGCCTTTCTGTTCTTTGCGTTTTTTCGTTAATTTTGCCATTTCCTATTCTTTTTAAAATTAAAATGGTGAATTACCTTTAACGTTAAGACCCATAGAACGAGCTGTTCCGGCCACCATTTTCATTGCGGATTCTATTGTAAATGCATTCAAATCTTGCATTTTGTCTTCTGCAATGCTTTTAACCTGATCCCAAGTAACGCTTCCTACTTTTTTAGCTAACGGTTCTCCAGAACCTTTTTTCACTTTAGCTGCTTGCAATAATTGAACAGCAGCCGGTGGAGTTTTAACTACAAAGCTGAAAGATTTATCCTTAAAAACAGTAATAACTGCAGGTAACACTTGCCCAGCTTTATCTTGGGTACGCGCATTAAATTGCTTACAGAACTCCATAATGTTCACCCCGGCAGCACCTAATGCAGGCCCTACTGGTGGCGAAGGATTGGCTGCTCCACCGCGAACTTGTAATTTAATTACCTTGCTTACTTCTTTTGCCATTTTTTTAATTTTGATTTGAATTATCGTTAATCGGAAGCATTAGTGATAATCCTAAAATATAAATGTAACATTTAGACTTTCTCAACTTGCATATAACTGAGTTCTAGTGGAGTTTTTCTTCCAAAAATCTTCACCATTACCTCTAGTTTTCTCTTTTCTTCATTAATTTTTTCAATAGTACCGTTAAATCCATTAAACGGCCCATCTACTACTTTAATGGTTTCTCCTACGGTATAAGGAATAGCCATTTGACTTTCTTGTACCGCCAATTCATCTACTTTTCCTAACAATCTGTTTACTTCAGATTCTCTTAGCGGAACCGGGTCTCCTCCTTTGGTCTCTCCCAAGAAACCAATTACTCCATTTACACTTTTTATAACGTGTGGCACTTCGCCTACCAGGTTAGCTAAAATCATAATATATCCCGGAAAATAAACACGCTCACGACTAATCTTTTTTCCTTGACGAACCTGAATAACTTTTTCTGTAGGAACTAAAATTTGGTCAACATAGCTTTCTAAACCTTGATAAGAAATTTCTTTTTCAATATGGTCTTTAATCTTATTTTCTTGTCCGCCAATTGAACGAACAACATACCATTTTTTAGTATTGTCTTTTGTATCAGCCATAACTCTTACTACGATTTAACCCATTTAAAGTATTGCTCTATAAGTGAGCTAAAAACGGTATCGACTCCCCATATAGCCAAGGCTAAAACAACCGAAAAAACCAACACTATAACCGTTAGTTTCTGTGCTTCAGCGTATGTAGGCCATGTTACATGGTTCATCAACTCTGTGTAAGATTCAGAAATATATTTTTTTAAACCCGCCATATTTTTTATTTTTAAGCTTATTGCCTACTCCTACACCTTCCTATTTTCCTTCAGGCTTTAAAGACAGTTTGTGTTGTACAAAAAAACAAATACTGCTTTTTTGTGATAAATGCACGGGTTGAGAGGCTCGAACTCCCGACACCTGGTTTTGGAGACCAGTGCTCTACCAACTGAGCTAAACCCGTATGTCATTATTTTAAAACAACCTCCAAATTCTTACGTATAATAAAAACGGAGGTTAAGTCTTAATACAAGTCAAGGTATCTACCTTAGTTAGTAGATACCTATGACTTATACTTATCTTTGATTACTCAATAATTTCAGTAACCTGACCAGCTCCTACTGTACGGCCACCTTCACGAATTGCGAAGCGAAGACCTTTACTTAATGCGATAGGAGATAGCAACTCAACTGTAATCGTTAAGTTATCACCAGGCATTACCATCTCAACACCTTCCGGCAAAGTAATAGTACCGGTTACGTCAGTTGTACGAACGTAGAATTGAGGACGGTAATTATTGTGGAATGGAGTGTGACGTCCACCTTCTTCTTTTTTCAAGATATAAACCTCAGCTTTAAATTTGCTATGTGGAGTTACAGTACCTGGTTTACAGATTACCATACCACGAGAGATTTGTTTTTTATCGATACCGCGAAGTAAGATACCTACGTTATCACCAGCTTCACCACGGTCCAAAATTTTACGGAACATTTCAACACCAGTAATTGTAGATTTCAATGAAGCTCCCATACCAAGAATTTCAACTTCATCACCTGTGTTAGCAACACCAGTTTCAATACGACCAGTTGCTACAGTACCACGACCAGTAATAGAGAATACATCTTCAACTGGTAACAAGAATGGTTTATCAACATCGCGTTCTGGCAATTCGATATAGTTATCAACAGCTTCCATCAATTCAAGAATTTTAGCCACGTAATTTTCATCACCGTCTAAAGCTCCTAAAGCAGAACCAGAAACTACAGGAGCATCGTCACCATCATAGTCATAGAATGACAACAATTCACGAACTTCCATATCAACCAATTCTAACAACTCTTCATCATCAACAAGGTCAACTTTGTTTAAGAAAACAACAATTTTAGGAATACCTACTTGACGACCAAGCAATAAGTGCTCGCGAGTTTGAGGCATTGGACCATCAGTAGCCGCAACAACCAAGATAGCACCGTCCATTTGAGCAGCACCAGTTACCATGTTTTTCACATAGTCAGCGTGACCTGGACAGTCAACGTGAGCATAGTGACGGTTAGCAGTAGCATACTCTACGTGTGAAGAGTTAATAGTAATACCGCGTTCTTTTTCTTCTGGTGCATTATCGATTTGATCATATGCACTAGCTTCTGAAAAACCTTGATCAGCCAATACTTTAGTAATAGCAGCAGTCAAGGTAGTTTTTCCGTGGTCAACGTGTCCAAGTGTACCAATATTAAGGTGCGGTTTGGAACGATCGTAAGTTTCCTTTGCCATAATTTCTACTTATTTAATCTTAGTTATATATTAGTGTTAATCTTTATACCACAAACTAAACAACTTCCCCATAACACAGGTCAGTTGTTATAAAATTGAAACTTTAGATAGAGCCAACGACGAGAATTGAACTCGTGACCTCTTCCTTACCAAGGAAGCGCTCTACCTCTGAGCTACGTCGGCTTAATGACAGGCCGGTTTGCCCAGACCTTTTAAAACCTCTTCAGGCTTTAGAGCGGAAGACCGGGTTCGAACCGGCGACAATTAGCTTGGAAGGCTAATGCTCTACCAACTGAGCTACTTCCGCATTTTTGAGTTTGCAAAAATAATCATTTTATTACAAACCACAAATTAGCTCCATTTTTTCTTTTAAAGAAAAAACCGTGGGAGGAGCAGGATTCGAACCTGCGAAGTTAAAAACAACAGATTTACAGTCTGTCCTCGTTGGCCGCTTGAGTATCCTCCCTACTATATTATTTCAAAGTTCTTTTCGTTAAAAATGAGAGCCGATAGAGGGACTCGAACCCACGACCTGCTGATTACAAATCAGCTGCTCTAGCCAGCTGAGCTATATCGGCGTTTGCTCAGTTATAAGACAAAACAAATCGTCTTTTTTAACGGAGTGCAAATATAGAATGGTTTCTAAAATATGCAAAACTTTTTTCATTTTTTTGCACCTCTTTTTTAAAGTATTTTTTTACCACCTTAAAATCGAGCCTTTTCTACATTTATTAATTGGATTATTTTTTGGTAATTTTATTACGGGGGTGTGCTTGTTTATACACTTTACGCAAGGCTGCAATATCATTATGGGTATATATTTGTGTTGAAGAAAGACTCTCGTGCCCCAACAGCGATTTGATAGTATTAATATCTGCTCCTTCATTTAATAGATGAGTAGCAAACGTATGTCGAAGTACATGAGGGCTTACCTTAGATTTTGAAGAAATTTTTGAGAAATATTGCGTAATAATCCGATAAACTAGGGTTGCATACACTTTTTTTCCTTTGTGCGTTAAAAACAAAAAATCTTTATCCTGAATATAGGGCAATTTATCACGCTCTTTTAAATACAAACCAAGCTGTTCTATAACAGACGACAACAGCGGAATTATACGCTCTTTGTTTCCCTTTCCGTTTATCTTTATCTGCTTTCTATCTACCTGTATATCTTCTAGTTTTATTTCTATCAATTCAGACCGGCGCATTCCGGTAGCGTAAAACATAGTTATCATAAGTTTATCTCTCGTTCCTTCAAACCCTTCAACTACCGGCATGGCTATTGCTCTTTCCATTTCTTTTTCAGAAAAGGGAACCTGCACTTTTTTAGCCACTTTTAATGACCGATGTTTCTGCAAAGGAGAGCTTTTAATCTGCTCTGTTTTCAGCAGATAGCTATAATATGCCTGTAACGATGATATCTTCCGATTAACTGAGCGATTTGTCATCCCATTTTCTACCAATTGCACAATCCAAGAGCGAACCATGCTGTAATTAACCTGTTTTATATCGTCTTCTAAAAATGTTGTTTGTACAAACCTTGCAAAAGATTTCAAATCATTTACATACGCCTTTATCGTATGGGGCGAATAATTTTTTTCTAATTGCAAATAGTCAACAAATTCTTGAAAAGGCATTTCTTCTCTATTAATAACCCAAAGGTACAACATTAATCATTAGGCGTTACTATTCTTTGCCACCCCACTCTACTACAAAAAACGTATTTTTGAACCGTGAAAAAGAAAATACGTATTACCCTAGCCGTTTTCCTCCCTATCCAAGTGATAGCCATTAATCTTTTAGCCCAACATCCAACGCTTATTGAAAAATATTACAGTCACCATATTTTCTCTGTTGTTTCTTTTATAGAACGCTTTTGTTTGGGGTGGATTCCTTTTTCTGTAGGCGATTTACTTTATTTAAGCTTTGCACTCCTTCTTATTAGATGGCTCTATAAACGTTTTAAAACGCGTTTTAAAGACATTAAGACATGGGGATTGCAAGCACTCTCTACTCTTTCTATTCTTTATTTTTGTTTTCACCTTTTTTGGGGAATGAATTATTACCGGCTACCGCTACACAAAAGTTTACACATAAAAGCTACTTATTCTCATTCTGAGCTCGTTGCGCTAACCCACAAACTCATCAAAAAAGCAAACAGCTATCAAGAAAAGCTAGCAAAAAATGACTCTACTGCTGTGCATTTTTCGTTCACCCAACAACAAGTGCGTCAACTAGCCATTGTTGGCTATCAAAACATCGCTCACACCTTTCCTGAACTAAATTACCACACTCCCAGCATAAAATCTTCTTTATACAGTTGGCCACTCACCTACATGGGGTTTAGCGGCTACATCAACCCGTTAACCAACGAAGCACAAATCAACAGCACTATCCCGCCTTTTAACTGGCCCAGTGTTACCGCCCACGAAATGGGACACCAATTAGGCTTTGCCAAAGAAAATGAAGCTAACTTTATGGCTTGTCTTGTTACCATAAATCACCCTAATCCTTACTTTAAATATGCCGGATATACTTTTGCCCTGCAATACTGTTTAAATGAAGTATACACAGAAACCCCTGTAACAGGAAAAAAATTGATAAATGAATTACACCTAGGTGTTCGAAAAAACTATCGAGAAGCTAACCAATTTTGGCAGGAGCATCAAAATATTTTAGCACCAATTTTTAAATTATTTTACGGGCATTATCTCAAAGCAAACAACCAACCCAAAGGCATGCAAAGCTACAATTACGTAGTAGCATTATTGGTAAATTATTACCGAGATAGACCCCTACCATAACTCACCAAGAATCATTTTCACCCTTAAATATTATACATAAATTAAAACTTTATATAATCATATATTAAATACTGGTAAATAGTTAATTATAATGGAAAACTGACACAATGTCACACACTAATATTACCCTTTTTGAGTGCAAATCTATACAAAATAAGACTTCAAAACTCATCTAAAACAAACTTTTATAGACACATCTAACCGTCAAATATTTTGTACATTTAACCCAAATTTTAGGGGATGATCAAGACCATTTCAAGCCTTCAAAACAAAGCTGTAAAACACCTTCTTCAGTTGCAAGAAAAATCACGCAATAGGCGAAAAGAAAATGTTTTTATAGTTGAAGGTTCGCGCGAAATAAATTTAGCCTTAGCTGCCAATTATCACCTACAACAACTCTATTTCTGTCCTGATTTAATCGATCAAAATGAAGTTAATTTACTTCAAAAAAGTGTAGATGAATGCATCAAAGTCACCCACGAGGTTTATCAAAAAATAGCCTATAGAAGTAGCACGGAAGGTGTTCTGGCGGTTGGGCAACAAAAAGAACACGGTTTGCAAGGCGTCCAATTTACCTCCACTACTCCACTTGTTTTGATAGCTGAAGCTCCTGAAAAACCCGGAAACATCGGAGCCCTACTCAGAACAGCTGATGCGGCAAATGTAGATGCCGTGTTTATCGCCAACCCGCGTACAGATTTATACAATCCTAATATTATCCGGTCTAGCGTGGGGTGCGTATTCAGTACCCAAATTGCTTTGGGAAGCTCTACTGAAATCATTCGCTTTCTACAACAAAACCTCTTCTCTATTTACTGCGCCACCTTGCAAGCATCTATTAAGTATACACTTCCGGATTACACCCAAGCCACCGCTATTGTAGTAGGTACTGAAGCCGATGGTCTAACCGAAGAATGGCGTACCCACGCCACTCAAAATATCATCATTCCGATGCGTGGAAAAATAGACTCTATGAACGTTTCTGTCTCTGCCGGAATCTTAATTTTTGAAGCCTGTCGCCAACGCAACTTTTCATAAATAACCTTTCTTTCGTTTCTATTTCATTGAAAAATATAAACGTTAAAGTACATCACTCTATATAAAGTCTCTATCTTTGCCTATAATTAACCCCACAAAAAATCACAAACATGAAAACGAAGTATTTTTTGAGTCTATTTCTCGTCACCTCTTTTTTATTTACCGCGTGTAAAAACAATAAAAAAGACACACAACAAACTAAAGCAAAAACTGAACAAGCCGCATTGCAACCCGATACCAGTGCCGTAACTGTAAAATGGGTAGCTTATAAAACTACTGCCAAAGCACCGGTAAATGGGGCTTTTAAAAGCATAAGTATGGCTAATTTTGGGACCGGATCTACTTGGAAAGAAGTCTTAAACGGTGCCACTTTTACAATAGATGCCTTAAAATTCAGCACCGGAGACGCTGCTAGAGATCAAAACCTTACCAAAGGTTTCTTTGAGCAAATGGCGCAGCCCGGAAAAGTAAGCGGAAAATTTGTTCAATCAGACAGTACTTGGACCGTACAGCTAGAAATGAACGGTGTTACCGTAAACCTTCCGGTACAAACAACCTATACCAACAAATTACTAACTGTAAAAGCTACCGTAAATTTAGAACAGTTTAAAGCCCTTGATGCCTTGGCAGCACTCAACAAAATTTGTGGAGATCTACACAAAGGAAAAGACGGTGTAAGCAAAACCTGGAAAGTTGTTGACGTAACGGCCACCTTACCTTTTAAATAATTTTCAAATACCCCTAAAAATAAGCCCGAGTAGATTTTAAAGTCCGCTCGGGTTTTTTATGAGGTCGTTTAAAAAATTAGCACTATTTATTTAATATTCATTTTATCGGCATAATACGAAATAAAATCTTCCATAGTATCTTTCATACGTTGATCATCTGTGGCGCGATAAAACGTATCGCTCAAAGAAATTAACGTTTGATAAATAAAATATTTCATATCATCTAACGGCATCTCCTTGGTCCATAAATCAATTCCAAAGGTTTCTTTCTGCTTCGGATCCCAAAAAGAGAGTATCATAGCTTGTGCTTCTTGATTAGAAACACCCCCATCTTGAGCGGTCCAATGAATTTTTTCAGGAATATTATTCTCGTTGGTCTCTACGTCTATTATAATAGCTGATTTTTTGCTCATTTTTGTTGTTTTGGTTTATAATTAGAGGCTTTAAATAAAGTTTCGTTATCGAGTTGTAAAAGGGTTTGCAGTTTTTCTTTTTCATGCTGTTTTACATACTGCTTCACAATTTGCAATCCCATATATTGTCCTAATTGTGGAGGGCTTTCACTATCTAAAACCAACCCAAACTTGGTATAAGGTCCTATAGCAAAAAAATCGGTACGCAAATTTGGATCTGTTTTATACAATAATCTGTGTTCAATAAAATACCCCCATATCTGCCGTTCGTTGTTTTGTGCCCACTGTAATTCTTTCTCAGAATAACTCATAATAGCTGCTTCTGAAACCTGCGGCAACATACGTTTCATAAAATAACGAATCTTACCATAGTATACCATATACGCCAAAAAAGAACGCTTTTTAGGACGGTGTATATACCTTTCAGCATATTGGTGCGCCACATCAGGCACAATTTGAGACCGTATAAAATCTTCTGAAAAATACCGCTTAATTCCGTAATAAAATGGGTGATGAGCTCCTAAATAGGTGTCTAGAGAAATTAACAGCAAACTATCTGTTACAATAACACTGTGTCTAAAATCAACATCAGATGTTAGGGTAATTATACGTGGAACTTTAAATTGAGGAAAGTAATATTTTAGGTGTTGAAAAAACGAGTGAAGTTGTCTTTTTAGCGTATCTGTCGTCGGATATTCTTTTAGAACTGCTGCGTGTAAGGCCTGTTCTGTTGAATCATTCATTTTTGCTACCCACAAAGAATCTGGATATTGCTTCGGAAACAAAAAAGGATACCGAGCTTTTAAATTTGGTAAATCTTTAGGGTGTGCGGCTGCAAACTGCTTTCCAAAACGTTCTATTTGAAACGAAACAGGAATCTTTACTATAGCCTCTTCTCTTTTATTATGCTTACCTTGGCAACTCACTAAGAACAAGAGTAGCATTCCATATAAAAAGACTTGTTTACAACTAAATAAGGCTTGTTTTTTATTTTTAAGGGTCGGCAAACTCAATAACTCTTATTTAAAACTTATTTTTGGCAAATATACTTGAAAATTAGCCTCCTGACGAATACAATTATAGAAATAAGCAGGTAATTCTGTTATTTTTACGGAGCGAATAATTTATACACCAATCGTTATTTATGCAAAACTCTAAAGTAGCACAACATATTGTTTCTTGGTTAAGAGATTATGCAACCAACAACCATTTAAAAGGATTTGTGGTGGGTATTAGTGGCGGAATAGATTCTGCCTTAACCTCAACACTTTGCGCGCAAACCAATTTACCGGTATACTGTATTACTATGCCTATTCATCAAGCAGAAGCACAAGTAAATCGTGCGCAAGAACACATTAATTGGCTTACACACAATTTTACAAATGTAACCTCAAAGCAAGTAGATTTATCGCTTTCGTTTGACACTCTTGCACAAAGTTTTTCATCTACTAAAAACGAGAAAAACACGGCTCTTGCCCTGGCCAATACACGTGCTCGGCTACGTATGACCACGCTGTACTATTTTGCCGGGTTAAACGGCTATGCCGTAGCAGGAACGGGCAATAAAGTAGAAGATTTTGGTATTGGCTTTTATACCAAATACGGCGACGGTGGAGTAGATATTAGTCCTATAGCCGATTTATTTAAAACCGAAGTTTATGAGTTAGCCGCTTTTCTACATGTGCCAACCTCTTTGTTAAACGCCCGCCCCACTGACGGTCTTTTTGGCGATAACCGTTCTGATGAGGAGCAGATTGGCGCTACTTATCCTGAGTTAGAATGGGCTATGCAACAAGCGGATGCAGGAAAAAAATTAACCGATTTTACCGGACGTGAGTACGAAGTTTTTAAAATATATCTAAACCGCAACCGGGCCAATCAACATAAATGGAAACCCATTCCGGTTTGTACGATTCCCGCTACTTTAAAATAAATGCTTGAAGTATCTTTGCGACTTAAACTATAATGTTATGAAATATTTCGGTACACTTTTACTTGCTTTATTGGTTTTGACCAGTTGCCAAAATAAAAAGCAAAAAAAAGATGCTACAACTCCTCAACACACAGAGGCAAGAACTTCTGAAAAAGTCAGCCTAAACCCATGGCGAGATGATCAGCTTATGGACCCGGCTGTTTTAGCCCAAAAGATTGAGAACAACCAACTAGACTCTACTTTAGTACTTTCTATCGGTTTTGACAATTTGATAAAAGGCTCTATTGATGTAGGTCCTGCTTCTGAAAAAGAAGGATTGGCCAACCTAAAAGAATTGCTTCAGAAAACCCCCAAAGACCAAGCTATTGTTATTTATTGCGGATGTTGTCCTTTTCCTAAGTGTCCGAACATTCGTCCGGCGTTTAAACTACTTACCGCTATGGGATTTACGAATGCCAAGTTATTAAATTTGCCTACCAGTATTAAAGCAGACTGGATGGATAAAGGCTACCCTATTAACCAAAAGAAATAAGTTTTAGAATACCTTATCACGCACACAAAAGGCTTCCGGCAATATTCCGGAAGTTTTTTTATGCACGGCTAATGGCTTGTTTTTTTATGCTGAAAACAAAGGTGGTGTACTTTCCTAATTCCGAAGAAACTTCAATTTCTCCTCCTAGTTTTTGCACCAGTTTTTGAACGGTAGAAAGTCCTATGCCATGCCCTCTTTTTCCGTGCCTATCTTTATCGGTAGCCACCGAAAACAAGTTAAAAATTTGCTCTAAATCTCCTTCAGGAATTCCCATCCCGTTGTCTGTAATGCTAAAGGTATAAAAATCATCCGTAGTCTTACATTTTATAGAAATGACCGGCTTAGACTTGTCGTTATATTTTAAGCTATTACCCAATAAATTGAGAAAAATTTGCTCTAATCCCGAATGGTTACAAACCAAATCGACATTATTTTCCGGCAAATTAATGGTGTACTCTCTCTCTATGTTCAACATGTCAATAATACCTTCTAAAAAACTCTTTAAATCAAAAGGTTTCTCGCTATAGTCTTCAGAAGAAACATTTTCAGTTTCATAATAAGCCAGTATATTTGAGATATAATCGCTCATTCCAAAAGACGATTGTTTTAATTTGTTGAGATAAGCAATAGCCTGCTCGTCTAGCTGTTCACCATATTTTCTTTTCAGCACATCTATGGTTACAATTATGTTAGCTAAGGGCATCTTCAGGTCATGAGAAACCGCTCCCGCAAAATTTCGGAGCAACTTATTGTGGCGTTTCAATTCTTGCATCGCCTTTTCGTACACTTCTATTTTCTGTTGTTTCTCAACAACTTCTTCTAGTTGAGAAGCCAAATTTTGAATTATTTCTCGTTGCTTATTCGTAAAAGAAAGAGATTCAAAATCTAGTACCGCCAGGACTCCTATTATTTGTTTCTCTGCATTTTTTAGTGGAAGACCCGCATAAGAAACCACTTTTTTGCGCTGTAGTGTTAAGGCGTTTTGCGTATTAAAAAACACATCTTTCTCTCCTAAAATAACAAATTCTTGTGGTTGAAATTTCCACCAATCAGATGAATATAAATCTGCTAATTCATCCTCATTTACTCCTCTTACGCAGCCTTCAATTTCTTTATCGTTTGATTCTATACGAATAAAGGCAATAGAAGCCTGTCCTACACTTTTAGCCATTACGACTGTGTTGGCATATAACGCGTCGTTAAGAGCCACATTTTTAGCCTCCTTCATCAATGCTTCTTTTTCTTTATTCAATTGATTCATAGACTGCAAAGATAGTCAAAAATTATGATTTTAATTTTATTTTAACAGTCTAAAAGTTTTCAAAAACTCCGAGTCCAAATAAGGCAAAATCATACTTCACCGGATCGGCGGCATCCATTGCTCGCAGATTTTTATCTAATTCTGCCAAAGCTTTTGCATCATTCTGTTTACGAGTAAGTAAGCCTAATTTCCGCGCCACATTACCACTGTGTACATCTAATGGGCACGACAAAGCTGAAGGGGCTATATCTTTCCACAGCCCAAAATCTACACCGGTATGATCGTTGCGCACCATCCACCGTAAAAACATATTGATACGTTTAGCCGCCGAATTTTTTAACGGATCGCTCACATGTTTAGTGGTTCGGTGAGGATGATCTATTTCAAAAAATAATTTTTTAAATTGATGAATGGCCTTTTGAGTCGTATTATCCGTGCTGTATTTTGTAAACACCGCTTCCAGTCCGCCGTAGTTTTTGTACAGATGGCGCAAACCCCGTATAAAAAATTGAAAGTCCTCTCCATTAAACGTGCGGTGTACAAAAGACTGAAGAGAAGAATACTCTTTAGGGGTTGCATTGTATACAAAATCGGCTGGAGAATCACCGAGCAAATGCATCATTGTTTGTGCGCTCTTTAAAATGCTTTTTCGATTTCCCCAAGCAATGGTGGCTGTTAAAAACCCGGCAATTTCAATATCTTCTTTTTTATGAAAAGCATGAGGAATTTGAATGGGGTCGGTTTCTATAAACTTTGGCTGATTATATTCAGCTGCCTTATAATCTAAAAAATCGCGCCGTTCTTCAAAAGTCATGTGTTGATAATACATAAAAGTTTAGAGCTGCAAAATAGCCTCTTATTACAGAATAGTATGCGAATAGGCTCATAAAATTTAGTTTTATAGAGCGGGTATTGACCTATTATTGAAATCTAATTTTATTAGTAAAGAAAAACTGCCGGTTAATTTCTATAAAAGCTTTACATTTACTCAGCCAATAGCAACACATTTTTTAAAAGCTATGCTACAAAACAGACCGATAATTATGAAAAAAATAGGCCTCTTATTACTCCTGACTTTTACACTACAAAGCGTTTGCGCCCAATCTAATTACGATGCTTCTACCCTCACGAAGGTAGGCATGATTGCACCCGAATTCAATTTTGAAATTGCACCCGGAAAAACCGTTAATATTTCTGATTACAGAGGAAAAATCGTATTGTTAAACTTTTTTGCTACTTGGTGTGGACCCTGCAACGCCGAATATCCATATCTACAAAAAAATATTTGGGAGAAATACAAAGACAACCCCCACTTTAAGCTATTTTCTTTTGGAAGAGAACAAGGCTGGGAGGTTGTTACCCCGTTTGCTAAAAAGAAAAAAGTAAGTTTTCCTGTATTACCCGACACCGATAGAAAAGTATATGCAAAATTTGCCACGAAATTTATTCCGCGAAATGTAATACTTGATGAAAATGGGAAAATTATTTATCAATCGGTGGGCTTTTCTAAAGAAGAATTTGCAAAAATGGAACAGTTCATTGCTAAACGCCTGAAAAATTAAAAAAACAAAAAACTAATTCTCTGTCTCTACTTCTTCGTTCATAAATTGTACCTCATACAGGTTGTGGTAATAACCGTTTTCAATCTTGAGTAATTCTTCGTGCGAACCCTGCTCAACAATTTTTCCGTGGTCCATCACTATAATTTGATCTGCTTTTTTTACGGTAGCCAATCGGTGGGCAATCACAATAGAAGTGTGCCCTTGGGTTATTTTTTCCGTAGCTTCTTGAATGAGCTGCTCACTATGTGTATCTACCGAAGAGGTAGCTTCATCAAGCACCAAAATACTAGGACGACTCACATAAGCGCGTAAAAATGAAATGAGTTGTCGCTGCCCGGAAGACAACATTATACCGCGTTCTTTTACATTATAGTCATATCCTCCGGGAAGGCTCATAATAAAATCGTGTACGCCAATTTGTTTAGCTGAAGTAATCACTTCTTCTTTTTTAATCTGCGGATCACCCAACGTAATGTTGTTCAAAATGGTATCTGCAAAGAGGAAAACATCTTGTAAAACCACAGCAATTTCTGCTCGTAAAGAATTGAGCGTAAAATTTCGTACCTCTTCCCCATCTATCAAAATCTCGCCACTATCTATTTCATAGAACCGGCTTAACAGATTAATAATGGTGCTTTTGCCCGCTCCAGTAGCCCCAACAATGGCTACAGTTTGGCCGGCTTGTACCGTAAAAGAAATTCCTTTTAACACTTCTTCGCCTTCAATATAGCTAAAACGGACTTTCTTAAATTGAATTTCGCCCACCAAATTAGTCGCTTTTACAACTCCTTCATCACTAATATTTGAAGTGGTATCTAATATTTTGAAAACTCTGTTGGCCGAAACCATGCCCATTTGCATCGTATTAAATTGATTGGCAATTTGACGCAATGGTCTAAACAACAAGCTAATTAATTGTAAGAACATAATGATTTCTCCCAAACTCATATCGGGATTTCCTACAATTTCAACCGCACCATACCAAACTACCAATCCGGTGGCTACAGACGTGGCTATATCGGCAATCGGAAAATAAAAAGAGTTATACCACACCGTTCTAATCCACGCTCGGCGATGTTTTGAATTAATATCTTGAAAACGTGAATACTCTATCTTTTCACGTCCAAAAATCTGTACTATTTTAATCCCTATTAAACGTTCTTGCACAAATGTATTAAGGTTTGCTACCTGATTACGCACATCTTCAAAAGCTGATTTCATTTTACGTTGAAAGACGCGCGTTGCATAAATAATAAACGGTAAAACAGCCACTACAATTAAGGTAAGTTGCCAGCTCTGATAAAACATAACAATAAGTACCACCAGCATTTTTAGCAAATCACTAGCAATCATAAACAACCCTTGACTAAATATTTGCGCGATGGTTTCTATGTCATTTACGGCCCGTGTAACCAATCTTCCTACAGCAGAATTATCAAAATACTGTTTTTTAAAGGCAATCATATGCCGAAACAACTTAATACGCAAATCACGAATTACCATTTGGCCCAGCCAGTTAGCAAAATAGATAAAACAAAATTGAAAGATAACTTCGCCCACTACCGCCACCAACATTAAAATGATGTAGAACACCAGCTCTGAGTGGTCTTTAGGAATAACACCTTGGTCTATGGCTATTTTGGTAAGGTAGGGACGCACCACTCCAAAAAAGGAAGTTAATATAGCCGCAAACGCTACAAAATAAACCACCCCTCTATAAGGTTTGGCAAATTTCATAAGCCGTTTAAACAGCTTCATATCAAATATACTCCCGGTTGTTGCCATTAATTTATTTTTATGTTTTCAGGATACATTATTTGTTCTAAAAAAAGACCTTGAGCAGCCACCGATTTTCCGGCGCGGCACCTATTTTTACTTTCTAAAATTTCTGTCAGCATAGCTACCGATTTTTTACCGGCACCTATTTCGAGTAAGGTGCCTACTATAGCCCTTACCATATTCCGTAAAAAGCGATTGGCAGTAATACTAAAAACAAGCTGGTTGTCTATCTCTTCCCAAAAGGCTTCTTTTACAATACAATTATACGTTTTTACATCGGTTTTTACCTTCGAAAAACATTCAAAATCGCGGTGTTGTTTAATTATTTTGCAAGCCTCATTCATCAATTCTACATCAACACTTACCGGTAAATAGCCGGAAAAATCATGAGCAAATGGATTCTTTTTGGTAGATAGGTAATACTTATACTGTCTCCACAAAGCATCAAAACGCGCATGGGCATCTGCTTTTACACGGTATATTTCTTGCACACTCACCGTTGATGGTAACATGCGATTCAATTTGTATTTTAAATGCTCAACTTCTATAGATTGGTCTATATCAAAATGAGCCACCAACTGCCGTGCGTGTACTCCGGTATCGGTTCTTCCGGCGCCTACTAAGGCTATTTTACGAGAAAAAATTTGCGCAAAACAATCCTCAATCGTCTCTTCAACGGTTATGGCATTAGGTTGTTTTTGCCACCCGTGAAAAGATTGCCCATTGTAAGCCAAATCAATAAAAAAACGCACACAATTTTTTTTTAGAAATGCAAAGGTACTGTTTTGCGTAACAATAGTAAACCTGTCTTTTCTTACTTTATTTAAAAAATAAATATCACGGTTTAGAGTAAATCTATTTTAAGGTATTACTGTAACGTTTTATCGGACAGCATTAGTCTCAGTTAATAGTTTTATAATCAAAAATAGAACCTTTGCATTATCATTTTTTTATAAATTTTGCATTGACAAACTTCCCATTAGAAATGATTTTTACAATATAAATCCCCGGAGATAGATTCTGCACATTTATTGTTTTTTCTTGTGTTGTCATTTTTGAGGTATAGTGTTTTTCTCCTAGTATGTCATAGATATACAACTTTGCACTGGTTACATTTTTTGGTAGTCTAATAGTCAGATTTTGTAAGGTAGGGACAGGATAGAGTATAATATGTTGAGGTTCTTTTTTATAATATGTCTCAACTCCCATAAATTCATCTTGATAGTATAAACGGGAATTTTCTTTCCACGGAATCCATGAGAAGTTTAATAATTCTCCATTGCTATCTTTAAAGGTAACTTTATTTAATCCTGCATAGTCAATTACAAAAGATTGTGCTGGCAACAAAGTTTCATTATCGAATATTACTGTAAGTTCGTTGTTTGTTGTTAATTCTGTATGAAATTTTAAGGCGTCACGGTTTTTCCAAAACCGGCCATATTGCTGAAAAGGAAACGGTTTAACCCCATCTGGGAGTTGGTTTAAGAATAGTTTTTCTGCCTGAAGTTTCCAATACCTATTGGGGTGAATCAATAAAACGATAGGGGAATGATTGTCTGCATAACGTTGGGTAGCATCTAACCATAGATTGACCCCTTCAGTATAATTTCCTCCATTAAAATCAGTCAAGACGTCAGAAATAGTTAGAGGAATTTCTAGTACAGTTGATTCTACGCCATCGAAGGTACGTACTTTCATGGCATAATAGGGAAAAGAGGTTAAAATATCATTAGCTGAATACGTTGAATTGTATTGGTATCCTAATTTTTCTAAGGCTAAAATTAAGGAGTCATTGAAGGCCAAGTGCCCTGCTCTAAAAGTCTTGACTGTAACATTGTAGTCCTTTTCAAGTAATTGTTTAGAAACTTCAACCTCTCCATAAACTGAACCTCCCACCGTTGTGTTACTTCCGCTGTAGTAGTATGGGGCATAGTTGTATTTTGTGTTTCCCATATGACCCAAAGGGAAATGATCTTCGTTGGCAAAGTCGGGAAAGTGTCCTACAGAATGGGAAGCTATCGTGTGACCGTCATTGATGAGCTGTTGAATCGCGGTGCTTTGGCTACTGTAGAACCCTGATATCCAACCATTATCAGAATAACTAGTTGTTATATTGTACAAGGCGGTAATTCCTCTATTTTTCTCAAATTCGGAAAAATAATGTACGGTATCCATAGCCGTTTTACTGTCGACATCATGGGTGATAAGTAAAACAGATTTATATTTATAGGGAATGGAGTATTTAAAAACGGAGTGAGGAATATGAGCTCTGATTATATTACGAATGATAAAGAATATGATATCTGTAGAGGGCTCAAAGCCATTAGAATATGAGCGTTGTGCATTTACATCAAAGTTTAGCTGGGGTCTATAGACGAGATCTCTGAAATCAGGGCCAAAGAGATATACTGTACCATGTCCATATGAGTTTTTTATAACTGCCGGTTTATTGTTTTCATATTTGCCTAAGCTAATCCCTGTTGTTAAATCATAATAAGGAGTATAAAAAGAAAATCCCTTTGTGGAATCGCCTATAGAGATGGTCTGTTCCAATGAATCATTTATCATATCAAAAATTGGAGCTGAAGTAGTGTCAAGCTTAATACGATATAATGTGTTAGAGGAATACCGCGCGCTAACCCCACAGAGTTCAAAAAGATCACTATCTTTTAGGTAGGAGGTAATTAGAACTCCTCCATTTGCCACATAAGACTTTAATTGCGTTTCTTGAGTAGGGCTAAAAGCATTTTCTTCAATACGTGAACCGGTGATGATAACAGGGTACTGTATGGCTTCTGAAAGCTGAGTTGTAATTTTGTAAGAAATACCAACCATTTGCATAATATGAATAGCCGAAATTCTGCGTGACGAGCTGGTTTCATTATTGTAATTTGTCATGTCTAATATCGCTACTTGACGACCTACTTGAGCTCGTGTAGATAAAATACAGAAAAAACAAAGGAATAAAGAAAGTTGTCTCATATATTAGGTTTAATATTTATTAAAAACAGCCGTAATATCTCGTTCTACTTTTTTAGCTTCCTCAGAAGATTTTTCAGGGTTCCACTGGTCTTTAAAAGAAGATTTTCCAAACAATTCTTTTAGATAGGCATACGTTCTTACAAACCGCATATAATAGGCGGTATAAATAACCATACCCGGAATGTATAGTAGCAACTTAATTCGGTCTTTCTTGTGATGTGATACAAATAATACCACCGCAAACTCTAAAAATTTGGACAGGGTATATAACAAGAAAATAGTAATAAAAATATAAGAAATCCGGTGGATATAATTAGTCAAAATCAAAAACATATAAATCCACCAGGTAAAATTTAAAATAACATTATAAAACAGGTTGTCAAAACTTGCCCACATATTTGCCCATTTAAAGTTTTGATTGGGGTAAAAGACATTGCGATGTTTGCGAAATCGGAATCGAATAGCAGACCGGCTCCAGCGTATGCGTTGTTTTGTCAATTTTTTAAAGGTATCGGGGACATCGGTTAAAGCCACTGCATTAGGGGCAAATACCACCTTCCATTTTCCGGTTTTTTTTATTTTTTGGGTAATGTCGCCATCAAGTCCCGGACCAACATCCCAACCACCTACTTCGTCTAATAGGTCTCTTCTAAATGCACCAAAGGCGCCTGAAACCAATTGTAAAATTCCTAATGAAGAATTTACCATTCGCCCCACGTTAATGGAAAGCAAATATTCAATAGTTTGAAACCTTGTTGCTAAACTTGCATTTGTATTTCGCACCTCAAGGGCACAACTCACTGCCCCAACATTTTTATACTGGTAAAAAGGCAACAGTGCTTCTTCTATAGCATCATAAAAAAAACTACAATCGGCATCGAGGTGAAGGACGTATTTTCCGGTAGCATAGCGCAACGCTAAATTGGCAGCAGAAGCCTTTCCGCCACGAACCTCATTGCGGATAAACTTATCAATCTTCCCTCGCTTTTCAAGGTCTCGTCCAATATAACGTGTATAATCTCCTGAGCCATCATCTACAATAATTACCTCAAAGTGCTGATAACTTTGTTGGCGTAACGAGTTGACCAGGTTATAATAATTTTTCCCTTCATCTTTGCCGGGAATAATTATCGAGACCAATGGGGATTCGCGGTATAGATTTTCACGTGCGTATTTGATTGCTTTTTTATTAAACCGCTTCTGCAACCAATGAATGATTAAAACAACATAATCTAAAACAATTTGTCGTGGAAACTCAAACACAAAATAGAAGATAAAAATCAGCACAAATCCTCCCACTCCTTGATTTCGCCAAAAATCTAAAAACCCCTCCATTACATCAATTTATTCGGTTTCAAATGCCCGTTCTAATTTGTCAAAATGGTCATGGGCTGTACCTTCTCCATAAATCAAGACAACTTCGGCTTCTATTTTAACAGGTATATCAGTGTACTGCTCCTGTAGGTATGTTGCAATAGATTTCTTTATTCGTTCTAAAATGCGTTTTGATTGCCGTTCGTTTTGTTCAGGTACAATCATTAAAGGCTGTGTAGGGTTGTTATAATTAATCTCTGCTGAATCTGGTAACCCGACACGAATAATATCATATATTTCTTGCTGTAAGCGCTGCCTTTCACGGTGCCCCACGCTCTCATATAAAAAAGAAAGCCCAGAGAGTTTCATGCCGCCTAGACAACTCTTAAAACGAGATTCTTTCCGTCGATTAATTTCATTGAGTAACATCCTAAAGAAATAAATTTGTCGGGGAGATTCTTCGCCTTTATCTTCTAATTCAAATGCCTGCTGTCCTTTAATAAAGGTAACAGCTTTAGGTTGCAATGTATAAGCAAACAATTCTTCTCGAATCAAACTTTCGGCTTCATTTTCATGACCACAAGTCAAACATTTTGCACTAATTACCGGGTCTTGAAGTACATTATGACAATTTAGGCAATCATAAACTACTGCCGGCTTGTCATAATCGACTCCAATATGTTTGAGCCGTTTATCACACTTAGGACATACTAAATCATAAATATCTTCGCTCGGCTGAAAGTCAGAACGCGGCCCGACATAAGCACAGCGAAAATGGTGAATTAAATCTTCTTGTTTCAGGTTAGATGATTGACATTTTGGGCAGATTTCCCGGTATTGAAGCGCAGCGCTCGAACATTTTGAACATAAATAAGTTGCGTCAACAAAATCTTCTTTTAAGTAGCCTTGTTTTACCGCCTTGTGTAGGGTGTTTAATTGCTCTCTTATTATTTGAGGAGTCATCACCGACGTCAACATCGGGTAGCTATAACCTATCACAGAATATAAATTAGGAACTGGGTTCAACTTTTCTACAGAGCGACTGTACATATAAGCAAATACTTTCCATAGAAAAACCTTTTCTTTATTGAGCTTT
This sequence comes from uncultured Flavobacteriaceae bacterium, assembly GCA_964579505.1. Lineage (GTDB taxonomy): Bacteria > Bacteroidota > Bacteroidia > Flavobacteriales > Flavobacteriaceae > JAJYSO01. The sequence goes on along the minus strand of CAZOGC010000003.1, from coordinate 74,051 downwards.
GCTCTGCCGGTTCGTTTTAACCGACGAGCAAGCCGTTCATAAATGCGATCCAAATCTTCTTTTAAGATGGGTTTTTTAATATAATCAACTATACCGTATTTAAACCAATAAATAGACATCTTTTCCAAATCTCCTATTTTGTCGCTTAAAATTACGATATTATGTATCCCGGCTTTATTAATGGTATACAAAACTTCTTCTTCCGGTTGCTCGGTCAAATCAACATTTCCAATAAGCACATCTACTTGATCAGCTGCCAATAAAATTTTATCCAAGGCATTTTTTTTACTTGTGGCTGTCCATTCAACACTAAAATCCTGGTAATGCTCTAAGCTTTCGCAAAAGTTTTTTAAAAACTCTTTATCACTATCAATAACCCCGATTGTAATCTGGTTTTCACAAGAGTAATCAGCGGGCTTCAACGTTCGTATCGCATCATTTATCTCACAGATTTTAGCTATTTCATTTTCTACTGAAGATAACGTTTTTACTATCCCGTCAAAGTAAGCTAAGAGACGTTTTTGATTGCGTGAAGTGCCAATTAACAAACGTGGTTTTAGCGCGATAGCCAGGTTATCAGCCGAAAATAATTTTCGAATAAAATCAACTAAAACTCCATTTGGGATATCTTCTATTAGTAAAGCGTCATAAAATTCAAGTCCCGAAAAATCGTCAATCTTTAATGGATTAATCTGAGCAAATTTCAAATTGTAACGCATTACAGGCGTTACACCGGGGATGTTAGGAGTATTTTGCGTCATAATTATAACATATAATAAATTAACTGAACCCCTACACCACGATGTTTACGCCACTCTTGCGCCATCTCCGGAGATAAGGGTTTTAGCTGCACCACAATAAACTCATCAGAAGACTGTACGTCTGTCCATTTTTTCCAGGTATTGTTATAAGTTGATTCGCCGGTATAAAAATCACTTATCACTGCCTGGCTTTTGGCTCCATTGTGAAATTCTACTGTAAATACTTGCCCGGGAACTAAATACTCAGCATCTCTTCTGCTAAATTTTGCGATAATATACGGTGCTGCTTGTTGCAGTTTTATATTCATAATGGGCTCAGCACCAAAAACCATTTGATTAGGCAAGGCATATACTTCTGTTATTGTACCGGATACCGGAGAGGTATAAGGGGATTTTAATAGTGCACTTCTATTATTTAATTGATCTTGGTAAATAGAAGCTTCGTTTTTTGCACTATGTTGCAGGCCATTTATTTCAAGATATAAGGCCTTTAATTTTGCTTTCAGCTCCTTAATTTTTGCTTTGAGGTCCAGTTGTTTTTCCTCTATTCGTTCTAAATCTCCTACGGTTACTAGGGCTAGTTTTACTTTTTGTTGGGTTTTCTGATGTTCATTTTGATAATACGTCAACTTTTGCTGTAAGCCCTTACGCTCAGCACGCAATACACTCGCCTTGTTTTTTAGTGCTTTGATATCTGCCGCATTGCTAAGTTGTTTACGCTGTAAGTCAAACGCTAAATTGACAGATTTATCGTTATCAGCCGGTATAAAGCCAAATAGCGAATCTCCTTTATTTATTTGCTTTCCTTTCTCAACATATAGCTGTGTGATTTTCATTCCATCAGGCGCTCTCAAATGCAAGGTTGGTGTGGCGACATAGCCGTAACCTTGAACAGTAAGGTAGTTTTTGAAGGCCCAAAAACCAATAATAATCAGGATGGTTACTAATATTAACAGATACACAAGGCGATCCCAATTGATTTGTTTGGGCACCGGGCGGTTCTCTTCTCTTTCGGTAGGGATGTATTGTCCTCGTCTAATAAAATCTTTACTCCTCATTGTAATGATTGATTTTATGCTTAAAATCGCGTAAATCGTGTAGTGCGAACCGCTGTTTAGGAAATTTTTTTTTCAGGGTACTCACAACTTTGTTTAGTTGATTAAGGCTGTTAAAATCTTTTACTCTAAGCGCTATAACGGCTTTGTTACCTAACAACGCAATATCATTTTTAACACGACTTGTAATTTGATCTACCCTATTGGTTTCATAAACCATCAAATCAACTTGATTGACCAAAGGTTTAATCTCAGGCAAGATATCATCATAAAAATGAGGAATTGAAACAGTCAATTTCAAATTTTTAGCCGCTGTCATTTTTCTCACGCGCTTTAGTAACTTTATATAATTACGCTTATAAAATTGCTCTTTCTCGTCCCAATTGTCAAAACTGTGGGGTTCGACATCTAAATGCAATCCATCGGCTGACAATTCTGCTGCCTGCTGTACATATTTCTTTAATTTCTCAGAACGAGTATTTATATAAATCAGTAGGTTGTTACCGACCAATAAGTCTACTTTAATATTCCGTTGATGCGCTTTTTGGATGAATTTACGGGCCTTATCATAAGTACCATTGCCCAATGAAATAGAAACTGATTGAATTTCTTGCTGTGTTATAAGCGATAGTAACTCTTGATTACTTACCGTAGAAAACCCTTCTGTCCAAACATATAATTCATTAATTAAATGCTTAGAGGAGTTAAAATGAGGAACCCTATCATTTGGACTGTTTTTTTGCTTATCGTTTTTAGGATTATTACCCGGCAAGTTTACCGGTGTAATATAAGTCAAGATGGGTAAATCAACCTGTGTATTTATCTTTAAAAGTTTTAGATATAGCTTTTGTTTTAAGTCGATTAAAGCCAAGGTTATTTTGTACCGTTGGGCTATTAGCTCCGTTAGTTTTACGGGACTATACCCTTCATTATTTAGTTTTCTTAAAGTGACCAAGCGTCTGATTTTCTCTTGATTCTGCAATTGTTTTCCATAACTTTGGATATACTGTTGCAGGGCAAATTCATACTCATAGTAGGTATTTACCACTGTTTTGTGCTCAGCGTAGGCCGTTTTGGCCATTTTAGTTTGTGCTATCTTTTGTTTTAATTGATGAATGGCACGCTTTTCAGAAGCATTAAACGGCAATGGAATAGAAAGGTTTACACCTGCCGAAAAATACTCCCGTCCGCCAAAATTTTCTACAGGTGGCGGCACCGCAGCATTTCTATCAGGGCCTGCTCCATAAAGACTGTAACGTGCAAATAAACTTAGTCTAACATCATATAGCGGATTATAGGTGGGATCTGTATATACTTTTGCTTGTGTTTCAATCGTATTAAAAGACTTCACTGCAGTTTTAAGCTTACCGAGATTAATATCAACCACGGGCAGTTGTTCAGCTTTTACCGATTTAACTTCAAAAATCACATTTCGATTATAGCCTTGGTAAGCTTTTAGCTTTTGGTCAATACGTCGTTGTTGTGTTTTTTCTGCAATCAACTTATCTTTTAATAGAAAGTGTTTTTGAACAAGTTGCTTTAACCCCGAAACCATAACTTCTTGAAGGCTATCGTAGCGTTTAAGCACAGCAATGCGCCTTTGATTGAAGGTATAAATAATAGCATTATAGCGCTGCTCATAGCGCTTTTGCGCTTTCGTTTTTTGGGTATCGTATGCCAAGACCTCTTTTTTAAGCGTTAATGCCTTGGCTTTGTGTCTGTTTTCAAAGAGACCATTTTTAAGGAGATCCCATTGCAACTCTACCCGACCTCTACGTTTGTAATAGATTTCGCCTAACGTAAAAATATCGGCTTCAAAATTCTCAAGATAACCGGCTTGTAGCGACAGCCCCCAATCTTCACGTAAAAGTTTCTGTTGTAGTGTGATGAGTTGGCGCTGTTGGTCTTCTAAAGATTCAACTTGCATCATTCTTGGTAAGGGCATTTCATAAAGCTCGGAAAGTGTATAAAGATTAGTGTTTCCGGGCAAAACAGATCGCTTTAAATGCTTCTCAACCACTTGATCAAAGCGTTTTATCAGCTCATTATTTAATTGATGAAACCGCACGTTCTGAGAAGTAGATGTCAAAGTATTTTTTGTTGTCTGTCCTAATAATATCTCCCCACAACAAAGTAGCAAAACAATACAAGTAATTCTTTTTACCATACCAGCCTAAAGTCAATGCAGAAAATCTTATGACAGTTTTTTTAAGCAATTTAAAATAGCTAATCAATAAGTCTTCATCATACCTAATTATCTTGTCTCTTATTATTGCAACCAAAACAAACTATAGCACCCTACTGCTCAATTTGTTTTAATAATTGCTAATCCTTCTTACCGGAAGCCACAAATATTAAATTATCGTTAGAACAGCCAGCCATTAACAGTGCCGTTAAGATTACTATAAACAGTCTGTAGTTATTAGCATTTTGCATAATTTTTCTTAATTTTTAAACCCCGCAAAGATAACAGATATTCAATTAACAACTATGTTTTCTACATTGTTTATCCAATTACAAGCGAACATTATTTTGTTTATTTATAGTTAATTATTTACTCGTGTTTTCTAAAAAGGAAACTTTATCATAGATCTCTTCTATTAAACGCTATCCCATCAGGATAAAATTTCAATTTTTTTATCGACCACTATACTTATGGGATAAACTACTTTCTTGTCCTCACACTGAAGGGTTAGAGAAATATTTTCAATAGAAACAATGATTCCTTCGGTTTCATCTATACGGATTTTTTGCCCTACTTCAAGACTCTTTTTTGAATAGAACCCAAACAACAAACGTTTAATAATTTCCCTAGATCCCAAACCAAATGCTATGGCAAGGGTTAAAAACAAAGCGCCTAAAAGAAGAGACAGATTGTCTGTGATAATATCAATATTAATTCCTAATTTATTGGCAACAATAATCCCGGTTATGAACAAGATTGCATAGCAAACAATAGCACTAACAATTCTACCCCCACCAATGCCAAAAGATTTCCATAAATGGTGTACTGTCTTTTTTAAATAGGTAGCCACATAGATGCCTAGACACAAAATGAGTAGTGCCATAAACAAAGTGGGTAAAAAGGCAATTATGGTCCCCAATCCGCCGGCAACATTTTCTAACTCGAAAATACCGGCAAAAATGATGACTAGAACCATCAATATAATCCACTTGGCAATCACAAGAATAATTTTTGCCAAATCAATTTTTACGTTAGCTTTAGAAAATAAACTATTGCTATTAATTTTTTCGGCAAGCCTATCTATTTTGGAAAAACGCAAAGCCCGTTTTATAATCCAAACCAGAATTTTGAATACCACCCACGCAAGAACAATGAATAGCAGCATGGCTAAAACCCGAGGCAGGTAGTGAATAAATGTATCTTTTAAGTTCTGTAACAAAGGTGAGTAGTTCATAATAATTATTTTTTTGAGGAAACAGAATAGATAATGTTTTCTAACAAAGAGGGGTATTGAACCAATGTTAAATCCATAACATCTATGGTTAACTTAATAAAAGCTACGTCTTGCATGACTTTTCCTTTCATGCTTTCGGGCAGCTTTTCATTTTCTACAATATCTTTAAAAGGGTTTTTCATGTAGCTCAATTTAAATCATTATAGATGGTGACTAATTTTTGTTTGGCTCTTTTTAGCCGCATTTTTACAGCGCTTTTTCCTAGATTTAAACTTTCCTCTATCTCTTTTATACTAAAATCATCTTGATATTTCATCAACAGAATTACTTTGTTGTTTGGTTCCAATTTTTCTATAGCTAACTTTAGCTTATCCGTTTTTAGTTGGAATATATAATGATCGTCATATTCTTTATCAATATCTAGATTCTCCTCTTCTTCTATAGAGGTTGTTTTATGCTTTTTTTTCAAATCACGGTTTGCATAATTTAGACAAAAATTATAGGTAAACGAATACAGCCATGATGAAAATTTTGACTTTCCCTTAAAAGTTCGAAGTTTTACAAAAAGGCGAATAAAAATATCGTGTGTCAAATCTTGAGCTTCTTGCTTCTCTTTTGTAAAACTCAGGCATTTTTGGTAAACTTTATCAGAATACCTGTCATATAGGACACCAAACAAATCGGTGTTATTAGACGCTACAATCTTACGGACTAACTCCTCGTCAGGTATGTTTTTTCCGTAATCTGTACTTCCCATATTCTATGCTTATATTTTCTAAAATCTACCCTTCCCATTTATTAAGAAACACAAATCTAAGAAAAGTCACTTTATAAGGTTTTTTTTTTGTATTTAATATACCCTTCGGGTTTCGATTCACTCTTAAATGAATTTTCATGTCTAAAAATGTTATTTAAAGGTGTTGATTTATAGCTAATTATATTCGTTTAGCTATATTTTCTCCGAAAGTAAACTTATCATGGATAGATTATTTGTCATCTTTTTACCATTTGGGGCAATATTCAACAGAATAAATGACGTTAATCAATCATCAGCCAGCCCGCATAGAACAGAATGGTGTCTGTCATAAATCTAATATTACAGACTGTTGGTTGCCATATTAAACCAAGAATAAAAAACACATTTTTTGAAATTAAGAAGTCATTTAACGGCCTAACACATCCGCCGTTTCTTGCAGAATTTTTTTGGTATTTTTCTTTACAATCAACCAAGCTTCAGGAGAGTGTACCGTTCCAATCACCACACGACGAACCACATATTGATAGGCACCACTATCAAAAATATACCGATGATTTCCTCCACTACCATCATATTTTACAGTACCATTGGTCAATACCAAATCCGGTTTCTGGGATTCGCTCATTCCTCTTTTCCAAGCCACATAGCGAAATTTCCCATTTTTTAAGCGGTCTATGCGAATGTGGTACTTTTTCGTATTTATTTTAAGTACCGGTTGTTTATAGGTCTGCAAAGAGGCGTATAAAGTAGCGCGGTCTTTAGCTAAAAGTTTCTTTTGTCGTGCTTGTTCTGCCCTACTTTCATAATTAACAGCCATAATTTTTCCGTTATAATCCAACCATACCAAACCATTATACAACATTATTCCTCGCCAGCCAACAGGAGTCCATCGATTTAAAGGTGCAACCAAAATCAGCTTTTGTAACCGGTTATCAAATAAGCTTTCATAACGATTTACAAATTCCTTTTTATTGAAAATACTCGGAATAGGATATGTCCTCCGCAAAGGGTATTCTATATAGTTGGCCAAACTATCTACCTGATATTCTAACACAAAATGACGAAGCTTTTGAATGGCACTGACCACAGAATCCGGTAAAATGGTATTGTGTTGCGCCTCCCAAAAATACAGCATCCTAATCAAACGATCTTGATACTCGCCTCCGGCAGCACCAATGGTTAGGTTTTTCATGGAAAACAAATCCTGACGGGCTTCTTTGCTCCCCGAAAGAGTAGCTACAAACAATTCACCCATCAATTTATCATACTTTTTTTCAGGCTGTTTGAACGCTTGTGTATAATCTTGCAAAACGAGCTGAATTTGACGCGAATCATAAAGATTAATCATCTTATTAACAGTTGTATAACGCTCAACCCTATTACCTTTAAAACTCAATTTTTCTGTACTCCACCTCACCTCTTTTCGCTTAAAATTTTCACCCACCGGCAAATATTCAATACGGTTTATAAAGAGGGTATCTTGTTTTAAATTGACACGATACTGGTATAGGGCTCCCCAAAAACCAAGTGTAGTATCCTGCCCGCAAACCGACAATGCAAATTCTGTAAATTGTGGCGGATCGGTATCTGGGTAACGATAGCCACATAAAGCTATTGAATGGCCTTTAGAAAAATGAAACACGGTATCAGCCTCAGTGTCGGTATAGTTATTTTTAGGACAATGACAATTAGTTTGTGCAACCGCCAAAGCATAGCACCACAAACTCAAGAAAACTAAAATTCGTTTTTTCATCTTTTTTATCAATTAGAATATATTGAACTCATTGAGTTAATTTAAAATCCAACTATAAGGTCTCCTTTCAACACCATCCTAACCCCTGTCGGTATACCTCAACCCCATAAAAAACCTTACAATAGTTAAAATTATTTTTTTTTATAAACCACGTAAATAGTAAAGCTGATTTAATAAAGATTTCTCCGCTTTGGCTAAAAACTCACGCGAAAATGGGGCCCCACAATCGCGGCTATCTAACAAGCGAACAACTTGCCCCTCTTTAAAATAATATCGATCTGTATAAAATGCCGATTCTGAAATGGTGTGCCCATCCCTAAGACGAATCAATTGGGGGTTGTCTGACAAATCTGCATCAGCGTAATAATAACTCTTCTCAAAAACAAATGACAATTTTCCGTTCAATAAGTAATATTCTATTAACTGCTGCGACTCTTTTCTAAATACACGTTTAATCACCTTTTTAAGTCGATTTTTTGCGTAGTAGTACGTTATTATTGCATGCTTGTGTGGCTCTTTTTTTGTTTTTACCTTACCCCAATCGGTTTTACTATTTATGCTAAAAAAGTTTTCTCGAATGGGGTGTAGCATGCGGTCATACTTCTTGCTAAAAGGGCGATCTTTTTCTTTAAAAGATACATCAAGTACAAAAGGCAGTTTAATAAGACTGTCTTTAGAAGAGAGCGTTACCGGAAGATGGGTTTGGGCAAAGACAGCTTCGGCTGACAAGAATTGGAGCCCCAAAATTAATAACACGCAGCGTTTTACGGTGCGTTTTCTACAGAAGTTGATTTTAGCTTTTTTTCTCACAATCAATAAATCATTCACTCAACATCACAAAGTTACACGTCTCTTTCCATTAAAAAAACGCTGCAACAACTACAAACTGTCTACACACAACGGTTTTAAGTACCAATAAAGATAGTATTGGGATAGCAAACCAAATTGCATTTACACAAATTAATAACCGGGCAACTCAAGAAATTCTATTATCTTGGTCGCCTAACTTTTGTTATATGAAAAATTGTTTTTTTATTTTCTTACTCCTGCTAACAGGCTATACCGCCCAAGCTCAAATCTCTAAAAAAAATTTAGAAAACACCATTTACTACCTTGCTTCAGACAAAATGCAAGGCCGACAAACAGGAAGCAAACAGGTTGAAAAAGCAGCAAAATATATCGTCAAAAAATTTAGAAAATTTGATTTAGCACCCAGAGGCTCCAAAGGATACCGACAACCTTTCATAGCCAAAGTAACCCGTGTAAAAGTAGCCGACAGTCTTCGAAAAGCCGACAACATCATCGGGTTTTTAGACAACGGAGCACAAAAAACGATTGCAGTTGGCGCACATTACGATCATATTGGTCATGGTGAATTGGGAAATTCGCACGATGACAAAGAAAATATAGGAAAAATTCACAACGGCGCAGACGATAATGCTTCAGGAGTAGCGGGGTTACTAGAATTGGCACGACACTACAGCCAAAACGAAATTAAAGAGTCTTATAACGTTTTATTCATCGCATTTTGTGGAGAAGAATTAGGCCTACTCGGATCAAAATATTTTGTAAATCACCCTACTATTCCGCTCAAAAACATTCATTGGATGCTCAATATGGATATGATAGGTCGTTATAATCCCAACAATGGATTGGCGGTAATCGGATATGGCACTAGCCCGGCCTTTAAAACTATTTTTGAAGGCGTAACGGCTAAGGTTAAATTTAACCTTAGCCACGATGGTCGTGGCGGTTCTGACCAAACATCTTTTTACGACAAAAATATTCCGGTACTATTTTTTCACACCGGCGGTCATCCTGATTACCACAAACACGGTGATGATCCACAAAAAATTAATTACTCAGCCCTAAAATCTATTTTAGAATTAGAAATAAAAACCATTGACAATTCTATGAAAGTTAAAGAAATGCCTTTTGAGTGGACTAATTAAGCTCGTTAATGATGCAGTTCAAGAGCTATATCTAAAAAAATTATCTCTTGAAACCTCGTTTATGTATAATTTTAAAGGCAGCTTGGGCTGGTCCCCATTATTTATTTTCTGATAGCCGAATTTACCCTCTTAACCCGCTTTTTTAGTGATTTTCGGTATCATTTGGTTAATATTCCTACTACGGCAACATAAAAAACACCAAACTGAATAAATACATATATCTTCAACAAAATTCTCTTTTCAATCACGCCTATGACTTCAGAATTTTCGACGCTTTTACACCAATGTCGGTTTTTCTCATCAAGCCACCCTAAAGACGGACAGTACAACGATGGCTATGAACTAAACGGAATATTAAAAACGCAGTCTCAATCGCAGTTTCTCGACTTTTTGGAAAAACTAGAAATCAGTTTTACGCAACAACCCGAAGCGCCGAAGTCTGCTGATGAAGCCCATTTTGGCACCCTCGCCGATTATATCGCCGCCACAACTGCCTACGCCCAACTCAAGCTGCCAGAAGTCAGCACTCAACCTTGGCTAGTGTATAAAAAAGACAATCACTGTTTGGGATTACCGTTTCACGTTACCTTAGCAACAGCTCCATTTGAAATTCACATTAATGCAAACGGCTCAAGTTGGTATGAGATTACCCTTGCCGATTTAAAACAAGCCTTGCTTTTGGAAGAACGAATGACCGAAAAAGAACTGTTATGAATACAACTCTTCTTTGTGTGCTCTTTATCAGTTTTATCGCGGCTTTAGTACGCTCAACTTTAGGATTTGGTGAATCCCTCATCGCCGTTCCGCTGTTTCTGTTGTTTCTTCCGGTAACAGTCGCCGTGCCACTTTCGGTAATGATGTCTATCCTCATTGCCTTGATTATCGTGGTTCAAGACCACCGCAATATTCATTTTCAAAGTGCAAAATGCTTAGTGTTTTATGCCATTCTCGGCATCCCATTCGGACTGCTTCTGTTACTCTATGCCAATGAAACTTGGGTAAAAGCTTTTTTGGGAATCTTGATTATTGTCTACTCTCTTTACGCCCTGTTCAACAAAAAACAAACAGCTTTAAAAACAAACCACAACAAACTGCTTTTCCTTTGTGGATTTTTGTCTGGACTATTGGGTGGCGCTTATGGATTAAACGGCCCGCCACTGGTGGTTTATGGCAATTTAAAACAATGGTCTACTAAGCATTTTCGAGCAACCTTGCAAGCCTATTTTCTCCCGGTCAGTTTCGTCGGTTTGATAGGCTATTATGTCAAAGGATTGGTGACTACAGAGGTCAACTATTACTTCGGTTGGTCGCTGCTAGCTGTAATACCCGCTGTCTTTTTAGGTCGATGGCTCAACCACAAACTAACTAATCAATCCTTTTTTAAATACGTGTACATCGGGTTGATTAGTATCGGTTTGCTATTAATTGGAAATACTGTTCGCTAAATCTAAGCCCGCTTACGAAAACACTTCCGGATAATGATAGTTCGAAATGCAGGTTACGCTTTTCTCTAATGCCGTACTCTTTTTCCTGCTGCCAGCCGAGTTCGTCAAAATACTGTTCTAATTTCAAGGCATAGTCAGCATCTTCTTCGGCTACCACATAACTATTTTTTAGTCCGATCACCTCAAATTCAATAAATCCGTTACGCACGGTGAAATAGATCTGGCGGTCAAAACGTTCGATAAAAGACGGTATTTTCTTAAACTCAGGATACGTGTGTAGCCGTTGATAAACGGGAACGCCTTCATCCACTACTTCTAAGTTGATATCTAACTGGGCTGATTTTCGTTTTAAATCTTCCGTATCAACCACTTGTATCCCTGCAATAAAGGCATCTCCATCCGGACTTTGGCGCATATCATGGCCTACGCCTCCCAGAGCGCGTTTGTAATAAAAATACCGAAATTGACCCGCCCAACGGCAAATGGTGGTCTTACTGTGCTCTTGAAACAACCAGGTTGTGCTTAATTTTTCTTTCATAGCATTTAGCTATTTTTTAGTTATACCAATTAGAATTATTTTTTAGTCCAATCTATAATGTTTTTTACAGGCATAATTTACTAGGTAACAAATCAATAGCACAATTAGACAAAGTCGAAATTGAACTATTTAATTTATCCATACGGTATTAAAACCCCATTTCTCGAAGTTTCTCCCGCACCTCCGCAGCTGTTTTGTATTTGGCCGTTTTTTTTCTTCCATCTCTGAAGCTGCACTCACAACCGAAAAATTGTTGACTCAAGCCGTCTACTCTCAAAAATTGCTTCTTCTTATCATAATGAAAAAAGTAGGTTTCATAAAAAGTGCCGCCATAGTCGTAATGGCGCTGCGGTATTTTGCAAATCACAACCAGTTCCCTACCCGGCTGATGATCGGCATTGGCAAAAAAGACAGAATGGATGAGCGGAGAACCGCCATCTTGATAGAATCGCCCTATTTTTATACGCTGATACCGATTATTACCTACAGAAATCCACAAATACCCTTTAATGTTTGTGCCTTGTTGTGCTCCTTTGTACATAAAAGGAAAATCATAAAAAGATAAAATGCCCGGAAATCCAAATTCTTGCGTCTCAACGACCTGATTTTTGACTAGGGTGGCAGAATCCGGCTTTAATCGATTTACAAAATCAGTAGCGGACTCACCTTTTTTTCGATGATAAATGGCCGCCGATTTAGAACATAAATGCATTCGCCTTTTAAACTCCGGCACCAAAGTCCCTTCTAATTTTTTATAAGGAATAAAAACATAAATAATGCCGGTGGCATAAGAAGCCACCTCATAAGGATTGTAAATAAATTGAATGCCCTGTTGGCTAAAAGCAAAATTTTCTGTTGGCGGCAAATAATTATCAAAAAGAATCTTATTGAGTGAATCGGTTGGCGACAAGCCGTAATCTTTTCTAAATTGTGTTTCAATCAACTTTTGCAAATGGATTGAATCCATCGTGGTAATATCGCTTAGCCTAATCATCCGTTGATTTTTCATATCGTAAATCAGGTTGCTTTCGCTGTGATTGGGATGAGCACCGCCGGTATACCCTTCTTCAAAATCATCCAACTGCACATAGCCATTTTTATTATAAATGACGCTAATCTGAGTAAGGGTAAACCAATCCAATTGAAAAGACATTCTGTCCTCCGAATTTTGTGCCTCTTTGGCGATTTCTTTATAGTCTTTCAAGAGTTTAAGATCAGTATTTTTGATTCCCTCTTTATACGAAATAGCGTGAGGGACACCGAGTAAATCTTTCATCTGATTATTGAACCATTTCGAAGAAGAATCATTTCCTAAAGCTATCGGGTACATCCAGCTAATATCATAAGAAGCCGAGTCGTGTGTATGCGGAAAAGCAGGGTAAGACTGTTGGTTGTAGCCGCTGGTAAACCGGGTGACGCCTTTGGGGTAATCTTCTGTTAGTTTGATAGGATATAATTTCTTTTTATCTGCACTCATCCAATTGCCGGTCAGTTGATGGTCTTTGAACTGTACTTTCCAAATGGGATACTTATCCTTTGGGTTGTTAGGCTCTACATTTTCTCCAAATAAATAAACACCATAAGCTTGGGTAATAAACGACAGCGAGATGTTTTCCTGATATTTCAGATACTCATAACGACCTTCCAGTACCCCATTTACCGACCACAGTTCCGCCGACACTTTTTGCCCGGCAATGGTGCCGGTGTAATGACGATAAACGTTTTCAGGTAATTTATTTTGAGCCTGCACATTAAAATGCGTCAGGAATAAAAGAGCTATGGTGATGATGTATTTCATAATCTCATTATTTTTAAAAAAGGCTATTTTTTTCAATGTCATTAAGTTAAGTCCATTATTAAAGATGCCTGAAAGCCCGTCTGCCGGTGGGCAGAGCATCAATATGATTAACCATGGGCTTGCCCACGGGAATAAGAAGACGAGATTGTTCAACCCTGTAAGGGTTGAATATTCAACCACCTCTTTGCCCACCGGTTACGCCAGCACACTTCATATTTTGCCACTTTGTGGCAACTAAATTTACTAACTAAACGACATTAATTCATAATTCCAAATTCATTATTCATTCCTCATTTTGTACGCCCTCCCCGAAATATCCATATAATATTTAGCTCCGTTTTCGTCCTCTACGATAATCAACTGACTCGTTTGAGCCCAAATATATTTGTATTTAAAAGGGATAAGCGTTTTCCCTTTTTTGTTTAAAATTCCATATTTCCCATCTTCCTGACATAACAAATAGCCGTATGTCGGCTCCATTTCTGTATAACCAGTATCCGTTAAAGGTTGGCCGGATAAGTCTAACAGCTGATGCCAATACGTATTTTTATCGCGATTATAAACAATAATGAAATCTTTATAGGCGGCAGCACCATCGTAAATTGGCGGAATCGCGATCTTCGTTTTTACATTAAACAGTCCGTATTTATTTTGATTTCGCGGATAAGCTTCCATATAAAACCAATGATCATCCGGGGCATCTTTAGATTTAGAAATATAGCCATACTTCATTGGCAGCAACCACTGTCCTTCTGAATTCATCAAACCGACCTTTTCGTTTTTAGTCATTATAAAATATGGAACTTTAGTTGAATCCAATATCCGCGTGTCTTGAATATCATCATAAATAAAAGGCACGATGGTCTCTCCATTGCCATTAATAATACCGGATTTCCCATCTTTTGAAACGGCATAAGGCGGATTTTCGGCTAAAGAAAGAGAAGAGAAACCATCATATTCCAATGGTATCATCACTTTGCCGTTCAAATCAATCTGACCGGCACCGCTGTCATCCGAAACCATAAATCGCTTCAGTTTGGGGAGATACATCATTTGAAAATAGGTCTTCCCAAAGGCATTTTCGCCTTTTAAATTGTAGGCGTCGTGATACAAACCTTTGGTCGTGGCAATCAACAAGTGCGCGGCAGCATTATAAGTGATGCGGCGGTATTTTGCCGGAATAATCACCTTGCCATCAGGCGAACGCAAACCCACATTTTCGTCTTCACCAAATAAGGTATAACCTGTGGGCAGTCCCTGCGGATTCTTTACCGTTTTTTTAACCAACGCACCGTCCTGCAAACTAAAATAATAGGTTTTGCCGTTTGCTTGATAAGAGCCGGTCTGACTGTCCACCGGATCTGACTGATAATGCGATTTAAACGTTTTGATTTTATGACCTTGTAAATCGAGCAAATCGACCCGAATGTTCAATGAGTTTGGGTTGTCATTACTCGCTAATCGTTTCAAATTTCCCAAAGTCATTCCCCCTGCCAAGCGACTTGCCACAATTCTTTTAGCCGTAGAATCAATATAAAAATCTAAATATTTAGTTGGCAAAATTTCTTTACCGGCCCAGGTATAGAGACCGGAGGAGCCCATCTTGTTTTTTACTATCAAAAAATTA
The DNA here is from genome assembly GCA_964579505.1 of uncultured Flavobacteriaceae bacterium. GTDB lineage: Bacteria > Bacteroidota > Bacteroidia > Flavobacteriales > Flavobacteriaceae > JAJYSO01. The sequence continues at coordinate 58,946 of CAZOGC010000003.1, read as the reverse complement.
GGCGAAAAATCCACCCAGTCAATCTTCAGGCCTTTGGGCAACACCGTCTCTTTGCCATCGTGATAAAAAATCCGGTTTCCCACTATGAGGTGTGTCCGGTCATAAAAAGAAATCCGTGCATACTGATTCATTGTAAACAGCCATTGGCCGGTTTGTAAACTAATAACACCGTAGGTGCCATCGTTTTTTCTCACTTCCCGCAAATCGGAAAGCGATTCTTCCTGCACTTGATTTCCTCTAATTTCTACCTCATAAACCCCGGTAAATTGCGGCTTGAAAATTGTGCCGCCACGGGTATCTATAAAGCCTATCAATTGACGATCCTCATAATTTTTGGACAAGGAATTGGGCTGATACACTTTTGCAATCCCGTTGTGAAATAAATTCACCCATTCATATTTTGGCGAGATGACCACTGAATCCGTTTGCGCATTTAGATAGCCCCAATTTCCTTCGGCATTATGAAACGGAATAAGATTATTTTCATTTCTTGTTGAAATATGAAAATGCTTGGACACAGCAGGGACTTTTTGAATATGAACAGGCGGTTTCTGTTGCGCTTGGCAACCGGAAAACGACAATAAAAGAATGATGGATAAAAGCTTTTTCATAGCATCAAAATTAATTCATTTCACTCAGGTGTAGAAAGCATTTTAGCCACATATCAACTACAGAGTCGTAAGCCGGCATCTACAAAGTGACTACAAAGGGTAATGTTTTATGATAAGTTGGTGAACTGATAAAGTTCTGCCCTACGGGCAGGGTGGATTACGGCTATGCTACCACAGGCTTACACCTGTGGTTAATCATATATTGCCCTACGGGCAGATTTTATTGAGAATTGATAAGATTATTCTCTACATTGACCGTCAAATCCATCATAAATTGATCGCCTAAACTATCGTAAGATTGTTGGCTGTATTTACGTTTTTCAATCGTTGCCACCGGAATTTCAGCCTGCAGAATTTTATTCATATAATCCAACTTTTCGGGGTAATGGTAAAATAATTCGCCTTTAGGATAGTTGTTTTCTCTTTGCCAATCTTCAAATTCTCGCGAAAAACTCGGGTGTGTAGGCGGTTCAATTGCTTCAAAAAAGTCTTTATCAATCAGACGTGCCAAACGGTAATAGCCGTGCGTTTCCCAGTCAAAACACTTCAACAGTTTATTGTGATAGCCCCAGGAAATTTGCGCACGCTGCAGGGCTTTGCAACTTTCTTGCAGACAGCGGCTCGCTTCTTCGGCATCGCGGTTCAGTAATGCCAAAAAGTAGCGGACACCGTAATGTTCACGCTTCGGAATCCGTTTCTTTTGTAAAAACTGCTCAGCAATGTCAACGGCATCTCCTCGCAAGTCTTGGCGGTCATAAAGCATTACTTTCAGCAAATTTACATTTACTTCAAGGCCGTAACCACCGCCGGAAAGTCCGATGTGTGGCGGCAAAAACTTCTCGATATGCTCAAAATGATTGCTGGCAAACAAATGAGTCAAACCACTTAAACTATTGTCTTGAAAGCCTGTAAAACTCGCGCTATTCAACAAGTCGCGCAAACCACCTTGATACAAAACATTGTTGAGTAATTCAAAATCTTGTGCTTTAATGGCCAAATAAAAACCAAATGACTGCAAATCATTGAGCAAGCCCAAATAGAGGCTTGTTTTTTTATAGCGTTTATCCGGATGCTTTATTCTTTGATCAATGTTTTTCAGATGGTTTTCATACACCCTATCAAGGTCTTCCTCAAACTCTTCCCAGGTTTTAAACGGCGGACCATAATAGCCGTGTTGTTCAAAATTATCTTCTCGGATGAGGTCGTAGAATTTCAGGTATTTCTGTGCGTTTTTCATATTGTTCTTTATGATAATTTATTCCACCCCTTGAAACACAAAATAGCGCCCGTTAAACCGATAGATTAAATGCTTTCCCGCCGTCACTTTTCCTTTTTTATCCGCCAGCGGGATATACAAGGTTTTCCAGTCTTTACTGAGATGAATATAGGGATTGTAATCATCTCGCGGCGCAGTCATCAAATCTATCTCCAGCGAAATATGGTTCAGGGTTTTAATCGGCGTTTTAAAAAGTTCATAACTATCATTCAATTTTCCTGATGGGATGATGGCGAAGGACTTTACAAAGCTCATCTTAATCCGGTTGCTGCCGTAGCCTATGCCACGTACCAAATACACCGTTTTTCCATCATCCAGCTTGTAATCGACAATATTCCAATATTGTGGCATTAGCCCGTAAATATTGCGGTGGCTATCGCCTGCTTCTAACACTTTTGCTTTGATGCCTGATTTTGTTTTCCAAAACGCAATGGCGCGCCACTCCTGCATTGTTCCGTTCATCCCGTCGTTCCAACAAATGATACGGAATTTATTATCTGTCGAAGTCAGCACACCCAGGTAATTGTTTTGTAGAAATGGATTGTTTTGCGCCAAAAATTGCGGATGCAGGCGGCTGTATTGTATCAGTACAGTCGTTAATTTTTGATTCCATCTTGCTAAGTCCTTGTAATTAGTCGTTTTAGAGCCATACAAAAAGCTGTGCGAATGAATACTGGCTGACAAGCGATTGATAACTAATTGATTAGTATCGGATACAAACTTACCTTTGCCCCTTTTCAAATAGTCTATCAACCGGTCAGAAGCCGTCATATTTTCATATAAGCTAATCATAATTGGCGCTTGTCCTGCTTTATACACAATGGCATCAATCGTGCGCCCCTTGACTTTCTTCTGTGTATCGACTACCCATTCTTGTTGTGCGCCCACAATTTTTAAATACCGTTTGGAGGTATAATGTCCCGGGATGCTTCTTTTTTCGAACCACTGTATCAATTGCGATGAATAATACATTCGATCATCCATCGCAACGAAATAATTTTGAGCGGCCTCCGATTGTTCATTCTCAAAAGTCTTGACTTCGGGGGCAACAATAAACAGACCACTGGCTGTAATGACTTCCGTTTGCTCGGGATTGTAATCCTGAACCAGGTAATCTTTCAAATTCGCCTTGGTTTGCGCTTGCGACTCGGAAAACCCAACCAAGGCAAAGAGGGCGATAATCAAATTTATTTTAAATTTTATACCTTTCATTCATTCCTATTTTACGACAGTCTTTTGATTAATAATACGCAATCTCACGAGTGATTATCAGGCGGTGGTTGTGGTTTTTTAAAATACTTTTCTGAATCCAATTTCCTTTTTTATCATAGCCGTAAATAATTTCAAAATCCGACTGAATATTACCGATAAAATGAACCTTTTTGGCAGTACGATTTCCTTGATTATCATAATCAAACCGGTAATGATTTGTAACTCCTCAGATTTGTTATAATAGCGCTTTTCTATTTTCTTTCCCTTATTATTCAGCCAAAAAGCCCAGTATCTTGTAACGCTGCTATCCGGTTGATAGGTCAGCATCGTCATTTTATTTACCCTTTTATCGTATTGCATCGTTTGCCAATACTGAAGTTCTCCTTTTTCAAGAACCGTTAACTTGCTTGATTTTCCGCGCTGATTATACTGTCGTAAAAAGACTATTTTGGCACCTACAAACGGTTAATAAACCTCTTTAACTATCTGTCCTTTTTTATTAAAAAAATACGACCGATTTCCTTGATACATTTGAAAATTATCAAGTGTTTTTGTCAGTCGCTTTCCTTTAACCCACACCCCGGCACTATCGACAGCCATATAAGCTGTTTTTGAAATCGACTTGATTTTTTTCAAAATCTTTATTTTCGATTCAAAGTTAGCGTTTTCGGTTTTGACCGGCCACTTTACAGGGTAGTTACAAAGGATATACAAGGAGTGAAAAAGACATCTAGAAAATGACAGTTCCTCCATTATTCGGCAGGATAATGTATCTTTTTGTCCTCCCAACTCTTCAACATCCCCATTAAATCATCATACCCTTCTGCCCAGGCGCCATCCAGCTCTCCATACTTTTTATCAAAATTCAAAAGACGAATGCGCGCCTCCTTACTTCCCGAGATGGTAGCAATAAACAATTTATAAGCTATAAGCATTACATTCTCCGTCTTTTTGGCAGTGCTTGGTGTAGTATCATACTGATGAATGACAGCTGCAATTTGTTTGGACGTATATTTTTTAATGCCGGAATCAAAGCGATGTTGGACGATCCATTTTCCTTTTTTATTAAAAATATCCGTCTTTGTCCACGCGCTGTATTGGTAGGAATAATTTTTCCCTACCGGAAAATTCTTGTTTTCGTGTACCACCAACGTATCCCCCTTTTCCTGAATAGAGCAAGAGGAAAAAGACCCCCAAACACCGATTCTTTGACCGGTTTGATAGTCCATTAAGGCAAATTCAGACAGGTCGGAATCTTTCGGGCTTTGGGTATATCCACATAATGCAATAGCTTTCCCATCGGGGAGTCGGAAAATGGTATCTATTTTTGAACCAGCCATTTCCTTCGGACAATCACAATTAGCCTTCTTAGTTTGACTAAAGCCAAGAAGCGGGTTTTTAATAATTCCCACTTTCCCGTGGGTGACTACCACAGCCCTGCCATCGTGAAAATCAAGAGCTTTACTAAATTGAGGGGCAATCACCACATTGCCCTGTTTATCGATATAGCCCCAGGCCATTTCTCCTTTTTTCTGTAATAATTTTACGGCTAAAAGACCTTCGTGGTAGGCTAAATTAGAATTGTACATCAGTCCTTTTTCAGTTTGAAATGGTATCTTTGAAATGGTTTTGCCGGTGGTATCTTTGAGAATAAAATATCCGTCGCTATTGTCGCTTTTTTGTCCCCGAATCTGAATAATAGTCACTCCATCCGAATACGCCAGCGGGTAGGGATTGTTGCCATATTTTGCGGGTACAATGACCTCCCCTTTAGCATTGACAAATCCTTTTTTCCTGCCATTATAAAACCCTACTAATCCGTCCGAAAAATTCTCCTGCCAATCCGGATGTTCGCCTTTTTTGAAATGGTAAACCACCTTCCCTGCTTTATTGATAATCATCCACTGTTTCTGTAAAGGGCCATCCGGCAAACTATTATAAATACTGTCGATAACAGAATTACCTTTCATTTTTTTGTACGGAATCTCATTGGCCACCAACGCGGCTCCATCCGAAAAATCTAAGGCAATATCATACCGGCAGGGAATAACTATTTTGCCGAATTTATTGGCATAACCGTATTTTTTATTTCTTCGCGTTAGCATCAGTCCATCGTGAAAACCCGGTGGTTCTACATCGTACATTTTATCGGAATTGGTGTGCGGCATTTCGGTAATCAGGATAGAATCGTCGATAACGGGTTGTCCTTTTCTATTGATAACTTCCCAACCATTTTCCAGCGTGTAAACTACCGCCCGATTATCCGAAAAATCTTTTGCCTCCAGAAAATTGAACGGAATACTGAGCTTTCCCTTTTTATTGATATAGCCATAAAGATAGCCATCGTCCGTTTCTTTTTGTACCCGCGCCAGGCCGTTATGAAAGTTGTGAACGTAGCCATAATTATAAGGCACGGTAAACACCAACTTGCCCGATCGATTTAAAAAGCCGGTGGTATCAAAGCCGATTTGTACTCTGGACAATCCTTCGGAATAACTACTGATTCTATCATATTGAAAGCTCGGCTTCAAGACGTAATGTACGTTTTGGGCTCTTGCGGCAAAACATAGCAATACAAGCAGACCGGCAAGCCCCGCTTTCCCTAATAATCTATACTTACTTTTAACTCTCATATCATTATCTCTTTATTTTATATCCTTTGGGAATTTTGAAAAAATCCTCAGCAACCTTCACTTTTTCGATACTTTGTGCCTGAACCGTATCTTTTTCATTTCCTACTTCGCCGGCAACGATTTTTAAAACACAACCGGGAATATTCTTTAAATACGGTGTTCCCATCCAATAAGCTCGAGGAAGTGCTTTGGTGTACCAGACCATCACGTGTCCACTCTTGCCCGGATAGGTTATCTCCGCTTTTTTCACTTCGTACCCCATCATTTTTTGGGTATCTGATTTAAACTCGATATGAAGGCTATTTAACAGTAGTTCATCTTCTTCCGAAATTCCGGCTTTTTTATAGTGTTTGTTTACGATGTATTCAACGGAATCCTTTTTATTGGCGAGAAAATAACGGTCGGTTTCACCGTGAATTTGAAATTTTACATCGTTAGGCGTAAGGTAAACAGTAAAACCTGCATCTACAGGAGCCTCGGGAAAACGGGTGCTATAATCTATTTTCCAGGCGAAATCGGCATCCGTTACTTGAGCTTGCGCCGAGGATAGTAGCCCGGCTGCTAAAAAACACATCAGCATTATTTTTTTCATATTTAAATTTGTTTTACAATTAACAATCCATTGTTTCCGGTAAAAAGATGACCTTTTTCTCTGTTACCTTTTCAATCTCATCGACATACGAATCAAAATCCTTGCAATTTCCGCTAAAGACAGCATAATTATATTCTTCAGTTTTTAGATTTAATTCCATATCGGCTCTGCCGGCACCTTTGGCAGGCAACGTATTTTGAATTTTTATGTCAACAATTTCCGAAGAACCCAGTATGTGTGCAAGGCCATTTGCAGCGTACCCAATTTTTCCATTTTTGTTATCCAACCAGATGGCCGGCTTTCCTCCGCATAATAATTCGAGCTTTGGAGGCGTTCGCTTTATCCTACTGTTTCTTTGATAAAGTCCCTGAAAGTGTATGCCTTTTTTTAAGATTAAATATTTGGAGACTTCCATTTTATCTTCATAATCCTTATTCACCAATAACTCGTTGTATTCACGATTATTGGCGATAGTTAAAGACGTGTCTCCCGACTCAAATCCATATTCACTGTCATAAGTGTAGGTAATGCTAAAGGTTATTCCTTTTATGGTAAAAGAGGTATGTTTTTGATCTTTTCGCTCGTATCCGGAAGGGTTTTTAGTCTTCACGGCATCTAAAAATAATTGCTTTATATCGCGGTAACTTCGGTCGGTATTGCTCTCATCGAAACAGGAAGTAGAGAATGTAAGCAACGGCATATCTTCACGATCTTTATAAAGTGTGGTTTGAAGATTATTCAAAATCAGATTTCCAAGTCGCACAGGAAACTTAAAGCTTAAAGTGTGACTACCGAAAGAGTTGGGTTTAATTTCTATAAAAGACTTCTGCCGCAAGGTTCCAAGCGGCATATCCCACGAAACAAATTCTTTTTCTGGTGATTGAATTTCAAAACCATCGCCGAGGTCTGTCATTGGCTCATTCACAACTTCATAATTGGGTGCGTGCCGCCTCCGCCAGATGCAAGCCTTTAAAGGTTTATCGGACTGCACATATTTCTTAAACAAGGCATCATTGAAGCCATATTTTTCGGATAAAGTGTCATACACCTTTTGGAAGCCCTTATATTGGACTGAAATAAAGTTTTGCCGCACCGGATGATTGGTAAAGACAAAAAGATACGATTCCAGTTGGGAATTGACCACCAAATAAGCATATTCTATAGCATTTAGATTAAACTCACAGTCATAGACCTTGTGTCTGCCTGATGATTTTACCGTAACCCCATTAACGATTTTAACTTCACCGCTATCGTTGTTGGGCTCATTATTTCTATGGAAAAAATTCATTTTATTCATCCGTTTTATTGCTTTGGTCTGTTATGGTGTACTTCTTTGGCGGTGCATAATTCAATTCATTGACCGGCACTTGTTTTATACTGACTGCTTTTGTAATCTTTTGGGTATGATTAACAGTAACAATTGCTTCAAGGATCAAACCCTCTGGTCTTTTATCTGAATCTGAATCCGATTCAAACGGTCGAAAACCGGGTTTGATATCCTTTGCTATCCATTGGGTCACCTGCGAAGAATCAAGGAGGTGTGCACGATACGATTTATAGGTGATTTTATAAGCCGGCTTCCCCAGGATTTTCTTTTGAATATCCGGATACTGATGTAAATTAATTATTGGCAATGTCCGAACATAGTATTCCTTTTTATAATCCGAAAATGTCTCACGAATGGCAGTATTTTCATCTGACCAGTATGTATAAACAAGGGAGTCGCGAAGATCAAACTTCACGTGAAATGTTCGAACAGGACCCAGCCGAATCGCTCGTGTATACAAGCTGTCAGCCATCAGATTTTTCACCCATCTATAATTCGAATGAGCATTAAATCGCTTCACCTTCGTTTTTTCTTTGTCTGTTGCCCCTGGCAGCGCAACTATATGAGTTTTAAAAACAACTTCCCAGCCTTTGGGTTGATTTTGCGCTTGTGAATGGCCTGAACAACTATACAAACCAATCATTAGACAGCACAGGAGAAATGGTTTCATTAGGGTGTTTTTATTTTTTAAGGAGATCATCTTTTTTCGTGTTTTCATTTTATCCTTTATTGAACAGTACTCACATTCTTTACACCCCACTCTATGGCTTCGTGCAGCTCTTTAAAGTCGGACACTTGCTTTCCTGTATGCTTGTAAATGCCTTTCGGTGTTTTAACGATAAGCTGATTGCCTTGAATCGTATAGGTAACTCCTTTTCGCGTAAAGCTCATTGATTTCTCCTTCGTGTTATACACAAAATTGCCGGAGTACAGTAGCTCGATATTCCCTTTTTGATTAACATAAGCATAGGTCAAGGTATCGGGGTTATAGACAATTAAATACATCTTTTTACCGGACGGGAAATCTAACTCATAAATAGTATTTTCGGTAACCTGCATATTCCTCATATTCAGCTTCCTTTCCGTTTCGACTGTTTTCTTCCCATTAGCATAAGTGGTTACTTTCTTACTTTGTGATAACATTCCCCCGCCTCCGCGATGGTCTATTTCTACTTTCTTAATAAGCTTCGGCTGATTGTTTTCGACTTTAAAAGTGGCATACTGATGCCAGCAACAGCCTGATTTGGTCATTGTGTGCAATGTCTTGGTTTTAGTGTTTACTTCAAACAGTCCACAATAGTTCTGAGCCAGTTCGGTAAATGCCTTGCTTTTCTTAAAACCACGATCATCGGGCTTTGCTAAATAGATTTGATACGAAGGTCCGTGGTAACAGCTGTGCTGACCATCTTCAATGGCCAAATCCTTTTTCCCATCGAAATTAAAATCTTCGTAAATCACAACACTTTGCTCGCCGTATGGGAGTTGCTGCACATTGGCCTTCATCTTGTCCTCCTTCAAATTAACAGCCAACTCATCTGATGTCACTCGGATAAGCTCGGAATCATTTTGTTTATCATACACCGCAACCCAGCCTGCACTAAACACCGCATCTGGATTTTTAAGAAATACCTTTGCATAATAGCGATTAGAAAAACCCTGTACCCTAAATAGTCGCCCCACATTTTTATAGTTGCCTTTCAGCAAAAGATTTAAATTGCCTTTTTGTTTCTGTTTATTGCCTTGCCAATCATAGGTTTTTCCTTTTATATGAATCTTGATACCAATAGTTTTAGGCGTTTCATAAATGGAATAAACGCCCTTTTGGAAACTTAACGATTTGCCGGATGCCGTTTGTGCGTATGCAAAATTCTCGTCATCAAGTCCGTAATTAAACTCGATTGCGCCATCCTTCTGAATCAAAGCGTACATCAACCGCTTTTTAAAACCGAACAGCAACACACGTTTGCCATTTTTTTTCACAGGGAATGTCAGGGTTTTATGCACGCGTTTATCCTTCGGATTCAGATAATATGTATAATGAGTATCCAGTTTATCTTTCGGATTTTGAACACGCCCTTTGAGTATATGAAAGAAAGGATTCTCGCGATTTGCATAGGATTCTGCATAAACGGAGAAGGGTTTTAGCTCTCTATTGATGACTTTATAAACCTTTTTATAATCTTTATAATATTCATCGTGGCTCACTGTCAAAGTGTGATTTTGAGAATCGACAACAAACATACCGCGTTCACCATTGGTCAATTCTGAAAATTCAGAACTGTATGTAAAACCGCCATCAGCCTGCGCCAAATAAACTCGATATTGTTTCCAAGAATCCGACCGATGACTCCAGTTTTTTAGAATAAAGTCTTTACGCCCATCAAAATTGACATCTTCATAAAATACATCATTTTGACCTGCATACTGTTTTGGTACATCGGTACCGTGTGCCTGACCTTCATCCACAAAACCATTCAGACGATCTACCTCAATTTTAATAATTGTATCATTGGTCGCGCTGCTATAAATAGCAATCCAGCCTTTTGTATAATTGGGGTCACTATATTTTGACGTTTCATCCAGATGCACCCGGGCATAATATTGATTTTAAAAATCATCAATTTTATAAGTGATTTGGGCATTTGCAACCCCGGTAATTAGAACAAATGCGCCAATTAAAAAATATCTTATTACTCTCATATTTCTACTATATTTTAAAAGCTTTTCATTTATTAAGGCTTATTAGCTTTAGAAGATTCTTTTGTTTTATAAAAAATCCCTTCCAAGGTAGCGTTATGCCCAAAATAATAGTGACAAGGGGCATCATTGATATACGTAATCCTCAAAAAATGTTTATAAAAGGTTCCTTTCATTACTATTTTACATTTATCGCCTGTGCTAACTTGATAAATGAAATGGTTCCCGACTAAAGCAACCGTATCGGTATTGACATTAGCAATATTTCGCGCCGGTGCGTGGGTAACCGACCACCCTGAAATGGAAATGCTGTCTTTGTTTATTCGCTTAATCGTCCATCCACCCTGCGGGCCTTTTTTGCCGTATTGGTAGTTATATTCTCCCGCAATATTTTGTAGGTCGGCAGTAATGGGTGAAGCAGGAACCGGTGTATATTGATTTGTTAAAGTTACCGGATATTGCTCTTCAGAATAAGGTGCATACCAATGCCCTGTGAGGCTGTCCCCGTGATGCGCCACAACCCAAATACCGGTGATGTTTCCGTCAGTAGCATATTCGTTTAAGCCCAATCGTCCATCAACATAAGTTGTACCGATTAGAGGAATGGGTTGCTTGGCTTTGGTATTGAGATAAGTTATTGCCCCTACTACCAAACTTCCTTGTTTTTGATAATGCAGAAAGACAGGGATGTTTTTCCCTAAAGTGCCTTTCCAACAAGCGCCGTATTTTGCTTCTTTTTGCTTTATAAAAAATCCTTCTACCGTGGCTCTTTTTCCAAACCGATCCGATTCGGTATTGGGTTCTACAAATGCAGTAACCGCAAATCCTTTATAAAATTTCACCAACACCTTATAAACACTAACGCCATAAGCTTTTGCATCAACGATGAAAGAAGTGCCTTTTAGGTGTAAAGAGTCTTTGTGTATTTTCACATAACCACTTCCGCCTTTGTCAATGGAATACAACTCAAGGTTAACCGTGCCGTTTTTGTTCTTCTGTATTTTCAAACGACCTTCAGGTTGCCCGGGACCAAAATCATAAACATAGGTTCCAAAAATTTTATCCGGCGTGGCTTCAATACTTTTCGGAGCTATCAGCGTGTCTTTTCTGAACAACTTAAAAGCGCCCCCCATTTCAGCTTTGGTCGGGTCGGCCAAATAACCCGCCATCTTTTTGTCGTTGCCACCGGTTAGGATGGTTTGCTCTATTTGACCGTCTTCAGCAAAACCATAAAAATGATAAGACACATCTCTTTGATTTTCCACATAGCCCAATAGAAAATGGCACTCATCACTGTTTCTACTTTTTAACTCTCCAACAATTAGCTGTTTGTGATAGCGTCCGGGAATGCTGTCATAAGCCTGGTATTGCAACAACGCCGGTACCTCCTGTTTTTCTTTTTTATTCAAAAGAAATAATTTCCCTGCCCATACAAAAACTTTGTTTTCTTTGGTATGGTGAAGCATTTTTGGGGATGATTGAGCCAACAAGGTATTGCTTAATAGCAAAGCCAATAATCCTAAACTAATATGCTTGATTTTACCTGTCATAAGCTCCTATTTTAACCGCAAAGTCCGCTAAGGTTCGCAAAGTTTTTCCGTTGCAGTTCTTTGCGAAACCTTGGTGCTCTCTGTGGTTTATGATTAATTCTTTTCATTAAAAACTAAAATTTTAAAAGTACTTGTATCTACTTTATCGGCAGCGAGTATTTTATTGACAACACTCACCGCATTTTTAAAACCCTTCTTGCGCATTCCATTCAATTTAGAAGCAGTCATATCAAATTTAAACCCGCTCTTTTTTTGAAAACCTGGTTTATCTATTTCCTGTTTTTGTCTGATTGAAACAGTTTCTTCTTCCTGTTAAAATAAAAATAACGATAAGACTGTTCTGTTTTACTATTCGAATAAAGCTTTAATCGGAAATCAGGTGCTCCATCGTGGTTATAATCGCTTACCTGCAAAAAATCTGGCGTGTAGGCGGCGTAAATATTCTGATAAAGCGGAATAATTTGAACGGTTTTATGGTTTGATTTTCGGATGACTTTAATGCCAAAAACGGGGGAAGATTCCTCATCAACATACTGATCAACATTAACTTTAAATTGATATTGTAGTGTTTCGGCTGTTACGGATTTGTAGGTAGTCGTTAAAATGGCAGATTTAGCAATCCAGCCTTGCACGGTCTGGCCTTTCTTGTTGTATCCGGACACTTCTACTTGCAGTGGTGTGTGTTGCTTTATCATCACATAATCGCTTTTGTAGAATTTTTGCGGTAATATCTTTCCCGTTTGTGTAAAAACCGGCGTAGAATCCGGCAAAATAGTGGCTTGATATTGCACGCTATCGACCCAGTGTCCGTTTATTTTTGTAGAATGGACTTCCGCTCCAAACAAACCGGCATGATTCCAAGCATTGTCCCAAGTTGATAGTGTATCTAATCGGCCATTTTTGAACGTATAAGTAGCCCCGCCGTGATGGCAACAACCATCCCTAAATTCGCTGGTAATTTCTTTGCTTTTGGTATCTATAAAAGGTTGCGTTAACCACGATAATTGTTTGTTATACGCAAACTGATGTGTCTTCGGATTGTATAAATAATAATTGTTACCATAGTTAGGACCTGCGCCTCCGGTATGGGCAAAAATCCAAAAATCAGAATAAATATCAAAATTGCAATCTTGCACTTGCACTACCTCATCGATTGGGCCTCGTAAATAAGCGTTAATATCTTTCAGTAACTGGACTGAACCATCTTTTCTATTGATGATTTTAATAGCTATTACCGCTCCATCGTCAGCAAATTCACCCGTTGCTTGCTTGCCAAAGATTTCAAACCGAAAATTGGTGGTTTCTTGTTTCTGTTTTACCCAATGAGGTGTTTGCTGCGCCATTGCTGACAATGCGGCCAATAGGATAACCATCACGCTCAAGAAGGTTTTATAACGATATGATATCTTTCTTTTTATCATTTATGACTATTTAATACCCCCATCGAGAAATTTCAAATGTGATTTTTGTTTTTGCCTTGACATCTCCTACCGTTTTCCCATTGCGGTTATAATATTGCCATACCCCGTAGCGCTTTCCTAAAACAGGAAAGCTAAATTGGTAGGTTTTAGAATATAACGGACGCTCTTTTAAGGCAATATCATCAAATACTGTGGGTAAAATCACCTTCCCATCCGCCGCTAAAATGCCGTATTTTCCGTCTTTTTTGACCAGCAATAGCTTTCCTTTTTCTTGTGGAATAATCTTGTCATAAATCGGTTTAACCACCACTTGTCCATCACGTGTGGCCAATCCTAATTTGTAGTCATAATAGCGATCTCCTGCCTGTTGCAAAACCAATTTATCATTCATAAAATAGTCGCCGCTATAACGATTCCTATCAAATACATACTGAGCCGGCACCACTTCTCTACCGGTGGTATCTATATAACCGTAAAGCGGACGATCAAGATTATCTTTTCCTTTTAAAACCAAAGCGATGCCCTTGTGAAAGCTGAAAATACGATTGTATTTAAAGGGTATCAACACCTGTCCGGTTATAGATATTATGCCAATTTTTCCATTTTTACGGGCGTGTACACGATTAGAAAACACCCCTCCAATAGCTTCAGGAGCGCCTCCCTCTAAATAAGCCCCTTTGATTATTTTTCGCTTCATCAAGTTGTAAAACAACTCCTTCCCTTCTCGTTTAATGGTCAACAACCCCTTTTTATTAATATTGACAATTGTATCGTTACCTAAATGTAGATACTGCTTTTTCTCAATATTATAAAGTCTAAAAAAGTAATGTTGTGCACTATCTTGTTGTCTTACCGCGTAAAATTGCTGATTATATTTTTGAAGGTACTTATAAACTGGTGCTATAAGCTCTTTTCCTTTATAATTCATCAATCCCACGTAATCATCTTTATAAATTTTCAGTAATCCGGTGGTGCTATCGGCAATGATATTGTCATATTTTAAGGGAACCACCAATTTATGGCGATGATAATCATACAGCCCGTACAATTTTTTGTCAGAGACAATCATAAATCCGAGTTTGGTTTCCTCCCCTCTAATGTAAGGATACAAGGCCGGCATCTCCACTTTTCCGGTATTGACATTTATCAAGCCTTCGTTTTCTCCTTTCTTAAAGTTTAAGCCCCCCAAAATGTTGGTCAAAAAGGTGTATTTATCTATTTTTTTAAACTGTGGTTTTACAAATACCTTCGTTTTGGGGTTATAAAAACCTATTTTTCCGGCTTCTTCTATCTTTAGAAAAGGAATTTCTAACGAATCTATTTTGTTATAAGTCTTCTCTGGTTCTATATCGTCATAAGCTTTAGGCAACACGCTCTTTCCTGTGCTGTCTAATAAGGCATTGACATAGTGCCCATCGCTTATTTTTCGTTCACAAAGAAAAAAGCCCTCGTCTAAAAATGTTATGCCTGTTGTATAAATCGGTTTGACTACAATCTGACCGGTCGTATCAGCCACCCCCCATTTACTGCGATAACGAATGGCTATATAAGGAGCCGGCAAACCGTAATCATCTTGAGCAGCGGCATCATAGCGGATATAGTCATATTTATAGGGCAAAATTTGTTGTCCCTGTGGATTTAAAAGACCGTATTTATCATTCTTTTCTATGCGCTTAAAACCCTGGGGTAATTCAATAGTATCGGCTGTATGGCGTTCTGTTTGGGGTTGACAAATTTTTACTGATTGATCGTTTAAATTGATGACCAGCTGTTGCCCGGCCTCATTATAAAAACTCGTCACCCACTCATCGCTGCGCATATTCCAATGCTTGTGGTCATATTTAAACGGGATTAAAACCTTGTTTCTTAGATTTACTACGCCCCATTTTCCTTTCTTTTTAGCCATTACATAATTGCCTTCCGCCTCACAACCGTAACAATAATCAATATCTTCATATTTTAAAGGAATTACCGTCTTTTTTTGCTTGCGGTCATACACGCCCCAATTTCCATCATTCACCACCACATAGTAGCGTTTTGACATCTGATAAACGGTATCGAAGGCAAAAGGCAAAGCAAAACCTTGAGGCGTAAACAAAGATTGTTTTCCGTCTTTAGTGACAATCCAACGCGATTGAAAACGGGTGTCGATAGCGTCATAAACGGGCTTTAAAATCCATTGTCCATCTACGGTTAAAACCCCGTACTGTGCTTTTTCTTTGAGTTTACTAAACGGATTGTTATCTGACGGTTCTGCTGTTTTATCTTCTCCTTTACGCACCATTACAAAACGTTTGGGCAATACCAAACTATCTCCATAAACAGCCAAACTATCATATTTATCCGGCTGAAAAAAGTTGCCACTCACAATGGCGTTAAAAGCTACTTTTCCGGTGGTGTCTATATAAACCTGAGTCGATTTATGGTACATATGTTTTTCTCCAATCACCTCTCTTTGCCGTACCAAGCGCGCAAAGCCAAACTTAAAAGCCGAAGCCCCGGTATAATTTGGCGTCAATTTTTTTTCTTCCTTTATTTCTTTCTTCGCTTCTGTTGGCCAGAAATGAGACAAAGGCCATTTTCCTTTTTTAACAGATTGCGCCGTTATAATAAGGCTAATATTATCGTTAGCCACCAACTCCATCTGCAAGATGGCCCCCTGTGGCGGTTTAGAATAATTCATTATGCCCCAATAGGTTGACGGTAGTTTACGCGTTACCCAAATATTGATTTTCTTAAACTCCTTGTCTTTAAGATTGATGATTGCCTGCTTACACCTATAACCAGCTATTCTTTGATGGCCTTTTACCCATTTAAGCGGAAATAAAAAAGAATCGGTTCTTCCTCCCGGAATTGAACCCTTGCCAAAATCTATATTTATTGAAGAAATCTTACCATCTTTATGTTTTACTTTTAACCAGTTTTTCTTCTTATTGATAAAAATAAGCGACTCTATCGCTGAACGTTGAATGCGAACATAGTTATCAGTTACATCGAGATGTAACGACATTGTCTTTTCATTAGCCTTAGCGCGTAGGGCTTTTTTTATCCTTTCTTTCTGTTTAACCGATTTTCCGGTTGTATCGGCATCGGCAATTTTCGCGTCCATTGTATAGACTATGCTATAACCTTTTATGGGGCTTGAAGATTTGTCTTGCGCCAACAGCGGGTGACAAAGGCTTAATAGCACGCTTGCTAAAAAAATGAGTTTTATAACGTTTTTCATCATACAGAATATTGTTATCCGTTTTACCGAAAATAGATTTTATATTGAATCAACTATAAAGTGCTATAGATAAGGGCTTTTGAAAAATTGGCAATAATAACAGTGCGATAAGAAGAGATTATTTTGCATATTTTTGTTGAAAAGCAGTTGCTGCCTGATTGATGGTTTTACCAGCTTTAGTAAACCCCTCATTAATATTTTTTAGCAATTCATTTTCTTTGGTATCTAAGGTAGTGTCTGCTTTTTTACGAATTTCTATTAATTGTTTATAATCTACCGAAACCATTTTTTTGTAGGTTTTCAGCCCTTTCACCACGGCGTTTTTTAAATTATCGTCTCCTTTAAATCCGTCTATGCTCGTTGCTTTTTTTATAGTTCCTTCAAGTTCTTTTTCCCAATTAACTCGTAGGTCTTCAGCTTTATCAAAATTTCCTAACGTCATAGCTTTATTCATAGCTTCCATATCTTGTTGATTTCCATTCATCAACTTCATCAATTGGTTGTTATATGCGGCGGGGGCTTGAGGGTTATTTCCACAGCTGGTAACTAAAACGCCTATAGCCATAAAGGTCAACATTGCGGTAATTAATCGTAATTTTTTCATTGTCTTTGTTTTAAAAGTTAGTAATTAAATTCATTTTTAATTGCAACTGCAATTCTGAGGGTAAAAGTAGTGCCTCCTTTTTAATTGCCTGTCATTTATCACGCCACTAATTGACTACGCCAAAATAAACAGCATCTACATAGCGTCTACAATAATGTAAATATTTCATTATCAATATATTATAAAAAGTTTGTAAACTGAGTAAACTATTTATCATATAAAACTAACTTTACAGACTTTAACCACTCTATGAAAAAACAACTACATCTTTTTGCTCTTTTGGGGCTATTTTGGTGCTTTTCTACACCGTTACAGGCTCAACAACGATTAACAGATTCTCTAAAATCTGTTTTAAAACAGAATAATCTATCGGCACACCAGCGGGTGATGACCATGTGCCGCTTGGCACGGGTATATTCTTATGGTCAAATTTCAAAAGCCGATTCATTAAACAAAAAAGCCATTCAACTGGCTACCATGATTAGAGATACTAACGGTCTCACATTTACCTGGGCACGTCAGGTGGGGATAGAAGGTTTAAATGGTCATCAAAAACTCGCCAAACAAGCAGTGGATAGTTCTCTATTTTATGCGCAAAAAGCTTCGCCCCTTAACCACGGCATTGCATTGTATATGAAAGGCTGGTTGCAAAATTATTTAGGAGAACAGGACGACGCCATAAAAAGCTGGCAACAGGCACAAATCTATTTGAATGAGCCCAAGGGGGCAAAATACCAGGCCAATATTTACAACTTAAAATTTGGTATCTATTCTGAACATAATAATTTAAAAAAGGCCACACATTACGCTCATCTAGCCTTAAAAAGAGCTCTTCAAAGTAAAGAACCCACCATAATAGTAGCTGCTTGGCAAATAAATGGCACCAATTACTTAAGTCTTTACCAGAAAAACAAGGAACCACATCTACTGGATTCTGCCATTTATTCCTTTAAGCAATCCATAAAAGTATTTAGGCAAAAGAGAAAATGGATATCCTACCACGGTATTGTTATACTTTCAGCACTTAATCTGGCAGATATCCAAATCAATCATTTTCAACCTGCGTACAAAAAAAATATCTTGGCGAATGTGGGCTTGGCGCTGGAAATTGCCAAGTCTAGTGGAAGTAAAGCGATGGAAGCCAGTTCTTACGAGGTTATCTGTAGGTTGTATAGCCGGACAGGTCAATTAAACAAAGCGGAACAGGCAATGATAAAAGCCAAAAATATTGTAGATTCCATGGATCCACCCGATGTTTATCTCTCCCTGAATGTTTATCTTCTGTACTCTATGTTGAAAGAAAAACAAGGAGATAACACTGCCGCATTGAAATATTATAAAAAGTATGTAGACTACTACCAAAAAGAATTTAACTCTCGCAAATTTAAAACCATTCAAAAGCTGGAAGCAAAATATGAAAGTAAACAAAAAACAGAAAAACTAGTACTTCTTCGGCAACGCAATGCTGCTCAAAAAAAGCAAAATACACTCTATATTATCATTACCATAATTGCAATCATAGGGCTTATAGCACTGTTTGTAGCCTATAAATTTAAAACGAAATACGCCCGTCAACGCGAAAAGTTTAGAGAAGAAGAAGCCGCCAAACTCAGAGCGGAACAGCAACTAGCAGAGCAAAAAAAGGAGCAACTGCAAAAAGAATTGATGGCCGGAAAGATGCAAGTAGAACACAAAAATGAGTTACTACAAAATCTTAAAGAGAAATTGCTAGCTAAACAAGGTGACAAGAAGGCTGTTAAAACACTAGAAAAAATCATTAATGAAGAAATTAGAATTGATCAGGATTTTGAACATATTCGCACAGAATTTAAAGAAATTCACCCACAGTTTTTCGAACGTTTACAAGAAGCAGCCGGCCAAGAACTTACGCAACTCGATTTAAAATATTGCGGATATATCTACATGCAACTAACGAATAAGCAAATTGCCACACTACTCAACATTACCCCCAAAAGCGTCCGTATGGCTAAATATAGACTCAAACAAAAACTAAACTTAGCCAAAGAAGAAAAATTAGACCGTTTTATTAAACAACTCTATAAAGGTTAATTAAGAAAGACTACGCATTTTATTTTGTTCTTCACAAAGCTTTATTGAGAAAAGTGAAAATGATTTCTTAAGGTCATAAACCATTCTGAAGTTTTGCCCTCTCTCACCTTTCATTCTTATTGATTTATAAAAATTCCCCATCAGTTTGTTTGATGGGGAATTTAAAGCTTAACTATTATCTATAAATGACAGTAGTTCTTTGCCGATTTAGTGCCCTATTTTTACAGTATTTTCAATAAACTGCTTCACATTATCATGCAGTTTTTTTAGTGAGGGTAAATTTACATAAACCATATGCCCTGATTCATAAAAAGCAAAGTGAATATTTTTTTGCAAACTAGCCGGGATATGTAAATGGGTCAGTTCATAAACACCTTCAAAATAAGGAGTAGCCAAATCATAATAGCCGGCATTTAACATAACTTGAAGCGTAGGGTTTTTCTTCATAGCGCGTGCCAAATCATTCATTACATTAACGGTTCCTCTAGAACCTCGGTGATCCATATCCCAACGAGATCTTCCATATACGCTAGGTCTGTAAGTCATATGTTTACCGTATTTCAGGGTTTTACGCATATACATATTTAACAGGGCTACATACGCACCACTAATAGCGTCAGATTGCGGGTCAGAATAAGAGCTCTGTGCCAATGGGTTCATGGTTGGTCCGGAAAAACGCGTGTCTAACCGACCCGTACGCAAACCATCTTCTAATTGCAATTGTTGTTCAAACTCGCCTCCATCTACGCGGAGATTCGCTTTTTTGAGATAATCTACCGATAGACCGGTATATTGGTGCAATTTGTTGGCAATTTCATTAAACGTAGCTTTGTCTAATCGGGCGCCTTGGTTAAGCGCTAAAGCATAATCTGTTAAAGCAAAATGCTCTACCTCTTTTAAAAAGGCTTTTAAATCGCTGTGTTCTTGTGGTAATTTATGATGAAACCAAGCTGTAGCAGCATACGTAGGTAAGGCCAATTCATAAGGTTTGTTGTTTCCCGGATCGCGCGATGGTCCATCAACAGAATTGCCATAGTTTAAAATTTGTGAGAGCAAAATAACTCCGTTTAGATCTATAGATTTTCCTTGTAAATCACTTGCCAAAATGGCAGAACGCAAGGTTCCGTAGCTTTCTCCAAAAACAAATTTGGGCGAGTTCCAACGTCCATATTTAGTAATAAACCGCTGAATAAATTGCGCAAAAGCTCTTCCATCTTGATCAACTCCCCAATAATTACTTTCCTGCCCTTTTACTATGCGTCCAAAACCAGTACCCGGCATATCAATAAACACTAAATCACTCGCATCTAACAAACTGTATTGATTGTTTTCTAGTTTATACGGCGGTCCCGGTAGGTGTTTTGTGCCTTCTGTTGCCACACGTTTAGGACCAAAAGATCCCATGTGCAACCATAAAGTAGAAGACCCCGGCCCTCCATTATACAAAAAAGTAATAGGGCGATGAGATAAATCACTAACGCCGTCTTTAAGGTATGCCACATAAAACATCTTTGCCGTCGTGTCTCGGCGATTTCTTCCTACTAATGGAATAACCCCGGCAATGGCATGATAAGACACCTTGTGCCCCTCAATAGTTACTGAACCACTCGTCTTACTATCAGGTGGATATGGGGGTAATGAATTTTTAGAAGATTGCTTTTTAGCACTCCTAGCTCGTTGTTGCGCCTGAACTTGAGTAGTTGGTGCGACTAGAAAAAGCCCCATACACAACAACAGTACGAGGTAGTTAATTTTTTTCATAAAGTTAGATTTTTAAAAGATTAAATTGAAAAAATTATCATAATACATATCCCATAAAACGCGTTTTATGGAAAGAATTCTTCGTTAAAAAAGTGTAGAACCCTAATATGCAGCCTAAAATTATATATTCTTTTTTATAATCATTATCTGATTTTTCTTAAAAATATCATAATGTTTATTTTGATATTTAAACAATATATCATCCAAACATCCTTATTAATCGTTATTTTCTAAATTTGTGTTCCCCTAAAATCATTTCTCTTGAAAACCGAAAAACAAAAAATGCTCTGTGGAGAGTTGTACAATCCGCTAGACAAAACACTTTCAAATGAACGCCTACAAGCACAATTGCTTCTTAGACAGTACAACAATACACCCGAAAACGAAAAGCAAAAACTGAAACAACTCTTGCAAAAATTAATTCCTAAAGGATGCCAAAACACGTGGATAAATGCTCCTTTCTTATGTGATTATGGATATAACATTCAGCTAGAAAAAGGAGTGTTTATCAACTTTAACTGTATATTTTTAGATGCAGCTCCCATCAATATTGGCAGCAAAACTCTTATTGGCCCTAATGTGCAGATATATACTTCTACACATCCTATGGAGTACCAATTAAGAGCCACTAATCAAGAATACGCTTTTCCGGTTAAGATTGGTAAAAATGTGTGGATTGGGGGAAACGCAACTCTTTGTCCCGGGGTAACCATTGGAGATTGCAGTGTGATTGGCGCCGGAAGCGTTGTTACACGCTCTATTCCTGCTAATGTCTTTGCCGCCGGAAATCCTTGCAAAATTATTCACTCTCTTAACAACAGCTAAAATAACAACAATCAAATCAACCAAGTAGAAGATACTTCATTAGGACTCACACCAAAAATTTATTTGTAACTATTATTTTGAGAAGGGGTGCAAAAACAAGTCTTTACAAACCGTTTATAATAACTATCACCGCCCTAAATCATTTTATCGCTTAATAAATTGGCCGCGCATTACATTATTTGATGCGTTATTAGAAAATAATAAACCAAATCCCCCAACTTTCCTTTATTTTTGTCAAAAACCAATTTTATGCAGAAACTGGTCATTTTCTTAATGGTACTTTTAGTAGCCTGTAAAGGGAAAAAAGAAAACCACTCTACCACTTCATCGCAAGCAATTAGTGGAGATACGTTAAATATAGAATATGCCAAAGGATTTTCTCTTGTTAATTATGGTCACTATAAAATTCTCAAAATTAAAAACCCTTATCCTGAAGCAAACAAAACCTTTACCTATTTATTAACCCAAAAAGGAGTTAAACCGCCTAAAGGAATAAAGTATGACGCCAAAATACTCATTCCTGTCCATAAAATTGTCGTTACTTCTACCACCCATATTCCGGCACTCGTTAGTCTAGGAGAAGTAAGCACTTTGGTGGGCTTTCCTAATCTTAAATTTATTTCTGCACCGGCCGTTCGCAAACGCATTGATAACAAAAAAATAGCCGAATTAGGCACTAATACTCACCTCAACACAGAAGTATTACTAAGTCTACAACCCGACGTGGTCATTGGTTTTACCATGAAAAGTAACGACAAAGTGTACAGCAATATTGAAAAAATGGCAATTCCGGTGATCTACGATGGTGATTGGAATGAAAAATCACCCTTAGGAAGAGCCGAATGGATTAAATTTTTTGGGGCTTTATACAACAAACAAAAACAAGCTACACAGCTTTTTGACAGTATACGCAATTCTTATCTAGCGGCTAAAAAATTGGCTGCAAAAGCTAAAAACTATCCCACCGTGTTGGCCGGCGCCATGTATAAAGACGTGTGGTATCTTCCTAATGGAAAAAGTTGGGTCGCTAAGTTTTTTAACGATGCACATGCCAATTATTTATACAAGAATACTTCAGGAAGTGGAAGCCTATCTCTTTCTTTTGAAAGCGTGCTTAACAAAGCCCAACATGCTGATTTTTGGATTTCTCCGGGGGGATTTTATACCTACCAAGCACTCTTAAATGCTTCTGAGCACTATCAAAAATTTGACGCCTTTCAAAACAAAAAAATATATACCTATGCCAATGTAAAAGGCGCTACAGGTGGGGTGCTATTTTACGAGCTCGGGCCCAGTCGCCCGGATTTGGTACTTAAAGACTTGATTCATATTTTTCACCCACATTTATTACCTCATTATACTACTACTTTTTATAAGCCCATGCAATGATTGCTACCCGAACACGTATCTATATTTTTTTAGGAATAGTTATCTTATTAGGTACATTCTTACTCAATTTGAGTTTGGGGTCGGTAAACATTCCATTTAGTGTTACACTACAAAGTCTTTTAGATAAACCTGTGGCTCACGAAACGTGGAAATACATCATCATTCAATACCGCTTACCGAAAGCCTTAACCGCTATCATTGTAGGATCCGGATTGGCTATAAGCGGACTCTTAATGCAAACACTGTTTCGCAACCCACTAGCTGGGCCATATGTTTTGGGCCTAAGCAGCGGAGCTAGCTTAGGAGTCGCTCTTATCATTATGGGGAGTGGATTATTCGGCGGTATTTTAACCGGTTACCTGCTTTCAGGCTGGGGATTGATTATAGCCGCCAGTTTAGGGAGTTTTATTGTGATGCTGGCCGTAATAGCGGCTTCTTTTCGTATGAAAAACACCATGGCTATCCTAATTATTGGGCTTATGTTTGCCGCCCTTACCGCGGCCATTGTTAATGTGTTGTCTTATTTTAGTTCTTCAGAAGAATTGCAGCGCTTTGTTTTCTGGTCTTTTGGAAGCTTGGGAAATCTTTCTTGGACAGAAATTAGTATCTTAACCTTGTTTTGGTTAATTGGTCTACTTGTAAGTATTTTTTGCTTAAAGAGTTTGAATGCCTTACTACTCGGAGAAAAATACGCTAAAAGCCTGGGCACTAACATCAAAAGAAATCGGTTTCTAGTAATTATTGCTACTAGCTTGTTAGCCGGTAGTATTACTGCTTTTGCGGGTCCTATAGCCTTTATAGGATTGGCCGTTCCTCATTTAATAAGATTGGTTATCCCTAAAAACAACCACTTAATTTTAATGCCTGCAACCGCCATTGCCGGAGCCATCTTAATGTTGATTTGTGACACTATTTCACAACTTCCCGGCAGTCAATACACCCTTCCTATAAATGCGGTAACCTCGATATTTGGTGCTCCAATTGTAATTTGGTTGTTGATGAGAAAAAAGAAATTAGTCTTCTAAATTTATGTCAGAAAAGAACACACATAGCATTCTTTCTACCGTTAACCTCAATATTGGTTACCCTCACAAAGTAGTAGCCACAGATATTTCTCTACAAATTTTTCCGGGAGAACTTACCGCCATTATCGGTATAAATGGTTCCGGAAAATCAACGCTTTTGAAAACTCTTATCGGCAACCTTCCTCATAAATCAGGAATGATTCTTTTAGACCAACAACCGCTTAACCATTTTTCATCAAAAAACATAGCAGAACATATCAGCATTGTATTGACTAATCCCGATTTTTCTAAAAACTTATCGGTGCAAGAAGTGGTGGCGCTAGGCAGACACCCCTATACAAATTGGCTAGGCACGCTTACCACAAGAGACAAAACAGCTATACAAAATGCGCTGAAACAAATCGAGATAGCTCACTTAGCTCACCGAAAGTGCAATGAACTTAGTGATGGACAGTTACAAAAAGTATTTATTGCACGTGCCTTAGCTCAAGATACAGAAGTTATTATCTTAGACGAACCTACCAATCACTTAGATCTATATCATAAAGCGTTCGTTTTAAAGCTTCTTAAAAATTTAACCAAAAACACCCATAAAGCCGTTGTTTTTGCGACACATGAGCTTAATTTGGCGCTTCAACTGTGTGACAATATTGTTTTGATAAACCAACAAAAGGTTATTCAAGACACCCCTACATCACTCATAAAAAATGAACTACTGGAAAGCGTTTTTCCTAAAGATTTAATCGTATTTGATAAACAATCTAAAAGCTTCAAAATAAACAAGGAAGAGCATACATAGCTCATCCCAAAGCCCTTAAAACTTTTAAATTAATTTCTTTTCATTGCCAAAGACTGCAAACTTTTATGTAAACTCGTAGGCTGAAGTTGATTATAGATGATTAAGAAGATTTTTCGCATTATAGCCTTTGTCTTTGTATTGCTCTTGTTGGTTATTGTTTATACCAACTGGGTTGTTAAAGAATCTGCTGAAGGGAAAACTTTTTCAACACTAACTCGATTAAAGAAAAATAAAGTTGGCTTACTTCTGGGAACCGCCAAATATCAGGTGGGTGGAGGCATAAACCCTTATTTTAAGTATCGTATTGAAGCTGCCGTAAGACTTTTTAACAGCGGCAAAATAGATTATATTTTAGTGAGTGGAGACAACGCACATCTAAACTATAACGAACCTCATGAAATGAAAGAAGCTTTGCTAAAAAGAGGTATTCCTCTAGACCGAATTATCTTAGATTATGCAGGGTTTCGTACCCTAGATTCTGTTATCAGAGCTAAAAAAATATTTGGTCAAGACAGCATTACCATTATCTCGCAAAAATTTCACAACATACGCGCCATATACTTAGCACAAAAACACGGCATGTATGCCATTGGCTATAATGCAAAAGATCCAAAAAATGGATTTAGGGTTCACCTGCGTGAATACTTAGCGCGTACCAAAGCCTTTATAGACGTTTTGTTTAACACACAACCTAAGTTTTTGGGCAAACCCATTCCTATTAAATAGAATACCTCAAAAAAGAGTATCTTTGCCTATAGTTTTGCACAGTTATTGTAGTAATAAATATATGATGAGACGCATTGTATATACGCTTTTGGTACTTTTCTGCGGTATGTTTGTGTACGGCCAAGATTTGGAGCAACACGATAAAAAATATATTCCGGCAGAAGCAGGAAACACTTCTAAAATAGAAGCGCAGTACTTTCATTTTCCAAAGCCGCAATTTATGACGCGTATTGGCCCGCTAGATTATAGGCGGTAT
Source organism: uncultured Flavobacteriaceae bacterium (assembly GCA_964579505.1). Taxonomy (GTDB): domain Bacteria; phylum Bacteroidota; class Bacteroidia; order Flavobacteriales; family Flavobacteriaceae; genus JAJYSO01. The sequence goes on along the minus strand of CAZOGC010000003.1, from coordinate 32,946 downwards.
ATGATTCCGGCTAACTTTACCGCTATTACCCTTTCTGAAAAAAAAGATGCTGACCAAATCAATTTCTTAGCGGCTAGTAAAGCAGAAGCACAATACAAAAAATCTTTTATTTTGAGTAATCGTTTTATGGCCGGACAAGTCAAGCAAATTAGGACCCAGATGCAAATTTTTAATAAAAACAGAGAAGGATGGGGTAATCCTGACGGGGTTCATTTTCAAAGTAGATTTTCTCCAAGAAATAACACTTTTGGCAACGAAGCTTACGACGGAATGATTCATCGTCCATTCTATTATAATAACCCATATAGAACGTATAACCCTTTATACTACAGAAGCTATTACAATCCATTAGGTGGCTTTTATCGTTATCGTAGATAAATACCTTCGTTTGGAACAATCTTTATCTTTCGTTTTTTATACAGCTTTCCTATAGCACGCTTAAAACTCTTCTTACTCATCTGTAAGATTTCCTGTATATCTTCAGGGGTAGATTTGTCGTGTAAGGGCAAAAAACCCTCTCCTACCTGCAATTCGTGTAGTATTTTGTCGGCATTAGGTTCTATACTTCTATAGCCCGGGCGCTGCAAGGTAACGTCAATTTTTTCGTCTTTACGTATTTTTCTAATCCACCCTTTAAGACTGTCGCCGGTTCGTAAATCTTGAAAAATCTCATCATTATAAATAAGTCCTTTGTGCTGCTTATTAATAATCACATTAAAACCCATATCAGTTTTATTGGTTACTAGCAGATCAACCTCTTCAAAAGGTTCAACCGTAAGTGTCTTGTTATCTAAAAATCGATTTACTTTACTAGAAGCTGCTAATCTTTGTGTCTTCTTATCTAAATAGCAGTATATAAGATACCAATGTCCTTTTTCCATCGGGTAGGCTTGCTCCTTAAAAGGTACAAACAGTTGTTTTTCTAATCCCCAGTCTAAAAAAGCCCCTATTTTAGAAACCTCAACACACCGTAAACGGGCAAAGTTATGTAAGGTAACCAACGGCTGCAAAGTGGTTGTTACCGGTCTTTCTTGATGGTCTAAATAGACAAAGACCTTCAGTTCTTCTCCAATCTCAGCATTTTCAGGAATATATTTATTCGGTAATAATACCTCTTCACCTTCCTCATCTACCAAATAGAGTCCCGGAGGTGCTTGCCGCTGAATGGTTAAGGTTTGGTAACAGCCTAAGTTGAGCATACATAATTATTTGTTGCAAAGGTACAGAAAAGAATAATGAGCTTTTCTATTTTATTTCTTCAAAAAAATAAAGCCATCTGTTTAGTTTTCTAAACAAATGACTTTATCCAACCACAAATATAAGTTGAAGATTCTTCAACTTATAAATTTTAAAAATCTTTATATACCGGGAGTAACCGCAACTACATCAGATTGTGATTCTTTGTATGATTTTATACCATCTTTTAACCACGCTTCATACTCATTGGCATCTGGGGTATATCCTACCGGCTTATTTAGTAATTTTTCAGTCTTAGGAGAAAGTAACACATAATAAGGTTGCGCATTCATACGGAAGCGTTCAATCTGAAAATTACTCCATTTTTCACCAACCGTGGTGATTCTTTTTCCGGTAAGCTCACTCGTAAATTGCTCATCTTTTGGTAATTTTTTAGTCACATCAACATAAAGTGAGACTAACACCACATTATCTGTCAATATAGAACGCACGTTAGGTTGACTCCATACGCGTTCTTCCATTTTACGACAATTCACACAAGCCATACCTGTAAAATCTAACATTAATGGTTTGTTTACTTTTTTAGCATAAGCCAGTCCCTCTTCATAATCTTTAAAAATCATAATACCATCAGGACCAACAACCCTACCATCAACTGGAGCTGTTGCGCCTGTGTTGGCAGATGTCAATGATGGGGCCGTGTTACCTACACCATAAGGAGACTCACTATAAGTTAATGGTGGGGTGTAACCACTGAGCATTTTTAGAGGGGCGCCCCAAATGCCGGGTACTAAATATATGGTAAAGGCTAACGCTAACATACCCATGAAAAAACGGCCTACAGAAATGTGATCGGGCTTTGAATCGTTTGGAAGTTGTATTTTTCCAAATAAATAAAGCGCCATACAACCAAAGATTGCAATCCAAATTGCCAAATAAATTTCACGTGGTAATAAATGAGATTGGGTAACCATATCTGCATTTGAAAGGAATTTAAAGGCAAAGGCTAATTCTAAAAGTCCTAATACTACTTTAACAGAGTTTAGCCAGCCACCAGATTTTGGCAATGAGTTCATCATGCCGGGGAACCAAGCAAATAATCCAAAAGGAATAGCAAGGGCCAATGAGAAACCAAACATTCCTACTACCGGAGCCAGACCTCCTTGCGTAGCCGCCCCAATAAGTACGGCACCTACAATTGGCATAGTACAACTAAAAGAAACAATGGCTAAGGCTAAAGCCATAAAGATAATACCTATTACCCCTCCTCTATTGGCCTGTTGGTCTACCTTATTTACCCAAGAACTCGGCAGTACTATCTCAAAAGCCCCTAAAAATGAAACGGCAAAAACGACCAACAAGAGGAAGAATATTATATTAAAGGTAACATTAGTAGATAAGCCATGAAGAGCATTTGCTCCAAATATAGCGGTTACTATATACCCTAATAATACGTATAACACAATGATAGAAAAGCTATACAGCAACGCATTGCTACGACCCTTGGCTTTTGTCTTGCTTTGTTTTGTGAAAAAGCTCACCGTTAACGGAATCATTGGAAATACACAAGGAGTAAGCAATGCAGCAAAACCTGCTATGAAAGCCGTAATAAAAATGGCCCATAGGCTTTGATCTATTAATGAATCAGACCCTGTAGAGGCCCCGGCCGCTGCCGACACAACTGCTGCTTCATCTTTTGCAGAAGACTCTTTTTTAGTAGAGGTTACTTTAGCACTAGCCGTATTGGTCTCGTTACCAAAAGCCATAAACTGTTTATAGTTTGTCAACACAGTAGCCTTCTTTTCTTTTAAATCAAAAACAAAATAATATTCTTCGTTAATACAAGACTCTTGGCAAACTTGGTAGTTCATTTGAGCCTTTACATAACGCAGGTTTTCTTTTTTAGGAGTTATATTTTGTGTAAGAACCGCTTTGTTTTCAAAAATGGTTTCTTTTACATCAAAAACATCATTAAAACGCGTAATGGTTTTACTCTCTTTGGTCTTTCCGTTCGTTTGATAATTTATAGAATCTTTAAAGTATTTTATCTTCATCGGAAGCGATCCTCCCGGAGCCGTAAACTGAGAAAAAACATGCCAACCATCTTGTATTTTGGCTTTGAAAATTAAGTTATAACTTCCGTCAGGAGCTTGTTCAACTGCGCCAGACCAAGTTACGGGATGTATTTGCCCGCCCCCCATAGGGCCACCAAGACCGGGAATTTGAGCACTCATGGATGTAATCCCTAAAAACAGCAATACTAAAGTAAATAGTCGTTTCATTTTTTTAGTTCAATTTTTAAAATGTTAGTTGTTTTTTCATTTACTCGAAAAGCATGATGAATACGATGACCGACTACCCAAACAATGGTATTTTCAGACAACAGCACCCAAGTTTTTTCTTTTTCAAAAAGTGTCAATTTTTCATCACGTAAAAAATCACTTACCTTTTTATGCCCTTCCATCCCCAAGGGTTGAAAAGAATCTCCCGGCTGCCAAACCCTTAATTTCAAGGGGTATTCTAACTTTTCTGGTGCAATATAAGCGATGCGTTTATTCCCATATTTAACTTTATGAATATTTTCACAGATTAATTGTCCTCCCGGAAAATTAACCACATTCATTCCTTCCGCTATTAAAATTTCTTTTTTTTCTATTGCTTTTCTCCTTGTTAAAACTAAATAGGCTCTATCTTTTAAAAGTCTGTATGTATTAGAAAAGACCTGCTTTCCGGGTTGAGCGGTTAAAAGTGCATAAATATCATTCCAAGCCGCAAACCCATATTTATATAGTAATTGATACAACACCGCCTGCGTATGTGGGTGTTGTTGTAGCTTCTCTATAGAAAAATAACGACTTTCTCCTTCTATATGCGTGATTTCTTTAGCTAACTGCTCACGATAGTCTGCTAACAAATCAGCTGCTTCCTTTAAATGTTGCTGAGTATGATAAAAATTAGCTAAAAAGTTACTGTTTTCCTTTTCTAACAGTGGGGTAATATGATGTCGTATACGATTGCGTAAATAATGATCGGTAGCGTTTGTTCTGTCTTCTCGCCAGTGATAACCTCGTTGCTGCATATAATCACTAATTTCTTTTCTGGAAAAAGAAAGTAGCGGACGAATAATTTTATCGTTTTGTGCAGGAATACCGGTCAACCCTTCTAACCCTGTTCCACGTAATAAATTAATAAAAAACGTTTCTACCTCATCATTAAGGTGATGAGCCACTAGAATATAGCTATAATTTTTTTCAACACATAACTCATCAAACCAAGTATAACGCAATTCTCGGGCAGCAAGCTGAATAGAAAGCCCTCTCTCTTCAGCAATTTTATAGGTATCAAAATGTGCTACCCATACCGGTACCTCAAGTTTTTTAGCCAGTTGGCGCACAAAAAGCTCATCGTCATTACTCTCTTCACCACGTAATTGAAAATTGCAATGTGCCAGTGCAAAATCCAGTCCTTCTTCCTTGCATAAATGTGCCAAGACTACACTATCTATACCACCACTTATGGCAATAATAAATTTTTGTTGATATAAAAACGGATACCGTTTGGTTAGCTGATGCCGAAATCGTTCTTGCATAATCTATAAAATGCTTTGGTCTGCAAAGCTAAAATATCCTTGTTGTGTAACAATGAGATGGTCAATAACTTTAATGTCTAAACTTTCTCCGGCTTTCTTTAGCTTTTGCGTTAGGTTTTTATCTTGTTGACTGGGTTTGAGCACTCCCGAAGGGTGATTATGTGCTAAGATAATAGCCGTAGCTCCCAACATCAATGCATTTTTATAGACCAGCCGCGCATCCACCAAAGTGCCGGTTATACCGCCTTTGCTCAGCTGTATTTTCTGTAAAATTTTATTTGAATTGTTTAAATAAAGAATCCAAAATTCTTCGTGTTCTAAATCGCCTAAAATAGGTTGCAACACTTCATAAACAGACTGGCTAGAGGTGATTTTTTTTCGTTCTAAAGCGGTCTCCCCTCGTCTTCTTCGCCCCAACTCTAGCGCCGCTACAATAGTAATAGCTTTCGCTTCTCCTATGCCTTTATACGTCATCAATTGGTTTACAGAATATTTGCCCAGTTCGGTAAGTTTGTTCTCTGCTCCTGCCAGAATACGTTTACTTAACGCTACCGCACTCTCTTCTCTGCTTCCTGAACTTATTAAAATAGCGATCAGTTCAGCATTGCTCAACGCGGCTTTTCCTTTCTGCAACAGTTTTTCACGCGGACGGTCGCCTTCCGCCCAAGATTTTATCGAAAAAGAGGTGTTTTCTTCCATAAGTATTCGTTTTTAACACCTCTAATATAACTAAATCCAAGTTTTTAGCTCTTCGAAATCCAATCCTCCGTAATTCCCGCTGCTCATTAACAGCAAAACGGCGTTGTTTAAATTTACGGAATGTAATTTTTGACGGAATGTCTGTGCATCCGTAAACACACTGAGATTGGGGTGTTGAAAGGCTTGTCGTATCTGAGATGAGTCTATAGCAGAGAGCCTTTTTAGCTGAACAGCTTCCGGAGAATAAAAAACCAACGCCTCATCTGCAGCATTTAAGGTGTCTTTATAGTTTTTTAAAAATTCTGCATTTAAACTACTGTAGGTATGTAATTCTAAACACGCTACTATTTTTTTATGCGGATACTGCTCTTTTACAGCTTGGGTTGTAGCCTTTACTTTAGACGGGCTATGCGCAAAATCTTTGTATATAACCGTCTGTGCATTTTCTGCTATTTTCTCTAAACGTTTAGCGGCTCCTCCAAAACTCGCAATGGCTTCATAAAAATCTGCTTCATCGACTCCCATTAGCTGACAAATCCATTTAGCCCCGGCCAAATTACTCAAATTGTGCTTCCCAAAAATTTCAAGTGGCATTTCTCCTTCGGGCGTTTCGAGCAATGCTGTGTTGTCTTCTACTCTATAATTGGGGACAAAATACGGCTGTTTACGAGTAGGTTTACTGGCATATTGTGCAATTTTTTCTAATTCAGCGTCTTCTCCATTATAAATCAACACGCTGCCATAAGTCATCGTATCGACAAAATCTTTAAACTGCTGCACATAATTTTCTAGGGTTGGAAACACGTTAATATGATCCCAAGCAATTCCGCTGAGTAAGGTAATATTAGCCTGATACCAATGAAACTTAGGGCGAGGGTCTAGTGGCGAAGACAAATATTCATCCCCTTCTAGCAAAATAAAATCGTTGTCATTGGTAAGGTGCACCATCGTATTAAAGCCCGCTAACTGCGCGCCTACCATATAATCTACTTCTTTATTATGGTAGTGCAATACGTGCAAAATCATTGCCGTAATGGTAGTTTTTCCGTGCGACCCACCAATAACCACTCGGGTTTTATGTTTGCTGTGTTCGTATAAAAATTCAGGATAAGAATAAATTTTCACCCCTAGTTCTTGCGCCTTTAACAGTTCAGGGTTGTCTTTTTTAGCGTGCATTCCTAAAATAACTGCATCGAGTGCTGTCGTAATCTTTTCAGGAAACCAGCCCATTTCAGCAGGCAAAAGCCCTGCCTTTTTTAACCTCGATTTTGAGGGCTCAAAAATAGCATCATCACTACCGGTTATGCTCTCTCCTTTTTGCTGTAATGCCATGGCCAAATTGTGCATGGCACTTCCGCCAATGGCAATAAAATGTATGCGCATAAATTAATTTTTCAATATCGATTTTTGAATGGCTAAAGATATTGAATTCTCTAGAAAAGCCTTTCCAAATTTTATATGGTTCTTTTTTACAATCAAAAAAATTGCAGAAATTTGCTTCCTAATTACAATACCTTACTTGTTTTGGCTAATTCTCACACCACTATAAACAACTTACAAATACTCTATGAAGACAATCACCTTATCGTGATTAACAAACGATGCGGTGATTTGGTACAAGGCGATCAAACCGGCGACGCCCCCTTAAGTGAGATTATAAAAGCCTTTCTTAAAGAAAAATACCACAAACCCGGAAATGTTTTTTTAGGAGTGGTACACCGATTAGACCGCCCCACCAGCGGCGTGGTTGTCTTTGCAAAAACCTCAAAAGCCTTGACAAGACTCAATCAACAATTTGCAAAAAACCACCCCGAAAAAATATATTGGGCATTGGTGCAGAAACAGCCTCCTAAAAATGAAGATACCTTAACGCATTATATAAAACGCCGACCTAAGAATAACAAATCATATACCTATAAACATGAGGTTGCAGAAAGTAAAAGAGCCGTTTTGCATTACACCCTTATCAAAAAATTAAAAACCTACTACGGATTAGAAATCAGCTTAGAGACCGGTCGGCACCATCAGATTCGATGTCAACTTGCTGCCATTGGCTGTCCTATAAAAGGCGATTTAAAATACGGTTTTGATAGAAGTAATAAAAATGGAGGCATTCACTTACACGCTCGCAAACTTACCCTCATTCACCCAACAAAAAAAGAACCGATAACTTTTATCGCTCCTGTCCCTACAAATGATGCTTTATGGTTAGCCATGCAAGATTAACTTACCAAATTTTATGGACTTCTTTTTTAATATAAGCCAATCCGGTAGCACTAGGAGCCATTCCTTCTGTTAGCTCTGCTAAAATTATTTCTCTCAATTTATCGGCCGTATCTACCTGCTCGTGCATCGTACTTTTTCGAATAAGTGTTATGGTAGCATTTTTAGTAGACCGAATAGCATCCCAACAGTCAGCACTCATATAAATTTGTTGTGTTAAATTGTGCTCAAACTCTTCTTCTATCGTCTGAATCAATTTGGTTTCATACGCAAATTTATCGGCACTATCCGGTTTTACGCGCACTAACAGCCTAGCAGGATCTATTCGTTCTAAATATAGTGTCATGCGCTCTAAAGCCAACAAGCGTTTAGGCAGCACTTCTTTTTTCAAGTCTTTCTGCACGGTATAATCTCTTCTGCTTTCTTGGTCTTTTATATAATTCTTGAAAAAATAATAGGCTACTAACCCTACAATTATACTCGGAATAATGGCTAAAAAGAACTGTACTATATCTACGGCAGTCATACTTATTTAAATTAATAACGAATGTGGGCTTTATCTACCCCTTCAGTATTATAATGCCCGCCAAGATAAGGACAATTTAGCAAAGCGTCAACTCCGTTAAACGGAACCGCTACTTTATGATACCCATAAGCTGCCGCTAGATTTTTTGTAAAATCCTGATCGCTCAGATTAACATCTACATCTTCCATCATAATCTGACATGGGTGCTCATATCCACAAGCATGGGTTATTTCTAATAATTCTTTTCTAAAATTTCGAAAATAATAATTATTGCGCCGTGCTTTTTCTTTCACATTAACACCCGCTTCAAGCCATTTATTTTGTGTAGCAATACCCGTGGGACACGTGTTGGTATGACATTTCTGCGCCTGAATACAACCAATACTCATCATAGACTCACGCGCTGTATTAATACAATCTACCCCCATGGCAAAAGCCATAGCGGCTTTAGCAGGAAGCCCTAGTTTACCACTGCCAATAAATACAATTCTATCGGTAATTTCTTCAAATTTAAATACTTGATAAATAGCGCTAAACCCAAACACCCATGGTAAAGACACATGGTCTGCAAAACTTGGTGGGGCGGCTCCGGTGCCCCCTTCGCCCCCATCTATGGTAATAAAATCAGGGCCACAATTTCTCTTCTTCATTAAATAAGCCAATTCACCCCATTGTTTTTTCTTTCCTATGGCTGCCTTTATACCCACCGGAAGTCCGGTTTCCCGAGCAATGTCCTCAACAAAATCAAGCAATCCTTCAACCCCATCAAACGCTGTGTGGTAAGGCGGAGAAACCACATCTCTACCCAGCGGAACTCGTCTTATTTTCGAGATCTCCTTGGTTATTTTTGCAGCGGGCAACACCCCGCCCTTTCCCGGTTTAGCTCCCTGTGACAGTTTTACTTCTATAGCCCTTATCTGCGGGTTTTCGGTAACCAATTTTTTGAGCATCTCCATAGAAAAATTACCCGCTTCATCACGCACTCCAAAATAAGCCGTTCCTATTTGGTAAATAACATCGGCTCCCATTTTATGATAGGGCGACAAGCCTCCCTCACCAGTGTTGTGATAAGCATTAGCCAACATAGCGCCTCTATTTAGTGCCTCAACGGCTCTTCCGGAAAGACTTCCAAAACTCATTGCCGACACATTGATAACCGATGCCGGTCTAAATGGTTTTTTTCGCTTATTATAAGCTCCTATAACCTTAGCACAAGGCACAAAATAAGGATCCTCTCGATTAGGATGTTTTTCCGGAAGCTTAAAGGGCATCATGGCATTGTTAACAAAAATATACTGACTTTGATTAATATCTCTATCTGTACCAAACCCTTTATAATTATTTTGATTTTTTGCCGAAGTATAAATCCAAGTGCGTTCTATACGGTTAAACGGTAGTTCCTCTCGGTTATTAGCTACAATATATTGACGCAATTCCGGTCCTATTTTTTCTATCATATATCGAAAGTGCCCAATAAGCGGATAATTATGTTGAACTGCATGTCTTTTATTAAACAAAATATCGCGCACAATAATCAGGACTAATACAATGAGCACCCACTCCCACCAATAAATAGTACCCAAAAAATTAAAGAACTCATTCATCATTAAAAGGTCTTACTGATTAGTATGGCTAAGTTACAAAAAAGGCTTGCTTCTAAGCGAGGCTTCTTTTAATTTCTCGAAAATTAACATGCCTATCCTTACTAAAATCTCAACAACTTTGCTATCTTGACGCTTCGAAAAAAGGAAGAAGTTTGAAAGATTATTTAGCAAAACTCAACGATGCTCAACGAGCACCGGTTGAACAGAAAGATGGGCCAATGATTATTATTGCCGGAGCAGGCTCCGGAAAAACACGGGTATTAACATACCGTATTGCCCATTTAATGAATCAAGGTATAGATCCTTTCAATATTTTAGCACTTACCTTTACCAACAAGGCTGCGCGCGAAATGAAAAACAGAATTGCCGGCATTGTAGGGCAAAGTGAAGCCAAAAACTTATGGATGGGAACGTTTCACTCTGTCTTTGCCCGTATTCTTCGGGCAGAAGCAGATAAGTTAGGTTATCCTTCTAATTATACCATCTACGACTCTCAAGACTCTCAACGTCTTATAAGAACCATTATAAAAGAAATGGGACTCGATAAAGATGTATATAAATACAAACAAGTTTCGTCGCGCATCTCTTCATACAAAAACAGTTTAATAACTGTAAAAGCGTACTTTCAGAATCCTGAGTTGCAAGAAGCTGACGCCATGGCTAAGCGTCCACGGCTAGGCGATATTTATAAAAATTATGTAGAACGTTGCTTTAAAGCCGGCGCTATGGATTTTGATGACTTGTTATTAAAAACCAACGAACTCTTAAACCGGTATCCGGATGTGCTGGCCAAGTATCAAAATAGATTTCGATACATTTTGGTAGATGAGTACCAAGATACTAATCACTCTCAATACCTCATTGTTCGAGCGCTGAGTGATCGGTTTCAAAATATATGTGTGGTGGGTGATGACGCACAAAGTATCTATGCTTTTCGCGGAGCCAATATCAACAATATTCTCAACTTTCAGCGCGATTACGACAAGGTACAAACCTATAGACTAGAACAAAATTACCGATCTACCAAAAACATAGTAGAAGCGGCTAACTCAATAATCGAAAAAAATAGAACCAAACTCGAAAAAACTGTTTGGACCCAAAACGAAGTAGGGGAAAAAATTGAAGTACATCGGTTGCTAACCGATGGGGAGGAAGGGCGATTTGTTGCGCGCTCCATCTTTGAAAACAAGATGAAAAATCAGTTAAAAAATGGTCAATTTGCCGTGCTCTATCGAACGAATGCACAAAGTAGAGCCATCGAAGACGCTCTGCGCAAAAAAGACATTCCCTATCGTATTTATGGAGGGCTTTCATTCTATCAACGCAAAGAAATTAAAGACGTGTTAGCCTATTTACGACTCCTTACTAATCCTAAAGACGAAGAAGCTTTAAAACGAATTATCAATTACCCAACCAGAGGTGTTGGTGCTACTACCATAGACCGACTCACTTTAGCTGCCAACCACTATCAACGCTCCATTTTTGAGGTAATTGAAAATCTACCTAAACTCAACTTAAAAATAAATAGCGGGATACAACGAAAACTTTTCAACTTTATGAACATGATTAAAAGTTTTCGCATCAGTGCACAAACCAAAGATGCTTTTGAAATAACCGAAATGGTTACCAAAAAAACTGGTCTTTTACAAGAAATGCGAAAAGATGGCACTCCGGAAGGCATTATGAAAGTTGAAAACATTGAAGAATTGCTAAACGGTATTCGCGATTTTGTAGAAGGACAAAAAGAAATTGCCGATGCCCGAGGCTCTGTTGATGAATTTTTAGAAGACATAGCGCTGGTAACTGATTTAGACAAAGAAACCGCTGATGAAGATCGCGTTTCATTAATGACTATACACCTAGCCAAAGGGCTAGAATTTCCGTATGTATATATTGTAGGGATGGAAGAAGACCTTTTCCCATCAGCTATGAGCATGAACACGCGTTCTGAACTAGAAGAAGAACGTAGGCTTTTTTATGTAGCACTTACCCGAGCTGAAAGAAAGGCATACCTCACTTATACGGAGTCACGATACAGATGGGGAAAGTTAATTGATGCAGAACCCAGTCGGTTTATCGAAGAAATAGATGATCAATTTTTAGAGTACACCATCCCCAAAGAAGACTATAAATATCAACCCCTCATTAATACCGATATCTTTGGTGAAGTAGACAAAAGTAGGCTCAGACAAACCAAACCACAGCGAGGAACCCCCCCCACAGCAACCCATAAACCCACTGAAGCTCAGCTGAGAAAACTCAGAAGGCTTCGCCCTAAAAACGGACAATCTACCACTCCAGCCAAAACCCCGGCTATTAAACTAAAAGTAGGGCAAACGGTAGAGCATCAGCGTTTTGGAAAAGGGCTTGTGCTTACTATCGAAGGGGTAGGTCAAGACAAAAAAGCAGAAATAGACTTTGAACATGGAGGTGTAAAAAAAATACTCTTGCGATTTGCAAAGCTAAAAGTTTTAGCATGAGAACATCAAATTATAGCGGGGGCTACCAACTGAATTTTTATTAATCCTTAAATAATTTTATTATGACCAAGTTTACCAAACACAAAACGCGGGGCACTTATCAGAAGCCCCCTCAAGTAGCTCCCCTCAAAATACTGAGCATGCTACTTTTCTTTGCTTTTATTTCTTTTACTACCCACGCACAGACCAAAATTTTTGCCGATACGGTAGTTACCACTGTGCACCAAGCTACCATTAATGGAAAAACCATTAAATACAAGGTTCACAAAGGCATGCAACCAGTGTGGAATAGTGATGGGAAAATTATAGCCACCGTGGGGTACACCTATTACGAACGCTTAGGATTTAAAGACAAAAGCAATCGCCCACTCACCTTTTCTTTTAACGGAGGCCCCGGATCTGCTTCTCTTTGGATGGAATTAGGCTATACCGGCCCTATGCGCGTCAAAGTAGATAACGAAGGCCACCCGGTACAACCTTACGGAGTAGAAGAAAATCCGTATAGCGTTTTAGACGCCACCGATCTTGTATATGTAGACCCCGTAAACACCGGTTACTCTCGCATTTTAGACAAAAAAGCCGATCGCAGTGAATTCTTTGGAGTAAATTCAGATATTGCTTATCTCTCCAAATGGATTCAAACATTTATTAGTCGCCACAACCGCTGGTTATCTCCTAAATTTTTGATAGGAGAAAGCTATGGAACCGTTCGTGTTTCCGGTTTGGCTGGTGCTTTACAATCGGCTAGCAGTGGTGTTTTTCTAAACGGAGTAATCTTACTTTCTCCTACAGAATTAGGTATTGATCGCAGTGGTACCGGTTCTGCCCTATGGGTTCCCTATTACGCCGCTACCGCTTGGTATTACAAAAAATTACCGGCTGATTTAGAACAAAAAGACTTAACCGAAATTCTTCCGGAAATAGAAGATTTTACCATCAACGAATTGATTCCGGCTCTATCTAAAGGCGGAAGCCTTTCTGCCACCAAAAAAGAAGAAATTCTCACAAAACTAGAACGCTATACCTCTATCAAAAAAGAAGTTTGGGCCAACAATAATTTAGATGTTTCACCTAGCTTATTCTGGAAAGATTTATTGCGCGATGAAGGGTATACTGTGGGTCGCCTAGATTCTCGTTATTTGGGTGTAGATGCAAAATTAGCCGGCACCCGCCCCGATTATAATCCCGAAATCCCGGCTTGGGCACACTCTTTTGCGCCGGCTGCCAACCACTACTACCGCGATGACCTCAACTTCAAAACGGATGTTCCTTACTGGATTCTTTCCGGTCACGTACATCCTTGGAAAAGAACTCGTAATCGTACCGGAGCACAATTAAGAAGAGCGATGGAAGAAAACCCCTCTCTACACTTACTCATCCAATCTGGCTATTATGACGGTTCTGTGTGTAACTATTTTAACGCCAAATACACGATGTGGCAGCTGGCTACTTCTAAAAAACTGGCAGACCGCATGACGTGGAAAGGTTATAAAAGCGGCCATATGATTTATATGGACAAACAAGCACTAATTAAAGGAAATCAAGACATCCGTAACTTTATCAAAAACGCTATTCCAAAAGAGGGAGAAGCTTCTAAATATCCTTTACCGCACAAATAAATTTTTACGTATTCTTTTTATCTTTATACGCCCTTACTTTTCTTATAAAGTGAGGGCGTAATTTTAAAAAAATAGCTATCTTTATTGGGTATAAACCCACACCGCAGAATAGCATATTATTACTTTAATGCCTCTTTTTTATGACTGAATTTATCAAACTCTACGAAAAAAATCCTACTGAAAAGCAACTCAAAAAAATTGTCGATGTCTTAAAAAAAGGGGGATTGGTTATCTACCCTACCGACACGGTTTACGGATTGGGTTGTGATATTAATAATACGGCTGCACTAAAACGAATTGCACAAATTAAAGGTGTAAAACTCGGTAAAGCCAACCTTTCTTTTATGTGCAGAGACATGAGTAAATTATCACAGTATGTACAAATAGACAATGCTACTTTTAAAATCTTAAAAGCTAATCTTCCCGGTCCCTTTACTTTTATTCTTCATGGAAGTAATAACCTTCCGGCAGTTTTTAAAAAGAGAAAAACAGTAGGTATACGCATACCCGACAACAATATTTGTAAAGAACTGGTTGAAGGACTAGGCAATCCCATCATTACCACTTCTATAAAAGACGATGATGAGATTATTGAATACACCACTGACCCGGAATTAATTTTTGAAAAGTGGGGCAAGATAGTAGATGTGGTTATCGATGCCGGTTATGGTGGCAACACCCCTTCTACTGTAATTGACTTGACCGGAGATATACCCGAAATTATTCGTGAAGGAAAAGGTGATTTGCGTTTGTAGCAAAGAAAACAACATTTACGATAGCCAAAATCATGCTATAAGATTAGGTTAACATTTATTTTTGGATTACCTTGTAAAAACCCTCATTTCAAACACAGAAAACAGATGAACGCAAAAATACTTTCTAAAGGCATTCTACGTGCACTAGCCTATGCTGTAGGTGTTTTTGTATTGTGTTATTTTCTCTTTGAAATTCGCTCTATTTTGCTTTACATTGCTATTGCGGCCGTAATTGCCTTAGTAGGCAGGCCTATGGTTTATTTTTTTCGTAAAAAATTACACCTTCCCAATCAATTATCGGTTGTACTCACCTTACTGCTTATTTCATCTATCATCTTAGGCGTTCTAGCATTGTTTATTCCGGTCATCAATCAACAGAGCGAAAACTTGGGGCGAATCAACTTTAATGAGTTAAAAAATAACTTGGAAGTCTTAGAGGTGCAAGTGCGCAATTATTTGGGGTTAAAATCTACCAGTACCATCGCAACGCTCGATTTGTCTAGCCTGATTAAGGAATCTGATTTCAAATCTATTCCGTTATTTATGGGATCTGTTTTTGGTAAAGTAGGTGCATTAGCCATCGGCGTTTTATCGGTTTTATTTATTTCTTTTTTCTTTTTAAAAGACAGCGGATTACTGTTTAACACCATGTTAGCTTTCTCTAAAGAAGGAAGTGAAAAACGATTTACACGTGTCTTCAATAAAATCAAAAACCTACTATCACGCTATTTTGTCGGTATCTTTTTACAAATTTCTGTTCTTTTTATTCTGTACACTATTTTGCTCTATACTTTCAATGTTCAAAATCCGGTAGCGGTAGCTTTTATCTGTGCATTCTTAAACATTGTTCCGTATTTGGGGCCACTAGCTGCAGGTGTTCTGCTTATTTTCTTTACAGGATCTACCTACATCGTTTCCGATTTTTCTACGGTTATTTTACCACATATTCTCTATGTTATGGCCGGGTATCTCGTTATTCATGTCATAGACACACTTATAAACCAGCCGCTCATCTTTGGTCATAGTGTAAAATCACACCCACTAGAAATTTTCTTAATTATTCTTATTGCCGGCACCTTATTCGGTATTTTTGGCATGATTGTGGCCGTACCTTTTTATACCGCTATAAAAGTGATTGCTAAAGAAGCTCTTGGCAAATATAGAATTGTAAAATACCTGACGCGCGGATTATAATATGATAAACAAAACTCTGCTAAATCCTACCATACAGACATTTATCACTCAAAACCGCAAGACAGACGTAGCCCGGTTACTCCTGCATAAAAGCCCTTTTACAAACGTTAGTAGCAAAGAGCTTGCTCAGCAAATACAAGGCAAGCAAAAAGCCGAAAAAAAACTACCTACCTGGTTTAAATCTGATGCTGTACTCTATCCACCATCCTTAAATTTAGCCCAATCATCATCTGAGATTACAGCACAATACAAAGCTAAATTGGTTTCCGGCAACACACTTATCGATATAACCGGCGGACTGGGAATTGATGATTTTTACTTTGCCAAGAACGTAGAAAATCTTATTCACTGTGAACAAAACGAAGCTCTTTCAGCGCTTGCAGCTCATAACTATTCTGTATTATCTACCCGCAAAAACTGCCAATTTATCACAGGCGATGGACTACAATATCTACAAAACATCACACAACCTGTAGCGTGGATTTATGCCGATCCGGGACGCCGTTCTACTTCCGGCAACAAAGTTTTTCAGTTAGAAGATTGTCAACCGGACATTCTCAAACATTTACCGCTGCTTCAGACTAAAGCCCACAAAATACTGCTAAAAACTTCTCCGCTATTGGATATTTCTTTAGGGTTGCAAAAACTCAAAAATACAGCAGAAATACATGTAGTTTCTGTAAAAAATGACGTCAAAGAATTACTTTGGGTAATTGATAGTAAAGAGCATACAAATCCACTTATAAAAACCATTAATTTTTCTACCCAAGGGGCACAAATTTTTAGCGCCAACACCATAAATGAAACCCTTGAAGAAATTACCTTTTCTACGCCGTTGTCATATTTATACGAGCCCAACGCTGCTATCTTAAAAGCCGGTTTTTTTAAAACGGTAGCCAAACGTTATCACCTTTTCAAACTGGCCATCAACACACATTTATACACCGCAGACTCTTTGATTACATTTCCGGGCAGATGCTTTAAAATCATAGCCGTTCTTCCTGCACAAAAAAAAGCAATTCAACAAACAAAATTAAAAAAGGCCAATATCACCTTGCGCAATTTTCCGTCAACCGTAAAACAAGTCAGAAAAAAATTCAATTTAAAAGATGGTGGCGATGATTATTTGTTTTTTACCCAAGACCAAAATCGCCATAAATGCATTATTTGGGGTAAAAAAGCATGAGCTGCCAATGCATATCTACATTCAATAAAAACTTAGTATTCAAAAGAATTGCAAAATAGCTGTCAAAAAACTCATAAAAGCATCCTGAACATAAGCCATATGCTTACTTTTGCACAAATTTTGCGCGAGGTTTTATATTGGCGTAAATAATCGTATTTTTAGGCTCTAAAATAAAGTGAATGGGTAAAACGATTGCAGTTGCAAATCAAAAAGGAGGAGTAGGAAAAACTACCACCGCTGTAAATTTAGCAGCTTCTTTAGGCGCTTTAGAAAAAAAAGTACTATTGATTGACGCTGATCCACAAGCAAACGCCAGTTCTAGCTTAGGTGTAGACGTAGAACAGGTTGAGGTAGGCACCTATCAGTTGTTAGAGCATACTATTGAGGCAAAAGAAGCCATTACAGAAACCAATGCGCCTAACTTAGAAATTATTCCGGCGCATATAGATTTGGTAGCTATTGAGATTGAATTAGTTGACCAAGATCAGCGAGAATCTATGCTAAAAGGAGCCATTGAGCCTCTAAAAGAAGCGTATGACTATATTATTATAGACTGTGCCCCTTCTCTAGGGCTGCTTACGCTAAATGCACTAACCGCTGCTGATGCTGTTATCATACCTATTCAGTGTGAATATTTTGCATTAGAAGGGCTGGGAAAACTATTAAATACCATAAAAAGCGTACAGAAAATACACAATCCTTGTTTAGAAATAGAAGGATTGCTACTCACAATGTACGACTCCCGTCTACGACTTTCTAACCAAGTGGTAGAAGAAGTTCGCAAACATTTTGATGAGATGGTATTTAAGACAATTATTCAACGTAATGTACGTTTAAGTGAAGCTCCTAGCCACGGGCAAAGCATTATTAATTATGATGCCGGTTCTAGAGGGGCTAATAACTATTTAAGCTTAGCCGAAGAAGTTATTAATAAAAACGCGTAAATTATTATGGCAAAAGCCACTAAAAAACAGGCCTTAGGTAGAGGTCTTTCAGCCTTATTAAAAGACCCCGAGCACGATATAAACTCTGCCAAAGATAAAAATGCAGATAAGGTAGTAGGAAATATTGTTGAATTAGAGCTCAAAACCATTGCCGTAAACCCACACCAACCTCGAACCAGCTTTAAAGAAGATGCCTTAAAAGAATTGGCAGCTTCTATTAAAGAATTGGGGGTTATTCAACCTATTACCGTTCGCAAAACCGATTTTAACAAATATCAACTGGTTTCTGGTGAACGCCGATACCGCGCTTCACAACTCATCGGATTAAAAACAATTCCGGCCTATATTCGTATTGCTAACGACCAAGAAACACTAGAAATGGCGTTGGTCGAAAACATTCAGCGACAAGACTTAGACCCTATAGAAATAGCGCTGTCTTACCAACGACTAATTGAAGAAATTGATTTAACCCAAGAGCGACTGAGTAAACGAGTAGGAAAAAATCGTTCTACCATTGCCAACTACCTACGACTACTCAAACTAGACCCTATTATACAAACCGGAATGCGCGACGGTTTTTTAACTATGGGGCATGGCCGTACGCTCATCAACCTTAAAAACACCGAAACACAACTTAAGGTTTACGAAAAGATTATCGCCGAAGAACTCTCTGTACGCGATACTGAAAAACTAGTGCGTACTATTCAACAAAACGACAAACCCAAAAAGAAAAAGAAACCCGAGCTATCTGCCGACATGAAAGCGGCCATAAAAGACTTCTCTTCCTTTTTTGGAGCAAAAATAGATGTTAAAGTAAATAAGAAAAATGCCGGGAAAATAATTATTCCCTTTTCCTCAAAAGAAGATTTTAAGCGATTAGAAAAACTCTTAAAAAAGTGAAATCTTACCCCTTATTCATACTCATTTTTTGTTTTTTGAGCACTACCCTGTCTTCTGCCCAAAACGGCACTATAACCACTCAACCTAGCAAAGAAACGCATAAATTATTTCAAAAATCAGCCGGATATGATGCGCTAGCACCTTCTAAAGCGGCCTTTTTTTCAGCCGTATTACCCGGGTTAGGGCAGGCCTATAACCACAGTTACTGGAAAATCCCCATTATTTATACCGGATTGGGAATCAGTATATACGCCTACATAAAAAACAATGAAAAATATCACGATTATCGCAACGCTTACAAACGTCGTTTAGCCGGTTATAGCGATGACCAATTTCAAGGAAAGCTTAGTGATGACGGATTAATTGAAGCTCAAAAACAGTTTAAAAAATACAAAGAATTATCTATCATTGCAGCCGTTATTATTTATGCCTTAAACGTAGTAGATGCCAACGTAGAAGCACATTTGCAACAGTTTAACGTAAGCAAAAACCTAGCACTCAGACCGCAATACAACATCGATCAATTTACGGGGAAGTCTAACTATGGAATCTCGTTAAATTTTAATTTTTAGCTATGAAAATTGCACTCTTAGGATACGGTAAAATGGGGAAGACCATTGAGAATTTGGCACTCCAAAGTACCGACGAAATTACATATATATCTGACGGAAAGATTATTCCTGAAAGGTTAGCAGAAGCAGATGTAGCTATAGAATTTAGTGTTGCCGAAGCGGCCCTCAAAAATATACTAACCTGTTTTGAAGCGCATGTGCCCGTAGTTTGTGGCACCACCGGGTGGATAAAAGACTATGATAAAGCATTAGAAGCCTGCCAACAGCACCAAGGCACTTTTTTATATGCCTCTAATTTTAGTATTGGAGTAAATTTGTTTTTTGAGCTAAATGCCACCTTGGCAAAAATGATGAAAAACTTAACCGATTACAAACCCGCGTTAACTGAAATTCATCACACACAAAAAAGAGACAAACCCAGTGGGACTGCCATCACACTAGCTGAAGGAATTATTAATAATTCAACCCAAACGGATTGGAAACTGGTAGAAGGCAACGAACAGAAGCTTTCGAAAACCACCATTCCGGTTACAGCCAAACGCCTAGCTGATGTAAAAGGAACACACCTTATTAATTATACTTCTGCCGTAGATGCTATAGAAATTAAACACACCGCTTTCTCTCGTGAAGGTTTTGCTAAAGGAGCTTTGTTAGCTGCCGACTTCATTAAAGATAAAAAAGGTGTTTTTAGCATGAAAGAAGTACTTAAAAATCTCATTTAATATTGGTATGTTTGTGCCAATACAGTAAAATAACGCTCTCAAAATCATACACATGACACTTTTACAATGGCTTATCTTTTTTTTACTTGTACAGGTAATTCACTTTCTGGGTACGTGGAAATTATATAAAAAGGCAGGACGAAAAGCCTGGGAGGCTATCATTCCAATATACAACGCTTTCATTTTAATGAAGATTATTAACCGACCATGGTGGTGGGTTATTTTGCTTTTTATTCCTATTGTTAACCTACTTATGTTTCCCATTATTTGGGTAGAAACAGTACGCAGTTTTAATAGACATTCAACCGCTGACACGTGGTTGGCTTTTCTTACTCTAGGCTTCTATATTTATTACGTAAATTATGCTTTAGAGGTTAGCTATATAGAAGACCGAAGTCTAAAACCTCGCAGCGCCGCCGGAGAGTGGGTTAGTTCTATTCTCTTTGCCATCATTGCAGCCACCATCGTGCACACCTATTTTATTCAACCTTACACCATTCCTACTTCTTCTTTAGAAAAAACACTTTTAGTAGGCGACTATATTTTTGTAAGCAAAATTAATTACGGCCCACGTGTACCTATGACCACTGTAGCGGTACCGATGGTTCACGATACCATTCCTATTTTGGGGATCCGTTCTTACTTAAAATGGCCCGAACTACCCTACTTCCGCATTCCCGGGTTTGAAGATATAGAACACAACGACATTGTAGTCTTTAACTGGCCTACAGATACTGTTCCTTATTTTAGGTATCACGGCGCAAAAAAATATACCAAACCGGTAGATAAAAAATCAAATTATGTAAAACGAGCTGTCGGAATGCCGGGTGATTCACTCTCTATTGTTGATGGACAAGTTTACATTGATGGAAGTCCTTTAAAATTTCCGGGGAGAGCGCGCCCGGAGACATCTTATCAAGTAACTACCAAAAGTACTCGCGGCTTTAATCTTCGGTATCTATATGAACAATATGATTATACCGAGCCTTTATATAGAGAATCTGAAAACCAGTATTTGTTTCGCTCACTAACGGCCAAAAATGCTCGAAAACTCAAAAACAATCCTAATGTGGCCTCGGTTCATAAAATTATTATGCCTGAAGGGCAAAGACAAGATGTCTTTCCGCATAAGGACAGCCTAAATTGGAACATGGATAATTACGGTCCTATTTACATTCCAAAACAAGGAGTTACTGTGCCTATTACAGTAGCTAATTTACCTTTTTACAAGCGTATAATTGAAGTATACGACGGAAAAGAATTAGGAAACAAACAAGATATTACCACCAAAGGAAATCAAGTATTTCTTAATGGAAAACCCATCCATTCATACACCTTTAAACAAGATTATTATTGGATGATGGGAGACAACCGCCACAACAGCGAAGACAGCCGTTTTTGGGGCTATGTACCTGAAACGCACATTGTTGGAAAACCGGTATTTATTTGGCTGAGTATTGACAAAAATGCTCATGGATTTTTTAATAAGTTTAGGTGGGATCGGATGTTTACTACTGTGAGAGGAACCGGAAAACCGATTTCTTTCCTTCCGTATTTTCTCATACTCTTAGTACTTGCTTTCGGATTTTCTTATTTTAGAAAACGACGCAAAAAATCATAGCCCTCTATGAGAAAAGCGGTATTTACTCCGGGGTATTTTGCCCCCATAGATCAGTTTTGTGCGTTTGTACATGCTCAGCAAGTAATATGGGAGACGGAAGGAAACTACCAAAAACAAACTTACCGCAATCGCCAGCGTATATACGGAGCAAATGGGCTGTTACAGCTCATTATTCCTATCATACACAAACAAAATGGGAAGGGAAAACTACCGTATAAAGACGTAAAAATTGAGTATAAAGAAAATTGGCAAAAGGTACACTGGAAGTCTATTGAAAGTGCCTATCGCACTTCTCCTTTTTTTGAATTTTATGAAGATACGTTCGTAAAGGTGTACCAAAAACCGGTCGTTTTTTTACTTGACTTTAATTGGCGTTGTTGGGAGGCGATCACCGATTGTCTCGCTCTAGCCATGCCTCAACAAAAAACAAATCAGTTTATTAAAAAATACCCGGAAACAACATTTATTGATTACAGAGAACTAAGCACCGCTAAACGATTACCTCAACTAGATCTCCCCACCTACGCACAAGTGTTTATGGAAAAACACGGGTATCTGCCTAACTTATCTATACTCGACTTACTCTTTAACCGGGGCCCCCAGACCATCTCCTTTTTACAAAAAATACCAACTCCTCATAACCAAACAGAATAGCTTATTCTGTAAAATTATTTTACTGGAAATTTTCAAAATAAACCCAGCGATTTATATCTCAGACATTAGTCTCTACCAACACTAAACAAAAATTCTTTTTCTTCTTTACTCAGACTATCATAACCATTTTTACCAATCTTGTCTAAAATAGCGTCAATCTTTTTCTGTTTATCAGTCTCAGATTCTTGACGGCGATGATTTGTTTGATAAGCCCCTCTTTTTCCTCCGGGTTTGGTTTTGTTTTTATATACTTTTTTAAATGGGTTTTCAGGTTTTGAAGAAAAAAGGCCCACAACCCCATTCATAAGACGTTCAAACCAAGCTCCTATATCCGTACCTTTACTTAATTGACGAGTATAAATAAATCCTAATGCCGCACCACCTATGTGAGCAATATGCCCTCCTGAATTATGAAAAGGAATCATAATAAGATCTTGCCCCACAAAAAAAGCGGCAATCCACCACAACTTAATGTTGCCGAGTAAAAATAGACGAATTTTCAAATTAGGAGCGTATGTCGCCACCCCAATCAGTACCGCCATAATAGCTGCAGAAGCTCCGAGTAACGGTGGTTTCCCTTGAGAAAAAGCCGGAAAAACATTATAACTTAAAATAAACAGTGCTCCACCAACAATTGCTCCCAAAAAATAATAATTAAGCATTCGTTTGGGTGAAAAATATTGCAAAAATATGTGACCGGCAAAATACAATACCACCATATTCCACAAGATATGCCAAAACCCTTCGTGCATAAAAGCATAGGTAATTATTGTCCACGGTTTAAAAATAAATTCGTGAACATCACTCGGCAAAATTAACCAACTGTTTAGCGTATGGAGAAAACTACCGGGTAGCCGAAACAAAAAAGAAATAAGCCCTAAGAGAATAAAGGCAACAAAAACCAATACGTTTATCAAAATTAGTTTCTCTGTCACCCCAAACATATGGTAGCGATAGCGTAGATTGTTTTGCCAATTCATCAATTCCAACGATTTTGATTAAACTGATGCTTTTTCCAATACCACATAATAAAAAATCCTACCACAGCACCTCCCACATGCGCCCAATGAGCCGTATGTGAAGGTCCGAGCATACCGGAAGTGAGTCCGAAGAACAATTCAATAACAAAATAACCTCCTATAAGATACTTTGCTTTGATAGGGATTGGAATAAAAAATAAATATAAAGGTAAGTTTGGATAGATGATTGCAAAAGCTGCCAACACCCCAAAAATAGCGCCCGAAGCTCCCACCATTGGCGTCATATAAGAGCCCAACATTTGCTCAACTACGCCTTTATCAATATGAAGTGGCACCGACACGCTGTACTGCCCGCCACTTACCATTTGGTTATAAGCATTATGCACCAATGCATAAATTTTATCGGTAGACATGCCGGCATTAGCTAACTCTTGAAACCCCGCGTGAAAATTATAATAACTAAATCCCAATTGCAAGGCAGCTGCTCCAAAGCCTGCCGAAAAATAGATAAACAGAAATCTTTTTTGCCCGATTGTTTGTTCTAAAACACTTCCAAAAAGCCATAATGCAAACATGTTAAAGGCAATATGCATAACCGTTGCGTGCATAAACATATGCGTTAACAGTTGCCAAAACTTAAAATGCGGATTTTTAGGAAACCACAATGCAAAGTATTGATAGGCCTGATCACCTAAAAGCTGGCTCCCCACAAAAACCAATATATTGGCAATTAATAAAGTCTTTACCGTTTCGGTTATTTTTGTCATTTCTTAAAAGTTTTTGTCAAAATCTTCAGCCACAAATCGCATAAAAATCTTTTGGTTATCCGGAGTAAGGGTTGATTCTTTGCAGGCAAAAAGCTGGTTAATAATAGAAACTTGTTCTGCTAAAGTCAATGAAGTACCCGATTTTACAGCCGTATTTTTAGCTAATATTCTAGCCAAAAACTGAGCATTTCTGCGTTCTTGTTTCGGCACTCCATTAGCCACATCTGCCAACACTTCATCTAAAATAGCTGGCACTGCGCTCTCTGAAATCATACCGGGTATACCTCCAATTCTAACCTCTTCAGTCGTTATTTTTATAAAATCAAACCCTATTTGTTCTAAAGAATCTTTTATTTCTACCAACATAGCCGTTTCTTGCTGAGTTAAGTTTAAAACCAGAGGAAATAACAACTGTTGACTTAACGTAGCTTCAACGGTAATATTTTTTAAAAATTCTTCAAATAAAATACGAAAATGTGCTCGGTGTTGATGAATAAGCAACATACCGCCTTTTAGGGCGCTCACAATATATTTTTTTTGCAGTTGAAAAATACCCGCCTGTGGATTGCTATCTTCTGTTGCAAACAGACTACCGGTAACCGCCTCACTCTCAAATTGAACACTCGAAAAATTTGTAGCGCCACTTTCTACCGTTACTTCTGTATTTAAATCAGTGTACAAACTTTCCCAATCAGCCGATTTTTTTTGATGTTCATAAAAAGGAGTTGACTTATTTTTAGCATCCGAAGGTTTATCGTCCTTAAACGGATTAAAATTATGATCAACTTCTATTTTCGGTATTTCCGGGTTTCTATCTCTATAGCTATACGGCGTATCTAACTCTGAATTATGACTAAAATCTAATGAGGGCGATACGTTAAACTGGCCGAGGCTGTGTTTGGCTGCACTTCTTAAAATAGCATAAATAGCGTGTTCGTCATCAAATTTTATTTCTGTTTTTGTAGGATGAATATTAATATCTATAGCCTGAGGATTAATCTCAAAATAAATAAAATACGCCGGATATTTTTTATCGGGAAGCAGGCCCTCGTATGCTGCGTTAACCGCATGCCGCAAATACGGGCTCTTTATAAACCGATGATTAACAAAAAAAAATTGCTCTCCTTTTGTACGTTTAGCAAACTTTGGTTTCCCTACAAAACCACTAATCTTTATCAAGTCGGTTTCTTCTGCTATAGGTACCAATTTTTCATTGGTTTTTCCACCAAAAACAGCCACTATACGCTGCCTAAAATTGGTCTTATGAAGCTGAAAAAGCTCGCTTCCATTATGATGAAGTGAAAAAGCAATATGCGGATGGGCCAATGCTACCCGCTGAAATTCATCAATAATATGACGGGTCTCTACTGCCTGCGATTTCAAAAAATTACGACGTGCCGGAATATTAAAAAACAAGTTTTTTACACGAATAACTGTTCCTACGGGTGTTACACAAGGTTCTTGCTTTTCTACTTTACTTCCTTTAATAATAAGCGAAGTACCCACCTCGTCATCGGCGCGTTTGGTTTGCATATCTACATACGCAATAGCCGCAATAGAAGCCAATGCTTCGCCCCTAAACCCTTTAGTATTTAAATGAAATAAGTCTTCAGCAACTTTTATTTTTGAAGTAGCATGCCGTTCAAAAGACAAACGCGCATCGGTAGTGCTCATCCCTATTCCGTTGTCTGTAACCTGAATCAGTGTCTTACCACCGTCTTTAATCAGCAAATTAATCTGAGAAGCTTGCGCATCTATGGCATTTTCCAGCAATTCTTTTACGACAGATGCCGGGCGTTGAACTACCTCTCCGGCGGCAATTTGATTGGCTACATGATCGGGTAAAAGTTGAATAATGTCACGCATTAAAAGAGATAAAAAAAGATTGTAAAACCAACGGCACTTATGTGCCGTTTTCTAAAGAATTACAAAAATAGGAAAATTGGTTTACTTTCTTACCTGTTTACACTTCTTTACGAAGCTGTGCCATTTTAAGCGCCACTACAGCCGCCTCAGTACCTTTGTTTCCATATTTGCCACCTGACCTATCTACGGCTTGTTGTTTGGTATTATCGGTAAGTACGCAAAATACCACCGGCACATCTGATTGTATATTTAAATCTTTAATACCTTGTGATACACTTTGGCAGATAAAATCAAAGTGCTTTGTCTCTCCCTGAATAACGCTACCTATAGCTATAACCACATCGTAGTTTTTAGCGCTTTGTTGTGCTTTTTTACAACCGTATATCAGTTCAAAACTACCCGGCACATCTACACGCGTAATGTTTTCTGAAAAAACGCCATTTTCTAACAGCGTTTGGCAAGCTCCTTCATAAAGGTTTTCGGTAATTTCTTCGTTCCACTCAGAAACCACAATACCTACTCGAAAATCTTTTCCATCAGGAAGTGATTTTTTGTCGTAAGAAGACAAATCTTTACCTGCCGTAGCCATATCAACCTTTATTTAGTGGCTGCAGTAGCAGCTTTTGTGCTTGTACTGTTTTGTGCCATTCCTAAATATCCCGGCACTTTTACGGCTTCCGGAGATTTTGGATATTCTTTTTTGATTCTGTTTAGAAAATTCTCTGCTTCCTCTTTTTTGCCCAAATTGATGGCGGTTATAGCCGCTTTCAACAAGAATTTAGGCGTCGTAAAGTTATTTGTACGAATGGTAGCTGCTTGTTTGTAATAATCTAAGGCCACATCCGGCTGACCATTTTCTACAAAGGCATCACCTATGGCTCCTTTAGCCAAAGCCGGCAAGAAAGCATCTTCACTAGAAAATTTTTCTAAATGAGAAACTGCTTCTTGGTATTTTCCTAATTTTAAAAGCGCCATTCCGGCAGAATACTGTGCAATATTAGCGGCAGGAGTCCCATCATATTTTTCAATAATATCTAACAAACCATAGCTTCCAGCACCGTGTAAAGATTTTATAAACAACGTATCTTGGTTGACTCCAGGGTCGAGTTGTAACGCTCTGTCAAAATAATTCATAGGTTGGCTCATAGCCGCCACAGCCTCTTCTTGGCGTGGTTTCAGCACAAAATTATTATAGACCAAATACCCTAAAACCCCTACAATAATCACCCCTATTACCGTTAAAATAGGCTTGCGGTTGCGCGCTATCCAATCTTCAAACGCGGTAGCAAAATAATCTAACTTTCCAAAAAATCTGGCAGTAGATGATTTGCGTTCCATCCGCTGCTCTTTACTTTCTTTTTTCGGTTTCTTTTTATACGTTGCCATAAAAAATCTGCATAATGAGTGGCAAAAATATGATTTTTATTTTTATTTGAAAGTGAATTTTACGTTTACTTCTTTTTCACGTTTTTAATCGTATTTAATTCTATTAAATTGATTTATTTCAAGGATAAATCAGCGCTCTCTTAATTTGCATTATTACACTAAAAATACAGACACAAAAGCTCTTACATTTTTGCTCGTAGCCGCCTAGCTTTTCTTACCTTTGAAACCCTTATAAAAAACGTCGGCATTTATTTTTTAATATGTACCTCAAGTCATTACAATTACTCAATTATAAAAATTTTACCAGCCAGTCTTTTGACTTTGACGCTAAGATTAATTGTTTAGTGGGGCAAAACGGAGTGGGAAAGACCAATGTATTAGACAGCATTTATCATTTGGCTTACGGAAAAAGTTATTTCAACCCGGTAAACGCACAAAACATTCACCACAATGCCGACTTTTTTGTGATTGATGGTCAGTTTTACAAAGAAAACCGTCAAGAACACGTAGTGGTTAGTGTAAAAAAAAGGAAGAAAAAGATTATAAAGCGGAATGGGAAAGCTTACGAGAAAGTCAGAGAACATATTGGGCTAATTCCGGTAGTAATTATTTCGCCGGCCGATCGCGATATCATTACCGAAGGTAGTGACACCCGCCGAAAATTTATGGATGGCATCATTGCCCAAAGCGATTTACAATACCTACAAACCTTACTTCGCTATAAAAAAGCACTTGCCCAGCGCAATGCCCTTCTTAAATATTTTGCTGCTAACCGCACATTTAATGCTGATAGTTTAGCGCTATATAACATAGAAATGCAGACTTCCGGTGCTATTATTTATCAAAAGCGGCAGGCATTTATAGACGCTTTTTGCCCCATTTTCCAAAAGCGTTATGCTGATATTAGTAACCACAAAGAAGCTGTTCAACTCACTTACAAAAGTCAATTATCTACCACACCTCTACTACAGCTTTTTGAAGACAACCTTCAACGAGATAAAGTTTTGCAATATACCAGTAAAGGCACTCATAAAGACGACTTACGCATGCAAATTGAGGGGCATCCGGTAAAGAAATTTGGATCGCAGGGGCAGCAAAAATCATTTTTAATCGCCTTAAAACTGGCACAATATGATTTTATACACGAACAGCTCAACACAAAACCCATCTTATTATTAGATGACATCTTTGACAAGCTAGACGAACAACGCGTTGCTCAACTCATTCAGCTTGTAACCAAAGATGATTTAGGACAACTCTTTATTAGTGATACCCACAGCCAACGAACTGAAAATGCCGTAAAAACCAGTACAGATTCATACAAGATGATATCATTATAGACTTTAGTATCTTTGCTTATTCTTTAAAAAAATAATCAACCATAAATATGACTAAACAAAAAATATACTACCTCAGCCTACTCGCCATTGCCTGCTTGGCTATGAGTTGCCAGTCGCCTTCTAAACAATCTATTGTAAAAAACTTAAACGGTTACTGGAAAATAGATAATGTAAAAAAAACAGACGGGTCTGAAGTAGTTTATAAAGGCTCTCCGGCCGTAGACTACATTCAAGTAGATTCTACATTAAATGGATTTCGTGTAAAATTACAGCCTAAAATAAACGGCACTTTTGAGACCTCTAGAGACAAGGAATACTTTCAAATAAAACAGAAAAATGACACCCTTCGATTTTATTACAAAACGGCCATGACGCGTTGGAGTGAGGCACTCCTTTCTATATCTAAAGACCAATTTAAGGTTAAAGACAGTCTTGGCATGGTGTATACCTATAAACGTTTTGAAAGCCTTCAAAAAGAATTAAAAGCTCATGGGAAACACTAAAGACAAAGCCGATCACCAAACACTCGGAGAAGCTTTACATCAATTTGTAGAAAAAAACCACTTGCAAAAAGGGTTAGACAAAATTGACGTAGAAGAGGCTTGGAACAGAGAAATGGGTGCAGCCGTACGCAAATATACAACTAATGTAATGCTGAAAAGAAACACGTTGTATGTTCAACTCAGCTCCTCTGTGCTTCGAGAAGAACTGAGTTATGGCAAAGAAAAAATAATCAAAATATTAAATGAAGCATTGGGCAAAGAACTTCTCAAAAAAATTGTCTTACGTTAACCCCCATTTACGCTATAAAAAGAAAGAAGGCCGATAATTTTGTAAAATTATCGGCCTTCAAACACCTAAAACAAGTTCTTTCTAGAAAATGTCTTTTTGTGCAAAGTGAAAATTTCCTTCAATTTCAGCGTTTGCATCACTATCACTTCCGTGTATAGCATTTTCGCTAATAGAAGCTGCATATTTTTTACGGATAGTTCCTTCGGCTGCTTCCTCAGGATTCGTTGCTCCAATAAGCGCTCTAAAGTCTTCAACCGCATTTTCTTTTTCTAAGATAGCCGCTACAATTGGACCACGAGTCATATACTCTACCAACTCACCAAAGAAAGGTCTTTCTTTGTGAATAGCGTAAAAAGTTTCTGCTTCAACTTTTGACATACGTGTCATTTTCATTGCCACTATGCGAAACCCTGAAGCCGCAATTTGATCTAAAATTGCCCCAATATGGCCTTTTTCAACGGCGTCGGGCTTGAGCATCGTAAACGTCTTATTTCCTGCCATGCTTTATTGTTTAAAATTTTCGGCAAAAGTAAACATTTCCGCGTACTAAACTAATTTTTTATGAATTCGTTCTCTTTTCTATCTTTTTTAAAAATTATGAGGCTAAAAAAATTTAGTTGTATCTTAGCCGGCCATGGATTATACACAATTAAAAAAACTTCTACAGACCCCACAAAAAGTGGTGGTTGTACCTCATAAGAATCCAGATGGCGATGCCATGGGCTCTACATTAGCTATGCAACAATTTTTGTCGGCCAAAGGACATCAATGTACTGTCGTTGCTCCTAATAGTTATCCTGATTTTTTAAAATGGATGCCCGAACAGGAGCAAGTCGTTATTTTTGATCAACAAAAAAGCAAAGGGTGTAACCTTATTAATGAAGCCACCCTTATTTTTACGTTAGATTTTAACGCTTTATCGCGTACAGATTACATGCAAGCCTTTTTAGAAGAAGCATCGGCTACCTTTGTTATGATTGATCATCATAGACAACCCGATAATTATGCAGCCTATATGTATAGTGATGTTTCGGCCTCCTCTACTTGCGAGTTGGTCTATAATTTTATTGTCAATTTAGGAGAAGTAAACCAAATTACACCAGAAATTGCCAGTTGTTTATACGCCGGTATTATGACCGACACCGGTTCTTTTCGCTTTGCTTCTACCACCGGCCATACACATCGTGTTGTAGCCGACTTGATAGATAAAGGAGCGCAGAATGCACGTATTCATCAAAATATATTTGACAGCAATTCACCTAATCAGCTCAAACTTCTTAGTGTTGCACTTAACAATTTAAAAGTAATAGAGCCGTATCATGCGGCCTATATTACCCTATCGCAAGAAGAACTCGATGCTCATCACTTCAAGAAAGGAGACACTGAAGGATTTGTAAACTACGGACTTTCAATAAAAGGAATTAAACTGGCAGCTATCTTTATAGAAAATGCCGCAGAAAAGATTATTAAAATATCTTTGCGGTCTAAAGATGACTTTGACGTAAATACTATGGCTCGGACTTATTTTAATGGGGGCGGCCACTTAAACGCAGCAGGAGGGAGAAGCGAAATGAGTTTAACGGAAACAACTACTTTTTTTGAACGTTTATTAGAACAGCATGCTGCACAACTAAAATGATAATGAAAAACGGTTTTCTAATTATTTTACTACTGTTTGCTTTTGGCTGCAAATCGCCTAAGGCACGCAAACCTATTGTAAAAAAATCAGGGCATTTCTTAAAAGAATCGGTGGCGCGCAACAAAGCATTGCAAGCTCGGCAAGAAAAACGTATTCAGCAGATTATTAAACAAGATACCGCCCATAAATTTTATACCGCTCCATACGGCTTCTGGTATTATTACAATCAGAAAAACACAACCGATACCATTACGCCTCAAACCGGAGATCTCGTGAAATTTAAATACAGCATAAGCACACTTGAAGGACAACCTATTTATACAGAAAAAGAAATAGGACTCCGTGTTAATGTTATTGACAAAGAAAATCTTTTTAGTGGACTTCGCCATGGACTAAAATTGATGAAAAAAGGAGAAACCGTAACTTTTTATTTTCCTTCTTATATGGCCTTTGGTTATTATGGTGATCAGAAAAAAATTGGACGAAACCTACCCCTAAAAGTAACGGCCACTTTACAACAAATCACTCCTAACACAATACAAAAACAACCCAAATAAATTTCTATGAAAAAACAACATTTTTTTATAGCGCTTGCTCTTATGCTTTGCGTTATGGCCTGTAAACCCAACCTATCTGACGGAATTTATGCCAAATTTGAAACAAACTATGGCAATTTTACAGCTCAGTTATACTACAAAAAGACCCCTATGGCAGTAGCCAATTTCGTTTCACTGGCCGAAGGGAACAACCCTCTTGTATCTAAGAAATATCAAGGAAAGAAATTTTATGACAGTCTCTCGTTTCATCGCGTAGTACGAAATTTCGTCATACAAGGAGGAGACCCCATTGGCAACGGATTTGGCGGCCCCGGATACCGCATACCGGATGAAATTATAGACAGTCTTCGATTCGATAAAAAAGGCGTATTGGCTTGGGCAAATGAAGGTCCTAACACCAACGGTAGCCAATTTTTTATCACGCTTGCCCCTACTCCAAAACTAAACGGACACTATACTATCTTTGGAAAAATAGTACACGGTCAAGAAATAGTTGATTCTATAGGAAAGGTAAAAGTAAAAATGGACATGACCAGCAAACCCTTAGAAACCGTGCTCATTAAACATGTAAAAATTATTCGCAAAGGAAAAGACGCTCGAAATTTTGATGCTCCTAAAGTTTTTACTACCGAGATGAAAGCTTTTAAAGAAAAGGTGAAAGCGGCCAAAGAAAAAATGGAAAAAGAGCTAGACAGCTTATCTAAAGGATATATCAAAACGAAAAGCGGTTTACGCTATAAAATAACGCATGCGGTAAAAGATGGGCAAAGCCCAAAACCCGGTCAAAAGGTAGCAGTATTCTACAAAGGCATGCTGCCTAATGGACATGTCTTTGATCAAGTACTTAAAGAATCAGGAAAAAATCCGATTACCTTCCCGGTTGGTAAAGGTCGCGTAATCCCCGGATGGGATGAGGCGCTTCAGCTTATGAAAGTAGGAGAATCTGCACGCTTAATCATTCCTCCCTATTTGGGCTACGGAAATAGAAGAATGGGGCCTATTCCTGCTAATTCTATCCTCATTTTTGATGTAACTTTGGTAAAAATTAAATAATGAGAGACCCTCTCATAAAAATAATTAAAAGTAGCTGTCTCAAAACTCAGAGACAGCTACTTTTTATTTTTATAACAAATT
>CAZOGC010000002.1:0-255888 GCA_964579505.1 uncultured Flavobacteriaceae bacterium | reverse complement strand
CATTCCTATTGACTATGTTTTTTGCTGCGACCTCTCGACTCCGCTCGAGGTGACACCCCTGCTTAACAGAGCCTATACTATGGCTTACTGAACGGCTTGGGGCGACAGTGTTATTAATAATGCGCCTCTGTCAGGTCGAGCCATTCGGCTACACTCATGACAGGCTCTGTCGAGACCTCAATCATACAAATTTTCTGAATAATCAAACAACTCCGCCTCAGTCAATGGAGGCTGGTTCGTATCTTTTTCAGAAAGCAACATTTCTTCCTCCGGGATTTTCCAATCAATGGCAAGTTCGGCATCTTTATACAAAATACCACTGTCATAATCCGGGGCGTAATAATGATCGCACTTGTAGGCAAAAGTTGCCGTTTCTGAAAGTACTACAAACCCATGCGCAAACCCACGGGGAACTAATAGCTGTTTTTTGTTTTCTCCGGTTAGTTCTACTGCTACGTGTTTGCCAAATGTCGGGGATTCCTTTCGAATATCGACCGCCACATCAAGTACGCTTCCTTCCAGTACCCGCACCAATTTAGTTTGTGTATAAGGTGGTTTTTGAAAATGCAATCCGCGTAAAACTCCATATCTAGAGCGCGATTCGTTGTCTTGACAAAAGGAAAAAGAGTGGCCTACAAAAGCTTCTAACTGATCGAGTCGAAAGCTTTCAAAAAAATAGCCTCTTTCATCGCCAAAAACTTCCGGCTCACAAATTATAACCTCGGGGATTGCCGTTTGGGTAAACTTCATAAAGCGTTTATTTTTCGCAACAAATATTGTCCATAGTCATTTTTCTTTAATGGCTCTGCCAATCGTGCCAGTTGTGCGGCATTTATATACCCTTTATCAAAAGCAATTTCTTCTATACAGGCCACTTTTAATCCTTGTCGCTTCTGAATAGTTTGAATAAAGTTGGCCGCCTCCATCATAGAATCGTGTGTGCCTGTATCAAGCCAAGCAAACCCACGCCCCATCAATTCTACTTTTAATTGTTCTTGTTGTAAATACGCTGCATTTACAGCCGTAATCTCAAGTTCGCCTCGTGCGCTGGGGGTAATATTTTTGGCAATTTTTATCACATTATTGGGATAGAAATACAATCCTACCACCGCATAATTACTCTTAGGATGTTCCGGTTTTTCTTCTACACTTAGCACGTTACCATTTTTATCAAATTCAGCTACTCCATACCGTTCCGGGTCATTTACATAATAGCCAAAAACCGTTGCTGTATTCTCTTCTTCTACATTTTTTATAGATCGTTGTAGCAATTCCGTAAACCCTCTGCCATAAAAAATATTATCTCCTAAAACCAAACAAACATCGTCATTACCAATAAACTCTTCTCCAATAATAAAGGCTTGAGCTAACCCATCAGGACTAGGCTGCTCTTTATACGAAAAATGCATTCCTAACGCTTCTCCGGTTCCTAACAATTGTTGAAAGCCCGGTAAATCTGTCGGGGTAGAAATTATCAAGACTTCTCTTATCCCGGCCAACATAAGTGTTGACAACGGATAATAAATCATAGGTTTATCGTAAACACTTAACAATTGCTTAGAAACGCCTTTGGTAATAGGGTATAAACGGGTGCCGGATCCGCCGGCAAGAATAATTCCTTTCATAGGTTTAGTTTTTATATTGGCTGCCTGCCCTGAGCTTAGTCGAAGGGTTGGCGATTGGTCTTTGGTTATTAGCTCTTGGCCTTTGGCGGTTGGCCCCATTTTAAATGGCTAAAAGCAAAGAGCCAAAGGCAAATGGCTAAGGACAGCGAAGCATTTATCTTTTTTTTACAGTCTTCCATCTACCAATTTTCTATTCAAGATTGCCTTGGTATCAAAAATAACCGCATTCTTGTCTTTATATTTCTTGTAATCAAAGTTTTTAAATTCTCCATGAGCTACTGCCACAATAATCGCTTTATAATTAATAGAACTATCTACTTTATCAACAATAGCTATGTTGTACTCGTGCTTTACCTCTTCTGCATCAGCCCAAGGGTCATACACATCCACATCGGTTCCGAATTCACGTAATTCTTTATAAATATCTATTATTTTGGTGTTGCGAATATCCGGACAGTTTTCTTTAAAGGTGACTCCCATAATTAACACTTTAGCCCCTTTAATGCGCGTTCCTTTATGAATCATCAATTTAATCACCTTATCGGCTACAAATGGGGCCACCATATCGTTTACCCTGCGTCCGGATAAAATCACTTGAGGATGATAGCCTAACATAGTTGCCTTGTGTGCCAGGTAATAGGGGTCAACACTAATACAGTGTCCTCCCACCAAACCGGGTCTATATTTTAAAAAATTATACTTGGTACCGGCAGCTTCTAGCACATCATTGGTAT
The DNA here is from genome assembly GCA_964579505.1 of uncultured Flavobacteriaceae bacterium. Lineage (GTDB taxonomy): Bacteria > Bacteroidota > Bacteroidia > Flavobacteriales > Flavobacteriaceae > JAJYSO01. The sequence continues at coordinate 253,529 of CAZOGC010000002.1, read as the reverse complement.
CGATGCCTATGCGGTCAAAAATCAAAGCCAATTCGTTGACAAAAGAAATATTGACATCGCGTTGTGCATTTTCAATGGCCTTTCCGGCTTCAGCCACCTTTATACTAGGCGCTAAATGAGTTCCTGCTTCAATAATCAACTTGTATAACTCATCGACGCGTGTTGCAACATCCGGGGTAGAACCGGAAGTAATTTTCATGGTATTGGTTAAGGTGTGTACTTTATCACCCGGGTTAATCCGCTCAGGAGAATAACCACAGAAAAAATCTTCATTAAATTTTAATCCGGAGCCTTTTTCCAATACCGGTACACATTCTTCTTCGGTACACCCCGGATAAACAGTAGATTCATAAATCACAATATCTCCTTTGCTAATTACCTTTGAAAGCATTTCGGAAGCTTTCAGCAACGGAGTTAAATTAGGCGCATTGTATTTATCAATTGGCGTGGGAACTGTAACAATATAAATAGTAGCTTCTTGTAACCTTTCTAAGGAAGTAGAGCAACGCAACCCCTTTGTGAATTTTTCTTCTTTAGCAAGCGTTAATACTTGGTGTAATTTAGTAACATCGGCCTCTAGTGTATGATCTTTTCCTGAATTTAACTCCTCTACTCGTTTTTGATTAATATCATAGCCGATTACGGGGAAATGGAAGCCAAATTCTACAGCCAAAGGCAGGCCGACATAACCAAGCCCAATAACGGCAATTTTATCGCTTTTTTTCATAAATCAAAGATTTTTTCATGGCGCTGCCGGGGTGAGTCCCATTTCTATGAAATCACCACTGCCAACTAAACACTTTACCGCTTTTTACTGTACCGGCCTCTTAAAATATTAGCCTTGTTTTATGCTAAAAGCACTTTTATTACAACAAAAAATGGGTTCTATTTTACGATTCTTCCGCCATTACTTCACGGTAGTACTCTTTTCCAAATAAGAATAAAAGCACCAACACTCCTGCTATAAACCCTCCCAAAACAACCCCTTTTATTATCCCAATTTCTTCTACCTCTAAGGGTAACAGTGGAAGGTCTATAGGTTGAATAAGCGGGGTCTTTTTACGCAATGAAACTTTGGCTATCTCTAGGTTTTTAACCAGTGCCTCTAAAATGGCGGTGTTAGCTTGTACATCTACTTGAGTTTGCATGACATCGGCTCTAAGCCCTCCCAGTGCCGGGTTCGCATTGATTCCGGTTCCGGCAGCCGTAGATATTTTGTGTATGGCAGCATTTAACACCTTTCGAACCGAATCTACTTGATGTTGAAGTACCTTCACATTATTATCAGCCTTCTTGGTCTGTGTTTCTCTATAAAAGCTATTAACATTTTTTACCAAGTTATCGGTAAAGGCCTTTGAAAAAAGTTCATTTTTAGAAGATACCGTAATGCCTATAATCGGTACGGTTTCATCCGGCTGCTGTACTTGTAACAGATTTTCTGAAATCTGCGTAGAAATACCTTTTAAAATGGAATCTTGCACGCGGGTAAACTGCGCCGGGGTTTTATGAAATTTAACGTGGGCATACTCGGTATCCTCCCATCCGTTACGAAGATCATTCATCGTAATAAAACGATCTATCAATAATTCTTTTGAAGTCGAATCTATAGGGTCTAACAAGGTCTGAGAAATCATAATTCTAGACTTATAAAGTTCTAGAAGACTGGCCGTACTAAACAATCCATCACCAGATGAAGCTCCCAAATTAATTCCTACCATAGAAGCCAGTCCCCCTAAACTACTCACCCCCGAAGCGCCTTCCACGGCAAAAGAAGCCTTGGCTATATACGTAGGTTTTGAAACTAATGACACGACTAACCCGATAACCCCTCCCAACAAGCCTACTATTACAATAATACGCCATTGTTTCCACAGGTATCGTACCCATTTTTGAATGGCCAAAAAAACATCTTTTAACGATTCTTCTTCCTGATCAGGAGCAGAATAAACAGTTGGATTCTGATCTTTTACTGCCATAGATACTTATTTAAAAATAGTAATTATGATGGCCGCTAGGGAGGCAAATCCGGTAGATAATCCTATCCAAGCTTGTGGGCTCAGTTTTTGACGTTCCGGTACACTCGGTACAAAAATTTCGGCTCCGGGCTTAATCTTAGGGTAGTTATTAAAAAGCCCTAAAACTTTTTTGGTACTGGCCACAGACCCGTTGGCATAAATAACATAGCTTTTACGTTCTAACGCCTTCGAGGTAAACCCTCCCGCCTGTGCTACATAATCTCTAAAACTCATTCCTTTTCGGTACACAATATTAATAGGTGATAACACCTCTCCACTTACTTTTACGGTTTGCAGTTTACGCGGTACATAGATCACGTCTCCGTCTTGTAGCAAAATATTGTATTTTGAATGAACGTCTTCTATAATATCATCTAAATAAATTCCTACATAATTACTTCCCGTATTCTTAACAAGTGCTGCATCTGCAGCATTTGTGTCTTGTGTAGTACTGAGAAGGCGTTGGTATTCTTGTTGGCGTTCTCGCGCCATTTGTTGTTCTTGTTGTGTAGCAAAAACTTCTGACTGGCTTGTAACTGCCTTTGATTTAACCGTTCCTTTGGCCTGTGCGCCTTCTCGTTTTAACGATCCTCCTTTTGCGTAAGCAAAAGCCGTTAACCCTCCGGCACGTTTTATAACGTCGCTAATACGAGCGTCTTTGCTTTTAAGGGTGTACAACCCGGGGAATTTAACTTCTCCCACAACTCGTACAATTTGTTGAGACTCGTACCCGGGAGCTGAGCGCACGGTAATAATATCATACGGTTGCAATGGGGTAAGTGCCTGCGTGCCGCTCAAATCTCGTTTTAAATCCACATAAAAAATATCGGCTATTTGGGCGTCATTTTGAGAAGAATCATTGATGCGAACACGTCTAGAGATTTCAATACGTTTAGCAGTGGCGCTTTCTGTAAATCCACCTGCCTGCAAAATAAGGTCTTTTACGGTTGATCCTTTCCTAAAAACATATTTTCCGGGTTTGCGCACCTCGCCCTCAATACGAAGTGTATAGTGATCGCGCAAGTCAAAAATAGAGGAAATATGTACTATATCTTCTTTGTGTAGTAAAATATCGCGCTGTGTACCATCTAGAATCTTTTTCAAACTAAACTTAATTCGGGTTGGTTCCAACTTATCATTTTCCCGGTCAATATACCCCAGATTCATAAAGGCATCTTCTTTAATTCCGTTGGCTTCTTTAATTAATTGCGATAAGGTGAGTCCTTTTGTCAATTCATAGGTGCCCGGGTTAAAAACAGCTCCGGTAATTTGCACCCTGTTTTTATAACGATCTAAAATTTTACCTACCGTAAATTCGTCTCCTTTGTGAATCACAAAATGAGCATAGTTTTCTTTCTTTAAATCTTGTACCGCATGCGATCTATCGGTAAGCCTAGAAACAGTAACCCGAGCGGTGTAGGCCTTATCAGTAAACCCACCGGCATAACGCAATATATCTTTAAAGGTTTCGCCTTGTTTGGCATCAAAAAGCATTGGCCGCATTACTTCTCCCTTTACCGAAACACGATAATGAGCCGGAGAAACCAAGATAACATCCTGATCTTGCAACATAATATTGCCGCTTAATTTTCCGGTCGTTAAAAATTGGTAAACATCCATCTGAGAAACCAATTTTCCGCTCCTAAAGACCTTAATCGTACGTAAACTTCCTTTTTGAGTGGGACCCCCTGCCGCATATAAGGCATTAAAAACAGTAGCCACTGAAGGCAGTGTATAGGTGCCCGGTTGGGTAACTTCTCCTGCTAAAATAACATGAATGCTACGGACTTGCCCAAGGCTAATATTTACTTTAGTAGCTCCCGATGAAATTCCCGGATAAATAGACGACAGTTTATGGCGAATCTGTGCCGTAACTTCTTCTATTGTTTGACCGGATACAGAGACCATTCCTGCATACGGAATATTTATTTTCCCTTCTGGACTTACGGTGAGTTGATAGGATGCAACCGAATTTCCATAAAGCGATAGCATCAATTCATCACCCGGGCCAACTACATACGTCATCGGAGTGGCCATGCTTAAATCGGGTGTAAACTGTGGACGAGCATTATAAAACAACTCATGGCCAAAAATACGAGGCCCCGAATGGGTCTTCTCTGATTTTATATGCCTTTGAGAAGTAGTCGGCTGTTCATTTTTCGAAAGTCGAGGATTGTTTCCGGTTTCTGTTGGTTGAGAACCCGCTTGCGGATATAGTCCGGCAACTCGCTCTTTTAATTTCTGTATCTCTCCCGGTTGCATACCGCGGGCGGTAGCAATCTGTTCTAATTGAGCTACCGACATCCCCGTAGCCTGTATCTGCTCGACAAAATCTTTGACTTGGGCATCACTAAGTTGTTCTACTTGAACGTGAGAAAGATCATTTAAATTCTGTGCCTGAACCCCTTGTAGGGTGATAAAGCTGAAAAAAACTGTCCATAAAACAACATGAGACAGCCATGAATAAACGTTTTTCATGAGAAGTGTATTAACTTGTATGTTACGCAACAAAATCCTTGTTTGCAAGAATAAAAATCGCAGATTGGTCAATGCGCAAATATCGGACTATTTATCAAAAACAAAAAATCAGCACCTAGAAATTGCTTACTTCTTGACAATTTGCGATAGTTTTATATGATTGTCCTTTATTTTTTGAGAAGACCACATCCACCATTTTGTTTCTAATAATTGATTTATTGTCTCTTGATTAAATCTGTATTTAATTATTTTAGCCGGAGTGCCTGCCACTGTTGCATACGGCTGGATAAAACCGGCTCGATTGTAGGCAGGTACAATAACGGAGACCCAATTATTATTTATGTGATTTTGTTGCTTATTTTTATTCATTTATTTTAAGCGTAATGGTCGTCATAACTTTCATTTCATACAAAATACATAGAAGATTTATCTCCCACAGACTCTGCAAATAAACGTAGATTTTTTTCAATATCTTATTCAGACAAAAACTTCTTAAAACTACCCACTAATGTCAACGCTTGACATTTTTCTATCGTATTTCCCTTAGTATAAAGAACCGCTAAGTCATTTTTTAATTCGGGAAAGTCATTCAATAAAGAGAGGTGTTCTTTGTAATAATTATCCATAAAATCCTGAAGATTTCGATTGGTTCGATACCAATAATCTAAAGGATTCATGTGATGTTTTGAATGGATAGCCAAAACCCTATCCCCTAAAACAGGTTTAAGTTTATATTTGATAGCTTCTTTTATTTGTGGCAAATAAAATCTCTTTCCATTAAATTTAATGGATGGAGAAAGGATACTTGTACCAATATTCTCCCACACGTATTCAGCAGCTTTAGGATATTTTTCTTTCAACCAAGACTTATAAATAGAATGTCCTATTCTATATTCAAGTGGTATGCTCAAACAAAATTCTAAAAAATCTAAATCATAAAAAGGAGAAAAGGTTTCTGTTTTCTGTTGAATAGCTAATAATCCTTGATTTGCTCCGGTAAATCCTCTCGAATAGAATTCAAACAATTCCGTATTTTCATATTTATTCAGTATCCGAGACATTGGCTCATTAATTTTATTTATCAACGTTTTTGAATGAGCGCCGGCAAGATAGGTGGCTGGTTTGTCTATCTGCTTGATATTTTTATAAAAAGACCCGACCACAACGTCTCCTAATTGACCGGAGTGGAGTATTCCCCGTTGAGAAAAATCAAGTAAATCATACAGGCTTTTCCCTTGCGCTGCCCCATAGTAGAGTGCGCCTCCATAATTAATATCAAGAATAGGTTCTAACTGTTTTTCCAAGAAAGAGCCATTGTCCAAAGCCTTAAAAATCCATTCATGTTTTAAATCTGAAGCTATTTTTTTTGCAACAGTCTCATCCAAATAGTCAGATTGAGAAAAAGTAAGATTAAGTATCTCGGTATATCCCATTTCATGGGCTACCCATGTAGTCATGCGCGAATCCAACCCACCACTTAATCCTACAATATGTTTATACCCATACTCTTTATCTTTATCAAATTGTCGTTGAACAGCCACTCTAAACTTTACATCTATCTGTTCAACAATATCTCGCTTGTCTTTCAAAGATGAATCAACTTTATTAGAGAGTTTATGATACGAAGTAGTTTTTACTTCTTTATCCTTAATAAGATAGTAATGCCCCGCTTTTAACTTTCTAATTTCTTTAAAAAGAGTATATTCTTCCAAAAAGAAACCATAAGACAATAGCATGTATGCCGCTGTCTCATCTAGAGAAACCGAGAGGCGATGCTGTTTAAAAAAGGATAGAAAATGTTTAATCTCCGAACCCAAAAGGATAGTATTAGAATCCTTATAAATAAAAACTTGTTTATCTCCTATCGGATCAGTAAAAACTATCCATTCATTTTTAACTTTATCATAAATACAGCCCGAATAACTACCTCTAAAACTTAAATGAAAATCCTTTCCTCTATTTTGATATAAATATTTGACCGTTTCAACCCAGTTTCCCCTTTTGTAATTGAGAATTAACTTCTTCTGATTAAAAATAACCCCTTCCAACACAATAATAAAATCATCGTCATGAAAGAATAATTTATCCGATTCAAATTTCTTAAGACTATCTGAAAAAATAGTGGTCTTGAATTCCTCTGATTGAAAAGTCAAAGAGTCTTTGAATATCCTCTTATTTAAAGTTCTATTCGAAAGATCATAATCAATAATGCTAAAAAAACCAGGCATACATTTTTACTTTAAAGAAATTCCATTACCTATGTTTCCGCATATTTTTGCATTCTGAAAAAATCAATTCCTTAAAATTCAAGAAAGAGGAGCGATCTATACTATAAAGTAATCCAAGAAACAAAGTTACAGTGAAAGTAGCAATAATCAGAACACCCATGATAGAAGCGGTAATATTCAGAATTTCTTTCCCTAACAGGGCCATTATACCAATAAAAAAGAAAAGGATTAATGGTTTGTAAAATTGTTTTAAATATTGCTTAAAGGGTATTTTAATCATAGGTTTTATTTGAATAAACCACAAAGGAGCAACCATAAAGAATCCTAATACCATAAACGCAATACCAACTCCATTTATGCCATAAGAAGCGCCCCAATAAATAGCTATAGGCGTAATGACAACACGAAAACCTGTCCATAAAAGCCCCAAATCCGTTCGTCCTGTAGCTATTTGAAGGCTACCAACCGGGCTTGATATAGCTATGAGACAATAATAAACCGCCAGGAAAGACAGGACCCATGCACCATTTGTATAAGCACTCCCATATACATAAAATAATATTTCTTTGGATAACACGATTACCATCAAATATACGGGGAAATTAATATAGGCAATATACCTAACTACTTTCAAGTAAAGCTCTCTAAGTCGGCTATGTTCTTCCTGAATAGATGACAGCAATGGACTTAGTACGGAAGTAACAATAGGGTTAATAAAAATGAACAGTTTTAATACAATTTGCTTCGTCAGGCTATACAACCCTAAAGTTTGTGCCCCAAAAAGTTTTCCTATAATCAATATATCCGCTTCTTTAGACACGAAATCCAACAAGGAACTTCCCATCTGGAACCCTCCTACTTTAAGAAAAGGCCTGGTTTCTTTTAATGAGAAATGTAAAAGAATAGGATTTAATTGAAAATTTCTAATTAAAAAAAAGAGATTTGAAAGCGCAGATTGTATTAAAGTAGAATAAATGAGACTATACACTCCAAATCCTTTATAGGCAAGCCCTACCGCCACTATTAACCCAATAAAAAAGGAGCTAAGCTCAATAAGCGCAATCGGCTTAAATCTAAATTCCTTTTGCATAATGGTTCGATGTTGCCGGCCCATAGCAAGCAGCAATACATTTACCCCTAAAATGGGAATAATAGCAAGCAAATCAGGAGTTGAATAAAATTCAGCTACGAGAGGAGTGGTAAAATACAAAATGGCATACAATACCAAAGAAATAAAAATATTAAACCAATAGATACTGCTATATTCCTTCTTGGTGGCTCGTTTGTGGTGTAAAATAGCCACTGAAAATCCCATATCTACAAACAGATTGCTTAGGTTTATGACCACAAGCGCCATTGCCACCAAACCAAAATCTTCTTTAGAGAGAAATCGAGTAAGTATAGCCACCTGTAAAAGTTGGAAAAGTGCTTTTCCCATCTTGTCTAGTAAAGACCACTTTAACCCCGAAATAGCTATCTTTTTTAGATTCATTTATTGATTATATAACAGCTTCCTTAGCCAAAATTGATAGTAGCCAAATACTTATCCCATTGACCTATATCTATCCATGATTTCTCACTTACAGGGAAAACGCCAACTCTCCCTTTTCTGGATTTTATTAGTTCTATCAATTCTGTTATATGAAATAGTCTATCCTTGGGAATTTCTTCTAACAAATGAGGCTCTAAAATATACATCCCCGTATTAATTAAATAATCTAACTGGGGTTTTTCATTAATACTAACTAACTGTCCATCTTTCCCACTATCTATTGTACCATAGGGTATATTATAAGATTTTAAAGAGGCAACGATGGTTAATTCATTGTTTTGGCTTCTGTGATAATCATATATTACAGCATAATCTTCATCTATTAAGATATCACAATTAGAAACGAAAAATGTTTTATTTAATTTGTTTTTTAATAACTGTAAGCTACCTGCTGTTCCCAATGGCTTACCCTCTTTAATAAAATTAACTTCATAGTCTTTGATGTTTAACCTATCAAAATAAAATTGAATTAATTCTGCTTTATAATTTACTGAAATATCAAATTGCCTACAGTTATATTTGGTAAATCTCTGAATGATTTTCTCCAAAATAGTAGAATCTCCATAGGGTAAAAGAGGTTTGGGAAGAACATTAGTTAATGGACGAAGACGAGTACCGAAACCACCAGCCATTATTACCACGGGTAAATTAATTTCTCTATAAGATATAGCGCTGCTATCTTTAATAATATCTTCCCAAAAAAGTACCTCTTTTATTTTTCTATCTTCATTAATCACCGGCATATAGACTAACCGATATTTAAGCATCTGTTTCTTTATTTTTTCAAAAGGCTCTCCTTCTTTCGCAATTAACAAATCTTCCCTAACGTAGTTAACTGCCAGATCTTCCATAGGCTTATTTGCAATGATAGCTCGTTGGATATCTCCTATAGAAATAAGCCCTCTTAATCTCAGATTATCATCTGTAATCATCAACAACTTAAATCCAACATCATCCATCTTCGTAAGAGATTCTTTCAATGTAGTCGAATCTTTTATGATTAAATGCTCTATTTCAGTTTTCATGTTTTTGATATTCCATTAATATATTATACCAGTCTTCTATACAGTATGACCATAACGATTTTTTAAAGACCGATGAATCTTTGTTCTTTGCAGCTCTTCTTTCAAAATCAGAATAATTGTAGATAACCTCCTTCAATTTCTTCGACAATTCGGGTAATGAATTAATCCTTTTAAAAAAGACACTTTCGTCTATATATTTTTGATAAGGTAGCCACTTTCCTGTAATGACAACAGATCCGGCAAACAAGTGTTCCTGAAAAGACCCCGAATTAGCGTCTGTATCACGAACATGAATAAAAATATCCGTAGCTTTTCTTAAAAGAGCTACATCTCTATCCGAAAGAAAATTTTCAATTATTTTAAACTTTATTCCAGATTGAGCTATTTCATTCCTAACGGAATCAATATACTTTGGCTCTTTGCCATAGGTCATTGGAAAAACAATGATAGTATTCTTGGGTAGGGATTTCCTAACTTTAGCTATAGCTTTAATAACGGTTATATGATTATGCTGGTCATGAGCGCTATAGCCACATGTAATTACGAAATTTTCTTTTAATCCTACTTCTGATTTTGCTCGAGATTTAGAGAGACTTGACAACTTATATAACTGTTCTAACGGGCTTATACCAAACAGAGCTTTTCGAATCTTAGTATTCTGAATCGACAATTCGTCAATAATTTCCTTTTTCATTTTATCCGTAGAAACAATAATCCTATTGCATCTTCTTACTACTCTTGCCAATTGTTGTTCATTATTCAACCGTCTCCTATAAAAATCCGATCCCCAAAACGCCCCTACAACAAATTTATTCTCAACCTTCAATTTCTCTAGCATCCACATACTATTAACCCAAAAAGCTTGTATTAAAACAACGTCATATTCTTGTATATAATTAGAATTCACTTTTCTAATCAAACGTAATTTTCTATGTCTCCTTGTAATACTTCGGAGTACAGGTATTCTCGCCAATATTCGAGGCAATGCCTTATATTCAAATATGTTTTGGCAATATGGAGCTATTTTTTGCCTATATTTCGCATTTTCTCTTGTTGCATTCAGAAAATCGATACAAACATTATTTTCTTGACAATAAGAAGTTAAAGAGGTAATAAAGTTCTCATTAAATACACTATTATTATGACCTACAATAAGTAAATTCATATTTTCTTGCTATATCCTTCTCCTAAATAATAATATTCCAAACAGGCTCCAATAATTAACTTAATTAAAGTTACTTTTTTACCTCCCAGCCTCTTTACTTAAGATAATACTATGACTGAAACTTACTCTTATATCACCATTCATATTTCTCTTCCCGGATTTCCTACTATCGTTTGATTATCCTCAACATTTTTTAAAATAACCGTTCCTGCCCCAACAACAACGTTTTTCCCTATTTTTACACCTTGTTTTACTACAGCATTAGCCCCTACGAATGAATTCTCACCCACTGATACATTTCCTGCCAAAACAGCGCCTGGAGCAATATGCACCCCATCGGCTATTTGGCATTCATGTTCTACAATGCAACCTGTGTTTAAGATAACAAAACGCCCTACTCTGGCTAACGCATTTACGGTAGCTTGTGCCGCAATAAAAGTACCAAGTCCGATCTCTGCTTTTTCGGATATTACAGCTGTGGGATGTATAGGCGTAAGCAATTGTTTATTATGTTTTAAAACAGTCAATCCTATCTTATGCCTGATTGCATTATCGCCTACCCCTAAAAGAAAATCAATTTCTTTTCGCCATCCTGAAAAATTGTAATCTCCTTCAAAACCTAGATATTCTAATTGAAAAGGATTCTGCCTTACGGTTGTTTTGTCGCAATAAAAGCTCACTTTTCTCCCAGCCCTTCTAATAGTGTCTATCACCACATAAGCATGACCCGAATAACCTATAATTGCTATATTATCGTACACTACTTGGTATATTTACAATTCGTTCTTCTAAAAATTCAGCATTGACTTGTGCATCTTTTCGGCAATCTTTGTACATCGGCAGGCGGTACATCAACTGCCAGATTGGGCGGGTCATAACGCCATTAGCGTTACTCTCCTTAAGCAATAAATCTCTTTCGGCTTTATTTTCCAACTCTATACACATCAACCAATAATTGGCTTTCGTGTTTGGGATTTCTTGCCTAAACTTAATTCCTTTTTCTCGAAAGAATTCAGCATATATACCCGCCAATTCTCTTTTGTTTTCAATAAAGTGGTCTAATTGCTCCAATTGAGCACACATCAGCGCAGCATTCAAATTAGGCATTCTGAAATTATACCCCAGTTCTCCATGATAATATTCATAAGGATGCGGTCTTTTAGCCGTTGTTGTCAAGAACTTGGCAAAATCGCCCTCTTTTTTGTCCTTTGTTACAATTGCTCCTCCTCCTCCGGAAGTCACAATTTTATTGCCATTAAAAGAAAACACCCCAAATTTTCCAAAACGCCCTACCGGCTGCCCTTTATAGGTAGAACCTATGGCTTCTGCAGCGTCTTCTACCACCGGGATGTGCCATTTCTGGCAAACGCTTATCAATTCCTCTAAATGTACCGGAAAGCCAAAAGTATGCATAGGCATACAAGCTGCTATTTTATTGCCGGTATTCTTGTTAAAACACCCATTCTCTCTCAACTCTGCATTTTCTTCCAAAAAAGCTTCAACAGCTTTAGGAGACAAGCCCATCGTATCTAAATCTACGTCTACAAATACGGGGTGTGCGCCGTTATAAGCAATAGCATTAACCGTTGCCACAAAGGTTAAAGCCTGCGTAATGACCTCATCCCCACGTTTTACGCCAACTAATCGCAAAGCAACTTGTAAACCCGCCGTGCCGTTAACAACCGCAACCGCGCGATTTGTTTGGGTAACCTCGGTCATCATTTCTTCAAACCAATCTACATAAGCGCCTACCGAAGATACAAAAGTTGTATCAATAGTATCGTTTAAATATTTTTTTTCATTTCCTTTAAAAGTAGGAACATGAAGGGGGATAAGGTCCTGTTTAGGAAATTGCGCCTTTATAAAATTGATTATCTCTTGCATTATATGTTTAACTACATTTTAGCGTCTAAAAACTTCCTTTTTTCTTTATGGTGAAAATTAGGAATCATTTCATTAAACAGGTTAATTATTTCCATTCTATTCCAAGTGCCTTTATTTTTTAAACGATTGATGGTAGTTTCAAAGTGATTTAGCCTATCATTTTCAACATTAAATTCATTTTTGATGATCCCCAGATTAACGAAACGTTCCATATCTAGGGTCTCTTTATCGGTAAAAAATTCTTCAAAATCTTTTTCTCCGGTAGTGTCACTTGGGGTAAACAAGCAAGGCCATTTTTTCTTTTGTGGCAAGGTATGTATTAAGTGTCGTGCTTCATCTTCATCTTGGCATAAATAGGGCTCGTAACCCAATTGCTCCAAATATTTTTCAGCAATAGATGAGAAAGTAATAAGGTTGAGTTTAGCGCTTAACTTCGGGAAAAATATATCTCTACTTTCTCCAAGAATGGTAGACATCAAACAAAGCTCTCCGGCTTCTTTGGGAATCACAAAATAACGTTTGATATCATTGGGGGCGCTTATGGGTTGCTTTTTTTGAATGCGTTGGTTAAACCCGTGTAATAAGGAGCCATCAGAAAACGCGACATTTGCAAAACGAGCAGTAGAAATATCAATATCTTTGCTTCTACGCATCAAAAACATTTCCATAATCCGCTTGGAAGCTCCCATCATATTTACCGGATTGGCGGCTTTGTCAGTAGAAACACAAAAGTATTTCTTAGCACCTTTTTTTACAGCTTGTTGAACGGTTTTATCGGTATTGAAGATATTTACATCAATCATACGCATTAATGTATAAGTATCTTTTTCACTTCGAACATGCTTTAAAGCAGACAAATTCAACACATAATCATAGTGTCCGTCAGCTTTTATAAATGCATTAAAGATTTCGGAACCGGCATCTATGGCAAAGGTCCTAAATTCACCATCAATATAACCGCGTGAACTTCTGATATCTCTAACCAATTCAACCAAGTTGTTCTCACTCAAATCTACCACATGTAATTTGCGTGGGGTTCGTTTAAATATTTCTTTGGTAACGGCTTGCCCTATAGAACCGGCTCCTCCTATAACTAGAAATGAGGCATTAGAGACGATTTCTTTTAAAATTTTATCATGCGATGTAATGTCTTCTGAAAAAAGTTCTTTATCGCGTCCTATTAATTCCAATATATTCATCTCGTAATTCTCATTTTTAAGTTCATTTTTAGGAGCAACAAGCTCACCAAAGCCATGTCGAATTCAAAATTAAATTAGGAATTCTTGTTGAACTCCATAACCATCCGACCGTTCTTCAAGGGCGAAGTTATCAAGATGACCAGAATCTAGTCAAAAATAAGTATTCTAAGCGGCTCAAACAAGCCGGGGTTCGGGGTAATGAGAACAAACAGAAAAATAGAACTCATTACCAGCCTAAAGACTTGGGCGGCAAATACAATGTGTGAGCTTTATAGGGCGGGGAAACAAGTTTATCGTCTTTTGAAGTGGTTGTAGTAGCCACCACAATAGGTAACCCAATTTGTTCTAATCGTTTAATCAGAAAGGCTAAAATTGTGTCATTACCAAATGGCTTTAACACTTTCTCCGGAAATCTAGTAGAGCCCAATCGGGTCTGTATAATGATACCTATTTTGGGCTCTCTATTCATTTTTTATATATGGAAGCTACATCCTCCTCTTTCTTTAGAGTCGAAAATGAGAAGCAATCTACTAAATAATCATTCCGGCAGCTACTGTTTCTTTAGTAGCCGGATCAATCAAAATAACACTTCCTGTTGTCCGGTTTTCTAAATACGGATCTACCATTAACGGCTGACTTGTACGTACTGATACCCGACTAATGTCATTCATATTTAAACTTTGGTCATCGGTAATCCGATCATACGTATTCACATCAATCTTATACACCACGTCTTTAATCATAGCAGTTTGCTCATTAGATGTATGCATTAATGTATATTTTGTTCGCGGGCGCGCCGATTTTTCATTCAACCAGCACAACATCATATCAAATTCTTGTTTAGACTGTGGCTGGTTATTGGTTTTCACAATCATATCGCCCCGACTAATATCATAATCGTCCTCAAGAGTTATAGCCGCAGACATAGGGGCATAAGCTTCTTGTACTTCTTTATCTGCCGCATTAATCGATTTAATTTTTGAGGTAAATCCTGAAGGTAAAATAGTTACTTCATCACCCACCCGATAAATTCCGCTAGCAATACGACCGGCATATCCCCGGTAATCTTCATAGCCTTTACGTTGCGGTCTGAGTACGGTCTGTACCGGAAAACGCGCATCAATTTTATTAATATCGCTACTAATGTGGATGGTTTCTAACTCGTGCAACAACGGAGCTCCGTTAAACCAATCCATATTTTCTGAGCGATTTACTACATTATCGCCCAACAAAGCACTAATCGGAATAAAACGAACGTCTTTTACATTAAGTTTAGAAGAAATGGCTTCAAATTGTTTGACAATGTCATTATAAACTTCTTCCGAAAAATCAACTAAATCCATCTTGTTGATACAGATAATCATATGTGGAATATTGAGCAACGAAGCGATAAACGCATGGCGTTTGGTCTGCTCAATCACCCCATTTCTAGCATCAATCAAAATAATAGCTGCATTGGCCGTAGAAGCTCCTGTAACCATATTTCGCGTATACTCAATATGTCCGGGCGTATCGGCTATGATAAATTTCCTCTTAGGGGTCGTAAAATAACGGTAAGCCACATCTATTGTAATACCTTGCTCACGCTCATCGCGCAAACCATCGGTAAACATGGCTAAATCGACTTGATCGTGCCCTTTGCGTTTACTGGTTTTTTCAATCGCTTCTAGCTGGTCTTCAAATATAGATTTAGAGTCGTATAATAAACGGCCTATAAGTGTACTTTTTCCATCATCAACGCTTCCACAAGTAGTAAAGCGTAATAGTTGATTATTATTGATTTCCATAATAATTGTTTTAGGTTTTAAGCGATAGGCCGTAAGCGGTAGGCTGTAGGCCTATTGCATATAGCTTATTGCATATAGCTTATTGCTTATTGCTTACGGCTAGACTGTAGCCTTTGGCTTAAACTGTATAATTTCTTTTTAACTAAGTTAATATCCTTTATTAGATTTAAATAAGGTTCTTTTTTAATCATTTTTAAATCAAAACACAAGAGTACAAAATATTCAAGTTCATGAGCGGACCCCAAAGAAATTTGAATAAATCTATTAAATTCTTTATCTGACTTTCTTCCACAGCCTTCACTAAAGTTAGAAGGAATAGAATAAGCGGCACGTTGCATCTGAGACACAATTTGATAACGCTCTGAATGTGGTAATTCTCTCGTTAAATCATAAATATCTAGTACCAGTTGATGACTGAGCTTCCAGGTTTCATATTTTTTAAAATCTCTCATGGTTTGACTGTAGACGGTAGGGGTAGGCTGTAACTTATAGCTTATGGCTTATAGCCTATAGTTTACAGCTTAATACCTACTGCTAAAAGTACCCTTGTTTTTTACGGTCTTCCATAGCTGTTTCAGAGCGTTTATCGTCAGATCGATTACCGCGTTCTGTTTGGCGCATAGTAGCCACTTCTGCCGTAATTTTTTCTAAGGTATCTGCATCGCTCTCTATTCCTCCGGTAATATTAATATCACCTAACGTGCGAAAACGCACGCGTTTAGTAACTACTTCTTCTCCTTCTTCAAGTTGAATTAAATCCGAATTGGGCAACCAAGTGCCGTTGCGTCTAATCACCTCGCGTTCGTGTGCAAAATAGAGAGAGGGAAGCGCAATTTTTTCACGAGTAATATAATTCCACACGTCCATTTCTGTAAAATTACTAATGGGAAAAGCACGGAAATGTTCTCCTTCAAAATATTTTCCGTTCAACAAATTCCACAACTCCGGACGCTGGTTTTTAGGATCCCATTGCCCAAAATCATCTCGGTGAGAGAAAAACCGTTCTTTAGCACGTGCCTTTTCTTCATCACGACGACCGCCTCCAATAGCACAATCTACTTTATTTTCTTCAATAGCATCTAACAAGGTAGTTATCTGTAAAGCATTACGCGTGGCGTTCTTTCCACGCTCCTCGGCTACACGACCCTCGTCAATTGATTTTTGTACTGATCCCACTAAGAGTTCAACGCCTAATTCTTTAACCAAGTCATCTCTAAATTGAATGGTTTCCGGAAAATTTTGGCCGGTATCTATGTGTAAAAGTGGAAATGGAATCTTGTTAGGATAAAAAGCTTTTTTAGCCAGGTGAGTAACCAATGCTGAGTCTTTTCCTCCCGAAAATAAAATTACCGGGTTTTGAAACTGCGCAAATACTTCACGAAGTATATAAATGGCTTCTGATTCTAACTCGTCTAAATAGTTTAAATAATAACTGCTCATAACTGCTTTAGTTTTTCGTTTTCAAGTAAATAATGTAACACCGTTTGAGCACATTGCTCTACAGTTTTTCCTTCTGTCTGCAACACCAAGTCAGCTTCCTCAGGTGCTTCATAAGGGGCGGTAAGCCCTGTAAAATTAGTGATTTCACCCTTTCTGGCTTTTTTATACAATCCTTTTACATCTCGCCGCTCACACTCTTCTAGAGAAGTAGCTACATAAATTTCGACAAAGTTAAGGTTTCCAATGATATAGCGAACCTTTTCTCGATCTTTCTTAAGGGGTGATACAAAAGCGCTTAAAACCACGACTCCGGCTTCTACAAAAAGTTTAGCCACTTCAGCCACCCTGCGTAGATTTTCTTCTCGGTCTTCCGGCGTAAAACGCAGCCCTTTGTTTAAGCCGGCACGTACATTGTCTCCGTCTAAAATAAAGGTGTGTACATTCTGTTCTAACAACAGTTGCTCTAGCTTACTGGCAATGGTTGATTTACCAGAGCCCGAAAGCCCTGTAAACCACAAGACCTTTGCCTGATGTCCCTTAAGTTTACACCGATCTTCCGGAGTAACTTTATGCTGATGGGGAATAATGTGAAGTTTTTCTTTTTCCATTAGATTAGTTGATAGTAAAAAATAATACAAAGTAGTGCGATAGCTGAGTAAATTAGGGTAAAAGGGGTTCCTACCTTAATGAAGTCTTTAAATTTATATCCACCCGGACCAAAAACCATCATATTGGTTTGGTAACTAAACGGTGAATGAAAAGAGGCCGATGCCGCAAAGGCAATGGCTATATACAATGCTACCATATTTAAACCCGGTGTAGCCATACCTATGGCATATCCTATTGGAAAAATGATAGATACTGCGGCTACATGCGTTACAAAAGAGGTTAAAATAAGCGTAATTACATAAATTCCTATAATAATTCCCAGATTACCCATAGCACTAAAAATACTCATAAATCCATCGGCCAACAATTGTGCTGCTCCCGAATTAATGAGTGCCGTGCTAAATGCCAGTGAAGAGACCAGTATAACAAGAAGATTTACATCTAGTTGACGTTTTATTTCTTGTACACTCAACAGCTTAGTAGCTACCATGTATGCGGTTAAAATTAATAAGGCAAAAAACAGCCCCATTTTCGTAAAAATAAGCCCGGCAAGTAAGACTAATAACACGCCCAAAAAACCTTTTTTGGCAAGGGGTTTTGCTTCTGATACCTGTTGCACAACCGAAACCATGTACAGGCTGTTTTCTTGTTCTATTTGCTGGTGAAAATTTTTTCCGGGGGTAATTAGTAACAAATCTCCCGCCTGTAACAGTACTTCTCCAATCTTTCCGGTAAGTCGCTCACCATGGCGGTGTAATGCCACTACTGCAGCATCATATTGTTCTCTGAAACTCAATTCTTTTAGGCTGTGGCCTACCAAGTTAGAGTTAATCGGAATCACCGTTTCAACCAAATCTAATCTCTTCAAACTGCCTTCTCCTTGTGGCGAGTAAGGCATCTTCAGATCCTTTTCTCGGTCTATCAGTTCTATAATATTTTGTGTGTCACCGGCAAAAACAAGCGCATCTTTTTCCTGAATAATTTCTTCCGGCTGCACCGGTGAAATTCGTTCTCCCTTGCGAATAATTTCAAATAAATAGACCCCATCCAAGTTTCGTAAATCGGCATCTATAATTGATTTTCCTATAATAGAAGAGTTGGGTACTATTCGTACTTCAGCCATATACTCTCTGGGTTTTCCTTTTACAGAAGTAAGTAGTTCCGTACGATTGGGTAACAGTTTATACCCTATAAAATAAAGGAAAGCAATTCCCCCGATACTCACCAGTACTCCCGGAATCAAATAGTCTAGAAAACCCGGAGGAGTAGCTGCCTTGGCTTCAATAAGTCCGTTGAGTACCAAATTGGTAGAGGTACCTATAACCGTCATCATTCCTCCCACAATAGCCGCATACGAAAGCGGTATAAGCAGTTTAGCCGGAGAAACTTTGTGCTTTTGTGCCCACTGATATACGTAGGGCATAAACAAGGCCACAATGGGGGTGTTGTTTAAAAAGGAAGAAAAAGCCGTTACGCCGGTTGTCATTCGCAGCATAAACCCTTTTCCGGTCTTGGCTTTTCCAAAAAACTTATCTAGCCAACCCAGCAAATTAAAATGCTGCTGAATACCTGCTGTAATAAAGATAAGTAAAAAAATACTTAGAATAGACTCGTTAGCCAGCGCGTTTAAAAGATCTGTAATTGAAATAATTCCACTCAACAGAAACAGTAAAACGGCTGCAAAAAACAGAATAGCCGGCTTGAATTTGTCTATAAATAACAACCCAATTAAAACGAGTGTAACCCCACAAACAATAAGCTGTTGGATTGAATCTGCCAGTGTAATCATAAGCGTTGAAAAGCTTTTAGGATACGTTAGCTAAAGCTAAGCTACGCTTTTATCAAGGGTTCGTAATCATCTTCTTTGCGCAAAACAATAAAATAAGGGTTGAGCAAATTTTCTTTGTTGTAATGCAATTCTTCTTTTGTGTTAAAATTGAGGACCTTACATCCTGCAAATTTAGCCACTGCGTGTGCCGCTGCCGTATCCCACTCCATTGTAGGCGCAATACGCGGATATACGTGGGCTTCTCCTTCAGCTACCATGCAAAGTTTTAACGAACTTCCTTTACTAACTAACTTTACCGCTCCGTGTTTTTCCTTACAACTATTAACAAAGGCCTCCGTTTCTGAAGAAAAATGAGAGCGCGAGGCCACCACGGTATACGTTTTTGGAAAGGCCTGTTGTGCAAGTCGTTGAGCCTTTTGCTCAAGTTCGTCAAGCGTTGGCAGGGTCTCAATATTCTCAAGCGTTATCGTAAATGCCCCTCTATTTTCTTCTGCAAAATAAAGTTTTTGTATAACCGGCACATACACCACTCCTAATACCGGTAATCCCTTTCTCACCAAGGCTATATTAACCGTAAACTCGCCGTTTCGTTTTACAAACTCCTTGGTTCCATCTAGCGGGTCAACCACCCAACACGCTTCCCAATGTGAGCGATCCTGGTAGGGTATATTTTTAATCTCTTCACTAATTATTGGAACAGCTGTAGATTCTAAGGTTTCTAAAATAGCCGTGTTAGCTTGTTTATCGGCTTGGGTTAGTGGAGATTGATCGCTTTTAAATTCTACTTCAAAATCTTGCTTATAAACATGCATGATTTTTTCTCCTCCGCGAATAGCTGCTTTTATAGCAGTTTCTAAATGGGTCATAGGGTTTGTTTAATTTTATTTATTAATTTTTTTCACGGCTTCGCCTCTTCAGTCCCACACAAAGACCAAATAGACTCTATGAAAAAAGGGAAAACCTAACTCGTTTTCCCTACCTTATTTTTAGACAAAGTAACCTTAAACGAATATCCCAGTGCCGGAATACTTAACGTTACTCGGTGTTCATCATTTGTGAGAACTACCCCTTTTTGGTTTCTAAACGTTCCCTTTATAATTTTTACTTCTTCACCTTTGGCAAACGGAACATAAACAATGTTATTGTTTTGGTGTTCATCAAAAAAAGAAATAACCTCTTGCATTTCTTCTTCTTTAATTATTGCCGGTTTCCCCAACCAAAAAAGCCGTCTTACCACGCCTTGAGTTTCTAAAATTTGAGCAGCCTCTTTCTCTTCAAATTTTACAAACACATACGAACGAAAATAAGGAACTTCAATTTTTTTTATCCGATCAGACCATTTTCGTTCTTCAATCTTTGTGGGGCAAAAAACCAAAACTCCTTTTTCTTGTAATCTTGTCGCTACTTTTTTTTCAGCTCGACTCTTTACATACAATACAAACCACTCCATTATTTATCATTCACAAAATCGAACCTGCAAATTTAACAAAAGCCCTCCATTCTACAAATTTATGTAAATGTACTCTTTTCTTACACTTCTATCCTTTTAAGGCAAAAATAGTCTTTTTATATAACTATAAGTTTTGTTTATGAAAACTACTTTAAATAATAATCATAAATTATAGAAGACGTCTTTATATGTTCGATTTAAGCCATTTTAAACTATTCTTACATATACAGACATTATAAAGCGCTTATAACGTCTAAAATCTCTTTAAAATAATAAATATGGGTAAACATTCGGTATTTATATAAACTATCATGTTAGTTTTAATTCATTCTTAGTAGCGTAACCTAACACTTGGTATTTTTGCTTTTTAGAGATGCGCTACCGTTTAAAAATAAAAAACACAATAAGTTTTTACAGGACCTTCAAAGAGAGGTTAGAGTTTTTCTGTTCCACGTGGAACAATTATCGGCCGATATAAACCAATAAGGCAGAAATATCACTCGGACGTACCCCACTAACTCGTGACGCTTGCGAAACAGTTTCCGGCTGAATTTCTGTTAATTTTTGGCGAGCTTCATACGACATAGAAGACAGTCTGTTGTAGTCAAAATTCTTCGGAATTTTTAATCCTTCCAGTCTATTTAATTTATCTGCATTTAGTTTCTCTTTTTCTATATATCCGGCATATTTAATCTGAATCTCTGTTTGCGTGATCGTTTCTTCATCCAAATTTTTAGCTTCAATATAGTTGGTTACCAAATCTGTTTTGCGCAAATCTTCCATAAAAATATGTGGGCGTTTGAGCACTTTAAAAATCTTGTCTTTTTGTTTTACCGGAGATGATTTTTTCTCTTCTAAAATAGCGTTTATTTCCTCCGGAGCAATACTCGTTTCGGTTAGAAAAGCTTTAAAATTTTTAGCTCCTTCATGTTTTTCTTCCATTCGTTTTAGTCGATCTTCTCGTGCCAACCCTATACGATATCCTTTTTCTGTCAATCTAAAATCCGCATTATCTTGTCGCAACAAGGTGCGGTATTCTGCCCGCGAAGTAAACATTCTGTAAGGTTCTTTTGTGCCTTTCGTAATCAAATCGTCTATCAATACTCCTATATACGCTTCATTTCTACGCAACACAAAAGGCTCTTTTTCTTGCACTTTTAGGGCCGCATTAATACCGGCCATCAAACCCTGACATCCGGCTTCTTCATAGCCGGTAGTTCCGTTTATTTGCCCGGCAAAATACAAGCCTGAAATTAGTTTCGTTTCTAAGGTATGGCGAATTTGTTTTGGTGGAAAATAATCGTATTCTATGGCATATCCGGGTCTAAACATTTTTACATTTTCAAAACCGGAAACACGACGCAAAGCTTTGAGTTGAACTTCTTGTGGAAGAGAAGTTGAAAACCCGTTTACGTAATACTCAACGGTATCCCATCCTTCGGGTTCGGCAAATATTTGGTGCCTGTCTTTCGTAGCAAAACGATTTATTTTATCTTCAATACTCGGGCAATAACGCGGGCCTACACTTTTAATTCTTCCATTAAACATAGGCGATCTATCAAAACCTTCACGCAATATATCGTGCACTTCTACTGAAGTATAAGTTATATAACAAGAGCGTTGTTTGGTGAGTGCTTGAGTCATGTCAGAATACGAAAATTTTTCGGGTTTTTCATCTCCGGATTGCTCTTCCATTTTAGAAAAATCAAGCGATCGCCCATCAACTCTTGGGGGTGTTCCCGTCTTCATTCTACCTGATTCAAAACCTATTTTTTCAAGATCGGCCGTAATACCAATGGCGGCTCTTTCACCGGCTCTTCCACCTCCATAGTTGTGTTCACCAATATGAATTCGTCCGTTCAAAAAAGTACCATTCGTCAAGATGACCGTCTTTCCCTTAATTGTCAACCCGGTAGCAGTTTTAATACCGGTAACTCGATTTTTATCGACCACAATTCCCGTAATCATTTCTTGCCAAAAATCTAAGTTGGGGGTTTGTTCTAACAGATGACGCCACGTAGCCGAAAACAGCATTCGGTCGCTTTGTACCCGGGGACTCCAAACAGCAGGCCCCTTAGATCGGTTTAGCATTCTAAATTGAATGGCGCTCCGGTCACTTACTATCCCGGCATACCCACCTAAAGCATCAATTTCACGCACAATTTGCCCTTTAGCAATACCTCCCATTGCCGGATTACATGACATCTGAGCTATATTTTGTAAATTCATTGTTGCCAACAACGTACGGCAGCCCATATTGGCCGCCGCCGCTGCAGCTTCGCTTCCAGCGTGTCCGGCTCCTACCACAATTACATCGTATTCTTCTTCAAACATAAGGCTCTTTTTTACAATTGTTCCACGTGGAACAATTTCATTTTTTCAGCTTCTTTTAGACGCATTTCTGTTGACTGCTCCGGCGTCTTATCATTGTAACCACAATAATGCAACAACCCATGGGCTAATACGCGGAGCAATTCTTCATCAAAAGAGACGCCAAATTTTTTGGCATTTTCTGCAACTCTTTCTGTGCTAATAAAAATCTCTCCTGAAATAATGTCTCCTACTGTTGCATCAAAACTAATAATATCTGTATAATCAACGTGGTTCAGATAGTGTTGATTTAATTTATCTAAATCCGCATCATTGCAAAACGTATACGAAATGTCTCCACAAATCTTCTTTTCAGACTCTATAACATGCTCTACCCATTTTGCATAACGAGACTGTACGGGCAGCATGTAGTCGTTTTGCGTCAAAAATTCAACCATTACTTTATTCGTATAAAAAATTGAACTTAAAAATAAATGCAAAGATACATTATGTAGCGCTAAATTGTTCATCCTGAAAAAGCTAATTTAATAACCGCAAAATCAGCTCGAAAAAGAATACTATGGATCTGTTATCTTATCCATAAAAAATAATCAGAAAATCGTTTGAAAACAAACACGCTCCATAGGCCAATTAAGAATAAAGAAATAGCTATAAGCACTGCAAAAATCTCTCAGCAGGTTTAAATTGATAAAAATAAACCTGCATTCACAAAGTATAAATCCAAAATATTTTTTTAAAAAACAAACACGTTTTGAAGCTTTGTATAGTACCTTTGAAGCACGTATGACTTTTATAAATTCTATCATAAAAACTGTTTAACACACCTAGCTATAAAATATTGTAAAAAACTCATTATTAAATAGTTATGTGTATATTCCAGTTTATCAAAAAAACGGAACACAATGAAAGATAAATTTTACACCTATATACAAAATCTACAAAATGAGATTACCGGCGCATTAGAAATGATGGAAGGGAAAGCTAAATTTGTAGAAGACGACTGGAAGCGCGAAGGCGGCGGGGGCGGAAAAACACGGGTCTTAGAAAACGGACAAATAATTGAGCGTGGAGGAGTGAATATTTCAAAGGTACACGGCCCACTAAGTCCGGCTTTACAACAATATTTCAACGTGGGTGATGTCGATTTTTTTGCCTGCGGATTGAGTCTAGTTTTACATCCGAAAAATCCGATGGCTCCTACCGTTCATGCCAATTGGCGGTATTTTGAAATGTATGATAAACAAGGACAAACGATAGACCAATGGTTTGGAGGAGGGCAAGATTTAACGCCTTATTATTTAAATGAAGATGACGCTCGCCACTTTCATATGATTTGTAAAAATGCGTGCGATAAGCACGACCCGTCGTTTTACCCCAAATTTAAAAAAGAGTGCGATGCCTATTTTTGGAATGTACATCGAGAAGAAGCACGTGGAATTGGTGGTTTATTTTTTGATTATTTAAAGCCCTCTAAAGAACGAACGGTAGATGACTGGTATAACTTTGTCTCAGAAGTAGGAAACAGCTTTATAAACGCTTATTTGCCTATTTTAGAAAAGCGAAAAGATTTTCCATTCACCAGTCGACACAAAGAATGGCAAGAAATTCGTCGTGGACGCTACGTCGAATTTAATTTGGTGCACGATAAAGGAACCCTCTTCGGCTTAAAATCAAATGGAAGAATAGAAAGCATCTTGATGAGCCTTCCTCCTATTGTACGTTGGAAATACAATTATCATCCGGCTTCGGGAAGTATGGAAGAAGAATTGGTGAACGTGCTTCAACATCCTCGAGAGTGGGTATAATCTTTACATAAACCCTAACAAAAAAGGAGAATTTCTCGAGAAATTCTCCTTTATATTTTTAAAGTGAAGCCGGTTTAGTTATTCAACGCTTCGGCTCCCCCTACAATTTCTAAAATTTCATTTGTAATAGCTGCCTGACGTGCTTTGTTATAAGCCAAGGTTAAGTCGTGTTTCAAGGCAGTAGCATTATCGGTGGCTTTATGCATGGCCGTCATACGGGCACCGTGCTCAGAAGCTACCGAGTCGCGAAGTGCTTTGAACAACTGCATTTTTAATGATTTTGGAATCAATTCCTGAATAATGCGTTCTTGTTCAGGCTCAAAAATATAATCAACCGTAGTTTGAACGTCTTGCTCTTCTTCCTTCGGTACAACCGGCAAAAAAGGTTCTGTAATAACTTCTTGTGTAGCGGCATTGACAAACTTGTTGTAAACAAATACTACTTCATCATAGGTTTCATTTACAAAATCATCCATAAAATTTTCCGCAATTTCAGCTACATTTTCAAACGATAAGTCGTCAAAAATATCGGTGTTGGTATCGGTAATCAACAATGATTTTTTCAATACATCACCGGCTTTTTTCCCTAAACAAATTACTTCTACATTTTTTCCAATAAATTCGTGCTGCGCCAATTGATTTACGCGTTTCACAATATTAGAATTAAATGCACCGGCCAACCCTCTATTAGAAGAAATAGCCACAATTAAAACATTGTTTCCTTCGCGCACTTGAGCGTATTTGCTGTTGGCACCATCACTAGAAGCGCTAAGGCTCTGCAAGAGTTCAGTTAATTTGTCTGCATAAGGGCGCATAGCCGTAATAGCTTCTTGCGCCTTACTCAACTTAGCAGCCGATACCATTTTCATAGCATTGGTAATCTGCATCGTTGACGATACTGACCCTATTCTGTTTCGTAATTCTTTTAAGTTAGCCATACTAAAAGCACCTTAAAGTTTCCGCTAACGGAAGTTTCTCTTTAGTTATATTTTGCTGAAATTTCTTTCGCTGCGTTTTGCAATACTTCTACTACTTCGTCTGTTAATTTTCCGCCTTTTAATGCATCTAACGTATCGCGATGTGTAGTATCTAAAAACTCTAAATAATCGCGTTCAAATTCTTTTACTTTATCTACCGGAACATTTTTCAACAAGTTTTTAGACCCTGCATACACAATTGCCACCTGATTTTCTACCGGATAAGGATCGTTTTGACCTTGTTTCAAGATCTCAACATTTCGCTTTCCTTTTTCAATCGTATTCATGGTCGCGGCATCTAGGTCTGAACCAAACTTAGCAAATGCCTCTAACTCGCGGTATTGTGCTTGGTCTAGTTTTAAGGTACCGGCCACTTTTTTCATAGATTTGATCTGTGCAGAACCTCCCACACGAGATACCGAAATACCTACATTAATTGCCGGACGAACCCCTGAGTTAAACAAGTCTGAGGTTAAGAAAATTTGTCCATCAGTAATAGAAATTACGTTGGTAGGAATATACGCTGAAACGTCTCCTGCTTGGGTTTCAATAATAGGCAATGCAGTTAAAGAACCCCCTCCTTTTACTTTTCCTTTTAGGCCTTCCGGAAGGTCATTCATTTGTTGTGCAATGGTATCATCGCCCACAATTTTAGCAGCGCGTTCTAGCAAACGAGAGTGCAAGTAAAACACGTCTCCGGGGTAAGCTTCACGACCTGGTGGACGACGCAATAACAACGACACCTCACGATAAGCCACTGCTTGTTTAGACAAATCATCATAAATAATTAATGCTTGACGACCTGTATCACGAAAATACTCGCCAATAGCCGCACCGGCCAATGGAGCATATACCTGCATAGGAGCCGGATCTGAGGCATTAGCTGCTACAATAATGGTATAGTCTAAAGCGCCTTTTTCTTTCAACGTATTAGCAATAGCTGCTACCGTAGAAGCTTTTTGACCAATAGCCACATAAATACAATACACGGGTTCTCCGGCATCGTAAAATTCTTTTTGGTTAAGAATAGTATCTACACAAACGGTCGTTTTTCCGGTTTGACGGTCACCAATAACCAATTCACGCTGTCCGCGGCCAATCGGTACCATTGCATCAATAGCTTTAATACCTGTTTGTAGCGGGGTTTTTACCGGTTCACGGAAAATTACTCCCGGAGCTTTACGCTCTAAAGGCATTTGCACCTTTTCTCCGGTAATAGCACCTTTTCCATCAATGGGTTGCCCCAAGGTGTTTACAACACGTCCTACAATACCATCGCCTACTTCTATAGAAGCAATACGGCCGGTACGTTTTACCGTGTCTCCTTCACTAATTTCTTTAGAAGAGCCAAACAAGGTAACCCCTACACTATCTTCCTCTAGGTTAAGGATTAGGCCTTCCATTCCTCCTTCAAATTCAACAATCTCACC
Organism: uncultured Flavobacteriaceae bacterium; assembly: GCA_964579505.1. GTDB lineage: Bacteria > Bacteroidota > Bacteroidia > Flavobacteriales > Flavobacteriaceae > JAJYSO01. Next base: position 226,365 of record CAZOGC010000002.1, on the reverse strand, counting down.
GTATTCGGCGTTAGACAAGCCGTAGACATTGGCAATACCATCACCAACAGTAAGTACGGTTCCTACTTCGTTTAATGAAGCTTTGTCATCAAAATTTGTGAGCTGTTTCTTTAAAATTGCTGAAACTTCAGCGGGCTTAATTTCTGCCATAACTTTAGATTATGTTTCGTGGTGTTTCCACCCCAACGAGCCTCCTTATTGGTATGCGCTCTGTTTAAACTTTTGTTGTAAACTAGTTAATTTGCCTGAGATACTGGCATCGTATTGTAAATCGTCTATACGCAATACAAACCCTCCCAAGATATTTTCATCTATATGTTTTACCAGCGTAGCTTCATCGCCGGTAATTTCTTTTATTTTTTGCCTAATTTTGGCTTCCATATCAGCATCTAACGGCACAGCGGTCGTTACTTTTGCTGTGGTTACATTGTTTAATTTATCAACTAAACCAATAAAGGCTTTTACCACATCGGGTAGAAGGTTTATCCGTTTATTTTGAAGAAGCACTTCAAAAAGATTAGTTACTAACGGATTAACCCCTTTAAAAATTTGATGAAGACAAGCCTGTTTTAATTCGCTTTTAATGATTGGACTCTTCAACATTACCCGTAAATCTTTACTGTCGACAACGGTTTGGTCTATCAGTCGAATATCGGCATCAATCGCATCGAGTTGATTTTGTTCAGAAGCCAAAGACAACAAGGCTTTGGCATAACGTTGTGCTGCGCGTTTTCCGGCCATGGTTGTATTAGTTTAGGGTAACTTTTTCTAGCATATTATCTACCAATTGCATTTGTTTGTCTTTGCTATCTAGCTCATGACGCACTACTTTTTCTGCAATTTCTATAGATAAATCTGCCATTTGTGCCTTAATATCGGCCATTGCGGTTTGTTTTTCAGCCTCAATAGCTTCTTTAGCACGGGTAATAATTGCATTGGCTTTTGCTTCTGCTTCACCAGAGGCCTCCGCAATCATACGTTCTTTAATTTGACGAGCTTCTTTTAGCATTTCGTCACGTTCTTCACGAGCTTTGCGAATAAGCTGCTCGTTATCGGATTGGAGTTTATCCATCTCCATACGCGCTTTTTCAGCAGATTCTAAGGCTTTGCGAATACCGTCTTCACGATCGTTAAGGGCGGTAAGAATAGGCCCCCAAGCATATTTTCTTAAAATAATAATTAAGATGATGACAAGAATGGCTTGCCAAAAAAACAACCCGAATGAAAAATCGTGTAAAATTCCCATATTTTTTGATTTTCAGAAATTTATTTTTTTAAAAGACTCTTCTTTTATAGCCAACCGCTATAAAAGAAGAGTGTGTTGTTTGTTCTTACATCGTTAATACTAACGCTGCAAAAGCAATACCTTCAAGAAGGGCGGCAATAATAATCATATTTACCTGAATTTTTGAACTTGCTTCGGGTTGACGGGCGATACCTTCCATAGCACCTTTACCAATCAATCCTAGTCCAATTCCGGCTCCGATGGTTATTAAACCTGCACCTACCATTACTGGGATACTCATAACTAACAATTTAAAAATTAAACTTCAACTTTACTTATTCTTATTATTAGGCTACTGCCAATTCGTTTTCTTCGTGTTCTTCCTCGTGTTTTACCACCGCATCGCCAAAATATAGCGCGCTTAATAAGGTGAATACATATGCCTGAATAAAGGCAACTAATATTTCAATTAGGTTGATAAAAATGGTGAAGGCAAAAGAGCCAACCCCGGCAACCCAGGTGTTATATAATACAATAAGACCTAAGAACGTAAGCGTTACCACGTGCCCCGCCGTCATGTTAGCAAAAAGTCGCATCATTAAAGCGAATGGTTTGGTAAACAAGCCTAAAATTTCAATAGGAATCAAGATGATTTTTACAATTACCGGCACGTTTGGAAACCAGAATACGTGTCCCCAGTAATGTTTATTTCCGGAGAACTGAGTAATAAAAAAGGTAATAATTGCGAGGGTAAAGGTGATCGTTATATTTCCGGTAATATTAACTCCAAAGGGAAGCATTCCCAAAAGATTCATCACTAAAATAAAGAAGAAAACGGTTAGCAAATAGCTCATAAACCGCTTATACTCCGGACCAATAGTGGGTTTAGCCATTTCATCGCGCACATATACAACCATGGGCTCTAGCAAGCGATTAAATCCTTTGGGCAACCCATCGCCTTTCTTGTACGATTTTGCCATTCCTCTAAAGACAAGGAAAAGGACAAGACAAACCAACGCAATAACCACTACGCCTTTGGTTATAGAAATATCTATGGGTTGCGCATTGGTTGGAAAACCATCCTCACCAAAATGCAAGGTACCACTGGCATCGGTCTTAAAAACTTTACTGTGATACAATTTGTAGTGTTGTCCGTCAACTTCTGCTACGCTTTTTCCTCTGTTAAAACGTGCTGAAGAAAAGATATGGAGACCATTATCTATTAAAATGACCGGAAGCGGAAATCCAACGTGCTTGCCGGTCGATTCTATAGAGAAAAGATCAAAATAATAAGCATCCCGAAGGTGGTGATGAATAACTTCATGCATTTCTTCTTTTCTGTGTGCTCGTTCTTCCTGCTGATGATTTTCTGCAGTGTTTTCTTGGGCAAAAGAGAAGGATGACATCAGGATAAACAATCCTGCCATCACGACCGGTAGAATGTGTTTTTTGTGCATTTTTAGAAGAAATTTTTAATCCTCAAAATTGGGTGCAAATATAGATAAATAACTCTACAAAAAACACAAATCAACAAGAACTTTAACTTTTATCTAAATCGTTGATATTGTTGGTATTGGGGAGCCTTAAAAGTTGAATAAGGAAGAGTACTTCAATAAGCGTACCCCACACATAGGGAATAAAAAAGTGAAAAAAGATAGGTTTACCTAAACTATACCCGGAGGTCTTTGCTAAGACCAAAAAGAAAATAACCTTAAGAACTCCCAAGACCATATACATAAACCCCAACGAGTCTTTTGCCACATGCCGCATGCCAAAAAGTAGGCTTATAATAAGAAATGTAGCTACAAAATTGGCGGTATAACTAAAATTGAGAAAAGACAGTTTGGGTGTCTCAATATAGGTAACGAGCAAATACCGTTGTGCTACATAAAAAAGCCCGGCCAAGAGGAACATTCCCAGCGTTCTGAATAAAATTTTCTTCATTTAATCTTCTCTATCTCTCTTTTTAATGGCTTTTAGCTGTTGAATAACCAGATAAAGCGAAGCAAACACCCCAAATAAAACAAACCCAATAGTAAACCACTCTTTCTGTGTTTGAAAGTGTTGGTCTAACTTTCGGCCAATCCAAGCACAGACAAAAATGGTAGCGGCCATTTGAAAACCTATACCTGAAAGCTCAGCATATTTTCTAAGCGGACTTTTCTTTTTGTCGGGATCCTTTTGACTCATCTTTTAATGTTTTTACAGCGCCTTTCATTGTGCAGGAGCCATTAAGGTTGGCGCCCGGCTCTACCGATAGTTTTCCGGTAGTTACCTCTCCTTGTATCGTACAAGTAGCTTTTAAATTTAAATTGTTTTTTACGGTAAGTGTGCCCGTAAAAGAGCCCTCAATATCAGCATCTCCACATACCACATCTCCCTCAATAGTACCCGTTTTACTCACCACAATTTTTGAAGGAGTTTTTAAATTTCCTACCAAGGTGCCTTCTATGCGAAAGCAGCCTTCGGCTTCAATATCTCCCACTAGTTTAGTGCCTTGTGCTATTTTGTTTTGCTCGTGAGTATTTGTAGTACTTCCCTTTGTTTTTTTGCCTTCTGAAAACATTTCTTTACGTTTATTAATTGAATTCTTTTAAATATTCTGCTAGGTTCTTATGCATTAATAAAACCCCATAATTCTTAGAAGAGATGACAAAGCTACCCTTTTTATGTTGAAGAATTTTTTCTTTTGTCAATTTCTCCTTAAAGTGATCTACCTCTTCTCGTGTATGAAAACCCCACACCACCACAAACAGTTGCTGCGGCGTATATACATCTACCGAGGTGTGTAATTGAGCTTTTAGCTCCATTTTTTCTATAAATCGATCTAATTTTTCTTGTTTTATTAGCGCCGTTTTTCTAGCCGATGACGCAACTGTATAAACCAACTCATAGCGTCCGGCTACGGCCTTATCAAAAGTAGTTTCTTGAAGTTTTGGTATGGTTTCATCTACCAACTTTTGCGCTTTCTTACCTTCTTTACTCTGTGGATAGGTCAACGCAACAAAGTTTAACGCCTTCTCATAGGCTTTTAGCCCGTATAACCGACCGGTAATGGTAGCTTTAAGCAAGGCTAACTTTGGCATGACAGGAGCTCCATTTAATTGCGTGATATAGTGCTCGCATTTTTTGAGAACGATTGCATATTTGCCTGCTTCATATTGTTTATAGAGTGCTGCATAAATCTGCTCCGGATTATTGACCGATTCGCGCAAACTTTGTGGGTTACGTAAGATTTTAGCATACCTAGAATCCGGATAATTGGTTAAGATATCATCTTTCCATCGTTGTGCTTTTACCTTATCACCCTGTGCACTATAAATTTTATACAGGTTATATTTTGCAGGCAAAATGAGTTGCTGTTCCGGCTGATTTTGAAGTAACGACTCTAATTTTTGCGCGGCCAACGCATGTTTATTAAACCGCGTTTCGTATATAATGCCTAGCTGATAATAAGCAAAATTCCGCTCTTTGGTAAGACTGTCTATTTCTTTTCTTTTCTCCGGAATCTTATCGAGATAGGTTTGTACTTTAAAAGCCGGATTGTTTGCTATCGTTGCCATTACTCCTTCAGCCGACGAATTTTGTTCTTTCGTAGTATCATTTGTTGCTATAAAACCAGCTTCGCTGCGCCAGTTGTCTTGCAAACTCCGATTACCCCATATTTGGTGAAAAGTGGCTAGTCCCATAGCTACTCGCGTAGGATTGTAAAAGTAAAAACCGCTACGATTGCCTTGCCTACGCGCAACGGTTTGCTTTAAAGAAGCGCTTCGTTGTTTGTTTTTTTCTTGTTTTATCTGCGCTATGGCCTGGGTTTTCATACTGTCTACATAGTTTTGAAAATATGTTTCTCGCTCTTCCGGAGTTAAGTGAACTAAATATAAAATACTATCATTTCGGGTAGCTATGTCTTCATATTTAATCACCTCATTAAGCCCTAACCGTCTTCTGCGGGTTTTATAATATACCAACGAGCTGGCCGGTAAATTAACCATCGTGCTATCATAATATGCAGCAGCGGTTTTATACTGTGCCTGTTCAAAATTATAATTGCCCAAGGTTCTATAAATACGAGCTAACAACCCGTGGTCTTGCGTACCTGTACGCAAAGCTTGGTTGTAGTACACCACCGCTTGAGGCATAGAATCTAACTTTTTATAATATGCTGCCAACTGATAATCAATCAGGTCTAAATACGGCCTGTTTTCATGGGTTTTTTGCAGCTTTTTAAGTCGTTTTAGAAGAACCTCTGCGTCTTTTTTTTGATAGTCAAAAAGTCGGGCTTTTTCCATTTGCGCATGTATCCAATATATACGTGGAGAACGCCTACGCAAATCAATTACATCATTAAACGCCGTTCTGGCGCTATCTACTTTGCCCAATTTTTCGAAAATCTGACCTTTAATGTAAAGTAGTCTTCCCTTCTTTTTTTTGTCTTTGGTAGTATGAATAGCCAAATTAAGCGGAACTAGTGCCTCTTCTTCTTGCCTTTGATTAAGATAGGCTTGTGCCAATGCTTCTGAAGCCTTTACAACCGTCTCCGGTTTAAAATATGCATGCTGAAGAGCATCGGCTATTTTGGCTGTATCTACATAATACCACGTAAAGGCATGTAGCGTAGCCGGCAAATTACCTTGATTGAGATAATTTTGAACGGTAACACTCAACGCTTTTAATGTATCGCTCTTCGGAATGTATTTTCCACTCAACAGGGTTTCAATATTTTTGGCCACTCGCTCATTATCCCCTAATCGCAAATACACTTTTTCTGCCCACACTCTAGCCGTAGCAATAAGCGATTCGTTATTAAACTTACGTGCCGTATAATTAAAAGCCTCTAATGCCGGAAAATATCGTTGATCGTAATAACGTGCTTTTCCAAGCAGTAAGAATGCATGCCCCATTTGCGTGTTATGCTCTACGCCATTTATAAGCATGCTGTGTTTTTGTATAGCCTTCGTAGCTTTTTCTTCCGCCCGATTAAATTTTTGATCTACCGTAGTAGTGTTAAGATCAAATCCATCTAAATTACTTGGACCAATGCGAAACCCACGGCTATACCCTCTTATTCCTCCGGCATCCGGACCGGTATATGCATATTCTGAATTGCCATAGTTTTGCCTTACTCCTCCATAAGCGTTTCCATAACTGTTTCCATAGGCATTACTTCTGCCATAATTGTTTACCGTATTATTCTCATATTGCCTACCGTTATTATATCTTGAGCCCATGGAGTTATACCCATACGAATTATTATTGTATGTATTATAGCCGTTATTATTATAACTATTGGCATAACCATTCTGATTTTGAGAATAAGCTGCATTGTTATAATTCCTACCCGAGTTATTAAAGTTGTTATAGTTAGGATTTGAGTTAAAATTATTATTCCGGTTAGGGTTCTTAAAATTACTAAATGCGTTCTGTGGATTATTCGGATTGTTTGTGGCAACCTCTTCCTGATTTAATGCATTTTTAGCAATGCTAGAAACCATTTCTCCATATTTAGTAGAATCTTCGCGCCGCTGAATCCTCTCTATTGGAAGGATTTTCCAATAATTGTCTGTATAGTTTTGGTGGAGTTGTTTGATGCCGTTATCTAGCGCCTCATCTCCATGAAAGAGAATATTGTAGTACGCGCCCATGGCATGAAAATTTCTACTCAGCCACGTGTCTTTTTTTCTTGAACACGCCAAAGCCACGCTGATTATTACAAACAACAAACAGGCTTTATATGCAGTTGATACGGTTTTTTGTCCCCAACTCATAAGAAATACTCCCCAAGGAATAACTTATCTTCTTGGTTTTTAGTGTGATTAAACCGTAAAAATACAGTTCTTTTGGAAGAATGCCCTCAATATTACCAGAAATTACCGATTTTTATTTAATAACTCGTTATAAAATGAACTATATAATTCACTGTATAACAAAAAATTATAGGCATTTAGCTACTCTTCGCTTGCAAAATAATGTTCCAGATCTTTTAGGGTTGTCTCGCTAGTAGCTACATCATTTATCAGTTCGCCTTTTTCTAAAACCACAATACGTTCGCAAACATCCGTTACATGATTTAAATCGTGACTAGAAATAAGCACCGTGGCATTTTGATTTTGCACCAACTCTTTAAGCAGCTTTTTTAAGCGAATTTGGGTAGTTGGGTCCAAATTAGCAAAAGGTTCGTCTAAAATAATAACTTCCGGTTTGCCAATAAGTGCGCCTACAATTCCCGCTTTTTTCTGGTTTCCTTTAGAGAGATCGCGTAAATATTTTTTTTGATTGAGAATTTCTCCGTGAAAAAAGTCTTCAAATTGACTTACAAATTTGTCCACATCAGCTTTGTTTTGCCCGCGCAACTCTCCAATAAAATAGAAATACTCTTCGGGGGTTAAGTAACCAATCAAAAAACTTTCGTCTATAAAAGAAGCGGTAAAAGGCTTCCACTCTTCACTTTGGTTTACCACCACCCCATTAGAAGTAACCTGCCCGGTGGTTGGCTGAATTAAATCAAGTAAAAGGCTAAACAGGGTGGTTTTTCCGGCTCCGTTATTGCCCACTAATCCAAAACTTTGTCCGCGGTCTATTGTTAGGTCTTCAATATTTAAAACCGTTTTGTCTTTATAGGTTTTGCTAAGATTTTCTATGTGTATCATGGTTGAGGTCTTTTTATAAATATTAGTATGGCTTACTATGGTTATTTCTTATCATCAAAAGCAGCAATGGTTTTATACTTTCCTTTTTGATAAATATTTTCAATCTGGTTTAAAAAGAAATTTCTAAAAACGAGCCCTGAAATGCCGCACAGCCCTAAGACAATTAGTCCTACCTGGTAATTAAACAGCAAGTAAGGAATATAAAATAGTATAATAGGTAATAGAAATTTAGGCAACGCAATAAGCATTTGTGTCATATTAAACTTTTGTGTATTGGCAAAAGCTTTGGCTTTTACGTTTAGCTTTACCGGAACGCGGTTCAGTGCACCTCCCCACAGCGTAATAAACGTGTTAAGGCCTATATTAAACAACGCACCAGCCGCAATCATTCCAAAAATCTTCCAGCCAAAATACAAATACGGTGTGGCCAAAATAAAACTGAGTACTGTTCCAAAAACCATTAAATACCATTTAGACTCTAAATACTTTCGGTACGGAATATTTTGTCCCATCAGCAGTTTATAATATTCACTATCCCAAGAGGGTACCAACTGCCCAAAGGTGAACAGAAATCCACCGGTAATAAAAATAGAAGCAAAGGCAATTGCTATAAAACTATCTTTATAAATATCTTGCGTATAAAACAAAAGTCCGTAGAACAAAAACAAGAATGACATGATTAAAACTTGTTTGGGACGTTTATTGCGCAAAATAAGTCGAATATCATTTTTTAAGAATGTAGCTGTTTTTCCAAACTTATTTAACCAACTTAAATCAGTTGTTTTAGCTTCTGTTGTTTTCTTTTTAACCTGGTCATCTAAATAAAATACTCCTCGCATATACGCGTAGTTGCGGCGATACAGCAAAATCATTAACAACAGTGGGATTAAAAATGCATACGAAACGTTGTAAATGCGATTAAAAACATACCCTCCTGCCTGTGTAACATTATAAATATCAAAATATTGCAACCCTGCTAAAACAACCAACAAGCCTAAAATGATATAAAAAACCGTGTCGTTTTTATTGATGAGAAAATTGAGATAGTTGATGCTAATTTCAAAAAAAAGCATCGCAAAAAACCACGGAATAACATGCAAAGGCGGATACCCTTGTACCATCAACACTACACTAAAAGGCACAAAGAAAAACAGTGGCAAAAAATTAAAAAAAGAAAGGGTTGTTTTGCCTAAGAGATAGTGAATAATGGTTGATCGATTTATGGGCTGCCCCATAAAAGGTTTTACATTCATTACCGGTAGTTTTTGAATAAAAAACCGGACTGTCAAATCTAATAAAAACCAAAACAGGATGTAATTGTTTACCACAACTAATGGATCTGCCCCCGGAAATGCTTTCTCAATAATAAAATAGGCCCCAACACCGGCAAACAAAAAACACACTATAAGATAAACCGCAAAAAAACCAATAAGAATTTTAGCGGCAAGGCTACTTCCAAAAGCTGCTGAGCGCGTAAATTGTTTCCACTCTAGCGCAATAAATCGTTTAATCATAACAAGCTGTGAATAAAGCAAAAAGAAGTCTGAAAAACCTATTTTTACAATTGAAACATGGCTAAACTACCACTTTACATTGAAACAATCAAACACAAAACTTGTTTTTACGACCAATCTGCCCGGTTTACAGACGAACACCCTAAGGAAGCAGATGAATAACCGTAGGTGATTTTTGTAGATTTTATAATTAAATGCACTTTTAAAAACTCATTAATTACAGCAATATAACCTAATAACCTTCTAAAATAATTTGCAGAAAACGCGCGTAAATTCCTTACTTTTGCCCTGTCAAAAATAAAATACAATGCTTAAAAATTTTGTAGAAGAACTAAAGTGGCGCGGAATGTTACACAACATTATGCCCGGAACCGAAGAACACTTAATGGAGGGCATGCGCAGTGCTTATATCGGTTTTGACCCAACCGCCGATTCTTTACATATTGGCAGCATGGTACCCATTATGGTATTGGCTCATTTTCAGCGCTGTGGTCACAAACCTTTTGCGTTAATTGGCGGTGCCACCGGTATGATTGGCGACCCATCAGGAAAGTCTAAAGAACGCAATGCGCTAAACGATGCTTCTCTGCAAAAAAACCTAGCCGGCATAAAAAAGCAGCTCTCAAAATTCTTAGATTTTGACAGTGATGCCAAAAATGCAGCTGAACTCGTTAACAATTATGACTGGATGAAAGATTTTTCTTTTCTCGAGTTTATTCGCGATGTAGGCAAACACATTACCGTAAATTATATGATGGCTAAAGACTCTGTTAAAAAACGTTTTGATCCGGAAGCTGACAGCCAAGCCGGGATGAGTTTCTTAGAGTTTAGCTACCAGTTGGTACAAGGTTATGACTTCTTGCATCTTTATAAAACCAAAGGAATTACCCTGCAAATGGGAGGAAGCGATCAGTGGGGAAATATTACTACCGGAACCGAATTAATGCGCCGTATGAATGTTGGTAAAGGCTATGCCATGACTTCGCCACTCATCACAAAAACCGATGGTACAAAATTTGGCAAATCTGAAGGCGGAAATGTCTGGTTAGATCCGGAGCGTACTTCGCCTTACAAGTTTTATCAATACTGGTTAAACAACACGGATGAAGACGCCGAAAATTTCATCAAAATTTTTACTTTCTTAAGCAAAGAAGAAGTAGAAAGTCTTATTGAAGAACATCGAAAAGCACCTCATCTACGCTTATTACAAAAACGGTTGGCCGAAGAAATTACGCGTCTCGTTCACTCTGAAGAAGATTTGCAAAATGCCATAAAAGCTTCTGAAGTACTGTTTGGTAAATCAACTGCAGAAGATCTTAAAAAACTAGATGAAAAAACTTTCTTAGATGTTTTTGAAGGTGTGCCGCAAGCAGAAATAGCCCAAAACAAATTTGTTGAAGGACTAGATATGGTTGCCGCACTTTCTGCTGAAACCGGATTCTTAAAAAGTAATGGCGAAGCCATTAGGGCTTTGAAACAAAATGCCGTTTCGGTAAACAAAGAAAAAGTAAACAGAGATTACCGTATTACGCAAGTCGATTTAATAAATAACAAGTACGTAATTATCAACAAGGGCAAAAAAAATACGTATATTTTAAAAGCCATTTAAAAACACGCTTATGCCGCATAAAGCCGGTTACGTTAACATTATTGGCAATCCCAATGTAGGTAAATCAACTTTGATGAATGCATTGGTAGGAGAGCGTTTGTCTATTATTACTCAAAAAGCACAAACCACCCGTCACCGCATTTTAGGAATTGTAAATGGCGAAGATTATCAACTCTTGTTTAACGATACTCCGGGCATCATTAAGCCGGCTTATGAGTTGCAAGAGTCTATGATGGACGTGGTAGATGCAGCCTTTAAAGATGCCGATATATTGGTCTATATGGTAGAATTGGGAGAACAGCAGCTCAAAGACGAACGTTTTTTTAATAAAATTACACACGCCAAAGTACCGGTATTATTACTCATCAATAAAATTGATACCGGTAACCAAGATAAACTGGAAGCACAAGTAGCCTTTTGGAAAGAAAAAGTACCCAATGCCGAAATTTTTCCTATTTCGGCGTTAGAAAAATTTGGGGTACAAGAAGTTTTTAACCGCATAGTAGCCTTACTCCCCGAATCACCTCCATATTATCCCAAAGATGCATTAACCGACAAATCTGAGCGATTTTTTGTGAATGAGACCCTCCGCGAAAAGATCTTACTACATTACAAAAAAGAGGTGCCTTATAGCGTAGAAATTGAGACCGAGTCTTTTAAAGAAGAGGAAGATATTATACGAATACGCAGTCTCATTATGGTTGAACGCGACTCGCAAAAAGGAATTATAATTGGGCACAAAGGACAAGCCCTTAAACGTGTTGGCACTGAAGCGCGTAAAGACTTAGAAGTATTTTTTAATAAAAAAATACACCTTGAACTCTACGTAAAAGTCAATAAAAACTGGCGCAATAACGAGAAACAACTCAAGCGGTTTGGGTATAAGCACTAAGCCAATTCTTCCGTTTCCTAAAGTTTTGTAAAAAATTATATTATAAAAGCTTGTCTACCCAAAATGCTTACTCTAATTTTGCCGCGTTTTTATACAGTTTTTGTTTCTAACACAATAAGTTATGGGCTTCAATTTTAAAGAATTTTTATCAGCCACCATGATTTTATTCGCCATTATTGATATAATTGGCAGCATTCCTATTATTGTAGGACTACGAAAAAAAGTAGGGCATATTCAAAGTGAAAAAGCCGCACTGGTTTCTGGTATCATTATGATAGCCTTTTTATTTGTAGGTGAAACCATCTTAAAACTGATTGGGGTAGATATCAACTCATTTGCCGTTGCCGGAGCTTTCGTCTTGTTTTTTATGGCGCTAGAGATGATTTTGGGAATTCAAATAATGAAAGATGAAACTCCTGAAACAGCTTCTATAATTCCATTGGCTTTCCCGCTTATTGCCGGTCCCGGAGCCATGACCGCTCTATTGTCTTTGCGTGCAGAATATCACGTAGTTAATATCATTTCAGCGGTAATTGTAAATCTTATTGTGGTTTATCTTGTTTTAAAATCTTCCGGAAGAATTGAACGCACCTTGGGAAAACAAGGAATTAGCATCATACAAAAAATATTTGGCGTAATTTTGCTGGCTATAGCCGTAAAATTATTTGCGTCAAACGTTCAAAATTTATTCTCGTAATGAAATATCTTATTTATATCCTGTTGGCAGTCGGTTTTGGCATGCTTATTTTTAGTTTGTTTCAACTCAACTACGACGATCCTTTCAGCAAGGGAAGCGCTGGGGCACTCATTGGGGTTTTAGCCAGTGCGTGTGTTATTGTTATCATGCTTATCTTAATGGCCACTCGTGCCATTCAGAAAAAAGCAGAAAGTAATGAGCAATAAGCTTTACTACTTTAAACTATCTAAGGTTATCACTTTTTCAATGGCCGGGTCTCTTTGGCTCAATACCTGATTGTAGGCATCTGTACCAAACAACTGCCGGGCCATACAAGCCTTGATATACTCTTTTACTAAGGCGTGGTATTTCTTTACCGGAAAACGCAAATTGTGTTTCTTCAAAAAATTTCTAAATGATTGCATCATTTTAGAGGTTACCTGCATTGAGTCTATAAACACTGTTCGGCTCAAATCATTATAATAAGGCCTGTTTTGGTCCATCAATGTAAAGACAAAAGAATCCATCAATCTACTGTGCAGTAAGAAATCTAATTCTCCTTTGTGGTAGCTCAGGTCTTCCGGAATAAACACATCCGGAATAATACCACCTCCACCATACACAATTTTACCTTTGGGAGTAGTGTACTTCAATGAATCGTTTATCGGGATACTATCTTTAAACTCTAGCTCACCACTTCGGTAACGCCTTCTGTGGTCTCGGTAATATGCTCGTGTACTCTCATCTTTGTACGGTTTCTGGATAGAACGACCGGTAGGCGTGTAGTAACGTGCCACGGTAAGCCGTACGGCACTTCCATCTCCCAGGCTCATTTCACGCTGTACCAATCCTTTTCCAAAAGATCGCCTTCCTACAATGGTCCCTACATCATTATCTTGCAAGGCACCGGCTACAATCTCACTTGCCGAAGCTGTGTTTTGGTTAATCAGCACATAAACTTTGGTGTGCTCAAAATCACCTCCACTTGTAGCATACGTTTTTTCAACATGCCCTTCACGGTCTTTGGTAAAAACAATCAACTTGCCTTTGGGCAAAAATTCATCGGCCACCTTAATGGCTTCGTTAACATACCCACCACCGTTGTTGCGTAAATCTAACACAATTTGTGTAGCTCCTTGTTTTTCTAGTTGATGTATAGCCCTTTTAAACTCCGCAAAAGTAGTTTGCGCAAAGCGATTAATTTTTATATACCCCAACCTCGTATTCAATATAAAAGCCGCCTCTACACTTTTTAGTGGAATAATTCCTCTAGATACCGTAATGTTTAGCGGCTTGTCTTGTCCTAGTCGCTTAATTTTTAAATGGAGCGTAGCTCCTTCAGGGCTTTGTACAATATTTTTAAAGGTATTTGTTGATATTTTAGCCCCAACCAACGGGTGTTTATTAGCCGATAAGATACGATCTCCTGACTTAATTCCTGCTGCTCTGCCTGGACTCTCTTGCAGGGTGCGCACTACCATTACCGTATCGCGTATTACCCGAAGTTCTATACCAACTCCGCGGTATCTTCCGCCCATATTTTCAGCCACTGTTTGAGAAACACTCTTCGGAATAAAAGTTGAATGGGGATCGAGTTGATTTAGAATATCTTCAATAGCAATATTTACAATGCTATCGGTATTTACCTCATCTACATAGTTATAGTTGATATAGTCTATTAATCGATCAAATTTTTCTTTGCTCGGGTTCTTTTGCGCAGCAAAAAAAGAAGTTTGCTGCCGAGGAAAATTAAGCAATGAGCCTATCAGTATTCCTATCGCACAAGCAAGGCCCAAAAAAAAGGGCAAATATTTTTTAGCGTATGTTTTCAAAAATCTTCAATTTGAACAATTTCTACTCCCGCTCTTTCTAAAAACTTCAATCCGGAGTCATCTTTATAGTTGTGTTGATACACAATGCGCGTTATTCCTGATTGATGAATCAACTTACTACAATCTTTACACGGAGAATAGGTAATATACAAAGTAGCTCCACGGCAAGATTGCGTTGAAGCGGCCACTTTTAAGATGGCATTTGCTTCAGCGTGCAAGACATACCATTTTGTCAGTCCTTCTTCATCTTCACAAACATTTTCAAATCCGGTAGGGGTGCCGTTATATCCATCAGAAATAATCATTCGGTCTTTTACAATAATAGCACCCACTTGTTTACGCTCACAATAAGATAATTTTCCCCACTCGCGTGCCATACGCAGATAGGCTTTGTCAAACTTGAGCTGTCTTTTGTCTAAAACAGGCATTAGCAGAATATTAAGAGAGCAAATGTACCAATAATCAGAAAATATAAATCGAATAAACTATAGAAGTTAGACGGGGTTAAAATATTTGTTAATAAAATGCAGCCATTATTTTTCATTCTTTCTATATTTAAGTTATATTTGTCTTATGCGAGTAACCGACCATATCAGTGCTTTATTATACCGCTACGAGTGTGTAGTGATACCGGAGTTTGGTGCCTTCTTGGCCAAACGTCAACCAGCTAGAATTGACGAAGCTACGCAGGCTTTCCACCCTCCTATGAAGCGGCTTTCATTTAACCGTCAACTCAAAGAAAACGATGGTTTATTGGCTAATTATATGGCCAAAACAGAACAAATTTCATACGAGCAAGCGCTAAAAAAAATATATGAATTTGTAGAAGACTTGCAGGGTGGATTAGAAGCACATGGCAAAATTGCATTGTCTCAACTTGGGCTTTTTTACACACAAGGAGATAAAATTCTCTTTCAACCTACTACAGAAACCAATTATTTGTTAGAAGCTTTTGGAATGACAGCTATTTCACCGGCTCAAATAGCCAGAGAAACAGCAACACAAGCTGCTGAGGTTCCGGTAAAAACGCTTCCAACAACATTTACTGAAGAAGAGGAATACAGACGTCCTGTTTATTGGCGTTATGCGGCTATTGGCGTGTTGGCTATAGGTTTGGGAAGCTTTTTAACAGCCAGTTGGTATTCCGGAAAAATAACCTCGCACAACTTAGCTGCTCAAGAGCAAGCCGAACAACACCTTCAAAACAAAATACAAAAGGCCACTTTTGTCATAGAAGATCCGCTGCCCGAAATAACATTAAATATAGACGCTCAGCAAGGCAAATACCATATCGTAGCCGGTGCTTTTCGCAATGAAGCTAACGTGCAAAAAAAATTAAAAAAGCTTCGCGCAGAAGGTTTTATTCATGCCAAATACATAGGCGAAAACAAATACGGTTTACACGAAGTGGTTTATGATAGTTTTGAAAATAGACACGAAGCGCTAACCGCTCTCCGAAAAATCCGTCAACACACCAATGCACAAGCATGGTTGTTAGTGAAAAGTTTATAAGCTCGTGCTCTTTTCTAAGACAAAGCTATATCTTTGCTGCAAAAAGAAATGGAGGCAAAAAGCCCTAAAGATTCTATGGCAGTAGTAACCGATCTTATTCTGCCGGGAGAAACCAATCCGATTAACAATTTATTTGGAGGTGATTTACTAGCGCGCATGGATCGTATTGCTAGTATTGCTGCACGCCGACACAGCCGGCGTTATGTAGTAACCGCATCGGTAAACAATGTAGCTTTTCAACGCCCAATTCCGTTAGGTAGTGTAATTACCTTAGAAGCCAAAATTTCACGTGCATTTAAAACTTCTATGGAGGTCATTATTGATGTGTGGATTGAAGACCGCGTAAATGGAGAACGCACCTTGGCTAATGATGCTATCTATACTTTTGTAGCCGTAAACGATCAGGGAAAACCCGTAAGCGTTCCACCTATAAAGCCGGAAACCAAAGAAGAAAAAGAACGTTATGAAGCCGCTCTAAGGCGAAAACAACTTAGTTTAGTGCTAGCCCAAAAGATGGATCCTAAAGAAGCTACCGAGTTGCGCTCTATTTTTTTTGATGAATAAATTATAAAGAAGCTACCGGTATAATAGTTTGTCAGCAATGTCAGATGTACAAAAAGCCATAAAAACCACTTATTTTAGTATAGCTGGCAACACGGCCTTAGCACTTATTAAAGGATTAGCCGGTTTTTTTGGCAACTCCTATGCCTTAATTGCCGACGCTATAGAATCAACTACTGATATTATCTCATCGCTCATCGTTTTACTCGGGCTACGGTACGCCAAAAGACCTGCCGATGAAAATCATCCCTACGGACACGGACGCATAGAACCGCTTATTACTTTTATAGTGGTGGGATTTTTAATAATCTCGGCTACGCTAATTGCTTATGAAAGTATTCAAAACATTCAAACCGCACACGACCCTCCTAAAGCATGGACACTTTACGTGTTAGCCGCCATTATTATTTGGAAAGAACTCTCTTTCAGAATTGTCATAAAACGCAGTAAAGAAACGAACAGCACCTCCTTACGCGCCGATGCCTGGCACCACCGCAGCGATGAAATCACTTCTATTACAGCCTTTATTGGTATTTCTATAGCGCTACTTTTTCACTATGAATCAGCAGACGATTGGGCAGCTCTTTTTGCCGCCGGATTCATCTTGTATAACAGTTATTTAATCCTTCGGCCGGCACTTAAAGAAGTGATGGATGAGCAAGATTATGACGATTTGGTAAAAGATATACGCCATATAGCACAGCAAGTAGATGGCATTCTTAACACTGAAAAATGTTTTGTGCGAAAGTCGGGGATGAAGTATTACGTAGATTTACACGCTACTGTTAATGCCGAATTAACCGTAAAACAGGGGCACGATATTGCGCATAAGCTAAAAGATACTTTAAAACAAGCGTTACCACAACTAGAGAACGTATTAGTACATATTGAGCCTAGCGGATTGGTGTAATTTTTACGTAAAAAGGTATTATTTACCCAAAATTCCCGATTCTTTCCTAAATTAGAGTCTAGATTTGCTCGCTATGAAAGTTTTAATTGTTGAAGACGAAAAAGAATTGCGGAAAACGTTAGCCGATTCTTTAATGCAAGAACAATTTTTGGTAGAAACAGCCCCAGATTATCACACAGCTTCCGAAAAAATAGCCTTGTATAATTATGATTGTATTATACTCGATATTATGCTGCCCGGAGGCAACGGACTTACTTTATTGAAGGAGTTAAAAAAATCAGGGAAATCAGGAAATGTTATTATTATCTCAGCTAAAGATTCTTTAGACGATAAACTGGCAGGGCTCGATTTAGGCGCCGATGATTATTTGACGAAACCTTTTCACATAGTTGAGCTAAACGCGCGTATTAAAGCTGTTTTACGTAGAAAAGAACGGGGCGGAAGAGACTGTATCAACATTGGAAATTTATCGTTAAACATAGAGGCTAGGCAACTCTTTGTAGATAAAAAAAAGATTTCTCTAAACCGGAAAGAATTTGATATACTGACTTATTTCTTGCACAACAAAGCTCGACTCATCACCAAAACAGCGCTGGCAGAACACGTTTGGGGAGACCATATAGATCAAGCCGATAATTTTGACTTTATCTATTATCAAATCAAAAATTTACGCAAAAAATTACGAGAAGCCCAAGCTGATTACGAAATTGAAGCGGTATATGGAGTAGGGTACAAACTAACAGAAAGATGAAGCTACTCAATCAATCACTTAAATATCTTTCTTTATCTATTCTGCTCATAATCGGGGTGTGGGCCATTGTTTTCTATTTTTCTATGCTCAACGAAATTAAAGACAGCGTAGATGAAGGCCTAGAAAACTATAAAGAACAAATTATTCACAAAGCTCGTATAGACACCACATTGCTTCTGCACACCGATTTTAAAGGGGGGCTTTTTAGTATTCGTAAGATAAGCAAACAACAAGCGTTGCTAACAAAAGATCAATACACAGATACGTTAATAACCACACCTGAAACGCATGATGACGATTGGGAAACTGAACACGTAAGAATGCTTTCGACTGCTTTTCGGTATAGAGAAGCGTATTACAGATTAAAAATTATTACGCCTACGTTAGCGGAAGAAGATTTAATTGACACTCTTTTTTGGCAAACTATCGGCTTATATTTGGTACTGCTCATTAGTATATTTATCATAAACAATGCGGTGCTTAAACGGCTATGGAAACCCTTTTATAACCTTTTACACCAGCTAAAAAATTACCGTTTGGGAAGTAATAAACCCTTACCTTCTGTACGTGCAAAAACTAAAGAGTTTACGGATTTACAACAAGCTGTACGCGTTCTTTTACAGCACAATACCGAAACCTTTGAGCAGCAAAAACAATTTATTGGCAATGCCTCGCACGAGCTACAAACGCCTTTAGCTATACTGCTTAACAAACTAGAACTTTTGCTGGAAAGTGAAACTTTGAAACCCGCTGAAGCAGATCGTATTGCTGAAATTATGCATTTAGTAGAGCGGCTTATTCGTCTCAACAAATCACTTTTATTACTCACCAAAATAGAGAATAGACAATTTTTGCATACCCAAGAAGTTAACCTCAACAAAATTGTACAGCAACAGGTAGAAGATTTAGCTGAAATTACCTCTTTTAAGAAAATAACCGTAAATCTACACGAAACCGCAACGCTAAAAGTAGAAATAGACGATTCTTTAGCTACTGTTTTAATAGCCAACCTGCTAAGAAATGCCCTATTTCACAATATTCCAAACGGGAAAATTGAGATAGAAATTACCGAAAATATGTTAAGAATAAAGAACACCGGCACGCCTGGGCCTCTTTCTTCCTCCAAAATATTCACGCGATTTTATAAATCCAACCTCCAGTCAACAGGCACTGGGTTAGGTCTGGCTATCGTACAAGCCATCAGTAATGAATACCATTTTACGGTAGCCTATAGCTTCGTTAATAATCAGCATACGTTTACACTTCATTTCAAAAAATAATTCTCTTTAAAAACGGACTATTCCCAAATGTTTCCAGATTCCCCCCGTTACTTTGTTGCATAATTTAAAACCTAAAGAAATGAAAAAGATGTTTTTTATGAGCCTAATCGCGCTCACATTAGTTGCAAGTCCCGCATTTAGCCAAGAAATTCCGGCTAATCAAGTACCTTCTGTAGTACTAAACAGTTTTCAACAAACTTTCTCAAAAGCTTCTGATATAGAATGGGAAAAAGGAGTTGAAGGATATTCTGTAGAATTTGAAACCGGCATGTTTGGCACAGATCACGAAGCTTGGTTTGATAAAACCGGGAAATTAGTTAAACACAAAGAAGAAATTTCTAAAAAAGATTTACCGAAAGCTGTAATGGCCACCCTAAACCAAGATTTTAAGGGATATCGCATTGATGATCCTAAAAAAATTACCGAAGGCAGTAAGGTTATCTATACATTAGAGCTCAAATCTTTTACTAAAGATTGGAACATTGCTATAGACACCAAGGGGAAAGTTATTCACCAAATGTTAGATGATTAATTTTTTATTTTATTTGCAAAAATAGCCCGCCTACAGTTCTCTCTGAGGCGGGTTTGTTTGGTATAAATTGTACTTATATTCCGGTGTAGTTTTGAGGAGTAATCGCTTTCAACTCTATTTTTATTGAATCTGATACTTCTAAAGAATCTATAAATGCTGCAATGCTAGCTGCATTTATAGAAGTATTGACGCGGGTCAATCCTTTTAGTAGTTCATAAGGGTTTTTAAATCCTTCTCGGCGTAACACCGTTTGAATGGCCTCGGCCACTACGGCCCAATTACTTTCTAAATCAGCATGAATTTTAGCTTCGTTCAATACCAGCTTATTCAATCCCTTTAGGGTAGATTGAAAAGCGATTAAACTGTGCCCAATAGGAATACCTATATTGCGCAAAACCGTACTATCGGTAAGGTCGCGTTGCAACCGGCTAACCGGCAATTTACCAGCCATATGTGTGTACAGTGCATTGGCTATACCAATATTTCCTTCACTGTTTTCAAAATCAATCGGGTTTACTTTATGCGGCATCGTAGAAGAACCTACTTCTCCCTTTCTGATTTTTTGTTTAAAATATTCCATAGAAATATACGTCCACACATCACGATCTAAATCTTTCAAGATTGAGTTAATGCGTTTCATCCCATCAAAAATAGCTGCCAAATGGTCATAATGCTCAATTTGTGTCGTTGGAAACGAGTGCTTTAACTTGAGCGTATTTTCTACAAAATTATGACCAAACCCTGCCCAATTTATTTCAGGATAAGCCACATGATGGGCGTTGTAGTTACCCGTTGCACCGCCAAATTTTGCCGCAATAGGGGTAGATTTTAACAGCGCCAATTGTTCTTTAAACCGTACTACAAATACGTTGAGTTCTTTTCCCAATCGGGTAGGGGAAGCGGGTTGCCCGTGGGTACGTGCCAGCATAGGAATATTTTCCCAGGCTACCGATAAATCTTCCAGTTTATCGATTAACGCTTCTAATTGCGGAAAATAGACTTGGTTAACCGCATCTTTTAATGAAAGAGGAATTGCTGTATTGTTAATGTCTTGCGAAGTCAATCCAAAGTGAATAAATTCTTTATAGTTAGACAGCCCTACGGTATCAAATTTATCTTTCAAAAAATACTCAACCGCTTTTACATCGTGGTTGGTGGTTTGCTCTATTTCTTTAACACATTGTGCGTCTGCCAGTGAAAAATCTTGATAGATCTTACGTAGAGCCACATATTTATCAACCTCTATACTTTGTAATTGTGGCAAAGGCAACTCGCACAGGGCAATAAAGTATTCTACTTCTACTTTAATGCGATAGCCAATAAGCGCCTCTTCGCTAAAAAAAGCAGCCAATTTTTCTGTTTTTGATCGATATCTACCGTCTATAGGCGAGATGGCTTGTAATGAATCCATAGGAAGTCGTTATTAAGTTGCAAATATAAGTTTTTAGACAATGTGTGTAGAATAGAACCATTGAGAATTATTAATCTATTTGTAATTCCAGAAGTGAGGTCATATAGAGCCCTTTAGCATCTAACTACCCGCACTCAAGCAACGCTAAATTAGCGTGTTATATCACACACAACATTTTAATAACCGCGCGCTCTACTTACTTCATTTACAAATGCAGTTCCCTCTTTCATAGCGTAGTAATTATGAAGTACCGATTTAACTGCCGATTCAGGATGTGTACTTCCGGCAGTATGCGGCGTAATCATAATTTTTTTATGGGTCCAAAACGGGTGGTTTTCAGGAAGTGGTTCTTTTTGAAACACATCTAATGCTGCTCCTGCTAGTTGACCACTTTCTAAAGCAGCTAATAAATCGGTTTCTACCAATTCGGCTCCGCGTCCTAAATTAATCAGATAGGCTCCCTTGGGCAACTGTGCAAAAACAGAAGCATTTAAAATTCCGGTAGTTTCATCGGTTAGAGGTAGTACACAAACCAAAATTTCAGCTGTTTGCAAAAACTCATTCCGCTGCGCATCTCCATAATAGGTACGAATATGAGTCAATTCTTTCGGACTACGCGACCATCCGGTAACGGTAAACCCATTTTGTACCAATAAACCGCCAATGGCTTGCCCAATGGCACCTATACCCATAATACCCACCGTGGTCTCTTCCGGACGCTTATACGAATGAGGGTGCCACTTTTTTTGCGCTTTGTATTGTGTATAAACCATTAACCTGCGCATATAATTTAAAATTAACGCCAGCGTAAAATCAGCCATATCACGTTGGTGTTTGGCTTCTATAATTCGAGTAATTGTAACTTTTTCAGAAAGACCTTTATTATTGAGAATAAAACGCACCCCGGCTCCCATAGAGGCTACCACTTTTAGATTGGGGTACTGAGAAAACACCCCATCTTCCGGCAAAAAAGCCAACATAAATTGAGTTTCCTCTCTATGTGTATCATTTGGATATACCTCAACCGCAATTTCTGGCGCTTGTTGGTGAATTGCTTTTGCCCATACCTCTGCAAATTTAGGATAAGGACACATCAATACAATTTTATCCTTTTGTATCATCTTGCTTAAAAAATTTCAAATTAATTTACAAAAGCACTATAACCGGTAATGGCACGTCCCACAATCATAGAATTAATTTCTTTCGTGCCTTCATAACTATAAATAGCCTCTGCATCGGCCACAAATCGGGCAACATCATATTCTAGCAGAATGCCGTTTCCGCCCATTACTTCACGTGCGCGGCTCACAATATCTCGCATTCGCAACGTACAATATACCTTAGCTAAAGAAGCATGCTCATCTGTTAGGCGTTCTTCGTCTTGTAATTCAGAAAGCCTAAAAACCATTGTTTGCATGGCCGTTAAGTTGGTTAACATTTCAACCAAGTGATTTTGTACCAGTTGATACGAAGCTATAGGGCGACCAAATTGTTCGCGTTTTTTGGTATATTTCAGGGCGCTTTCATAAGCTCCACGAGATAAACCTACAGCAATCCACGCCACGCCTGCTCGCGTCATCTTCAATACTTTTGCAGTATCTCTAAATGAATGGGCACTCTGCAACCGGTCTTTTTCAGACACCTTACAATCAGTAAGTGTAATCAGTGCATTTTGAACGGTGCGCAAGGCCATTTTTCCTTTTATTTTTTCGGCTTTAAATCCGGGAGTCCCTTTGCGTACCAAAAAACCTTTTACATGCCCCGATAAGGTATCACGCGCCCAAATAACGGTAACATCAGCAAAGGTGGCATTTCCTATCCATTTTTTCTGCCCATTAAGAATCCAGTTTTCTCCATCATAATGACACGTGGTTTTCATGCCTTGCGAAACATCAGAGCCTCCATCAGGTTCGGTAAGTCCAAAAGCACCTATCTTTTCCATTTTCTGCATCTGCGGCAACCATTCTTGCTTTTGTTCTTCGCTTCCCAGCTTATAAATAGACCCCATAGCCAACCCACTATGTACTCCAAAAAAAGTAGTTATAGATGCATCTACACGTGCCATTTCTTGGGTAAGAATTCCTTCCATCACGTTAGAGAGATGCGGACAGCCATATCCTTCATACGTTATACCGGCCAAGTTGAGTTTTTTAAATTTTTGGATAACCTCCATCGGAAATTCGGCAAAAAACCAACTCTTATTCACCAAAGGCCGTATCTCTTCCTCCATAAAATGCCGCACCTTTAGCTGCAAGGCACGTTCTTCTTCGGTAAGCTTAGCAGACATATCGTAAAAATCTGCATTGATAGGGGGCAACTTGTGTTGGCCTTTTTTACTTTTCGAGTGCAGAAGTTTCATCAACCCTTTTAGTTGGCGTTCATCCAGCTCACCTAACGACTTCATGGCTTTAGAGAGGTCTATTTTTTGGTTAATGGCCGCCAATTGATCCAAATCAACTTCTTTTAACAGCTGCATGGTCTTCTTAATTTTTTCGAATAAAGTCATAGTGCACTAATTTTAAAATAGAAATGGTATCAACCTATCTCTAGAACGATATAAAGGTACATTATTGCCTTAACAGAAAAGACGTAATTCAAAAAATTAATACGATTTTATCTCTATTTAACAAGATTACCAACATTTTTTCGTTGTATAGAAAAAAACTACCTTTACCTCAAAATTGAGCTATGTCTAAAACCATTTTGGCTTTGCGGAACGCGGCTATTTACCAACGCGAAAATCTTATCTTATCACATGTAAACGTTCAGGTAAACAAAGGAGAATTCGTTTATCTTATCGGAAAAACAGGGACCGGAAAGAGTAGTTTTATGCGTACCCTTTATGGTGATTTACCCTTGCAAGAAGGCGAAGGTGAAATTGTAGCAGTTGATTTGTGCACCCTCAAAGCTAAAGACATTCCTTTTTTAAGACGAAAACTCGGTATTGTTTTTCAAGATTTCAAATTGTTGAATGACCGTACGGTAAAAGACAACCTGCTATTTGTACTAAAAGCCACCGGATGGACCGATAAAGACGAAATGGACAACAAGATAGACGAGGTGTTGGCAAAAGTAGGAATGAAGACAAAAGCGTTTAAATTTCCGTATCAATTATCAGGCGGAGAACAACAACGCGTAGCCATTGCTCGTGCTTTACTCAATGACCCCGAGCTCATTTTGGCTGACGAACCCACCGGAAACCTAGACCCACAAACTTCTGTTGAGGTAATGGAAC
Source organism: uncultured Flavobacteriaceae bacterium (assembly GCA_964579505.1). Taxonomy (GTDB): domain Bacteria; phylum Bacteroidota; class Bacteroidia; order Flavobacteriales; family Flavobacteriaceae; genus JAJYSO01. Next base: position 201,775 of record CAZOGC010000002.1, on the reverse strand, counting down.
TGTTGCGTGAAATAAACGCCAACGGAAACACCATCTTGATGGCTACACACGACTATGCCTTGTTGCTAAAATATCCTTCAAAAACCCTAAAATGCGACGGGCAAAAGGTATTTGAAGTGGTACAGAAAAAAACAACGGTCTAAGTGTCGCGTTGTTATGCTGTCTATTCTTATTCCTGTTTTTAATGATGATATTCGGGCTTTAGTATCTACCGTCCATCAACAGGTGCAGAAGGCTGCTATTCCGTATGAAATTTTATGGATAGATGACGCCTCTACACAAACCAATATAAGCGAAAAAAATCTGTCTTGTAGCAAATACGCTACTTCTTATCAAGCCCCAAAAAACAAAGGGCGCACCGCTTCTCGCCAGTTTTTAGCGCAAAAAGCGCAGTATAATTGGTTGCTCTTTTTAGATGCAGATGTGCTTCCTCTACATGCAGACTTTATTGCTCAGTTTATACCCCATCTTCCTACAGCCGATCTTATTTTTGGCGGAATTGCCTACTCTTCAGAACCTCCGAAACCTGCTTATTTATTGCGGTGGAAATACGGTCGGATCCGCGAAGCAAAACCGCTCAATAAACGCCAAAAACATCCTTACAACTCTATCATATCCGGGGCATTGTGTATTAAAAAAGAACTTTTTTTGGCAGTAAATCCTATTGAATATGCATCGTATGGGCTAGATGCTCTTTTGGTACAACGTTTAAAAGACAAAAAAGCAACGGTGTTGCATATAAACAATCCGGCTGTGCATTTAGGAATAGAGACCAATCCTCTTTTTTTAAAAAAAACACGGGCAGGCCTAAAAACTTTAGTGCAACTAGAAAAAACTCAACAAATAGGAAACCAATACAGACCGGTACAAAAGGCATATACACAACTCAAAAAGAAAAAATTACTAAAACTCTTCTCTGCAATCTACAAACTATTTAAAAATGTTTTTTACCGTCGGTTAATAAACGGGGGCGCCTCATTATTTTTATTTGATATGTACAAATTAGCTTGTTATATTGACTTGCAGAAGGAATAAGCTGCAGAATTCAACTTCAATCAATTTTAACCCCACGCAGAGTAAAGGTATTTCTTTACTTTTGGGTTTGACTAAGTAAAACCAACTTTACCATTACTAATGCGAATTTTGTTTTTAGAGGCTGTTCACAATTTTGGCGGAGCGCGTAAAAGCACGCTAGAGCTAGCTTCTGCATTGCAAAACAAGGGACACGAAGTTTTACTTGTCGATTTTTGGGGCTGTTGTTTACCCTTTATAAAAGACGCTTCTAAACGACAACTCTCTCTAAAAATAATAGCCCCAAGAAAAAAGCCTTTTATAGTAGGGCATCCGTCAAAAATTGTTCATTTAGGAAACGCCTTCCAGTATTTTTTTCTTCAATTAATTTATAAAAAACGCTTTGCCGCTATTACACAGTATTTTAAACCGGATAGCGTTTGTGTAAACAGCCTAAAAACGTTAGCCATTTTACAGAAAAACAAGCACTATAATATTGATTTTTATGCGCGTGGTTGGTTTAAAGCCTCTTCTATCAGCTCTTTTTACAAACAAAAATTACAGCATTACCACCCACGGTATATTACCGTTTCTAACCCTACCAAAAAAGCGTTGGTTGAAAATGGGCTGGCTTCTTCTTCAGCCATAACCGTATGTAGTCCGGTGGTAAAAAAAGAGGCCTTGTATAAAAGCCTCAAGAAGGCTAATATTCCGTTTTCTACCCTAAACCCTTTAAAAATATTGCATGCTGCCGGGTTTTACCCTAGCAAAGGACAACACCTATCTTTAGCTATTGCTAAAATTCTTAAGGCTAAAAAAATTCCGTTTTCTTTAACCTTGGCCGGTATTGTCTATGCAGATTCCGTTTCTAATCACTACTTAACTCAGATTCAACAAAAAATAGTTGACGATAATTTAGAAAAAGAAGTAACGATGGTTTTAAATCAGCCAAAAATAGAACCCTATATGGCGCAAACCGATATCCTTATTCACCCTTCAGCCACAGAAGGTTTTGGTCGTGTTATTTTAGAAGCTATGGCTTGTGGAAAACCCGTTATTGCCAATCCTGTAGGAGGAGTTACCGATTTAATAACGCATAACCATACCGGTTTTCTTCCTGCCATAGATGCCATTAATGAATATGTACTGTATATAGAGAAATACGTGCAACAACCACAACTTTTACTACAACACGGACAAGCCGGTTTAGAAAAAATAAAACGGAATTACACCGAGGTTCAGCAGCAAAAAATCCTAGCAACTTTGTATCCGTTGTAGTTTATTTACACAAACTCATAATCAGCAAAAACGTCGGCTACCTCATCAATGGCAGCAAAAACATCGGCAGGGTCATCACTGGTTACCATTTTAATGCGATACGGCTTAAACCCAGGAATCCCTTTGAAATATTGTGAATAATGTCTTCGTGTTTCTAATACACCCAGGCGTTCACCTTTCCAAGCAATGGCTGTTTCTAAATGGCGTCTGGCCGCTAATACACGTTCTGCCAACGTAGGTTGCGGTAATTTTTCTCCTGTTTTCATATAGTGTTTTACCTCACGAAAAAACCAAGGATGCCCTATACTGGCCCGACCAATCATGGCACCGTCTAGGCCATATTCATCACGCATACGCATAGCATCTTCAGGCGTTTTAACATCGCCGTTCCCAAAAACAGGAATATGCATACGCGGGTTATTTTTTACCTCAGCCAGCCACGTCCAATCAGCTTGGCCTTTATACATTTGTTTACGCGTACGGCCGTGAATAGCAATAGATTGTATGCCCACATCTTGTAAACGTTCGGCCACCTCGACAATTTTAATAGACTGCGGATCCCAACCTAAACGGGTTTTAACCGTTACCGGCAAATGGGTGTGCTTTACCATAGCTTCAGTCAGCTTCACCATTTTGTCAACATCTTTTAAAATACCGGCTCCTGCGCCTTTAGAAACTACTTTGGTTACCGGACAACCAAAATTAATATCGATAATATCAGGCTCTGATCGCTCAATAATCTCGCAAGCTTCTAACATTGAGTCTACATTAGCGCCAAAAACCTGAATTCCTACCGGCCGTTCTTTTTCATAAATATCGAGCTTGATGGTGCTTTTAGCCGCATCACGAATAAGTCCTTCGGAAGAAATAAACTCCGTATAAACCACGTCGGCACCTTGCTCTTTGCACAACATACGAAAAGGAGGGTCGCTCACATCTTCCATGGGCGCCAACAAAAGTGGAAAATCTCCCACATCAATATCACCTATCTTAGCCAAATGAGTAATTTTTTTGCAAAATTACGGAAACTGATGCAGTTTTTAATGCTTTGCTGAATTTAAAAAAGCATGATACGCCTGATTATCAAAGTGAACCGTATCCCAGTCGCGCATTACTGTTGCCCCCGTTTTTTTATAAAAACGAATAGCCGGTTCATTCCAATCCAGTACCGCCCACTCTATGCGTTTTACACCTTGTTCTTGTGCATATTCCATCACCTTTCGGTATAGCGCCATTCCCAGTCCTTTTCCACGATACGCCTTTTCTACTACTAAATCTTCTAGATGAACGGTTTTTCCTTTCCAGGTAGAATAGCGAAAATAAAACAATGCCATTCCTCTAATAACACCTTCAGCTTCTACTACATAGCAAGTAAAAAGGGGGGAGGAGCCAAAGCCATCGCGCTCTAAATCTGCAACGGTAACTTCTACAGCAGCTAATTCTTTTTCGTATTCAGCCAGTTCTTCAATTAGTGTTAAAACCCGTGACATATCTGTTTTTTGGGCTTTACGTACAGTATATTTCATAATTTATGGGGTAAAATGGCGAATTTAAGAAATGCCCGTTCTTTTTTCCTATTTTTGCACGTAAAATTTAGCTTATTATCATGGCATCACAGAACCCTTCTCTTGGTGAATTCATAATTGAAAATCAAGATTCTTTTGAATATTCTACCGGTGAATTGTCTAAACTACTACACGCTATTCGGCGAGCGGCAAAGGTGGTAAACCACAAAGTAAACAAAGCCGGGCTTTCTGATATTTTGGGTGCTGCCGGAGATGTCAATGTGCAAGGTGAAGAACAGCAAAAACTAGATTTGTATGCCAACAAAATCTTCATTGACACGCTGGTAAATCGAGAGATTGTATGTGGAATTGCTTCTGAAGAAAACGATGAATTTATAACCGTAAAGGGGCAACACAACGACAATGAAAACAAATACGTAGTGCTGATGGATCCGCTAGATGGCAGCTCTAATATAGATGTAAATGTTTCGGTAGGTACCATTTTTTCTATCTACAGACGGATTACAGAAGTAGGAACCCCGGTACAACAAAAAGACTTTTTACAGCCCGGAAACCAGCAAGTAGCTGCTGGTTACGTGGTATATGGCACTTCTACTATGTTAGTATATACCACCGGCCATGGAGTAAACGGGTTTACACTAAATCCGGCTATTGGTACGTACTACTTGTCTCATCCCAATATGAAGTTTCCGGAAAAAGGAAATATCTATTCGGTTAACGAAGGCAATTATGTGCATTTTCCGCAAGGCGTAAAAGATTATATAAAATACTGCCAGGCTGAGGAAGGAGATCGTCCTTATACTTCACGATATATAGGTTCTTTGGTATCTGATATTCACCGCAACATTTTAAAGGGCGGTATTTATATTTACCCACAAAGTTCGCGTTATAAAAACGGTAAATTACGTTTGCTATACGAGTGCAATCCTATTGCTTTTGTTGCTGAGCAAGCCGGCGGAAAAGCCAGTAACGGTTTTACAAGAATACTAGACATTAAACCTACACAATTACATCAACGTGTCCCCTTTTTCTGCGGAAACAAGGAAATGGTAGAAAAAGCGGAAGACTTTATGAAAAAGGCGTAAGGGACTTTACCTCGCTTAGTTTTTGGGACGCCGCAATAAATAGAGATAATCTTCAAAGCTAAGCTTACCGCCTAAAATTTTTATAGAACGATCTATCACCGTCTGAGAATCATCAGAAGAAAAACCAAGCGCTACCGCATAGCGTTTTAACAGGCGTTCCTCTTCTTGTGTCATCTTACAATCTGCAAAAATAAGTGTTAGCACATCATATAATCGCTCTAAGCGTTCTATGTTTGTATTGGGCACACTAATAGGAAAATCGTTAGGATGAGCAACTACTTTCTTATAGTCCGGCTCTTCAATATCTAGCTTATCTGCCAATTTTTTCAATACAATTTCCTCATCGGTATTAATTGCGCCATCAACTGCAGCCAACTTTACTAATGAAGAAAAATGGGTCAAATTCCGCAAACGAGACCCCGATTCAAACAAATCAGAAAATGACATAAGTATACATTTAATTGTGATATATAAAGGTAATCAAATTAACTATAAAAGGAGGATATAAATAGACGAAAAATCAGGGAAAGAAACCTTCAGTAACAGTAATTATTTAGCGTTCATACATACAGAACTATAAAAAGACACTTCTTTTGTGGTTAAAATGAAATATAGCGAGTAACTTTGCCCCCGTTAATCAAAAAATCATAAGAGATGAAAAAATTATTTTTAGTAGCTTTTGCTGTTGTATTGGCAGCTAGCTGCGGTAACAACAAAAAGAAAGACAGCAAAACCGACGTAAAGGCAGATGCTAAAACAGAAACTCAAGCTCCGGCAAAAGAAGCCACCGAAGCGACCGACTCAATTGCAAAAGTGGTTATTTCTGCCAATGACAAAATGGAATACGACAAAAGCGAAATCCATGTAAAAGCGGGTCAAACGGTAGAGCTTACTTTAAAACACACCGGCAAAATGAGTGCAAAAGTAATGGGACACGATTGGGTTTTATTAGCACAAGGAACCGATATGCAAGCTTTGGGAATGGCTGCCGCTAAAAATGGTGGCGATTTAGAAAAATTACCTGCCAAATTTAAGAATGCCATCATAGCCCATACTAAAATGATTGGCGGCGGTCAAACCACCACCATTACATTTAAGGCTCCCGCTGCAGGCACCTATGATTATATGTGCAGTTTCCCGGGTCACTATGTAAAAATGCACGGAAAATTTATTGTTGAGTAAGTTTTTATAACCCTTACTACAGAGTATAAGAAAGGTTGCAGCAGACGTTGCAGCCTTTCTTCTTTTTAGCAAGAATACCTACCAACTTCAAATTAATGGTGCTCCTTTCTTTTTCAAGTTAAATTCAGCGCTTGTTAATCAAAATTCGTTATTTTCGCGAATTGTTTGAATTTTAGCAATATGGCACAAGAATTTTCAGAGTATGATGGGCTTAAACTTCCTACGATTGCTGAAGAAATAAGCAAGTTTTGGAAGGAGAACGCCATTTTTGAAAAAAGTATATCTTCACGCGAAGGACGACCTCCCTTTATCTTCTTTGAAGGACCTCCTTCTGCAAATGGGTTACCGGGCATTCACCACGTAATGGCACGGTCTATTAAAGATATTTTTTGCCGTTATAAAACCCAAAAAGGATTTCAAGTAAACCGAAAAGCCGGCTGGGATACCCATGGTCTTCCGGTAGAGTTAGGCGTAGAAAAAGAACTTGGTATTACCAAAGAAGACATCGGCACAAAAATTTCTGTAGAAGACTACAACGCCGCCTGTAAAAAAGCAGTGATGCGGTATACTGATATTTGGAACGATCTTACCGATAAAATGGGATACTGGGTAGATATGGAAGATCCCTATATCACCTACAAATCCAAGTATATGGAAAGTATTTGGTACTTGCTTGCCGAAATATACAAAAAGGGTTTAATGTATAAAGGCTATACTATTCAGCCTTACTCTCCTAAAGCCGGTACCGGTTTGAGTTCTCACGAACTTAACCAACCGGGCACTTATCAAGATGTAACCGATACCACCGTAACCGCGCAGTTTAAAGCCAAAAAAGAGTCATTACCCGAAAAACTCAAAAAGTACGATAACCTTTATCTCATTGCCTGGACAACCACCCCGTGGACACTCCCATCAAACACGGCATTAACTGTGGGCAAAAAGATAGATTATGTGGTTGTAAAAACGTACAATCAATACACGTTTGCTCCTATTACGGTTATTCTGGCTAAAGATTTAGTGACCGCCAATTTTGGAAGAAAATTTACCCAAGTTGAAGAGGAAGCTGCACTCAAAAGCTATCAACCGGAAGACAAAGCCATTCCCTATTGGATAGCTGATACCTGCAAAGGGGTTGATTTAGTAGGCATTCGCTATGAACAACTACTTACCTATGCCTTGCCGGCAGAACATCCTGAAAATGCTTTTCAAGTCATTTCAGGAGACTTTGTAACCACAGAAGATGGTACCGGAATTGTACACACCGCTCCTACTTTTGGGGCAGATGATGCACAAGTAGCTAAGGCCGCCGGAGTACCCCCTATGCTTGTACGCGATGAGAACGACAACTTGGTTCCTTTAGTTGATTTACAAGGGCGTTTTCGTAAAGAAATGGCTGAATATGCCGGAAAATATGTAAAAAATGAATATTACGAAGACGGAAAGGCTCCTGAAAAATCAGTTGATGTAGAACTAGCTATTCAGCTAAAAGAAGAAAACAAAGCCTTTCACGTTGAAAAATATAAACACAGCTACCCCAACTGCTGGCGTACCGATAAACCTATTTTATACTACCCATTAGATTCTTGGTTTATTAAAGCTACCGCCATAAGAGAACGCATGGTGGCATTAAATAAAACCATTAACTGGAAACCTCAATCTACCGGTGAAGGTCGTTTTGGCAACTGGCTAGCCAATGCAAACGATTGGAATTTATCGCGCTCTAGATTTTGGGGAACTCCGTTACCTATCTGGCGCACAGAAGACGGCAAAGAAGAAATTATTATTGGTTCTATAGCCGAGCTAAAAGCCGAAATGAAAAAGGCCGTAGCAGCAGGTTTTATGAAAAAAGATTTATATGCCGACTTCAGCGTAGGTGACATGAGTGATGAAAACTACGACACCGTAGATTTGCATAAAAACGTAGTCGACAAAATTACGCTTGTTTCTCCTTCAGGAAAACCGATGAAACGCGAACCAGATTTGATAGACGTTTGGTTTGATTCCGGTTCTATGCCATATGCACAATGGCACTGGCCTTTTTCTAAACCCAAAGAAGATCAACAAGGTTTAGTTGCCGATTTTATTGCAGAAGGCGTCGATCAAACCCGCGGATGGTTTTACACCCTACACGCCATTGCCACCATGATTTTTGATCACGTAGCGTATAAAAATGTAGTTTCTAACGGATTGGTACTCGACAAAAACGGCCAAAAAATGTCTAAGCGAAAAGGCAATGCCGTCGATCCGTTTAAAACCTTGGCAAAATACGGTCCGGATGCCACCCGTTGGTATATGATTTCAAACGCCAACCCGTGGGATAACCTCAAATTTGATAGTGAAGGCATTGGGGAAGCAAGTCGAAAATTCTTTGGCACCTTATACAATACATATTCTTTCTTTGCGCTTTATGCCAACATTGATGGGTTTACCTATTCAAATAAAGAAATTCCGGTAAAAGACCGTCCGGAAATAGACCGTTGGATTTTGTCTGAATTACATACACTTATCGGAAAAGTGGACAGCTATTATGCGGATTACGAGCCTACCAAAGCTGCACGCGCTATAACTGATTTTGTACAGGAAAATCTAAGTAACTGGTACGTAAGATTAAGCCGGCGACGTTTTTGGAAACCTTCTAAAGAAACCGAAGATAAAACAGCCGCTTATCAAACTTTGTATACCTGCTTAATTACGGTAGCAAAGCTCGGGGCACCCATTGCTCCTTTCTATATGGACAAGCTTTACCGCGATTTAAGCAGTACCATAAAAAAAGAAAAATGGGAAAGTGTACATCTAACTGATTTTCCAACACAAGATAATGCTCAAATAGACGTTTCTTTAGAACGACGTATGGAGCTCGCACAACGCATTTCTTCTTTGGCACTGTCCTTGCGTAAAAAAGAGAAAATAAAAGTGCGCCAACCATTAAAACGCATCATGATTCCGGTGTTAGAAGAAAATGTAAAAGCTGAAATTGAAGCGGTAGCCGATTTGATTAAATCAGAAATCAATGTAAAAGAAATTGAGTTGATTGACGATACTTCCGGAATCTTAGTAAAAACCATTAAACCTAATTTTAAAAAATTGGGGCCAAGGTTCGGAAAAGCGATGAAACAAGTGTCTGCTGCTTTTCAACAGTTTGAAGCTAAAGACATTCAAAAAATAGAAACAACCGGAGAAATTTCTATTGAAATTAACGGAGAAATGACTACCTTACAGCTAAATGAAGTAGAAATAACTTCAGAAGATATTGAAGGGTGGTTAGTAGCTTCTAATGGCGATTTAACCGTAGCTTTAGACATTGAAATAGATGAAGATTTAAAACGTGAAGGTATTGCCCGAGAGTTGGTAAATCGTATTCAAAATTTACGAAAGGATGCCCAGCTAGAAGTTACCGATCACATTAACTTAAAAATTAAAAAAGACGGCATTGTAGAAGATGCTGTGGCTAAAAACTTACTTTATATTAAAAATGAAACGCTATCACAATCACTCGATTTGGTAGACAATATAGAAAATGGTGTAGCCGTTGAATTTGACGAGGTACACACGCAGTTAGCCTTAGAAAAACATATTAATTAATCAGGATGAAAAAGACAAGAGAGCTCAAAGAGCGTTATACCGATGAAGAGCTGGAAGAATTCAGAGCCATCATTGAAGAGAAAATGCGCAAAGCTGAAAAGCAGCTTGAATTGTATGAAAGCGCCTATAAAAATGGAAGTTATAATGGAACTGACGACACCGCTCCTACTTTTAAATCTTTTGATGAAGGAAGTAAGACTATGAGCCGTGAAGCCAACAACCAGCTGGCCCTTCGCCAAGAACGTTTTATTCGCGATTTAAAAAGTGCGCTTATTCGCATTGAAAATAAATCGTATGGTATTTGCCGGGTGACCGGAAAACTAATTAGCAAAGAACGTTTGCGTTTGGTGCCTCATGCCACTTTGAGTATTGAGGCTAAAAATATGCAAAAGTAGCGCTGTCTATTTAAATTGACACCGCAAACTATTTGTTTATACACAAAAAAATAGTGAAAAGGGGTTCATTTTAGACCCCTTTTTTTGAATTTTTTGAAGGTAAACCTTACTTTCGTCTGTAATTTAGGAATATAAAAGATGTGTGAAAATCGGCTGGTCATCATTCCAACCTATAACGAGATAGAAAATATTGAGCGTATTGTACGTAAAATATTTTCACAGTCTATTGGATTTCACCTTTTAATTGTAGATGACAACTCACCTGATGGCACCGCACAAAAAGTGCAAGCGCTACAAAACGAATTTCCGGAAACGCTTTTCTTAGAAATTCGAAAAGAAAAAGCAGGATTAGGTACCGCTTATATCCACGGATTTAAATGGGCCTTAGAGCGTCACTATGAGTATATCTTTGAGATGGATGCAGATTTTTCACACAATCCAAAAGATTTAAGGAGACTCTATGACTGCTCAAGAGGCGATTCTGATGTGGTAATTGGCTCGCGGTATTGCTCAGGTATAAACGTTATATACTGGCCAATGCGGCGCGTATTGTTGTCGTGGTTTGCTTCAAAATATGTAAAATTTATTACCGGACTCAATGTACACGATGCCACCGCCGGATTTGTGTGCTACCGCAGGCGTGTACTCGAAAAAATAGACTTAGACAAGATACAATTTGTAGGCTACGCATTTCAAATAGAGATGAAATTCAAGGCTAAATTACTCGGGTTTCGCATTACCGAAATTCCAATAGTATTTACGAACCGCATAAAAGGAACCTCTAAAATGAGTTCCGGAATTTTTTCGGAAGCTTTCTTTGGGGTTATCAGAATGAAAATGAAAAGTTTATTTAGAAAAAGAGCATGAAAAAGGTACTGATTAAAAATGCGAAGATTGTTAATGAAGGAAAAATCTTTCATGGTGAGGTCTATATAGAAGGAGATACCATTGTAAAGATTGACAATATTATCAGTGTAAAATCAAACGATGTAAAGGTAATTGATGCGGAAGGAAAATACCTTTTCCCGGGGGTAATTGATGAACACGTTCATTTTAGAGAGCCCGGTTTAACCCATAAGGCTACCATAGAAACGGGTTCTAAAGCAGCTATTTCGGGCGGTGTAACTTCTTTTATAGAAATGCCCAACACCATTCCGCCAGCTACCACCATAGCTTTATTAGAAGACAAATTTGCCTTAGCAGCACAATCTTCTTACGCTAATTATTCTTTTATGTTTGGAGGAGCCAACGACAATTTAGAAGAAATTAAAAAATTAGATCCTAAAACCGTTCCGGGTGTAAAATTATTTTTAGGCTGTTCTACCGGTAACATGCTGGTTGATGACGAAGAAACCCTAGATGCTATTTTTGAAAATAGTCCTGTTTTGATTGCTACACATTGTGAAGATCAAGATACCATTCACCGTAATTTAGAAACCTACAAAGCCCAATATGGAGATACTATTCCGATTGAATTACACGCTAAAATACGCAGTGAAGAAGCTTGTTACCTTTCTACTTCCGTTACCGTAGATCGTGCCAAAAGAACAGGAGCCCGCTTGCATGTCTTACACCTTTCAACCGCCAAAGAGCTCAATCTTTTTCAACATAAAAAGCCTCTAAAAGACAAAAAAATAACCGGAGAAGTCTGTGTGCATCACTTGTGGTTTAATGAAGCCGATTACAAAAAATTAGGCACACACATTAAATGGAATCCGTCTATTAAAACAGCAGCCGACCAAAAGGGATTGTTACAAGGGCTTTTAAATGATACCATAGACACCATTGGCTCTGATCACGCCCCGCATACATTGGCCGAAAAAGACCAAGTATATACCAAAGCTCCAAGCGGTGGCCCCTTAGAACAACACCTGCTTCCGGCAATGTTAGAGTTTTATCACCGCGGACAAATTTCACTCGAAAAGATTGTCAAAAAAATGTGCCATAACCCGGCTATATTATTCCGTATAGAAAAACGGGGGTTCATTCGCGAAGGATATAAAGCCGATTTGTGTTTAGTAGATCTGAACGCTCCGTGGACCGTAAAAAAAGATAATATTTTTTACAAGTGCGGATGGTCTCCTTTTGAGAAAACAACTTTTAAATCGCGTATCACACACACCTTTGTAAACGGACAATTGGTTTACGAAAACTTTAAGTTTCCTCGAGTTGAGCGTAGTGCCCAACGGCTAACCTTTGATAATTAATGCACTATAAAAACCTTATATTAATAGCGTGTGGTCTCTTGATGATAGGATGTCAGGACACTAAAGATATGCCTAAACCTAAACACCTTATTCCGGAGAAAAAGATGGTAAAGGTGCTAGTAGATTTATCTAAAATAAATGCAACCATGAGTTTAAGTATGAGAAAATACAAAGAACGCAAGGTCAATGCAAAAACACTCGTTTTTAAAAAATATAATATAGATAGCTTACAGTTAGTGCAGAGTAATGCCTACTATGCACAGCACTTTAAAATAAATAAACGCATTTACGAGCAAGTAATAAATGAGTTACAGAAAGAAAATGACAGCTTGTATACCTTAAACTCTAAAGAAAACGAACAACGAGAAAAAGAGCGAAAAGAAGAAGGGCAGAAGGCTTTAAAAGAGCTCCAAAAAAAACCTTTACAATTAAAGTGATTGAACAAACAGTCATAGCCAGCCCTATAAAACCCCTTCTAATTGCCGGAAACGACGAAGGGATAACCGAAATTTCTTTTCATACTCAAGATTTACCTACAAACGACTACGCTGACCTTCATCCTGTACTCTTGGAAGCAATACAACAATTAAAAGCGTATTTTAAGGGAACGTTGAAACATTTCTCGCTTCCCTTAAACCCACAAGGTACTCCTTTTCAGCAACGCGTGTGGAAAGGATTGCTTCAAATCCCTTATGGCAAAACATTATCTTATTCCGCATTTGCTCAACAACTGGGCGATATAAAGGCAATTAGAGCTGTAGCCTCCGCTAATGGCAAAAACCCTATTAGCATCGTGATACCCTGTCATCGGGTTATCGGAAAAGATGGTTCATTAACCGGCTACGGTGGTGGGTTATGGAGAAAAGAATGGCTGCTAACTCACGAAGGGGTTTTACCTCCCAGTCTGTTTTAGAACGGTACTAAACTCGTTTCTAAACATACATTTTTATTTTATAAGAAGAATTTGAGGGGGGTCATTAGGTTAGTATATTTCAACACAAAGGTAACCGGAAATGCCTGCTTTCAAAATAAAATGACAACACTATCTTCGCAAAAATAAGTCAGGAGATTATAAGCGATTTACTCAATAAACTGCTCAGGACTTGTATTCAGTCAAAATATTTTTTATACCCATTTATTTTCTTTGTACCTTCCCTTAAAATAAGACCGGTATGTCGCTAAAAAAATTAAGGCTAGAAAATATTCTTTTTCTCGATATAGAGACCGTACCCGAATATGCTTCATACGCTGAGCTAGACACAGAAAAAAAAACCTTATGGGAAGATAAAACAGCCTATAAACGCAAAGATGAATTTACGCCGGAAGAATTTTATACCCATGCAGGGATTTGGGCAGAATTTGGAAAAATAGTCTGTATATCTGTCGGTTATTTTAACGAAAAAGACGCGCAGAGGCAATTTCGTTTAACGAGTTTTACGGGAGATGAGCCTCAACTCTTAAACAGCTTTAAACAACTCTTAGAAACACATTTTTATCAAGCTAAGCACCTACTTTGTGCTCATAATGGTAAAGAATTTGACTTTCCATACATTGCTCGGCGTATGCTCATTCATCAAATAGCATTACCCAAAAAATTAGATTTATTCGGAAAAAAACCGTGGGAAGTTCCACACTTAGATACGTTAGAATTATGGAAGTTTGGCGATTATAAACACTACACTTCTTTAAAACTAATGACAAAAATCTTAAACATACCTTCTCCTAAAGACGACATTGATGGTAGCCAAGTACGCGAAGTTTTTTACAAAGAGCACAACGTAAAACGCATAGCGGTATATTGTGAAAAAGACGTATTGGCCGTGGCCCAAATCTTATTGCGCTTACGTCAAGAACCTTTATTAAAACCCGATGAAATCGTATCTGTTTAAAAGGACTGTATGCAAGAAAAACTATTAAACGTTGAAAAATTAAGCGTTGCCTTTAAAGATGAGAAGCAACTAAATGAAGTTATTCATCACATCTCTTTTCATCTTAACCCACATGAAATACTAGGAATTGTAGGCGAATCCGGTTCCGGAAAATCTATCTCTACTTTGGCTGTTTTAGGGTTACTCCCCAAAAATGCACGCATCACACAAGGAAAAATAACTTTTCAAGGAAAAGATTTAACCGCTTTTTCTGAAAAGGAATACCAGCAACTACGTGGCAAAGCCATCTCCATGATTTTTCAGGAGCCCATGAGCTCTTTAAACCCTTCTATGCGCTGCGGAAAACAAGTACAAGAAATCTTATTAAAACATACCACACTTTCTAAAAAAGAAGCCAGCCAAGAAACCATTGCCCTATTTCAAAAAGTGAAGCTACCGCGCCCTGAAGCTATTTATGGCGCTTATCCACATCAAATTAGCGGAGGCCAAAAACAACGGGTAATGATTGCGATGGCCATAGCTTGCAAACCGGAAGTGCTTATTGCTGATGAACCAACTACGGCCTTAGATGTTACTGTACAAAAAGAAATTTTATTGTTGCTAAAATCACTACAACAAGAAACCGGGATGAGCGTCATTTTTATCTCGCATGACTTGGCTTTAGTTTCTGAAATATCAGATCGGGTAGTGGTAATGTATCACGGCAATATTGTAGAGCAAAATACGGTAGAAGAAATTTTTCACCATCCACAAGAAGAATATACACAAGCACTCATTGCTTCAAAACCATCAGGAGAAAAGCGACTAAAAAAATTACCCACTATCAAAGATTTTGTTGAAAAATCTGCACGAGCTGAGGTAGAAAAGAAAAGTGAGCGAGAAGCACGCCATCAAAAAATATACGCGCAACCACCTTTGTTACGCGTGGTTAACGTGCACAAAGATTTTATTTCTAATCCGGGCTGGTTTAAAGATCCTACCGTAGTAAAGGCTGTTAATGCAGTTAGCTTTGATTTATATGAAGGAGAAACACTTGGGTTAGTAGGCGAATCGGGGTGTGGAAAATCTACATTAAGCAATGTTATCTTACAACTCACTCCGGCCACTTCAGGGCAATTATTTTATAGAGGAAAAGACCTGACCAAGCTTTCTGCTTCGGCTATGCGGACTTTGCGAAAAGAGATTCAAATTATTTTTCAAGACCCTTTTTCTTCGCTCAATCCACGTATTTCAGTGGGCAATGCCCTTATGGAGCCTATGCGTGCACACGGGTTATACAAAACATCTGCCAAACGCAAACAAAAAGCATTGGCATTGTTAAAAGAAGTGGGGTTAGAAGAAACGCATTTTTACCGTTATCCGCACGAGTTTAGTGGAGGGCAGCGCCAACGTATCGGCATTGCTCGCACCATCGCCGTAAACCCTAAACTGATAATTTGCGACGAGTCTGTTTCAGCTCTAGATATTTCGGTACAAGCACAAGTACTCAACCTACTTAACCGACTAAAAACGCAATACGGATTTACCTACATTTTTATATCACACGATTTAGCGGTAGTGCGCTATATGGCCGACCAGCTTTTGGTGATGAATAGTGGAAAAATTGTAGAGCGAGGCGATGCAGATGTGGTTTATGAACACCCCAAAAAAGCCTATACTCAAAAATTGATAGCCGCTATTCCCAAAGGAATATAATTCGTCTTTTAAGACAAATGATTGTGTTTAGTTTCCGCAATATTTACATAAATCGCCAAGGATTCCGGATTGCGCATAGCTCCCTTATTGGCTGCTTTTTCTACCGGTATTCCCATCAGTAATTTCTTAACAGGGGCTTCCATTTTTTTCCCGCTAATGGTATAAGGTATGTCGCTTACTTCCATAAATTCATCCGGAACATGTCTGGGAGAAAATTCTTTTCTAATCTGTTTTCGCAAGCTATCTATAACCTCTTCTGAAAGGTTTTGGCCCTCTTGCATCAGCACAAATAAAGGCATGTAACTACTACCATCCGGTTTTTCTATATTGACAATCAAGCTGTCTTTTACCGCCGCAATTTTGTCGACCGCCCGGTAAATTTCAGCGGTACCTATACGCACTCCTTGGCGATTTAAAGTTGTATCTGATCGTCCTTGAATAATCACTCCACCATCCGTAGTAATTTTTACCCAATCGCCATGGCGCCACACTCCCGGAAACATTTCAAAATAACTACTCCGGTACCTTTTTTTATCAGGGTCATTCCAAAAGAAGATAGGCATACAGGGCATAGCTTTGGTCACTACCATTTCTCCTACCTCATCATAAACAGGCTTTGCCGCATCATCATAAGCATACATAGCACACCCCAATGTTCTACATTGAATTTCTCCCTCTAGCACCGGCTTCCATGGGTTTCCGCCCACCCAAGCCGTACAAATATCGGTTCCACCGCTCATAGAACACAGCCACACATCCGATTTGATAGATTCGTAAACATAATCAAATCCTTCGGGAGGCAGGGGAGAGCCCGTAGATCCTATTGATCGCAAAGCAGAAAGGTTAAACAATTCTCCCAAATTAAGTTCTGCCTTCATACAGGAAATAATGAACGGTGCACTGGTACCAAAATGGTGTAAGGGGGCTTCTTCGGTTAATTTCCACAAATATTTTCGATCAGGATAACCGGCGCTACCATCATACAGTACTGCTGTGGCCCCAACCAGTAGTGACGCTTGTACAAAATTCCACATCATCCAACCGGTTGTAGAAAACCAGAAAAAATTTTCTCCCGGATGCACATCATTATGAAATGACAGGTATTTTAGATGTTCTAACAACATCCCGCCATGAGAATGGGTAATGGCTTTGGGAGCCCCGGTAGTTCCGGAAGAATACAAAACCCATATGGGATGTGAGAACGGTACGGGTGTAAAGAGAAGTTCTTGCGGCTCTTGTTGCATGATTTCTGTCCACAGCACTGCTTTGTCTATTTCTGCAAAATTCTCATTTTCATTGAGATAAGGAATAAGAATCACTTTTTCTACAGAAGGGAGCTGAGCGCTAATTTCGCGAACAATTTCTAACCGATTGTAAGGTTTGCCATTGTAAGTGTACCCATCAACAGCAATAAAAATTTTAGGCTCTATTTGCTTAAATCGATCTAAAACGCTTCCTGAACCAAAATCTGGTGAACAGCTGCTCCACACAGCGCCTAATGAATTAGCCGCCAAGAAACCCACCGTAGCTTGTGGAATATTGGGTAAATAAGCCGCTATGCGATCGCCTTTGGCTACCCCATTTTCTACTAAAAAAGCCTGTAAGGCCGCCGTCTGTTGCTCTAATTCTTTCCACGAAACCGGAGTGGGCTCATGGCGCTCAGAAGCAAATAATAAGGCTGGTCTTTTTTCGTCTTTTTGTCTAAAAATATGTTCGGCATAGTTTAGGGTGGCTCCTTCAAACCACTGAGTATGTGGCATAGGATCTTCAGACATAATTTTATGAGGCTGCTGATAAAACTTAACTTGAAAATAATCCGCTATGCTTTTCCAAAAATCAGCCGGATGCGTTACAGACCATTCCCAAAGAGAAGAGTAGTCTGAAAATGATAACCGGTATTCTTTATTCAGCCATTCTATATACCGTGTAAGATTGGCGTTTTTTAAAAACTCTGAAGAAGGCTTCCAAAGTTGACGAGCAGTATTCATGGGTGCATTAATTTCGCACTAAAATAATGGATTAATTTTAAATTAGTGCAGACAATGACCATAAAAAATGTAGCCAATCAGGCTATCTAGTTGAGACGCAGGTGATCTAACGCATCTTTGTTTTGGTTGTGTTTTTGAGTATTTAAACTATCACAATCAACGTTGATGCTAAGATGTTCCGGTCTCTCAAAATCGGCTTTTGATACGTGTAACGTAGAATCAGCATATATCTTTTTCATATAGACCGCCCATATAGGCAGCGCCATAGTAGCTCCTTGCCCATAGGTAATGTTGCCAAAATGCACAGACCGATCTGCTGCACCTACCCAAACACCGGTACATAAGTTGGGTACCATGCCCATAAACCAGCCATCACTTTGGTTTTGAGTAGTTCCTGTTTTTCCGGCAATAGGGTTCTTAAAAGCATACGGATAACCGGTCACTACTTTTTTATAATACCCATGTGTAGCACGCCACTTACTGTTGGTCCGCAGCCTGACTCCAGTCCCGCTTTCGGTTACCCCTTCCATCAACTTAACCGTTACATAAGCGCTTTGTTCATTCATTACATCACGCGTTACCGGCTGGTTACGGTAAAGTACCGTTCCATTTTTATCGGTTATACGCTGAATCATAACCGGTTTTACATACACCCCTTTGTTTGCAAAAACACTGTAGGCAGCCACCATTTCGTACACGCTCATATCTACTACTCCTAAAGCAATAGAAGGAACAGCGGGCATTTTACTGGTATCTACCCCCAATTTTGCCAACAAATCTAACACCGGTTGAGGGCCTGTTTTATCAATAAGTCGCACGGCAATGGTATTCAAAGATTTGGCTAAACCTACCTTTAAGGTCACCATCCCACCGTATTCATCTTCACCTGCGTTAGAGGGGGTCCAGTCTTCTAATAAACCATATCGGCCTTTAGGAATGGTGTATTTCGTATTTGGAAATTCTTTGCAAGGCGAATAATGTAACTGATCTATAGCTGTAGCATATACAAAAGGCTTAAAAGCAGAACCTACTTGTCGTTTTCCTTGTTTAACGTGATCGTATTTAAAGTGCCTATAATTGATACCGCCTACCCATGCTTTTATAGCACCAGTATGTGGATTCATAGACATCATTCCTACATTTAAAAATGATTTGTAGTAATAAATAGAATCTAACGGAGTCATAATTGTGTCTTTCTCCATTTCTTTATTCCAAGCAAAGACATGCATTTTTCGTTTTTTATGGAAAGTGGCCATAATAGAATCTTCCGGCATTCCTTCGCTTTTTAATAATTTATAGCGATGACTGTTATGAACGGCTCGCATAACTATCCGATCAATTTGTGCTTTGGTAATTCCACGAAAAGGCGCCGTCTTGTTGTGTTCGTTTTGCTCATCAAATGCTTTTTGCAAATCACTCATATGTGCTTTCATAGCCTCTTCAGCATATTTCTGCATACGTGAGTCTATAGTTGTGTATACCTTAAGCCCATCTCTGTAAATGTTGTAATAGCTTCCGTCCGGCTTAGGATTTTTCTTTGCCCAGTCTTTTAAAAACTGACGCAAATACCCTCTAAAATAAGTAGCAATACCATACTGGTGACTCTGCGGATGGTAGTCGATTTCTAATCCAACTTGTTGTAAAGAATCTCTTTGTTGAGGAGTAATATAGTCTGCCTTAGCCATTAAATTTAGTACCACATTACGTCGGTTAGTAACGCCTACCGGATTGCGCAACGGATTGTATAGGGCCGAATTGCGAAACATACCAGCTAAAATAGCTGCTTGTTCGATGTCTAAATCTTTGGGGGCTTTTCCAAAATAAATATGAGCCGCAGAACGAATTCCATCGGCATTGTTGGTAAAATCGTAAATGTTGTAATACATAGCCAAGATTTCATGCTTGGTATAGTCTCGCTCTAGCCGGACAGCAATGACCCATTCTTTTATTTTTTGGATAACCCGTTTAAAGGTGTTGGTTGAACCCTCTCCATGGAATAGTTGTTTGGCTAACTGTTGGGTAATGGTACTGGCCCCTCCATTTGTTCCCAAATAAGCTATGGCGCGTAAGGTTCCCCACGCATCAATACCTGAATGTTGGTAATAGCGTACGTCTTCTGTAGCAATAAGTGCATTTACCGAATATTTTGAAAGCTGATCATAAGTAACCGGGGTACGGTTTTCTATGTAATATTTTCCAATAACTTGCCCATCTGAAGAAATCACCTCTGTGGCAAGGTCTGTTTGTGGATTTTCTAGCTGCTCAAAGGTGGGCATCTTACCCAACCAGCCCCAACTGGCAAAGCAAAATATTAAGACGATACACAAAAATCCCAATACATAAACTCCCCAAAAAATGCGTACCCATTTTTGTTTAGAAATACCTTCTTCCTTCTTTTTGTCGGTTCCTTTAACTGAATTACTCACTTTTGTTTGCTTTGGTTAGTGACGCCTTCTCTATTCTGAGGCCTACTTCTGTGATTCCTTTTAAATTTTTAATGCCGTCTTTTTCTCCGTTTCTACGCATGGCTTGTCTAATTTTAAAGACATAGGTTCCTTTTTCTGTAAACCGGACGTCTTTCTTAAACCATAATTTAGAAGTTTTGACATCGCCTATACCTACGCCCATCCACTTTCCGTCAGGATATGCCATATTATACTCTAGTGTGTCTTGTATGACTTTTCCATGCGGAAAATTTATACGGGTTACCAGATAGATATTACTAAACGAATAGGCATCTGTATTTCTCAAATTTATAAATAAATTATAGGTTTGAAGGCTGTCTAGTCCGTTAACTTTAAAGGTAATAACCGAATCGCGATTCCACTGATTGGGCAGGTTTTTGTACTGGTCAAAAACACGCGCTTTGTCGCAACCGGTTAAACACAGTGCCATAAGTATGCAAAGGCCTATGGTTTTAGTCATTTTTAGGCGATTGTTTATGTCTTTTCTTTTTTCGTTTTTTCTTCTTTTTGTGCTTGGGTGTATCAAAACGTGTTAAACTGTCTTGTCCTACAACGTTTTCCATCTCCCATTTATTTTCTTTAACAGGGGCTATTGTTGCCGAAAATTCTTCTAAACTAGCTACCGGCTTCCCTTTTTTAGCCGCTTCAATAACCGTTTTGGCTTGCTTTGTAGTGAGCTGATGCCAATTCATCCAATCGCCTTCATAAGCATACCACATGGCCCCTTTAAAAATATCTATTTTTTGACAGACAGCAGTGCCTTTAGCTGTTTGTAGTTTAGTTTCTTTTTTAGGAAACTCTTTTAGTGCGTCTAAATACGAGTCGAGTTCATAGTTAAGGCAGCATTTCAATTTTCCACATTGGCCGGCTAATTTTTGCGGATTAAGTGACAATTGCTGATAACGAGCTGCCTTGGTAGAAACTGATCTAAAATCAGTAAGCCATGTAGAACAGCACAGTTCTCTTCCGCAAGAACCAATTCCTCCCAATCTGGCCGCTTCTTGTCGCAATCCTATTTGTCGCATTTCAATACGCGTTCTAAACGCACGTGCATATTCTTTAATGAGCTGTCTAAAATCTACGCGCCCTTCAGCTGTATAATAAAAAGTAGCCTTAGCGGCATCTCCTTGAAATTCAACATCGCTAATTTTCATCTTTAGCCCCAACGAAGAGGCTATTCTGCGCGCGCTAATTTTAATATCGTCCTCCCGTTTACGAGCTTCTTGCCAGGTATCTATGTCTTTTTGGGTGGCTTTTCGGTATATTTTTCCTATCTCGTTATACGGATCGGCATGCTTTTTTCGCATTTGTACTTTTACCAATTCTCCGGTAAGTGAAACCACTCCGATATCGTGCCCCGGTGAAGCTTCTGTGGCTACCACATCACCAATTACCAGGCTGAGTTTTTCGGTATTTCTATAAAATTCTTTTCTTCCGTTTTTAAACCTAACCTCAACGCCATCAAACTTTTCTTGCCCGCTAGGCAGTTCCATATTAGAAAGCCAATCAAAAACATTCAGCTTATTAAAATCTCCGGTACTGCAAGACCCGCCATTGGCACATCCTTTACAGCTTCCTTTTGAAGAAGCACAATTCTCACATCCCATACTATTTGTATATATCCATAAATAAACTCTTTTCTCTATACATAACCGAAAGAAAAAAGGTTTATGATGTATTTATTTCAAAGGGTAAAGATATTAAATTATACGGGTTGAATTAAAAGCCGCTCTCTTTATTGTATGTATTTTAGGAAATTTTATACTTACATAGGCTCACGGCCTTGCACACGAGCAGATTCCTACCGCCAAAGTTAATCGAAGACGGTTATCCACTCTCTTGCAAAACCGCCTCCTATAGTTGTAAATAGCTTAAATGTTGACAACTTTTAAAAGGATATTTTAAAAAGAAAGATGATTATATGAGCTAAGTTGATTAATAGGGGGCTAGACCAAAACCAATGAACCTACTAAAAGTATTTTTTCCTTAAAATTGTGATATATAATACTATTTCTCTAGCTAATTTTTTTTTGTTTTTATCCCATATTTAATAAAATATCGAAACCCACCAAAAGGATTCCATGAAATTAATTTTCTCCAGTAGTTTTTTTCTTCTATACTTATAAACTCTCTTTTTGAAAGATCATGGAACGCCCAAAAGTTGCAAAGCAGAGCAGCTATTCCGTATATTAAAATGAATATTCCTAAAAGTCCGTACATGATTATAAGTTTTAATATTTCATTGATAAATATATGCAAGCGGCGGCGATTGAAACCTGGCAATGAGGTAATTTTGCAATTAACCAGCCTGCGACATCTCCAATCCCATAGCATAATGTATAGCATGTTGAATCACCTCCACAGGCTTTATTAAAACAAGTATAACATTCAGCGAAGCTAAGGTTGCCATTTTTGTTTTCATCGCAAGGAATGGCTTTCTTCTTAGAGGGATCGGCGGGATGTAGAGCGTTAGTTGTTTTACTTTTATAGCCAAGGTTATGTCTTGCAATTGACCTATATTTTGTTTTAATGGAAACAGGTAATTCGCTAAAACTGGCTTCAACAGTATTGCTGTTTTTGTACACAATGGTATTAATTGTATGATTGTCATAGTTTAGATCAACTAACTTAATTGTTCCAGTTTTTTTATCAGTATCGAATCTAGTAAGATCCCTTAAAAGCATGAAGTACATTTGGTGATTGGGTAACAAAATGTTTTTATTAATATTTCTAATGGCTTCGATTACACCTGAGATTTTGTTGTTTTTCATAAATACAATATTGAGTACTGGTTTGTTCTTGTCATTTTCCACATAGGTTACACCGGATTTTTCAATATTTATGTGGCCTAAGAATTCAACATTTAACGATTTGTAATCTGTAGATGAAATAAACGCATTAATTAATGTTTTCGTCTTGAAATTAACGCTGGTTGTAGTTTCCATCATTCTTCTCTCGTTTTTGGTGCATGATTGAATAACTACGACAAACACTAGGATAAAAAAAATAAACAAAGTTTTACTTATGACTTTCATAATAAAGAAATTTTAAAATAAACCTACTTCAATTTAAGGTCTTGTTCGGCTTATTCCGCCCGCTAGCTGAAAAAACTACTCAGTTTCTACTTAAAATTTTTCGCATTTCCTTGTATAAATTCTATTGTATCTACAAGTGATTCGTCCAATTTTAGTGTTAACGTTTGTCAATTTTCTGCCAACTCCTAAATATACACAATTTTTTAAACTATTAAAATATTCTTAAATTATGTATTGACCACCTTGCATAACAGCCACTTATTGGCACCTGTTATTTTATCAGGCCTTAAATTTTAGCGCGGCAGATCTTCCTTTCTGAAAGTGTTTATTACTGTTTTTCTTGCCTTTGCGCAATTTTTTCTGCTCTTCAAGCGGTAAACTGTGTACGTGTTTACATTCTTCTGAACAACAGCCATCCATTTGTTGGGCACACTCATCGCATTGAATAAAAAGCAAATGGCAAGCTTCATTCGCACAGTTTACATGCGTGTCGCAAGGCTTGCCACATTGATGGCAGTGGGCAATTATTTCAGCTGAAATACGCTCACCCATGCGGTTGTCAAAAACAAAGTTTTTTCCTACAAATTTATTTTCAAGATGTTCACTATCTACTTCGCGTGTATATTCTATAATTCCGCCTTTTAGCTGAAAAACATTCTTAAAACCTTTGTGTTTAAAGTAGGCGCTGGCTTTTTCACACCGAATACCACCGGTGCAATACATTAATAGGTTTTTGTCTTCTTTATGCGTTTGTAAGTCTTCTTCAATAATAGGCAATGACTCGCGAAAAGTATCTACATCGGGGGTTACCGCTCCTTTAAAATGACCTACTTCACTTTCATAATGATTGCGCATATCTATACAAATAGTATCCGGGTTGTCTAACAACGCATTAAATTCTTTCGCATTGACGTGTTTTCCGCGTTTGGTTACATCAAACGTAGCGTCGTTAAGTCCATCAGCTACGATTTTTGGACGAACCTTTACCTTTAGCTTCAAAAAAGATTTCGTGTCTTGTTCTATGGCTACATTTAACAATACACCTTGAAGAAAATATATCTGATCTATAAAATCTTTAAAAGCCAAGAAATTTTCTTCAGCCACAGAAAGTTGCGCATTAATACCTTCATGCGCAACATAAATGCGACCTAAAACGCCTAGTTTATCAAAGGCTATAAATAAATGGTTTCTAAATAATTGTGGATTGCCGATTTTAGCGTACTTGTAAAAAGAGAGCGTTAAGCGCTTTTGCTTTGCTTCATCAAGCAAAGCAGCTCGCTCCTCGGCACTTAAAGTATTGTACAGTTGCATGCTATACGGGTTTTTAAGTTTAAGGAAAATTTTGGCAAAGATAATTATTTCTATGGTTATGACGCAATCGGGTTTTTTTATCCACTTATTTTTCCGTACTATTAACCAACCGTTTAATACAATAGTAGAAGCAAAACTACCGTAAAGAAAAATTGTTATGAAAAAGCTACGCTGGTTTATCTTCTTTTATCAAAAGGTTTTTTTGCTTACGCTCTTTTTAAGTTTGCTGAGTTTTTTGCTTACCTATACCGGTGTGGTATTAATTGCTTTATTAGGTATCGGCATTGACTATTTTTTAAAATTTTTGTTTCAACAAAACCGTCTTCTCTTTTATAAAAATTTTTCTTTTTCACTTTTTACACTGTACGGCTTGAGCTTTTTGCTAAATATAGCCTTGGTGTACGGCTTACACGAATTATGGCAGCAACTATTAGGGTAGAAAATCTGATTAAAACAGTAGGCAATAAAAAATTGCTGTCTAATCTCTTTTTAAAGATTGATCAAAAAGAGATTGTTGGGCTTTTTGGACGGAATGGAAGTGGGAAAACCACCCTCATGAAAATTATGTTTGGCGTTGTTAAAGCAGACCAATTATTTTTTAGTTATGAAGGAAAGCGCATCTTTCTACGCACCCGGTTTAGCCGGTTTTTAGCGTATTCACCTCAAGAATGTATGTTGCCTAAACGAATAAGAGTACGCCAATTGCTACAGATGACTCTTTCTTCTCAACATGTAGAACATTTAGCTGTTGATGAATTAATCAGTACGGTTTTAGACAAACGCGTGGGAGAGCTTTCTTCGGGTACCGCAAAATATCTGCAAACTCAGTTAATTTTATGTCACACCGCTCCCTTTTGTCTGCTAGATGAACCTTTTACCGGATTATCTCCTATTTTGTGTAATCAATTAGCTGTCAGTATTAAAAAAGCCGCAGAAGAAAAAGGTATTTTAGTGTCAGACCACTACTACAAGCGTCTGTTGCCGCTTGCTCATAAAAATTACTTGCTAAAAAACGGCGCTTTATATTCGGTTACTAATGAAGAAGATTTAACCGAATTACACTATTTACGCTAGAGAAAAATTAACGGTTAGCCGTTTTCTCTTTTTTACGTGCTTCAATTTCTTTTAACGTCTGAATGTCGTCTAATAATTTTTCAACATCATCCGGGTTGGTACCATCATAAAATCCTCGAATTCTTTTCTCTTTATCAACCAACACTAAGTTTTGAGTGTGAATTAAATCATATTTACCCCCATCGCCTTTAGATTTAGCCACACAATATCCTTTTCTAGCCAAGTTGTAAATTTCTTTTTTAGAACCGGTAACCAGGTTCCACTTTCCGTCAATTACCCCATTTTTTTCGGCATAACGCTTCAACTGAGCCACCGTATCAATCTCAGGCGTAACCGTAAACGAAATCAATTTTATCTCATTGTCGTTTAGCGTAGTCTTCTGAATTTTTTCCATCGCATCCGTCAAAATCGGACAAAAAGAAGGGCAGGTGGTATAAAAGAAATCAGCTACATATATTTTGTTCGCATAATCTGCCTGCGTAATTGTATCACCATTTTGATTAATCATTGAAAAATCAGGAATGGTATGGTATTTTCTGACAAATTGCACTGAAGGATCAACCAACGATTTGTCAATCATACTCGGATTGTAAATAGGAAGAGATGGTGGGGGTTTGTAGAGCTGATAAATAAACCCCATAGAAATTGAAGAAATGACGAAGAGCGCCACAATTAAAATCCAATATTTTTTTAGTTGTCTTCGCAGCCACATAAGGTCTTTCTTAGCCTGTGCAAAATTACGACATAATGCTTTGAAATGGCACAAGAGAGCCTAAATGTTTGTTAATCTGTACCTAAAAAATGGTTTTCTAAAAATTCTATTTTAATAAGCGGTCGGAAACGCCTATTTTTGTCCGATTTTCGACTGAAATAAACATTATGAGCGCATTTTGGATAAAGGCCCTACAACTCATCCTGAGTTTATCTATATTAATTATTCTACACGAAGGAGGTCACTTTTTAGCCGCCCGAATTTTTAAAACACGGGTAGAAAAATTCTTTCTCTTTTTCGACGTCAAATTTGCTTTATTTAAAAAGAAAATAGGCGATACCGTATATGGTATTGGTTGGCTGCCTTTAGGTGGATACGTAAAAATATCAGGAATGATAGACGAGAGCATGGATAAAGAACAGTTGGCTAAACCACCTCAACCATGGGAGTTTAGAAGCAAACCGGCTTGGCAGCGACTCATTATTATGGTGGCCGGAGTTACGGTTAACCTTATTTTGGGCTTTCTTATTTATATGATGATTTTGTTTGTGTGGGGTAAAGATTACGTTACCCCTCAAGACATGCCACAAGGTTTTGTGGTGTCTCAGCACATGGAAGATTTGGGTTTTCAGAATGGTGATTTTATTACCGCTGTAAACGGAAAGCCACTTCAAAATCAGTTAGATGTCAACAAGTTTTTGATGCTGCGCGATGTGCATACCCTTACGGCTAAACACACAAATGGAACGATACAAACCATTTCTATTCCGGAAGATTATGGAAAAGTATTGTTTAAAGCGGGTGAGACTCGCCCTTTTAGTCCTATGCCTACAACTATTATAGACAGTGTGTTACCCAACTCTCCGGCAGCGGCAGCCGGCCTAAAACCGGGCGATAAAATAGTATCTATAAACGGAAAAGCATTGGTTGATTATACAGCCCTAAACGCTTATAAAAAAGAACATCCGGGAGGAGAACTTACCCTAGGCATATTAAACAACGGACAAAAACGCACTCTTAAAGTTACGCCCAATGCCGAAAATCATATTGGTATTTATCCTAAACTTGATTTTACGCCGCAACACCAAACGTATGGTTTTGGAGAAAGTATCGCTAAAGGATTTCGTTATGGTTACTGGACATTACACGATTATGTGGCACAATTTAAATATGTTTTTACCAAAAAAGGCGCTTCTCAACTAGGAGGATTTGGTGCTATTGGCAATCTTTTCCCTGCCACGTGGAATTGGCAGGCTTTCTGGGGAACAACCGCATTTATCTCTATTATCTTGGCTTTTATGAACATTTTACCTATTCCGGCGCTAGATGGCGGACACGTTATGTTCTTGGTGTATGAAATGGTAAGTGGACGAAAACCCAACGAAAAGGTTTTGGAATATGCTCAGATGATAGGAATTATTATTCTATTAGCGCTGGTGCTCTATGCCAACGGAAATGATATTTATCGTTATTTCTTTAAGTAGTATAGTACAGATCTTATCTCATAAATAACCCCAACAAAAGGATTGGAGTTTATATAAAAAAGGATTCCGAAAATGGAATCCTTTGCTTTTGTGGCTCCTCAGACTGGACTCGAACCAGTGACCCTCTGATTAATCCCGCACGTGCGGGACTCTAACCAATTGTTCTAGTTTCCCATTCGGAACAAAGTCTGTTTGGATTAGCTTTTCGATAAGCTTTCTACTTTTTTGGTTCTTTAGAAAACGCTCCATTTTTTCAGCCTCGCTTCTGGTTTTCCCGGCCAAGAATACCGCTTTTAGTTTCCAGGGTCTAAACTTAGCAGTAAAAGTATTAAAAGAGGAAGTGTTGTGTTTTACAAGCCGCTGCCACGGATCTTGCGAAGACCCGATATAAAATATATCAGCCGATTCGGAATATATAATGTATAGGAAAAACTTGTCCACAAGCTTTAGAATTAGGGCATAAAAAAAGGAGCTACGATTGTAACTCCTAAAGCTCCTCAGACTGGACTCGAACCAGTGACCCTCTGATTAACAGTCAGATGCTCTAACCAACTGAGCTACTGAGGAATTTTTTATGTACATTTCTTCTGAAATGCGGATGCAAATATAATCGTTTTTTTTAATCGTCAAAACAATTTTTTAGGGACTTTGCTACGCCCGGCAAAAAGTTTTACAACCTAGTTGACTCCTTTTTTAGATTGAATTTTATTACGTATTGAAAAATAGTTATTTACCGAACAATCCAGTGTAGTGGATTAAGGTATTTCATGTTTTTAAAAATTTCAAAAAACAAAGTAGGCTGTTGAGTAGTGGGGCTTAATCCCACGCGTCCTAAAAGTTGCCCCGTTGAAACAGTTTGCCCTGTATGTACATAAATTTTGTCTAAATTTCCATAAATAGTAATGTAATCACCGTGTTGCACTAATACAATTTTATTGGCTCCTCGAATAACTTGTATCTTGAGCACTTTTCCTTTAAAAACCGTATGAACAGGTTCTTGTGGGTTGGTAGCAATTCTAATTCCGTTGCTTTGAATAGGGATACTTTTTACCAACGGACTTGGGTGTTTTCCAAAACGAACTACCACATTGCCATGTTTTAGCGGCCAGGGCAATTTTCCTTTATTAGACCTGAAACTGGCGGCTAAAGCTTTGGCCTCAGGAGTCAATTTAAACGCACTCGTTGATGATGATCCCTTCTTTTTGTTTTCGGCAGCAATGGCTTCCCTAATAATACGTTGTATTTGTGCATCTATGTGTGCAATAGCTTTTTGCTTGCTCTTGATTTGCTGTTGGTAACTACTTCCTTTTTTATTAATAGTAGCTAATAGTGCCTCTTGCACTCCTTTATCTTCCTGCAACTGCTTTTTAGTTGCCCTATTTTTAGCTAATAGTTTTTCTTTATCGTCTTTTTGATGTGCTAAGTCTAAGTTAAGTTGTTGCAGTTCCTTGGTTTGCTTTTTTATTTTTTCACCCTGTTGTTCTCTATAATCGGCGTACTGCTTCATATATTGTAAGCGTTTATACGCTTGCAAAAAACTGTCTGAAGAAAATAAAAACATTAATCGGCTTTGTTTAGAATGACTTTTATAGGATTGTCTGATTATTCTGGCATAGTCGGCTTTTAGTTTTTCTAATTCCTTGCGTAGTGCTTTTATCTTGCTTTGATTCGTATTAATCTTATCGGTAAGTAAGTTGAGTGCCTGGTTATTTGTTCGGATAAGTTTTTCTGTAGCACGTATGCGTCGGTTTATATTTCCTGCTTTTGTCAAGACAGAATGTTTGTGCTTTTTATTAGAATTGAGCAACTTGGTAATTTGCTGTATTTCTTGTCGTAATTCTTGCCTACGCTGTTCTAATTCTTGCCGTTTATTCTGTGCTTGGGTAGAATAACCAACCATAAAAAGGGTTAAAAAAAGTACTATATAGCGCGAAATGCTTTTCATCTTAATTGTATTTCTTTGTAGCCGGACGGTATCTTAAACGGAAACGTCAATTCTTTATTGATTTCTATAGACCGATAATTAATATTGATTTGCGTTGTTTTCTTTTTGTGTTGAGTCACCAAAACAGTTATTTTTTTAGGAAAATAGAACTGGTTTATTAGGGTGTATTTTGAATACGTTACAGTTAATTCTTGTTGCGAAAAATTATTTTTTAATTGTTCTTTTTTCAGACGAAAAGTATGCTTGTTTAACAAGAAAAATTTCTGAATAGGGTTTGCCTCATCTAAGGTTAAAGCATATCCTTCTTCGGAAGTTTTAAGCTGATAATTTCCTTTTTTTAGTTTGTAAAGGGCTTGCCCTAAGAGCAGGTTTTGTACTTTTTTAAAATCTACCGGCGTTCCTAACCATTTGCTGAGTAGCTCAAATCCACCATCAAAATATTGGTGATGAATTTTTTCATAAAACTGTACTCGCTGTGGCGTAATTATCATCTTGGCCAACGGAATTAATCCGGCCAACTTAGCACTAATCCAAATAGTATCGTCTTTATGCATACGCATACTCAAACTTATAGACTGGCGGTCTTTTCCGTCGTCATACGTTGCACGTAAATGAGCATACAATGTTTTAAAATGGGGTGTTGACAGGTCATGATAACGTATTACCTTTTTAGCTGTCGCATTTTTTAAAACCGTTTTGGGCAATTTTGTAGGACCACAAGAAATAACAAACAACCCTAAAAAGGCTAACAAAGCATAACGTCTTTTCATAAAATGTGCTTCTTTTTAAAGTTTAATTCGTTAACCGATACGCTAACACGTTTAATAAACATACCTTTTAAAACTTTCTAAAACGACTTTATATTGTTTGTGAAAGCTTTTTGTTTAGCTATTCATTTAAAATAGTAATAAAAGCAAAAATAAATTCACATTTTCGGTTGGTATGAAATGTGTCAAAAATAAGGAAAAACCCGTAAAGGGAAAATCTTTTCAAATACTTGCCTTTTCTCTATACAGAAGCTATCGTTTTTTGTTTGAATAACAAATTATTCTATCAAAATTACTCAATCTCAACCCACAAAAAAGATTAATTTTGTCAGACTACTATGACAAATTCTCATCCTACCTTAAAACGCAATTGGATTTTAGTCGCGCTAATGCTAACCATGTTTTTAGCGGCTATGGATATTGCAATCGTCTCTACCGTTATTCCTGAAATTGTACGCGATATTGGTGGGTTTAAAATCTTTTCGTGGGTTTTTTCTATTTACTTGCTTACCCAAACGGCTACCATTCCTATTTATGGAAAACTGGCTGATATTTACGGGCGTAAAAAGATTTTATTAATTGGTATTGCTATTTTTTTACTGGGATCTGCAGCTTCGGCTTCTGCATGGAATATTTATTCGTTGATTGTTTTTCGCGGTATTCAAGGGATAGGTGGCGGATCAATTATGGCAATTGCCAACACCTTGGTAGGCGATCTTTACTCTGTTAAAGAACGGGCAAAAATAGAAGGATGGCTGTCTAGCGTATGGGGTATTTCGGCTATACTGGGACCGGTAATTGGGGGGAGTTTATCTGAATATTTAAACTGGCGGTGGATTTTTTTAATCAATATTCCTATAGGGATTATTGCGTTTATATTGCTGGCGGTTTATCTAAAAGAAAAAATTGCTAAACAGCATGTAAGTATTGATTATTTGGGAGCCATTACCATTTCAGGGTTGTTGGTAGTACTTATTATATTTTTATTAAATGGCGGACAGGCTTGGGCGTGGACTTCTGTAGAGAGTATAAGTTTATTTGCCGGATTTTTGTTACTTACTTTTTTGGCAATTTTGGTAGAACGCAAAGCAAAATCACCTATTATGCCGGGCTGGGTACTAACTGATCGTACTTTTTTAGGTTCTAATCTTGCCGTTATTGGGTTGGGAATTGCTATGATGGGGCCACAAACATATTTGCCAACTTTTATGCAGGCTTCATTAGGCTATAACGTCATTTTATCCGGTTTAATTTTAGCCTCTATGAGTATTGGCTGGCCCACAGCTTCGGCTCTTTCCGGAAAACTGTATTTACGAATAGGGTTTAGAAATACTGAACTAATAGGTACCGTTGTCATTTTACTTTCTTGTGTGGGTTTTTTATTTATTCCGTGGCCACAACCCGTTTATTTATTGGTATTAAACATGATTTTACTCGGTGCCGGCTTTGGGTTGCTTTCAACCCCCACCATTGTCAGCATTCAATCAGTAGTGGCGTGGGATAAAAGAGGGGTGGTAACCGGTACTAATCAATTTGGGCGGTATTTAGGACAAAGTTTAGGAGCGGCAATTTTTGGGGCCATTTTTAATGGAACATACACTAAAGAACTTCAAAAATCAGCTCCGGCATTAGCTAAAAACACACAAGATGTGTTAGATATACTACACAGCTCAACCATTTCTAAAGGAATAAAACACACCTTAAAAATGGCGCTAAATACTGCCAACAACCATATTTTTTATGGAATGATTGGCTTTGGTTTGATTACCTTCTTTATTGTATTATGGATTGTTCCTAAAAAATTAAAGCTATTAAAAGAATAGTTTAACCTGTTGTACATATAGAGCTAATTTCGCCAGCAAATACTCATTTTAATACTTAAAAAAAATACATTTTGTCACCTGCCTATGGTAGGCCCATGTCGAAGCATCTATTATAGTAAAATATGCAAGTTCGACAGGCTCACTTTGACAACATGCATACTTAAAATGACTCTAATTACCATAAATACACAACAGGTTAGTTTATTCTCTTATCATTTGAATGTGCGGAATACCATCTTCTAAATAGCCATCTCCTACCACTTTAAATTGATGAGATTCATAAAATTTAGTAAGGTGTTGTTGGGCTGAAATTCTGATTTTAGTGGTTTTATATTCCGTTTTTATAGCTGCTATAGCCGCTTTAATAAGTTGATGGCCTAATCCTTTATTTCTGTACTCTTTATGAATGATAACCCTGCCAATAGCTGCTTCCTTAAAATAAATAGTGGGAGGAAAACAACGTGCATAAGCCACTAGCTTATCAGCTGATTTACCTAAAATATGCAAAGCTTTGTCGTCTTTACCATCTATATCTTGATAAATACATGTCTGTTCTACCACAAAAACAGCCGAGCGCAGTTGCAATATATCATACAACTCTTTACGTGAAAGAGTTTCAAATTTTTGCATGCTAAAATGAATAGGTAAAAACAAAGTATCTTTTTTAGTCTTGAACAATTATAGCTTTATTATCTGCTTTATTAAATTCAGGTTGAATATTAAAATGATTAATACCAAAATTGGTAGCCGCCAATTCTTCTATTTTTTCTAAAATTAAATCAAATTCTGATAGTTTAATGTCTTTTTCTAAATCTACATGAGCTTCTAGATGAACTTCGTATTCATTAAGCATCCAAATATGAATGTGATGTATGTTTTTAACACCTTCAACCGTATTTATTTTAGCTACTAATTTTTCTAGTTTAATGTTTTGAGGGCTAAAAAGCATCATTACTTTAAAAGAAGATTTTAGCAAATCAAAACCTAAATACACCAAATAACCTCCAATAAGTAAGGTAAGAAGACTATCAACCCAGTAAATTTGATAGTATTTCATTAAAATTCCGCCTATTAACACCGCCACAGAAGTATACATATCTGTTAAAAGATGTAAATAAGAAGAGCGAATATTCATATTATGAGCGCTCCCTTTTTGTAACATTAATACACATATTCCGTTGCCTATTATAGCTACTATAGATAAGATAATAACCATATCGGCATTTAATATTTCTCTAGCTCCAAAAAAACGTTTTATTGATTCTATAATAAGAAAAACAGCTAATATGATAAGCGTGGCAGCATTTACAAAGGCTGCAATAATCTCTGCTCTTTTATAGCCAAAGGTTTTTGAAAAATCAGCTTCTTTCTTAGAAATTCTATTCGCTATATAACTGATTAAAAGAGAAATAACATCACTAAAATTGTGCAATGCGTCTGAAAGGAGCGCTAAACTACCACTCATCAATCCACCAATAATTTCTGCTATAGTAATAGCACAATTTAAAAGAACCGAATAAAATAAATTTTTACCCGACATTTCATGATGCTGGTCGTAATGATGGTGGTGATGCCCCATGTCAGCAAGTTTTAACCTTGTCTATACGTCTTTGGTGACGCCCGCCATCAAAAGGAGTTTCTAAAAAAGCATCTACCATAATTAATGCTTCCTCTAATGAAATAAACCGTGCCGGAAGGCTTAAAATATTAGCATTATTGTGTTGACGAGCCAAGGTGGTAATTTCGAGATTCCAACACAATGCACAACGAATGTCTTGGTGTTTATTTGCCGTCATAGAGGCACCATTTCCACTACCACAAAGTACAATTCCTAAATCTACCGCATGGGTTTCTACCGCATGGGCTACCGGATGAATAAAATCAGGATAGTCTACACTATCTTCATTATCTGTTCCAAAATTTTGTACTGTAATTCCTTTATTTTCAAGATGTTTTACAATAGCTTTTTTATAACTGGTTCCGGCGTGATCGTTTCCTATGGCAATTTTCATAACCTATTTTTTTTGTGATTTGACAAAGATAAGGAATGTATAAAAAGTATAATGAACGACGTGTTAATTAAAAATGATATTTTATTAATTTTCAAGTCACTACAATAAACGGTAAATTGTGAATAACTCCACTTAATTTTTGAAAACTAAATTTGGTTTATTCAATAATTATTTCAGTATAGTACTTTTTTTGAATTGGTATAAAAAAGTAATTCTTTTTTGATAGAAAATTATGAACGACAATCAACAGCTTATAAACATATACACCAAAAATTTTTAATTCACTTTTATACGTTTACAGCACTGTTAACAAGTGTGTATTAAAAAAGGAATAAAGTTGATTTTAAGGTATTTAATTTTAACAATTATAGTTTATTATGTTTATCACTTTTTACAAATCATATAGCTACAAAAAGAGTAGAAAAAGAATACCGCAATTAACACCCTATAATAAACACCATTTTAATTTTTTTAAAAAGAAAGAAAAAGATATAATAATAATATATGTTGATAACCTTTCAAGAATACTAAACGATGTGAAGGTTGTTTTCATTTCTAAAATGATGAAGAATTTCTTTGGCCTTATCTACGTCTTCAGGATGCACTTTTAAAATAATTCCACCAATAGCATTAGAATGAAAAGGAAGTATGCTTATAGCGGTTTCATTTTGAAAAAAGAAACGTATTTCGTGTTGTTCTAAAAGCAGCTTGAGTACAGCATATTCACTAGGATACGTAAAAACAGCTATTTTTATGTAAGCGGTCATAAGTAAAAATAGAATTACTGTTTAAAGGTACGTAAAAGTGGCTAGAAAGAGGATAAAACAAATAAGTATAAAAAAATCTCCGTAAATAAATATTACGGAGATTTTATAAGGTTTAATGCAATTATTTATAGCTTACTTGCCATAATTAAGGCATTGTATAGGTTAACCATTCTACCTGATTTAGATACTTCGTTAAATGGTTTTTCATCTGAGGCACTTCCACCCAAAGCTACGTTTATGCTGGTGGTTATACCACTTTCCATAATTACGTGTTTAACTTGTGAAGCAGTTAAATTTGGAAAATAAGACCAAACTACGGCGGCCACACCGGCTACTTCTGGAGAAGCCATAGAGGTACCTTGTAAAAATTTGTAGTGATTTAATGGAGTAGTAGACCAAATTTCAACTCCGGGAGCAAAAACGTCTACATTTACTTTTCCGTAGTTAGAGAAAGAAGCCACTAAGTTTTCTCCATAAATGTCGTTTAAAGCACCTACCGTAAGTACGTTGTTTACAAACTCAGAAGAAGCTCCGCGTTTTTGATCGTTAGGGTAATTGTAGCTGCTGTCTAAATCTAAATTTAATCCGTCGTTTCCGGCAGCATGTACAATTAAAACATTGTGTTTAGCTGCATATTGAAGGGCTTTATAAACCCAATCAGAATGAGAAGAAAATGATTTACCAAAACTCATATTAATGATTTTAGCACCATTATCTACTGCATAATGAATTCCTAATGCAATGTCTTTATCAAATTCGTCTCCATCAGGAACGGCACGAATAGCCATAATTTTTACATTGTTAGCTACTCCATTTAAACCAATACCATTGTTGCGTTCTGCAGCAATAATTCCGGCTACGTGTGTACCGTGCATTACATCTTCTTCATCTTTTGTGGGGCCGTCAACATCGCCATTTCCATATCCGGTATCGGTAATATCATCAGGATTATCACCTACTAATTTACGACCGTCATAATTTATATTTAAGTGATATTCTAACTTACTGCTAAAATATTTTTCTCCACTTTGAAGTTGTTTTTCAGCTTTCTCTAAATCAGCTAAAATAGCATCTGAATTTTTAGCACCTGAACGTCTAAAAATAGCAGAAAGAAGTTTTTTTGCTTCCGTAACTTCTTCTTTGTCAGAAGAAATATTACTTACATCTGTGGTAGTTAAGTTATTACTACCGGAAGTGCTTTTTAATACGTTTATGGCATTTTCAATACGTTCTTTAGTTTTTTTGAACTGTTTTTCATAAGATGCAAAACGTTTTTGACTTTTTTTAGCGTCAGCTACTTCTTTGTCGTATTGTTTTTTAGCTCTTTGATAGAGTTTGAATTCAGCTTGGTCTGCATCGCTAACTTGATTAGCTGTTTTTCCTTCGTATTTAGCTTGAAGTTTGCTAATTATACGTGTAAAGTTAAGTCTGGCGTGTACTTGATCTCCTAAGAAATTCCAACCGTGAATATCGTCAACATATCCATTTTTGTCGTCGTCTATTCCATTATTAGGAATTTCGTCTTTATTGGTCCAAATAATATCTTTTAAATCTTCGTGATCAATATCTACACCTGCATCAAGAACAGCAACAACAACGGTTTGTCCTTTATTGTCTTTTATAATGTCTTGATAGGCTTTTTTAACACTCATTCCCGGAACAGTATCGGAAATCATTCCCATAGTGGGCCAAGATTTGAGTTGAGTATTACTCAACTTAGCTACTTTGGTGGGTAGAGTAGATACATTGTTAGTAAGTGGTGCTAATTGAATAGAACTTAAGGTGCTTTGCGCCGGTCCACAACCTGCTAATACAGCGGTGGCTGCTATAGCCGTTAAGGTTGATTTTAAAAATGGTTTCTTCATGTTATTTAAGAATTAAAAATAGTATTAAATTTAAATGATTCATTTAGTCGCACTCCTTTTTCGGTATTTTTAAGAGTAATTATTTCGTGGTGTGCATCGTGCTCCAAAAATAGATAAAATTCTTGATTGGCTGCTGTATCTAGAAAAGCCTTTTTTTCAGCCAATGTTAATAGAGGTCTAGTATCATATCCCATTACATAGGGTAGTGGAATATGTCCGGTTGTGGGCAATAAATCTGCCATATATACTAAGGTTTTTCCTTGGTATTGTATATGAGGAATCATTTGTTTATCGGTGTGCCCGTCAACAAATAAAATGTTAAACCCTAATTGATCTATAAAAGCCGTATTCTTATTTTTTTCTCGCTCTACAAAAAGCAACTGCCCACTTTCTTGCATAGGCAATAGGTTTTCTTTTAAAAAGGAAGCTTTTTCACGAGCATTTGGATGAATAGCCCATTCCCAGTGTTCTTTATTGGTCCAATAATGAGCATTTTTAAAAGCTGGTTCATAACCGGTGTGTTCTTTATTCCATTGAATACTTCCTCCACAATGATCAAAATGTAAATGAGTAAGGAAAACATCGGTAATATCATCTCGATGAAAACCGTATGCTTGCAATGATTTATCTAATGAAAAATCACCCCATAAGTAATAGTAGCTAAAAAATTTTTCAGATTGTTTATTACCTAACCCGTTATCTATTAAAATGAGTTTATCTTCGTCTTCAATTAATAAACAACGCGTAGCAATATCTATCATATTATTAGCATCAGCCGGATTGGTACGCGTCCATAAACTTTTAGGAACTACCCCAAACATGGCACCTCCATCTAGTTTAAAATTACCGGCTTCAATAGGATACAATTTCATATTGTAAAATTTGGTGCAGCAAAATACTAAAAGGCGAGAACTAAAAACAATATAATGAAGGTGTTAGATTATTTTTAACAAGATGAAGCCATGTGGGTTATATTTTTGCTATAAAAAAGCTCCTTTTATTTGATTTCTGCTATATTTATTTATTTTTATCCGCTCAACATAATATTTTTACATGGACAAGTTCCTTCAACATCTAGCCGAAGAATTTCAACTACCTTTACAAAGTCCGGTATTAATTTTTTCGTTAATACTCTTTATTATATTGTTGGCGCCCATTTTACTCAAAAAGATAAAAGTACCCGGGATTATAGGACTTATCATTGCCGGAATAATTATCGGCCCGCAGGGATTAGATATTATAGAACAAGATAAGATAGAAATCTTTTCAACTATAGGCTTGCTCTATATTATGTTTATTGCCGGATTGGATTTAGACTTAAAT
This sequence comes from uncultured Flavobacteriaceae bacterium, assembly GCA_964579505.1. Lineage (GTDB taxonomy): Bacteria > Bacteroidota > Bacteroidia > Flavobacteriales > Flavobacteriaceae > JAJYSO01. Next base: position 163,354 of record CAZOGC010000002.1, on the reverse strand, counting down.
CAATTTAAAGCTAACCGAAATAAAAGTTTGTTGTTTGGGTTGTTCACTTTTATGATACCACTGGTTATAGGTTTTCCGGTGTGTTATTATTTGTTAAGTATAGGTGATCCTCATTTCGATTTTGATGCTTCTTTACTTACTGCCAGTATGTTTGCTACTCATACATTGGTTACTTACCCAATAGTAGGAAAAATAGGCGTTGCTAAAAATAAAGCAGTAGCCGTTACGGTAGGAGCCACCATTCTTACAGATACAGCTGTACTTATTTTGTTAGCTGTTATTTTAGGGTCGCATGCTGGCGGACTTTCTCCTGAATTTTGGATTAGACTAAGCATTAGTGTAGTACTTTTTTCAGCATTTATGTTTTTGGTTATTCCGCGTATTGCCAAATGGTTTTTTGAAAAGTTTTCGAGTGAAAAACATTCCCATTATATCTTTGTTTTAGCCGTCGTATTTTTAGCCGGATTTTTAGCAGAAATGACCGGATTAGAGGCAATTATTGGTGCTTTCTTTGCTGGATTAGCCCTTAATAAACTCATCCCTACTTCTTCTACATTAATGAATAGAATTGAGTTTTTCGGAAATTCACTATTCATTCCTTTCTTTATGATAAGCGTAGGAATGATTGTAGATTTAAGCGTAATTACTAGCGGTTGGATGGCATTAGTCATTGCCGGATCATTAACAGTAGTAGCTTTGTTTGGAAAATGGTTGGCCGCTTTCTTCAGTCAATTGGTGTTTAGATTTACCAAAGCACAACGCAATTTAATGTTTGGTCTAACCGGCGCTCATGCAGCGGCAACACTGGCTGTAATTATTGTAGGACATCAGGCCGGAATACTAGATGACAATGTGCTAAACGGCACCGTTATCTTAATATTAATTGCTTGTATTATAGCTTCTTTTGTAACCGAAAAAGCTGCAAAAGACATAATTAAAGAAACCGATGGTGATGTAGATTTAGAACCTATAGTTAATAATGAATTTATTTTAATCCCGATTGCTAACACATTTAATCTTGAGAAGATGTTAAACTTTTCCATCTTCGTCAAAGATAAAAAATCTACCAATCCTTTGTCTATACTAACGGTAGTTCCAAATAATGAGGAAGCAGAAACAAAAATTGTAAAAGCCAGACAACGTTTAGAAAACGCAGTTAAAGAAGCCAAAGCTTCTGAAACGAAGGTAAAAGTAATAGCCACAATAGATCATAATGCTGCTAGTGGAATTGCTCGAACAGCTCGCGAAGTAATGGCTAATATGGTTTTTGTGGGTTGGCCGCCTAAAACCGGATTTATAGATAAAATTATTGGTGATAAGATGGATAGTATTATCTCTGTAACCAAAAAAACACTATTTGTATGTGATTTTCAATCACCTTTAATTAACCATAAAAGACTATTTTTGGTTGTTCCTCCTCATGCAGAGTTTGAAGAAGGTTTTGTGGTTTGGATAGACAAAGTATCCAAGTTATCAACTGAACTTTCAATACCCCTAAGTTTGTACTGTACAACAGAAACCTACAAAGCTATTCAGAAGTATATTGAAAATAATAAATTGAGTTTAAAAACTAACTTTAATGAATTTAGAGATTGGGAAACCTTTTTTATCTTATTAAAAACAGAAGTAAAAAGCACAGACTTTTTAATAGTAGTAGGCGCCAGAAGTGGTTACATTTCACATGTACGTCACTTTGAACGTTTTCCTAGGAAATTAGAACATTACTACCCTGATTTAACCAAAATAATGATTTACCCGGAATAAGTTATAGTATGTTAGAATTGGCTGGTTTAATCATTTTTGGAGTTTTGGCACAATGGGTTGCCAATCGAATGAAAATACCGGCAATTTTACCGTTGATTTTTATTGGTTTGGCAGTGGGTCCTTTTTCTACTTTAGTTACAGCCGATGGCCACAAACTAATCGAACCGATGTGGAATGGCAAAAATGGTCTTTTCCCGGGAGAGGAAATGTTCTATTTTGTCTCTTTGGCGGTCAGCATCATCCTCTTTGAGGGAGGGATGACTTTGCGAAAATCTGAGATACTCAAAGTAGGACCGGTAGTTTTGAAATTGGTTACTTTAGGAGTGGTAATTACTTTCGCCGGGGCAGGAATAGCCGCTCACTATATTTTTAGCTTGTCTTGGGGCGTTTCTTTTTTATTTGCCTCTCTAGTGGTGGTCACCGGCCCCACGGTTATCCGTCCTATTTTAAGACATATCCCCCTAAAAAAAGATATTTCTGCCGTTTTGCGATGGGAAGGAATTATCATTGACCCCATCGGCGCCGTATTGGCTATTGTGGTTTTTGATATTATTACCACCAGTAGTGGGCAAAGTACTACCGGAGAGATTCTTCTCGGGTTGGCTAAAATTCTGCTGATTGGGTTAACCCTAGGCTACACCTTTGCCCGTGGTCTGGCCTATTGTATTCGCAAAAACCTCATTCCGAAATTCTTAATGAACATTTTTACCTTGGCTTCGGTACTTACCGTTTTTGTTATTGCCAACCTTTTGGCCGATGAAAGCGGCCTCATTGCCGTAGTAGTGATGGGTATGGTGATTGGCAATATTGACCTGCCCAATTTCGAGGAGATGCATTATTTTAAAGAATCTCTGAGTATATTGTTGGTGTCTATTCTGTTTATACTCTTGGCAGCCAATATTGACATCGATCAGCTTTTGCTGGTGTATAATTGGAAAGCCTTATTAATTTTTGCCATTTTGGTTTTTGGCCTCCGTCCTCTTGCGGTTTTTATATGCAGCGCAAACTCTACCATAAGGTTTAAAGAGAAAGTGTTTATCAGTTGGGTGGGACCGCGTGGAATTGTTGCAGCAGGGGTTTCCTCTTTATTCGGAATTAAATTAACGCTTATGGGCGTTCCGGGAGCCGAACTCATTACTCCTTTGGTTTTTATGGTCGTTTTAGGAACGGTTATTCTCAATGCCACCACCGCTCGTTGGGTCTCTAAACGACTGGGCGTTTTCCTTGACAAATCCGGAGGTATTTTGATTGTAGGGGCCTCTCTAATTTCGAGGTTAATTGGGGTCTATCTTAAACAGAACAATCGTCACGTGGTGCTGATTGATACCAATCATAACAATATAAAACGCGCTAAAGAATTGGGTTTAGAAGCCTACGAAACCAGTATTTATAATAATGATATTGATGATAATTTGGAAGTTAGCGATATAGGATATGTGATGGCGCTGACAGAAAATTCTGAAATTAACAAAGCCGCCATTAGTCGGTTTCAAAAACATTTTGGTGAAAAAGGAGCCTTTCGATTGGTTTCACAAGAAGAAATGGACGATCCGGAACAAAACCCCAAAGAAGGATTGTTTTCTTATACCGATGACTATGGTAAATTAGCTACAGTGGCTCGAAAAAATCCTCAAATCCACGAGGTGGATATCAATTCGCAGGAGCATTATTTTGGGATGATTGAAATTTCAAAAGCCCACAACAACATTGTACCCCTATTTGTTAAGGATGCCCAAGGAGAACTCAATATTATTCCTTCTAACAGCCAAGAAATAGAAATAGTAGGCGAGGGATATAAATTGGTTTATTTAGGAAAAACAACTGAAATTACCGAGGGTGTTACCCAGGTAGATTTTTCGGAAAAACTGACCTTACCCGTTTAACCGAAATTATTCACAAAAAAGCTTGCTTTTTCTTCCAAAAAGATAGGCTTCGACAAGTTCTGATAAGCATTCTTTAAACGATATAAATTTTGCAGGTTTAGAAAAACTTATTCGTTTTCGAGCGCTTCCATCAGTTCATCGGTAAGCGCTAGATTGTGAAAGACATTATGAACATCATCATCATCATCAAACTTTTCTTCTAATTCTAAAATCTGTTTAGCTTGATCTACCGGAAGAGCAATAGTGTTAAGCGGAATACGCTCTAAGGTAGAGTTTTTTACTTCTATAGATAGTTTTTCTAAAGCAGCAGCCATGGTTCCAAAATCAGAAAATTCGGTATAAATTTTTACCGTTTCATCATCATTCTCAAAAGAATCCATCCCACTTTCAATCAACTCTAACTGCAGCTCTTCCAAATCTATAGGAATGGCTGATTTTTCTAGTGTAAAAACTCCTTTTCTGTCAAACAAAAATTCTAATGAACCATTTTTACCCAAACTACCGTTGGCTTTTGAAAAAATGGCACGAATGTTAGCCACTGTTCGGTTAGTGTTGTCTGTGGTGCACTCTACAAAAAAAGCAATTCCGTGAGGACCATATCCTTCAAAAGTAACCTCTTCATAATTATCGGCATCTTCTCCACTAGCTTTTTTAATGGCGCGCTTAATATTGTCTTTGGGCATGTTAATACCCTTGGCATTGGCAATGGCATTACGCAAAGAAGGATTAGCATCAGGATCCGGACCGCCCCCTTCTTTAATGGCAATGTTAATTTCTTTTATAGCTTTGGTAAATTGTTTAGCGCGTTTAGCATCCTTGGCTCCTTTAGCGCGTTTAATGGTAGACCATTTACTGTGTCCGGACATAATAGTTTGTTTTTTCCTTACCGCAAAGATAATTATTGTTTCAAAATCAAAAAAACAGAATCTGAAAGCTTGTTCATTCTTGTTCTGTGCACATTTCATGGTATATTGCCATTTTTAGAACGTTGTTTATGGCAAATCCTAAAACACATATACTGGTTATCAGATTGTCTGCTATGGGCGATTGTGCCATGACCATTCCGGTTTTGCAACGATTAATAAAAAGCTATCCAAAAGTTCAACTTACGGTGCTAACCAAGCCTGCTTTTGCGCCTATTTTTAAAACACTTTCAGGCGTAACAGTTTTAACCGCAGATACAAAAGGCAAACACAAAGGTTTTTTAGGGGTTATAAAGCTAGGCCTTCAACTCAAAAAAAAGAAATTTACCGCAGTAGCCGATTTGCACAATGTGCTGCGCAGTAAAATAATACATTCAGTTTTTTTCTTTTCAACAACCCAATGGGTCACAATAAACAAAGGTCGTCGAGAAAAAAAAGCACTAACGCGGACAAGAAATAAAGTTTTTACTTCACTAAAAACTACTGTAAACAGGTATGCTGAAGTATTTAAAGAGCTGGGATTTCCGGTAGATTTAGCGATGTCTTTACCGACCCAAAAACCGGATATTTCTGAAGAATTACATCAATTTGTAGGGTTTTCTGCACAAAAATGGATAGGAATTGCTCCGTTAGCAGCCCACACATCAAAAGCGTACCCGCTAGACCTTATGCAGAAAATAATAGCTGATTTAAACGAAACCAATCGCTATAAATTGTTGTTTTTTGGCGGCGGAAAAAAAGAAGTAACCCTTTTAAAACAATGGGCTGAACATTTTAAAAATGGTGTTTGTGTGGCCGGAGCCTTTCCATTAGAAAAAGAATTACAACTCATAGCCAATTTAGATGTAATGGTGTCTATGGATAGTGGTAATGGGCATTTAGCAGCCATGTATGCTGTTCCGGTAATTACCCTTTGGGGAAGCACCCACCCTTATGCCGGATTTGTACCGTTTAATCAGCCAAAAGAAAACCAGTTTGTTCCCGATAGAGAAAAATATCCGCTTTTACCCACTTCTGTTTACGGAAAAACAACACTTGAAGGGTATGAGGAGGCTATGCGTAGTATTTCTTATGAAACTGTTTTGGCACGAATACAAACAATTTTGGAAGAAAAGCCATAAATTTTTATCTTGGTCTAGTATTCTTTTAAAATGTAAGCATGAACTCAGGTCGTTTAGAAGCTTTTAGTGATGGAGTGTTGGCAATCATCATCACGATTATGGTTTTAGAATTAGAAATACCCGAAGAAGCTACGTGGGAAGTATTGTTGGATATGCTTCCTATTTTTCTTACTTATATAGTGAGCTTTGTTTATGTGGGTATTTACTGGAACAACCATCACCATATTTTTCAGATTACCGATAAAGTAAATGGAAATGTGCTTTGGGCCAATTTGCATTTACTGTTTTGGCTGTCATTATTACCTTTTGTAACCGGATGGATGGGTGAAAATCATTTTCAAGATATTCCTACAGCGGCTTATGGTTTTGTACTTTTTATGTGTGCGGTGGCATGGCAAATCCTATCGGTACAGATGATTAAATGCAATGGTAAAGATTCTAAACTAGCCAAAGTTTATGCCAAAGACAAAAAGAAATACGGCTCTATAGCGCTGTATGCAGCCGGTATAATCTTGTCTTTTATCTATGAGCCCGCAGCAGCTTTATGTTATGTTTTTGTGGCAGTTATGTGGTTTATTCCCGATAAACGAATAGAAAAAGTACAGGCGTAAATAAAATTTATTTAGAGACTTTTTTTGTATCTTTAACAATACTGTCTTAAAACTTCATGAAAGAATCTGAACTCATTGCTTTATTGCGTTTACAAGCCTTACCGCATATTGGTGATATTTCGGCTAAAAAACTCTTGCAAAAGTTTGGATCAGCCGAAGCCCTTTTTAAAACACAAAAAAAAGACTTATTACAGATAGATCGATTTGGCCCTAAACGCGTAAAAGAATTTTATGACAAAAAATTTTTAGTAAAAGCCGAAGCAGAATTAGCCTTTGTTCAGCAACACCAAATAAAGGTAAATGCTTTTTATGAAGAGGATTACCCCGAACTTCTTAAGCAGTGTATAGACGCTCCTATTCTTCTTTTTCAGCAGGGAGACATCACCTTAAAAAACAGACTCTCACTTAGTATTGTTGGCACGCGCAAGGCAACAGTACACGGTACAGGTTTTGTCGAAAATTTGATTAAAAAACTAGCGCCACTAAATCCGGTTATCGTTTCAGGTTTTGCATTCGGTATAGATATCTCTGCACACAAAGCGGCACTGGCTAATAATTTGGACACTATTGGTGTAATGGCCCACGGACTCAACCAAACTTACCCCAAAAAACATGTCAAATACCGAGAAAAAGTATTGGCTAATGGTGGATTTGTAACTGACTTTTGGAGTCAATCAACATTTGACCGAAATAACTTTTTAAAACGCAATCGTATTATTGCCGGAATGAGTGAAGCAACATTGATAGTAGAGAGTGCTGAAAAAGGAGGGGCTCTGGTTACGGCAGATATAGCTAATTCGTATAACAGAGAGGTATTTGCTGTTCCGGGAAGACCTACAGATAAGATGAGTTTGGGATGTAATAATTTAATCAAAACACAAAAAGCACAAGCTATTACCTCTGCAGAAGACATTATTTATCTGCTAAATTGGCAACCCAAAAAAGTGAAAGAAAAAGCACAACCTCAATTGTTTGCCCCACTGACTGAAGAAGAACAAAGAATTGTTGAGGCGCTAAAAAAACTTGGTAAAGCAGAATTAGATGACCTGGCATTTGTTAGTAAAATGCCTAGTTACAAAGTGGCGTCTCATCTACTTCAATTAGAGCTATATAATTTAATTCGTCCATTGCCGGGTAAGCAATATGAAGTTATTTAAGATGAATGCTTAATTAATACGAAACTGAAACCGGTCTTTTTTTAGTTCTTCAAGCAATTCAGCACAAATATGTACTTTCTTTTTTCGGCTGGGCATGTGTACTTTTAATTGCTCTTTAAGTGAATAAATCACAAATTTCAACTTTTGCTCTCCTTTGTAAGTCAAGAATAAATCAGATAGTTCCTGAATTTTTTCTTCATTAAGTTCGTTTACATCTATTTGGATGGTCAACTTTTTAGCAAAAGCATCCATTACATCTTGCAGTTGTTTAAAAACTCTAAATAGAATGCGAGGATTACCGCGCTGTCCGGTGTCTTTATTTACCCAACCTTCCCGAATAAACACCTTGAGGTAGATAAAATTATTAGGCACTAAAAAGTGACGATACCGCAAATACTCTTCTCCATAAATTCTAAACTCATAAGAATCAGTATAGTCTTCAAGGGTAAACCGAGCATAGCCTTTTCCCTTTTTACTAGTTAAGTGTTGTACATCAGTTATCACTCCACCCACACTCAACTCTTGATTGACGTGCTCTTCTTGCTTTGTAAAATCGGATATACTGCTGCGGCAAAAATGGTGTAGTTCTTCTTTAAAATCATCTAACGGATGACCGGATATGTATATACCCACCACCTCGCGTTCTTGTTTAAGTTTCTTCATAGTAGACCATTCGGGGCAAGGTGGTACCTCCGGCTCCGGAATTTGTACCCCGCTGGCTTCTCCAAACAGACTAGTTTGTGCAGAATTTTTGTTTTGTTGATATTTTTGCGCGTATTTAATCACTTTCTCTAAAAAAGTAACTCCGTTTCCTTCATCGTGAAAATACTGCGATCTATGGGTGGCACTAAACCCGTCAAATCCACCGGCTAGTGCTAAATTTTCGAAAGATTTTTTGTTAGCTGCGCGTAAATCTATTCGTTTAGCCATATCAAAAATAGAACGATAAGCCCCATCTTTTCGGTTCTCTACAATAGTTTTTACGGCGTTGTGCCCTACGCCTTTTACGGCGCCCATACCAAACCGAACAGCTCCGGATTTGTTTACCGAAAATTTGTAGTATGATTCGTTTACGTCAGGCCCCAAAACTTTTAGCCCCATACTTTTGCACTCTTCCATAAAGAAGGTTACTTTCTTTATGTCATTCATGTTGTTAGATAACACAGCGGCCATATATTCTGCCGGATAATGAGCTTTTAAGTAAGCAGTTTGGTAGGCTACCCAAGCATAGCAAGTAGAGTGTGATTTGTTAAAGGCATAACTGGCAAAAGCCTCCCAATCTTTCCATATTTTCTCAAGTATTTTACGCGGATGCCCGTTCTTTTCGCCCCCTTCCATAAATTTAGGCTTCAAAACTTCTAGCTGGGCAAAGATCTTTTTACCCATGGCTTTTCGCAGTTTATCGGCTCCACCTTTGGTAAATCCGGCTAGTTTTTGCGAGAGTAGCATAACCTGTTCTTGATAAACCGTAATTCCGTATGTTTCTTCTAAATATTCGGCCATTTCGGGCAAGTCGTACACAATTTCCTCTTCTCCGTGCTTTCGTTTAATAAAACTCGGAATGTACTCCATAGGTCCCGGCCGGTACAGGGCATTCATCGCAATCAAATCTTCAAAAACGGTAGGCTTTAAATTGCGTAAGTGTTTTTGCATACCCGGCGATTCGTATTGAAAGATTCCTACGGTTTCGCCACGTTGAAAAAGCTGATAAGTCAATTCATCATCTAACGGAAAATGGTCAGGATCAAGCTCTACGCCGTGACATTGCTTTACAATTTCTACGGTATCTTTTATAAGACTCAGGGTTTTTAGCCCTAAGAAGTCCATTTTTAGTAGTCCGGCAGATTCTACCACATGGTTGTCAAATTGGGTAACATAGAGGTTAGAATCTTTTGCCAATGATACCGGTACGTAATTGGTAATATCACTAGGCGTAATAATAACCCCGCATGCGTGTATGCCGGTGTTGCGCATAGAACCTTCTAAGACACGCGCTTGATTGATTGTTTCAGCCTCTAAATCGTCTCCTTCTGATATGTTGAGTAGCTCGTTTATTTTAGCAACTTCATCTGATTTAAATTTACTTTGAATTCCTTTTTCATCTAAAGCAAATATTTTTTTAAGCTTAGACATGTTCGGAACTAGTTTGGCCAGATGATCGGCTTCACTTAAAGGCAAATCTAGGGCACGAGCGGTATCGCGTATAGCCGATTTAGCAGCCATAGAGCCGTAGGTAATGATTTGTGCTACCTGATTGGCACCGTATTTTTCGATTACATATTGCATAACACGCCCCCGCCCTTCATCGTCAAAATCGGTATCAATATCAGGCATACTTACTCGCTCCGGATTGAGAAAACGCTCAAAAAGCAAATCGTATTTAATAGGATCTATTCGGGTAATATCTAAACAATAGGCCACTGCACTGCCAGCCGCTGATCCGCGGCCAGGGCCTACCGAAACACCCATTTCACGTGCCGCACGAATAAAGTCTTCTACAATAAGAAAATACCCGGGATATCCGGTTTCTGCAATAACATCTAACTCAAAATCAAGTCGCTCCTTAATTTCTTCGGTAATTTCTCCGTATTTCTTTTTAGCTCCTTCATAGGCCAAATGGCGTAAGAAACCGTTTTCGCCCCGTTTTCCGTGGTCTTCTTTGTCGCGTGCATCTTGAAATTCTTCAGGAATAGAAAACTCAGGAAGCAAAATATCGCGTTCTAAAGTAAAGGGTTCTACTTTTTGGGCAATTTCTATGGTATTGGTAATGGCTTCCGGTATATCTTTAAAGAGATTTTTCATCTCTTCAGTAGATTTAAAGTAATATTCTTGATTGGGTAAACCATATCTATAACCGCGTCCACGGCCAATGGGAGTACTTTGTTTTTCGCCGTCTTTTATACACAACAAAATATCGTGTGCGTGGGCATCGGCTTGGGTGGTATAATAAGTATTGTTGCTGGCCACCATTTTTATTTGATGCCTTTTTGCCAACTCTATTAATACTTGATTTACGTGGTCTTCATCTTCTTGCCCATGGCGCATCAACTCAATATAAAGATCATCTTTAAACTGTTCTTTCCACCACAGCAGGGCTTCTTCGGCTTGTTTCTCGCCAATGTTTAAAATTTTGTTGGGTACTTCTCCATATAAGTTTCCGGTTAAAACCATAATATCGTCTTTGTATTTTTCGATAATGGTTTTGTCTATACGCGGAATGTAATAAAACCCTTCTACATAGGCCAAAGAGGCCATTTTAATCATATTTTGATAGCCGTTTTTGTTTTTAGCTAGTAAAACTACTTGATAGCCATTGTCTTTATGGTCTTTGTTGGCGTGGTCTTCGCAAACATTAAACTCGCACCCCACGATGGCTTTTAACGGCTCTTCTTTAGAGTCTTCTTCGGTTTGCGCTATTTTTTTATTATGGGTATTTACGGCTTTTACAAATTCAAAGGCTCCCATCATATTACCGTGGTCAGTCATAGCAACGCCCGGCATATGGTCGTTTACGGCTGTTTGTACCAAGTCGCCTATAGTGATGGTGGATTGCAGAATAGAAAACTGCGTATGGTTATGTAATTGTACAAACTTTTCGTTTTCTAATGCTGCTAAATTTTCTTTTATCTCAGAATCAGAAAGGTTAGTATCTTCTTTTTGAGCCGCTTTTTTCTGTAGTTTGGCAGAAGCCTTTTTTAGGTTGACGTGTGTTAACCCTATAGGAGTAATGGACGAAGGATTGGCTTCATTAAAATCATCAAAATAGCTGTCAGAAACAGCTAATTCTTCACGGGTAAACATGCGCTGCCGAACGAGTTCTAAGAAACAGCGGGTGGTGGCTTCAACATCGGCGGTAGCATTGTGTGCTTCGGCAAAAGGCTCGCCAAAGAGATGCTCGTGTAATTCGGTTAAGGTAGGTAGTTTAAATTTCCCGCCACGACCACCGGGAATTTGGCAGAGTTGTGCTGTATTTTCTGTACACGTATCGAGTACAGGCATGCTCATTAATGGGGTTTCTATCCCGGCACGATAAAATTCGGCTCCCATAATATTGACATCAAACCCCAAATTTTGCCCAACAATAAAGGTTGTTTTTTGAAGTGCTTCATTAAATAAAGTGAGAGCTTCTGACAGCGGAATACCTTCTGCTTTTGCCAGTGCAGTAGAAATGCAGTGTATCTGTTCAGACTCAAACGGAATATTAAATCCATCCGGTTGAATGAGGAAATCCTGATGTTCAACAAGTTTACCCATATCATCGTGCAACTGCCAGGCAATTTGTATACAGCGAGGCCAGTTGTCTGTATCGCTAATAGGCGCGTCGTAACGCTTGGGCAAACCGGTAGTTTCGGTGTCGAAAATCAGGTACATAACGTAAAAATTTTGGTAAAAAGCCGAAGCTTAAAAGTACGTATTTTTAAGCTTGTTTAGACGATAAAAAAAGAGATTTATCAACAAAAAAGAGAAACGAAATATTATGAATGAGCTAAAAATTTTTGAAAATCGCGAATATAATCGGTTTCTAAAAAAACAGCGGATGCCAACACTAAACACACCGCTCCGGATGAAAAATTTTTCAGCTCTCGCCATATACCCGGAACAATGTGTAACCCCTGATATGGCTTGTTTAAAAAGAACGTTTTTTCTTGTTTAAAATCTTTTAAAACCACCTCAAAACTGCCGCTTATAGCAATAAGCGTTTCGTGTTGTTCTTTGTGCGCATGGCCTCCGCGTTCGGCAGTGCTGGGTACATCGTAGAGATAGTAAACGCGTTTAACCGGGTGGTTAAACAACTCTTTTTCTACCACGGCTAAATTGCCTCGGCGGTCTTCAATAGTAGGAATAGAAATAAGTTCAACGTTAGCCAGGGTGTTCATCTTTTCGTTTTAAATAGTACTGTGCTCCTTGCTGAGCAGTTTGGTAGGCTGCGATAATATACTTAAAAGATAGTTTTTTTTGTTTTAAATCAAAAAAGATCTTTAGCCAAACCCAGTAATTGAATGACGAATTAAAAATTCGTTTTATAACTCCCCCAAAGATAAAATAACGCTCTCTAAAATCTTTTTTTGCAGAAGAAGTGTTTTTAGCATGAAAAACCAACACTTCCGGAACGTAACTTATTTTTAAGAGCGCTTTTTTAACGTCAGCAGCAAAAACCTGTTCTTCTCCCATTTCAAAGACATTGCTTCCCAAACCAAAATGTATATCAAATTGGCAGTTGTGAGCCGTAATAGCGGTTCGTTTAATAACCATTTCTATAGAAGAAATTTGTAATACCTGTAGCCAAGAAAGGTTTTTAATCGCTTTTTTGGAGTAGTTTTTTGCCGGTTTTCCTTTTTCCTTTTCATATTGAAAACGAATAAGACTACTGTTAGGAAAAAGACTAAAAGCCCGTATAATTTTTTCTTTAAATCCCGGGTAAAAAACAACATCATCATCTGCAAACACACATAATTTGCCCTGCGCATGGGCTAAAGCCAAGTTTCTACTTTTAGCCAATCCTTTTTCTGGTGAGTTGATGACGCGAATGTTGGGGTGGTTGCTGGTAAGTTTTTTGGTTTTGGATTGGTTTATAATGAGCAGATAAACCGCAGGGGGCAACCCATTAGGAAAACAATACGTAAGGAACTGTAGGTTATCGCGTTCCATGGTTGCCATTAATATTTCGAGTGTAGGCGTATTTTCCACGAGTATTATTTTCTCAGTATCTTTGAACAAAGATAAAAGATTTTACTCATCGTTTTTAAAACCGCTCTTTTGTGAGAATTTTATTGCTTGGCGAATACAGCAAGCTGCACAATTCTTTAAAAGCAGGATTGCAAGAACTGGGGCACGAAGTAGTTTTAGCCGGTACGGGCGACAAGTTTAAAAAATTTCCGGTTGATGGGTCTTATGCGGCTAAATGGGTAAATCGTTTTTCTCTTCTTCGATGGTTTAATAAAGTGAGTTTAAAATTGTTTCACCTTAGCATAGAAGAACTGGAGAGGGGAATTCGATTTTATTTTTTACTTCCTCAATTAAAAAATTTTGATCAGGTACAGCTTATCAATTCAAATGCTATTGAAACTTTTCCGAGTTGGAGTTTATATTTATTGCGCAAACTTTTTAAACAAAACGAAAAAATTGTTTTGTTGATTTGTGGAGATGAAACCCCGGTAACAGAATATCTCCTTCAAAAAAAGATGCGCTATTCTGTGTTGACACCTTATTTTGAAAATGAAGCCTTAAAACCGCGGTTTCGATATGTTCTAAAATATGTGCAAAAAAATTATAAACGGTTGTTTACATGGGTTTATCAACACAGCGCGCATTGTATTACCTCAGACTTAGATTACCACCTTCCAATACAAGCCATGGGGTATACAAATACGTTTATTCCCAATCCGGTAATCGTTCCTCAAGCGTTTTCTTCAATACCACCAATTACCGATAAAATTTATATTTTTTTGGGAATAAACCGAAGTAGTGCTTTAAAAAAAGGGATTCCACTTTTTAAAGAGGCATTAAAGATAATTAAGGCGCGTTATCCCCAAAAAGTAGTTATTCAAGAAACCGAAAACATGCCTTATGAAACTTATATAAAGGCCTATGAAAAGGCTCATATTGTGTTAGATATGGTTTATGCGTACGACCAAGGCTATAATGCGCTAGAAGCCATGGTACGTGGAAAGGTGGTGTTTACCGGAGCAGAAAAAGAATTTTTGCAACACTATCAATTAAAAGAGGACGAGGTGTGTATTAATGCACTTCCACAGGTAGATTATTTGGTCAAAAAAATAGCAGAACTTATTGAAACTCCTCAAAAAATAGCTGTAATCGGGCAAAATGCCCGACAGTTTGTGCTACGAGAACACAATTATAAACAAATTGCTGCGCGATATGTGGCTTGCTGGCAGGCCAAAGAAGGTATTTAAACAGGATTCTTATTCTGATTTATGCCGTGTAAAGAACCCTTTGATTAAATCGTGAAACCCAACTTTTTTGTTTAGGTAATAAAGTGAAAAACCGCCGGAAAGTAGCACGGTAATCGCCATTAATAAATACCGCCAAAGAGGAGCTTTTATAAAAGTAAATCCAAAAGAGGCTCCACAAAAAGCGACACAAATACTAAAAATGATAAAAAATTCTTTGGTGTAATAAAAAGAATACCGACGGTGTGTGATGCGATAAATACCTATAAAATAGATAAGATAATACACCAAAAAACTGATTCCTAATCCGGTGAGTCCTTCAAAATAATATCCGGCCATATTAAGGAGAAGCTGTAAGCTAATAAAAATAACATCGGTTTTTACGAACACGCGAGCATCGCCCTTTGCTACAATTATATAACTCATTGCCCAGGCGGCAGCTTTTAAGGGAAGCCCTAAAATTCCCCACGTAACCATAGGAACAATGGCTATAAATCTTTCAGATAGCAATAATTTGATGGCTTGAGGGGCCAAAGCTAGAAACAACACAATAATAGGAGCCATAATAAGTAAAGCTACGAGAGCCTGTTGTTTAACGGCTTCACGAATTTTTCCATTGTCTTTGGCTATTCCTGATAATCGAGGATAATAATCTTTAGCCATAGCGTTAAAAATAAGCCCGCCATAGGTGCTTAAAATCAAAAAACCGGCGCTGAATAGGCCAACTTGTGCCAGCCCGCCTAAAGCATTTACATACAGTTGTAAGAGATAGGCAGTAATAGCCATTAACACGCCACTAAAACTAAGAACCAGCCCGAGTTTGAGCATTCCTTTTCCTTCTTGCAGGCTTTGTTTATATCCGATAGAAATCAGCGGTATCTTGTGTTTTTTTAGATAATACCAACTAAAATAAAAACTACTTGCTGCCGTGATAAGGATAGCCGGAACAATAGCCTTTTCTCTAAAAAAGTAGTACAAAGGAGCAACTAAAAGCAAGCTTAATGCACTTCCCCATAAGTTGGCTTTGGCTAATTGCCGTAGTTTTCGCAGGCTTTGTAGAATACTGATACGCCCTTTAGCAAGCTGATTAAGCAATACGGCTGCAGATAACCAAATCAGCGAAAAAGTATAGGCATTTGAGTTAAATAATAGTCGACTTACTAACGGGCTAAATAGAATAAGCAGAAAGGCACCGGCCAATCCTGAAAACCACAGTAATCGCTTTAAAATAGTAATGAGTTCAAAAGCCTTTTGGCGGTTTCCACCGGCAAATTCTTGTGTAATAAACTTTACGGCACTGGCAGGTAACCCTAAGTTGGTAAGGGTACCGGCTACATTAACAGTAGATTTTAAGAGTCTAAGAATACCAAATCCTGTCGGCCCTAGAAAAAGTGCAATGACTTTTGATTTAATAATGGCAAGGATAATTTGAATAAACTGTACTCCGCCAAATAGCGAGGTGGCGCGAAAAACATGCTGGTATTCTTTTTCTTGACGCGCCATGCTAATACCGATTTAACACTGTAATTATAGTATTTATTTGTTCTTCTGAAAGGGCTGGGTTTAACGGAATACTTACCACTTCTCGGTGTATTTTTTCGGTAATGGGAAGTGTTAGACCGGCATATTCAGTCAAGGCTTTTTGATGGTGAGGAGGGGTGGGATAATGCACGGCATAGCCAATTTCGTTTTTGGTTAAATAGGCACAAAAATCGGCGCGGTTTTTTACTCTAACGACAAAGAGATGAAATACGTGGTTGGTAGAGCCATCCCAGAAAGGAAGCTGTATTTTCTCGTTTTTTATTTTGTTGAGGTAGCGTTTAGCTATTTGGCGCCTTACATCATTTTGCAAATCTAAGTCAGGGAGTTTTTTGCTTAAAAAAGCGGCTTGTATTTCATCTAAACGCGCATTGTACCCCCAATAATCATGTTTGTTTTTTTGGGAAGAACCATAATTTCGTAAGGTTTTGATGGTTTCAGCCAGTTGTTTGTCATCGGTGGTTACAGCACCGGCATCGCCTAGAGCACCTAGATTTTTTGTGGGATAAAAACTATACCCTGATGCATCGGCAAAATTTTGAGAAGAAAAATCGTCTTTAACTCCGGCAGCTTGTGCGGCATCTGCAATTAACAATAAACCGTTTTTTAGGGCAAAAGTGCTAAGTGCTTTCATAGAAGCCAATTGGCCGTATAGGTGGGTTACCAAAATAGCCTTGGTTTTAGTCGTAATTTTATCGTGTACACTGGCTACGTTGAGGTTAAAAGTTTTCTCATCGGGTTCTACTAAAACGGGTTCTAAACCAGCTCGTTTAATAGCTAAAATAGAAGCAAAATAGGTGTTAGCAGCTACAATCACTTTTTGGCCTTCGTGCAATTGCCCAAGTTCTATAAACCCTCTTAAAATTAGTGTTAGGGCAGCCAACCCGCTGCTTACTCCTACACAAAAGTTGGTGCCGCAATAGGCAGCAAATTCTTTTTCAAATTGAACTACCGAGGGTCCTAAAATGTAATTTCCGGAGGTCAAGAATTGTTCAAATTTATGTTGAAAGGCTTCTTTGTAAGGTGCGTTGAGTTTTTGTAAATCTAAAAAGGGAATCATACGTCGAAATTACTAATATATGCTAAAAGGAGTGGCAGCTATTTTTTATTTTATACAAATATGTCGGTCAAAAAAACGTGGTTTTTTGTCATAATACGGTAGGTTTCTAAAACGGTGCTTCGCCCCCCAAAACTCTCTTTCCAATAGAGTAAGCTGTCGTGTATTTTGTGTGTGTGAGGGAGGTTAGATGTACCAAAATCAAAATATTTTTTATGTGCAAATTCATCTTCTATGAGAAAATTAAACAAAAAATCTAAGGTACCTAGTTGCTGACGATTTTTATCGGCAGAAATATATTGGGTGTGTATAACTTTTGAGGTTTCAAAAAGTGTGGCTCCACCTACTATTTTCCCCTTTTTATACACATTATATTGGTGAATATTTTGCGGAAAACGAGCATGAAGCTGTAAAATTTCTTCTTCTGAATGAACCGGTTTGGCTTGGTATCTTTGCTGTAGATTAGGGATTAAAATAGCGTTCCAAAATGTTGAAAAATCTCCCTTCTCAATAGACAAATGTTGTTTATGTGCTTTTTTTACTCCTTCTATCCGATTAACCTGTATCTTCGGTCGGTTTGTTTGCAAAAGTGTTGTTGAAAGCCGACTACACGTGCGCTGTGCTTTTACTAAAAAGAGAAGATAATTTATTTCTTGTGCCGGATAAGTATGGTATATTTCGGGAATTGGGGTGAGCTGTAGTTCTGTAATATTCTTAGCTTCTAAAAATTGTAAAATTGCTTGAAAAACAGCAGTTACTTTTTTAAATTTTAATGTTTTGGAAAGAATGAGCCCACCATAAGTCAGTCCTTGGTGTGAGTACACACAATTTCTTTTTCGATTAGCCGGAAGAACTGCTACCAATGTGTTTTTTTCATAGATCAGCAATGAAAAATCAGCAAATCTATCTTGGTGATAGTCCATAAAATTTCGCTGAAAAAGAAAACTGTCATTTTTGGCTGTTTGCACAAAAGTATTCCACGAAGATTGTAAGGAAGCTGTATATTTTATTACCCGAAGAGAGGCCATCAATTAAGTTTTAATAACATTTTACACAAAGGTCAATTTGCTTTCTGTAGAAGAAACCTGTAAAGTTGCGGTCTGCCCTAACAATAAAGCCCGGTTATCGTGCACGTGTCCGGCAGGGCAGTCAAAACTTACCGGAAAGGAATACGGTTTTACGATTTCGCAGATAATTTCTTCAGCCGTTTTTCCGAAAGGAATACGGTTGTCGTGCATGTTTGACAAGCCCCCAACGAGTAGCCCGGAAAGCTCATCAAACCAACCATTACGTTTCAGATTTTGCAGCATGCGATCTATGTGGTATAAATATTCATCTAAATCTTCTAAGAACAGAATTTTTCCGGATAGGTTGGGTACAGAATTACTTCCGCAGAGAGAATATAATACAGATATGTTTCCGCCCACTAATATTCCTTGGGCTTTTCCGGGTCTGCCTAGAGAGGTGCTCTTCCACGAATAATTTATAGGACGGCCAAACAATGTATCTTTTAGACTACTTAGGGTTTCAGGAGATTTTCCTTTTAACAGCATGGGCATTTCGGCATGGAGTGTGGCTATGCCTAGTTTGTTTATGTGGGCGTGAAAAACGGTTATATCGCTGTAGCCAATAATCCATTTTGGGTTTTTTATAAATGAAGAAAAATCGAGTAAATCGAGTATGCGTATAGAGCCGTAGCCACCACGAGCACACCAAATGGCTTTAATTTTTGGATTGTTGAGTTGTGTTTGAAAATCGGCAGCTCGCTGAGTATCCGTACCGGCAAATTGATGATTTTCTAGCCCAATGCTATCACCTAAAACCGGTTGTAATTTCCATTTGTGAAGTAGTGCGATTGCCGGAGCTAGCTCTTCTTGGGTTACTTTACGTGCCGGAGCAACGATGGCCACGGCATCTCCGGGCTTTAATTTTTGCGGAATATGCATAAATATGGTTTAGCTAAATTTATAAAATACGCAGGCTTATTTATACGTTTAAATAGGGTGCATTCCTTATATTTGAGCGATTTGTAGCAAATTTAAGAAGCCCCAAGCTAAAGTCTTATGAAAAAATGCTTTTTTCTCCTTTTACTCAGTGGTTTATTAATGAGTTGTGGAGCTCATAAAGGTATAAAAAGCGGTAAAAAGGGGCCAGAATATTCAAAAAATAAAAGAGATATTTTAGGAAATCCGATATATGCCGATTCGTTACTAATAGACAGCACGGGCAATGTTATAAAATTGTTGCCGCAAAAAGAGCCTTCAAAAGAGGCGGAAAAGGTGGTTAATTATGCCATGGGGTTTTTGGGTACAAAATACAAGTGGGGAGGTATGACCAAAAAGGGAATGGACTGTTCTGGGC
This sequence comes from uncultured Flavobacteriaceae bacterium, assembly GCA_964579505.1. Classification (GTDB taxonomy): domain Bacteria; phylum Bacteroidota; class Bacteroidia; order Flavobacteriales; family Flavobacteriaceae; genus JAJYSO01. The sequence goes on along the minus strand of CAZOGC010000002.1, from coordinate 144,027 downwards.
TGATATATATTTCTTTTATTAATGCAGTCAATATTTTTTTACCACGTACCTCAAGAGGTATGGCTAAGCAGGGTTGTCGTATTTTAAAAAGTGAAGTACAAATAGGCGATTTATTGTTTTTTGAGACCAACCCGCGGAGAAAACGAATTAATCATGTGGGGTTAGTAGTGAGTGTAGATGCGAAAGGTATACATTTTATTAGTGCTACCACTCATGGCGGGGTTATGGTATCTGATTTGCAACAACGTTATTGGAAAAATACTTTTGTAGAGGCTAGACGTATATTGTAGTCAGCTTATAGTCAGTATTTTTTGTAAATTTATAAGGTGAAGAAGCCTTATGCCATCCCCGTTTTTGTTACACTTTCCTTTCTTTTAGGAATAGCTTTAGGGTTTGTTATAGAGTCCCGAACCATTCTGTATGTCTTGTTTGCCGGTATTTTCTTCTTTTTTCTGGTTGCTTATTTTAGAGCGAAGCGTCTTTTTGTACAAGACGATTTTTTTGCCATAACGGCTTTTTTGATTTTTGTGGCATTAGGATTTTTAAACACGTGGGAACATCAGCCGGAAAATAATCCACAGCATTATATACATCAAAAATGGGAAGGAAAGGCAAATGTTCAGCTTACAATAAAAGAAAGGCTTAACCCTAATCCATATCAAAGAAATTATATTGCTACCGTTGAAAAGATAAACAATAAACCTGCAGAAGGAAAGGTGTTGCTCTCGGTTCGCAAAGATTCGTTATCTCAACTACTTTCTGTAGATGACAGGGTAGTATTGGTAAATAGGTTAGTTGATATTCACCATCCGTTAAATCCTTTTCAATTTGATTATGCACATTATATGGCGAATCAAGGAGTGTTAAAACAGATACAGACAACCCGAGGAGAGTTTAAGATACTGCAATCTACAAATCATTCGCTGAGAGGCTGGGCCGCTAATATTAGGTTAAAACTGGAAAAAGACCTCCAACAAACCGATTTTTCTACTGCTCAGAGAGCCTTGATAGAAGCACTGCTACTCGGGCAGCGATCAGAGCTTTCAAAAGATGCGTATCACAATTTTATTGATGCCGGCGTGGTACATGTTTTGGCGGTTTCTGGCCTTCACATTGGTATTTTACTCTACTTTTTACTGCTGATGTTTAAACCGCTAACCTATCTTCCCAAAGGGAAAACTATCCGTACAGTACTCGTTATTTCTTTGTTGTGGGCGTATGCTTTTTTGGTAGGAATGTCTCCCTCTATTTTGCGGGCAGTTACCATGTTTTCTTTTTTGAGCTTAGGACTGTTTTTTAACCGAAAGGTATTAACGCTAAATATGTTGTGCTTGTCGGCTGTTGTTTTGTTGTTATACAATCCTAATTTTATACTTGATGTAGGGTTTCAGTTGAGCTATTCAGCGGTGCTGGCTATTCTTCTTTTTCAGAAAAAGATTTATCAAATTTTTTCGCCTAAGTATAAGGTAACGCGTTATTTATGGCAGATTTCTAGTGTTACCCTGTCGGCACAATTAGGCGTATTACCGCTAAGTCTGTTCTATTTTCACCAGTTTCCGGGATTGTTTTTCCTCAGTAATTTGGTCATTATTCCTTTTGTAGGAATTATTATTGAAGTGGGAGCAGGAATATTGGTTCTATTAGGAATTTTTGGTGGATTGCCTCATTTTTTAGTAGTGGCGTATGGCGGTGTTTTAGATGCTTTACAGTTTATGGTAGATTGGGTAGCGCAACAAGAAACCTTTATTTTTCGGCATCTCTATTTCTCGCCAACTATGTTGGTTATATCAGTATTGGTGTTGGTTTTCTTGGGATTTTGGCTGTACAAAAGAAGGCGAGCGTATATTTTTTTGTTTTTGGGAATGTTAATTGGGTTGCAACTAGACTATTTATATGAATACATTCAAATACAGCATCAACAAAATTTTTATGTTTTTTATAAGAGTAGGCATACCATTATAGGCGTTCAGCACGGCCATGATTTGAAACTGCTAACAGATCGATCTATATCGCCTAAAACCGTGCTGGGGTTGTCGTTATTAGAAGGAATGGAAAACGCACGTGGGTTAGAGAATATAACGATAGACACGGTTCAGAATTACTATATTTTAGGATATAAACGGTTGTTGGTAATAGATAGTTGCAAGGTTTGGCACTTGCCAAAAAGGCTGCAGTTAACATACTTATTACTGCGTAACTCTCCCGAAATAAATTTAGATCGAGTGCTAGATTCATTACATCCACAACGGGTTATTGCAGATGGAAGTAGCTACAAAAGTATGATTGCTCGTTGGCAAAAGACATGTGCCGAGCGGTCTGTCGCGTTTTATTATACAGGAAAAGAGGGCGCTCTAAAATTGACTTATTGATTCTTTTCTACCTGAAAAGTAGGCTTAAAATTTTGCTGATATTTCTGCCAATCTTCAGCAGATTTAATTTTTTTGTACTTGTTTTTGGCAATGAATTTAAGATAGAGCTCTAGTTGTTGAGGCTTTAAATAGCCTACAACCGGAGTAATGAGGTCGGCTTTTTTATCAAAAAATAGAATTGTGGGGTAGGCTCGTACTCTTAGGTATTTAGCAAAATCGTGTTGATAATTTCGCGTATTTCTACGTTGGGGGTTGTATTTTGGGTTGGTAAAGGTTTTGCCTTTATAGTGAATAGTTTCACGCCCTTCAGCATTAAATTTTACCGCATAAAAATGCTTGTTTATGTAGGCAATGACATCTTTGTTGTGAAAAGTATTTTTTTCCATCATCTTGCATGGGCCACACCACACGGTATAGGCATCCATAATGATTTTTTTAGGTTCTTTTTGTTGAAGCGCCAAAGCCTCGTCCATACTCATCCAATTGATTTCTTGTGCTTGTGTCTGGACGATTGTATAAAATAAAAGGGAAAAGAGTAGGATTAACTTTTTCATAGATAACGATTTATTGTTTGAGAACAAGAGAAAGAGGGGGTATATAAATCAGAAAGTCCGGATTTTTATCCGGACTATCCAAGCTAACTAACCAATCTATCATGAAAAAACTTCATCTTAGCGATGTAAATAACGGAAAAAATAACGACATATTGCCTATATTTAATAAAAATTTATTTTTTAGTTCATAAGCATTAGGTTACATCCTCTGATATCGCTATTATCAAACCTACCTAGCACCTCAAAATGGCCGCTGGGGTTTATTTTTCCGAGATCTTGCGTGGCAATGAAGCTGCAAGAATATAAATTGGCTAAATCAATAATGTTTATCCCGCCGGTTTTGTTTGTGGGAAGTATCTGAAATGGGTCTTCCGGTTCACGAATTTCGATTTGCATGGTTGTGGGGCATCTAAAAATACCATTTCCAACAGAGTAGGCTTGTGATAAAAGTTCGGTCATGCCGTATTCGCTGTGAATCTTTTCTACGCCAAATCCTTTGCAGAGTTTTTGGTGAAGTTCTGCTCGGGTAAGTTCTTTTCGGCGGCCTTTCATTCCGCCGGTTTCCATTATGACGGTGTGGTCTAACGAAAAAGAATACTGCTCAACCAGATCGAGTAGGGCAAAAGAAACGCCAATGAGTAATATTTTATGACCACTAGTATCTAAATCTGTGAGTTTTTGAGCCAAATCGACATGATTATTCAAGTAAAAGCCACTTTGTGAGTGATTACTTCTCTCAATAAATGTTTTTACCATATAAATGAGAGAGGATCCTGTTCGCTCTAGATAAGATGGAAGCAAGGCCAACACAACATATTCTGATAATTCTCCATAGAATTCCTCAAAGGCTTTTAAGAAAGTCTTCTCATAGAGTTTAGGTGAAGCCACAAAATGTTTGCTTGTTTGGTTACCGGTGGTTCCACTACTCGTAAAAATAGTTTTTGGTTGCGCATGTTCAGCTATTATTTTATGTGATTTGAAGAATTGTATGGGTAAGAAGGGGATTTCTTCTACCGTTTGAATGTCTTTATAGTTTCGGTTAAGCGCCATGCAAAATTGTCGATATACCGCCACGTGTTTGTGTTGATACCGAAAAATGGCTAAGGCTAAATTATTAAAGTCGGAGGCGCTATTAATAGAAAACAAACGCTTTTCTAGTTCTTCTTCTTTCACCTTTCAAAGGTATGAAAATAGAAAGAATTACTTTTTAGGAGTGGCGGCAAATAGTAAGGAAAAGTTGATCTATTTTACGACCAATTTTTTGGTAATAGTCTGTCCGTTTTGGGTAATACGTACTAGGTAGATACCTGAGTTTAGGTTGCCTATAGAGATATTGTTGTTTTGATTGACACGCCTGCTAATAACGCGTTTTCCTAAGACAGAAAAGACGTCTACATGGGCATTTCCTTTCATTTGAATACTAAAATAGTTGTGGGCAGGGTTAGGGTATAGCCGAATATTTTCAGAGCGAAAACGATTGTTTTGTTGAGGCGTCCGTTGAATACTGCCTAAATCTTGTAAATAAATTTCTCCCGTTCCTTGATGCGAGGAAGCAATCCCTACAATTCGCACATTATTTCCTTGTGGAATAATTGTGTTGGTATAATTAGATGCGAAAAAATCGACTTGTAAAGTAGCACTGGCTTTTCCGTCGGTTATTGTGTAGTTTTGCCCCGGTTTAAAGGTATTTGTACCATTTCCTGCAGGAAAATGAACCCGCGAAAATGCAACTAACTCTGCAGCATATGCTTTTGGATTGTGCATATATTGGCTGATAGTAATTGTTTTAGGTTGAATAACATTGCCGGAAGAAGTAGCTCGTCCCGGATCTTCTGTTAGCTGTAACTCAAGAACACCATTGCTCCGAATTAATTTTCCGGTTAGCCCGGTAACCCCATCATAACGTTGGTATGTAGAAGAAATAAAATTGTGTGCGTCGTTGATGAGAATAGCGCCTGAGTGGTCTTGAACATATAGTTGTTGAGTATGGGTGAGTTGCATGGTAATTACGGCCTCACTGGCAAGTTTGTAATAATGACCAACAGTTCCATGGCGCAAATTGGCAATAGAGTAAACTACCGTAATATTATGCGTATTACTGAATAGAGGGGCATTGTACCTTTGAATAGAGGGCTTGTTAACACCGGCAAAGGTAACAGTAGTAGCTAGAAGCGATAAGAGGAAAAAGGTAATTTTTTTCATACGCATACAGGCAGATACTATACAAATGTATAGCTTTGAAATAATTATTATTAAAAAATAATCTTAAAAAATAATAAAAAAAGCTATAAATGAACTGATTGTGAAACGGCATAAGATCAAAATAGATTAGTAGCTCAAGGATGAAAATTAGATTTATTCAACTTATGAATGCTATATATTTATGGGGTTTTTCAGTAACTTTGTTTGTTTTTCATGTGGTTATTAATAGGTAATATACACGTTGTTTTGTTAGCTAAATGAGTCGTTTATGAGTATTTCAGAAAATATACAGGTAGAGCAAATTCCTCGCGTTAAGAACATTTCTAAAGAAGATTTTGTTAAAAATTATGTCAAACCTCAAAAACCGGTGGTTATAGAAGAGCTCACCAAAGATTGGCCGGCTTACGAAAAATGGAATTTTGACTATATAGATAAGATAGCCGGAGATAAAATGATTCCGCTTTATGACAATCGTCCGGTAAAAGCCGATGAGAAATTTAATGAGCCGCATGCCGTAATGAAAATGCATGATTATTTAGAATTGTTGAAACGTGAGCCAACAGATTATCGTGTTTTTTTATATAGTTTATTAAAAGAGGTTCCCAGTTTACAAGAAGATTTTAAATATCCTGATATTGGATTAAAGCTATTAAAAAAACTGCCTTATATTTTCTTTGGCGGCACAAACTCAAATGTTTTTATTCATTTTGATATTGACTTGGCTAATATTCTCCATTTCCATTTTCAAGGTAAAAAACGGTGTTTACTTTTTCCACCATCAGAAACAAAACATCTCTACAAAGTGCCTCATGCACTGATTGCGCGAGAAGATATAGACTTTTCTAACCCTGATTTTGATAAATGGCCGGCACTTAGACAAGCTAGAGGATTAGAATGTGAATTAAACCATGGAGAAACTTTGTATATGCCGGAAGGTTATTGGCATTATATGCAATACCTAACCCCGGGATTTTCCCTTAGTTTGCGCGCTTTGGCAAAAAAACCTAAAAATATAGGGAAAGCGGTGTATAACATTGCGGTAATGCGCAATTATGACAATGTAATGCGGAGATTGAAAGGGCAAAAATGGTTAGATTATAAAGACCAAAAAGCTATTGAGAACACCCATAAAAAAAGTGGATTGCCTTACTAAGGCTTTTGTGGATCCCAAAAATATTTTTCAAAATCTTGCACTTGGTCATTAATGACCACCAAGCCTTCATTTTCTAGAAGTTGTTGCATTAGGTGTGTGCCGGGAAAGTGATGTTTTCCGGTAAGCACCCCATTGCGATTTAAAACGCGATGTGCCGGCACACCTTCGGGAGAACACCCCAACGCATAGCCTACCATGCGTGCACTTTTAGCAGCACCAATAGTTCGGGCAATAGCGCCATAGCTGGTAACACGCCCATACGGAATTTGGCGTGCTACTTCGTAAACACGTTCATAAAAATTTTGTTTATCCGCCATAATAAACCCTAAATAAGGTAATGATAGACAGAATAAACATAAGCCCGGCCATAAAATAGTTGGCGTATTTTAAAAGAAGATTGGTGTGTTTTTCGAGTCGTAAAAAAGTAACAATATATAAATACAGAATGGTAAAAGTACCCACGGCAGCTGATATTGAAAAGAGTAGAATATGCCACCAGTCATACGAATCACCTGAAGTTGTTTTTAGTTGAGTGCTGATAAAAACAAAATAGGGAATGGGTAAAATGTTTAAGTTGGCAATAAAAAAACCTTTTACAAAACTCCTTCCGGAGTTATGTCGTTTGCTGTTAGTTGTGTGGGGTTTATTACGTATAGCTACAATAAGAAAATAAATAGCCAATCCGGCAAAAACACCAACTCCTATGCGCAGCATATCATCTTGAATAGACACATGACGAATAAGATAACGAGCGGCAAGAATAGCTATTAAAGCGTGTATAAAATTAACCACACAAACTCCCAAAGCTGCATAAATACCATTTCGCTTATTTTTCTTAAGCGCTACTTTGGCCACTGCCATATTTACCAATCCGGGGGGAACCACTCCGGCAAAAGCAGCAAAATAAGTATATAGTATGAATTCGGCAGTTTTCAAAAGCGGCTAGTTTATTCTAAACTTAATATAGGTGATGGGTTTTCCTTCTGCTAAAAATTGTTCCTCATAAAAAGTTTGAATGCCGGTAACGGCAGTAGGTGCCCCTTCGTTATTGTATATATTATGGTTGGCATATAACACTTCATGCCCTTCACCGTGTAGTAATCCTAAGGTGTATCCGTGCATAAATTCGCTATCCGTTTTTAAGTTGACAGTCCCTTCCGGTTTGAGAATTTTTTTATACTTTTTAAGAAACGAGGAGTTGGTTAATCGGTGTTTAGTTCTTTTGTATTTTATCTGTGGATCCGGAAAGGTAATCCAAATTTCATCTACCTCATTTTCGTCAAAAACTAAATCGATAAGCTCTATTTGGGTGCGCAAAAAACCTACTCGATGGTTATTTTCTTCTAAGGCTGTTTTTGCTCCTCGCCAAAACCGAGCTCCTTTAATGTCTACCCCTAAGAAATTCTTTTCGGGAAATAGTTTAGATAAGCCTAAGCAGTATTCTCCTTTTCCACAACCTAATTCTAAAACGAGTGGGTTGTCATTTTTAAAAAAATCGCGTACCCACTTTCCTTTTAGATAAAACTCATCATTGAGAACAGTTTCTCGTGACGGCTGAACTACATTGCTAAAGGTTTCGTTTTCTCGAAAACGTTTTAGTTTATTCTTACTACCCAAGGTTTCTATTTTGGGGTAAAAATAAGAAAAACGAATAAGAATGAAAATGACGCCTTTTTTAATCGTTTAGGAAGCTACTTATTTAAAAGTAAAACATCCATAGCAATTGTTATTGACTATGGATGTTTAAAGAGTACCTGTTTTTACGGTTTATTTTGAAATACGGCCTTTACGTTCAGGTTGTCGAGGAGTAGGCCACTTCATACGTTTGCCCGTTTCTTTGTCAATAGGCATAAGGCGCTTTTCATTTGATACGCGTTCAGGAGCTTCTGAGGCCATATAGGCTAAGACAGCTGTTAAAACAACGTTGTTTTTAAGGTCATCCCATACAATTTTGTCGTAAGTATCTAGATTAGTGTGCCACGTATAATTCCAATAACTCCAGCTCAGTGCATTGAGGTTAAAGGCAGGAACGCCGGCAGCAATAAAGGATGAAACATCGGTGCCACCACTTGAAGGCCAACCGGGAAAGCTGGTTTCTACTTTGTTTACGGTATTAGGAACCGCAGCTAACCATTGGCTGAGGTAGTCATAAGCATTGACAAATCCTGAGCTGCTAATGCTTTTGATACGACCGGTACCGTTATCTTGATTGAAGACAACCTGAATGTTTTTGACTATGTCAGGATTGTCTAGCACAAAGGCGCGCGATCCGTTGAGGCCTTCTTCTTCACTGCCCCAATGTCCTACAAGAATGGTGCGCTTTGGATGTGGATATACTTTTTTGAGAATGCGCATCACCTCCATCATCAACAAGGAGCCTGTACCGTTGTCAGTAGCGCCGGTAGCGCCATCCCAAGAATCAAAATGGGCAGAAAGTACAACGTATTCATTAGGAAGCTCTTCCCCTTTTATTTGAGCAATAACATTAAAGGTGGGAGTGGTTCCCAAATCTTTTGAGCGCGCTACAATATGTAGTTTAGGATGGTCACCGTGTTTAGCCATACGATAAACCATAGTGTAATCTTCTAAACGCAGGTCTACAGTAGGAATATTTTCAGTTTCGGCCCAGAAAATTTTATCAGCGCCAAATCCTTTTGACCAATAATTGTTGATGATGCCGGCAGCTCCTGCTTCTTCAAGCGCAGCGATAAGTTTAGTCATTCCGCGAAGTCCGGGTTTTGTAACCAATCCGGTGTTAATGAGGTTGGCATTCCAGGCTTTAGTTTGGGCTTTGCGGTCAGCTTTCATCTTAGCAAAAGATTCTGGAGTAGCCCATTTTTCCCAATTAGCATCGGGACGACCGGTTTTGTGTGGCATGGCAATCATTACAAATTTACCTTTAACCTGTGGGAGCCACGCTTGAAATTGGGCAGCAGAAGAAACTGTTGGAAGCGTGATGACTTCAGCCGTGATACCGTGTTTTGAGGTGCTGGGACTCCAAGCGAGCTGGGTACCAACCAAGGTTTGTACGCGGGGAGAAACGAGATCAATATGCGTAATGCCACGTTCCCAGGCTTTCCATTCTCCCCATTGTTGCTTTTCAGCAGGAATACCCCATTTTTGGTAAGTTTTTATGGCCCAGTCTTGCGCCTCATGCATTTGAGGAGTTCCTACAAGACGCGGACCGATTTCATCGAGGAGCTCGTGCCCCAGTGTTTGGAGTTGAGAGTGATTGTAGGCTTGGTCAACAATAGCATTGATGACTTTTTTTTGTTGCGCCATCACCGATATAGAAAAGATGAATAGCAGGAGCAAAAGAGAATGCTTCTTCATAGTAGTAGTTTTTATGATTTGAGTTAGTTATCAAAGATAATTGATTTTATCAATTTGAGGGCATACTCAATTATTTTAAATTATTAATTTTCAGTTATTTGTGCCTTTCCTTTTTCTAATGTAAAAGAAAACTCACTGCCTACACCAAAATCACTTTCAACATATATTTTTTCTTTGTGTGCTTCTAAAATGTGTTTTACGATAGATAGCCCAAGTCCGGAGCCTCCCTCTTTTCTAGAGCCACTTTTATCTATACGGAAGAAACGTTCAAAGAGTCGGGGAATATCTTCTTGTTTAAATCCTTCGCCATTATCGGTTACACTAATTTTGCATTTGTTGTTAGTGAGTGATTCTATACTAACTTCGGTGGTGCCTTTTTCCACTCCGTATTTAACAGAGTTAACAACTAGATTGGTAACGACTTGTTGTATGCGTTCTTTATCGGCGTGTACCCAAATAGGGTTGGGATATGGTCGGTCGAAAGTGAGTGATATATTTTTCTTTTTAGCTTTCATCTCTAACATTTCAAAAACAGCCGTAATCACTTTTACAATATCAAAAGTTTTAATTTCTAAGTGTAGTGCGCCGGACTCTAGTTTAGTAATCATGTCTAGGTCGTTTACAATATAAGTGAGTCGTTCTACGCCTTTATGGGCGCGAGTCAGGTATTTTTTGCAACGTTCCGGGTCGTCCATAGCGCCATCTAATAGTGTAAGTATGTACCCTTCTACGGTAAATAAGGGAGTTTTGAGCTCGTGCGATACATTGCCAATAAACTCGCGTCTATAATCTTCTCTGATTTTCAGGGCCTCGATTTCTAATTTTTTACGTTCGGCGAATTTTTCTACCTCACGAGTTAAGTCATCCATATTGGTGGTAACGGGCTCTTCTTGTAAAACAGAGTCGGATAAAAGTGATACGTTTTCGTATAGTTGTTTAATGCGTTTGTAGATAAAATGTCCTACCCTAAATTGGATAATAGAGAAAGAAAAGATGAAGGTAAACAACGCAAAAAGTAAAATGGATAGTTCGTTAAGTGTATGAAATAGAAATTCTAGCACAAAAATGCCGACAGCACTAATAAGTGTAATCCACAATGCCGTAAAAAAGGAAAAAGTATACGTACGTTTTAAATTATTGGCCATTATTCTAAAAATTTGTATCCAATCCCCGGGATGGTTTTAATTCTTTCCGCTCCAATTTTTTCACGTAGTTTTCGAATGTGTACATCTATGGTGCGATCGCCTACTACTACTTCGTTTCCCCATACATTTTTTAAAATTTCGTCTCGGGAAAAAACTTTGTGAGGAGTGCCGGTCAACAATGCTAGCAACTCAAACTCTTTTCGTGGAAAACGTATAGTTTCAGGCCCTTTAGTAATTTGGTATGTGTTTTTGTTGATGGTTAAATCTCCTACGGTAATAATCTTTTTGTGTTTTTCTGGATTTGCTCTACGCAAGAGCGCACTGACTTTACTAACAAGCACTTTGGGGCGTACCGGTTTAGTAATATAATCATCTGCGCCAACGTCATAGCCTGTTACTTCAGTATGATCATCGCCCAAGGCTGTTAAGAATGTAATAAGTGTATGATTTAGCTGTGGAATTTTCCGTAGTTTTTTACACGTTTCAATCCCGTTTATTCCCGGCATCATAATGTCTAAAATAATAAGGTTAGGTGGGTCTTTTTTGGCTTTTTCTAACGCTTCTTCTCCTTGTTGGGCTGTGCTTATACGATACCCTTCTTTGGTTAGATTGTAAGAAAGGATTTCTAAAATATCCGGTTCGTCATCTACTAAAAGAATATGAGTATTCGCTGGCTCCATGTGTATGTTTTGTTAGTTGGTCTTTTGGCTAAACATACCTATTTTTAGGTTTCCCTGATCGTCCATTTGCGCTCTGAACATGCCCGGAGTGTTGAAATCTAGACTAATATTTCCGTAATGATCTACGGCTATAATTCCTCCTGAACCTCCTATTGCCGGTTGTTTTTCATGAATAATTTTATGCGTAGCCTCGGCTAGGCTTAAGCCGGCATACTGCATAAGGGCAGACACATCATAGGCAACCACCCCACGAATATAATATTCACCTACTCCTGTGCAAGATACAGCGCATGTTTTGTTGTTGGCATAGGTTCCCGCACCGATGATGGGAGAATCACCAATACGCCCGTAGCGTTTATTCGTCAGCCCTCCGGTAGAAGTTCCTGCCGCTAGGTTTCCGTTTTTATCGAGTGCTACGCAACCCACAGTACCAAATTTTTTATCTTTTACATAAGGATCATAATAGGTTGTTTTGTTTGCTTCTTCGCGTTTTACAGCTTGTACTTGTTTTAAACGTCTAGGGGTAATAAAATACGATTCAGGAATCATTTCAAAACCCTGTTCGCGTGCAAAGGCCTCGGCTCCTTTCCCGTAGAGCATCACGTGGCGTGAATGTTCTAAAACAGCAAGCGCTAAGTTAATGGGGTTTTTAATGTGACTTACTCCGGCAACGGCGCCGGCCTCTAAAGTCTTTCCGTTCATAATAGAAGCGTCTAAATAAGGTTTCTCATCGTGTGCAAGTACAGCTCCTTTTCCGGCATTAAACAAAGGACTGTTTTCCATCACGTTAATGGTAGCGCGTACGGCATCGGTTGCGTTTCCTCCCTTCTTCAAGATAGTGTAACCGGTGGTAATGGCTTCTTTTAGTTTGTCGTGATAAGCTTGTTTTAAAGAGTCTGAAAAATTTTCAGGTTTAATATAGCCGGCTCCTCCGTGAATGGCTATGGCAAATTTATGCTGTACCGGTTCTTTTTGAGTGGTTTTTTCTTGTGATGCCGTAGAAGCGTTTTTCTGGCAGCTCGTAAAAATAAGAAAGAGGCCGCAAAGGCAATAAAAAGGAATTTTTTTCATAAGGCTGTGGCTGAAGAAGGTTTATAATAAGGCTAAAATACTAATTATTAGTGAGTTTTATTAATGGGCTTCTAACCAATTTTGCCCGATACCTATTTCAACAACTAGCGGAACGGTTAGTTTATAGGCATTTTCCATCTCATTTTTAATGAGTTTTTTTAGTGTATCTAGCTCATCTTTATGAATATCAAAAACCAGTTCATCATGTACTTGTAAGAGCATCTTTGATTTAAATTGCCCTTCTTCAAGTTTATGATAAATATTAATCATAGCCAACTTAATAATGTCAGCAGCACTTCCTTGAATGGGAGCATTTACAGCATTGCGCTCAGCAGCACTACGCACCACATGGTTTCGGGCGTTAATATCGCGTAGGTAACGCCTTCTACCCATTACCGTTTCTACATAGCCATGTTCACGTGCAAAATCTTTCTGAGCTTCAATATAATCACGTAGTTGAGGGTAGGTTTGATAGTAGGTGTCTATTAATTCTTTTGACGCCGATCTACTCAAATTTGTTTGTTGACTTAGCCCAAAAGCAGAAACTCCATAAACAATTCCAAAGTTTACAGTCTTAGCATTTCTACGTTGTTCGCGTGTTACCTCTTCCGTATTTACCCCGAATATTTTGGCAGCAGTAGCCGCATGAATATCTTCCTTGTTTTTAAAAGCCTCAATCATATGTTTTTCTTGGCTGAGGGCGGCAATTACACGTAGCTCTATTTGCGAATAATCTGCGGCGAGTAACACATAATCTTCATTTCTAGGAATAAAGGCTTTACGTATTTGGCGCCCTCTTTCAGTACGAACCGGGATATTTTGTAAGTTGGGGTTAATAGAGCTTAACCGCCCGGTAGCAGCTACTGTTTGTAGATATTCTGTGTGTACGCGCCCTGTTTTTGGATGAATTTGTTTGGGTAATGCTTCTACATACGTGTTTTTTAGTTTTGTGAGCCCTCGCCATTCTAGTACATCTGCCACAATTTTGTGTTCGTTGGCTAGGTTAGAAAGTACATCTTCGGCGGTTGAAAACTGACCGGTACGGGTTTTTTTGGGTTTTTTGACTATGGCGAGTTTGCCAAATAATATTTCGCCCAATTGTTTAGGTGAACCGATGTTGAATTCTTCTCCTGCTTCTTTATAAATAGTATTTTGTAGTTGTTGAATATCATTATTTAAAGCAGCAGTTAAGCTAGAGAGAAAGTCTTTATCTAATCGAATGCCTTCTCGTTCCATGGCTGCCAATACCCGAAGCAAAGGAATTTCTATCTGATGAAAAAGCGATTCGTTGTGAGCGTCTTTTAATTCGTTTACAAAATGCTCTTTTAGTTGAAGGGTAATATCAGCGTCTTCAACGGCATATTCTGTTTGGTCTGCAATGGGTACTGTACGCATATTTTTTTGCGTTTTCCCTTTTTTGCCAATCAATTCTTCTATGGGCTTGGGCGTATAATTGAGGTAGGTTTCTGACAACACATCCATATTGTGGCGCATATCAGGGTTTATGATGTAATGCGCCAACATGGTATCAAATAATTTACCGGTTACTTGTATGTTGTAGTTGGCCAATACTTTAATATCATACTTTAGATTTTGTCCGATTTTTTCAATTTCTTCGGCTTCAAAAAAAGGCCGAAACTGCTCTATAATGGCTTGGGCTTTTTGTTGTTCTTTTGGAAAAGGTACATAGTAGCCTTTGTGAGGCTCCCAACTAAAGGAGATGCCCACCAATTCTGCATCTAACGTATTAAGTGATGTGGTTTCGGTATCAAAACAAACTGCTTTTTGCGCTACTAGTTTTTTGAGGAATAGCTGAGTAGCCAGCCCCGGTTCTATGGTTTGATAAAAATGCTCGGTATTTTGTAATGTAGAATAACCCTGTACTTGTTGCATAGTTTGCACGGAGCCGGTAGGATCAGAGGCAAATAAAGAGTATTGGCCGGCTCCGGCGGGTGCTTTCTGCGAAGGTTTTAAAGTTGTTTCTCCTTTTTGTTGAGGTGTTTTGGTTTTTGTAGCCTCTTCTTGTAGTCCAAACATTTTTATAAATTGGGTGGTAAGTCGCCTAAATTCCAGCTCCTTAAAAAGAGTCACTACTTGCTCGGTATCCGGAGCGGTTAGCTTATATTGTTTGGCATCAAATTGTACATCACAATCGGTTATAATGGTGGCTAATTTTTTAGAAAGAAGCCCTTGTTCAGCATTAGCCTTCACTTTTTCTTTCATCTTTCCTTTTAGTTCATCTACATGAGCCAGTAAGCCTTCTAAGCCACCGTATTGAGCAATAAATTTTTTGGCTGTTTTATCGCCTACTCCGGGAAGTCCGGGAATATTATCAACCGCATCCCCCATCATTCCGAGGTAATCAATAACTTGTTCAGGACGCTCTACTCCAAAACGTTGTTGAATTTCAGGAATACCCCACACCTCATATCCTCCACCTTTTCGAGCAGGTTTGTACATAAATATATTTTCAGAAACCAGTTGCCCAAAGTCTTTATCGGGGGTAACCATATAAACTTGATAGTTTTCTTTTTCGGCCTGTTTAGCCAAGGTACCTATAAGGTCGTCGGCCTCTAAACCTTCTAATTCTACTACCGGAATTTGCATGGCTTTAAGCAACTTTTTGATAATAGGAACCGCTTCTTTAATAGCTTCGGGGGTAGCATCTCTGTTTGCTTTATAGTCTTCAAATAATTCGGTGCGCACATGGCTTCCTCCTTTATCAAAACACACGGCTAAGTGATCGGGATTTTCTCTTCTGATTACATCGAGTAACGAGTTGGTAAACCCTAAAATAGCAGAAGTGTCTTGTCCTTTTGAGTTGATTCTCGGGTTTTTAATAAAGGCGTAATATCCTCTAAAAATAAGGGCATAAGCATCAAGTAAGAAAAGGCGGTTTGGAGTAGACATAAAGAAAGGAGTTGCTTAAATTTTTAAAACTGACAAGATAATTTAATCTAGGCACTTATCCCAAATAAAATTGAGGATTTACAAGAAAACGACGAGAAGATTTATTCATAAATAATGGGGCGAGGCTCTCCCATCCGAAAATCCTGAAACCCGAAATCTTCGTTATTAAAAGCGTTAGATTGAAAGATGTTGTATCCTTCACCCGGTATAGAAGGAAAATAAGAGAAAGAGAGTTGAAACGAATCAAACACTAAAAAGTCGTTTCTAATAATAACACCTACCCCAAAAGAGGAGTAAACATGAGCGCGTTTATAGTTGCCTTCGCCTCCTGAAAGAGCGCCTACACTTATATTTAAAAAAGGATTGAGGTGAAACCCTAAAAACTCCCATGGTGCATAAAATTGTGTTTGCAATGCCAATACATACTTGCGCGTGCCATTGGCTGAGCTCTCAAACCCGGGGATGACGCCATTTTTATAGTCAATGTATTTTCGTTTGGCTCCATAATCTACATAACGATAACTATTTACCCCTCTGTAGTAGGGTGTTTCATTTAGGCTAAGCCTATCGGCCGGAGAAGCTGATCGGTTAAAGCCAACCACAAACTGAGGTTTTATAAACTGGCGCATTTTCCACCCATTTCCTAAGGTCCACAGTCTACTAAAATAATAAGCTTTAAGACTTAGGGCAGTTTGCTGTAATTTGTTGTGTTGAAAGAACGTGCCGGCTTCAAAACTATAACTTAAAAACCCCCATTTAAAATAATTCCCGTAGGCCATACGAATCCCTACATAGGGACGATCTTGCCCATTTTTATGCTGAATCCCGGTAGTAAAACTGTATAGAGCTCCAACGGGTACATCTTCTATTTCTCCATCTTTAAAAATATACCGGTCTTGCACAAATTGCCTAGAAGAGAGGCCTATACTAGCCAAGAAAAAATGTTGATCACTAAAAAAATGAGTGCTGTCATAGGCTATGGGAAGCGCTTTCTCGTAATTTAAAAAATACGCGCGCCCGGCTAGGATTAGATTTGTGGTTCTGGCTACTTTAGAATTGTTTTTAGAAATTCTAAAAGCATAGCCCCCCCAATAATCCTGATAAGTATATTTAACCGAGAGATCGGAGTATCCTAAGGTGTCGTTTAACACGGGGCGTTCTAAGGAGTTTTCTTGAAGGAGCACGCCACCGGCCCACCTGGTTAAAGGTGAGTAAAATTCACGATTTACCGAGATATATTTGTTAAAATAGTGGTCGTAATCTACCGTGTATTTTCCGGTAATATTGATAAAAGTGTTTTTAATATTTGGTATGGTATAAACAGCGTCGTATCCGTTGTTTCCATCCTCAAACCGTTTGGCATATCTAAGCTCAAGGCGGTGTCCCATTCCTATAAAATTGCGTTCTTGTACCCCTAGCCACATGCTTGAGGGAGAAAAAGCTCCTTTAGGAAGAAGGCTCCAAGAGTCGAGTACTCGTACAACTAAATCTACGGCGGTTGAATCATTTTTAACTACTATTGGAATAATGCGTACTTCGTGTATATAATTTTGACTTCGTAAAAGTCGAGCGGTTTCTTGAATTAATAAAGAATCTAAGGGTTGTCCTTTTTTAAACAGGAAGAATTTGCGAATAGCCATGTTTTTTGACTTAACATGAATGGCATTTCCGGTTTTTTCTATCCAATTGTTTGGTTTAACGAGTGTATTGGTTACCGAAGAGCCAAAAGGATCGAGGGTTTGTATTTTTATGTTCCGTATAATTTTTCCTGAAAAAGGGGCATAATTAGGCGGTGCTTGTTCGGGTTTTTGTTTAGGGCGGTATTTTTTAGAGCGAAAAATCCATTTATAAAGTTGGTGTGTAATCTTATTTTTTCGAGAATAATGTCTTATTTTATTGTAGAGGTTAGTACTATCTGCCGTTGTGCTGTCTACTGTCTTTTGTTGTGTATTTGTGGCGTGTTGAAGGCTGTCAGGCAGTGTTTTCTTTTGTTGACTAAAGCCTGAAAAGCTGTATCCTAATACAATAAGAAGGAATATGATTTTCTTCAATGTTAAGTTTAATTGTATTCGCGTTACATTCAATACAATGTGTTGTTTTTTTGGCAGTTTGTATGATTTTTTACAGTAATTCTTTCTACCATTTTTATTTAGCTATACGCAAGTATTCTACAATTTGCCTTGCTTCTTTTTTGGTAACATCTACCTGAACCATTTTAGTTCCATATTCTGCTAAAAGACTTTTTACCACAGGGTCTTTTTGAATCATTTCAGCGGTGTTTAAAATCATGTTCATAACATATTCAGGTGATCTACGCGTAAGTACACTTCCTAAAGCAGGACCCGTTAGTGATTTATGAATACGATGGCAAGAGGCACAATTAT
Source organism: uncultured Flavobacteriaceae bacterium (assembly GCA_964579505.1). Lineage (GTDB taxonomy): Bacteria > Bacteroidota > Bacteroidia > Flavobacteriales > Flavobacteriaceae > JAJYSO01. Next base: position 126,226 of record CAZOGC010000002.1, on the reverse strand, counting down.
TTTCATAGAGTTTCTTTCCTGCTTTGGCCATAGAAGAGTCTATAGTTTTTCCTAGAACTAATTCTTTAATCGGTCCTATTCCTTTTTTGCCAGGTATTTCTTGGTTCTGTTCTTTTTTTAGTTCGTCAGCGCTTTCTAGGAGCCTGTTATGTGTAGAATCAACATTAGTTTTCTTTAAGGATTTACTACTTTTGTTGTGTTGGTTTTGACAACTAATCATAGGCAAAAATAGCATTAACAGCACCAATATTTTTGAATTTAAGTGATTCATAGTTGCTTTTTTAGATTAACAATAAGATAGACAAATTTTGACAATCAAGAACAAGTAGCGATATTTAAGTAAATATATTGATAAAAAATTTTCTTAGGGGTTTTAAAGTCTTATTTTTTCTATGATCTGTTATTGAAGAGTTCTTTTTCATAGAGAATATGGTTTGATTAAACATTTTCACTAAATCCTCTTTCTTAAAAAGAATAAGTATGAGCAAAATAGACTTTAAAACCAATTTTTTGGGTTAAATTTACTTTTTGAAAAGATAGAAATTAATCTTTTAGAATGTGCGTAGTACCAGTTTCGTATTTTGCCTACACACCATTTAAAATGTATTTATATGAAAAAAATATTTCTGAGCCTTGTTTTTTTGAGCAGTGTATTGACCTATGGAAATACGACTCCCTTTTGGGGAAAAACCGGTCATAGAGCTACGGGGCAAATCGCCTCAACATACCTAACAAAAAAAGCTAAACAGAAGATCGCTAAAATTTTAGATGGAAAGAGTTTGGCATTGGTCTCTACCTATGGAGATGATATTAAAAGTGATGATCATTATGATAAATACAAGCCATGGCATTACATCAATATACCGAAAGGAGAAACCTACGAAGCGGTAAAAGACGAGCCGGGGCCTACTATTATTTCGGCTATAGCTAAGTGTAAAGCGGCATTAGAAAATGATAAAACCCCACTGGTTAAAAAGAAATTTTATTTAAAGATGCTCATTCACCTTGTGGGCGATTTGCACCAGCCGCTTCATGTAGGCCGTCCGGATGATAGAGGAGGAAATGATATCATCGTTTTTTGGTTTGGAGAAGTGAGTAATCTTCATCGTGTGTGGGATAGCGATATGATTAATTCTTTTTTGATGAGTTATTCTGAACTGGCCGCCAATCAACAAAAATTAAGCGCTAAAGAAGTGAAAGAGATTCAGCAGGGCGGACCGGTAGACTGGCTGAAAGACACCCGAAAAATAACGAAAAAAATATACCAATCAGCTAAAAATGGGTATCATTTGGGCTATGATTATATGTATAAATGGATGCCGGTGGTACGACAACAACTTCAAAAAGGAGGTATCAGGCTGGCTAAAATGCTGAATGAGATATTTGGATAGAATTAAAAGCCGCGCTCTTTTCGTATTTTGTCGTAGGCCTCTTGCACTTTATTAAACTTTTCTTGTGCTCCTTTTACATAGGCTTCATCCATTCCGGCTAATTTGTCGGGATGGTATTTTTTGACCATTTCGCGATAGGCTTTTTTAATTTCACTATCACTGGCATCTTTACTAATCTCTAAAATTTTGTAGGCATCATCAGCACTTTTAAAGAACATAGCTTTAATGCTCTCAAAATCGTACGGACTGAGCGCTAAATAATTGGCAATTCTGTTAAGTACAGTAAGCTCAGGAGAGCTTACCCGACCATCGGCGTTGGCTACATCAAATAAAAAGTGAAGAATTTGTAAACGCATAGCATAGGTGGTACGCGCTTTAAAATAGTTGCAGATTTGTCCGGCGTCCATATGTTGGTTTTTAACAACTTGGTTAAAAGTACGAAAAGCAACATTGGCTCGTTCTTTACCATAGGTGCTTACAAAATAAGCTCTTACATAATCTAGTTCTTTTTGTTGTACATGCCCATCTGATTTAATAACAATAGACGATAGCGACAATAAATTTAGTTCAAAATCACCTAAAGAAGGTTGCGTATAAGGATTTGCAAAAGGGTTAAAGCCGCCACCTTTGCCCGCCGCAGACGCTGCCCGGTTACGACCTACATACATATCGATTAAGGTTCCTACAATAAACCCCAAAATGGCTCCGGGAACCCTTCCAAATTCATATCCAATAAATGCGCCGAGCCACTTAATCATAGCTTTTTTTAATTCTCTGCAAATATAATAGCTTCGTTTACTTTATGCAGGTTTTATTGGAGTATGTTCTTTTTATGTAAAGAATACGGGCTATAATTAGGGTTTTATACAATGTTTTGGAATGGATTGGTGGTATAAGTCTGTGATTTGTTGAAACAGTTTGTTTTCGGCAGCGTGTTTAATTTTTCGTCCGTCTAACTCGATTACCGGAGTGAGCTCGCCCATGGTGCCGGTTGTAAAAATACCATCGGCATTGTAAAGTTGAGTAAGAGAAATATCGGCCTCTTGTACGGGTAGGTTATTTTTGCGGGCCAATTCAAAAACAAAATTGCGGGTAATGCCCGGTAAACAAGCACTGGCAAAAGGAGTGTATAATGTATTATCAAAAATAGCGTATAAGTTTACGTCGTGAAACTCGGCTGCAAAACCGCGATTGTCTAGCATTAATGCAGAGTCTACATTGGCTTGCATGGCTTGTAGTTTGGCTTGTATATTATTGAGTAAATTGTTGTGATGAATTTTGCTATCTAAAAACTGCGGACTGTTTCTGCGAATGGCACTGGTAATGCCGGTTATTCCTTTTTTGTTGTCAAAAACGACGGGTTTCCACTCAGCCAAAACAATAAGAGAGCATCCTTTGTTATTGACACGCGGATCCATGGAACTTGTATATTTCTCGCCTCGGGTTAGTGTTAACCGGATATGTACATCATGGGTCATATTATTAGCAGCTAAGGTTTCTCTAATAGCTTTCCGAATAGTTTCTTCTGATGGAATATTGTTAAAAAGTAATGCATGAGCAGACGCATGAAGACGTTTAAGATGGCGGTCTAAGTGCAAAATACCTTCCGGATAAAGTCGCAAACCTTCCCAAACGGCATCGCCGCCTTGCACAACACTATCAAAAACGGAAACACGGGCTTCAGATCGGGAATATACGCCATCGTTTACCCAAATTTTTATGGATTCATTCTTCGGATTGAAAACTTGTAGCATAAAATAGATGTTAAAAGGGTTGTAAATAAGTTGAGTTTACAGCGCGTGCTGCACTAAAAAATCGTAATAAGGCATGGCCTTTTCTAAAAGCTTTTTTCCATGAGCATTCAAACTAGGCTCTTCTCTTGCAAAAGGTTTAAAATGTGTGCTTTTATGCACACTAGCATACCAACAATCAGCCCACACTCCATCATAGGTTTTGGGTCCTTTAGGCCAATGCAGCATTTCAGGTTGATAATCTATATTGAGAGCAGCACATAGTTTTGGTAATTCTTGCTGTGGATTTTCCGCTAGTTTTTCAGTAAGTACTACCACCGGATCTTCTATAACAGATTGGCGTTTATATAGAGCAGATTCTTCTGCTAGACCAATGTCTTGTATAGTGGGGTGCGAAATTACTTTTTGAAAACTGGCAATGAGGCGTGCCGGTTGCCGTACTAAAAAAAGAGTTTTTGCTTTAGGAAACTGATCTAAATCGAGTTCTCTTAAGTGATGCGCCATATTTTTAATGAATAAAAATGGAGCGGGATGATTGGCCAAAGACTCCATTACAACGTATGGATTTGTAATCTGTGAGGTTATAATTTTTTCACGTCCGGGATGTTCAATTTTGGGATAACGCGTAAGGTATGCTGCGTATAGAGGTTCGTCTACTACAGCGGTTTCTTTACGTTGGGCAAAACTGTACATCAGCGCGGTGCTGATGTTTCGAGGGCCGGAAATGCAGTGAATGAGCTTTGTCATAAATCAAATATAGACAAAAACAGTCACAACCTTTTTGTTTTATATAAAAGTAAAAGAGAATAAATTTTTTAAAATCTATATCCAATATTAAACCCGGCATTTATTTCTATAGCCGAAAAACGATTCTTAACCGATTGGCTAAAATTGCGGGCCACATTTACAAAAGGGCCTGCCACAAAGCTGTTGGTAAAATTCCATTTGTAGCCTAGCCCTATACCCAGCATAAGGGCATCCATATTGGTTGTTTTTGTGATGAGAACGGCAGATGCATCGGTAGTTTTTTCTTTAAAATTACCAAAACGATACTTTAAAAAAGGGGAGAGATATACACCGGATCCGGGGTGATAACTACCAAAGAAATAAGTGTAATTTACTTGTATGCTGTTCGTATTAAATTGAGAACCCTTGCCCTCTTTGTGGTAGTTAATACGGTCGTTTACTAGTATTTTGGCTCCTACTGATTGGTTAGGCTCAAAAAAGTACGAATACCCTACTTCTACAGAGGCAATGGCTAATGTGTTGGCTATATTCCAATACACTTCATTATATGGAAATTCTGCGTAGTTGTTTTGTGAAAATCCTTGGTTCGCTATAAAAAAGAAGGCGATAAGAAAATATTTTTTCATAAGGATTGGTTTTGTGAACCGATAGGGTAAGTGGTATTAAAAAAGCCCCGTTGGTTATAAAACGAGGCATTTTTTAAAAAAGTATGTTATGAGTAAGGGTTTACTCGTCTTCGTCGTACTCATCTTTATACTTTTCATCCATTTCAAAATCTTCCATAAAATTAATGGTGTAGTTTCCGGCAACGTAGCGCGGTTCATCCATTAATTGACGGTGAAATGGAATAGTAGTTTCAATACCTTCTATGATAAACTCGTCTAGGGCGCGTTTCATTTTAGTAATTGCTTCCTCACGCGTTTGTGCGGTAACAATTAGTTTGGCAATCATAGAATCGTAGTAAGGCGGAATTACGTATCCTGCATAAACGTGGGTATCAATACGTACTCCGTGTCCTCCCGGCAAATGTAGGTTGGTAATACGACCCGGTGACGGACGAAAGTTGTTATACGGATCTTCTGCATTAATTCGGCACTCAATGGCGTGCATTTGTGGATAGTAATTTTTTCCGGAAATTGGAATACCGGCGGCTACTTTTATTTGCTCACGAACCAAGTCGTATTCTATTACTTGTTCGGTAATAGGGTGTTCAACCTGAATACGCGTATTCATTTCCATAAAGTAGAAGTTACGGTCTTTGTCTACCAAAAATTCAACAGTACCGGCTCCTTCATATTTAATACTTTCAGCAGCTTTTACGGCAGAAGCTCCCATTTTTTCACGAAGCTCATCAGTCATAAAAGGAGAAGCTGTTTCTTCTGATAATTTTTGATGACGGCGTTGCACAGAGCAATCTCTTTCAGAAAGGTGACAAGCTTTACCACGACTATCACCTACAATTTGGATTTCTATATGGCGTCCTCCTACAATGAGTTTTTCCATATACATTCCGTCATCGCCAAAAGCAGCTTTGGCTTCGGCACGTGCTTCATTCCATGCTTTTTCTAGATCTTCTTCGGTATGTACTTCGCGCATTCCTTTTCCACCACCACCTGAAGTGGCTTTTAAAAGTACCGGGAAACCCATTCCTTGCGCTACTTTTAAGCATTCTTGGTAGTCTTTTAAAAGACCATCTGATCCGGGGATAGTTGGTACGCCGGCTGCTTTCATAGTAGCACGAGCAGAGGCTTTATCGCCCATTTTATTAATCATATCGGCAGAAGCCCCAATAAATTTAATATTGTGTTCTTCACAGATTTTAGAGAATTTAGCACTCTCTGACAAAAACCCGTATCCGGGATGAATAGCATCGGCGTTCGTTATTTCTGCAGCCGAGATAATATTAGGTATTTTTAGATAAGATTCGCTACTGGAAGCAGGGCCGATACACACCGCTTCATCTGCAAAGCGAACATGTAAGCTATCTTCATCTGCAGTAGAATATACCGCTACCGTTTTGATGCCCATTTCTTTACAGGTACGAATGACGCGGAGGGCAATTTCGCCACGATTAGCAATTAATATTTTTTTAAACATTTGTAAAGCTTCTAGTTAAACGAAAGGTTGAGCAAGGCAAATTAAGCCGGATCTACCAAAAATAAAGGTTGATCAAATTCTACAGGAGAAGAATCGTCAACCAACACTTTTACAATTTTTCCGCTTATTTCGCTTTCAATTTCATTAAAGAGCTTCATGGCTTCAATAACACAAAGCACATCTCCTTCTTTTATGGTATCGCCCACTTCACAAAAAACGGGTTTATCCGGAGCCGGTTTACGGTAAAAAGTACCAATGATAGGCGATTTTACGGTTACATATTTATCCTCGTCAGCCGCATTGTTTTGTGCCGGGGTAGCTGGAGCAGCCGGGGCGGCCGGTTGTTGTGCTAACTGAGGGTTTGGAATCATTTGTTGCATGCCCATGTTAGGAACTTGCTGTACGATAGTGGTTTCTCTATCTTCACCAGAGTTGGTTTTAATGGTGATTTTTACATCATCCATTTCTAGACTTACTTCGCTAGCTCCTGACTTGGCTACGAATTTTATGAGATTTTGAATTTTCTTTAAATCCATAAGAATAAGATATTAGATTTGTTTTTAATGTTTAGGAGTTATGGGCCCATGTTAGGTAAGTAGCTCCCCAGGAAAATCCTGCACCGAAGGAGGTTAAAATTATTTTATCTCCTTTTTTAAAGGTATGTTCAAAATCAGCCAAAACTAAGGGTAGTGTGGCCGAAGTAGTATTTCCGTATTTTTGAATGTTCATCAACACTTTTGCTGAATCTAGTGTTAGTTCTTTAGCGGTGGCATCAATAATGCGTTTATTGGCTTGATGTGGTACTAACCAATCAATATCATCAGCGGTGAGTTGGTTTCTTTCCATCACTTTTGCACTAATTTCAGCCATCTTTGTAACGGCAGTTTTAAAAACGGTTTTTCCGTCTTGCCGCACATAGTGTAGCTGTTGGTCTATAGTGTCTTGGCTGGTTGGTAGCACAGAACCGCCAGCATCTACCTTAAGGTATTGTCTGCCTGTGCCATCGCCGCGCATCATTTCATCTTGAACTCCATAGCCTTCTTCATTGGGTTCAAAAAGCGCAGCTCCCGCACCATCTCCAAAGATAATACATGTTGTTCGATCTTGGTAGTCTATAATAGAAGACATTTTATCAGCTCCTATAACCAACACTTTTTTGTATCGACCAGACTCTATATAGCTAGAGGCAGCAGACATAGCAAAAAGAAAGCCGGTGCATGCTGATTGCAAATCGTATGCAAAGGCATTGGTACAACCCAAATGGGTGGCGGTATATGCTCCGGTAGAGGCTACCGGCATGTCTGGGGTGGTAGATGCAAATATTAATAAATCGATGGTAGCAGGGTCGATATTGTTTTTTTGGAATAAATCTTCGGCAGCTTTTATACCCATAAAAGAACTTCCTTTTGTGGGGTCTTTTAAAATGTGTCGTTCTTTAATACCGGTGCGTGAGGTAATCCATTCATCGTTGGTTTCTACCATATTTTCTAACATTGCATTAGAAAGAATATCTTCCGGGACGTAGGAACCAACTGCAGTAATAGCCGCTTTAATTTTACTCATAAAATAAAATTTACGCAGATAATAAGACCACTTTCTCTTTTAATCAAAAAAGAAAGAAAATCGTATTACCTGCTGCAAATTAAGACGTTTTTACGATTTAATCAATTTTAGATGCACAAACTTCGGGATAATTTTCCTTTTTGCTCTTATTTAAAAGCAAAAACCCTCACGTTGTGGTGAAGGTTTAATCCTTAGAAATCTAATTAATTAGGCTTCTGTTTCTTCTTCTGCAGCATCTATAACTACACGACCGCGGTAATATAATTTACCTTCGTGCCAGTGTGCCCTGTGTCTCTTGTGAATTTCTCCTGTTTGTGGATCTACAGATAATTGTGGTGTAGATGCTTTGATATGCGTACGTCTTTTGTCTCTTCTTGTCTTTGACGTTTTGCGCTTAGGATGTGCCATAACTCAATTTATTTTTCGTTTAATAAATTCTTTAATTTATCCCATCGGGGATCGGTCTTTGTCTTATGATGATTATCAGGAGACAGTTCTTCTAGCTTGTCTATTATTGCCGAATTCATCGTTCCGTCTAAAACTTTTGGATGAATTTTTTTGTAAGGAACTGCCAAAATAATGGCTTCATAAATGTATTGTTGTACGGAGAGTTGATAAGCTCCGTATGGCAAAATAAGCAATTCATCATTGTCATTGTTATAACTTTCGCCAAATTTTACCACCAAATTCAATGCTCCTTTTACAGGTTGATTATAGGGTTCATTGCTTACATCGCAATTTACATTAACGCTTCCTGTTAGTTTAAATTGAAGTTCTAAAAGATTTTCCTTCTTTTCTAAACACAAAAAGACATCAATATTAACAGCATTGAAGTCATCGTAATCAAAAAGATCAAAGAACGTCTTATCTATATGATAGTCAAACTCGTGCTTGCCAATTTTCAGTCCGGTAAACTGAATTTTATACGGCTCAAAATCCTTCATTACCTATTCAATATAGAGCGTGCAAATATATAAAATTTAATTGCTTATGGCTATTAGATTGTAAAATTTCGTTCTATTTTGAATAAAGAGTTGTTTTTTTACTTTTTTTGTGGATTTATGGGCAGCGGATTTGCAGTGAGTTGTTTGTATTCTGTTCGGTTTTTGTAAATGGTTAGACTGAGAAAAACGGCATCTCTAAAAGATTGATGATTGGCGTGTCCTTTTCCGGCAATTTCGTATGCAGTTCCGTGATCGGGAGAGGTTCTTACTTCGCTCAATCCTGCAGTATAGTTTACGCCATGTCCGAATGATAGGGTCTTAAAAGGGGTTAGTCCTTGATCGTGATAAGCGGCAATAATAGCGTCAAAATGGCGGTAGTTGCCAGAGCCAAAAAAACTATCTGCAGCATAAGGACCAAAGACCATGTTGCCGGCATCACTCAGTTTTTTAAGGGTTGGTTTTAAAACATCTTCGTCTTCTCTGCCAATAACACCTTTGTCGCCACTATGTGGATTTATACCTAAGACTGCTATTTTTGGGCGTTGTACCTTAAAATCTTGCTGCAAACTTTTGCTTATAATAGCAATTTTCTTTTCTATGCGCTGCGGTGTTATTAAAGAGGCAACGTCTTTTATGGGCACATGGTCTGTTAGTAACCCTACTTTTAATTCTTCGCCAATCATAAACATCAGGCTTTCTCCTTGTAATTCTTTGGCTAAATAATTAGTGTGCCCCGGAAATTTAAATTGATCAGATTGAATAACATTTTTGTTAATGGGGGCTGTTACGAGGGTGTTTACTTGATGCTGTTTTAAGGCTTTAACGGCTGTTTCTAAAGAAGCTAGGGTGTATTTTCCTAAAGCTTTCTCTTCTTTTCCGAAGTGAATGTCTGGGTTTTCTTTCCATACGTTTACTACGTTTATCTTTCCATCAACGGCCTGCGAAGCTTGGTTTATAGCATGAAAATTGAGTTGTAAATCAAAATGTTTTTTCAAAAAAATTAAAAAAGTTTTGTTGGCAAAGATTACCGGAGTACAAAACTCGAGCATACGCTCATCTTGAAAAGTTTTGAGTATAATCTCACCACCGATTCCATTTAAATCGCCTATACTGATACCGACTTTTACTTTTTTTTGATTTTCTGACATACTTTTGTATTATAATTATAGCTTTTGGTTTAGGGTAGTGTGTGTTTAAAACAATGTCTTCCGCAAAATAATAGCTACTTTTGTGTTTGCAAATTTAATTAAATAATTGGCAAAGTATGTTTACCGGAATAGTTGAAGAAATAGGAGAAATTACGGAGTTAAAAACCGAAGATGGAAATTTACACATCACGGTAAAAGCTCATTTTGCTTCTGAGCTAAAAATAGATCAAAGTGTGTCTCATAATGGAGTTTGCTTAACGGTAATCAATAAATCTGCAGAGACTTATACCGTAACCGCAGTTGAAGAAACTTTAAAGCGCACTAATTTGGGGTTATTGCACATCGGAGCGTGTATAAATCTTGAACGGGGTATGAAAATGGAAGCGAGATTAGATGGGCATATTGTGCAAGGACATGTAGATCAAACTGGAGTTTGTACGGCGATTACCGCGCAAAATGGAAGTCATTTGTTTCAGTTTACGTATAATGATACTCATAAGAATGTAACTATAGAAAAAGGTTCTATTACGGTAAACGGGGTGAGCTTAACGGTGGTAGATAGCCGGGTAGACGGGTTTAGCGTAGCTATAATTCCTTATACGTTGGCGCATACTACTTTTAAAAATATAAAAGTGGGTGATACGGTAAACCTTGAGTTTGATGTGATTGGAAAATATGTAAAACGGTTAATGGCTGTTGATGCATGAACTATTTAGAGCAATACTAATTCAGTAGAAAGTTCTTGATAATAAATTTGTAGCATAACCCCGAAATATATATTTTTGCTGCCAAAATATACCAATATTCGGGTCCTATAGCTCAGTTGGTTACCTGCCTACCTGCGGTAACGCAGGCAGGGAGCACTTGACAATATTTTCATAATAAACTTATCCCCTTTTATAATTAATGTATGTCTATGTGTTACGTAGCGAAAAAGATGGTCGTTTTTACGTAGGTATGACGGCAGACATTACTCGACGACTACAAGAGCATAATTCGGGAAAGACAAAGAGTACAAAAGGATACCGTCCTTGGAAATTATTTTTTATGGAGGTTTATCCTGACAGAAAAACTGCACGGGTACGAGAAAAATATTTAAAGACGGGGTACGGCAAGCAGTGGATAAAGAAAAAGTATGCGGCTGTGCAAAGTAATAATGGAGAAAGGGACAATACTAATTCAGTAGAAAGTTCTTCACAATAAATTTGTAGCATAACCCCGAAATATATATTTTTGCTGCCAAAATATACCAATATTCGGGTCCTATAGCTCAGTTGGTTAGAGCACTTGACTCATAATCAAGTGGTCCCTGGTTCGAGCCCAGGTGGGACCACCTTATTAAAAAGCCTTTACAGAAATGTAGAGGCTTTTTGTTTTATCCGTTATGATGTGTTTTAATTATAAAACGGTAAAAGTGAAGAAATACACTTTTGTAGAGTGCTGTTTATTAAGAAAATTATAATTTACAAAATGTATTTTGTGTGGAATAATATATATAACAAACTGATAATTAAATTTATATAAATAAAATACACGTTATTTAAAAGTTAAAGCACCTGATATTGGCGAGAAGGTTATAACTTTTTAATAATATTGGAGTGTATAATTTTAACTAATTTGTTATGAAAATGATCAAAAGTTTTAAGGCAGTTGTTTTATTGGTTGCCTTTTTAGGAGGAGTTTCGAGCTTTGCTCAAACAGAGGTAACGGCCGGTAGCCCGGTAAAAGATGCCGAGTTACACGAATTTGCAAAAGTGTTTAAAGAAATGCAAGAAAATAAGATACAGTTTCAAACACAAGCCTTAGGTGTAATTAAGGAAAATGGATTGACTCCTGAGAGCTATCAGAAGATGAAAGTGGAAGAGAGTCAAGGCAAAAAATTAGAAGAATCAGAAAAAGACTTGGCGGCGAAGGTAAAAGTAGATAGCGCACTAAAAAGCCTTCAAACAGAAGCCATAAAGCACCAGCAAGAACTTGTAAATAAAAGTAGTTTGGGGGCACAGCGGCTTCAAGAAATTTCTATGGCTTTGCAAAAAGACAAAAGCTTGCAGGATAAACTACGAAAAATGCTTGCCGACATGCAATCTACAAAGGAGTAATAGGTAAGAAATAATAATTTTGATTAAGCGCCCGGGAGATTATTTCCCGGGCGCTTTTTTTATAAAAATATACGCATTAACTTATTGTATATCAACAATATAATAATATGTATTAAAAAAATCAAAAAATAAAGGGTAACAAAACGAAACCTTAGTCTATATACTTACAGAATGCCGAAAGGCAGCTTTTTTTAACCCCCTAAAGTTTTAAATTATGAAAAAGCAAGTATTAACTTTCGTTTTATTACTGATGAGTGTAACGTTGTTTGCACAATCAAAAAAAGAGAATGCGGTTACTTCTCATAAGAAGACAACCGTAACCACGATAACAGAAAAAACTACTGAAAACCCATGGTATGTGGGATTGAGTGGTGGTTATTTGTTTAAGAATAATGAAACCCATAATAGCCCCATGTGGTATCTGGGTAGTGGTAAATTTGTTGAACTCAATGCAGGACTTCGCGGAAAACTATTTGGCTGGAGTGTAGCCTTGGGTTATTTAACAATAGATCGTGATAAAGGTCAATTTGATAAACTATGGCTCAACTCACGTATGATGTATGACAGCACAACCGGTTCTAAACCGACCAGTGTTATCTCAGGTTTAGATAAAAATCCGGTGTTTTTTACGCCAGATAAATCTGAAAGTGAACCCTTTAAAGGTTTCTATTTTATGACAGGTCCTAATGTGTGGTTTGGCCAAGGAAATTTAAAATTTAACCTTGCTCTAGAAGCCGGTATTGGTTATAGCCAAGTAGGTTACTATTATATGTCTGGAATAGCAAAAGGAAGCAATACCATTCCGGTAGCGGTTAAAGGCTCGACTGGTACCCCGTCAAATTATACGGTTAGCATTTTTGATACTCAATTTTTTCAGTATGGAATGAGTCAAAAATATTATGACAAAGTTTCAACTAGCTCATTATCTAATCCTCTTGATGAAAAACAACCACATGAAATTCATTTTATGGCTAGACTTACCGGTAATGTTGAGTATTTTATTACTCCACGGTTGTCTGTTCACGCAGGCGCTAATTTCTGGTATATCTCTTCCCCTAAAATGACCGGAAAACAACAAGTTTTAGGATACGCTTTTTATAAGAGTTCAGATCCTCTCTTGCCGGATTACCAGAGCAAGTTTAAATATTCTCAATCTTATAAGCAAAAAGATTTGATGAATATCAGCGCAAATATTGGCTTAAAATATTGGTTTGGTCATTCAGGAAAAACCAAAAGAGTAGAAACTACAGAAGAAACGACTACTACGCTGCAAGATATTAAAGAAAACAAGAAGGCTAAAACAGTGTTAGTAACAGTGGTAGATAAGTTGACTAAGACACCAATGGGTGATGTAAAAGTTACTTTAAAAGGATTGAATGGACAACAGGACATCGTAGCTACTACCCAAGCTAATGGTTTAGTAAAATTAGAAAATGTGGCTCCCGGAAATTATCAAATTAATGGAGAGATATTAAACATTGCAACTTCAAAAAGTCATATAGATATGGTAGATTTTGCTCAAGAATCACCCATAATTCGTACTACACTGTATTATAGCGACCCACGATTTATTTTAAAAGGAGTAGCCGTAAACGTAGACGATGCACAAGTAGTTAGTGATGTAAAAGTTAACTTGGATAAAAACAATGTAAATATGGCAAACACTTACTCTGATGAAGATGGTAACTTTAAATTCTTGCTACAATCTAATAGCAATTACCAAGTGCAAGGTTTAAAAAATGGACTTTTTAGCAACATTGCTAAAGCCAGTACCAAAGGCTTAAACAGAAGTCAAACATTGTATGTAAAACTTCAATTAGGCTTAAATACCGTTGAGGTAGGTCGTACCTTCCAGTTAGAGGATATTCACTATGATTTTGACAAATCAAATATCCGTCCGGATGCCGCCCGAATCTTAGACCGAGTAGTTAATTTCTTAGAAGCTAACCCAAATGTACGTATAGAATTGAGTTCTCATACAGATAGCCGCGGTAGTGATGCTTATAATATGAAACTCTCTCAACGTCGTGCGCAAAGTGCCGTAGATTACTTAGTATCTCAAGGTATTAGCCGTAGCCGATTAGTGGCCAAAGGTTATGGAGAAACGAGACTGTTAAACAACTGCGATGACGGAGTGCCTTGTACAGAAGCACAACACCAAGCCAATCGTAGAACAGAAATTACAATTATAGAATAACCAATCCGCATCATTTACTACTTCACCTTATAGATGTGGGGGTTAGCCCATCTGCTCTTTATGAGTGGGTGGGTTAGCTTTTTTCTTTCTTTGTTTAGTGTATACGATTCCCAAAACAAAAATTAGTAGAGTTCCTCCGCCAATATAAATCCATGTAATATAAGAAGAAGGTGGCTCTACGGAAAGAGTTATACTGCGGCCGGTATAATTAAAAGAGGCCCATAACCACGGGTTTCTATCAAGCAGATTTTTATCGTTATTAATAAAGTGAAGTTTAGCCGCTTGCAAGGCTTTTACCGGACGTTTGTTTTGTTGCAAAAACGAATAAAACTGATTCATAAACCGCGGAATAAAAGCATCGTTTACCTCCCAACGAGCGGCAACTACGCCTTTTACACCTTTACTGAGAAAAGCTTTGTTTAAACTTTCCATTCCTTCACCAACAATTGTTTTACCTTTTCCGGTTTCACAAGCAGATAAAACCACTAACGGGGCTTGCGTGGCTAACAGTTGTAGTTGATCTAGACTAATTTTTTGAGCGAGTAGCAAGTAAGGTTCATGTCCTTTTTGTGCAATGGCATGTGTGCTAATATGTACTATGTCAGGACTGTTTAAAGCTTGCTGAAATTGTGTAAAATTGGTGGTAGACCCTTTGTAAACAGTAACGGTGGCATGCCGTTTAATTTGTTGAATCTCTTTGGGAATATAAAGAAGGTCTTGAAAAGGAGGAGGGTATTTCTGTCGAGCAAATACCGTAACCGATACAGCGTTAGAATAGACCAAAGGTTGAGGTGAATAGTGTAAAAAGGTATAAACAGATTGAAGTGTTTTCTCTTCAATTAAAAAATGTTGCTGTTGCGTTAATGCCTCTAAAGGAAGCCCGTAAATAAACCCATCAGGAGAGATAAGCCAATGTTTTTGCGTGCAGTTAGAAACCTGAGGAAGCAACTGCTGCAATAGCTGATGGGCTTGCTTAAAATAACGTTTGGGATTGTTGTTATATGCCTGAGGGCCTTGGTAAAAATAGGTGTCTAAAAAGATTTTTACTTTTTGTTTAAGTTGTGGATAGGCTGTGAGTTGGTAAACCGTAGGTTGTCCTTTAACTACACTAATGGCATACGCGGCACTATTAGGGGTAATTTGCCAAGAAAGAAGATCGGCAGTTTGACTGTATCGCCTTATTTTAGTTACGAAAGAACTGAATCTTGGCTGGCTGTACTGCTGTTCAAAATAATTTTGGGTTAGCGAGGTTTTAAAAATGATATTTTTAATTTGGGTGTTGAGTTGTGCTATTTTTTTTGGGCCTGTGGTAGTTGAACGTAATTTGTATAAATACCGCAGTTGATGCTGCACCCTTGCATCTTGATTGTTTTTAGAAGTGTCGGTATTATAAGTCTGTGCCTGTGTTATGGCCTGTATTAATTGACGACCTTTAGATAATTCGGTAGCCCAAAGTAGTTGAAAAGCGTAATGTTGCTTCTTTTCTGCATTGCCGGCAGCTTGTATTTGTTGGTATAGCAGAGAAGATACAGCAGAAAGCATTTTGCGATTTTTCGCTGAGTTGTAATAACTACTTTTTTTTGCCGAAATAAATTGCTGAACGACATAATCATTTAAGATGGCTTGTAGGTAGTAATCAATTCCTTTATCTATTTGCTTAGTTTTAGTATAAACTTTAGCCAGCCCCACCAAACTATACGTAATGGTGTAATCAGGATAGGTAGCTAACCCTTTGGGATTAAGTAAATTAATAGCCGTTAAAAATTCTTGTTTGGCTTGGGTATATTTTTCTTGCTTTATTAATAAATCACCTCTAAACTCATGTAATTTGGCACGTACTCGCGGATGAGAATGAGGAAAATGGTCTTCTAATAAAGTCAGCGCTTTGGTTAAGTCGGCTAGTGTTTGTGTATATTGATGCTGCTGAAAATCTATTTTGCCCTTTATTCCCCAAGCATTAGCCTTCCAAATAACTAATTGTTGTTGAGTAGGAGAAATAGCCCGTGGAACGAGAATACGTAAAGCCAATTTATTGTAGAATACGGCTGAATCAAGTTGTTTTAAAGCCAAAAAAGAATCAGCCATTTCGTTGTAATGACGAGCTGCCGTAAGACTGTTTGCTGAAGTAAATTGGAGTCCTTTATGACAAAGGGTAATTACCTTTTTATAGTTATGAAATTCTTTAATAGTAATGGCTAAGTTGGCATAAACCGACGCTTTTTCTTCAGAGGTGGCTTGTTTGTCTTTAAGTGCAGATTGCTGCAACAAGATGGCTTGCTGCAAATTACCGGTCATGGTGTAGAGACTCCCCAAAGGTTTTACGTAATATTCTAAAAAATTGATAGGGGTGTCGGGGTGCGCATAATATAAATGGAGCGCTTTTTCGTAAACATCTATGCTCTTTAAAATTTGGGCATCGTTAGCCAACACATACCCAATATTTAGTAATAATAACTGATAAGCAGTATATGTTTGAGCGTTGTAGGGCTTTAGTTTATAGACTTGCGTGAGTAGTGAATCGCGATGGTGAAGAAAAACCTGAGGTTGATCATATACCAAATCGCCTAATTTTTTGATTTGAGTGATAACTGATATTGTGTCTGTGGGCTGTTGAAGCAACTTATTGGTTGCCCAACCCCCAAGAGGATTCAGTAGCAATACGAAAAGTCCTATTCGGTATAGTTGTTTCATAAAAGAATATTAGCCGGCGCCCTCATCTTTTAGAAACGCCAAGATACGTATGTTGCCAGGCTAC
Source organism: uncultured Flavobacteriaceae bacterium (assembly GCA_964579505.1). Classification (GTDB taxonomy): domain Bacteria; phylum Bacteroidota; class Bacteroidia; order Flavobacteriales; family Flavobacteriaceae; genus JAJYSO01. The sequence goes on along the minus strand of CAZOGC010000002.1, from coordinate 109,534 downwards.
TTATATCATTTAACCCAAAATAATACCGAATACCTAGAGAAGGGCCTAGGTATACTCTTCCAAAATTAAAATCGGCAAAAGGGCGCCAGTGTACCGTATTTTTGGCTTTGTCTAACTCTTTTTTTGCTGATTTTATTCCGTTTGAAAGGGTGTGAACCGTCATTTTTTCTTGGTTATCTACCACAAAGTTGATATTTCCTTCAATTCCAACTCCCACGCTAAACCAACTATTCAGATTGTATTTTAAGGGGAGTAAGTCCAACTGTAAACGCACATTTTTTTTCTGATAGTCACTACTAAATAGATGGTAAAAATATTGTTTATTATCAATCATTATAGAACCCTGAGCGCGATCTCCTGAGATAGAAGCTGTTTGCTCAAAATATCCCACCCGCAATTCTGCTTGCCAGAATAGTTTTTTATAAGGTGCCAACGGGGCTAAGCCTATACCAATCGTAAAATTGTTTTTGTATTTGTACGGAATATCAATAGGCATTCCGGCTGCGGTGTTAAGGTGTAAGCTTTCTTTGCCAGCGGTAATAAAATTATATCCTAGAAATAGAATTGGTGAAAGACTTTTACGAAATCTTCCGGTAGCCCAATTGGTAATAACAGGTTCGTTTTTATCAAAATAAATAGCAGTTTTTGCTTTAAACGGCTTGTTGGGCAACCGTTTTTCTGCTTTTATACTAAACCGAACAAACCCTTCTGTACTGTCATGAGGAACCTCGCGCTCAGCCTGACTTCCCGGAAGGCTGATTCCATTAAAATAAAAAATAAGAGAATCACTGCTTACCCATTCTTTGCGCCAGCAACTGGAGGGGGTAGAATCTGTACACTGAGGGATGCGCGGATAGAGGTTGAGCAACTTAAAACTAGCGCTATCCATTGCTTGTGGTAAGACCATCTCTAAACGAATATTTTTGGCATCACCTTTTCCATTATTTTGAAATTTCACTTTATAGGTTAAGCGTTTTCCTCGGGCAGTAGTGCGGTAGTTTAGTCGGGTTTGTTTTACAGACATGCGGTTAGGGTCGTGAGAAGTTACCACCGGAATATCTAGCCGATGGATGTATGCCTTGTCGGTGCTATCGGGTAAATAGATTGCAGTAAGTGTGACAATGGCATTGGTGTCCTGAATCATTTCTGGCAAAACATTGATGTGAATATACGAGAACTGCTCGTTTGCAGATGATTTAGTGATTTTGTAATGTGTTACAGTTTGGTAGCTGTTATACAGTTTTCTAAAAAAAGAAACAGCTTCGTCTTGTGTAAAAGTTTTGTGTTGAGCTTTGCCATAATTGGGGCTACCGCTGCGGGTAATAGTGGCACTGGCAATTTGGTTTGTTGAAGCGTAAAAAGGCTTGGTTTTCTGTAAAGATTGAACTGTTTTTTCATCAAAATAATGAGTTTGATCATTATAGGCAAATCCGGGCGGACCAAATATTTTCTCATTGCTAAGGATGTATATTTTTCCTGATCCGGAAACCGGCTTTACGCCTGCAATAAGTACAATATCAGTGCCGGGTAAGGCGTTGGTGTTTTTTCCTAGTTTAAAAATTTGTTTACCCTTTAAAAAGGCACGTTCATCAATTCCAATGGTGGGCTGAGCCATGGCGTATTGCACGTTTACGTTTTTAACCGGACGTGGCGGTTTTTTACCTTTGTCATAATTGTTAGTGGCGTATAATTTTACCTGATAATTTCCGGCTTTGGCATATGCATGTATGGGTTGGCGTTGGCGACTAAAATGTCCGTCACCAAAATCCCAAAAATAAGTGTAATAAGGGGCACGTCCTCCGGGTATGCCGACTAACGGGGGTAACTGTGCAGAGAACTCTATTCCTTTACTGGTTAAGGTCGTGTTGATGCTGGCCTGCGAAACAGTGTCTATGACTGTTTGTGAGAAGACACTCCCCCCAAGTAATAACAATGCGCTTACTATTAATTTTCGTATATATGCAGTGTACCCCATAATGTTGATGTAGAAAATGAATTCCTAAAAATTTTGTCTATTTTTAGACAAAATTATCATAAAGATACAAATTTTAACGACCTATAAAAATAAGACATTAAACATTTAGTGGCTAAGTAGCTGCATTTCAGTGTAAATAAATCTTTTTAAGGTAAGTTTATAACGCAATAGATAAAACCTCATCGCAAAAATTAATGCATCCGGATACCAAATATATAACCTATCTACAAAAAAGAGATTCTAAAGGAGTTGATAAAATATACCAACAATTTGCAGGTAAGGTAAAACGCATGATTATGGCCAATAGTGGGTCTGAAGAAGAGGGTGCAGATGTTTTTCAAGAAGCCTTGATAGATATTTTTAAATTGTCTTTAAAAAAAGATTTTGAACTGACATGCAGCTTTGAAGCCTTTCTTATTATTGTGTGTAAACGCAAATGGTTAACCATTTTAAAATCTAGTCGAAAAAAGAGGGTAACAAAAAGAGAAGATATCCTATATACTTATGAAAAGGCTGATGATGCAGAAGCTTATGCCACTCAAATTGAGCGAGAAAATACGCTTCTTTCTTTGGTAGATGAGTTAAGCGCCGGATGTAGAGATATTATTAAGGCGTGTATGACTAAGAAACCATTAGCAAAAGTGGCAGAACAATTGGGTATTAGTTATGCCTATTTGCGTAAGCGAAAAAGCATTTGTATGGGAAATCTTTCTAAGTTAGTAAAAGAGCATCCATTATTTAAATCTTAACCAATGACAGATTATACAAAACATATTCAAGATTATGTTGACGGTCTTCTAAAAGGGGAAGATTTGGTTGCGTTTGAAACAGCTTTAGAAGCCGATAAGACACTTCGCGAAGAAGTTGAACGGCAAAAGATGATACAAGAAGTGCTAACACGTCATCAACAATCGGCAGAGCAGGCCGATCAATTAAGAACTTTGTTGGCAGGCAAACGATCACAATTTGTTACAACTCGTACAAAGCCGGCAAAAGGAAAGATACGTTATTTAAAAACCTGGGGCCTCGGCTTGGCTATCGCGGCTTCGTTAGCATTTATTATGATGATAACCGGATTATTTAAAACAACAGATTTTGGGCAGTTACCAGACATGCCTAATTACACCACTCGGGGCAGTCAATCTAATCAATTATATGAATTGGCGCGCCAATCGTTTAACCAACACCGCTATACCGATGCAGTAGCTCAATTGCATCAGTTACATCATCAACAAAAAACAGTTGCATTATATACGTATTATTTGGGGTTGAGCTATATAGGAACAAAAGAGTATCAACAGGCGGTAAAATATTTGGAACCCATTGCCCAAGGACAATCTGTCTATAAAACGCAAGCTTTGTATTATTTGGGATATAGCTATTACCGTATGCAACAGCCAGAGCAAGCTGTGAAAACGTTGCGCCAAATACCTTCAACGGCTCCTCGTTATAAAAATGCACAAACGTTGCTTCAAAAAATAAAATAAATAGGCTTATAGGTTATATAACAATAAGTTATGGTGAATAGAAGGCTTATAAAATTATCCTAAAATTGTTGGCCCTTTCTTTGGGTTGTTCAAAATAAAGTTATCTTGCCCGCTTGTTAAACAGAATTATTATGGAGGTAATCTTAGAATCTTTTGAGCTTATAACAAATCCTAATTGGATTATGAGAAATGGAGGACTTTATTTAGTACTCCTCATCTTGTTTATTGAGACCGGACTTTTTTTCGGGTTTTTCTTACCAGGAGATCCTATGTTATTTATTTCCGGGATGATTCTTGCTAGTGCAGATGCGGCTTTGCATCCGTTTAACCACGAAATTTACAACCTTATTTTTTGGATTACCTTGTTTATTATTTCAACCATAGCCGGGAATTTTGTCGGGTATTGGTCGGGATATAAGTTTGGCCATGTATTTGTCAATGAAAAGAAAAAGAGTTGGGTTATTAAACCTAAACACATTCAATCTGCACATAAAATTTACGAAGAGAAAGGAAACTTTGCAATCCTCATTGCTCGATTTTTGCCGGTAGCACGTACATTTGTTCCTATTGTTGGAGGAATTGTGAAAATGGATCTTAAACGTTTTTCTATTTTTAATGTTCTAGGAGCCATTTTATGGGTAATTACTATTACCTCTCTCGGATTTGTTTTAGGTGAAAACGAGTGGATTAAACAAAACTTAGAATGGACAATCCTGGCGCTTGTAGTATTAGTTACAGCCCCTGTGGTTATCAAACTTTTCAAGAAAGAAAAAACCACAGAGGCTTAAAAACTAAAACAATAAGGTTATTTGTTGTCGGTTGATGCTGTTCCGCGTTCTTTTTGACGAATCTTTTTAAACAATACACCGTCATTCCATGTAGGGAAGTCTGTTGTATCTGCTAAGTCTTTTCCGGTTTGGTATAACAGATTTAAATCTTGTAGTGACCCGGAAATATCCCAAGAAGGACTGTATTCATCTTGTGGGCGGTGATATTTATTTTTGTTGTATTCGTGTGCTTGTTTTTTGCCCCAGGCTTTTCCGTGTTCAACAGATTCTACTCCGCCTTCTGTATAAAGCGTAGGAATACCTACCTTGGCAAAATTAAAATGGTCGGAACGAAAATAGACTCCTGCAGATCGATCTTCTTCTTGGCGTACCACGCGCCCTTGCTTTTTAGCTTCTTTGATGAGGTATTGGTCTACAGAAGACTGCCCTTTCCCAATTAAATAAATGTCTTTCATTTTGCCAAAAGGTTGTAAAACATCCATGTTAATATCAACTACGGTATTCTTAAGCGGAAAAATAGGATGCTTGGTATAGTATTCTGAGCCTAATAGCCCTTGTTCTTCTCCGGTTACGGCTAAGAAAACCAGGGTACGACGAGTTTGTGGAGCGGCTTTAAATTTGCGAGCCAACCAGAGCAACCCGGCGGTTCCGGAAGCATTGTCGGCTGCACCGTTATAAATACTATCTCCGTTAACAGGTTCGCCCACGCCTAAATGATCCCAATGGGCCGTGTAAATAACGTATTGATTTTTAAGATCAGTACCCGGCAAGATAGCAATTACGTTTTTAGAGGTGTTCTTTTTAATTTCATTTTGAAGGGTAGTCGTTAAGGAGATGTGTAACGGAACCGGTTTGAAACCAGGTTTCTTAGCACTGTCTAAAAGTTTTTGCACATCTTTAATTCCTGCAAAATGAAATAACTTTTGAGCGGCTTCTCTGGTTACCCAACCTTCTAATGCACAGCGATTTGCGTGGTGGTTGGCAGCTTGTAAGTACAGACTAGAGGCTACTCCCCATCCTGATCGTACAACGCCCCACCCGTAAGAAGCGGGTTTAGTGGCATGAATGATGAGCACCCCGGCGGCACCTTTTCTGGCCGCTTCCTCATATTTATAAGTCCATCGGCCATAATAAGTCATATTTCTTCCTCTAAATAATTTAGGGTTATAAAATCCGGGGTCGTTTACCATCACCACCAAAATTTTTCCTTTAACATCTACATCGGCATAATCATTCCAATTATATTCCGGAGCATCAATACCGAATCCCATAAAAATAAGCGGAGCACTGTTAATTTCTTGTGTTTTAACAGCCCTGCGTGTGTTGCCCACAATTTCGTCTAACGGCTGAAGCGACAGGGTGCCTTTTTTGCCTTTAAAAACAACTTTATTGTCTTTAAAACTGCTTTTAATATCTACCATAGGTACTTCTTGAAAATAACTATTTCCGTTACCGGGTTGTGCCCCTATTTTTTTAAACTGATCTTTTAAATAGTTAACGGTAAGGGTTTCTCCTTTGGTAAAAGGTTTGCGGCCGCGAAATTGGTCAGAAGCCAAGGTACTTACATACTCACGATAGGCTTTTGCACCATCATCTTGTTTTTTGGTGTTAGAATTAGATTGACATCCTGATAAGATAAAGAGCAGGATAAATACAGGTAAAAGGCTTTTCATAGTTGTGTTATTTTTAAAAGTTACAAGATAAACAAATTTTGTAGATGCATTGGCGAGAATAGATACTCCTGTTTTAGGTATTGCCGATTGATTTTATATATTTGAAAAAAAAGCATTATGAAAACAGGTGTGTTCTTAGTTATGTCTCTATTTTTCTGTACTACTGTTTCTGCTCAAGATTTTGCCAATTTTGCAAAATATGAAAAGGCAAATATTGCCTTGAAAGAACAAGGCATTCAACCCAATACCGTCTTTATGGGTAATTCTATAACTGAATTTTGGAATGATCTTGACTCAACTTTTTTTAAGAAAAATGATTTTGTTTGTAGAGGGATAAGCGGGCAAGTAACCTCACAAATGTTGCTGCGTTTTAGAGAAGACGTGATTAATTTACATCCTAAACGCGTGGTTATTTTAGGAGGCACAAATGATATTGCTCAAAACCAAGGCCCTATTTCTTTAGACAAAGTAATGGGAAATATTATTTCTATGGTGCAACTAGCTCAAGCCAATCATATTGAGGTGGTGCTGTGCTCTGTATTGCCGGCAGCTCAATTTCCTTGGCGAAAAAGAATAAAACCTATAGCAAAAATTAAAAAGCTTAACCGGATGATTAAAGCGTATGCAAAGGCTCATAAACTTCCGTATGTAGATTATTACACGCCTATGAAAAATGCACAAGATGGGTTGAAGCAAGCGTATACTAAAGATGGAGTACATCCCAACGCTAAGGGGTACGCCGTGATGGAAAAAATTATAATGAAAACACTTTAGGATGTTCTATTGAACCAGCAACGTTTGTATAGAGTGTGGTAAACTCACCGTTTTTATAGCATTGCCTTTTAACCATAGCCGATAAGTATATTTTTTATCTGAAGGATTAAAAACAACCACCGCAATTTTTCCGTCTTTGTTAAGAAAAGCGGTAGCCAGCAAGTCATCTCGATTAGAAGAACAGCTAATTCTTTTGGCTCCCGGACGTATAAATTTAGAAAAATGACCAATGTAGTAATATGAATTCATATAATACAATTGGCCGTTTTGTGTGTTGCCTATAATGGGGGCAAAGCAGTAGTTACCTACGTGGTTAGGCCCTCCTTTTTCATTTAAGAGAATATTCCAATCGGTCCACCCTACAGTACCATTGTTTAAATCGTGGATAATAGATCGGGCATATTTTTCTCCGGCCTTCCATTGTTTTAGGGCATTAAAATCATAACTCACCACCGTTCCTTCTGTAAAGAGTAAATGGGTTTTAGGAAAAGCTTCTTGCACGCGTTTAACGTTGTTAAAGTCATTTTGTCCGTACCAATGAAAACCAACTCCCCATACATATTGCCGAGCTTTAACATCGTTTAAAACCACGCTGGCACGTTGAAACATCATGTCTCGGTTATGATCCCAAATAATAATTTTTTTGTCTTTGAGGCCTTTTTTAGCGAAGGTGGGGCCGAGATAGTTTTTTACAAAATTGAGCTCCATTTGGGCGGTGTAAATACAAGATTCCCATGTTTGAGTAGCCATAGGCTCGTTTTGAACGGTTACTCCCCATATGTTGAGCCCATTCTTTTTGTAAGCCTCAATAAATTTAACAAAGTAATTAGCCCAAGTTTGATAAAATTCGGGCTTGAGATGCCCCCCGTGTAACATGCTGTTGTTGTCTTTCATCCAGGCAGGTGGACTCCATGGGCTGGCATATAGCGTAAACTCTTTGCCTACTTTATTTTTAATTTTCTTTAAAAGAGGAATGCGGTTACGTTGGTCGTGCGCCACGCTAAATGATTGCAGGGTCGAATCGTTGGCATTTACATAATCGTATGATTCTGCAGAAAAATCACAACTATTAATGTTGGTTCGCGCCAAGGTATATCCTATCCCGGAAATAGAATCGTAGTAGGCGTTTAAAATTTCTTTTTGTTGAGGTTTAGGCAGTTTGGCAAAAACATTAGCAGCGGCATCTGTAACCGCTCCCCCAAAACCCAGTATGGTTTGAAAAGTATGGGTAGGGTCTATAAAAATAACGCTTTGTGTTTCTACAGGCTGGCCAAAAGGTTTAAAGGAAGCAGTATCTGTTTGAGTTATTCTGTAAGAAGTGTTTTTGGCGGTGGTGTATACGACAACTTTAGTGCGATTATGCGGTTGTTTTGGTGTGGTATTAACAGAATCTTTTTTATGAGAAGAGGAAGGATTGCAACTCACGAGGGCAATTAGAAATAGACAAAATAATTTTCTCATAAATTTAATTTTGATGAAAGAGAGACCAAAATACAAAAAAACTATTTTAATATTTATATTTGGAATAGAATAATAGATATTTTATCAAAGTAAGCTTATACAATTTTATTATGAAACGAATTTTTATGCTAGCGTCGGCAATTCTACTCCTATTTTCAACATACAGTTGTAAAGTCAATTCAACTTCAACACCCACTTTTTATAACGTAGGACATCGTGGCACGCGGGGGTTGATGCCTGAAAATACAATTCCTGCTTTTGAAAAAGGCATTGAAGTAGGTGCAAATATGATAGAATTTGATGTACACATTACCAAAGATAATAAAGTGGTGGTTTATCACGATGGCTCTTTTACACCTTCATACACGCTTAAACCTGATGGTTCTGATATTGCTAAAGAAGAGCGTAAGAAATATACATTTTACCAAATGGATTATGCCAAAATACGCCAGTTTATTATTGGAGAGAAGTATTATCCTGCTTTTCCTGAACAGCATTTAGAAAAAACGTATGCGCCACTGCTTTCTGAGATGATAGATTCTGTAGAGCAATTTACAAAGACACATCATTACAAACCGGTGCATTATTTGTTAGAAATTAAGTCGAATCCTAAGACAGACGGTTTTGAACAGCCGGCTCCGGAAGAGTTTATGCGCATATTAATGCATAAATTAAAGCCGTATTTAGCACCGTTAAAAGGCAGATTAGTGATTCAATCTTTTGATGCAAGACCTCTTAAAGTTTTACACAAAACCCACCCGGATATACCTTTGGGATTTTTGGCTGGAGGAAACACGATCGACCAAAACCTTAAAACACTTGGGTTTGTGCCGGCTTATTATAACCCACATTATTCTTTAGTGAATGAGTCTTCTATGAAAGAAGCAGACTCGCTAAAAATGAAAGTTTTACCTTGGACGGTAGAAAAGAAAGCAGAAATGAAAAAACTAATTAAGTTGGGGGTAGATGGTATTATTAGTGACTATCCTAACCGAGTGACTGAAGTACTAAAAGATATGAAGAAGGATGAGCAATAAGAGAGTTTTTAAGCTAAAAGGAAGAATGCTATTCTTTATGGCATTTTTGTGCACTTTTGCATTGATTTCATGTAAAAACAAACCACAACCTTCCAAAACCTCTTGGCAATTGGTGTGGGGAGATGAGTTTGATTATACGGGTTTTCCGGATTCAAGTAAATGGAATTATGAACATGGGTATATACGCAATCAGGAGCTACAATATTATACTATAAAGAGAAAGGAAAATGCATGGGTAGAAGATGGAAAACTTAACATTGTGGCAAGATTAGATTCTGCGTTAATAGATGGAAAGAAGCGTCCTATAACGTCTGCTTGTTTGGATACTAAAGGAAAAGCTGAATGGACTTATGGCCGTGTTGTAGTACGGGCAAAATTGCCGAAAGGCAGAGGTACTTGGCCGGCTATTTGGATGTTAGGCGCCAATATAGATAGTGTTGGATGGCCAATGTGTGGAGAGATAGATATAATGGAGCACGTGGGTTATGACCCGGGAGTGGTGCACGCTACCTTGCATACCGCTACATATAATTGGGTAAATAAAAATGAAATTACGGCAGACACCTTGTTGTCAGATTATTCTCAGAAGTTTCATAATTATGCAGTTGAATGGACACCTGATTCAATTGTGTTCTCTATAGATAATAAGCCGTATTTAACCTATAAAAACCCACATCAATCAGTTAGAGAATGGCCTTTTTCTGCCCCGAGTTATTTAATTTTAAACCTAGCCATAGGTGGGGGATGGGGTGGCAAAAAGGGTGTTGACTTATCGGCACTACCGGCACGTTATCAAATAGATTACGTACGGGTTTATAAAAAAGAAAAACCATAGATTTTTAAAAATCTACGGTTTTCAATAGCCTTGGCAAGGCTTAATTAATATCCTGTATTTTGTGGATAATCTGGTCCTAATAAGTTCATTTCTGCTACCGGAATAGGCCAATTTACCATATATTTTTTAAACCGATCTCTTGCTTGTGCCTGGAATAAGACTCCGTTGTCGTTTTCAGTACCGGCATGGTCTGTAATGTAGTCATATAAAAGCCCCATACGTTTTAGGGTAAACCACCTTTGCCCTTCAAAAGCAAGCTCTCTAGCTCTTTCTTCAAGGAGAATTTTTTGGGTTATGGTGGTGAGTGGAGCTGCATGAGCCCGGTCTCTTACTTTGTTAATTCGTTGTAGTGCTTTTCCTGTGTTTCCAAGCTCCATATATGCTTCAGCAGACATAAGGTAGGTGCCAGCCAATCGATAAACCATAATGTTTTTTATCATACTAGCAAGTGTAGGGTCGGCATCGTTTTGTACGTATTTTAGAGTGGCCGGGTTTAAGCGTTCGTAGTATTTATATCGTTCATCCGGATCGGTAGAGTTCTCGCTCCAAAGTCTGATAGTGTCTCCTACGTGAGCCCCTGCAGGTAAACTAGAAGGGTTGTTGTAGGTGTAGTTCATAATATAATAAGTTCCTTTAGTACGGGTGTCGTTTGGATCGTTAAATAAATTGATGAGATATTTATTCATCAAAACAAACCCGGCGCCGAATCCTCCCATGTTGATATCAAAATTGTTTCCGGTTTCTTTAGTGTATTGGGGAATATAATTAAAGTTAATGTGGTTTTTGTTGCCTCCTCCGGGAGTTTGATCGGCAAATTGAATAGCCCAAATAGTTTCAGAGTTGTTAAGATCTCCTTTAAAAACATCGGCAGTTGATACTAAACTATAGGGGCCGTCTTCAATAATAGCATCAGTTTGTTTTCTAGCTTCCTCCCAATTTTTTTGCCAGAGGGCTGTTTTGGCCCTAATGGTTCTAGCCACCCCTTGAGTTATGCGGCCAAATTGTGCGGTCGTCCAAGAAAGATGTGCAATAGCAAAATCTAAGTCGCTGTTAATGAGTTTAAAAATTTCTTCTTTAGTAGAAATTTTGTTTATCACATCAAACGCATTTTCAGGAGTCGTGGGTTCTGTGGTGATATAAATGTTATTAAATAATCGATACAATGTAAAATAAGCGTATGCTCGCCAAGTTTTTGTCTCAGCTAGAATTTGATTTTTGGAGGCTTCATCCATTTCTACATTGGGAACAGCTTTTATAATGGCGTTGGCACGAAGTACGATTTTGTAATAAGTTTTCCACCATTTATCTAGTCTTGTCGTTCCGTAGTCAGCTAGACTGGCACCCCAAACGCGGGTTCCGTAGAGAGATATTTCACCTGTTCGTACAAGGGCTAAATCGGCTTCGGCTGGTAGTAAGAGAGCCATCGCATTATTCCATTCTCCATCTTGGTGTAAGGAGCGGTTAATATCGTATAAAGCAACAACAGCCGATTTCAAGCCTTCTTCTGTACTGTATACAAAATCGGCAGAAATATTGCTTACGGCGTGTTCGTCTAAAAAGTCATCATTGCAAGATGAGAAGGAAAGGAGACAGAGACACAATAAGGAGTATAATATTGTTCTGTTGGAAGAAATTAAAATTTTCATGGTATACTATTTTCAACGTCTTGTTTAAATTTAAAAACCTACATTTAATCCGATGGTAAAATCTTTAGAATCGGGATACCCATTAGGGTTTATTTCAGGGCTATACGATTTGTAATCGGTTATGGTAAATAAGTTCGTAGCGGTTACATAAACCTTGACCCGGTCTAATCCTAAGGTGTTTACCCATTTAGAGGGCACGTTATAGCCTAATTGCAGCGTGCGTAGTCGTACATAAGAAGTGCTTTGTACGGCTAAGGCTGATAAATAACTTTGTGTTTGAGATTGGGGTCTCGGGTATTTGCTAGAGTGATGCTCAGGTGTCCAGTAAGGAACCTTGATTCCGTTTAAGATACCTTGTAAGGTTCCACCATTTTCGTAAACAGATAAATAGGGGTTTAAGTTTAATGAACCTTGAACGATGTACAAATCGGCTAGCAACTCAAAACCTTTGTAACGAAGGCTGGTTGAAATAGCCCCTACCCAATCAGGGTCTCTACTAAAGATAAAATTGTCATCGTCGTCAATTTTTCCATCCCCGTTTTTGTCGATTACCCGCACATCTCCGGGTATAATGTTAGGTTGATTTTTTTGTGCAGAAGCATCAATTTCGGCCTGTGTTTGAAAAATACCATCAAATTTTTTCTGATAAATTACATTAATAGGATGTCCAATAAAGCGGCGTCTTCCAATATCATCCATAGGTTTACCGTTTATATCAACTAATCCTGTTTTTAAAATTTTATTGTCGTTATGAGCGAAGGTGGCAGTAAGTGACCAACTCAAATCTCTGTTGCGTATAATATTAGCGGTAACTCTTGCTTCAATACCCGAGTTTTCACTCTCGCCACCATTGGTAATGGTAGAAGAGTATCCGGTGTTTCCCGGAAGAGTTACATCTACCAGTAAATCGCGTGTATGGGTTTTGTAATAGTCTATGCTACCCGAAATGAGTCCATCACTAAGAGAGAAGTCGACCCCAAGATTGAAGGTGGTAGAGGTTTCCCAGGTTAAATTAGGATTAGGTAGGTTGTCTCCCGGCATAAATCCGGCGGCTGTTTCGCCTCCAAAAACATATGGAAAGTTGCCGGCTAGTCCAAGAGTTTGATAGGGAGAAATAGCTTCATTCCCAACAGAACCGTAGCTTGCTCTTAATTTTAGTTGATCTACTACCTTGCTGTTTTTTAAGAAATCTTCTTCTCCAATTTTCCAAGCCACAGCTGCTGAAGGGAAAAAGCCCCATTTTTTATCGGCAGCAAATACAGAAGAACCATCATAACGACCGGTAAGTGTTACCAAATATTTATCGAAGAGGGAATAACGAATACGTCCCATATACGAAAGAAGACGTCTTCTGTATCCGGTTCGGGTAGCGCTAAAGTTTTCTGCTTGAGACAGCCCGTTAAATCCGAGTTCGTCTGTAGAAAAGCCAGTACCAATAGTGGTCGTGTTCCTGAGTTTTATTTGATTGACACTCTGCATGGCGGTAATGTCAAAATTATGTACCCCTTCTCCTAAACCAAAATGGTAGTTTAAGATGTTTTCAATTAGATATTCTGATTTTCTATTGTTAATAATAGTGGCTTTTCCATCGGTATTTGCTCCTACACTGTGTTTTTTGCTGAGGTATATATCGTGGTTGGTGTTTTCTCGGCTAATAGCGGTGTTGAGACGATATTTAAGATTTTTCAGGATTTGATAATTTAGGGCTACGTTAATGTGAAAAGCATCTGTTTTAGCTTTGTTTTCAGACTCTGCTAAATTCCACAGTGGGTTTATGCTAGTCGTAGCGGGACCTAACGGGTGTTCTACCAAAGAACCATCTTTATTAAAAGGTTTAGCCAAAGGAGAAAGCGTTATGAAGTTAAGTGAGCTTGATTCTATATTTTGTTCTCCGGTTTCCATACTTAAGTTGGCTTGGAGATTAATTTTGTCATTTATCTTTTGATCAAAATTAAAACGAAGGTTACCGCGGCTATATCCTGAAGTAGGAATGACTCCATCTTGATCAAAGAAACGCAAACTGCCATAATATTTAGATTTTTCGGTTCCGCCGCGCAAACTAACGTTATGACTTCTAATAATAGCGTTACGCATAATAAGGTTTTCCCAGTTTACAAACTGATGGTTTTTTAAGGACTCTAATTCAAATTTATTGAAGATAACATCGTCATCAGAATATCGATCGTCACCAGTATTAATAAAGTTTGTGGCACGGTGTGCTTCTCTTCTTAACTGAGCAAATTCTTCAGCACTGTACAGATCAAAGTTTTTCACTAATTTTTGAACGGTATAATAACCATTATATGAAACTTGAAGCTTGCCTTCAATACCGCGTTTGGTGGTAACGAGAATAACCCCATTTGCTGCCCGCGCACCATAGATGGCCTGGGCAGATGCATCTTTTAAAACTTCAATAGAAGCTATATCAAGGGTGTTGAGATTGTTTATGTTGTCTACAGGTACGCCGTCTACTATAAATAGCGGAGCATTTCCGCCCAAAATAGAGCGCTGCCCTCTAATTAAAATGGAAGACCGCCCACCGGGTCTGTTATCTAATTGATGTACTTGTAGCCCGGGAGCTTGCCCTCGAAGCATTTCTTGAAAATTGGTAGAGGGTATGGCCTCTACTTTATCCATCTTTACCGAAGAAATGGCTCCGGTAATATTTCTCTTCTTCTGAGAACCATATCCTACCACTACTACGGCGTCTAACGACTGCACATTACTCGTAAAAATAATGTCGATTTGTTGCCGATCTGATTGAACAATTTTAATAATGGGCTGAAACCCCAAATAACTAAAAACCAGCGTATCTCCTACGCTGGTTTTAATAGAGTAATGCCCCAAATTGTCTGAAGCGGTTCCGTTTGTGCTACCTTTAACCTGTATAGATGCCCCCGAAAGCGGACTCCCGCTATTGTCATAGATCGTTCCGGTTACGGTTGTTTGTTGGGCAGCCACAGACTGTATGCTAAAAGCCGTTAAAAGACTAAAAGCATAGTATATTATCGTTTTCATATAATGAGTTTAATTCTATTAGGGATTTAGTTTTTTATGGTGTACTAATTTATAATAACAATATTAAAACGAACCCCAATTTATAAAAAATAAAATTAACTCACTTTATCTAAACATTAATTTTTTAAGGTATTTTGGTTTATAGTTAAAATATGTTAAAAATATAAACTCCCTAACAACAAAAAGTTAAATATTTTAACTAAACTATTTGCTCCAATATATTTTTGTCTTCTTAAATTGATTAGAACTGGTGCCAATCATGATGATGAAATCTCCGGGTTCCCAAATGTATTGAAGATCAGAATTGTAAAATTTTAGATCATCTGGAGAAATGTTGAAAGTAACTTTTTTACTTTCCCCTTTCTTCAAAAATATTTTTTGAAAACCTTTTAATTCTTTTACCGGGCGTGTAATGCTGCCCACCAAATCACGTATATAAAGCTGTACCACCTCAGCACCGTCATAATTCCCGGTGTTAGAAACCGTTACAGTGGCTTGTATGGTTTCATTTCCTGTAGGGGTTTTGTCAGATACAGAGATATCAGAATAGTTAAAAGAGGTATAGCTCAACCCGTAGCCAAACGGAAACAGAGGCGTAACACACTCATCCATGTAATTAGATTTAAATCGTTGGTAGGTACAGTTTTTTACACTTGCAGAGTCTAGGGGTCTTCCGGTATTTTTATGGTTGTAGTATATTGGGACTTGCCCCACGCTGCGTGGAAAAGAAATAGGCAACTTAGCGGAGGGGTTTACTTTTCCAAAAAGTACGTCAGCAATGGCATTTCCGGCTTCAGACCCGGCAAACCAAACGTTTAAAATAGCATCGGGTAGTTGCACTATATTAGTAAGCGCTAAAGGTCTTCCGGTAAACAGGACTACAACAATGGGTTTTCCGGTTTTCTTTAAAGCTTTGAGTAAATCAATTTGAGATTTAGGAATGGTAAGGCGTGTTCTTGAAGCAGACTCCCCACTCATTTCAGCAGACTCCCCTATTCCTAGTACAATAACATCAGCTTTTTGGGCTATGTTTAAAGCTTCGTCTAGGATAACTTCTTTAGGGCGATTGTCTCTTCCGGTAGATTTTCCAAAAGCTGAATATACCTTTTCCTGCGCTGCACTATACGTTAAATTAGCGCCTTTAGCATACAGAAAATTTACCTTGTCTCCGAAGGTATTCTTTAATCCTTCTACCAATGATACAGACTCATCTTGAATGGCTCCCACACTCCATGTGCCGGCCATGTTTAGTTTGTTGTTTACCAAAGGGCCAATAACAGCCACGGTTCCTTTTTCTTGTAGCGGAAGAATATGATTTTTATTTTTTAGTAATACCATAGAGTTTGCGGCAACTTTACGGGCAAAGGCGCGGTGTTCTAGGCTAAATACTTTTTTGGTTTCCCGTTTTGCATCGCCATAACGGTAAGGGTTGCTAAATAATCCCAAATCGTATTTAGCAGCTAATACTTTACGAGCAGCCTGTGTAATTTTGGCTTCGGTTACTTTTCCTTCTTTAAGTGATTTTTTTAAAGTGGTTAAAAAACCTTCTCCCACCATATCCATATCTAAACCGGCGTTTAGTGATTGAGCTGACACGTCTTGAAGATCTTTTCCAATACCGTGGGCAATTAATTCATTTACTCCGGTATAATCCGATACGACTAGCCCATCAAAACCCCATTGTTTGCGCAAAACATCTGTGAGTAACCAGCGATTGGCGGTTGCCGGCACCCCGTTTATTTCATTAAATGAAGCCATAACCGACCCTGCTCCGGCATTTATAGCAGCTTTATAAGGAGGAAAATAAACATTGTACATGCGCACACGACTCATATCTACCGTGTTATAGTCTTTACCCGATTCGGCCGCACCATATAAAGCAAAGTGTTTTACGGTGGCCATAACAGTGGTGTCTGCAGCTAAATTTTTTCCTTGATAGCCATAAACCATGGCTTTAGCAATTTGACTTCCTAAATAAGGATCTTCACCAGCCCCTTCAGCTACACGTCCCCAACGCGGGTCGCGGGTAAGGTCTACCATAGGAGAAAAAACCCAATTTATACCGCCAGCTGTAGCTTCATCAGCAGCCATACGGGCGGTTCTTTGAATGAGATCCATATCAAAAGAAGAGGCTAATCCTAACGGAATGGGGAAGGTGGTTTCATAACCGTGAATAACATCCATACCAAATAAGAGCGGAATCCCTAATCTACTTTCTTCTACGGCTATTTTTTGGATAGCGTGAATTTTTTTGGCTCCTTTAAGGTTAAAAAGCCCCCCTACTTTTCCGGCGCGTATTTTTTGAGCAATATTTGCATTTTTGGCCAGTCCGGTAGTAAACTCCCCGGCTGAAGGCAAATTGAGTTGCCCTATTTTTTCTTCTAATGTCATTTTAGAAAGCAACTGATCTATAAAAGCTTTCTTCTTAGCTTTATAGGCTGCCGTTTGAAAATGCTGAACCGGCTTGTTAACGAGCTCTTGGGCTGATAAACCGGCGGTAAATACAAATAGAAGTGCAAAAAGCACCATTTTTTTGGGGGATTTCATTTTTTTCTTCATAGTAATAATATTTAAGGCAACTAATTATAGGCGGCAGTTAGTCAGAATCCGTGTTGGGTAGAGTGGAATCCCAGTTTGAGCAATCCGGCTTTAACTTCCGGAGCTCCCATAAAGAGGTTCCACAAAAACTGGGTTTTATAATTTTCTATCATTGGGGCAATGGGGCCTTGATCGATAGCTAAATAACGAGGGGTAACCCAATTGTATTGTAAAGAGTAAGCGTCATAAGGACCGGCCACCCCTACAAAATTCTCTTTGTGTTGGTAAATAAATCGGAGTACGTTTATACTTTTTTGGGGGGTATAGGGCATATCAGATAGTGCTGCCGTAGGTGAGATGACGCCGGTGTCGTTGTTAGGAGCATGGGCGGTGTAGCCGGTACTGCCATCTGCATTGCGTGTGTAACTGGCGGTTAATCCCCAATTGTCTTTACTATAGCCGCTCCATCCTTTAGGGTTTTTTACACAATATTGGTACATAATATCGGCATGGTTTTTTGTAACCGCTCCATAATCAACATAATCATCGGTTAATCCTCGGGGGTCTAAACCAATAAATGAATATTGTGACCAAAACATAGGGCCCACATTTCCGTGTTGCCCATTGTGATTTACAATAACCGGGATTCCGTACATAGTTCCGGTTGATTTTATAGCACCGTTTCTGCACCAGCCTTGTGTGTACACTTTTTTAGTGATGGGATAAGTAGGAGAGGCTGCCGCTAAAACATAAACGATTAAGGCTTCATTGTACCCTTGTATTTTCATGTTCATCTGAAAATCATAGTTGGGAGACCAATGCCAATAAAGAACATCTTGCCCTTGAGTGTACCAATTCCATTCTACACCTTTCCACAAGGTATCGGCTTTTTGTGCTAGTTTTTTTTCAGCAGGAATAGAAGAGTCTTTAAAAAACTCTCTTACACAAATTAACCCTTCAACCAAGAAGGCTGTTTCTACTAAATCACCTCCGTCATCGTGTGGAGTAAAAGCTATGGCTTTGCCGGTTTTTCCATCAATCCAGTGTGACCAAGCTCCGTGAAATCGGTCGGCTTTTGCCAGAAAATTCAACGCCGTTGTGAGTCGGTTTACTGCTTCGGTTCTGGGTATATACCCATTTTTAATACCAACGAGTATGGTCATTAGACCAAAACCAGACCCGCCAGTGGTTACGATGTTGGCATCATAAGTAGGGTCGTTAATAAAATATCGTTCTCTGGCTAGTTTAGAGTTTGGATTAGCATAGTCCCAAAAATAGTTGAGTACATCTTTTTGTACCGTGGTGAGCAATTTAGTGTTTGTAAGACTTGAGTCAGGTGGGGTAATGGGCGTTTTTTCTTTAGTTTGGGTGTTGGTATTATTAGAACATCCCATTAGAGAAAGGCTTAAACACAGGAAAGCTATTAAAGATATTTTCATAATGTAAAATAAATAGAGGGCTTTTGCGGGTATAAATATTCCCGATTTATCTTCATAAACCGGGAATGATATTTATGCTTAGTTTGCAGAGGATGGGTTACACATTAATATCCGGGGTTTTGTTGTGATAGTCCATGCGATTCATCAATAAATTTTTGAGGAATGGGAAAGAGCTCATCTTTTCCTACAACAAAGTTTTTACCATCAGCGGCCATAGCAGTTTTGGCTTGTCCGGTACGAATAAGATCAAACCAACGATCGTGTTCAAACGCTAGCTCTAGACGACGCTCTTTCCAAATGGCTTTTCGCACGTCATTTTGATTTGTTACGGTAAGATCAGGTAAGTTTACCCGATTGCGTACTTGATTTACTAAAGGAATAGCATCTGAGGTTCTTCCCAACTCGTTTAAAGCTTCGGCTTTCATTAACAATACACCGGCATAACGCAAGTAACGAATGTTGACATTAGATCGTGCATCAGCAGAGTATTGAGAAGAATAAGCTTTGTAGTTGTAGTAAGGGTTATCGGTATTGCCAATTACGGTTCCGTCATACAAGGTTTGCCCTTCAAAAATAACTGTGGTGTGTAAACGTATAGAATCGCCTTCTGCAATATAGGCATCTACCAGGTTTTGAGATGGCGTGTTAAATCCCCAGCCGCCGATACCGCCGCTTCCTCTAGGTGCTTGTACTTGAGAGTATTGTTGTATTCCGGGTTGGTCGGGTCCTCCTTTTCCTTCAATTTGGAAGATAACTTCAGGGCCGTTTTCTGCGGGATTTCTATAAATATCTGAGAAACTGGGGTTGAGTGAATAGCCGGTAACTAGGTCGCACTGGTCTACCACGTCTTGCCATTTTTTTTCATAGAGATAAACTTTAGCTAAAAGGGCGTGTGCGGCGCCTAGAGAAGCTCTACCTCTATCGTTTCCATAAACACTTTTGTCGGGTAATACGGCAATAGCGTCTTTTAAATCTTTTTCAATAAAGGCATAAACTTCGGCTTTAGACTTACGAGTAAGCGTCATGGTTCTGTCGGCTTCGTTTCCTTCTACAGGAACATGGTCTATGATAGGTACACCTCCGTACATTCTAACCAGGTTGAAGTATATAAAGGCTCTCATAAATTTAGCCTCACCTGCAAGTCTTTTTCGCAGGTTGGGATCTGCTTTGTCTAACAATGGAAGGTATTTTAGCGCTTGGTTAGCACGATTAATACCTTGGTATTGTGCATCCCATACTTCTTTAAATGAAGAGGTGGTGGGGGTAAAATCTAACGCGTCTAGCAGGTTTTTATCGCCGCCGGTGTCTCCGGGAACAGACCCTTTGTCGGCATTATCGGTGGTTATACTGGTTACGCCAATCCACGAAAAGGTGCTCATATTCCAATCTAAAAATTTGGCATATATAGCAGTTACAAATTTTTTGGCTCCTTCGTCATTGTTGAACTGGCTCAGGTCGTCTACCGTAATTTGTTCAGTAGAATCTACATCTAAAAAATCATTGCTACAACTTTGGGTAGAGAGCCCCATAGCTATAAGCATTACAAATATAATTACGTGTCTTTTCATGACTTTACTATTATGAGGTGATTAAAAGTTAATGTCTACGCCAAAAACATACGAGCTTAAGGCTGGATAGGCGTCGAGCTCTATTCCTGTAGTGCCGTAAGGATTTCCATCGGCAGCTAATTCAGGGGTATAGCCACTAAATTTTTGCGTAATGAAGGGATTTATAGCACTAGCGTATAAGCGTAGAGATTGTACGAATTTAACAGGATTTTTTAGGGTATATCCCAGCATTATATTATTGATACGGAAATAATCTCCGGATTCTAAATAATAGGTGGATGCAAGTGGAACGCTGTTAAATGGAGCAGGATTTGCCGCATGGGTGTTGGTAGGTGTCCAAAAATTGGTGGCTACGCTTTTTTCGATGTTCTCACCAGAGAAACGTTGTGCTTTTTTACCGTTGTATACTTTCGCTCCGGCGGTACCGTACCCTTGTATTGACAGGTCGAAGTTTTTGTAACCCAAGGTAATGTTGATTCCGTAGGTAGATTTTGGAATATAAGAGCCAAAGAATTTACGGTCGTCGGCATCACTAGCTCCGGTAACCCCATCGCCATCTATATCGGTATAGGTAAAATTACCATTGCTGTCCATTCCGTTTACTTCCCATAGGTAGAAACTTCCTAGCGGCTGCCCAATGGCTTTTTCTGAGAATAATTTGGTTATTTGCCCATTGTTTAGGCTTCCTCCACGAATGGGATTTACGTTTTCTTCTATGCTGGTCAATTCGTTTTTGTTGTAGGAGTAATTAACATTAACGGCATAAGAGAAATCGCCTATTTTGTCTTTCCAGCCTAACACTACCTCAACACCTTTGTTCGTAACAGAGCCTAAGTGGTCAAATCCGGGTTTGCTAATACCGGTGGTTGAGGGAGGAGTAGATTGTAAGATTACGTTTTTAGTTTCTTTTTTATACAAATCTACAGATCCTGATAAACGTCTGTTAAGTACGGCAAAATCTAGACCACCACTTATTTCTTCGGTAATCTCCCAGCTTAAATTAGGGTTTATGGTTTGGTCTATGGTAATTCCGTGCAGTACGTGCACCCCGTCAAAAGAGTAAGCATATGTCAGTCCTCCTGAAGAGAAGGTAGGAATGTTTAAAGGAATATTTTGGTTTCCTAAACGGCCCCAACTTCCTCTAATTTTTAAAAGGTCGATGAAGTCTACATTTTTCAAAAAGTTTTCTCTAGAGATAATCCATCCTAAACCAAGTGCACCAAAGGTACCCCAACGGTTTCCATCTGAAAACTGAGAAGAACCATCTCGTCTAAGTGTTCCACTAAGTAAATATTTTCCGTCTAATTTATATTGAATCCTTCCAAAATAAGACAAGGTTTTTTCTGCATTAAAGTTGGTACTATTCATTTCTGTAATATTGTCTACATAGTTTGTACCGTTTAAATTCCAATATTTATCATTTGGGTTTACATTCTGGCGAACAATTCGCAAGAAGTTATTACCCGATTCACTAGAAGCTTCCATACCTAGCGTAAGAGCTATGTTATGAATACCTCCAAAGGTTTTGTTATAGGTAAAGAAATTAGAGGTTAACCAGTTAAAATAGTCATCTCTAATATTGGTTAACTGATTGTCAAAGCTAGCGGGAGCTGTTCCGAGAATACGTACGCCGTTATCAAAATTATAACTTTTATCGTTGTAGTATTCTGCATTAATGCGAGAGGTAAATTTTAGTCCCTCTATAAAAGGAGCAAAATCAATATTTAATTCTAGCCCTCCTTGCAAGCGCCAAGATCTTCTTTTTTCGTTGTGCAACCCAACTTGAGCTACAGGGTTTCCTACGTTGTTAAACAAAGATCCGGTGGTGTCAATAAGTCCGTTGTTATTTACGATAGGCGAACCGTATCTGCCGTCAGAAAAACGAACAGGCACTATGGGTGATTGTTTGTATGCCGTCGTAAAAGCAGATTGAGGTTTAAGCGTCTGCTTAGTATACGTTATTCCTATAGTTTGGGATAAGGTAATGTTTTTAGAGATATTGAAACTGTTGTTAGATCGCAAAGTAGACCGGTTATAATATGACCCTTTTAAGAGCCCTTCTTCGTTGTAGTTTCCTAAACTTAAAAGATAGCGTACTTTTTCTGAAGAACCAGAGATACGAACATGGTGTTCATTATACACGTCTGTTTGTGTAATTTCGTTAAACCAGTCTGTGCTGTGAGGCTGATTTAAAGAAAATGTATTGGCTCCATTAGCGATGTTGGTATAGTTGGCATATTCATTAGCATTGGCCATGTCAACTGTCTTTAGGGGCGTTCTAACACCGATATACCCGTTGTATTCTACAGAAATTTTACCTTTTCCTTTTTTGGTTGTGATAATGATAACCCCATTAGCGCCCCTGTTACCATAAATAGCCAAGGCAGAAGCATCTTTTAGCACCTGAAAAGTTTCAATGTCGTTTGGGTTAATGTTGTTAATGTTGTCGGTAAACATTCCGTCAACTACATATAAAGGGTTACGGCCAGCCATAACCGTTCCTAATCCGCGTATGGTAACAGAAGGGGTAGCTCCCGGTCTGTCAGAGGCAGAAATTTGAACTCCGGCAATTTTTCCTTGAATAGCCTGAATGGGATTTGCCACCTTTGTTTCGGTAATTTGATCGGCGCTTACACTACTGATAGCACTCGTATTGTCTAACCTACTTCGTGTACCATAGCCAATGACCACTACTTCGTCTAATGTTTGTCCTTGCTCCATTGTTACATTAATGGTAGTATTCGTTCCTACCACAACGGTTTGACTTTGATAGCCCATATAAGAGAAGTCTATAATATCTCCTTGTTTTGCTTTTAGTGTATACTTACCTTCAAAATCTGTGGTTGTAGAATTGTTACTCCCCACTACTTTTACGCTTACTCCCGGAAGAGGAAGCCCATCACTGCCTTTTACTGTTCCTGAAATATCCATGGTTTGCCCAAAAGTGAGTTGGGCAATGAATAACATGAAAACCAGTAGGCTTGTCTTTTGAATCTTAACTTTCATAGTTTTGCCATTTAATGAAGTAGCTAATTTGGGAATAAAAACAATAACATGTTTAGTTATGAATGTTAAATTATAATATTTACTTTAGTCAACATTAATGTTAAAACATAATTAAAAAAGTTATTTTAACGATATAAGTGTATCAATATCCTTTTTATAATATTGTTTTTTAAGGTATATGTTTGTTATATTGGTATAATTTTGTATATTCTTTATAACAAAAATAAGAGCAAAAGGAACTTGTTTGTGTGTAAGATAGCCATGTATTTCAAAAATAAATCTGAAATGATTCCTCAATTTTTCGTAATTTAGTCCCCCTAAATTTGTTAATTTGGACAAAGAACTAATCATCCGTCGGGTAGCCGATATTCTAAAAGAAACTCCTTCTGCCCAAGATATTGTCAAGAAAGGAGAAAATCGCGATAAACGTTTTGTTTATCTAGCTACACATATGGTAGAAAAAGCCATTGCTAAAGATGCGTTAGTGTTAGGAAAAGATGGTCTCGGAATTGCCATTTTATTTAAAACAAATGCCAAAGACAAAAATTTTTGGAAAGAGATACGTTCAGAATTAGCGCTGGTAAATCACGTAACCGGAATTAAAAACGCCCTTAAAATATTAAAGAAACAAAAGTATATAGCGAATCAACGCCCTAAAGAGGGTGATTATTTATACGCTTGGTTTTGGGGGATTGTGAAAGACGATCGCGGCGCCGGCACGCAGATTGCCTCCGAAATGAAAGATAAGTTTTTAGCAATTAGTGAACGGGAGGGCTTACCTATATACGCAGAGACTCGTATTCGAAAAAATGCGGTAGTTTACCAGCGTTATAAATTTGAAAACTTTCATACCTGGGAGCAGTCTAATGGCAGTACAATGTGGTTTTTGCGGTATATTCCACAAAGCTATAAAGCTTCAAAATAATTTTCTAGCGTATTTTAACTCGCGTAGTGCTCAACATCTTCTTTATCTATTGTTTCTTTTCCTAAGATGATAAGGCGTTCTACTACATTTCGCAGCTCTCTAATATTGCCGGGCCAAGCTTTCTTTTTTAATATTTTAATAGCTTCCGAGGCAAATTTTTTAGGAGCAATGCCTTGCTCTGTGGCTATTTTCTGCGCAAAATACTCGATTAGTGCCGGAATATCATCTCGTCGGTCTTGAAGAGCGGGTACGTGCACTAAAATGACGGCCAACCTGTGGTAGAGGTCTTCTCTAAACTTTTTGGCTTCAATTTCTTTTTTAAGGTCTTTATTGGTAGCAGCCAAAACACGTACATCTATGGTTTTAGATTTACTGCTTCCCACTCGTTGAATTTTGTGTTCTTCGAGTACTCGTAAAACTTTGGCTTGTGCTGCCAAACTCATGTCACCAATTTCGTCTAGAAAAATGGTGCCACCTTCTGCGTTTTCAAATTTTCCTATGCGGTCTTTATTGGCAGAGGTAAAAGCTCCTTTTACATGGCCAAACAATTCGCTTTCAATTAATTCTGGAGGGATAGCGGCACAATTCACCTCAATTAAGGGGCCTTTGGCGCGTACGCTTTTTTCATGCAACCAATGGGCTACCAGCTCTTTTCCGGTTCCATTTTCTCCAGTAATGAGTACACGTGCTTCGGTAGGCGCTACTTTTTCAATAATATCTTTAATGTCGTTTATCTTGGGTGAGTTACCAATCATTTCGTAATTTTTGCTCACCTTTTTCTTTAGTCGTTTGTTTTCAACCACCAATTTTTTGCGGTCTAGTGCGTTGCGTACGGTGTTGAGCAGCCGATTTAAATCGGGGGGTTTAGAGATATAATCAAAGGCACCCATTTTCATACACTCTACGGCCGTTTCTAAATCGCCGTGACCTGAAATCATTACTACCGGAATATCGGGTTTAATTTTCATGGTGGCAGCTAGTACCTCCATTCCGTCCATTTTGGGCATTTTAATATCACACAACACCAAATCATAGTCGGTGGTTTTTATTTTTTCCATCCCGGAGAGCCCCTCTTCGGCTTCTTCTACTTGGTAGTTTTTGTTCTCTTCGGTTAGAATATTTTTTAAGACGCGACGAATAGCCGCTTCATCTTCAATTACCAGAATGGTTGATTTCATAAACTATTTTCTCTTTAGGGCTAAAGTAAGAAGTAATTTTATTTTTTTGATAGTTCTTTATGAGAGATTAACAAGGTGCGCGTTTGCATAGTCGTTTTAGGGCCAATTTTTAAACGGATGTTTGCTTAGTTGAGCGTTATAATAGTTGGAATCTCCAGTAACCTCTTTTCCCAACCAAGTTGGTTTTTCAAAAAATTCTTCAGCCGCTGTTAATTCTATTTCGGCTACTACAAGACCTTGGTTATCGCCTAAAAATTCATCTACCTCAAACAAATGATTTTTATAGTGCACCAAGTGTCTAATCTTTTCAATTAGCGGTTGCTCACACAAAGCTAGTAAAGCTTCGGCCTCGCTGACTAAAATTTCTTTTTCCCACTCAAAGCGCGTTGTTCCTTTTTGAGAAGAAGCCCCTTTAATAGTTATAAATCCTTGGGAGCCCATAATGCGTACCCGTACATTTCGGTTAGGATTGGTGTTTAAATATCCTTGAGCAATGCGATAGGTTTTATGTGCTTTTGCTTTATACGCGCTAGATTGAACTAAAAATTTTCGTTCTATTTCTTGTAAAGAAGAAAGACTCATTTAAGGGTGATTAGAATTGGTAACTTACTCCTAGCATACCTTGTGCCCCTTGCACCGGATAGTTTGCCCAACGGTGGTAATTATCGTTGAATAAGTTATTGCCGCGAAGAAAGAAGCCAAGTTGGTCAGTTAGCTGAAAATTGATACGCATGTTGGCATCAACATAACTGTCTAAGTCTACGATGACAGGTGGAGTAATACCGCTAAACGTCCGGTCTTTTCGTTCTCCTACAAAAAATAAATCGGCGCTGGCAGACCATTTTTTGGTTATTTGGTAGGCAGCGTTTACAGCCGCTTTAAAGTTGGGTAAGTTCCAGGCTTCTGGTTGTGTTTCTGTAGCGTAGTTGTAGTAAGTAGCGTTTACGCCAATGTTGAAATCTTTGTTTACACCGTAGGTTAATGCTCCGTGAATTAAAAAGGTTTTTACGTTGTCATACTCTACTTTAAAGGCATTGTTATGCTCATATGAAGAGGATGTTATTACAGGCCCCATTAAAGAATAAAGGGTGTACAAAGCTTTATTTTCTTGGTTTTGATAACCGGCGTGTAAATCGTAGTGCAAATCTTCGGTAAATTTTCCTTTTGCCCCAAAATATACATGGTATTTGGTGTTGGTAGGAACAATGGCCAAATCGGGTGCTACATAAGGGTTGTTTTGCGCAAAGTTGTAATAGGTGTTTTGTTGTAATCCACCGTCAATACCGGCATATAAAGTAAAATAATCTCCGGCTACTCGAAGACTTCCTTTTACTTCCGGATATACATAAACGTCATTTTTACTGATTTCGGTATTAGAAGAATACACCACTTCGGCTCCTACGTTTAGGGTCCATTGGTTTCGCTCAAAATTTAAGCTGGGATGAATGCCTAAGTTTAACCAGCCATACTGCCCGTTAATAGCTATAGGATCAAACTTTCCGTTGAGGTAATCAGCGGTAATATCAGCCTGAATAGTTTCTTTGCCTACAGCAAATTGAAAACGAGGTTTAACAACAACATGGTTTTCGCTACCGTTAAAATCGTCTCCAAAATGACGATAAGTAGCCGAAATTTTGTCTAAAACACTGTGGTTAAACTCTAACGAGCTGTTTAAGGCAATGGTGGTGTAATTGTGTTTGGGGTTGATAGCTGCCAATTGTGTAGCGGTTAACCCATTAGGAACCCCATACCAGTTGTATAGCTGGTGTTGAAACCCTAGGTTGATGGTCCAATAAAGGGACTCTGATTGACTGTCGTACCCAAAATTAAAACGCGTGTCGTAAAACTTATCGTCTAGTTGGGCTTCTTTTATCCCTCCTTGTGATGAGTGGTGATTAAGCCCAATGTGTAACCCTTGTTTATCGGCTACCTTAATATTGCTGTAAAATTCGGCTAAAATATTGGTATAATTACCAATGCCTAGAGCCGCATAGTTATTGTATAAATCAGAATGTGGCTGAAGGGTAAGCCCTACAGCGTTTCCTTTTTCCGGCACAAAAGTAGAGGCCACCGGTATCGAAATAATAGGATAGTTTACCCTCTTCTTTTTTAATAAAGAAGTGTCTATTTTTTTATCGGGGTTTTGTTTGAGTTTAACCGCATCGCTTACCGTAGGCGAATAGGTTTTTACAATAATCAGTTTTTCGGTTTCTATTTGGCTGTTATCTGTGGTGTCTTGTTGTTGTGCATAAATAGCGCCTGAACAGAGAACAGAAAACAACAAAACGATGTTTTTTACGGCAGTAGGTATAGCAATTGGTGATGTTTTCATGCGAGATGATTTCTTTTATTTTGAAGTAGTATCACTATTTTTTTCTATGTGAATAGACGAATTGGTTTTAGCCTCAGCTGTTTTGATTCGCTTTAATTCACTTTTAGCTTGGGTTACTACTGTGGGATAATCTTTAAAGTTATCGATAATATTTTGCAAGATATAAGTGGCTTGAAAAGCTTGGTCTAAATCGTAAAAATTTTGAGCCATTAACAATAACCCTTTTACGCCCCATTCTTTATAGCCCGAATAATTCTCAGTCAGCACTTGTATGGCTTGGTTAGAGGCTTTGTAGTCTTTCGCTTTTCGTTTAAAATACGCGTCGTAATAGTGGGCTTCGGCAGCCAATTCGCCTTGTGCCATTTTAGCCACTTGTGCATACGCTTCTTTGGCTTTCTCTTCTTGGCCGGTTTTTATGGCAGAACGAGCAATAAAGATATGCGCATCACTTTTGGCTTGGTTTCCGGCTTTGGCATTGGCCAATACCTTTTCTGCATACGCCACGGTTTGCGGATAATTTTGCTGTTTATAATAAGCCTTCATCAAGTTAGACTGTGCAAAGGTGATGTCTTTTTGTAGGCTCGCTTCTTTTTCTAATCGCTGTAAAACAGGAGTGGCTTTGGCGTAAGCTTTATTTTGTAAGTAAATACGCGCCAATTGACCTAAAGATTTCTCAGTAAACTGGTTGCGCGGTTGCTCAGTTACATAAATAAATTGAGCTTCAGCAGAAGCTAAATCATTTTTCTCTACAAAGAGTTGACCTAGTTTAAAGTGCGCCGATAAGGCATGCGCTCCGTCAGGAAACTTAGAAAGGTATTTTTCAAAACCTTTAATGGCGCGATCTGCATTTTGATCAACAAGTTGATTGGCGGCCGACTCAAAGGTGGCGTTGTCAATATCGTTATCGGCTAGATTTACATAACCTAACGTTTTTACCCATTTGGCATAGGCATCTATATTGCCGTTGTCTACATAAATGTTTCGGGCAGAACGCACCGCTTGGTTGGCCTCTTTAGAGCGTGGAAATTTGGCTGCTACGGCTTTAAATTTAGCCAAGGCTTGTGTGTTTTGGTTGGTGTTGTAATAAATAAGCCCTTGTTTCATCATGGCGCGTGCCACATAGTTGCTGTTAGGCATGTTGTTTACAATCTTGGTGTACGTTTGCAAGGCTTTTTGCGATTGGTTTTCGGCTAAGTAGGTATTTCCTAACTGATATAACGCATCATCTTTATAGATAGAATTAGGAAAGCGTTTTAAGAAGGCGTTTAGGTCTTCTATTTTACGTTTATTTCTATTTACAAAGCCATAGCTAATCGCTTTTTGATAGTAAGCATAATCGCTATTTACGTTTTTCATAGCAATAGCTTGGTTGTATTCTTCCATAGCATGCCAGTAATCGCTTAGGGCAAAATAACTATCGCCCATGCGTAAGTAGGCATCGTTTTTTTGCGTAGAAGAAACACCGGATTGTTGGGTATAAGCTTTGAAGTTTTGAAGAGCTTCGCGGTATTTTTTCTGATTAAAATAAGCATAGCCAATGTTGTAGTTTATGGCTTCTATTTCCGGAGTACGCTGAGCGGCAGCCATTCCTTTAAATTGTTTATACCCAATTAATGCTTTTTGAAAATCACCTAAATTATAGCTGCATTCGGCAGCCCAATAGGTGGCTCTGGCGGTAAAAACAGGAGCTTTGTGCTGCGCAATCGATTTTTTAAAGAGGGCGAGCGCTTGGGTATAATCACCGCTTCTATACAACTCTAAACCCCTTAAGAAAGCCACTTTTTGCAAAACAGTTTGATTGTGAAAAGAAGGGTTATGTGCCAACAAGGTCATGGCTTTTTTGTAGTTTTTTGAGGTAATGTATGAATTTACCAGAAGCGATTTTATCTCACTGCGAGCCGGAGAATTAGGATACTCCTTTAAAAATTGCGTCAACACTTCCGGCACACTTTTATAGCTGTTGCCAATATCATAGCTCAACTTGGCATAATTTAGTGCCGCATCTTCTTTAATAGTAGCATCAAAATTCATTTCAGATGCCTTTTTAAAAGCGTTGAGTGCCGGTTGTTTTTGTTGTAGTTTGATGTAGCATTCTGCTAAGTGATAATACGCGTTTTGTGCCACGGCATTCTGCCCGTTAATAATCTTATTAAATTCGGCGATGGCTTTGGTGTAGTTGCCGGTTTTATAATATGCATAGCCCAGTTGGTAGTAGTCCGTATTGCTCCAACGGCCGCGTTTTCCGTTATATTTTTCGAGATGAGGAATAGCCTTGGCATATTCTTTTAAATTAAAATAACTCTCGCCTATAATTTTATGCAATTCTGATTGTTCGTGCCGGGTAGAGCGAGGTAATTGCTTTTGTGCTTCGGCAATCGCTTTTTTAAAATTACCCGATTTAAAGCTGATATTGCTCTGAAAATAAGAAACCTTTTTATTTACTTGGTCTTTTTGATCTACATCGGCAAAAAGGTCTTTTGCTTCTTGGTAATTATTATTTTTATAAGCCAAAAAACCTAAATAATAATTGGCTTGCGACCCGTATTTAGCGTCGTTTTTAACCTGTGTAAAATAATGTTTAGCCTGTTTAGGATGCTGTGTTTTAAAAGCGGTATAGCCCCGGTTAAAATTGTATTCAGGTTTTTCAGAAGCGGTTAAGCCATACGGGTTTACTTTTTGATACCATTTGCGGGCTTCAGCATATTGCCCACTTTTAAAATAAAACTGCGCTACGTTAGTGTAGGCCGAATTGCGTCGTGGACTCTCCGGATAGTCTTCTACAAAATCTCTCATCTGTTTTTCGGCGTCAGGTTGCTGTAAACGCACGGCTGAAATAGCCGAATAATAAGCCGTTTCTGCCTTTAGGTTGAGGGCATGAGTATGCTGGTGTACCTGTTTAAAAATGCGCTGCGCAGCGGCGTATTGATGCTGTCTATACAATTTAATACCGTGTTGATATTGAGCGTAGTCTGAAGTATATACAGCAGATTGCTGTGGAAAAGCCGATAGGCAGCAAAAAAGACTTATAAAGAGAAAAATGCCTGTTCGCTGAAGCATATGCAGTAATTTTTGATTGATTTTCAAAGATAAAAGAATCTCTGCCTTAATAACGTCTGATTGTGTAAATAATTATACAACTATTTTTGAAATGTTTATAGGGGTATTAATATTCTAAAGAGTTGCGTATATTTGGGAGTTACACAGAGACATCTCATAGACAACAAATGGACGAAGAATATATTAAAAGGATAAATAAAGTCTTAACATACATTGACAAGAATTTGGACACTGAATTATCACTACAAAAAATTTCTAACATTGCCTATTATTCACCGTTTCATTTCCACAGACTCTTCAAAGCAATTACAAACGAAACATTAAACACCTACATTACCCGCAAACGAATAGAAAGTGCTGCAATGATGTTGATACACAAAAAAGCAGTCAAAATTTCTGAAATTTCAAATAAGTATGGATTTAATAATGATTCGACTTTTTCAAGAACATTTAAAAAAATATATGGACAAAGCCCAACTGAATTTCGTAAATCAAACAAAGACAATTTTAGCAAGATTAGTAAAATAGATAGCAATATTGGTAAAGCAAATTTTATTACTGACGAATACCTTTGCAACATTATAAATCTAAAAAATTGGATAAAAATGAATGCAAAAATTGAAATTACAGAAATGCCCAAAATGAATTTGGCCTATGTTACACAAATTGGTGTAAGCGGTATTGAGAATGCCTTTCAACGTATTATTAAATGGGCGACACCGAAAGAACTGCTTAAGAAAAAAGATACAAATGTTTGCCGCGTTTTTCACGACAGTTTTAAAGTAACCGATGCTGACAAAGTAAGAATGAGTATAGGAATACTCACAAACAAACATATAACTGTTGATGGCGAAGTAGGTCTGACGACAATTGAAAAAGGGAAAAATATTGTTGGCCGTTTTATCATCGAACCAAAAGAATTTGAAAAGTCGTGGGAAAGTTTATTCATTTGGATGAACGAGAACGGATACAAAAAAGCGGATAGGTATCCTTTTGAAATATATCACAACAATTTCAACGACCATCCAGAGAAAAAATGTATTGTAGACTTAATTATTCCGATAGAATGATGAACAAAATCAAACGGCTTGATGTAAGGGTGGCTAAAGGTTTAAACCCAATGGTTGGTTTTTCTTTGCCGCAAAAGCCATTTGTTAAACTTTTTGGTTAAATTTAAAGCTTAAAAGCGGCTTTTGCTACGGTTAGTGGTAAATTGAAGGTTTCGGCTTTTGTTTGCCCACTCCTGCGCAAAGCCGCCAGCCGTTGGCGGTAATTAAAACAGAGCCCTTACTATGAACAAAAAAATCGCAATTTTAAGAGGAATAAATGTCGGAGGAAAACGGAAAATCCTAATGGCTGACCTAAAATTAATGTGTGAAAAATTGGGACTTAAAAATGTAAGAACATATATCCAAAGTGGGAATCTGATTTTTAATTCCGACAAACCAAATTCTGAATTGGAAAACGACCTTGAAAAAGCGATTACCGAAAAATATGGATTTGATGTTCCGGTAATTGTTAGGACGGAAAAAGAACTTGAAAATGTAATAAACAGCAACCCTTTCTCTAACAAAGATGTAGACATCAATCAATTGCATTTAACCTTTCTGAAAGAAAAACCTACTAAAGAAAACCTTGAGAAAATACTAACTTTCAATTACGAGCCTGACAAATTTAAAATTGAGGATAAAGACGCTTATCTATTTTGTGCAGGAAAATATCACAAATCAAAATTGACTAATAATTTTTTTGAAAAACAACTGAAAGTTGGTGCAACAACAAGGAATTGGAAAACTATAATGAAATTATCAGAACTAAGTAAAAATTAAACAAATGGACAAAAACCTTATCGTTTCAAGCAGTATAAACATTCAATCAACACCTGAAAAAGTTTGGAGTGTTCTCACAGACCCTGAAATGATCAAAGAATACTTATTCGGAACGGAAGTATTAACCGATTGGAAAATTGGAAGTCCGATTGTTTTTCGAGGAGCGTATGACGGACATCAATATAAAGACAAAGGAAACGTAATTGAGAATAAAAAAAATGAGTTGATTAAATACGATTATTGGAGTGGATTTTCGGGATTGGAAGACAAGCCGGAAAATTATTCTTTGGTAACTTACAAAATAGCAAATTTAGATGATAACTCTGTGAATTTCACTTGGCATCAACAAGGATTTTCAAGTAAAGAAGGGCAAAAACACACAGAACAAGGATTAAACGGGATGCTTGAAAAAATTAAAGAACTCGCTGAAAAATAACTACCGCCAACACGGTTTTATGCAAGATCGGAGCGGGTTAATACTAAGTCTGCCGTTTACGGCTTTGTTCACCCCCTTCTTCGCAATGCCGCCGGCACGTTGGTGGCAATTTTAGAATCATAATTAAAACAATAAAAGTTATTCATGAAAAATAAAATCCAATTTATTGTCTTAAGTTTTCTATCATGCATTATTGCACTTCTTTTCATATCCTGCCAAAAGGGACATAAAATAGATACCAATTTTTTTATCCCGGTCGAAAAATCAAATCTGTATGTACGTTTGGTAGGAAATACCAATGGTCCCCTGATTATCAACTTGCATGGTGGACCCGGTGCTTTTTCGGGATTCGCTCACGAGACGTACCGAAAATTTCTCGAAGATGATTATCTCATTGCTTATTTGGACCAAAGAGGTGGTGGAAAATCTGATGTGGTTACAGATACGTCCATGCTTACCATGAAACAATTTGTAGAGGATTTGGATGTAGTGGTCGATACCTTAAAAAACAGATACAAGGATAAAGCCGTCAATCTAATAGGCTCATCCTGGGGCGGAACTCTTGGATTATTATATTTAATTGAGCATCAGGATAAAATCAATTCTTTTGCCTGTATCAGTGGCAAAGCTGATGGGCTTTATCCAATTAGGGCACTTATCCGGCATGAACGAAAAATAGCTAAAGAGCTTTTAGAAACTTCAGAGAATTCAGTAGAAAAAAGCCGGTATCGTGAGATATTGACAAAATTAAAAGAGATAGAAGAAAGTGATTTTGACCAGTTTTTCAATAATATGAATTTACTCAAGCACAAATTCCCTGAAAAACTGGGTTTCAATGCTTATTGGGCCAATTTAAAAGCAAAAGAAACAGCTGTGAAATTGGGGAAAGATTCTGCTTATTACGCAAGAGCTCAATATACCAAAGAGATGTTTGATAAAGCAATGGAAAAATTTGAATTCGTAAACAGGGTTTTCCGCAATACAACTGCTTACAATCATTTAAACATAATTGATGAGATTGCGGTCATCCAAAAACCAGTCTTGGTGTTACAAGGCGAATATGATTATGCTATCGGCGTAAAACAAGCGAATATGATCTACGATGCCCTAACTGGTGTTCCGAAGGACAAAAAAGAGTTACACATAATTCCAAATGCAGCACATAACCTAAACCTGGAAGCCCCAGACCAATATTTTGACATTGTAAAATCATTTTTTGATAAATACAATAATTATTAATTGAAAAGTGATAATTTGATGCAAAAAAGCAGCTGCCAACAACGCCTATGCGGCAGGCAGGTATTCCGCTTCGATTGATAGATTACGAATACGAGAACGTTAGCGTCTTCAAAAGAACATTTCCGGGTAAAACTCCTGCCCGGTGCATAGCCGCGGGACGTTAGAGCCAATTATAGACACAACATACGATGAAAATACTACTGACATTTTTAATTGCAACTTTGACGACAACGGTTTTTGGACAAGTTAAATCGAAAAAACAGCCAACTGATTTTTTACCAAAAGGATTTGTAGTTTTTAAAAGAATAAATGGAGACTTGAATAAAGACGGAATTGACGATTGTGTACTTATTATTAAGGAAACCAACAAAGCGTATTTTGTCAAGAACAGGTTTGGAAAAATAGTAGATCGTAACCGAAGAGGCATTATTATTCTTTTCAATAAAGAGAATCATTACAATCTGGCTGTAGAAAATGACACTTGCTTCTCTTCAGAAAATGAAGATGGCGGCGTTTATATGCCACCCGAACTTTGGGTGTATGTGAAAAATGGCAATTTATACATACATTATGGTCACGGTAGATATGGATATTGGGAATATACTTTTAGATTTCAGAATTCTGACTTTGAACTCATTGGATATGATGAAAGCGATAACCACGGCCCTTTGGTTAAGAGAAAAATAAGTATTAATTTTTCAACAAAAAAGAAATTGGTAAAAGTGAACACGAGCGAAAATGTTGAAAGTGATGAAAATGAAGTTTTTAAAACAACAACTAAAAACATAACCATAAACAGACTTATCAAATTATCTGAAATTAAAGATTTTGACGAGCTTGATATGTCCAAATATTGATAAAGGAATAACTGCCCATAACAAACATATTGGCGTCAGACGCAGCGTTGTAGGCAATTAAGAAAAACGTTTATCGGAAAAAAATGGCAGATTTAACATATAGAGATGCAAACACATCAGACTTGAAAAAAATAGTAGACATTTACAACTCTACTATTTCATCAAGAATGGTCACGGCTGATACTGAGCCTGTTTCAGTGGAAAGCAGAAGAAAATGGTTCGACGAGCATAATTCGACTAATCGACCACTATGGGTTATTGAAGACAACGCTAACCAAATCATTGGTTGGGTAAGTTTTCAATCGTTCTATGGGCGACCAGCTTATGACGCTACTGTTGAGATAAGCATATACTTAGACGAGACGCAAAGAGGAAAAAAATTAGGCAAACAAGTTCTTCAACACTGTTTGGACAAATCACCAAATTTTGGCGTAAAAACTTTGCTCGGTTTCATCTTTTCAAATAATGAGCCCAGTTTAAGATTATTCCGACATTTTGGATTTGAAGATTGGGCAACACTTCCCAATATTGCATTACTTGACGGACAAGAACGAGGATTAAAAATTTTAGGAAAACGAATTGCTTGACAAAACTGCCTACAACAAGTGGTTTGAACATTTTGTGGCTGCGCCTCCTCGTATTCTCTGATTTTTTTCGGAACTTCGTCAGATACAGCATTATAGACAAGAAACGTGTAAACCAAAAGATAGAAAATATGAAAAAAAAATTTTTACTGATATTTTTTCTCAGTCTATTCTTTCAAACCGGGTATAGCCAAGAATTCAATAAAGAGAAATTAGACCGTTTCTTTACGGTGCTCAACCAAAATGATAAGTTTATGGGGAGTGTGGCCATATCCAAAAACGGTAAAATTATTTATACCAACTCCATTGGTTATGCTGATAGGGCGGGTAAAATAAAAGCTGATAAACATACCAAATATAGAATTGGATCCATATCTAAAACATTTACGGCTGTATTGGTACTCAAAGCGGTGGATAAGGGTAAATTGAAACTCAATCAAACTCTTGATAAATTCTTTCCTACCATCCCTAACGCGAAAGAAATCACCATCAACCAGCTTCTTCATCACAGAAGCGGAATCCATGATTTTACTGCTGATGAAGATTATCTAACGTGGAATACAGAACCCAAAACGAAAAAACAAATGGTAGATATCATTGCTAAAGACGGTAGTGATTTTGAACCTGGTAGCAAATTTGAATACAGCAACTCGAATTATGTTCTGCTGACGTATATTCTTGAAGAAGTTTTTCACAGGTCATACGCTCAACTTATACAGCAATATATTACTCAACCACTCGGTCTTGAAGATACATATTTAGGGAATAAAATAAACACAGATAAAAACGAAAGTCAGTCCTATAAATTTATGGGGATTTGGGAGTTACAACCAGAAACTGATATATCCATACCTCTTGGTGCCGGTGGCATTGTTTCTACTCCCATTGATTTGATTAAATTCAGTAACGCACTGTTTAATGGAAAGCTACTAAAACCGAAAAATCTAACCTTAATGAAAACGATGAAAGATAGTTACGGCATGGGTCTGTTTAAAATGCCCTTCTATAAACATATCGGATACGGGCATACCGGGGGCATCGACGGATTTTCTGCTGTGTTTGCTCATTTTTCAGATGGGGATATTTCTTATGCCTTGACTTCAAATGGGATTGACTATAACATCAACAACATTTCTATTGCCGTATTGAGTGCAGTTTACAATAAGCCTTATGACATCCCTGAGTTTTCATATTATAAAGTCAGTCCGGAAGAGTTAAACAAATACCTTGGGGTTTATGCTTCAGAAGAGATTCCCTTAAAACTAACCATCACGAAAGAAAACGGTGTTTTAGTTGTCCAAGCAACAGGTCAGCAGGCCTTTTCGCTGCAACCTACCGGCAAAAATAAGTTTAAGACCAATAAAGCCAATGCCATTTTCGAATTTAACCCCAAAGAAAATAGTGTGATCCTAAATCAAGGCGGGCGGGAAATTAAATTTATGAAAGAATAAAAACTGCAACGCAACAAACGTTTGCCATAAGCGGCAGTAAACGTATTTGCTTTCAATTTTGAAGATATACACGTTTTTTATAATTTTACATTCAAAACACAATTAGCTATTTTATACTTTTTAATAATAACCAACTAGAATTGAAACTTGAATCTAGCAAATACTAAACCCCTAACCATGAAAAATAACATCCGCTTTTTGATAATAATTACAGCAATAATCCTTGTGGGTACTTCAGCTCATGCGCAAATATTTAAAAAATTAAAAAACAAGATAGAAGACAAAATTGAAAATAAGGTTGAAAATAAAGTTGATAATGTTCTAAATGGCAATAAAAATACCGATAAAACTGATAAAAAAACACGAGCCCAAAGAGCTGCGATAAGTGAATATGATTTTACACCTGGAAAGACAGTTATCTTTACGGACAACATTCAAAATGATCCGGTAGGACAAATGCCTAGATACTGGAAATCTGCGGGTACCGGTTCAGTAGTTACTTTTCCTGGAGTGCAAGGAAAATGGCTGCTCTTAAACGCCTTTACCACTTATAAACTAGATACGCTTTTGACCATGCCTAAAAATTTCACTATCGAGTTTGATGTGCTTACTCGTAGTAACGAGTTAAGGGATTTGAATTCCTTGACTTTTGGATTTTCCTATGACAACAGTGTCAGCGGATATGAAGACAATGTGACGGCCAAAACGCAAATTCTGTATCACAATCGTGAAATCAGTAATATAAGTGAAGATAACGATTCGTATAATACCTATGATGCCGATTTTATAAAAAACTATGCCAATGCAATCATGCATGTAGCCATAGAGGTTGACGGCACTCATATGAAAGTATATTTAGACAAAAACAAAGTACTCGACAGTGAAATGTTTAACCCCAACAGAGTTAAATATTTCTTTATCAATCCTTCAACTCAATTTGTGAATAATGCTCAAATTGCCATTAGTAATTTTACCCTGGCAAAATAGAGATAGAGTAAATAGTCATAACTTACTTCTCATTTTTTTACAATTTTATGGAGGTTCTCTTTCAATTTAAAAAGCGGCTGAAGGCTGATTTGTCTAAATAGAAAAGAGACATTCCTACGAAAAGCCCCATCCGATACGGATAATATTGACGGTAAACCTGTTCTTGTTGGCATTGGCCACCACTAAACAACTTGTCGCAATGGCCGGTAATTG
This sequence comes from uncultured Flavobacteriaceae bacterium, assembly GCA_964579505.1. Lineage (GTDB taxonomy): Bacteria > Bacteroidota > Bacteroidia > Flavobacteriales > Flavobacteriaceae > JAJYSO01. The sequence continues at coordinate 71,201 of CAZOGC010000002.1, read as the reverse complement.
TTTCTATTTAAGGTTTATTGTTATATTTGAGGTTCATGCCTTTGGTTAAAGTTTAGTGGGGGGAGAATCCACCCGACGGCAAGCTGATTAGATGTTAGTATAAATATTAGAACAAAAGAATGAACCAAAAAGATTTAAGTGTTTATAAGAAATTAGATATTTTGGATGGAATAGAAATATTGTATGCTTACGGACACACTGTTAACTTTCCGAAACATACCCATCCAACATTTAATATAGCATTGGTAATCAATCAACCCTTTTATTCTGAATTGGATTCTAAATTTGTTAGAGCACCAATTGGGAGCTTATGCATAACCAATCCAGAAGAAATTCACGCAACTCCTTGCGATAACAAAATGGGGAATACTTTTACTACTTTTTATATTTCTCCCGAGTTGCTAAAACAAATAAATAAGGGGCAGGAAGTATTTTTTAAAGACAAAGTCATTTATGCACCCCAATTATTCAGCAACCTACTTTATCTTTCCAAAAACTTAGACAATCCGTACCTTGACATAGAAAAAGAGATAGTTAAAAATCTAAAAATTTTAGTAAAAAACAATACTGAACCGCACTCTTTCATTTCGCAAGAAAAACGGCTGCTAAGCAGATTTATAGAAGAATCGTTTACGAATTTTTCTCTCGATAAAACTGCACAAAGCTTTGGTATGAACAAGTATAAATTTTTACGTCTTTTCAAACAGGAAACAGGTTTGACACCAAAAAATTTCGCTGCAATTAAAAGGATAGAAAAAGCAAAAGAATTAATTTCTAAAAATAATGACTTAATGAGTGTTGCACTAGATTCGGGGTTTTATGACCAGGCCCATATGACCAAAGAATTCAAGCGCTATACAGGAGTTACGCCAAATACCTACCAGAAAGCATAAGGGGGTAAGTGCAATTTTATACAATTCAAATAAGATAGTTGTCGCTACTTTTGTCAAAAAGAATATTATGTGTCCAATCAGAATTTTGACAATATGCCTGCTGCTTATCCCTGATACAGGTTGGTGTCAACAAGTAAAATCCCTTGAAGTAGGTAATAAGTTTAGCTATTTTAAATCCTGGGGAATTAAAGAAGATGATTTTGAAGTTCAATTAAGCAAAGAAACACACTATCTTGTTGAAGTTTCGCCAATGGAAGTGGATATCCAACTGACAGTTTTAGATAAAAAACATAACCTGTTACAGCAAGATGAAGAGCCTAACAGAAAAGGAGACTATTCAATTGTTTTCACCCCTAGATCTACGGGGAGCTTTTTTTTAAAAATAAAATCATCGCCAAAACGGAAGAGTACAGATTCGACAAAATATGGTGTTCGCGTTTCAAAAATTCCCCAAGAACTTCCGAAGTATACGGCAGTCCAACTGAAGGAAGACCTGAAAGATTTGAAATTGGCTTATTTGGAGACAAAAGTGGGTATGTGGTACAATTCCTATAAACAACTTGATAGTCTTTTTACCACCCAAAGAAAAAAGATACGAGATAGCATGTCAGCACTTGATTTTTTCAAAATCATTGCTCCTATCGTCGCTTTTACAAAAGAAGGCCACTCGTATGTGGTACCTTCCCTCCGAACAAATAATTATCTTAAAGCTTATGGAACTTATCTTCCCCTTTTTATCAGAATAATCAATAAAAAGGTTTATGTGCTGAATAACTATAAAAAACTTGGAATAAAAGGTGCGGAAATTATCGCTATCAATGGTATGAATATAGGGGATATTCTGAATAAATTTATTACTATTGAACCTGCTGACGGTTATAATATGACCAGTAAATATTATTGGATTGCCAGATCCTTTTCAAAATATCTGTTAGAATTTTATGGTAAATCACCTAATTATAAGATTACTTATAAAAACCCAAAAACTCATCAAATTGAGACAAAAGAAATCCCTTCTCTCCTGCACAAAGCATATTACAATCTGTACCATCAATTCAAGAAACAACACCCCTTCTACTATTGGGACAAAGCATCCTATTTTGAAATAGACAGTAAAAAGAATTATGCCCTTTTAACTATTAATTCTTTTGATGCTAATTTGTACGGCGGCAAAAAGGGGTTCAAAAAATATTTAGACAGTATTTTTTCCATAGTCAATTATAAAGAAATTGAAAATCTGATTATTGATGTCAGAAAAAATGAAGGTGGACAGCAAGGGATGGAAGATATCCTGCTTTCACATCTAATAAAGCACAATTACAAAAAGTATAAATATGTGAAAGTGCCTGAGCTATATTATAGTTTTTTCAATAATCAAATCAATAAGGGCTTCTCAAAATATTTAAGAGAAGATTGGAAGTTTAAACGGGAAAATGACGGACGCATATTAAGCCAAAGACAGTTCAGTCTTCCTCCATCTTCACATCCGTTCTTGGGGCAACTCTATATTCTTATAGACGGGTTAACATTCTCGGGGGGATCTGAATTCGCCGCTTTGGCAAAAAATCATACCAATGCTATTTTTGTAGGAGAAGAAACAGGTGGTGGATATTATGGGAACACCAGCGGCAACCATTTACGGTTTACTCTCCCAAATTCAGGCATATTAATAGGTATCCCACTCTTTAAGTTTGTAGTTAATGTAAAAGACACTGCAAATCCCTATGGACACGGCCTAATCCCAGACTATCATATCGAGCCCACAATTGAAAGTCTTTTGGACCATACAGATACTGTATTGAAATACACCATAAAACATCTGATAAAATAATACTTCTGTTAACAGGCGGTTTGCCGCAAGGGGCGGCAAACAGGTTTGTTTGAGCATTTTTGGGTGTATTATAATTTAACCCAACTCAAATCTCGGATAATGTTCTCTTAAATAAAGATCGCTTTTCTATAAAACAAATACTTATTTGTACCTTTGTAGTGAAATTCAGAACTTTAAAAACATAAAGATATGTATCCACCAGAACTTGTAAAACCAATGAAACAGGAGCTAACAGATGTGGGCTTTGAAGAGCTGCTTACTCCTGAGGCTGTTGATGCAGCTATAGCAGAAAAAGGAACCACACTTGTGGTTATTAACTCGGTGTGTGGTTGTGCAGCAGCTAATGCACGCCCGGGCGTTATTCAAGCTATACAAAACGATAAAAAACCCAATCATTTGTACACTTCTTTTGCCGGCTTTGATATTGAAGCGGTAGAAAGGGCTCGTGAACACATGGTGCCTTTTCCTCCCAGCTCTCCTTCTATGGCGCTGTTTAAAGACGGAGAATTGGTGCATATGCTAGAGCGTCATCATATTGAAGGACGCCCGGCAGAAATGATTGCAGAAAACTTACGCCAAGCTTTTAACGATTATTGCTAACAGCAACGCTGTATAAATCAAAAAGCCCCGGAGAATTATTTCTTCGGGGCTTTTTTGGTTTTTTAGCAACAGCGTCCTAAACGATTTTGATTGGGTTGTTAAAGAAACTGGTTATATGCGTAGTTTCACACTAATTTCATTTATAGGGTTTGTAAAAGGCTTTTTGAAAAAAATGTTGAAAATCCCTGCCTGCCGGTAGGCAGGAAGGGAGCAGCGTAGGCTGAGGGATGAAAATCTGTTTGAGGATGACAAGAGGAGGACGAGTTATTTTCATCCGTGGTTGGGGTTTCCGTAGTATTTTTTACATTTTTATTCACTAGCCTAGACTTTTTTGGTTCTTTTTTTGGCAATGAAAAAAAGAACAGTGTAATTATTTAGGACAACATTGGCTTTTTATCTTACAAGGTTTCTTTAAGCCAAGTAAAAAATGTTCGTTGCCAAACCATGGCATTTTGCGGTTTGAGTACCCAGTGATTTTCATCAGGAAAATAAAGAAGTTTACTCTTTATGCCTTGCAGTTGTGCTGCTTGAAAAGCTCCTAATCCTTGTTCAATAGGCACGCGATAATCTTTACCTCCTTGAATAATTAAAATAGGCGTATCCCAATTGGCCACCGCCGTAACCGGGTTGTATTCGTTATAGGCACGCGCTATAGCCGGATCGTTTTTCTTCCAATAAGGCCCTCCTAAATCGTGGTTGGTAAACCACAATTCTTCCGTAGTGCCATACATAGCTCGTGTGTCAAAAACACCATCGTGTGCAATAAAGGTTTTAAACCTTCCCTGATGGTGTCCGGCTAACCAAAAAATAGAATATCCTCCAAAACTGGCACCAACAGCTCCCAACCGGTCTTTATCTACATAAGATTCTTTGGCTAAGTTATCGATGGCGTCTAGATAATCTTGCATAGCTCCGTCTCCCCAGTGTTCACTCACGGCTTCATTCCATTTTACGCCAAATCCGGGCATTCCACGACGATCAGGTGCTACTACAATATATCCCATAGAAGCCATAAGTTGAAAATTCCATCGACGCGAATAAAACTGAGATAAAGGTGATTGGGGCCCCCCTTGGCAGTAGAGAAGCGTAGGGTACTTTTTATTTTTATTAAAATGCGGAGGATAAATTACCCAAACCAACATTTTATGCCCGTCTTGTGTGGTTACATAGCGTTTTTTTACGGTGGGCAGGTCAAATTGTTTATACAAATCGGCATTGACAAAGGTGAATTGTTGAAAATGCTTTGTTTGTAAGTTGAAACTAAAAATTTCTGACGCATGGTTCATATCGGTACGCGTCACCAATAAATTATTACCGGTTTGTGCTATGATACCGGTTACGTCAAATTGGCCGGTAGATAGTTGTGTAACCGTAGGCTTTATTTTTGTCTTACCGGGATAGTTTACTTCAAATAACTGAATGGTTCCATCTGTAGGAGCTGTAAAATAGAGCGTTTTTCCGTCGTCTGACCAAATAAAAGAACCCACAGTTCCGTCCCAGTCGGCAGTCAAATTTTGTTTCACCCCATGGTGCAAAACCACCAAGTCGTTTTTATCGGCTTCATATCCGGGAGTATCCATTTGCAACCAAGCTAATGCTCCTTGTTTAGAGAATACCGGATGGGTGTCGTACCCATCATTATCAGCCGTAATATTTTCGGTTTTTTGAGTTTTTAAATTGTATTTGTACAAATCGGTATTCGTACTCACCGCATAGGCGGTTCCTTCCTCTTTTTTAGCAATGTAGTATATATTTTCACCATTCGGCCCCCAGCTATAATCTTCATCACCACCAAAAGGAGCTTGTGGAGAATAATAGGGCTGTTTAGGCATAATATCTACCGTTTTACCGGTCGCCAAATCTTTATAAAAAACGTGGTTATAACTCCCATCGTTGTAGTGATCCCAATGCCTATAGTCTAAAGAGTTAATGACATATACATCACTTTTGGGTAAATCTTTATAGACATCTTTTCCCAGCACATCTTTAATGTGAACCGCTTTGTGGAAAAGACGATACTTTCCGTTAGGAGAATCGTTTTTGTTGTAAACAGACCGCTCCATAGCCTCTTTGGTAACCTCAACCGGGGCTCCTCCGGTTATTGCCATTCTAAAATAGCTGTGGTCAAAATTATTGTTAGGCAAGTTGGGTGTTTTTACTTCGTAAAAAAAGTGTTGCCCATCTTTAGATAAACCTATCGGACTGACGTCTTTAACCGTCCATAAATCTTTCGGAGTCATGGTTTTTTGTGCAAATAAAGCACCGGTAAACAGAAAAACCAATAAAAAAGCCAAGTGTTTTCTCATAAGAACAAATTTTAGGGTCGAATATACACAGAATAAAGAGGGTTTAAAGAATAAATAAATCTGGCTTTTAGGTGGATTTATTTTTTGAAAAAGAGAGATATCCTAAATAATAATTATTTTTGATTAAAATAGCGGCATAGGCATGAAATCATATACCAAAGGAAGAGGAGCACAGAAGAAGGTACACAATAAATTTTTTGAATTAACTTATGTGCCGGATGAAGAATATTTGGAGTATTGTAGAAAGGAAGAGGAAGAAATTGTGGACACGCGTACCCATTTTCAAGAAATTTTTCCGAAGACCATTGTCAATAAGGTAAACAGTCCGGATTTGCGTTTTTCGTACTCTCTTAACCCCTATCAGGGTTGTGAGCACGGCTGTGTATATTGCTATGCACGAAACTCACACCAGTATTGGGGGTATGGCCCCGGACAAGATTTTGAACGACAAATTTTGGTAAAAAAAACGGCGCCGGAATTACTAGAGCAAACCTTGCAGAAAAAGAATTGGAAACCCGATACCATTGTTTTTTCGGGTAATACAGATTGTTACCAACCCATAGAACGTAAACTGGCCATTACACGCAAGTGTTTGCAGGTACTGTTAAAATATCGGCATCCGGTGGGTATTATTACTAAAAATGCGTTGATTTTACGCGATTTACCTATTTTAAAAGAGCTGGCGACATTAAATTTGGTCAAGGTAAATATTTCGATTACAACCTTATCAGAAGAGACACGTAGGCTGTTAGAGCCGCGCACCTCTACCATTAAAAATAGACTGAGAACTGTGCAAACGCTTGCCGAAAATAAAATTCCGGTGGCAGTCATGATGGCCCCTATTATTCCGGGAATAAACAGCCACGAAATTTTTTCGATGGTTAAGCGGGTAAGTGAAGCTGGAGCCTACGCCATTAATTATAGTATGGTGCGGTTAAACGGAGCTATTGGTGATATTTTTGCTGATTGGATAGAAAAAACAATGCCCGACAGAGCGCAAAAAGTATTGCATCAGATTGCGGCTTGCCACGGAGGTGATATAGCCGATCATCGCTTTGGAAAACGTTTTCGTGGGGAGGGAGAATTTGCTCATCAGGTAACACAACAGTTTAAGGTAGCGCGCCATAAATTTATGCCGCAGAGACGTTGGCCGGATTTAGATAAAAGTTTGTTTTTGAAACGACAAAACCCACAATATAAGTTATTTGATGAGTGATCTTTCGACAGTCCTGCAAAAAACAGATGACTCGTCTTGGCGATTAATGTTTCAGCTAGCATTATTTACCTTCCTATATAACGCATAACTTAAGGGTGTAAATTTGATGAGCTTGCATGGGTTTATGGAAAAATATGCAATATCTTCGCAAAAAAATAAAAATGGGCGTTATTAGATTAAACAATATTCGGTGCTATGCTTATCATGGTTGTTTAACTGAGGAAGCTAAAATTGGCAGCGCTTACAGGGTAGATCTGTTTATAAAAACAGATTTATCAAAGGCTTCAACAACAGATAAACTAGAAGACACCGTAGATTACGTACAACTTAACCGTATTGTGATAGAAGAAATGAAAGTGCGATCTAACCTGTTAGAGAATGTAACGCAACGCATTTTAGACCATATTCTAAACGACTTTTCGGCGGTTGCAGAAGCTCGCGTAAAAGTGGCCAAGATAAACCCGCCATTAGGAGGCGATGTAGAATCGGTAAGCGTTGAACTTTCTCAAACTCGTTAGCTTGTTTTAGAAAAGCAAAAAACCTATATTTGCCGACCCATAGAAAAAGGGTATCGTGGCCGAGTGGCTAGGCAGTGGTCTGCAAAACCATTTACAGCGGTTCGAATCCGCTCGATACCTCTAAATTAAACCGCAATTATCTATTAATTAGATGGTTGCGTTTTTTCTTATCTATGTTTTGGGTAAAATTTGGGCAAGTAGCTTTTAGATAGCACAAAAGGGAGCTAAAACTAACTCCCTTTATTACGGTTTAAAATCCACACTATAAAGGTGGAAGTATAGCAAAGATACATTTTTTTATAAAAGTCCCATAAAACCTAAAGTTATTTCCGTGGGGGTGGTTTTGTAAGCGTTTTCTATTTTGTCCACAAGTTTTTTAAATCTCTTTGTTGGTCGGCCATTGTAGTAACGTTTAAAGTAAGGTTTATAAAGCTCTTTCTCTGCCTCCTCCTTTTCAAATAAAATCTTTATTAGCTCTCGGTTTTTTTTACTGTATGTTTGGCATTCATACAAACCACTCCCGGCCTCCCGGTGTAAAAAATAACCATTGTAAAAATAAAGCTTTCGGCATCGCTTGCCGGTATGGGGGCAAAGAAAATATAAAACATCTCCTTTACCTAAATTAGAGGCAACGCTAACCAAACTAACATTATACTTTATTGGCTTATCTTCATAATTGTAGGAAAGTGTAACAAATTGGTTGTCAAGGTTTGTGGTGTCGGAGGTAATATTTATACTGGAGGTTTTTACTCCGTTCCTACTCCATGTAATTACTCCGCTTTTTTTAATATTAGGCTTTAGGTATTTCCATTTTTTTAAGTCGCTTAAATCAATGGTTTTAACCTCATCAAATAATCGGGGGAAAGTGTAGGGCTTGGGCATGGCTTCACTGTTTATAACCTAAATCTTTAGGGAACAATACAAATTTACGAAACATATCGCAGTATAATTATCAGGTTTCTAAAAGTTAGGTTTTATGAGGGATTTTTACTCCAAATAACTCCTATTTACTCTCATTTTTTAGGTATCAAAAAAGCCGTTTTAACATACCTCTACTCTCAAATGTTAAAAATGCTGTTAGTCCTTTGTTTACGGAGGTTTGCGTAATCCTTTTTTAGTCCATAAACCTTATAACTACAAGTAAAAAAAGATTAAATTTCTCCCCAAAAAACGTGTATCGCCTTAGTGTTGGTATCTATAAAAGATTCATACCCTAAAAACTTAAACAGTTCTACTAACATTTCTTTGTTATACGCCTTGGAATTGTAAACCTTATGTTTTTTAAGTAGCCGGTAAAGTTGTTTTGTAGTAATCTCTCCAATTTTACTACATTCAAGGGCAAAAGTTATTAATCTTATCCGGTTAATCTCATCCGTTTTATTCTTTGGATTATCTAAAAGGAGTTCCGTAGTTCGGAGTAGAATAGCATTTTTTATTTTTTTGTCGCTTGTTAGTGTATCGGTTTGGGTTTTCTTATCTATGGATATTAAAACTAAATCCGGGTTATCAAATCCCAAATCTCGGAGCTTTAGCGTATCGGTATAAAGTTCCTCAAATCGTTTTAAGTGATTCGTAATAAAGGCAAATAAACCCAATGGTGTTGGCCTTTGTTGAGGTGTTAAGTTGGCTCTAATCGTTTTATCTTGGCTGTGGAGGGCTAAAATATTAAGTACATCCTCTTTACGGTTTATCCATTCCCGGGCTACATCTCTTTTTAGCTGTTTTTTATACCGTGTATCATTGGCATACTTATACTCGGGAAGCTCAAAAGCCTTGTTTACTTTTAGATTCAAATTGTAGTTATCTCCCAAAAAGTTTGAAAACTGGTTGGCGTTCATTGTGTAGCTCAAAACGTTTGTAACACTATAACCCAAATAATAAGGGTTTAAACTAAAATCAGAATAGTAAAAGTTATCATTACTAAAAATATCATGGTAAGTACTGTAATTAATAACCTCATCAGTAAGTAAGGCCTCTTTATCATATTTAAAACCTATCTCGGGTTTGTACTTGGTTGGTGTTTGGTCTTTGCGTGTGCGGAGGTATAAGTAATTTTTACGGCCACTATCTTTATTTCTAAAACGTGCAAAGAATTGTTTACAAGCCTCCGGGCGTGGGGTGTAGCTCGTTTCTAAAAAAACGGCATCGGTAAACCCGGTTTGTTTTATACTTAATCCCTCATCTATTACCGAAGTTGTAAACACAATCTTAACCGGCTCAATAAATCGGCTCTCGTTGGCTAATACATTAAAGGCATTTGAATTTTTAACAGCTTTAGTAGAGTGCAAAAGTAAAATCTCATCTTTTTTATAAATCTTATCCCTTATGAGTTTTTGTATTATGGCTTTCATGGTATCAATCTCATTAAGGCGTATAATAATTTTACCCTTTGCGTTGTGTATGTGGTTAAGGATAAGTTTTTGAGGGGAAAGATTGCTATAACGTACCTCCACCGGAGTAGGGGCTTGTTTTTCCTTTTTAACTTCAATCAAACTATAACCAATCTTTTTAAATATGGCGTTTGGCGTTCCGGTTAATCCTATTACTTTTTGATTCTCTAAACATTGGGTTAGCTCTGTTATCTCGGAGCGTTTATAAGCGTTAGCCGTTAAAAGTTGGTGTACCTCATCAATAATAACGTAATCAAATCTTTGGGAGGTTTTAAGGTGCTTAGTGCCTTGTTCGTAGGTGGCTACCACTAAATTAGATTCCTGGGCTAAACTATGGCTATCCATTGAATTATCCCCGGTTAAAAAGATTCCTTTGCCTTGGTATTCTTTAGCCGTTTGCGTTACTATAACCGTTAAAGGCTCAAGTAATAAAATCCGGGCGTTGGGGCGGTACTTATGTAAGTCTTTGAGTATAGCCGTTGTTTTTCCTAAACCTGTTTCCGCTTTAATTATGGTTTTAGGGTTCTTATCTACATAATCCAAAACATTAGGTAAGGCCTCACTAACATATTTTTGAACGGTATAATTTTTATCAAAACTTATTTTGTAATCGGTGTATCTTAGATACTCTAAAAAATATTTACGATACTCCGGCCGGGTGCAATTGGCTTTTAAAAATTTTTGCTTTACCTCATCGGAGGCCGTCCGTAAATTATAACAATACTTATAAATTAGTTCGCTTGCCTCCCGTTCATCCTTAGCCTTTGGAAGTTCACTTTTTATGCTCTTAGATAGCTTTTTTACTTGCTTTTGCGGTACTTGCTTATTTCTATAACCTTTTGAGTATAGCCATTTATAAAACGCTTTATAATCGTTATTATAGTCAAATCTTAAAACCAAATCAAAAGAGGTATAACTCCCTCTATTCCCAAAACTCCCGGAGTAGTTAAACAGTACGTTTAAATTTACATTTACCTCCCCGGTACTTGTGGAAGTGGTTAAGGGGTGTAATACTCTTACTTTATTTCCGGAGTTGCCTTTTATGGTAAATCCACATTTAGGCAATACCTCCAAAATAGGGTTATCGTTATTAAATTGCTCTTTTATGCTACCTAAAGGAGCGTTATAACTTGCATTCTTATAAATCGGTACATTGGCCTCCGTTCGGTGTTCTACATTTCTCCCAGAGTAGTAGAAAGTTAAGGCATCGGGGTTGAGGTTTCTCTTAATTCCCCTTTGGTTTGCTAAAAATCTTACTTGCCTAAATTTACTTTGTGCATTATCAAACTTAATCGGTGCGATTCCCGTTTTTTTGTGGAGGTATTTACTCAAATAATCGGTTATTGCCTCCCCTGTTTTTTTATGTTTGTTTCTCTCGTTATTACTAAATTCTACAATTTGAGGAACGTATAACATTCCGGCTATACCGTTACCGGAGTTAGAACGCCAAACCAATACGGCAACTTCTTTAAGGGCTTCAAAGGTTCGTTTATTATTCTCTACATTAAAAAGGTGTGCATTTTCTTTTTGCTTTTTGTTGTCCTTTACATCAATATCAAAGAATAAGAAAGGGGCGGTTTTGGAGTTATGTACTCCCGAAGTGCCACCATTATACAAACCTTTTAAAAGTGCCTCATTATTTGCTTTTTGGGCTTGCTTATCGTAATTATTTAACCGTTGTTCTAAATCCCGTAAACTTAAATCCTCCGTTTTCTTTGGCTTATAGATATTATCCAAATGGGTAAAACACTTCTCATCTATAACCTCCCGGAGCTTAAATTTATTTTTAGAGGTGCGTACCTCATCAATATCAAAAGAATAAGAAACAACGGGTTTAACTCCGTTGCTCATCTCTTACCCTTTTATAGGTTCAAATAAATTGTATTGTGTTTGTGGTGGGAATAAATCCGGGTTGGTGGTCAAAAACTGTACGCCTCCCTCTTTGGATATTGGGCAAATCCCAAGCTTTACCACTTGTATGGTATCGGATTCTTTCCAATCTCCCACAAAACGGCAAATATTAGCCACTCTTACGCCTGTATTTTCCTCTACTTGGCGCATCGTTTTAGGGCGTTCATAAAAAGCTTTAAAAACCCGTTTTTTTTGGGTTAAATCGTTATATTTGTTGGCGTTACCTCCCTTTCTAAAAGAATTATCGCCATGGTTGTTATTAGCTCTCATGGCGATTATTTATTTAAGGGTTTAAAAAGGTTCTCAATATCTACCCTTTTGTAGTAGCGTTTTCCACCTACTCCGTAAACGGTAAGTTTTCCTTGTTTTTCATATTTCCATAAAGTAGCACCGGAGGCAAGTTTACCGGTTATCTCGGCTTTAGGTATGTACTCATCTAAAGGATTCTCCGGTATGGTGGGTTCGGTGTTGGTGTTTTCGGTAACAGCTTGTAATACTCTTTTGGTTACCTCATCGGCTATACTGTTTATCAGTAATTCCGGCTTAATTGGAGTTAAAACTAATTGGCTCATAAACTTATTGTTTTGAATTATAAGCCAAAAGTCTTTATAAAGTAAATGTATTTACTTGATAATCAATGGTTTAAAATATTGCTAATATTTAGAATATTTAAAACTATTTACACAAGCGTATTTTTTTCAATAATCTCGTTTATTGTTTGTTTTATGGATTTTATAATTTTAGCATCGGGAGCTTTTTTTAGTGTTGCATTAAAATTACTTTGGTTTTGTTTTTTGGGTTCTATGGCAATCTCAAAAGATTCTTTTATGGCTTTATTTGATACCTCTTTTAATTTCCCCATTTGTTTTAATGCTATTATCAAATGATTAAAAGCCTTTGGTTCAACCCCTTTATATTCGCTTTTTAATTCCACTAAAAACTTATCTTTATTCTCTTTTGCTATAAAACCTTTTAAATATTCCCTTGCCTTTTTTGTCATTGTCTTTTTACGGCCTGGTTTGCCCTTTTTTGTTAGCTCGGGTTCGGTTTGTTGAGGTGTGGAATTTCGAGGGGAATAGTTATTTACCTCATCGTTTAAAAATCGCTCAAACTTAATAATCTCTACTATCGTGGCTTTGTCGGTGTAGTATAGATAATAGTTACTTATAAAATTCCAAGGTTGTTCCTCTCCTTTTTTTATGCTCTTATACAAGGCTTGCAAACGTTGGGGTTTATCCCATTCTTTTTTTAGGGGATTAATGTACCTATCCTTAAAATCTCTTATAACCTCATTTTTTTCGGCAAATGGTTTACTCCTTTGTTGTTCATACATCGCTGTTAAATCCTCAAAAGAATTGTAGCCGGCTATCAACGTTTTTAAATACTTTTGTTCTAAACCGTATCTAAAAAGGTTTCCCGGTTTTGCTTTCATGTGTTCTACACTTGCCTCTTCTAAAAATTTGGCTTGCTCTGCATTCTCCGGTACAATATCATAAACAAAAGGCTCGCTTTGATTATCGTTTTCATGGGTTTGTAAGCTTACCCTCCCGTAGTGGTCGGCCGTTTGTCCTAAATCAAAAAACAAGTATCGTACAAAATCTTTATAACTCATTTTTAAACGTTTCTCCCGTATCTCTTTTATCGCCTTATCCTTTACCTCATCAAATGCTTTTTTATACCTCGGATTATCTTTAAACACTTTAGCAAATGGAGGGATAAGAAATCCAGGGAAGGAGATAAAGGCTAAATTTTTTATCTCATTGTATTTTTGCAAACGTTTTTTTATGGGTACTTGCTCATCGGTTAAAAAATCCCGTATCTCAAATAACCTATTGTTTTTGCTTTTTTTCATACTCTCATTTTTTAGCATTTAACATTAAATCGTAGGCCTCGTTTGCGGTATCTTTTGAGGTCTTACCTATGTATTTAAGTAGCATAGCCTCTGTACTATGGCCGGTTATGTTCTTTAAAAATGATGAGGGAATAATACCGTAATAATTGGTTGCAAGTGAACGCCTACCAACGTGTGAGGTAAGGAGTTCAAACTTTGGATAAGTGCCGGCTACCTTTCTGTATTTGTCTTTAGATACCTTTTTTAAAACCTTTCCTTTTGTGGGTTCATTAATCCCGGCAAGCTTGCCTACTTCCTTAATGTAGTCGTTATACTTTTGCTGGCTTATGGCTCTTGGGAAGTTACCACCGTGTTTATTTAAAACCGTTTCCACCTCGGGAAGTAGTGGTATAGATACCTCTTTTTCTGTTTTTTGTTGCCGTACATCTAAAAACCTTTTACCGTTGGTTTCCCTTATCATTTTTGGAGTAAACCGCATAAAGTCGCTAACCCTTTGCCCTGTGTAGCACGAAATCAAAAGCCAATCCCGGGCGTTGTCTAAATAATCCGTTTTTATTGGCGTTTCTGCTATTTTATTAAGTTCATTAAAGGATAAGTAAATCTTTGGGAAGTTCTCTTTTTTGAATTTTACTTTTAGATTATCCAAGCCGGGGTTTACTTCAATACCTTTACTTTTGGCGTGCCGACAAATCATTTTAATATAGGAAAAACACTTTTTTATGTAGCTTTGGGCGTAGTCCTCACTTATTAGATATTTAACCCAATCATTTTTAAAATTCTCGTTTACATCGCTAACCTTGTAGGTTTGTCCTTTGTTATCCTCAAAATCGGTTACTTTGCTTTTTACCTGCACCCACTTTAACCAAGTGCCTTTACTTTGTTTTAGTTCGTACTCTCGGAGGTTTAAATAATACTCCCAATAACTCATTAAACCGGAGGGAATTACTTCTTTTTTCGGTGGGTTGTAATAAAGGTTTACGGTGTTTTTAAGCCATTGGGGCGGTATCTCATCCTCCGGGGGGAGGTTGGAAGTAACAAAGTCTTTTAAGGAGGTTATTTTATTTCTGTACTCATCCCTTTCTAAAATCTTATCGACATCCCTCCAATTGTCGGGGCTTGTTTTGCCGTTATAGTATTCATTATAAAAGGCTAAAGGTATCTTTACTTTAGTTATTGCCCTTTGCTTTTTGTAATCCCCATTTTGTTTATAGGATAAGCGTAAAGTTAAGTTTGCCGGGGTTCGTTCGGTGCGATACTCCATTTTTAAAGTTGCCATAATGTAGAATTTTAAACCGTACTACAAATATAAGCTATTTGGGCAAATTTTGGGCAAATAAAATGAATATAGCTAAATGGTATTAAAAACAATTAAATAACCTCATCTTTGTAAAGCATTGTTATTGTTGAGGTATAGGGCTAAAATCTAATCAAAAGGATAAAATTTAATTTACTTATTGTTGGTACGCTCGATACCTCTACAAAACCGCCATTATTCAAGTAGAATAAGGGCGGTTTTTTTGTGAAAATTGATTTTTGAAAACCTATATTTGGTTTCTCTAAAAAGGCACTGTGGCTGAGTCTGGTTAGGCAATGGTTTGCAAGACCATTTACGGTGGTTCAAATCCCCCTGGTGCCTCTTCTTTTCAAAATAATTTTACACAGCAAGCGTTCTATTTTGTAGTATCTTTTTTGAGGGTGAATCACAACATTTCTCGAAACAACAAAAGCCGCTTTCTTATCGAGATTCGGGGATTATATGCTCAATTTTGTGCTGTACTTTTTGTAGGCGAGAAGGAAAAACTCCTCTTAAAATGAGTACCACTCCACAGAGTGCAATTACGATGCTAATCGTTCTTTTCAATTTAAAAACACGTCTAGGAGTAAGCTTGTGTTCTAGCTTTTTGGCAAGAAATATCTTTAATAAATCTACTGCAAAATAAGTAGCTAAGATGGTTATAAAAAAGATAAATAATCGGTCGGGTTCCATATTCATGGTAGGGCCAAAGGCAATAATCAGTCCTAACCAAAACCCAAGTACTCCAATATTTAAAAAGTTTAGTAAAAACCCTTTTCCAAAAATACCTAGCCAATCTCCTTTTTTTAGCTTTTTGAATGGTTTAGGGCGTAAGGTGTAGATGTTTTTTTTGTGGTTGGTGTAGGATATAATTCCGTAGAGAACCAGAATACAGCCGCCAAAGATAAAAAGAGCCGGATCGTCTTTAATGCTGTTTAACAGCGAACTTGTACTAAAATACGCAATGAGCAGAAAAATAGTATCGGCTAAAATAACGCCTATATCAAAGATTATGGCAGCGCGAGTACCTTTAATTACCGCGGTTTCGAGTAAAACAAAAAAAACCGGACCAAACATAAAGGCAATGACAATACCCAATGGAATAGCGGTAAATATGTCTTGAAACATGCGGCTATACTTGTGTTGTGAGCCTACAAAGTTAAAGATTTAAAAGGAGTTGTATTACTTTTTTTGTTTGAGGATACGAAAACACGTTAATAATTTCTATTTTGTGCAGGCTTATACACTAAATTTGCAGAAAGTATTGTATTTATGAAGAACACGCTTAGGTTTGCTTTAATGGCCGTAGGGATTGTTTTTATTGGGTTGGGCGGTTATACCCTTGTTTTCCCCAATACTTCATTGATAAATAGCAAACAAATGGTAGATTTTGCAACAGGCAGTGGTCAATCATATGCGATGATGGCTTTTGGAGTGCTGTGTTTGCTAAGCGGAATAGCTTATAAACGAAGAAAACGATAAGTGTTTTATAAAAACATGTTCAAAATGACTTTTGCTAAAATACAATCTTAACCTGTTGTGCATTTATGGTAATTAAAATCGTTTTAAGTATGCATGTTGTCAAAGTGAGCCTGTCGAAATTGAATATTTTACTATAATAGACGCTTCGACATGGGCTCAGCGTGACAAAACGAATATTTGCTAGCAAAATTAGTCTTATATGTACAACAGATAAACTTAAAATATTTTTGAAATTCGTGCTGTCAAGTTATGCGGGCTGTATCTACAAAAGTAAGCTTTAGAGAAATCAACAAAATAGCATTGCCGGCTATGGCAGCCGGTATAGCCGAACCCTTATTGTCGTTAACCGATATTGCCGTAATTGGTAATATAGAAAATCATTCGGTAGAAGCCTTGGCTGCTGTCGGTATTGTGGGGTCTTTTCTCGGGGCTATTGTGTGGATTGTGGCGCAGATAAAAACGGCGGTATCAGCAGTTATCTCTCAACACCTTGGCGCTAACCGTTTGCACGCCGTAAAAACACTCGTTCCACAGGTTATTGTGCTGAGTTTTTTATTTAGCTTGGTGGTGTTTGCCATTTCTTATTTTTTTACAGAAGCTATTTTTAAAGCCTACAATGCCAGTGGGTTAATTTTGCAATACGCCGAAACGTATTATCGTATACGCGCTTTGGGCTACCCTCTCACGTTGGTTACTTTTGCCATCTTTGGTGTATTTAGGGGTATGCAGAACACGTTGTGGGCTATGAAATGTAGCCTTACCGGGGCAGCACTTAATGTAGTGTTAGACTATGCATTGGTTTATGGAGTGGGAAATTTTATTCCGGCTATGGGGCTGGCAGGAGCAGCTTATGCCAGTGTTATTGCGCAAGGAGTAATGCTGGTGATGGCCTTGTACTTTTTCTTTAAAAAGACGCCTTTTCACCTGAAATTACGATTGAAAATTAATCCGAAGCTAAAACCGGTTTTGTTAATGACGGCCAATTTGTTTGTGCGTACATTGGCGCTTAATATTGCTATTTATTTAGCCAATGCTTATGCTACCGATTACGGAAAAAAATATATTGCTGCTCAGAGTATATTGATGAATATTTGGCTGTTTTTCTCCTTTTTTATTGATGGATACGGTAATGCCGGAAACGCTATTGGCGGAAAATTATTAGGAGCAAAAGATTACAAAAAACTGTGGATGCTCACCAAAGATGTGTGTAAATATGCAGTAATGGTTGCTTTAGGGATAATTGCTGTTTGTGTACTTTTTTATAATGATATAGGATGGCTTTTTAATAAAGAAACCGCTGTTTTAGCGGTTTTTAGTGCTACTTTTTGGATGGTTTTATTTATGCAGCCCATCAATGCCGTGGCCTATGTTTTAGATGGAATTTTTAAAGGGTTGGGCGAAGCCAAATACTTGCGCAACACCTTGTTGTGGGCAACTTTTTTAGGATTTATCCCTACCTTGTTGGTAGCCGATTATTTCGACTTAAAGCTCTATGCTATCTGGATGGCTTTTGCTGTATGGATGTTGGTTCGTGGTGGGGCCTTAGCTATAAAATACAAACGAAAGTATTTGCGCAGAGCCCGCAAGTAGGTTTTTTAGGCTCCCGGAAAATCGGGTTTTCGTTTTTCTAGGAAGGCTGAGGTACCTTCTATAAAATCTTCACTACCAAAACTTTTTCCAAAATTTTCAATTTCTCGTTCAAAACCATTTACCGTTTTATCGTAATGTGCATTAATGGAGTCTATAGCTTTTGCAATGGCTACGGTTGAGTTTTTAAGAATTTTTCCGGCTATCTTTTCGGCTGTAGGCAATAAATCATCTAAAGGCACCACGTGATTTACCAACCCATAAGCCAACGCTTTTTCGGCAGTAATCATTCCGGCAGTCATAATCATTTCCATGGCGCGTCCTTTCCCAATAAGTTGGGGTAAACGTTGAGTACCCCCATAACCGGGTATCAATCCTAGAGAAGTTTCGGGCAACCCCAATTTGGCATTCTCGCTGGCAATTCTAAAATGTGCTGCCATAGCTAGTTCTAAGCCGCCGCCTAAAGCAAAACCATTAACTGCAGCAATAACCGGTTTAGAGAAATTTGCTATTAAATCAAAAACTTGTTGGTGCCCGGTGGCGGATAAATCAAGGCCTTGTGCTATAGAAAAATCGGCAAATTCAGCTATGTCTGCTCCGGCAACAAAAGATTTGCGCCCACTACCGGTAAGAATGATGACTTTGGTGTCTGCGTCGTCTTTAAACTGCACAAAAGCGTTGTGAATTTCGGCTAAGGTTTCTTTGTTTAAAGCATTGAGTTTTTTAGGGCGGTCAATAACGAGTGTGGTAATACCGTCTTGTTGATTTATACTCAGGTTTTGGTAATTCATAATGTAGTATTGTTTAATGGTATTTCTACGGTAAAGGTGGTGCCTTTGCCTACGGTAGAATGAAAAGAAATACTTCCGTTGTAGTTTTCAATAATTTTTTTGATAATTCCCAACCCGAGTCCCATTCCACTAGACTTGGTGGTAAACTTTGGTTCAAAAATACGATTTTTATGGCTGTCAGGAATTCCTTCCCCGTTATCTTGAACGGAAATTACCGCATTTTTATTGGTTGTAGAAACTGTTACGTTTATTGCAGGATTTTCTTGCTGCTGACAGGCTTGAGTGGCATTTTTTATCAAGTTAGTGATGATGCGTGTAAGTTGTGTGCGGTCAAAAACGATATGAATTTCTTTTTGGCGGGAGGCAAAGTTAATGTTGTTATCGTTAAAAATATCAATAGCCATTTTTACTACTTCCGGTACATTTAACCGTTCGTTACGCGGTTTGGGCATTTTGGCAAAATCAGAAAAAGCAGAGGCTATAGCACTCATGGTGTCTATCTGTTGAATCATAGTACGGCTAAAAGCGTTTATTTTTTCAGGATTTTCGGGAGCGCCGAGTTTAAAATTTCGCTCAAAACTCTGAATAGTTAACCGCATAGGCGTTAACGGGTTTTTAATTTCGTGCGCTACTTGTTTGGCCATTTCTCGCCAAGCCTGTTCTCGTTCGCTAGAAGCTAGCTTGGCAGCACTTTCTTCTAATTCATCTACCATAGCGTTATATGCCTCGATTACCCCGGTAATTTCTCGGGGAACACTTTGTAACAATATTTTTTGATTTTTTTGATCTAATCGGGTAGAGACAATCTTTTTACCAACAGTATTTAAAGATTTGGTGATGTATCTTGAAAAGAAATAAGAAAGAATGACGGCTGCCACAATTAACAACAGATACACTTGCCCAAGAATGAGTAAAAAACTGTGCAGCTCTTTTTTCATAAACTCACCACTTTCTATATGTGGTAAACTTAAAATAGCCAACGGTTTAAAATGCCGGTCGGTGATGTAACTGTATGAAGATTGGTATTTGTGCCCGTCTTTGTCGGTATGCGTGTAATAATAATGATTGTTAACAGCGGTTTTTATGTGACTTAAAATGCTTTTTGACAAATGACTGCTGTCAGGATGCCGCAAAAAAGTGGCTCGAGAGGTTTTTAAGAGGTTGCCGTTTAGATCATACAGCTTGATTTGAGTGTTGTGAATATGGCTTATTTCATAAATTTTATATTTAAAGATAAGCGGAATATAAGAAGTGCTTACCGGATACGTAGTGTTTTCTATTTGATAGTTAATGCTAGCCTCAATAGAAGCTACTTTTCTTTTAAGTTTGTCATTTTGGTAGTGCCGGGCTTCATCTTTATATTTATAAATGGTTACTCCGGCGATGAGTATAGAGGCCCCAAACACTAAGATGATTAGGCTGAAAAAAAACCGATTGCGCAAAGAGGGTTTAAAGAGCTTCATAGCGTAAAAAGACGTTGTTTTTGATAGAAACGTCTAGACAAAATTTGACTGGAAAGTACAAAATATTACTTTTTTAACGTATAAATAAGGAGATAGTTTTTCTATCTACCCAATTAGCAAGGTTAAGAAGCAGAGTGCTTGTTTTCTAAAGCGCGTATTTTTTGGGCAATGCCCCACGAAAAAGTTTTGTTTTCTTCTTGGGCGTATTTATAAATAGCCAAGGCTTTATGGGTTAAATTAGATTGGTGCTCGGGTTCTACCGCGCTTACTTTTACCAGTAAATCGGCGAGGTGTTCTAAATTGGAGAGGCTGAAATTAAGCGATTTTACATGGGTTATTAATTGATTGGCCGGAAACCGAATGAGCGTTACCAAAGTTATATGAGCGGCATTTTGCAGCAATTCATCAAGTTTTCTTTTGGCTTCTAAGTGCCAAGTTTCCGGAACGAAAGCAAGTTGTAAACCCGCATGTAAAATTTGGTCTAACTTTTTTTGCTCCTCATTTTTAAATCCTTTGGTTAACATAAAGACGCCTGATTAGAAGTGTAGTATTAATTAAGCACTTTTAGTTGAAGGTTTGGGGCGTATTTTATTAAGAAAACCGCATTGTTAAAGTAACCACCGATTAGTTTTTTAGTATAGTGAAAACGGTTTCCTACATATTCGGTAGTGCCGGTTTGTTTGTTGATGGCATCTGAAATATCTCTAGCTGAAGCTGAACGAAGCAGTGCATCAAAGGTTACATCAAATCCTCTGATAGCGTATGAATCTGGGGTGATGCCATACTTTTGAATATACGCTTTCACAAAAGAATTATCTTTCTTATAAAATCCGGTTTTGTTTACAGAAGTGTAAGTAAAGTTTAGGTGACTTAAGAAGATATTAGGCACATCGTCGTAATATTGATTTTTATCAGAAGTAAAGACTCTAATTTTGTACCGTGTGTGCAAGGTGTTTAAATAAGAAACTGCATTGATAACATCGCCGTAATCATCGGTTTCCATAATAACCCAATTGGGTCTATTTTTATCGAGTAGTTTTTCTAAATCGCTTTGTTTTAGATAATCTACTTTTTCACGAGTTACTAACTTCGCCCCCGCAAAATGAGCCAAAATTTTGTTGGTAAACAGTTGGTGTTCTTTATCGGTAAGAACGAGTATATTTTTTCCTTCTTTTTTATGATCTAAATAAGTCATCAATACTTCTTCTTTAACCATAGAAGATGGACGGGTTTGCACGATTTGATTACTACCCTGCATGTCACTATTGGTTAAAGGACTAAAAATTAATGAATTATTAGTTAGAATACGAGCTGCTGTTTCTACATTTTTAGACAAAAGCGGTCCTATGATAAATTGAGTGTTGCTAAAATCGTTTTGCCGGAGTATTTGCGCTACTTTTTGGGTGCTTCCTTGGGTGTCAAAAACACGTGCATTTACCGGAATGCCCAGTTTCCCGGCTGAGTCTATAGCCATTTTTATACCGCTGTACATGTCTAAGGCATATTGCAAAACCAAATCATTTTTTAAAACGGTTTGTTTACTGTGTTCACTTGTTTTAAACTGGTTAAGCTTAAAAGGAAGCATAATAGCAATGTTTTTGGGCGAAAAATTATAAAGGTCTAAGGTTAGCTTATTTGTGGAGAGGCTTCCTGTTTTTCGAGGAATTTTGAGTTCCATTCCTTTTTGTAGTCCCAGTTCTTTTAGCACGGGGTTTAAGGCTTCTAAAGAATCTTTAGAAATGCCTAATTTTCGGGTTAAACTGTACAGTGTTTCTTTAGGGGCAACTTCATAGTAGCTGTATTGCCCTTGGGCGTGTTTTTTTATGGTAGGGTTGGTAACCCGTAAGACTTGTCCGGGTTTTAACTCTTTAATCTGCGGGTTGAGTGAGTCTAATTGAGCTACCGTCATACCATATTTTTTGGCAATTCCGTATTTGGTTTCTTTGGGCAACACAATATGAATCAAATTTTTGAAGGTTGATGTTTGTACAGAGGCGTTATAGTATTTGTACCCATCTGTAAAAATAGGAATCCGAATCATATCGTTTTCACCCAATTCATTTTTGTATAAATAGGGGTTGTAATGTTTGATGTCTTCTATGCTGATATGATTTCTTTTAGCTAAACTATATAAGGTCTCTTTTTTCTTTACGTGGTATTCTTTAAAACGAACCACCGAGGAATTAGGGGTGTTTTCAGTAGTTTCTGACGAAGGAATCACAATTACTTTTCCGGCTAGATTACCACTGGTAAGGTCAGGGTTTAGTTTTAAAATGGCGGCTTTACTTACGTTAAATTTTTGTGCCAAATCTTTTAAGCTTTCGTGCTTTTGTACCCGGTATGAGTGGTATTGTGCAAAAAGGCTTCCGGTAAAGAAAAAAACAACGAGTAGGAAGAGGAAACTTTTTTTCATAAATAAACTTCTTGTGTCCTAATCAGTTTAGGAATAGATTGGTTTTTTGAGTGTTGTGTATGTTTTGTTTATGCTAACCGTAAATAATGGGTAATTATTGTCAAGTTAATTATATAAAAGTCAAAGATACGTGTTTTCAGAATAAACTGAATAACCGGATTGGTTCTGTTGGGTTTTGTATTAGAAAATAGTTATAGTGTATATTTTATAATAAATCCTCAATAAACAATTCCTAACGGTATGAATAAGCCTAAAAGTCAAAGTGAAGTTGCACATATACCTCCTTCTCTTCTTTGGGTTTTTCTTTTGGCAGATTAAAATTAGAAACAGCAATACCTAGTAAGCGTACCGAGTCTTTTATCTTTTCTTGATACAATAATGTTTGTGCACTTTCTACGATGAGCTCTTGGGAGGCAATATAGTAAGGTAGTGTTTTGCTGCGAGTTTGAATAGTAAAATCAGCGTATTTTATCTTGAGTGTTACCGTTTTTCCGGCTAGTTTATTTTTTGCCAACCGACGTTCTACAGAGACTGCAATGGCTTTTAATTTTTCGACCAAGAAGACCTCAGATGAAATATTTTCTGAAAAAGTATGCTCGGCACTCAATGATTTAGGCACCCGATTAGGACGTACCGGACTCGTGTCAACTCCCCTAACAATATGATAATAGTGTTCTCCGGCTTTGCCAAAATGTTCTTGCAAGAAAGCTAATGATCGGGCTTTTAAGTCTTTTCCGGTAAAGATGCCAAACTGATACATTTTTTGGGTAGTTACTTTGCCAATACCATAAAACGCTTTGATTTCTAACGCTTCTAAAAAGAGAGTAACTTCTTCCGGAGGAATGGTTTTTTGACCATTAGGTTTGTTGACGTCACTAGCAATTTTAGCTAAAAATTTATTGATAGAAATACCGGCAGAGGCATTTAATCCGGTTTTGTCTTTTATTTTTTGACGTATTTCTCGGGCAATTAATGAGGCGCTGGGGTTTCCTTTTTTGTTGTGTGTAACATCTAAGTATGCTTCATCTAGTGATAAGGGTTCAACCAATTCTGTATATTCATAAAATATTTTACGGACCTGTTGAGAGACTGCTTTGTATTTTTCAAAATTAGGAGGTACGAAAATAAGATTAGGACAAAGTTGTTTAGCTACCATGCTACTCATAGCACTGTGAACGCCATATTTTCTGGCTTCATAGCTAGCGGTGGTCAACACACCTCGTTTAGAATCCCAGCCCACGGCAATGGGCTTCCCGCGCAATTCAGGCTGATCGCGTTGCTCTACAGAAGCGTAAAATGCATCCATATCTATATGAATAATTTTGCGGGCTAAAGGCATGCCACAAAGTTAAACAAGATTGCTAAATCTCTTCTTAAAATAACACTTAGCTGAAATGATGTAAATAAAAAAATCGCCTGATACTTTCAAGCGATTTCTACTGAACATCTGCAAATGTTCACTCGGCTAACTCAAACCTAATGTATTATTGCTTGTAGCCTTGGGTGGCATAAATGGTCCAGCCATCAGCAAAGCTGTCGTCTGCTCCTGTAGCCCCACTCTCACTTTGTAAGGCTTTAGAGACATCTACCGAGTTTCCTTGAGAATCTTGTCCTACGATGGTATTGGTTACGTTTACGGTTTTTCCACGAATACTTAATTGGTCGTTTTGTATGTTGGTAAGGGTTTGATCATCGCGAATGTCTATCCCGTCTTCAAAATTTTTAATTAAGAAATTTGTAAAAGTCCCGGCGGTTCCTCTGCGTAGGCGCATTCCGTCTTCAATACCGATGCCCACAAGGGTTACATTGCTAATGGTGGGGTTAGACATGGGTTGTAAGGTATTGTCATTCTCGTTGTTATCTGCTTCAATACCTTTGTCGGCTACGCCTTCTTTTATGGCAATCCAGTTGTTTCCGCCACCAGTCCATCCTTCGGCCCAGTCAAAAGAATCATCTTCATCGCCAATAGAGATTAGGTTGTTGGCAGTAACGGTTCCTCCAAAAAATTCATATCCGTCATCAGAGCCTTTGTAGGTTTCTAGATTGTTGATAGTGGTACCGGCTCCTACGGCATAAAAGCCAAAGCCGTTATACTCAACAGAACCCTCAATAATTCCGGCACCGGCATATTCAACTCTAATGTAACTCAACACACCGGAGTTGTCATTCGCATTATTTCCACCATAGGTTAAATCGCCGCTAAACTCAGGAGAAGAAGTTCCTCCCGGAACGTTAATAGGGGCTTTCCCTAAGATTACGATTCCTCCCCACGAACCAATAGTTTTAGAGGATTCGGTAAATATAATTGGGTCGGTAGCAGTTCCTTTGGCATTAATTTTTCCTCCTTGGTTAATGATAAGAGCATCTAAGCCATCAGATTTGTTGGATATAATTTTTGTTCCGGCTGGAATGGTTAGCGTGGCTCCTGATTCTACAACTACAGAGCCTTTTAAGGTATACGTGATGTTGGCTTTTAAGGCTTTGTCTGAAATGATTGACCCAGTAAGTATGTTGTCTTGACCCGGATCTGGAGTGGGTGTAATAGAATCATCATCGCTACTACACGAAAAGGTAAAAAAGCTAATGCAAGCTAAGATTAAAAAAGTGTTGATTTTCATAGTTTTCATAGTTATTTATTTAGTTGTGTCAAAGATAATTTTAATGTTTACAGGTTAGATTACCAGAAGATTAAGGCTGTGTTAGGAAATTAAAAAGTATATCCTACCGATAGTGAAAAATCTATTCCATATTGATACGTAGCAACGTCAATAGGAAGTGTGTTTTTTAAACCGGTGGGCGTTTGTTGAAGAGAGAATGTGTCGTTTAACAGGTTTTCTATTTCTACCCCAACAGTAAATTTGTTGAACGTATTTTTCCACACAAAATTGAGTCGGTTAAAAGGCTGCTCATACACATCGTCTAAGTTAGACCCACCAACCGCATAAATGCGTTCTCCAAAAACATTATAGGTTAACGCAAATTGACTTTCCCATTTTTTGCTGAAATGAGTAGTATAACTCATATCTGCATTTATGATAAACGGCGCCGCTCCTTGTAGTTTTCGTTTGGTATTGGTAAGAAACCTTTGCGTGTCTTTGGTTTTATCTATAGTAGTTTCAGAGTGCATAAGTGTAGCATTTATTCCTACTTTTAGGTCGCGTAGCGTTGGTATGCCTAAAAGCTGCTCAAAATCAGTTCTATATGCTATTTCGGCTCCGTATATTATTGCTTTTTGGGTATTGGCAAACCCTATAGAAGACCCTCCGGCTACCGGAGTGATAACTGTTTCAATAGGAGCGTCAATATATTTTCCGAATCCGGTTACCGAAAAAACCCCTCCGGCTTTCGGAAACCATTCATATTTTAAATCAACATTGTAGTTAGTTGAATTTTTTAGCTCCGGATTTCCGGTAATTAGCTCATTAGGACCGGCTAAATATCGATTGGGTAAGAGCTCACGAACGCGTGGGCGTGTACTGGTAATCGATCCGTTAAAACGCAGATTGGTTTGCTCATTCAATTGGTATTTGATATTTAGCGAAGGCATAATTTTAAATTTGTCGCTGTTTTCAACCTGTAAAAAATCACTATAAATACTAGCGGTAGATTTGCGATATTCTAAGATTTGTTTAAAAAATACACCTCTTACTCCTAAGACAATCATCCAATTGTTTTTAGAGAGGTCGTAAGAGAGGTAGCTACCGGCAGACAGTTGGTTTATTTTTGAAAATTTGCTGGCATCGCTTCCATCTTTGTAGTTTAACCAACCTTCATTGAATCCCCGATAAATAAATGCATCAGGGCGGGCGGTGTTTAACGAAATATCTTTAATGGTTTTATCTTGAGCAGGAAAATGAGTTGGGTTAACCTGTAAACGCACCACGCGATTAAAATAATCATAGCTTAAATGATTGACTTGTATGCCAAACTGAAGGTGCTGTTTGTAGGGGTCTTTGTCGTAGTCCATGGCTTTTCCTAAACCAAGTGTATAGGCAGCCATGCCATTTATATTCTGAATATCTAAATCGGCATAATAGCGATTAGGTTCACTAGAGTTGGCAATGAACAAAGAAGCATTTTCTCCTCGTCCTTCAGCATAAAGGAGTTTTCTATCAGGTTCATTGTATTGCCCAAAGCCGTAAGAGGTTCCAAATTTTAGTTGATGGCGTTTATCGTGGGTTATATTCCAATTGCCTAATAACTGTGTTTGGTTGATAATAATTTTTCTATAGCGACTTAATCGCGCAAAAAACTGGTCGTTAGATTCTGAATTGTAACCAAATCGTTCACTTGTAAAATTATCAGTAGAGTTGATAAAGATATTGTTTAAAGTGAGTTTAAACCGATCTTTGTTAGCGTAGTGCACAGAAATGAGTGCTGATTTTTCGGTGGTTAAATCATATTCTTGTGCATCCGGATAATTGGTATTAAATCCTCCTTGGGTGTTTAAACTTTTAAAAGCAGCATGTGGCTTGGTGTGGTAACTGTTTTGAAAACCAAATCCGATATAATAACCGATGGTTTTTTGATTCTTAAGAGAGAAGGTGTTTCCATGCATTATTTTTAGGCTGCTAGCTAGCGGAGCTTTTTCTTTTTTTACA
The DNA here is from genome assembly GCA_964579505.1 of uncultured Flavobacteriaceae bacterium. Classification (GTDB taxonomy): domain Bacteria; phylum Bacteroidota; class Bacteroidia; order Flavobacteriales; family Flavobacteriaceae; genus JAJYSO01. Next base: position 44,053 of record CAZOGC010000002.1, on the reverse strand, counting down.
TCGAAACCTGTACTAAAAAGGGTTTTAGATTCTTCAGAAGAAGAAGCATATCCTAGTTTGATAAGATTTTTTCCATAAATACCGGGTAGTTTGCGTTTGCTGCCCGAAAACCCAAAATATTCGGAAGCACTTTCGGCATCAATTTTAAAATCTTGAAAACTAGTTTGTGTGTTTCCGCTTACCCCAATCTGAATGTGTGTAGTGGGTTTGTGAGGTGGTTTTTTGGTGATGATGTTAAAAGAAGCTCCGGCAAAATCACCTGATAAATCGGGTTTAAAAGTTTTAAAAACGTCAATATTTCGTACCATATTGGTTGAAAACTGCCTTAACGGAATGATTTTTTTATCCGGGTTACCGGTAATTATAGGCAGGCCGTTTACAGTTAAATAATTGTAGCGCTCACTCAGTCCTCTTACCACCACACCTTTAGATTTTTGTTGAGTTATTCCGGTAATTTTACTAACTCCCTCGGCCACATTATTCAACCCTTTAGTAGAGAGTTCGTCGGCACCAATGGCTTCTACCATAATAGGGGCTCTTTTTTGCTCAAAGAGCAAAGCACTTACACTTTCTCTCCGGTTGTTTACGCGTAATACAAATTCGTCTAAAGTGGTTGCTTTTTCTGATAACCCAGCGTTAATAATGGTTGTTTTTTTGGGGTAAACAACTACAGGCGAGATAGTGTCTGTTTTAAATCCGGCAAATTGAATGAGCAAAACATAGGTGCCCGGAGGAACGTTTTTTAGTTCGTATTTTCCTTCCATATTGGTGTTGGTTCCTAACGGAGTTCCTTTGAGCTGAACATACGCATAAGGCAAAATATCGTGTGGATTTCCCTTTACTGAAACGGTTCCTTTAATGATGCCGTTCTCCGTTTTTGAGAGCGAAATGGTAGGCTCTTGCGCATTGCAAAAAGTTGATAAACAAATAAATAATAAGCAATAAATAAACTTCATTTTATTCTTTTTAATTTTTGGTAAAGAAATTGAAGATAGAAGTAAAAAAGGTTATCTGAAGGTTAAGTCCTAGTAAATTCATGGTAACAAATGATCCAAATTGATAACCTTTTCTTAATATAAGCCAACCATTATTATGGCTATTTTTGTAGAGCTAAGAACTTGTTTTTCAGATTTATTGTTTGTTTTATGGAAAATCGTGAGATTCGAATTTTACTGGTAGATGATGAACCGGATATTTTAGAAATTATTGGTTATAACTTGTCTAAAGAAGGGTACCAAATTGTTACGGCTCAAACGGGCGAAGAAGCCGTAAAAAAGGCGCTAAAAACCAGCCCACACCTTATTATTTTAGATGTAATGATGCCCCAAATGGATGGTATCGAGGCTTGCGAAAAATTGCGAAAAATAAAGGGGTTAGAAGATACCATAATTGCTTTTTTGACGGCTAGAGGAGAAGATTACTCTCAAGTAGCCGGACTTAATGCCGGAGCTGACGATTATATTACCAAACCGGTTAGACCCAAAGTATTGGTAAGTAAGGTAAAATCGCTGTTGCGACGTTTGCAGACTAACGAAGAAAATTTGACGGTAATAGAATTAGATGATCTAACTATTAATTGTGAAGAATACCGCGTTTTTCAAGAAGGGAAAGAATTTAGCCTACCTCGTAAAGAATTTAAGCTTTTAGCTTTGTTGGCAGCCAAACCCGAAAAAGTGTTTACCCGTGAAGTAATTTTAGAAGCAGTATGGGGCAATGAAGTAGTGGTAGGAGACCGCACCATAGATGTGCACATTAGAAAATTACGCGAAAAAATTGGCAATCACCGGTTTGAAACCATAAGAGGTGTAGGTTATAAATTTGTAGGGTAACCCCTTGTTTACGCCTTCCTTTTTCTCATTCTAGAGGCATTATCTTTATCTTTGTGGGCATGAAGGAAATTGCGCCCATAGATGTTCAGTTAAAGGTGTTGCCTACCAGCCCGGGAGTGTATCAATATTTTGATAAAAACGGGAAAATATTATATGTAGGGAAGGCCAAAAACCTAAAAAGAAGGGTGTCTTCCTATTTTCATAAGAAACACGATAATTACCGTATTGCCGTTTTAGTAAAAAGAATTGTAGAGATTAGGCATATTGTTGTAGAAACTGAAACAGATGCTTTTTTACTAGAAAACAACCTGATAAAAAAATACCAACCTCGGTTTAACGTCATGCTTAAAGACGATAAAACCTACCCGTGGTTATGTATTAAAAATGAAAAATTTCCACGTGTATTTTTAACCCGTCGAGTTATTAAAGACGGAAGTGAATACTTTGGCCCTTACCCTAGTATGCGTGCGGTAAAAGTATTGCTTGATTTAATAAAAGAACTATTTCCGTTACGTACAGGAAGCCTTAGAGAATGGGAAGAGAATATTAAAACCGGAAAATATCGCAACACGGTAACCTATCAGATTAGAAGTGCTTTTCAAATTTCAGATTCTTGGCAAACAGAAGCGGGATATGAGGCTAATATTGAACGTATTCGGCAAATTGTAAAGGGAAATTTTAAAGATGCGCTCGACACGTTTCGTAAACAGATGAAAATTTATGCAGAAAATCTAGCGTTTGAAGCAGCTCAAGAAATAAAGGAAAAAATAACGGCACTTGAGAAATACCAAGCCAAATCTACAGTGGTTAACCCAAAGATTAACAATGTAGATGTATATTCTATTGTGAGTGATTCGGAATATGCTTACGTTAATTTTTTGCAGCTATCTCATGGCGCTATTATTCGTTCGCATACCATCGAGATGAAAAAAAGACTAGATGAATCAGATAAAGAGTTGTTAGCATTAGGGATTACCGAAATTCGACAGCGATTTGAAAACAATTCGTCAGAGCTATATGTTCCTTTTAAGATAGAACTTGGAGAAAAGGTAAAAATAACCGTACCAAAAATAGGCGATAAAAAAGCAATTGTAGAATTGTCTGAGCGCAATGCCAAATATTTTAGACAAGACCGGTTTAAGCAAATGAAATTTGTAGATCCTGAACGCCATACTAATCGATTAATGGCACAGATGAAAAAAGATTTACGCTTGCCCGAAGAACCACGACACATAGAGTGTTTTGACAATTCTAATATTCAAGGAACGAACCCTGTGGCAGCTTGCGTGGTGTTTAAAAACGGAAAACCGAGTAAAAAGGATTACCGTAAATTCAATATTAAAACCGTTGAAGGACCCAATGATTTTGCTTCTATGGAAGAAGTGGTTTACCGGCGTTACAGTCGTTTGCTCAATGAAAAGCAAACGTTACCCAACCTGATTGTTATTGATGGGGGTAAAGGCCAATTAGGATCGGCATTAGTGGCTTTAGAGCGACTGGATTTACGCGGGAAAATACCCATTGTTGGAATTGCTAAACGATTAGAAGAATTGTTTTACCCGGGCGATGAATTTCCGCTATACCTCGATAAAAAATCAGAAACTTTGAAAGTGATTCAACGCGCACGTGATGAAGCACACCGTTTTGGTATTACTTTTCATCGCAATCAACGCAGCAAAAATGCGTTGGGTACCGAATTGGAAACCATTAAAGGCATAGGTGAAAAAACAGCGGTAGAATTACTGCAAAGGTTTAGGTCTATTAATAAAATAGCTAAACTGCCAAAAAATAAGCTTGCGGAGGTAATAGGACACGCTAAGGCTAAATTGGTGTATGATTATTTTGCGGATAAGGTCAAAAAAGAGGAATAGAAAAAAGCAAATAATAAAGTAATCACCTCGTGAGTGGTACTATTTTCTAGGTTGATTATTTTTGTTTTATATTTGCATACCAAACGGTCGGTATATAATGAAAAATACAAGAGAAAATATTATTGAGAGTGCTTTTTTGCTTTTCCTGCAAAAAAGTTTTAAGGCAGTAACGATTAAAGAAATTGTTGCAAAATCAGAAGTATCAAAGGGAGCGTTTTATCACTATTTTGAAAGTAAGTTGCAACTTTTTGAAGAAGTGTGTAATCATTTTTACTTAGATGTGTTTGAGCGAAATTTTGAACGCTATGATCAACGTTCGCTTAAAGGGTTTTGCCAGGATAATTTAGACGTAGCTAGAGAGAAATTTTATGAAATGCGCACTGTAAAAGGGCAAAAAATACAATTTGATATTAATAATTATAGACTTGTTTGTGAGGCCGTTAAACTGTTGCCTAAATTTTATGAGGTGATGTTGTTTTACTATGCATACGAGCTAGAAAGTTGGCTTAAAGTTATCGTTTTTGCTCAAAAATCCGGAGAAATTACAGATGCTATTCCGGCAGAATCTATAGCGAAACACTATATTTATATGGGCGATGGTTTTGGAATGCACAGTATGATTTTTAGAGAAGGTAAAAGTGATGAAAGAGTTTTAGAAGTCATAAAAAAACTATATGATGATTATTATACGCTACTAAAAAGGTAATAGTATGTAGCCCACTTTTTTAGAACGCATAATGTATGTTAAGTGTAAAAAAAAATAAAATTAATTGGGTTTTTATAAAATATTTTTAATTCTGAATTGTCTACAATAATAGAGGCCTCTATAAAGAGATGTAGAATTAAAAATTTAGAATTATGTCAACAAAAAACATATCATATTGCGAAATAGAGAATTTTTCTTTTCTCCATAATATATCTAGGAAATTTAAAGAGATATGGGAAAAGATGTCTGACAAAGAGAAAGTGGCTTTTATGAACAAACGGATTGAGAAAGAAGCAGCAAAGGATGAGGAATCAGATTACTTTTTTTACAAAGATGAATAACCCTAAAAATGTTATGATGTTTCAACATATAAATCAAACAAATAAATAAAATGAAGTCTAAGAAGGTTCTTTTTAAGTTAAAAATGCTCGCCTTTGGGCTAATCGTACTTGCCATTTTTAGTGTAGCGGTAATGCTATTGTGGAACTGGCTTATACCGGAGATATTTGGGTTGCCTATAATCAGTTTTTGGCAAGCGTTAGGACTCCTTGCTCTATCACGCATACTGTTCGGGGGATTTGTTAAGGGAGGCTGTAATAAACGCAAAAAAATAAAAAACCACCTTCGAGAAAGATGGCAAAAAATGACTCCTGAAGAACGAAAGGCTTGTTTTGAACGGCGCAATAAATTTTGGGGAAAATGGGAAGAAGAAAAACCACCAGCACCAGATGAGTAACCGCCCGGTAGAAAATGTAGAAAAAATTATACGAGATCATCAGTCTCAGTTAAATGGGTTTATCCGAAAACGGGTTGACAATAATGAAGATGCAGAAGATATTTTGCAAGACGTATTTTACAAGCTGATAAAAACGGTTCAAGATACCCTAAATCCGGTTGAGAATATTACGGCTTGGTTGTATAAAGTAACGCGTAATACCATTATAAATAAAGGGAAGAAGAAGCGGGAAGTTTCGCTTCCTCAGCCAAAAGAAAATGAGGACAGTTCTTTTTTAAATGAGCTATCAGAAGTAATGTTTAACGATAATAATGAAACTCCTGATACAATATACTTAGAGTCTTTAGTTTGGGAAGAATTTTATCAGGCACTTTCAGCGCTTCCGCCACTGCAAAAAGAAGTTTTTGAGTTGACAGAATTAAAAGGGATGTCTGTAAAAAGAGTGGCAAAACATACGGGTGTATCGGTAAACACGGTGCTATCGCGCAAACACTATGCGGTAAAATATTTACGAGAACAATTAAAAAATATATACGAAGATATTTTATATGACTAGATAGTTACAAAACATACCGAACAGTCGGTTTTAAAAATAAAAATTGAACATTTTAACCATTAATGGACTATAACCCTTCATTCATCGAATAATTATTTTAAGGTAAAAACAAATCTATCACCTTTGTTTGTGTTTGTTGCCAGACAAGTTAGTTTCTAAAATTAAAAACATGAATACAATAAGTTATCATACCGATATAACCACCGAAAAACACGCCGACATGGTCAGTCGTTGTTTGCAGCGTTTCTTAGCCGATTTTATTATTCAATTTGATTGGGTTAAAAATGGCTGTGTATTAAGACTAACCGGAAATCGAGAAGTATCGGCCATTGTGTCACAATCTTTATTAGATCAAGGCATTAATAGTCACCTTATAATAGTTCCTATATTTAATAATTCTCAATTATGACTACGAAAAATAGACCAATAGTTACAGAACAAATTGTAATAAGTCAACCTGTACGTGTAGTTTTTGAAGCTTTGTGTAGCTCTCGATTAACACCTGTTCTTTGGGGTGCGCAATCAGATGGATTTGTAAAAGAAGGAGCAAAAATGACATGGGAGTGGGAGTTAACCCAAACTTCGCTGCAATTATTTGTAAAGGAAGTCGTTTTTAATAAGAAAATAGCGATGGTGTGGCAAGATACACAAGCAGAAGTTACTTATGAGGTATGTCCGATAACAACTCAAACTACTTTACTCACTTTTAGGGCGTCTAAATTTAACGAGGGCGGAGATCGTCTGTTAAGAGAAATAGAAGACAAGCGTTACCTGTTTAGGCAGGTTTTGCAAACACTAAAAAATCATTTAGTTTGTGAAATTGAATAAAAAAAGTATTTTTTACAGTTGATATTAGCATATAAAGTACTTTTGATAAAGCAAAAAGAATGATACGTTAAAAAGAATCTGTTTATAAAATGTATAACATAAGGTCTATAAAATTTTCAATAGAAATGAGTAAGATGAAATGTATTTCATTACTTTTCTTTCTGTTGAGTCTTAATCTTTTTGCCCAACAAAAACCGGGAGATGACAGAATAAAGATAGGATTAGTGCTTAGTGGAGGTGGAGCTAAAGGCCTGGCACACATCGGAGCGTTAAAAATTATTGAAGAATCCGGAATTCATATTGATTATATAGGAGGGTCGAGTATGGGAGCCATTATTGGTGGATTGTATGCCGCTGGATATTCTGCAGAACAACTAGATTCTATCTTTAGATCAACTAATTTTGAAGCCTTAATTCAGGATGATCTTCCGCGAGGAGCCAAAACCTTTTATGAAAAAGAGCGCTCTCAACGCTATGCACTTACGCTGCCTTTTAACGATTTTAAATTGTCTTTTCCTTCCGGAATTTCTCAAGGACAAAATATTTATGATTTGCTGGAGCAACTCATTTATCCGGTACGCAATATTCATGATTTTAGTAAACTTCCCACTCCCTTTTTCTGTATAGGAACCAATATAGAAACCGGGCAGCGGGTGGTTTTAGACCGGGGTTCTCTAGCACAAGATATTGCTGCTAGCGGTGCTATTCCTTCTTTGTTTAGTCCGGTAGAGATTAATGGACAACTTATTAGCGATGGCGGATTAACCGATAATTTTCCGGTAGAAGAAATGCAAAAACGTGGGGTTGATTATATTATTGGTATAGATGTACAAGACAGCTTGGTGGGGCGTAATAAGCTTAAAACGGTGTTTGATATCATCTCTCAGGTTAATAATTTTCGCACCATAAAAGCGATGAAGGGTAAGCTGAAGTTAACGGATTTGTATATCAAACCAAACATAACAGATTTTTCTATTCTCTCTTTTGATAAAGGAAAGAAAATAGTTGAGGCAGGAGAAAAAGCAGCTTTAAAAGTAAAATCAGTGCTAGACTCTTTGGCACAATTGCAACAACAACCGTATCACAGACCGCACATTGAGGTACAAGACTCTGTAAGAATAAATCAAATATGGATTTCAGGAAATGAGAAAAACCCTCGTGATTTTATTCGGGGTAAACTGGAAATTCCCACACATCAAAAAATTAGCTATAAATCGTTAAATAAAGGAATAGAGCACCTTTTTGCCACCGGCAATTTTAACCGAATTACCTATAAACTTGCTCCGCAAAAAAATGGAAGTAATAATCTTCGATTATATTTAAATGAAAATGATAACCAAACCAGCTTGCGGTTTAGTGTGCATTATGACGAGCTGTATAAGAGTGCTGCGTTAGTCAATTTAACACATAAACGCTTGCTTTTTGATAATGACATCACCTCATTAGATGTGATTGTGGGTGATAATTTTCGGTATAAATTCAATTATTTTATTGATAAAGGAAATTATTGGAGTATTGGGCTGAGTAGTAAATTGAATCAATATAACCAAGACGTAAAATTTGACTTTGTAGCCGCTAAGTTTCCTAATAATGTGTTTAACATTAATAAGATAAGACTCCATTATTTTAATTTGACAAACCAATTTTATGCAGAAACTTTTTTTCTAAACACACTCCGGTTAGGAATAGGATTTCAACATAAATATACCGCTATGAAGACGGGTACTTTTTTGGTGAATGTGGCAAATGTAAACCGGCCGGTTACCGTTATAGAAAAGAGCAATATTTATGGCCCATACGCGTATTTAGAATACGACAGTTATGACAATCCTTATTTTCCGACAAAAGGAATTCATTTTAGAGGAGATGTTCAAGTGTTTTTATTTGGTTCTGGTTCTTCCTTTAAATTTGATAAGTATTCTGTAGTGAGGGGCTCATTGGGTTATGCTTTTACACCTTTCCCAAAATTTTCGGTACGCGCACAACTCGGTATGGGCTTTCACATTGCGCACACAGATATGACAGCACTCAATTTTTTCTTGGGTGGATATGGCAATTATTATCTCAATAATATCGTTCCGTTTTTTGGGTATGATTTTTTGGATAAAACGGGTAATAGCTTTAATAAAGCAGCACTCGAGGTAGACTACCGTATTTTTCCTAAAAACCACCTTATGGCAGGCTATAATATAGCCAACATAGGACACGACCTTCTTGAAGGTGGAAGAATGTTTGATGCCCCAGACTATACCGGCTTTTTTGTTGGTTATGGCATAGAAACATTTTTGGGTCCACTAGAAGTACATTATTCCTATTCTCCTGAAACTACTCGTAGCGAGTGGTTTGTAAATTTGGGTTTTTGGTTTTAGGTATAAATAGCCTACCAGTCCTCATTTATCCTGTACTTATGTAGCATAGCTATAGGTGTTGTGTGTCATTGAATAAAAACGTTAACATAAATTAAGAATGAGTGAGTATATTAAAAATGCACTAACTTTAACTTGGTTGATTGTTTTGACCTATTGGGTTATTTCTGCACTAACTGCTAAAAAAGTTCAACATCAAGAACCATTCTTTAAACGTGTTATTAAATATTGGTTACCAATCCTAATTCCTGTTTTATTATTAGGACCAGGAGATTGGTATGGACACAGTTGGTTACGAGAAAATTTTGTTGAACACACTAATCTGGTTGGAATTATAGGACTGTCAATATGTGTCATTGGTGCAATTATTGCCTGTTGGTCTCGTTATATTCTCGGTAAAAACTGGAGCCTATCCATTCAGAAAAAGAAAAATCACGAGCTGATTCAGGATGGTATTTATAGCGTAATAAGACATCCCATTTATACCGGAATTCTGTTGCTGATTATTGGTAATTCAATAATAGTCGGTGATTATAGAGCAATACTTGCAATTATAATAGTTTTTATCTCCCTTTGGTTTAAACTTCTAAAAGAAGAAAAAATACTCATTGAGCTTTTTGGAGAAAAATATTTGGACTACATAAAACACACAAAAGCCTTGATTCCATACTTACTTTAAAATACCGATAAAAAAAGTACTTTACAATAAACCACTAACTATAAATCTAACATTAAAATCGACAATGAAAAAAATAATACTTTTAATCGTTTTAAGCCTATCAACGACTACCCTATTTGCACAACAAAACAATTATCTGTTTAAACATATATTGATAACCAATGACGATGGTGCAAAAGAAATGGACAGGTTAGTGGCACTTGCGAGAGCCTTAAAACCAATTGCAAACAGAGTTTCAATTTTAGTATCATCACACGACCGTTCGGGAACTTCAAGTTATAAAGCATTTGGGAATGATAAATACGCATACGAAGTAACTACACTTTATTATAACAATAAATATAATGTTGGGGTTTATACAATTCCTGATTATCCAGCAGATTGTGTTGTATTGGGTTTGAGTGGTATATTTAAAAACGACCGGCCTGACCTTGTCATTTCGGGAATTAACGGAAGCCCTAACCTGGGAACAAGTTGGTTTAGTTCAGGAACAATAAATGCCGTTAGGGAAGCTGCACTTTTAGGCGTTCCCGGAATTGCTTTTTCCGGATTTAACGAAGATGAACCGAATAACGACAAGTGGCTTAAAGCAATACCTGAATGGATTGCCAATTTTTTAAAATCTGGTATAGTAAAAAAAATGGGGCAGAATAGCTACTTGACAGTTGCTTTCCCAAGGATTAATTTGAATAAAATAAAAGGCATTAAAATTACTAAACGACGAATATCATACAAAAAGCCCAAGGCAATGCACTTTAAAAAAATATATGGTGACAGCCTAAACAAAAAAGATGCCCATACTATTTGGGTTTATTCACCTACTTCATTTTCTGACGATGAAGCTTCACCTGACGATATTTCCTATTTAAAACAAGGCTATATAATTATAACACCTATGACTATTGACGAAAACAATAAAGAATTATTTCAAAAAATAGAATCAATGAAATTTCTACTACCGAAAGTCAATAAATAATGAGAAGAACCAAGTCAATAATTTATAACCAAAAACATTCAACGAACGCCAATATGCAAACCGTTTTCTACAATGTAATCTTAGAAAAACCGGTATAAGGCCGCAATACTTCCGGAATAATAATGCCGTCAACGGTTTGGTAATTTTCTAAAATACCGGCCATTACACGCGGTAGTGCCAAGCTACTTCCATTAAGGGTGTGCGCTAAATGTTTCTTGCCATCACTGGTTTTATATCGTAGTTTTAGGCGATTACTTTGATAGGTTTCAAAATTAGAAACAGAAGAAATCTCCAACCATCGCTCTTGTCCGGCAGAAAAAACTTCAAAATCATAAGTTAGAGCAGATGTAAACGTTAAATCGCCTCCACAGAGTCTTAAGATACGGTAAGGTAACTGAAGTTCGCGCAAAATAACTTTAATGTGCTCAATCATTTCTTCTAGTTTTCCGTAAGAAGTAGTGGCTTTGGTAATGTTTACAATTTCAACTTTATCAAATTGGTGCAAGCGGTTTAATCCACGTACATTAGCGCCATAAGAGCCGGCTTCTCTTCTAAAACATGGGGTGTAAGCCGTGCAAGAGATAGGTAATTCATCTTCTGAAAGTAACTGATCTCTAAACATATTTGTTAAGGGTACTTCGGCTGTAGGAATTAAGTACAAATCATCTTGATTTACGTGATACATTTGTCCTTCTTTGTCAGGTAGTTGGCCGGTACCATATCCTGAAGCAGCATTTACCATATAAGGTAGTTCGTATTCAGTATAACCTACTTGTGCATTTTTATCTAAAAAATAAGCAATTAAAGCACGTTGTAGTCGAGCCCCTTTGCCAATATATACCGGAAAACCGGCTCCGGTAAGTTTATTCCCTAGTTCAAAATCAATTAAATTATATTTTTTTGCTAACTCCCAGTGCGGAAGAGCATTTTCACCTAAATTAGGTATTTCTCCTTCTTGAAAAACTTCTTCATTGTCGGCATCAGAAATGCCAAAAGCCACAGAATCATGCGGAATATTAGGAATGGTATACAACAACTCGGTTAGGGTTTCAGACACTTGGTTGAGTTTTGTCGAAAGCTCTTTAGAACGTTCTTTTAAGGCTCCGGTTTGTTGTTTAATTTTATTGGCCTCTTCTGCTTTTCCACTTTTATATAATTGACCAATTTCTTTAGACAGTTGGTTAGATTCTGCCAAAAGCTCGTCGAGTTTGGCTTGTGTAGCCCGTCGTTTGGCATCGTAAGCGAGGACTTGATCGAACAAAGATTCGGCGTCAAAATTTCGTTTTTTTAAGGCCTTGATATATTCCTCTTTGTGTTCTTTGATGAGGTGTGGCTGTAACATATTTTCAGCTTTTTAGAGTGAGCAAATTTAATGAATTGCCTTGAGATTTAAAGCATAGAATGAAATACTTCCTAAATGTATAAGTAAAAAAATAATTTCCTTTTTGTCAGAAAAAAAGGGCTGAAAATAGTTTAAAGATAGCGATTATTCCCACTCAATGGTAGCCGGCGGTTTAGAACTAATGTCATATACCACGCGGTTTACCCCTTTTACCTTATTAATGATAGTGTTAGAAACTTCTTGTAAAAATTTATACGGTAAATTTACCCAATCAGCGGTCATGCCATCGGTAGATTCTACCGCGCGTAGTGCCACTACCTTTTCATAGGTGCGCTCATCACCCATTACCCCAACAGAGCTTATGGGTAGCAGAATTGCACCGGCTTGCCACACAGTATCATATAGATTCCATTGGCGAAGGCTGTTTATGAAAATAGCGTCTACCTCTTGCAGTACACGTACTTTTTCGGCGGTAATATCACCTAGAATACGAATGGCTAATCCCGGTCCCGGAAAAGGATGGCGACCTAGCAGTGTTGGGTTAATACCAAGTTCTTTACCTACGTTACGCACTTCGTCTTTAAATAAACTGCGCAAGGGTTCTACCACGGTCAGGTTCATACGTTCGGGAAGCCCGCCCACATTGTGATGTGATTTTATGGTGACCGAAGGACCATTTACCGAAACGGATTCGATAACATCCGGATAGATGGTGCCTTGTGCCAAATATTTAACGTCTTTTATCTGGTGCGCTTCTTCATCAAATACTTCTATAAAAAGTTTTCCGATGGTTTTTCGCTTTTTTTCCGGATCTGTTATACCGGCCAAGGCAGCCAAAAATTTGGCAGAAGCATCAATGCCTTTAACGTTTAAGCCCATATCTTTATACTGTGCTAACACCTCTGTAAACTCGTTTTTGCGCAGCAAACCGTTGTTTACAAAAATACAGTACAAATTTTTGCCGATAGCTTTATTTAGCAGCACTGCTGCCACAGAAGAATCCACGCCCCCACTAAGTCCGAGCACTACCTTGTCACTGCCAATTTGTGCTTTTAAGTTGTGTACGGTCTGATCAATAAAAGCATCAGGAGTCCAAGATGGGTCGAGGTGAGCAATGTGTAATAAGAAATTTTGTAGCATTTGTTTTCCATCGGTAGAGTGATATACTTCCGGGTGAAACTGAATGCCATAAGTTTCTTCGCCCTGCACCTTAAAAGCTGCATTTTTAACATGCGCGGTACCGGCCAATACAGAAAATTCTTTGGGAAGGGTTTTGATGGTATCGCCATGAGACATCCAGACTTGTGAGTCTTTTGGCACGCCTTTAAACAACCCTTTTTCATCGTGAAGCGTTGTTAAATTGGCGCGGCCGTATTCGCGGGTTTTACTCCGCTCTACTTCCCCTCCTTCTTTATACGCTAAATATTGCGCACCGTAGCAAACCGCCAAGAGGGGCAATTTTTTACGGAAAATCGATAAATCGATTTGAGGAGCCTTCTCATCTAAAACCGAAAAAGGGCTACCCGATAAAATAACGGCTTTATAAGCGGTTAAATCTTCCGGAATTTTTTGAAACGGATGAATTTCACAATAAATATTTTGTTCGCGTACACGTCTGGCAATCAATTGGGTGTACTGCGATCCGAAGTCGAGAATAAGGACGTTGTTTTGCATAGGCAAAAATAGGTATTTTCCCGAAATCATCACCCCCTTTTAAAATTGAAATTAAAGCTTAAAAAAGGGCTGCTAATTAAAAAGGCGAAAGGATTCGCGCACTAGCGGGGGGAAGGAAACTGAACACCAGTGAGGGATATTAATCAAAATTCAGAGAGAATATTACCCCCATTTATTTATGAATTATATTAGTAAATGTATAATTATAGGCTCCTTTTGATTGTAAATCAACTACATGCTCTTTAGAATTGGGGGTCTCTGAAATAATTATTTGAGTATTGGTCAAAGAAAATTCGTTAACCAAATATTTTTTTAATTGGCTAAGCTGATAAGATAGAGCCTTTGTATCTAAAGAGTTTGCTTTAGAAGGTTGTATTTTTATCTGGTCAATATTATTATTCTCAATAAATCTTTTCAAACAATATAGCTGTAAATAAGACTTGTCAAGTTGCAAGTTATTAGTAGAATCAAAATAAATAAAACGAATAGGGTTTACAGCTTTGGATGATCGTTGTGTATAAAATGTAACGCCTATTCCAATGGGAATACGCCAAGAGTTAACCCCTTTACGCGCACTTTTAATGGCATATTTTCTAAGTATAATCTTGTCTTTAACAGCTGCATGAATCGCTATAATTCCAAGGTCAATACCTGTCCTGAATTTTTCTTTTTTAAAATAATCAAGACCTTCCGGCTGCCAAGGAAAATAACCGTGTTTCTTTACAAAGGCCATCAAATATTTTGTGTTATCATTAATAACCTCACCTCTTTTTTTAGGTTGGCCGACGAGTGCTTGGTCTAGCTTTACTCTCTTTTCCACCTCCTGAAAATAACTGGTATCTCTATCCTTCCAAAATTTATGGTGAAGCGTAGGATAGTTCGCTTTAACTTTCTGATAAATAAGAGGAAATGCTGTACTGTCAATCCAACTAATATGCACTCCGGCAGCAATGTATTTTAGCAAGTATTTTTTTGCTTTAGTAAGTTTACCATTGTTATAAAAACAATGTGCCAAATCAATATAAAAAGCCCGTTTAAATGGGTGTACTTTAAATTGTGACACTGTTTTTTGCAAAGCTTGGCAATCCTTATGAGCCGTTTTTGCCATAAGGCTGTCATAAACTTCTTTTTCGGCCAACCATTCTTGAAGTGTAATCGTAGAATTTTTGGAAATTTTTGGAGATGAACAAGATTTAAGTGAAAGCATTAATATGAAAATCAATAAAAGCGTAGTAAATTTTGACATAATATATTGTTTGAATTTTATAAAAGCATAATGAATGCTAAAGCTGTTAAAAAATAATTAACATATAAATATTTTAACCTCTAACGATTAAAAATATCTTTTAGTTGATAAAAAAGACGCTCGATAAGACGTAAATCTTCAGTAATAATATTGGCGGTGCCGGCCATTTCTTGAGAAAAATGGATGGTCTTGCCATAAGTAGTGATCAATCCTTTTTTTAGACTAAGGTGTGGAAAAATAACATCAATATGGTAAATGCCCTCTTTATCGGGTAGAGCCGATTTACTTTGAACGATGCCTTTTATAACCCCAAATTCTGATTCAGGATAATTATTAAGACTGAGCATTACGCGTTGCCCAACTTTAATTTTTCCGGAATTATGGGCAGGAACTTTTAGCTTAGCAATATATTCAGAAGTACGATCGGGAATAACCGTAAACACCAAATCTCCTGTTTGCACCGTTTGGTTTTGATTCCAATAATTTAGAAAAGCAACCCTTCCCTTTATAGCAGATTTTAAAAGGAATTTTTGCTCCCATGCCTTAATGGCTGTTTGAAGCTGATTATAAGAAAGTAGAAGGTTCTGAAACAACATCCGCTGTTTGGTGGTTTTTTCAATGCTTGTGCCGGCAGAATTTTGATGTGCTTGGGCAAGCGCCTCCTGGGTTTGTGAAATGGTCAAATTAATGCTTTTAAAATTCTGTTGAGCTTGTACAAAAGCCAGTTGGTGTTTCTCCAACTCTTGTTCTGAAATAACGCCTTTTTTAAATAGAGTCTTGTTGCGATTTATGGTTTCTCTTTGGAGGTTAAGGGCTTGTTTCTTCATTTTTTGCTGGTACAATAAAACAGATAAGCGATGTTTTAATTCAGCAATTGATATCTTATTGGTACGTAATTGGCTTTTATAAGGCGTTAATTTTCTATTGAGTGCAAACTGTACATAGTTATCAATAAAGGTATTGTACTGCGGATTAATGGACCCCAACAATAAGATTGGCATTTTTTCTACCGGAATAATAAATTTTTCATTTTTAAAATTTACTGTATCCAAAACGGATTGTAAATAAAGTACATCCTGATAACGCGCCGTATTATTTAAAACGGCCAAGGCTTGTCCACTGATGACCTTTTGATTTTCGTGAACAAAAATAGTATCAAATTTTGCCGTAACATGGGCATAAACCTTTTGAGGCGGAATTTTTGTGGTCAATACCGCCTTTGCCTTAATGATATCGGGGTATTTTACAAACCAAGACACAAAAAGTAACAGGAAAATCAACCCTAAAAACAGTGTGTTGCCCCAACGAATCATCCACGGGGGAATACGGGTCAAAATATCTTGCACCTCCTCGCTGCGCAGTTCTATATGTTCTGTAGTTTTCTTCTCCGCCATCCTTTTAATTTCCTAATTCCAATTGATTTTTAACCAATTTATAATAAGCGCCTTTTTGTTTGACCAATGCTTTGTGATTTCCTTTTTCGATAATTTTCCCCTCGTCCAAAACTACAATTTGGTGGGCGTTTTTTACGGTGCTTAATCGATGCGCTACTACCAAAACGGTTTTGTTTTGAAAAAATCGTTCTAATTTTTCCATAATTTCTTTTTCGTTATTGGCATCCAACGCGGAAGTGGCTTCATCAAAAAATAAAAAATCCGGATTTTTATAAACTGCCCTTGCAATAAGAATGCGTTGCTTTTGTCCGGTACTCAAACCCATTCCTTCCATCCCGATTTTGGTATTGTAAGCCAAAGGAAGGGTTTCGATAAAACTTTTGATATTGGCCACATCCACGGCATAGACCAACTTTTGTTTATCGATGACATCTTCTCCAATGGCAATATTTTGGGCAATGGTGTCATTAAAAATATACCCCTCTTGCATTACCACCCCACAGCGTTCGCGCCAGGTGTGCTGTGCAATATTTTGCAACTTATAATTACCGACTTTTATGCACCCCTCAGCCGGGTCATAAAACTTTAATAACATCTTCATTAAAGTGGTTTTACCACTACCGCTTACCCCAACAACAGCCGTCATTTTATGAGTGGGAATTTCAAGGTTGAGCTCTTCGATAACCGGTGCCGCACTACCCGGATACCGAAAACTGAGGTTTTCTAGGGTGATTTTGGAAATCTCTCCTAAATCTTGAATTTTCTCGACATCTTTTTCATCTTCCTCTTCTTTCTCGTGAATTTCGGCCAAGCGTTCTAAGGAGATTTGGGCATCTTGAACTTCGCGAATAAAATTGATTAACTGTGAAACCGGCGAATTGAGTTGCCCTACAATATAGGAGATGGCCAACATCATCCCTAAGGTAATTTCACCGTGAATGACCAAAATAGCGGAAAGAATGCTAATAATAATATTCTTGAGTTCATTGATGACACTTGAGCCCACCCCTTGGTATTGTTCAAGCCGCAAGCTCTCTATAGAAATTTTAAAAAGTCTGGCCTGAATAAACTCCCAACCCCAACGTTTTTGCTTTTCGGCATTGTGGAGTTTGATTTCCTGCATCCCGTTAATCAATTCAATGGTCTTGCTTTGCTCTTGACTGACCTGAGAGAAATTTTTATAATCCAAATCGCGACGTTTTTTTAAAAACAAGACAATCCAACCGAAGTATAAAATTGTACCTGTTAAGAATACCGCAAAGATTTGCCAACTATAATACAACAACACCGCTCCAAATATCAGCAGGTTAAACAAGGAAAACAGAGTGCTTAAGGAAGAGGTGGTCAAAATTCTTTCAATACGGCGATGATCATTGATGCGTTGCAAAATATCACCGGTCATGCGGGTATCAAAAAAAGCAATAGGCAAGTTCATGAGCTTGATAAAGAAATCGGAAATCAACGAAATATTAATACGGGTGCTTAGGTGCAACAAGATCCAACTACGCACCACAGAAATACCGGTACGCCCCAAAAACAAAAACAGTTGGGCAAACAAAATAAGGTATACAAAATGAATATTTTGGTTTTTAATACCAATATCCACCACACTTTGGGTAAGAAAGGGGAAGATTAATTGTAGAAGACTTCCGGCAATCAACCCAATAACCAACTGCCATAAAAACTTTTTGTACTTAAAAATATAAGTGCTTAAAAAGGAAAAACCCAACTTTTTTTCTTGCTCAAATTCGGTTTCAAAGAATTTAGGAGTTGTCTCAAGCATAAGCGCAATTCCTTCTTCTGTAATCTCGTTGGCATTTTCACCAATCCAGTGGCTAAGAAATTCCTTTTGGGTATATTGGAGTTTGCCATGTGCCGGATCAGAAATATAAAACCTCCGTTTACTCCTTTTTCCTTGAATCTTATACAGCACCACAAAGTGGTTCTTGTTCCAATGAAGCACACAAGGTAGCGGAGCTTCCAATAAATCCTTTAAATTAATTTTGACGCCTAAGGAGCGGAATCCCATACGTTCAGCGGCCTCGCTTAGCTTTAATAAACTACTCCCATTGCGTTGGGTTTCACTAAAGAGACGTATTTGAGCTAACGAGATACTTCGATTATAATACTTGGCTATGATTTTAAGGCAAGTGGGGCCACAGTCTTTTATATCAGGTTGTTTATAAAAAGGGAAACTATTAATTGCTTTTACCATTCAGTTTCAAATATTTCATTTGCTTTCTCTGTATCTATCGAAAATACTCCCTTTCTTGTTATTTTCACCCCACACTCTGTGAGGCTTTTAAATCCACCTTCATTATCCCACTTCGATATATATGGATTATAGGTACATTCATTTTCATGAAACCACTCTCCCTTTTCATTCATTTTAGGCTCCCTAGGGTCTACGCACATAAAACGGAACTCACATTCTTTGCATACTAGTGTATTTTCTTTCTTTTTGTTCCATAAATATTGAAATTGTTTTGAATTAATAATTTCTAAAAAATCATTCTTTAAAAGCTTATTTATATTACCAAAGTTGTGACTATTATTTAAACCGTTTTTAATTTTTCCTTCATTGTCTATATATAGCTTTTGGTTAAAGTAATTATCACGATTATAGGACTCAAAAAAGTGTTCGCTGTTCACTGTAATTTTTATAGGTTGCATGGTTGAAGTAAAAGAGTTAAAAGTTTGAGCCATAAAATGAACATTTGCTACATTGAGACCCTGTTTAACTTTTTCATTTTTATAATTGTTATTGCAGAAAACATATATATTAAGTGGTTGAACAGGAAAGGCTATTTTCTGTAGATATGACAATGTTAGTTTTTCCTCTTTTTTTATGTATATATTTATTGAATCTACTTCTTTTTTTGACAATAACTTTAGAAAAAAGTTTATTTCTTCTGATTTAAACTTGTCAAAAATGATTGAAATATTTTGAATTCGCATGTTACTGAAGAAGTGAAATAAATCCATGTTAAAATTAGAATGAATTATAATACAACTTAATAAATGAGGAGAGTGGTATTCATATGAGAGACTAGGAAATAGTTTTAATTCATTTGAATTTTTGATTTCAAAAATAATTTCTTCATCTATAAGAAACTGAATCCATTGATTTAAATCTTTAATATTTCTTTGGTTAAAGTCGATTATGTCATCTGATTCTATAATTTCGAATAAAGAATTAGGAATAAAATAAAAATCAGTCCTAATTAAATCAATAATAACGCTTCTGTTATACCCTTTTATAGGTACACATAGTCGATTCCTTAAAAAGAGGTGTTTCATAGTGCAGATTTATATAAATTATATGTAATCATACTATTTGTTTTTAACAATTTAGAGGTTCTAGAATGAAATATAACTTTTCTATTTTCATTTTTTTTAATTGATAATAAATGTAATGGAGCATTTCCATAACGTATCTCATTAAGTATTTTTTCTTTCATACTTTAAAAAATTTGCAAATTTTTCTTCTAAATTATAATTGCATGGGGTCGATACCATACCAAACTGACCTATCGGGTTTAAATCAATCATAAAGTATTCATCCTCTGGAGAGATTATCGTATCAAAAGAGGCACAGTTAATTTCAAATTTTTTTAACATTTTGAGCATTTTTTTTTGGAACCAATCGGGTAATTTGAATGGTGTTAGACGGTTTGGTTTTATCCTATCATAATGCCTAAAATCAACTGCTGTTTTTTTATTTTTTTGAGAAAAAATGACCAT
Organism: uncultured Flavobacteriaceae bacterium; assembly: GCA_964579505.1. Lineage (GTDB taxonomy): Bacteria > Bacteroidota > Bacteroidia > Flavobacteriales > Flavobacteriaceae > JAJYSO01. The sequence continues at coordinate 24,106 of CAZOGC010000002.1, read as the reverse complement.
ACTATAAAATTTTTGATCTACATAAACAGTGCGAATTTCATATTTTTTTTTAATCTGCTTTTGAAAAAATGTAGGGGAAAATTTGGGTTTTAGTATTTTTATATCGTCGGCATCAATTCGATAGGTGTATGACATGTACGTATATACCTTTGATATCATTATAAACGGTGTATTAAGTGATTTTGAAATGATCTCGTTGTTATTTTCCTTGTAAAATCTCATTAACTCGTTTTTATATTGAGTTATTATAAATGGGGCATTATTCAACCCATTTTCCCTACAATATTTCAGAACCTTAAGCTTGTTTACAGTACTAAAATTATAATTGTTTAGATTTTTTTTACTTTTAATCAAATCATAGAAAAAAGACTTAATTATATCAGTTTCTTGTTTATTGTAATTTTCTACAATACTTTCTTTGCTAAACAATGTTTTAAAAAACAGATCTCCCCTTCTATACCATACTGAATCTATATCTGAAAAGGCCAACTCTTCTCCGTTTATAAAAAGTATAAAATCATTATGCGACAGATGTTTGATCAAAACATGATCATCTTCATTTAAACGTAAAAATTTAATCTCTTTTTTTAAAAGCCATTGTATGACATTTTCTGTTGACGAATCAGAATTTATGGAGAATATTAGCACCATTTATTTATGAATTATAGTAAAGGTGTAATTATAGGCTCCTTTTGATTGTAAATCAACTACATGCTCTTTAGAATTGGGGGTCTCTGAAATAATTATTTGAGTATTGGTCAAAGAAAATTCGTTAACCAAATATTTTTTTAATTGGCTAAGCTGATAAGATAGAGCCTTTGTATCTAAAGAGTTTGCTTTAGAAGGTTGTATTTTTATCTGGTCAATATTATTATTCTCAATAAATCTTTTCAAACAATATAGCTGTAAATAAGACTTGTCAAGTTGCAAGTTATTAGTAGAATCAAAATAAATAAAACGAATAGGGTTTACAGCTTTGGATGATCGTTGTGTATAAAATGTAACGCCTATTCCAATGGGAATACGCCAAGAGTTAACCCCTTTACGCGCACTTTTAATGGCATATTTTCTAAGTATAATCTTGTCTTTAACAGCTGCATGAATCGCTATAATTCCAAGGTCAATACCTGTCCTGAATTTTTCTTTTTTAAAATAATCAAGACCTTCCGGCTGCCAAGGAAAATAACCGTGTTTCTTTACAAAGGCCATCAAATATTTTGTGTTATCATTAATAACCTCACCTCTTTTTTTAGGTTGGCCGACGAGTGCTTGGTCTAGCTTTACTCTCTTTTCCACCTCCTGAAAATAACTGGTATCTCTATCCTTCCAAAATTTATGGTGAAGCGTAGGATAGTTCGCTTTAACTTTCTGATAAATAAGAGGAAATGCTGTACTGTCAATCCAACTAATATGCACTCCGGCAGCAATGTATTTTAGCAAGTATTTTTTTGCTTTAGTAAGTTTACCATTGTTATAAAAACAATGTGCCAAATCAATATAAAAAGCCCGTTTAAATGGGTGTACTTTAAATTGTGACACTGTTTTTTGCAAAGCTTGGCAATCCTTATGAGCCGTTTTTGCCATAAGGCTGTCATAAACTTCTTTTTCGGCCAACCATTCTTGAAGTGTAATCGTAGAATTTTTGGAAATTTTTGGAGATGAACAAGATTTAAGTGAAAGCATTAATATGAAAATCAATAAAAGCGTAGTAAATTTTGACATAATTTATTGTTTGAATTTTATAAAAGTATAAAGTAATACCCAAATAGTATATTTGAACTTTATGATGATAAGTCAAGAGATTTTGTTCTTATACTGTCAATTATAGGCGTTGAGATTCAACATTGTAATATATTTCACAGATTAGATACAAGAACTAATAAGATTAAGCCTATAATTTATAACAACTGGAGTTTTCGTTAATATAACTACATTTATTTTTTTGTTGGTAATCAATTAGCATATTAACTGCCATTAAAAGTGGATATTTGTAACTTGATTTTTATTAAACTAACTATAAAAAGAAGCCTTGTAATTTTAAGATATTTTATATTACAAGGCTCTATAGATTATTGGCCGGTCTCTTGCCACCCCGTATCTTTTATAACTTCTCCGTTATCGTCATAAGAAGTAACCTTAGTATCAGTACATTTATCATCTTTCCATGAAAACTGAGCACAAGAGCTTCCACTTTCAGAGTCCTGTCTAATTCCGCCAATAATTGACTTCCCACTTATTCTTTTTGAAAATAATTTGTTATTAAAATTTGATTTCATAATTAAGAGATTTAATATGTTAATAATGTATTTTTAATTCCAAGTAACGCAAGAAGAGATAATATGACCCTCTTCATTGTATACTTGAGTGCGAGTGTCCTTCCCGTTTCCTAAATCATGGGTTTGAGATGTCTTGGTATAACCAGTTTCATCTTCTTTTCTAATACCCCCTATTAAGGCGCATGATCCATCTTTAATTTGTTTTTTAAACAAATTATCGTTAAAATTTGATTTCATAATTAATAAAATTTAAATAATTCAACCTACTCTCTTAAAAAAGCTTTTCGGTTTCCGCCTGTATTGTTGCGCAACAATATGCGGGGGTTAAATAAGCGTTAATAATGGTTAAATCCTATGGGCTATTGCCATTAGTAATGCTAAAACCCCATAATTTATCATATTTGTTATAAAAAGGACATAAAAAAATCAATATTCCCGTAAAAATGGAGTTGCCTATTTTGGTTTTTCCCAATCACCATATTTTCAGCTTTTGTGCAAATAAAAATCCTTTTGCGTGGTTTTTTATGGAGAACACGATGCTGCCACGTACTACCGGAGTTGGCAAATGGCCCATAGTTTGGATAACGAAATTCAAACCGCCTGTATAGAAGAACGCTTGGGCAACCGGATTAGATTCCATCATGGAAAAGTTGTGTTTATAAAAAAATATAGATTAAGAAAACCTTAAAAAAACCCCTATAAAGGCCTGTGATATATTGTTTTAAGCCCCCGTTTTTTTGTAGGGTAACCAATACAATAACTAAATAAACAGTAATAATACTTAACGTTTTTCTATAAATTGTTATATTTGTCATAAAAAATAATGAAAATACATGAAGCCATTAAAGAAATACGAGAAGAGAAACATTATTCACAAGAAGCGATGGCGCATGTTTTAGGATTAACCCAATCACAATATTGCCGCCGAGAAAATGGGGCGGTACGGTTTGTAGCAGAAGAAATTCCCATGTTAGCTAAAGAATTGGAAACCCCCATCGCCGAGATTTATGGAGAAGAAGGGCACCCATTTACCAACCCTACCCAAAACGGCAATAATTTTAAACAAAAAGTTTCTATGCTAGAAAATCTTGTTGCAAAATATAAAGCCCTGCTGAAAGAAAAAGATGAGATGATTACTTTTCTAAAAACCAATAATCCGAAAGCCTAGACCGGATACCGGGCTAATTTCTAGTATAGATTTTCCAGTAAACTATTCCATTGTTTTTAAAATCGCATCAATATCTTCGGCCGTAGTTTCCGGGTTAATAAAACAGAAACGCGTAATGGTTTCGCTTACCCCGTTTTTAGTCCATTGTGTAGGGGTTACCAAAGCAAATCCTTCGCGTTGGTTTTTACGCGTCCAATGCACATAATCGTCCGGAGTCCATCCTTTTCGGCGAAACAAGACACAAGATAAACTCGGCTCCCGAATCAATTCTAAATCGGGGTGTTGTTGTATTTTTTTAGCCGCAACCTGCGCCAATTCGAGTCCGCGCTCAATGGCTTGGGTATAGCGTTTAGTGCCGTGCATAGCCAACGAAAACCACAAGGGTAAACCTCGTAGTCGGCGGGTTAACTGAATTTGGTATTCTGAAGGATTAAACCCACGGGTGTCTTTATAAACCACGTCTAAGTAGGAACCTTGTTGTGCATGCGCTTTACGTGCCAGCTCCGGGTTTTTGTATACCAAGGCCCCACAGTCATAGGGGGAAAACAGCCATTTATGGGGGTCAATGGTAATACTGTCGGCGTGTTCAATACCTTTAAATAAAGGGCGCACAGAAGGTGCGGCCAGTGCGCCGCCTCCATAAGCGGCATCTACGTGCATCCACAGCCCTTCTTTTTTACAAACATCGGCAATGCTGTCTAGTTTGTCTATAATACCGGCATTGGTAGTTCCGCCGGTAGCCACTACGGCAAAAAGTCGCTTTCGGTCAGCTGCCGATAATTCATCAATTTTTTTCTGAAGCCATTTGCCATTCAGTTTATCTTCCTCATCATCGTCTACTAAAATGATGTCCGCATCAATTACGTGAGCCATACTTTTTATGGAAGAATGCGCTCCATTAGAAGTAATAATTAAGCCGCGTAAACGCTCATTGCTTGGGTCTTTTTGGCGCCAGTTTTCACGTGCGGTAACCATGGCCGAAAGATTAGCTGCAGTACCCCCACTGGTAAAAACACCGAAAGCCGGTTTAGGAAGTCCGGTGAGGTTTACAATCCATTGCATAGCTTGGTTTTCACCATAAATACCACCGGCACCAGTCATCCAATAGGCTCCATGTACTCCGGCAGCAGAGGTTACTACATCAAAAAGGGTGGCTGCTCGTGTAGGAGCCGCCGGTACAAAAGCCAAATGCCGCGGATGATCGGAAGGAACGGTGGCCTTAAGCATTTTGTCTTTAAATAAGGCAAAAGCATTCTCTCCGCCAATACCGTCTTCTGTAATAGTTTCACCAATTAATGCTTGCAAATCTTCCTCGCGTTGAGGGTAGCCCATCTCGGGGTTGGTAGTGCTTATGCGACCAATAACATATTTCATAATATCCATAGTCATTTCTACCAAATCCATATCGAGTTCGTGCATACTTCTTTTATCTGCCATAGCTGTATTTTTGAGTACAATTTTAAGCCTTGTGTCGGGCTATAATTTCTTTTATTTGTTGGGGTTGTTGGGTGCCTACTAAATATTTTTTTCCGTTTTTTAAAACAATGCGTATCCCGTTATATCCTCTTACATTATAAACGGTTCCGAAGCGAGATCCTAGTCGTATGCCCCACCCCATAACATCGCGAAAAGAATAGTTTATGATTTCTATTTCAGCTATTTCTTCCCAAGTAAATGCCCGGCGAAGAAAAGGAAAATAACGCAGTTGTATTCCGGTGGAATTGATGGTGGTTTCTAGTCTTAGTATAAAAATTAAGAGAATAATGACCCCTAATGTAATTACATGGTTTAGGATTCCTATACTAAAAGCAGCGCCAATTCCATCTGTAAAAACGGTGGGAAGATTGGCTAGCAATGGAGAAATGTAGATAACAATCAGAATAACCCACAGCCAAGGTTGGTTAAATCGTTGAGATTCGGAAAAGTTAGTTGTTATGGAAGCCATTTTTTCTCAAAATTAGGTTTACGTTTTTCTATAAAGGCATCGCGCCCTTCTTTTGCTTCGTCGGTCATATAAGCTAATCGGGTGGCTTCACCGGCAAAAATTTGTTGTCCTACCATTCCGTCATCGGTTAGGTTCATGGCATATTTCAGCATTTTTATAGAGGTAGGAGATTTGGTCGTAATAATTTCTTGTGCCCATGCATAGGCAGTAGTTTCTAGCTCGTTATGCGGCACTACTTTATTAACCATGCCCATTTCAAAAGCTTCTTGTGCCGAATAATTTCTACCTAAAAAGAAAATTTCGCGTGCTTTTTTCTGCCCCACCATTTTAGCGAGATAAGCAGAGCCATAACCGGCATCAAAACTGGTAACATCGGCATCAGTTTGTTTAAAAATAGCATGCTCTTTGCTGGCAATAGTCATATCGCAAACTACGTGTAGGCTATGCCCCCCACCAACGGCCCACCCGGGCACAACTGCAATTACCACTTTTGGCATAAACCGAATTTGACGTTGCACATCTAAGATGTTTAAACGGTGCATACCGTCTGAACCTACATACCCTTTTTGTCCACGAGATTTTTGGTCGCCACCGCTGCAAAAGGCATATACGCCGTCTTTAGGAGAGGGGCCTTCGGCAGAAAGGAGAATTACACCAATAGAGGTGTCTTCTTGTGCATCGCGAAAAGCGTCGATTAGCTCTGAGGTGGTCTTAGGTCGAAAAGCGTTGCGTACTTCCGGTCGGTTAAAGGCAATACGTGCTACGTGGTTGCACTTTTTATAAGTAATGTCTTCGTATTCTTTTGCTGTTTTCCAAGGAATTTCTTTCATCGTAAAACCGATTTAATATTCCTGCAAAAGTAAGGGTTTTCTGTGGAATTGTGTCTTTTTGCCTTTCTTGATTAATGTGAGGCTTGACACTAAAAATTAGGATGTTCTAATTCGTGTAAAATAATGTCATATACCTTGTTGCGCAAAGTGGCTTTGTCTTTATGAGTTTCCATACCTTTAGTAGAAATAGGGGGTAAAATTTTTACTCGTAAACGCCCGGGGTGTGTTTGTGCAAAGTGATAAGGAAAACGACGTTTGTTATCATAAAAGATGAGAGGCACCACCGGAATTTGATGATCTATAGCCATTCTAAAAGGGCCGTCTTTAAATTTTCCTAAGGTAAGACTCGTGTCTTTTGGTACACCGCCTTCCGGAAAAAGACAAACACTGTTACCTTGTTTAATACGCCGTTGAGCCGCATCAAAAACAGCATTTTTACTGCGCATATTACTACGATCAACCAAGATAGAAGAACGAGAGTAAAAGAACCCAAATAAAGGAATTTTAGCTAGTTCTTTTTTTCCTACAAAAACAAAAGGAGTGCGCACAGCGCAATACATCAGCATAATATCAGTCATAGAACTGTGATTAGCTACCAGAATGTAACTCTGTCCTTTGGTGAGTTTTTGTATGCGTTTTACTTGTGGGAAAAGCCCCATTCCATAAATGATAATTCCACCCCAAATGCGTGCCACCACATAAAAAGAGGAATAGTAACTTTCTTTTATGGTAAAAATAAAAAGAAAAGGAAACAGTACGATGGTAGAAAAGGCAATCATTACATAAAACCACGCACGATAGATACCGTTAATAATTTTTTGAAACAGGTTCATAACGTTTAAAAATAAACCGATTATATTTTTTACAAATTACGGTAAAATGATTTTCTGTGCCTAATTTTTTGTTTTTTCATACGTATTAACACGTGATTTATGAGGAAATAAGGAGGTGAATACCACAAAAAAATTACCTTTGAAAAAATTTTTACTATGGCACGTATTCTTACCGGTATTCAAAGCACGGGCGTACCGCATTTAGGAAACTTGTTGGGCGCTATTATTCCGGCTATTAAGATGGCAAATGCTTCTGATAACGATTCTTTTTTGTTTATTGCTAACCTGCATACACTCACACAAATTAAAAATGCAGAAGAATTGCGCGAAAACACCTATGCGGTGGCCGCCGCATGGTTGGCATTTGGCTTAGATACAGAAAAATCGGTGTTTTATCGCCAAAGTGACGTGCCGCAAACCACAGAGTTGACATGGTATTTAGATTGTTTTTTTCCATACCAACGCTTAACCTTGGCGCACTCTTTTAAAGATAAGGCCGATCGGTTAGCCGACGTAAACGCCGGATTATTTAACTACCCTATTTTGATGGCTGCAGATATCTTGTTGTACGATGCAGAATATATTCCGGTAGGAAGAGATCAGTTACAGCATATAGAAATTACGCGTGATGTAGCTACGCGTCTCCATCATCAAATTGGAGAAGAAATTTTTGTATTGCCCGAGGCTCGTGTAGTAGAAAATGTGCGGGTCATTCCGGGAATTGATGGAGAAAAAATGAGTAAATCACGCGGAAATACCATTAATCTATTTCAATCTGATAAAAAACTGCGCAAGCAGGTAATGCGTATTCAAACAGACAGCACTCCGTTAGAAGAACCTAAAAACCCGGATACAGATAATGTGTTTGCTTTGTATAAGTTGGTGGCTTCTGAAGAACAAGTTGCCGAAATGCGTAAAAATTATGAAGCCGGAGGGTATGGATATGGCCATGCCAAGCAAGCGTTGTTTGAGGTTTTGTCTACTAAATATGCTAAAGAAAGAGAACGGTATACCTATTATATGAGTCATAAAGAAGTGCTGGATGAGGCCTTAGAAAAGGGGGCAAAAAAAGCACGTAAAGTGGCGGATACCACCTTAAAAAGAGTACGTGAAAAGTTGGGGTATTAAAAAATAGCGGTTTAGAATGGCAAAACATATAGAATTTGTAGTTTTAATGTTGAAATCGCCACGAATTAAAAAATAAATATATGTCTTCACTATTTACCAAAATTGTTAAAGGAGAAATTCCTTCTTATAAAGTAGCTGAAACTGATAAGTTTTACGCTTTTTTAGATATTAATCCCAACACAAAAGGGCATACTTTGTGTATTCCAAAACAAGAAGTAGATAAAGTGTGGGATTTAGAAGAAGATACCTATATGGAATTAATGGCTTTTTCGCGTAAAGTGGCCTTGGCCATTGAAAAGGCTATTCCGTGTAATCGCGTTGGTATGGCCGTAGTAGGGCTAGAAGTGCCACACGTACACGTACACCTTATTCCGCTAAATAAATTAGGCGATGTAGACTTTAAACAGGTTACAAAACTTACCGATGATGAGTTTAAAGCTACCGCACAAGCTATTGTGAATCAATTAAAGTAGGCTTATATCTTTTTTAGTTTAATTTCGAAGGTAGTACCTTTTCCCGGTTGGCTTTTTAAGACTCGTATCTTGCCGTTGTGGTATTCTTCAACGATGCGTTTGGCAAGTGATAGCCCAAGTCCCCAACCCCGTTTTTTAGAGGTTACCCCCGGTTTAAAAATATTTTTAAAATCTTTTTTTGCCATCCCTTTTCCGGTATCGGTTATGTGCAGATAAGCCCATTTTGTGTCTTCAGAAAGGTGTAGGCTTATGCTACCTTTTCCGCGCGTGGCATCGGCAGCGTTTTTCACTAAATTCTCAATAGTCCAACTTAAGAGCTGCGGATTTAGTTGCACCCAAATAGGGGTATTGGGTTTTTGTATAGAAAAGTGAATCAGTTTAGAATTGCGGTATTTTAAATAATCATATGAAGAAGTGACGGCCTGCACAAAATTGGTTTTTGTAAGGGTAGGAATAGACCCTATTTTTGAAAACCGTTCAGTAATGGTTTTTAGTCGATCAACGTCTTTTTCCATTTCAATCAAATAGTCGGGATTTACCTGCTCTGTTTTTAAGAGCTCTGTCCACCCAACTAAAGAAGAAAGAGGCGTACCTATTTGGTGTGCTGTTTCTTTGGCCATACCTGCCCAGAGTTTATTCTGTTCGTTTGATTTTGAGATGGTATAGAAATAATACAGAATAAAAAGAAATAGTAAAACGACTACAATAATGACTAGTGGAAAATATTTTGCTTTGTTGATGACGTTAGAATTTCCGTAATATACAATGCTGTACAGGCTGTTGTGATAGGCTATTTTTATAGGGGTATATTGTTGCGCAAATTCATTTGCCAAGGCTTTCATGGCGGCTTGTGTCTGCACTTCTTTTGGCGGGATATTTCGGGTAGAATAGACGTGGTCTTTAACCGAATAGAGCACCATAGGAGTAGAGGTATTTCCTTGAATAATAGCCAGCAAAACCGGACTCACACTGCTTTCTAAGTTTTCGTTTTGTATTAGTGCTGTTTGGGCCCCTACCCAAATTTCCATTTTTTGTTGCTCTTCTTTTTTAAGCTGGTAAAAAAATTGACTCACATTCCATAAAAACAAGCCAAGAATGATGACGGAGGCAATGATTATGCTCCAACGTAACAACTTCTTTTTTTGGGTAAAAACCATAGGTGCTTGTTTTGGGGGTAGAAAGATAAGGCTTTTTAAAAAGTTGTGTTTTTCTTTGGATGTTTTTCGTTCTTGAGGGATTACTTATCTTTGTGCAAACTAAACAAAAATTGATGTTATCATTTCAGCCGGGCGACCTTCCTGTTAAGAAATTTTACGGACTCATAGCCAGCGCAGTCGGACCGCGCCCCATTGCTTTAGTCAGTACTATAAGTAAAGACGGAATACCAAATTTAACACCTTTTAGTTTCTTTAATTTTTTTGGTGCTAACCCGCCTATTTTGGTGTTTTCGCCTATGCGACGCATTAGTAATGCAGAAACCAAACACAGTTTGCACAATGTAGAACAAGTAAAAGAAGCGGTTATAAATGTGGTAAATTATACCATAGTACACCAAAGTTCGTTGGCTAGTACGGATTATCCGGAAGAGGTTAACGAGTTTGAAAAAACCGGGCTAACCATGTTAGATTCTACCTTAATCAAACCTAAGCGAGTGGCAGAATCGCCGGTTCAATTTGAATGTAAGGTCAATGATATTGTTTATACAGGAAAAGGCGGTGGCGCCGCTAATTTGGTGATTTGTGAAGTGCTAAAAATGCATATAGCCGAAGCGGTAACCTATGCCGGAAACAAAATAGATCAATACAAATTAGACCAAGTGGCTCGTATGGGAGGCTCTTGGTACACCCGAGCCAATGTGGGAATGTTCGAGTTGCCTAAGCCGGTTAACCATATTGGGATGGGAGTAGATCAATTGCCGGAGCCCATTAGAAAAAGTACGGTACTTACCGGAAATAATTTAGCGCAGCTGGCTAATGTATCGCAGTTTCCTAGTGATGTACAAGCAACTCGTTTTGTGCAAGAAAATGAATGGGAAGAATTTATAGCCACGAGTTCTGTAGAAAAAATTCATGCGGTAGCGCGTGAATTTTTAGTAAAAAATGAAGTAGAAAATGCCTGGAATATTTTATGGGCAGCAACCCTAAAGAAAATTTAACAATGGAAGTACAAGGAAGAATTAAAGAGATTTTTGAAACCAAAACTTACGGAAGTAACGGGTTTAGAAAACGCCAATTGGTCATTACAACGGAAGAACAATATCCACAACATTTGCTGATAGATTTCTTGCAAGACAAAGTTGAAATACTAGACAAGTTTAAAAAAGACCAGCTGGTAAAAGTGAGTATAGACTTGCGAGGGCGTGAATGGACGAGCCCGCAAGGCGAAGTAAAATATTTTAATTCATTAAATGGCTGGCGAGTAGAAGCTGCGCAAGCTGCTGATGGTGCTGTTCCACCACCAGATGAGTTTGAGCCTGCTCCTAATGCCGGGTTTGAGCAAGATGATGAGGAAGACGACTTGCCTTTTTAAATTTAAAAATAGAACTAACTAAAAATCCGGAGAACAATTTCCGGATTTTCGTATTTTTTATTAAAAGTTGTTTGATGAAGAGTCTACATACGGATTTCCCGATCCTGCTCTAGCTGATGATCAGGGCCTGTTAGCGGTAGGAGGTAATCTTTCACCAACTGTATTGCTAACAGCCTATCGTTCGGGTATTTTTCCGTGGTATAATGAAGGAGAACCTATTTTATGGTGGTCGCCTAACCCACGTATGGTACTTTTTCCGGAAAAATTACACATTTCAAAAAGTATGCAGCAGCTGCTTAAGAAAAAAACTTTTCAGGTTACCTATAACCAGTGTTTTGAAGCGGTTATTCGACAGTGCGCCACGATAATTCGCCCCGGACAGTTGGGTACCTGGATTACCCCGGAGATGGAAGCGGCTTATATTCGTTTACATCAATTAGGGCATGCTCACTCGGTAGAAGTGTGGCAAGAGGATGAACTGGTAGGTGGACTTTATGGTGTTTATCTAAGAGAAAAACGTATTTTTTGTGGCGAAAGCATGTTTGCAAAAGTGAGTAATGCTTCTAAGTACGGATTGATTACTTGGGTGCAACATTTACAAACGGAGAATATACGCTTAATAGATTGCCAAGTCTATACAGCGCATTTAGAAAGTCTCGGCGCTGAAGAAATTCCTCGACGAGCGTTTTTACAATGGTTGCGTGGGTAAGAAAACTTATTTGGCTTGCGTTAGTTCGGCATTTCTAAAACACGATTCCTCGTGGTCGTTTACCATTCCGGTAGCTTGCATATGAGCATAGACCACCGTAGAACCTACAAACTTAAACCCTCTTTTTTTAAGATCTTTACTCAGTTTATCACTAATTTTGGTGGTTGGTGGGCGTTTGCGGTAGTCTAACACGTGATTTTGAATGGTTTTTCCGCCTACAAAACCCCAAATATAATTGTCGAAACTCCCAAATTCTTGCTGCACTTCTATAAAGCGTTGTGCATTGTTAACAGCTGCTCTTACTTTAAGTTTGTTTCGGATAATTCCTTTGTTTTGAAGTAATTCTTGAATTTTTTCTTCTGAATAATGCGCGATTTTCTGGTAGTCAAACTGGTCAAAAGCAACTTTAAAATTTTCGCGTTTACGCAAGATAGTAATCCAACTTAACCCGGCCTGAAAACACTCTAACAATAAGAATTCAAACAATTTTTGATCATCGTGTACCGGAGTACCCCACTCGTGGTCGTGGTACGTTTCATAGAGCTCATCGCCTTCACACCATCCGCAGCGTTTTTTTGACATATATTTAGGATTTTGAACCCTCAAATGTAGGAAGTATTTGGGAACTTTGTATAAAAAATAAGCCATTATGAATACAACAATAAATACAGCAAAGCACATTAATGAAAGTTTAAAAAAATCATATTCTTATGAAGGCTATTTAAAGCTGATAGAAGAGTTATTAACTGAAGGAAAATCAACTACTGAAGGAGCCGATGAAATGTTTGTGCATTTTTCTGAATTGGGTTTGCAACGCATGCAACGTTGGAATAAGAAATTTCAGCTAACTCCGGAGCAAGAAGCACGGATAAAAGCTTATACCAAAAAAAGAACATGGATTGTTATTACTGAAGGGTGGTGTGGTGATGCGGCACACAGTGTTCCGGTGATTCATAAAATAGCCTCCTTGAGTGAAGGAATTGACTTGCGAATAGTTTTACGTGAACAAAACTTGGATTTGATGAACGATTTTTTAACAAATGGCGGGAAATCTATTCCTAAATTAATTGTGTTTAATCCTGAAGATCAATTCGTAGAAGCAGACTGGGGGCCGCGTCCTGCTCCGTTACAAGAAATCTTCTTAGAAGCCAAAAAAAATGGAGAAGATTTTGAAGTGTATGAACAGAAATTGCAAGCTTGGTATAATAAAGACAAGGGACAAACAGCGGCTGTAGAGCTCCTAGAATTACTAAAGTAATTTTCAGCTATGTTATTAAAATACCGACTTTCAAGAAGTATGGAAGTCGGTATTTTTTTTTGAAATGTGGCAGATTTTATTTGATATGAAGCTCAAAGATTACTTGCGCATCGGTTTCTCCGCCAGTGTGATTTCCTTCAGGATTTTGCACCGATTTAGTGAGTGGTTTGTGTATCAAAGTTACTTGAACGGCGCCGTTTTGGGTAGGTGTTCCGGCTTTCCATTGTGTAAACAGCCCGATAGGGATTCCGTTACTATCAGTAGTTTTAGGTTCATCTGTACGCGTTAGATTTACAGAAGCCTTAAAAAACCGAAATTCAAGAAAGTGATCGTCTTTTTCTTCCACTACTTCTTGCGTTACGTCTTCAATCTCATCAGGATTAGATTTGTTGTAGAAATGAGTTGAAACGGTATAAGTTTGTCCGCTTTTTAAGACAATGACTGGCGATGTATAATTTTTGTTACGATACCGCGGATCTGTATAGGTATAGGAAACCGATTGCCCTTGTGCATTCGTAAATGTAAGCGTTACATCGCTAATTACTTCGGTTTCGTTTACCTGTTTCGGGATTCCATCAACAGTACAGGAAACAACACTAAATAAGGCGATTAGAAATAGATATTTAAGAACTTTCATGAAGTTTATTTTTTAGTAGTTAAATTTTAGTTGAAGGGTAATGTTTCGACCGGTATTATCGGCATAATACCGCAATCGATTTAAATAGTTTCGGTAACGTACATTAAATAGATTATCTACCGATAAACGCACTTCCATAGCTCCCGTGTTAAATGGATGAAAAGTGGCTCCTACATCAAATCCGGTAAGGAAATAACCTTTTGGAGGGGTACTTATATCAACCATTTTTTGTTGAAAAACGCCGTTGTCTAAAACCTTAACACTAAAATTGTCGTTGGGGAAATGCTGTTTTTTAAAGACGGCCTCCCCATGTAAGCTAAAGGTAAAGTGATGCCAGTCTGGGTTTAGGTAAGTAATGGCATGACTCATATGGGTAGCCGGAATGTCTATTAGCGGACGATGAGCATGTGTTTCGCGGCCATCTACGGTAGAAAATTTTCCATGGTAGCTAAAATGCGTAGAAAACTGATAATTTAAGTCTACATCTACCCCTAATAAACGCGCATCATTTTGACGGTATTTGTACCGAAGAAATGCCCCACGGATGGTTTCTTCTAACCCGTTGGGTTCCATATTGATATAATTAGTAATAAAATTGACGTAGGGTGCCACTGTAAACCTGAATAAACCATGTCGTTTTTCAAAAGACAAGGATATTTTATGAGAATTTTCAGAATCTAAACGCAGATCCCCCAATTCTATACTGGCAGCAGAATGGTGTAACCCGTCCGAGAATAATTCAGAAGGGTTAGGAGCTCGGTTACTCAGTGCATAATTAACGCGTAGATCGTAGTTTGAGTCGAAATTGTATTTGGCTCCGACAGTAGCGGAAATATTATTATAGCTAAAAGTCGGATGAGTTAGGTATTGTGATCCGTAATCGCCTATAACAAGATCCGCAAAATCGCTGTCATATCCCAAGTTGTGCCACCGCACTTTATTGTAATATTTCTTAGCATCTATGTGCGAAAAATCATAGCGAATGCCAGCCTCAACCAACCAATTTGAATTAAATTGATAATGCCCCAGCGTGTAGGCTCCCAATGTATACCGTTTATAATCCGGAATAAGTCGTTGCACACCGGTAGCCGGATTGGCAAAATTATTTTTATAGTTCCAGTTTACCCCAACATTTAGCTCATAATGTGGGCGGGTGTTAAAATCAAAATTGGCGGATGCACCGTGGGTTTGCAGGTTGAGATCTACAGAGGGTTTATATTTATTAGGTCCTCTACGGATGTCATATTCTAGCCTGTTGTTGTTTTGGTAGCTGTACTGAAGACTAAGTTTACCGAGCTTATCAAAAATATAATACGTCTGTAGTCGTGCCAGTTGATGGTGTACTTTCTGCCTTGGGGCTTCTAAATTATAGGTAAAATTGCGTATGTAAATAGGTTGATTGCTATTTAGCGCTTTTACCAGGTCGGTTACGCTTCCGGTGCTAGAAGCTCGTAAAATTCCTAAATGGTTGTCAAAAGAACTGTAGTATATATCAAATCCATAATGAAATTTTTGTAGTCCTGCATTTATGGAAAAGTCACGTTGATGGGTTCCGGTATTTGACAACACATAATCAGGAGCTTCAAAATCGCCAAATTGTTTATAGGTAGCTTGTGCCCGCACGTACCAACCTGATTTAAAACTTTTGGTGAGTGTGCTAGAAATAGAGCCTCCTCGTCCGTTGGTTGAGCCGGATAGAATGGTTTTTCCATAAAGCGTGTCTTTTTGTAAAATGTGTGGTTTGTTTATGATGACCACGCCGCCAATGGCGTCTCCGCCATACTGCAGAGCAGCGGCGCCTTTAACTACGGTAATGGCGCCAGCGGCGTTTAAATCTATATTAGGAGCATGTTCGGCCCCCCACTCTTGATCGGCCATACGTACCCCGTTGTTTAGCACGGGTACTCTGCTGCTGCTCAGCCCTTGAATAACCGGCTTTACAATACTCTTGCCGGTTCTAAGAGTAGAAACGCCACTCATCTGTTTGAGTGCATCTCCTAAGGTGGCCGAGCTGAAATTATCAATGTCATCTCCCGAAATAGTTTGCTCTTGTGCAGTAGCTGACTTACGAATTTCTGTCTTGCCAACGACAACCACTTCACTCAGTATTTCCGGATGATAATCTAGCTGAATGTTTTGAATAGTTTGCCCATTAATGTGTACAGTTAAGGTTTTAGGTTGTGCATTTTTATGTGTAATTTTTAAGGTTACAGCGCCATTACACAAGTTTGATAGTTTGTATTTTCCTTCAAAGTTGGTGTAAACTACCTGTGGAGTTCCTACCACTTTTACTTGTGCATATAATAATGGTTCACCGTTATTTTTATTGGTTATTTTTCCTCGCAGGCTTGAGGAGCACTGTTGTGCATAGAGAGGACTCATGCCTAGTAGCATCAGTCCTAATAATAAGATTGATTTCATAAAATATTTATACAAAAATGAATAGTTAGGTATATAACCCTAAACAGCTATGATACATCTCTGTTACTTGAAGATGGGGTAGAATAAGGACGAATAGCTGTTAAGAAAGGCTGTAAGTATACCGTTATAAAAAACTAGGAAAGTGTATAAATAATAGGAGGAGGTCTATTAAAAAGTTCGCAAGTAGCCGGTTTTTCACGAATAATGCTGGTGTAGTGATTAATGACTTCCGGAAAGAATAATTGAGTAACTGCGTTGAGGTGAAAAGAATTATCAACTGCAAGTACCGGAGTAGCATTATCGCGATTAACAAGGTGACATAAGATACATTTGTTTGCTTGATTAGGGTGATCGTTGTGTAAAAAAACGTGCAACCCCGATACTTTTATCAGTATGAAAGCTGATAAAAAAAATAGAGCAATGATATGTTTTGTCTGTCGCGAAAACATGCTTGCGAAATTAAATAAAATTGTAAAAACGTTTGCTATAAAAGGCTGTTTTGAAAAAAAAGCAGCTTAGGTTATACTCCGAGCTGCTTTTTCTAAAAATAGTTGGTGTATACTTATAAATCAAATTTAATACCTTGTGCTAATGGTAACTCGCTGGTATAATTGATGGTATTGGTTTGGCGACGCATGTAATACTTCCACGCATCAGAGCCGGATTCGCGTCCGCCACCGGTTTCTTTTTGCCCTCCAAAGGCTCCACCAATTTCGGCGCCGGAGGTTCCAATATTAACGTTGGCAATACCACAGTCAGAACCCTCTGTAGATAGAAAGCGTTCTGCTTCTTGTAAATTATTGGTCATAATAGCTGAAGATAAACCTTGACGTACCCCGTTTTGTAAGGCAATTGCTTCTTCAACCCCACCCGAGTATTTAATCAGGTAGAGAATAGGAGCAAAGGTTTCGGTTTGTACAATGGCATAGTCGTTTTCTACTTCGGCAATAGCGGGTTTTACATAACAACCAGATTCGTATCCGGGGCCTTCTAAAACGCCTCCTTCAACAATAATTTTTCCACCCTCCTTTTTAATTTCGGTTAGGGCATTTTGGTACATTTCAACAGCCGCTTTATCAATTAGTGGACCTACGTGGTTATTTTCATCTAATGGATTACCGATACGTAATTGTTGGTAAGCAGCGGTCATAGCGTCTTTTACTTTGTCGTAAACGGTTTCGTGTACAATTAATCTGCGGGTGGTGGTACAGCGTTGTCCGGCGGTACCTACAGCGCCAAATACGGCTCCGATAATGGTGTTTTTAATATTGGCATCGGGCGTAACGATAATAGCGTTATTTCCTCCTAATTCTAATAATGATTTTCCGAGTCTTCCGGCTACATCTTTAGCTACCGCTTTTCCCATACGCGTAGAACCAGTTGCTGAGATAAGCGGCACACGCTCGTCAGTTGTCATCCATTGGCCTACTTGAGCATTTCCGGTAATAAGACAAGAAATGCCTTGTGGCAGGTTGTTGCTTGCTAAGACACTGCTGATAATATTTTGGCATGCTAGAGAGGTTAGAGGGGTTTTTTCAGACCCTTTCCAGATCGTTACATCGCCACAAACCCAAGCAATGGCAGTGTTCCACGACCATACGGCTACCGGAAAATTAAAAGCTGAAATAACACCTACTATGCCTAGTGGGTGGTATTGGTCATACATGCGGTGTCCGGGGCGCTCACTGTGCATGGTAAATCCGTATAATTGGCGAGAAAGTCCGTGGGCAAAATCACAGACATCAATCATTTCTTGTACTTCACCGAGTCCTTCTTGGTATGATTTACCCATTTCATAAGAAACTAGTTTTCCTAAAGGTTCTTTTAATCGGCGTAGTTCATCATTAAATTGACGTACAATTTCTCCGCGTTTAGGTGCGGGCATGGTGCGCCATATGTTAAAGGCTTCGCTAGCAGCGCTAACTACTTTTTCGTAGTCTTCTTTTGTGGTGGTTTTTATTTTTCCTATTAAGGCTCCATCAACCGGAGAGTAAGACTCAATAATTTCTCCATTTCCAAAAAAATCTTTCCCTATAGCGGTTCCGTTATTTACCGGTTCTATCCCTAAGGTTTTTAAGGCTTCTTTTACTCCAAACTGTTGAGCAATGTCTTGGCCTACATCCTTTATACTCGTACTCATTTGTTTAACTTTTATAGATTATCTTCATATTAAATACTCCTAAAAACGGGTCTGTTTTAAGAGATTACGAATTTACGGAAAACTGCTGAGAAATCCTTATTCGTTAAGTTAAGATAC
The DNA here is from genome assembly GCA_964579505.1 of uncultured Flavobacteriaceae bacterium. Taxonomy (GTDB): domain Bacteria; phylum Bacteroidota; class Bacteroidia; order Flavobacteriales; family Flavobacteriaceae; genus JAJYSO01. The sequence goes on along the minus strand of CAZOGC010000002.1, from coordinate 5,642 downwards.
ACGAGTTGTGAGCGCAGAGTCTGGTGGAAGTGTTTTATGGAATTACAATGCGTTTTACTCGTTGAGAAATGGTGGTAATGACTTCGTAAGAAATAGTACCAGCCATTTCGGCTAATGCGCTGGCACTTTTTTGAAAGCCAAAAACAACCACCTCATCGCCTTCTTGGCAAGAGACATTGGTTACGTCTACCATAATCATATCCATACAAATATAACCAACAATAGGCGCTAGTTTTCCATTTATAGAGACCATGGTTTTGCCATTGCTGTAATTGCGTTGTAAACCGTCTGCATAGCCCAAAGAGAGGGTAGCTATGGTCATAGGTTTATCGGCAATAAATTGACGATTATAACTTACGGAATCTCCTTTTTTAATGTGTCTGAGTTGAGAAATGATTGTTTTTAAAGTGCTTACCGGTTGTAGTTGTACATCTTCTTTGGGGGTGTTACCATAGCCATGTAATCCGATTCCTGAACGAACCATATCAAAGTGTGCCTGGGGATAGTTAATAATTCCGGAGGTGTTGCATAAATGGCGTAATGGTTTGTACGATAAATTTTGTGTGATTTGCTCACTCAAGTTTTTAAAACTTTCGTATTGGCTAAGAGTAAAAGCCTGTTCATTTAGGTCCTCACTGGCAGATAAGTGCGAGTATATGCCGTCTATTTTTATAGCATCCGTTTTAGCTATGGCTTGGTTGATAAAATCAATATCAACAGAATCAAACCCTAATCGGTTTAAACCGGTATTTAGAATAAGGTGAACCGGATAGTTTTGTTGCCCTAATTTTTGTGCGGTTTCTATAAATTGTGTAAGTGTTAATCGGCTGTATAAAGTGGGCGTAAGTTGGTGTTGAATAACTTTTTTGAACTGAGCCGGCAACGGGTGAAAAATTAGAATTGGGAGCGTTATTCCTGCGTTGCGCAATTGTACACCTTCTTTAAGATAGGCTACTGCTAAATAGTCGGCGCCTAATTCAGCTAGTTTTTGCGCAATAACAACTGATTCACTCCCATAAGCATATGCTTTTACAACGCCCATGAATCGGGTGGTTGGAGTAGTTTTTGAACGCAGATAATGGTAGTTATGAGCAAGAGCACTTAGGTTAATTTCTAGGGTGGATTCTACAATTTTTCCCATAATAGCGTTAGTTATTATACCTGGCAAAAATACGGGAATACCGCACATGTTGTCCATTTATTTGTAGAATAATTTTTAGAAAGCGCTCCTATAGCTGCATTAAAATTAATACTTTTAGGCTTTCTTAATAAGTCCTTCCACACGTGTTTAAAAAACTGTTTAAACATACTTTTATTTATGGGCTGGCCACGGTGTTGCCTCGCATGCTCAATTTTTTGCTCGTGCCCTTATACACCAGTACGGTAGTAATGTCTCCAGATCAATATGGGCAGGTTTCCGTTATCTATGCCTATTTTGTGCTGTTTAATGTCATCTTATCTTACGGCATGGAGACGGCTTTTTTTCGCTTTTTTCATAAACAAGAGGATCAGCAAGAAGTAGTAGCTGTTTCTAGTTGGTCTATAGTGGCGTCTTCGGTTTTGTTTTTGTTGTTGAGCTATTTAGCGCAAAATATAATTGCCAAACTTACCGGAATTCCGGTAGAAACATTGCATTTGGTGATATGGATTTTGTTTTTTGATGCTTTAGTGGTTATTCCTTTTGCTTGGTTACGCGCCCAAGAAAAGCCCATGCGGTATGCTGTCATTAAAATAATTAATGTGGTGATAACGATTGGGTTAAACCTTTTCTTATTGTTGAGTTTAAAGGATTTGGCAGCAGAGAGCGTTTTTTGGGATAAACTGTATATTCCTAATAACCAGATAAATTACGTTTTTTGGGCAAACTTGGCGGCTAGTGCTATAACGCTCTTAATCATGTTGCCTTTCTATTTAAAAATACATTGGCGCTTTAATAAACAACTGTGGAAAAAAATGCTGTATTATGCCTTTCCGGTATTATTGGCCGGGGTGGCTTTTGCCGTAAATGAGGCTTTTGATCGAATTATGCTCGAAAAATTATTGCCTCAAGATATAGCAATGGCACAGGTAGGCGCGTATAATGCTTGCTATAAATTAGCGTTGTTTATGACTCTTTTTTCAACCGCTTTTCGATTGGGTATAGAGCCTTTTTTCTTTAGCCATGCGGCCCATAGAAATGCCCGAGAAACCTATGCTGAAATAACAAAATATTTTACCATTTTTGGAGCACTTATTTATATTGTGGTTATTGTTTTTGCAGATGTGATAAAACAAATCGTGATTAGTAGTAGTGATTATTGGTACGCCATGAAGATTGTGCCTGTCGTACTTTTAGCTAACCTGTTTTTAGGAATTTATTACAACCTTTCTGTGTGGTATAAGGTTACAGACCGCACCAAATATGGGGGGTATATCTCTCTTATAGCCGCAGCCATAACAATTGTTGCCAACTTTATATTAATTCCGACAGTTGGGTTTATGGGAGCTGCCATTTCTACCATAGCAGCCTATGGATCTATGATGTTGTTATCTTTTTGGTGGGGACAAAAATATTATCCTATTCCCTATGATTTAAAAAAAATGGGAGGATATGTTCTGCTATCGGTTGTTTTTTCTGCAGTCTATTTTTATGGATTTAGAGAAAATTATTGGGTGGGTATTGGGTTGCTCGTCGTTTTTGTGGCGGTGTTGTATAAAAAAGAGAAAAAACAATTATTAAAAATTAGTAAACTATAATTAATAGTGATATAAAATAGAAACCTATAAAAATGAAGATTAAAATTGTAAACCAGTCTAAACACGCATTACCACACTATTCAACCGCTGCTTCTGCCGGCATGGATTTACGTGCCAACCTTTCAGAAGAGATAGTCTTACCACCTATGGGACGCCAAATTGTTAAAACAGGATTGTTTATTGAATTGCCGGTTGGGTATGAAGCTCAGGTAAGACCCCGTAGCGGTTTAGCAGCCAAGAAAGGAATTACTGTACTTAATTCTCCCGGAACTATTGATGCTGATTACCGAGGAGAAATAGGGGTCATTTTAGTAAATCTTTCTACGGAAGATTTTGTAATAAAAGATGGAGAACGCATTGCTCAATTAGTTATTGCTAAGCACGAAACCACTATCTGGGAAGAAGTAGAGACCTTAGCAGAAAGCAAACGTGGAGCCGGTGGATTTGGAAGCACCGGGAAGCACTAAAAAATAATTTACCTTTGCATTCGTTAACTAAACCACATCATTTAAGCAGAAAAACATGAAAATTATAGTTCCAATGGCGGGTCGTGGATCGCGGTTACGCCCTCATACATTAACTGTTCCTAAACCGTTAATTCCGATTGCCGGAAAACCTATTGTTCACCGTTTGGTAGAAGATATTGCTAAAGTTCTAGATGAAGATATTGACGAAATAGCCTTTGTCATAGGAAAGGATTTTGGCGAAGAAATAGCCCAAAATTTAAAAGAAATAGCGCAAGATTTAGGAGCTAAGGGAAGTATCTATATTCAAGATAAACCGCTGGGTACCGGGCATGCCATTATGTGTGCTAAAGAATCTTTGGAAGGACCGGCAGTAGTGGCCTATGCCGATACATTGTTTCGCGCTGATTTTAGATTAGATACAAACGTTGATGGTGTTATTTGGGTAAAACAAGTAGAAAACCCGGAAGCTTTTGGGGTCGTAAAATTAAATGAAGAAGGAGTGATTACCGAATTGGTCGAAAAGCCAAAAGAAAAAGTGTCTGACCTAGCTGTTATCGGTATTTATTACTTTAAAGATATAGCTGTTCTTCGAGACCAACTGCAAGAGGTTTTAGATGAAAACTTATTACAGGGGGGAGAATATCAAATTAACGACGGAATAAAAAAGATGTGGAAAAAAGGCTACCGCTTTAAACCCGGAAAAGTAGATCATTGGATGGATTGCGGCAACAAAAACGTGGCTGTAGAAACCAACGCACGTATGCTTAATTTTCTACACGAAGATGGACAAAAGTTAATTGCAGACAGCGTTGAGCTGTGTAATACTCAAATTATAGAACCCTGTTTTGTGGGTGAAAATGTAACGTTAGAAAATTGTACTATTGGGCCAAATGTGTCTATTGGCGCTAATTGTAAAATAATCCAATCTACGTTAAAAAACACACTTATTCAGACACATACGGAAGTAAAAAATGCTCATTTAGACAATGCTATGATTGGTAATTACGCCAAATATGATGGCAATTTTACCGCAATTAGTATTGGCGATTATTCGGTGTTAGAATAATCGGGCATTATTACACATCGTACTCCGGATATAGAAAATGATTGTACGGAAAACGCTGAATATGAATTTTGCGTACCGCTTCATATACCTTTTTCCGAAAAACCTCTATGTTCTCTTTTTGAGTGGCTGAGATAAAAAGCACATCATCTCCCATTTTGTTCATCCAAGTCTGCTCCCATTCGTTCAGGGAGTAATGAGCCGGTGTACGCTCAGTAACTAAATCATCTTCATCTATATGTTCCGGAACATACGCATCTATCTTGTTAAAAATCATGAGGGTAGGTTTGTTTAGGCTCTTTATTTCACCAAGAATTTTATTAACCGAAGCAATATGACTTTCAAAACTTGCATGTGAAATATCTACCACGTGCAAGAGTAAATCGGCTTCGCGCACCTCGTCTAAGGTTGATTTAAATGATTCTACCAACTGAGTGGGTAATTTGCGAATAAACCCTACGGTATCTGACAACAAAAAGGGTAGGTTGCGGATAACCACTTTGCGCACAGTGGTGTCTAGGGTGGCAAAAAGTTTATCTTCAGCAAAGACTTCGCTTTTGCTAATAAGGTTCATCAAGGTTGATTTACCTACATTGGTATATCCTACCAAGGCTACCCTAACCAGGCTTCCCCGATTGCCTCGTTGAACCGCCATTTGCTTGTCAATAGCACTTAATTTATGCTTTAGTTTGGTAATTTTGTCTCGTACAATTCGGCGGTCAGTTTCAATTTCTCGTTCACCCGGACCCCGCATACCAATTCCTCCACGTTGTCGTTCAAGGTGTGTCCACAGCCCGGCTAACCGCGGCAACAAATATTGGTATTGAGCCAATTCTACCTGTGTACGGGCATAGCTGGTTTGTGCACGTTGGGCAAAAATATCAAGTATAAGATAGGTGCGATCCATCACCTTACATCGCAAGATACGCTCAATGTTTTTTTGTTGTGCAGGCGTTAATTCATCATCAAAAATGGCGGTATCTACGTGGTGTTGTAAAATATATAGACGTACCTCTTCCATTTTTCCGCTACCGATAAACGTCTTGGGGTTGGGCGTGTCTAGTTTTTGCGTAAACCGCTTTAAAACCTGCCCCCCGGCGGTATAGGTTAAAAACGCTAGCTCGTTTAAATACTCTTCCAATTTTTCTTCCGGTTGCGATTGGGTAACAATACCAATCAACACCGATTTTTCATAAACAACTTTATCTTCTTCAATCATATAACAGCACTTCGGGCTTCAGCTAGTTTAATTTTATAAAAGACAAAAGTAAGTGTTGTAAAACAATCTATTCAACTTTAGTCGATAAAGTTCAATTCTGTTCTAAATGTTTATGTTGTTCATTTTTTCCATTGATGAAAAAACGAACCAAAAAAAT
>CAZOGC010000001.1:0-267917 GCA_964579505.1 uncultured Flavobacteriaceae bacterium | reverse complement strand
AGTATTCACGCTTAATGTGCTGCGCTTCCCAACCTTGTTCCGCTAATTGCGGATCGATGAAGTTTGCCCTGGTATCTGCTTCGGAGTACTGTTGTGTCATAGTTATATTTTTTACCTCCCTTATTTTTTAATGTATAATACGTTCCTCTTCCTTTACCGTGAACCTCTATTAATCCAGTTTCAGTTAGTGTATTTAAGACTTCAAAAGTTTTACTCTTTTTCATTTCAATGACATCCATTGCCACTTTTCGGGTAATACTTTTATTGTCCATTAAATACAGTAATATTTTCTGTTGCTCTATTGACAATCGTCCGTTTCTTGTTCTTCTTTATAATTCTTCCGGCTTTCGGGTTGTTGTATGCGTTCACTTATTTTCATCAACTGTCTCAATTCTTTTCTTCTTTGTTGGAGACCAATAATGCTCTTACGTCCACGTTCAATAGCTCAGCTATCTTATTTAAATCTTGAATCGTAGGCTGTACTTCATTGGTGCACCAGCGCGAAATGGTTACCGGACTCTTTCCTATATGTTCAGAAAGCCATTTATTGGTCTTCTCTTTTTCAACTAACATCAGTTTAATACGATTTAGTTTCATCAGGATATATGGCATTATAGTTAGACGATAAATTTACGGTTAATTTTCTTACCTGCAAATGAAAAGAGTAAGACTGTCGAAAAAATAAATGCTTCAATTTACCCCCTCTTATTTCACCCTTCTCATAAAAACACAAATTACGACTGCCTAGTGTGTCGCTTTCACCCCGATAAACCGTACTTTTGCAGCGTCAAAAATGATACTGTATTATGCCTAAACCTACGTTGCATCCTAAAGAAATACATATTAAAGATTTTCAATATTCACTCCCTGACGAACGTATTGCCCGCTTTCCGCTGGCAGAACGCGATCAATCTAAACTGCTGGTCTATAAAAAAGGAGAAATTCAAGAGGATATTTATCATCATTTGGCCGCACACATTCCATCACAGTCACTCGTTATTTTTAACCAAGCCAAGGTTATTCATGCACGACTACACTTTCAAAAACTAACCGGCGGTAAACTCGAAATTTTTTGTTTAGAACCCGACAGTCGGTATCCGGATATTACAACCGCCATGTTTCAAGAAGGTGATGTATATTGGAAATGTTTACTAAAAGGGGCACACAAGTGGAAAGATGACACCCCATTAACTATGCATGCTGAATACGTAAATGAACAGGGAGAAAAAGTAAGTTTTAAGGCCAAAGCAGAAAAAACAGCTCGCAAAGGAAACACTTTTATTATTCACTTTAGTTGGGAAACTGCTGATGGTGGCGCATATAGTTTTTCTGAATTTTTAGAGCACGCCGGTAAAATTCCGATTCCCCCTTATTTAAAACGCAAAGCAGAAGAAAGCGACGAAGAGCGCTATCAAACCATCTTTGCTCAAAAAGAAGGTAGTGTGGCTGCTCCTACTGCCGCTTTACATTTTACACCCTATGTCTTAACGCAACTTAAAGATAAAGAAATTGATATGGCCAAGCTTACCCTACACGTAGGAGCCGGTACCTTTATGCCGGTAAAATCCGACACCATGAATGAGCACGACATGCATGCAGAGTGGATTGAAGTGAGCTTATCGCTACTAAAACGAGTAGCCCAACAACTACGCAAACAACAAAAGATTGTTACCATTGGCACTACTTCTGCTCGTACGCTAGAAAGCGTGTATTGGATTGGGGTACAACTATTGCGTAACGAGTGGAAAGACGAACACGGTATTGCGGTGGCGCAGTGGTATCCTTATAAACAACCCGACGAATTTTCTGGATTAGAAGCAGTAGAAGCCTTATTAGCCTATTTTAAACAGCAACAAATAGATCGACTTATTACACGCACGCAACTCATTATTGCTACCGGATATGAATTTAAATTACTAGATGGATTAATTACCAACTTTCATCAACCGGCCTCTACCCTCTTGCTGATGATTTCTGCGCTGGTAGGCAACCAGTGGCGCACTATTTACGACTATGCTCTGCAACACGATTTTCGATTTTTAAGTTATGGTGACGGTAGTTTACTCTGGAAAAACTAATAACAAATTATGGCACTCTTTAAATATTGTCCACATTGTCTATCGCAAAATTTTACATTTACTAACCAGCGTAAGTTTGCGTGTGCAGACTGTGGAACGGTTTTTTATCAGAACGTAGCGACTGCCGTGGCGGTAATTATAGAATATGAAAATAAAATTTTGTTTACAGTACGAAACAAAAAACCGGAAAGAGGAAAACTCGATCTTCCCGGTGGTTTTACAGACCCTGAAGAAACCGCAGAAGAAACGTGTGCTCGCGAGCTCTTTGAAGAGTTACAACTACACATAGAGCCACATCAATTTTCCTATTTTACCTCGGCTTACAATACGTATTTATATAAAGGGTTTCCCTACAAAACAGCCGATTTAGTGTTTACCGCACAGCTTCCAAAAGATGCCTCTTTTCACTTAGAGAAAGAAGAAATTCAAGCAATAAAGTGGATTGAAAAAACAGCTATTCCCTATAATGAAATTGCTTTTGTTTCTTTGCAAAAAGCATTAAAAAAATACGTGAGTACTTCACTAAAATAATGCGGTTCTTATGTAACCAATGTCTTTGCTGGCAAATGGCTCATCTCAAGCTATGTTTTTATTAGATAGTAAAAACATGGAAACCATTTTACCAACCCTTATGTCAACTTGTGGGCTATTTGTACTCGAAGTGGGACTCGAACCCACACGAACGCAATGTTCACTGGTCCCTGAAACCAGCGTGTCTACCAATTCCACCATTCGAGCAAAAGAGCGAAAAACGGGGTTCGAACCCGCGACCTTCAGCTTGGGAAGCTGACGCTCTACCAACTGAGCTATTTTCGCATATTGATAGTTGAAGTTGTCTTGAAAAGACCGTGCAATTTCATAACTTTTCCTTATTCTGCAAAATAATTTCATAGAAAAATTACGAGCGTTTTCACTTCATCTTAAATTCCGTAATTTTGCGAGGTGAAAAAAGAAGAAAAAAAAGATATTAGAGCACTGAGTAAAGAAGAGCTTCGCTCATTCTTTATCAGTATAGGAGACCAAGCATTCCGTGGCAATCAGGTATATGAATGGTTGTGGGTAAAAGGCGCCCATGATTTTGAGGGCATGACAAACCTTTCTAAAGAAACGCGCCAAATGCTGGCCAAGCACTTTACCATCAACCACATAAAAGTAGATGTAATGCAAAAAAGTGTTGACGGCACTATTAAAAATGCCGTACGGCTCTTTGATGGAAACATTGTAGAATCAGTACTTATTCCTACAGATACACGTAGCACCGCCTGCGTTTCTTCTCAAGTAGGGTGCAGTTTAAATTGCAAATTTTGTGCTACTGCTCGCCTAAAACGTATGCGTAACCTTAAACCCGATGAAATTTATGATCAGGTGCAAGTTATTGATCAAGAAAGCAGGTTGTATTTTAATCGTCCGCTCTCTAACATTGTCTTTATGGGAGAAGGAGAACCGCTTATGAACTATCGAAATGTACTGGCTGCAATCGACAAAATAACCTCTCCTGAAAGCTTAAATTTTTCAGCTAAGCGCATCACTGTTTCCACTTCCGGAATTCCCAAAATGATTACGATTTTGGCCGATATGGAAGTTAAATTTAACCTAGCGGTTTCACTACATTCGGCCATAGACGAAGTTCGCACGCAAATTATGCCATTTAATGCCCAGTTTCCACTAACCGATTTAAAAGAAGCTTTGGCTTATTGGTATAAAAAAACCGGCAGACGCATCACGTATGAATACCTTATTTGGGATGGGGTTAACGACCGACAAAAAGATATTAACGCCTTAGTTGATTTTTGTAAAGCCGTGCCTTGTAAAGTAAATATTATTGAGTACAACCCCATAGATGACGGCATGTTTCAACAGGCTGATTCTGCCGTTACCGACCGGTATCGCGATACGCTAGAAAAAAATGGTATTACCGTTACGGTGCGTCGCTCTCGCGGACGAGATATTGATGCCGCTTGCGGGCAATTGGCTAACAAATCGGTAGCCGAACAACCTCAGCTCAAAAAATAACTATAATTTTGCTACTATACCTGTTGTGCATATAGGGTTCATTTTGCTAACAAATAATCATTTTGATACTTAAAAAGAGTACATTGAATACATTTTTGTCACGCTGAGCCCATGTCGAAGCGTCTATCATAGTAAAATATGCAAGTTCGACAGGCTCACTTTGACAACGCATACTTGAATGATTTTAATTCCCATAAATGCACAACAGGTTACTACTCCTATAAGTACTACACTTTCATTATAAAGCATCAAACCTCGTTATTGGTAGAAATAAAAAAACCGTTACTTTTCAGTAACGGCATCTTGTCATATTTTAAAGTATACACGCTTAGTAACGATCTTTAATACGTGCTTTTTTACCTCTTAGTTTTCTAAAGTAGAAGATACGAGATTGAGATACTTTCCCTTTTCTGTTTACTTCAATTTTTTCTAAAGCCGGCAAATTGATTGGGAAGATACGCTCTACACCCACAGTTCCACTCATTTTACGAATGGTAAAAGTTTTGGTAGCTCCTCTGCCTCTGATTTGAATAACGGTTCCGCGAAAGAACTGAGTTCTAGTTTTAGAACCTTCCGTAATTTTGTAATAAGCCGTAATGGTATCTCCGGTATTAAATTTTGGAAAATCCTTCTTATCAACAAATTTGTCTTCTACGTACTTAAGGATAGGTTGCATAGTTTACAATTATTAAATGAACCCAAAATAACATGCACGACCCTCGCCAGAGGTTAATTCGGAATGGCTGCAAAATTACGTATTATTTTTATTATAGCAAGTTTTTTTAGGCTAATCTTCTAAAAGATCCGGGCGCCTTTTTTGCGTGTGCGCCAGTGCTTGTTCTTCACGCCATGCTTCTATCTTCGGAAAATTTCCACTTCGCAAGATAGCAGGCACTTCCCAACCCTTATATTCAGCCGGGCGTGTGTAAATAGGAGGCGCTAACAATCCATCTTGAAAAGAATCTGTTAACGCTGAAGTCTCATCATTAAGTACCCCCGGAATAAGCCTGATAATGGCATCACAAAGTACCGTCGCTCCCAGCTCTCCACCAGAAAGAACAAAATCTCCAACAGAAATTTCTCGGGTAATAAAATGATCGCGTACCCGTTGATCTACGCCTTTATAATGACCGCAAAGAATAATTATATTCTTTTTTAAAGACCAGGAATTCGCCATTTTTTGATCAAATTGATCGCCATCAGGTGTCATATATACAACCTCATCATAACTACGTTCAGCTTTCAGCTTACTAATACATTTATCTATCGGCTCAATCATCAACACCATTCCGGCTCCACCTCCATACTGATAATCATCAATCTGTCGATAATTATCGTGTACATAATCGCGTAAATCGTGAAAATGAACTTCTACTAGTCCTTTATCTATAGCGCGCTTCATTATAGAAGCCTCAAAGGGGCTTTTAAGCAAATCAGGAACGGCTGTAATAATATCAAATCGCATACTATTTATTTTAAAAGGCCGATTGTATCGCTAAGACAACCAAAATTATTTTAAGCCTATGCATTGTGAGAAGGATTGTATAATCTTTGTAGGGGTTCTTAACTTCGTATATTTTATTACAAAATATTCTTAGAATGAACGCGCAAATATATCTGAAGTATTCTTTTTAAATACTGAGACAAACAGGCTAATAAACGTTTTTCTTATTTCACTTATCCATTCTGCGCATTTTTATTGCGTTCATCTTGCAATTGCCTTCCTAGTCTTTGCTGAGTTTCTAGTGCTTTCTGTTTATATTGACCATATTCTTCTTCTATTTCCTCCAAATTTTTTCTAGCCTCGGCCGTCACTTTATGACTGTCTTTGTATTTGTATATAATACCAACCAATAATACAATTAACACGATAATAATACCAAATACAACCACCTTAAATGTGCCCTTTGTAAGCGGAATACCAAATAAAGAAACTTCATCTTTACTTTTTCGTACTTGCTCTAAACTGGCATTTGTCTTGTCTAACTCAGTTTTAAACTGACTTACTTGTTGCTGTTGTTGATCAATTTTTTGATGAAGTGCTCCTATTTGTTTTTCTAATCCCAGCACCTGTTGTTTTGTAGAAGAACGCAGATCAGCCATCTTACTACGTCTAATAACTTTATAGCTCTTAAAGGTGTTAGATGACTTGATAATGCTTTCAAACTGATGATCAATAGAGTCTGAAACCGTCGTATTGGTTTGCCCGTAAACATGGCCTAAGTGAAACAACAAGCTCACAAAGAATACGAAGATTATTTTTTTTAAATGCATAGAGATTAAATTTTAGTAGTATGTATAGCGTCTCACTTTAGCAATATATTTAGCTAATCGCATAACTTGATGGCTGTATCCATATTCGTTGTCATACCACACATAGAGTACTGCATTTTTACCCCCAGCTGAAACCTGAGTAGCTTTACTATCAAAAATGGCCGGAGCTGAAGAACCTACAATATCTGAAGAAACAAGCTCATTGTCTAAAGAGTATTTAATTTGGTTAACTAGATCTCCTTCTAATGCATATTTCCGCACAATAGCATTTACTTCTTCTGTAGAAGTGGATTTTTCTAGTTCTAAATTGAGAATAGCTAACGAACCATTAGGCACCGGTACCCGAATGGCATTAGATGACAACTTGCCCGCTAAAACTGGAATTGCTTTAGAAACTGCTTTACCCGCTCCGGTTTCTGTAATTACCATATTAAGTGCAGCAGCACGACCTCTTCTGTATTTTTTATGGATATTATCTACCAAATTTTGGTCATTAGTATAAGCGTGAATGGTTTCTAAATGCCCGTGATCTATTCCTAAAGAGTCCTGTATAACTTTTAAAATAGGGGTAATAGCGTTGGTGGTGCAAGAAGCGGCCGAGAAAATATTTTCTTTATCCGGATCAAAATCAAGTTGGTTTACCCCATGTACAATATTGGGTACTCCTTCTTTTCCGGGCGCCGTTAATAATACTTTTTCGACTCCTTTAGACTTTAAATGTCTACTTAAATCTTCTCGCGTACGAAAGGCTCCGGTATTATCAATAATCAGCGCCTTTTTAATACCATAATTAGTATAATCTATTTCTTCCGGATTAGCGGCAGAAATCATATAAACCGTAGTTCCGTTTATAACCAGCGCCTTATTTTCTATATCAATCGTTACTGTTCCCGGAAAATCGCCATGTACAGAATCTCTTCGCAACAAAGCAGCTCTTTTTTCTAAAACGATTTGATCTATAACTCCTCGAGTAACAATAGCGCGAAGGCGTAACTGAGCTCCTTTCCCCATCCGGGTCATTAACTCACGAGCAAGCAGCCTACCTATTCTACCAAATCCGTAAAGCACCACGTCTTTAGGCGCAATAATTTCACAAGATTTAGCTCCTGTAAGTGTGCGTGCTACAAAAGCGGTAGCATTATCGTCTTCTTGCAACTGGTATTCATAGGTTAACTTACCTACGTCTAATTTAGCCGGAGGTAAATCCAGCATTTTTATGGCTTGCGCTATTTCTAGCAAGTCGAAAATTGAAATAGCCTTTCCTACAAATTGAGCGGCGTATTCGTGTAAGTTTAAAATTTCACTTACACTACAATTTATCAATCGGTTACGAAAGAGTACCAATTCAATAGACTGGTCGTACCACAAATCGCTCACAACCTTAATTAGTTCTACAGCCATGCGACTTTTGTCTGCCTGAAAAGCAAGCTCCTTTTCATAGGTTTTAACCGGAGTCATAATTTTATTTTTAAGAGGTTTAAAATTTTCGCGAAAATAGTCATTTTTAACGTTTTAAAAAACATAAAATCCTCCGAAGATGGCTCCAAAGGATTTTATAATTCTTTTATCTAAGTTTCTATTTTCTTAGAACGCCAGGGTTTCCCGCTGACCATTTCTTCCCTGAAAAGTAATCTTGGTGCGTTCATAACGACTATTATTTTGAATTATTTTCTGTACCTGATCAACATTTTTTACGGGTTGCCCATCAATGGCTACAATAATATAGTGATCTTTCGGAATCTGTCGATTTCTAGAAGTAGATTGCACAATACGCACCCCATTACCTGCATTAAAATGTGACAGATAAGCTTTACTCGCATTCGTTACCTCAAGATTAGCGGCCTGCAAAACGTATGTCTCATACTCTGCCAGCGTTACCTCTGTTTCATGTTTTTTACCATTACGCAAATAATCTACTTGCACCTGATCACCCGGGCGTTTTGTACGAATATAAGCTACCAAATCTGACCATTTATGTACTTTTTTCTGGTCTATTTTTGTGATTACATCTCCCTTTTCTAATCCTGCTTTTTTGGCTCCAAAAGTTGAGGAAGCCACCAACACCCCTTGTGAAACATCAATGCCTAATTTTTTTGCCATTTTAGGAACCACGGTATTACCGTTTACTCCCAACAGCGCATTTTTTACATTGCCGTACTGCATCAAATCTTCAACAATTTTACGTGCATTATTACTAGGTATAGCAAAACTATATCCTATATAGCTTCCGGTACGAGAGGTAATAGCCGAATTAATACCTATTAATTGTCCGTGAATATTTACCAATGCTCCGCCGCTATTTCCCGGGTTAATAGCCGCATCGGTTTGAAGAAAAGACAACATACGCTTTCCTCCTTCATTTAAATTTCTTCCCTTAGCACTAATAATTCCGGCAGTTACGGTAGACGTTAAATTAAATGGGTTACCAACAGCCAACACCCACTGCCCTACTTTTACATCATCGCTATTACCAAAAGGCAGGTATTCTAAATTATGGGCATCTATCTTAATTAGAGCTATATCTTGCTGTGGTGCCGTACCGATAACCTTAGCCGTGTAGGTTTTTTTATTATATAAGGTAACTTTTAACTCTGTGGCCCCTTTAATTACGTGGTAATTAGTTACAATATACCCATCCGGAGTAATAATGACCCCCGATCCCGTTCCGTACACGTATTTCTTGCTACGAATACCATTCCAATATTGAAATAGGTTTCGGGGCCCCATTTCTACATTCTTTACATGAACCACTGCATGCACCGTCTTTTCTGCTACTTTCGTAAAATTGGGCAGTGAGGCCACATTACTATATGGATTATTAGCCACCAATGAAGCATTACCCGACGCGCTTGGATACTGCTCTACATGTTGAACGACCAATTTAGCGGGGGGTTGGTTTTGAAAAAACAATTTATACCCACCTAGGGCAATGACACCTCCTAAAACAGAAACAAGAACTAAACCTATTAATTTTTTCATAATTCTTTTAATTTTATGAATTTAATTATTGTATTGTAAAATTAATGTGAGTTTATTCTACTATCAAACAACTTAACGCTATTTTAACGCTCTTTCGTTATTTACCCCCTTATCAGTCTATTTTATACGTACTCTTCCCGATACTTTATTTGTATATTTGCCGTTCATTTAGAAAAATGTTGAAGTTTTCAAAATATCAAGGAACCGGAAACGATTTTGTCATGATTGACAATCGGCAATTACTTTTTCCTAAAAGACAAACAGTTATTGCACAGCTGTGCCATCGTAGATTTGGTATAGGTGCCGATGGGCTCATCTTACTAGAAAAACCAACCCACACCGAAGATGATTTTAAAATGGTTTATTATAATGCTGATGGCAATGAAAGCACCATGTGTGGCAACGGGGGGCGCTGTTTGGTAAAATTTGCCCATGATATAGGGGTTATAGAAAACAAAGCCCGTTTTACTGCTATTGACGGTCCGCACGAAGCAACGCATAATCAAGAACTAGTTTCTCTAAAAATGAGGGACGTATCTGGCTATAAAAAAACTACTGATGCTTATATTATAGACTCCGGCTCTCCCCACTATATTACTTTTGTAGAAAATGTAGCCCAAATTAATGTGGCCAAGCAGGGGCGTGCCATTCGGAATAGCCCTCCTTTTAAAACAGAAGGAATTAATGTAAATTTTGTAGAAATAAATAATTCGGAATTCAAAATTCGCACATACGAACGCGGCGTAGAAGCCGAAACATATTCTTGCGGAACCGGTGTAACCGCCGCTGCATTAGCCCTTTTTATCTCTAAAAACAGTACAAAAGAAGTTACCTTACACACCCAAGGGGGTATCTTACAAGTTCATTTTGAAGCCGCAGAAAAAGGATTTAAAAATATATGGCTTACCGGACCTGCTGAAAAAACGTTTACCGGAGAGCTTTCTTTATAAACCAATAACAACTAATTTTAATGTACATTAAACGAATTATAGCCGCCACTGCATTGATAGGGCTCGTTGCTATGGGAATATTCAGTTATTACGTATACAACACCTTACTCTCACCTAACACCGCGTTTAACAATACCGAAGCGTATGTATACATTGAAACGGGAGCTACTTATCAAGAAGTTTTTAAACAACTAAAACCGCTCTTGAAAGACCCTGATAAATTTGATGTTGTAGCACACCACAAAAGTTATGTAAATTATGTGAAACCAGGGCGTTACATTATAAAAAAAGGAATGAACAACAACCAAATCATTACCGTTTTACGCAGTAAAAACAAGCCTTTTCCGGTGGTTTTTAACAATCAAGAGCGGTTGCAAAACTTGGCACATCGCATAGCGGGTCAAATTGAAGCTGATAGCAGCTCATTAATAAAAGCTATGACAGATTCTACGTTCTTAGCTGAAAATCATTTTACACGTCAAGACGCACTAAACATGTATATTCCTAATCAATATGAATTTTATTGGAATACTTCTGCCACTTCTTTTCGCGATAGAATGCTGAAAGAGTATAAAAAATTCTGGAATAAAACCCGATTACAAAAAGCTAAAGCACTTCATTTAACCCCTAATCAAGTACAAATATTGGCCTCTATTGTACAAGAAGAGACTACCAAACCAGATGAACGCAAGCGTATAGCCGGAGTATATCTTAATCGGCTTAACCGTAATATGAAGTTGCAAGCCGACCCTACCGTTATTTATGCTATCAAGAAAAAAACCATGCAATTTGATACGGTTATAAAACGCGTTTTATATAAAGATTTAAAAACAAAATCGCCTTACAATACCTATATACATACCGGACTTCCTCCCGGCCCTATCTGTATGCCGGACATTTCTTCTATAAATGCCGTATTGAATTATACTAAAAGCGATTACTTATATTTTGTAGCCGACCCTGAACGACCTGGATATCACAAGTTTTCTAAGACATTAGCACAACACAATCGGTACAAAAAAGCATATGTTGATTGGCTTAATAAACTGAATAACTAGCCATCACCCACCTAAATGAAAACCGCCTCAAAAGTTATTTTTGAAGCGGTTTTTTATATATATTCTTTCCACCTTGTTAAAATACCTATAGTTTTCACAATTTCCTTTTTCGCATCAATTAATTTTATATCTTTATACAACTAAAAAAAGTGGTCTATTGAAATAGCTTTACGCTTAAACTTTAAACGTTAAAAATATGGCACGAGCAATGTTCGAATACACCAAAGAGGTGTTGAGAAAAGTTAGCTTTGATGTAAATTTATTTTCTAAAGAAGTACAAAAGGCTACGAAAACTTTACTTCCTTACGAACTCAATGAATTACGCAATTTTATTATTAGTCTGATTCAAGTCAACCCGGATTTAAGGGTTTCACTAATTTATTTAGATCACTAAATTTAGTTTGCAGTAAAATCCTTTATCACACGTAAATTCTAACTCATACAACCTGTTATTCACATAGAATAATAAGGGTTCTTAAAACAGAATTAGCTATACCGCTAACTACAAACATTATTCATTTCTAAAAATAGATTGGAACACTGATGTTGCAAAAAGAGAGGGTTTTTCTAAAGAAAAACCCTCTCTTTTATTTTTATAATTGGACAGCTACTGAACAATCAATTTTTTGGTAGCTTGTTTTCCATCAGTCGTAATTTTCACAAAGTATATGCCGCTTGTCAAGTTTGCCACATTAATAGATTGTTGAAAACCTGAAAAACCTTCATAATCTTTAGTCAATACCCGTCTTCCCATAATATCATATACCATAACATGTACTTGGTTACCTGTTTTCCTCAAGTTTAAGTTGACTTGATCTGTAGCGGGGTTGGGATACATACTAAACCCGGTGAGTTTATGACTATCTACAGCCAATGCTTTAGAACCCAAAACGGCCATCCCGAATTCTTGTTTAAAGTTAGTCAGAAAAAGTGCTTTATGGGTTACTTTAATAGTATACTTTTCTCCTGCAACAGGATTGGCTATTACTACCTGTTCTACATTATCAACAGCGTTGTCTCCTTTTGATGCTGCAGCCGAATAAACCTGCGGATTTAATCGCCATGGTTTATACACATTTCCATGACTATCTGTAATACGCAAATCTAAGTCATTAATTAAGACCGGATCGCTATCTGAAGAAAGCAAACTTGGGTCTGCAGGAGGATCTGTCCAAGCAATCGTTACTTTTAAATCTTGGTTACCTGTAGCGGTAACCGTTTTAGTGTATGATTTATTTTGTTTATCTAATTTTAGCTCATCATAAAACGACCCCGATTTATTATGATTATCTATCATTAATTGAGCAGCCGCTTTTACATTTAGCAATCCCCAGCCAAAAGCAGCGTCCGGTCCGGGATTATTTCCTGCTTCTCTTGCTGTTTCAACAATAATAGCTTTGATAGTAGAAGAGCGCAGAAATTGCCCGCCATTAAGGTTAGCGCTTAATTGTTGTAATAATAAAATGCTTCCCGCTACGGTAGGGCTAGCCATAGAAGTTCCCCAATAATAAGCATATGTGCTGTCTGAAGGATTTCCATTTGCATCAAAGGCCACACTAGACCATACTTTTACTCCATCAGCAGAAATATCAGGCTTAACACGCCCATCAAGTGTTGGTCCCCAACTACTAAAAGTAGACATGGCTACACTGTTCGGCCCTGTATAATTAGTAACCGGCTTAACAGCTGCTACTACAATATCATTTTTAGCCGTGGCAAACTCTGCAGCTAATAGATTATAACCGCCATCATTAGGGTTATATTCACTGGCCTGATCGCGAGAATTACCGGCAGAGGCCACGATTGTATAATAGGGTGCATTATATGCTATTTGATCAACAGATTGACTATAAGAAAGATACTTCCCAAAGAAATCTAAGGGATCGTTTACCTGCTCTAGGTCAATTCCATAAGAGTGGTTAGAAACTAACAAACCATTGGCAGCAGCCTGTGTCATTTCTGGCAAGTCACTATCCCAATTATAATCGTCTAACTTAGCTCCATAAGCCATTCCTTTAGCAGTCACTCCCGGGCCAACGGTTAGCTTTTTACCTACCAAAGTACCTGCCACGTGTGTTGAATGATCTGAATAATCTTGTGTAGCATCTTTAAATGAAACCTTTCCCGCCAGTAAAACATGCGTCTCCCTAGCCTTTGCTTCATCCCATTCACCAACTACCATTCCTTGTCCGGTTAATTGTAGCCCCAGACCGCCACCCGGATAAAGCGAATTGGTACCGATAGTAATACCGGCTTTTACATTATAGCCCGTTCTATATATAAGATTACCGTGGTTATCCATTCTCATTAAATAGCTCTTTCTTCCATCATCATATTTTATAACCACCGGTAGGTTATTTGCGCGTGCATAAGCGCGTGCATTTTCTTGCGCAGTTTCATAAAAGTTTCGATAATGGCTAGCCATGACACGCATGTGCTTTAGATTGTATTGCCGCGTAGTATTAACACGTTGTTGCGCGTCTTGCGCCATTGCCATACCTGCAATAAAGAAAAAAGCTAAAAAGTTTAAAAAGTAGTTTTTTATTCCCATAATTTCATTTTAGGCCTATGGGCGCAAGATACTTAATTTTAAGTTATCTTTAATAATTATTTGGGTTCTATTTTTTTTATATACGATAACAAATAATCGACTTACTTATAGAGCGTATAATCATTTTTTTAATGCTTACTAAACAACACTTTGCAACCACAAAACAGTAACGATTCGTCTCTTTTGTAGCGTTATGGTTTATTACCTGAATCTAAGCAACTTGAACTTATCAACTTTAAATCTATTCGGAAAAGTTTTGGTCAAACTATCTTTTAACCCCCTGTGCACCATATACGTCCAATTTCTGTAGCTATTTAAAAAATATATCACTTTTTACACCAAGAAATTAGGCTAATAAGATATATTTGTGTTTTAAATAATAGAAAAAAGTAAACCATGAAATTTATCGTCTCTAGTTCTTATTTACTTCAAAAACTTCAAGTTTTAGGCGGAGTTATTAACAACAATAACACCATCCCCATTTTAGATAATTTTCTTTTTGATTTAAATGAGAGTGAGCTCAAAATTTCTGCATCAGATTTAGAAACTACCATGTCTGCTACTCTAACAGTAGACTCTCAAGATACCGGAAGTGTAGCTATACCCGCTCGTCTTTTGCTAGACACACTTAAAACTTTTGCAGAACAGCCACTTACTTTTGTGGTTGAAGAAGAAAACAATACAATCGAGCTAAGTTCTAGTCAAGGAAAATATGCCTTAGCCTATGCAGACAGCGACGAATTTCCGAATGCACCTGAAATTGAACACCCTCAAAACACTACTTTAACGGCTGATATTTTAGCTACTGCTATTACCAAAACTATTTTTGCCACCAGCAATGATGATTTGCGACCGGTTATGTGCGGGGTTCTCTTTCAATTTTCTACTGAAGGGCTCACCTTTGTGGCTACCGATGCACATAAGCTGGTAAAATACTCTAGAGAGGATATTACTGCTTCTGAAGATGCTGAATTCATTATGCCCAAAAAACCACTAACTATTCTTAAAAGTATTTTAGCTGGTAGCGAAGAAGAGGTTAGTATAGAATACAACGAGTCTAATGCTCGATTTAGTTTTGATGACACCCTATTGACCTGTAGATTAATTGATGGGAAATATCCCAACTACAAAGCGGTTATTCCTCAAGAAAACCCTAATACGCTGCTTATTGGCCGACAATTATTTTTAAATTCGGTTAAAAGGGTTTCTATCTTCTCTAATAAAACTACCCATCAGGTTAAATTGAGTTTAGCCGGAGCCGAATTAAATATTTCTGCAGAAGACATCGATTTTAGCAATAAAGCTGAAGAGCGCTTATCTTGCGACTATAGCGGTGATGACCTAAAAATTGGTTTTAATTCTCGTTTCTTAACCGAAATGCTCAATAATTTAGAGGCAGATGAAGTACAACTAAAAATGAGTTTGCCTAACCGCGCCGGAATTTTAACCCCAAGGGATGGTGTTGAAGAAGGTGAAAACGTATTGATGCTTGTTATGCCGGTTATGCTAAACAACTAAAATAAAATTTACAATCAATAAAAAGAAAGCTTATCGTTGGTAAGCTTTTTTTATACAACATTTTGTCCTCTTTATTAAAATAGTTATCAGGGTACAGTACTAATAAAATTAAGCCAATAAACCAGCGTATTCAATTAAAAACTAGTAACTTTCTCTCCTCTAGCTACAAAATTTTCTTCTTATGAAAAGTCTAGTTTTTCTTTTTATACTAATTACCGCTACTAGCTGTGGACAAACGACTAGTCAAAAGAAAAATGAAACAGCACAAAATCCGGTTCAAGTGCCCGAAACCAAGGAGCATTATAAAAGAGCCTATTTTTCTAGTGGTTGTTTTTGGTGTACAGAATCTATCTTTCAGCATGTTATTGGCGTTAAAAATGTAATATCGGGGTATTCCGGAGGAAAAGGAGCGCACCCTACCTATGAAAATTATGCCCAAAAAGGATATGCAGAAACAGTAGAAGTAACCTACGACCCCACTGTTATTGATTTTCCAACACTTTTAACGGTTTACTTTAGTTCGCAAAATGTTACCCAACAAAATGGGCAAGGCCCCGACCGCGGATCGGGTTACCGATCTATTGTCTTCTACCAAAACATGCACCAAAAAAAGACAATTGAGCAAAAAATTAAAAAAGTACAGAAACAGTATAGAAAAACTGTAGCAGCTCAGGTTGTTCCTTTTCAAAAATTTTGGCCGGCAGAAGCCTATCATCAAAATTACGAAGAAAAACATCCCGATAACCCCTATATCAGGCAGGTCTCTTTACCACGCCTTTTTAATTTTGAACAAAAACACCCCGAATTATTAAAGAAAAATAAAACTGATTAAGTAGCCAACTTTCGGTCGGCATCTAGTTTTAAAAAAATAAATAATAATATAGTAAACCCCCAAAGAGATGAGCCCCCGTAACTTAAAAAAGGTAAGGGTATTCCTACCGTTGGTAAAATTCCTACCACCATACCAATATTTACCGTAAAGTGAATGAATAAAATTCCGGCAACACTGTAGCCGTATACGCGGGCAAAAGTAGATTTCTGCCGCTCTGCCAGGAAAATAAGTCGCCCAATTAACAATACAAATAAAACAATAAGACCGGCACTTCCTAAAAAGCCCCACTCTTCTCCTACAGTACTAAAAATATAATCTGTATGTTGTTCCGGTACAAAATTACCCTTTGTTTGCGTTCCTTTTGTCCAACCTTTTCCTAACCAACCTCCGCTACCAATGGCAATCAAACTTTGGTGTGTGTTATAGCCAATTCCACTAAGATCAGAGGTTCTTCCCAGCACAATATTAAAACGATCACGATGGTGTTGTTCAAAGACGTGATAAAAAATAAAATTTACTGAAAAAGCAAATACAATAGAGGCCAATCCTATGCTGATATAGCGTCCGGTATATTTTTTCTTTTTACTTAAAAACAAGATAGATCCTATAACAATGATTACCCCCAAGGTTACCCACCAAGGACCGTAGATGAGTGTAAACACAAAAAGAACAATCACAATTAGCCCAAAGAGCAAATACCCTCCTGAAAGACCCTCTCTATATAGAGGAAAAATGAAAGCAGCATACACCAAAGCACTTCCCGGATCTGGTTGCCCCAAGATAAGTAACACCGGAATAAAAATAATTAAAAAAGCATTGGTTTGATGTTTCAGGCTTTTTATATCTGTTTGGATATCACTTAAGTATTTAGCCAAAGCCAGCGCCGTAGCTACTTTTACAAATTCTGTGGGTTGAATGCTAAAACTTCCGAAAGTATACCAGGCTGTTTGCCCCGATATGGTAGTTCCAAAAATAAAAAGCCCTACCAATGATAAGAGCGAAATAAGATAGGCTAAGCTCGAAAAACGCCTATAAAATTTAGACTCTATCATTAATAAAACAATGGCTAGCACAAAACTCATGACTATCCATACGGCCTGTTTGGTGTATATTTCGTGAATATCAAAACCGTGAAAAGTTTCAAATTCACCTAACGAGGCCGAATAAATATTCATCCAGCCAAACACCACCAATACTAAATAAATGAAAATGGTTAGCCCATCCGGTAAATGTTTTCTTTTATTCATTTTCGGCATTTAGGGCTTTGAGATAATTATCGTAATAATTATAATCCGGGCTATGAGACAATATCCACTTTTCTAAATCTTTACGTTCAATTTTTCCTTTTAAATATTTGGCCATCATAAGTCCCGCTATTTTTGCTGCATAGCGAGAGCCCCAAACCCCATGTGCCACAAAAACAGCTATAGCAATTTTAGGGTTTTTCTTGGGTGCAAAAGCAATAAAAACCGAATGATCGGCCATTTTTACCCGTTTTCCATGAATGATAGCATAATTTTCGGCTGTTCCGGTCTTCCCACAAGTTTCTATACCCGGAACACGTGCAAAACGTGCGGTGCCAAACTTATATACATCGCGCATACCCTCAACAACCGGTTTAAAATTTTTAGCATCAATCCCGGTATAATGCTTGGTAGTGTATTTTTTATTCAAATAAGGTTTATCGTCAACTTTTTCTAAAATATGCGGCGTATAATACCACCCGCGATTAGCTATAGCTGTCGTCATATTTGCCAACTGTATAGGCGTAACCAGCACCTCTCCTTGCCCAATTCCATTAGATAAAATATACGTAGCTGCCCAATGATATTTAGGGTAATCATAGGCACGATTATAATATGCCGCGGTAGGAATAAAACCCGGGCGTCCCGTAGGTAGGTCATAGCCCAAATAATCGCCTAATCCAAAATGAAGCAAATGATTGTGCCAAACATTTACTCCTTTTTGTGGAGTCTTGTATTTATCAATCATCCACCAATAAGTCTTGGCAAAAAAGGTATTACACGAATATGCCAAAGCCGATTTCACCGCCAGTGGAGAAGGGTGATCCTCACAAGCCATATGGGCGCTTCTACCATAATAAAACCCCATGTGACATGATATGGTTGTGGTGGTATCAATCACTCCTTCTTGCAAGGCAATGGCTGCTTCTACAGTTTTAAAGGTAGAACCGGGAGAGAAAGTAGATAACAGGCTTCTATCAAACAAAGGCTTGCGAATAGTGTCATACCACATACGGGTAAAATTTTTAGAACGCTCTCTACCCACCAATAACCCGGGATCATAGCTAGGCGCCGTTATCAATGCCAATATTTGTCCGGTAGAAGGTTCTATGGCCACTATTCCCCCTCGCTTATTTTTCATCAACTTTTGCCCGTAGGCTTGCAGTTTCATATCAAGCGTTAACGTTAAATCTTTCCCTTTAACCGGCAACGTGTCATATTTTCCCTGTTTATAAGAGCCTATAATTCTATTAAATCGATCTGTTTGATAATATTTTACCCCTTTCTTACCGCGCAGTAATTTTTCGTATTGTTTTTCTACTCCACTTCGTCCTATTAAATCACCGGGTTGATAGTAGGGCATTGATTTTACCTCAGCAGAATTTACTTCAGATATATATCCTAACACATTAGCCGCATAATGTACTTGATAGTCACGCATAGATCGTTTTTGAATATAAAAACCCGGAAAATTGCGCATTTTTTCTTGTAAATAGGCGTAATCTGATTTTGAAAGTTGGTTAACAACAACTGAAGGAAGTCGAGGCGAATAGACCTTTGCCTTTTGTAGTTGATGTATAAGTCTTTCTGGCGTAATATGTAACAGTTTAGCAAACGTTAAGGTATCAAACTTTCTTACCTTACGCGGAATTACCATTACATCATAAGCCGGTTGGTTAGATACCAGCAACTCCCCATTGCGGTCATAAATAAATCCTCGTTGGGGATACTCGTATTTTACCTCTACCGCATTGCGTTTTGAAAGAGCCGCAAACGAAGGGTTCAACACTTGCAAATAAAGCAAGCGCCCCAGAAAAACAAGACCGGTTAGCCCAATTAATAAATATAGCAGCAGTTTACGCATTTATCGTTTTGTTCTTTGAAAAAGTGATATCACAATCATCATAAGCAGTATAGTAAATATACTGGAAAATAGCGTGTTTTTTAAGATTAAAATTGTGTGCGTAAAGCTAAAAAACATCAATATAAATAATACAAGGTTATGTATTACCACCATTTGGGTAACATAAATAAATCGTTGTTTATAGGGAACTTTATGAAATTTTAGCGTTTGGTTATCATAACTCAGTCCGAAAGAAAACCGCAACACCAAGGGTCTGAAATAAGCTATTACCAAACAAGCTGCTGCATGAATACCTCCACTATCTTCAAAAACGTCTATCGCTAACCCCAACAAAAATGCCAGTACAATTACTTTCCACTGAGAAAAATTAAAGGGCAATAAAATAATAAACAAGATGTAGAGGTATGGGTTAACATATCCTCCAAGATTTATATGATCTAAAATAAGGGCTTGCAAGAGGACCAAAACCACAAACCGAACCGTATTTAAAAAAAGCTTATTGTTCATCGGTTGTCGTCTCCAAACTTTCTATCTCAGGACGAGCGTTATTTTTAATAACATAAACGTTACCAATGCTCGTCATATCGTTAAATAATTTTACGGTAATGCGATAATAACTTTGTCCTTCAACCAATGTGAAGTCTTTTACCGTACCTATGGGAATCCCTTTAGGGAAAATGAGCGACCGCCCATCTGTCATTACTGTATCGCCTTTTTTTACCACCGCATAGCTAGGCACATCTATTAACTCCATTATATTGGGATTGCCTCCGTCCCACTTCAAGGTTCCAAAATGGTTTGATCTTTTTAGTTGAGCACTTACAGAAAGGTTTGTATTCAAAATAGAAATTACGCGCGCATAATTAGTGCTAGCTTTCTCTATAACCCCCACAATTCCTTTGCTAGTTATTACTCCCAGCTCTGCTTTTATTCCTTCCTTCCGGCCTTTATTTATCAGTAAATAGTTATCTAATTTTGCGTAGTGATTAGCAACAACACGAGCCTCGTATACGGTATAATGTGTCGGATAATGCGTGGTATCTACAAAAGTAGAATCACCTGCACTTGAGGCCACATTATATAGCCGTTCTCTCAGCATTTGATTTTCTTCCATTAACCGCTTATTTGCCTTTTTTAGGTGCAAATACTCATCTATATTGTTGGCGACAGAATACAATCCGCCCGATACGCCATTAGCCGAACTAATAAACTTACTTTTTTGATATGCGTGTGTCTGAAAGACTAATGAAAGTGCTATAATTAACAAGAAAAAAAAGAGCAATGTATTCTTGAATCGGATAAGAAAATCAATAATATTAGGCATTGCTCAAACACTTCTATTTTTTTAAAATACCTTTATAAGCCTCAATATTTTTAAGGCAAATTCCGGTACCGCGAACTACTGCGCGCAAAGGATCCTCTGCTATAAAAACCGGTAAGTCTGTTTTTTGAGATAAACGTTTATCCAACCCTTTCAACATAGATCCTCCGCCAGCCAGATAAATACCTGTATTGTATATATCAGCGGCTAGTTCTGGTGGGGTTTCCGACAAGGTTTCCATCACCGCATCTTCTATTCGTAAAATAGATTTATCAAGAGCTTTGGCAATTTCTCGGTGCGATATTTCTACCTGTTTGGGTTTTCCGGTTAGCAAATCACGCCCTTGTACAAACATATTATCAGGAGGCATTTCAAGGTCTTCGGTAGCAGCTCCTATTTGAATTTTAATTTTTTCAGCGGTACGCTCTCCCACATACAGGTTGTGTTGTGTACGCATGTAATACACAATATCACTCGTAAATACATCACCGGCCACTTTTATAGAAGTATCGCAAACAATACCCCCTAATGCCAACACGGCTATCTCGGTAGTTCCGCCACCTATATCGATAATCATGTTTCCCTTAGGTTGTTTAATATCTACCCCAATACCGATGGCTGCTGCCATGGGTTCATGAATAAGATAAACTTCTTTACCATTAACACGTTCTGCACTTTCTTTTACCGCACGCATTTCTACTTCAGTAATCCCGGAAGGAATACAGATAATCATCATTAATGAAGGAGTAAATATTTTTCTTTTCAGCGCCGGAATAGCCTTAATAAACATCGTTAACATTTGCTCACTTGCTTCAAAATCTGCAATAACTCCGTCTTTTAATGGCCTAATGGTTTGTATATCTCTATGGGTTTTTCCTTGCATTAAAGCAGCCTCCATTCCGGCAGCAATAATTTTTCCGGTCATTCTATTACGTGCCACAATTGAAGGGCTATCAACCACTACTTTATCTTTGTGGATGATGAGGGTATTGGCCGTGCCCAAGTCAATTGCAATTTCTTCGGTTAGAAAATCAAAAAATCCCATATATAGTTTAAATACTTATGCGTTTTAACGCGCTCTAATTTAGCAAATTAATGTTTAAAATGACGTCTTCCTGTAAAAACCATGGCAATTTGGTGTTCATTGCAATAATCTATACTCAAGTTATCGCGAACAGAACCTCCGGGTTGCAGCACTGTTTTAATTCCCTTCTTACCGGCAATTTCTACACAATCAGGAAACGGAAAGAAGGCATCACTAGCCATTACCGCTCCGTTTAAATCAAATTCAAAATGTTCAGCTTTTTCAATAGCATGTTGTAGGGCATCTACACGAGAGGTCTGTCCTGCCCCACTGGCATAAAGCTGTTTATTTTTTGCTAGAACAATTGTATTTGATTTTGTATGTTTCCCTATTTTAGAGGCAAAAAGTAAATCTTCTAGTTGCGTTTCTGTAGGTTTTGCAGTAGTAACGGTTTCAATATCACTTTTCGTATCTGTTACCAAATCTTTATCTTGAACCAATACGCCATTCAAGCATGTACGCACCGATTGGGTGGCCACAATAACTTCTTTTTGACGCAAAATAATTCTGTTTTTCTTGCCCTTTAAGGTCTTTAGCGCTTGTTCTGTATAGGCCGGAGCTATGACTACCTCACAAAACAATTTATGAATCTCCGCTGCCGTTTCTTCATCTATTTCTTTATTTGAAATCAAGATACCACCAAAGGCAGAAATAGGGTCTCCGGCTAATGCATCTTTATATGCTTGCACTAGTGTATCGCGTTGAGCCAACCCACAAGCATTGGTGTGTTTAAGAACAGCAAACGTAGGCTGTTTATCATTTTGAAACTCGCCCATTAAGTTTACTGCTGCATCTACATCTAACAAGTTGTTATAAGAAAGCGCTTTCCCGTGCAGTTTTTCAAACATAGCATCAAAATCTCCATAATACCAGCCCTTTTGATGCGGATTTTCTCCATACCGCAAAGTTTTTCCTTGCTGATAACTCAACTTATAACCTTCGTGTTCTTCATCAAAATAGCCGAAAATAGCTGAATCATAA
The DNA here is from genome assembly GCA_964579505.1 of uncultured Flavobacteriaceae bacterium. GTDB lineage: Bacteria > Bacteroidota > Bacteroidia > Flavobacteriales > Flavobacteriaceae > JAJYSO01. The sequence goes on along the minus strand of CAZOGC010000001.1, from coordinate 245,170 downwards.
TGCGAAGACACATTGAAAGCCTTTGCGGAAAATCGTTTTTTATCGGCTAGTGAAAACGTTCCTTTTCCAGAGGTTAATAACTCTAAAAACTCAGGATAATCTTCTTGTGAAGAAACGCAAAAAACGTCTTTATAATTTTTAGCAGCGGCACGAATTAACGAAACCCCGCCTATATCTATTTTTTCAATAATAGCTGCATCCGAAGCCCCTGATGCTACTGTTTTTTCAAACGGATAAAGATCAACAATAACGATGTCTAGCTGTGGAATCGAGTATTCTTCTACTTCTTTTTGATCACCTTCAAAATCGCGTCTGCTCAAAATACCTCCAAAAATTTTGGGATGAAGTGTTTTTACACGTCCACCTAAAATAGAGGGGTAATCGGTGACCTCTTCTACAGGCACTACCGGAATATTCAAATCTCTAATGAAACGTTCCGTACCGCCGGTAGAATAAATTGTAAAGTTTAACGCGTGTAATTTTTGTGCAATTTCTGCAATCCCGTCTTTGTTAAAAACGGAAATTAAAGCCGATTTTTGTGATTTTTCACTCATTTTGTGGAATCAAAAATTTTATTCGCAAAAGTACTATTTTCAAATAGATTAGCGATTTAAGTTCATGGATAATTTTAGAGAAACTACCTTCAATTTTTCAGTACATTTGAAAAGTTCAATCTGTTGATATGAAAAAAATTATTTCGTTATTCATCTTGATATACTCTTTCCACGGGTTTTCACAAGATATACGGCTAAAAAAAATAGATAACCTCTGCCATTATTTGCAAGCCCAAGATTTAGCGATGGGTAATATTGCCATCTACCAAAACAATAAATTGGCATACGCGCACAGTTTTGGCTATCGATCGGTTATACGAAGAGATTTTGCCAACCCACAAACACTCTACAGAATCGGTCAAATTTCTGAGGTATATACCGCTACACTCATTCTTCAACTTATTCAAGAAAAAAAACTAACCAACAGCACAACTTTGCAACCGTTTTTTCCTGGTTTACCGTATGCCTCAAAAATAACGATTAAAGATCTTTTAATGCATCACAGTGGCTTACCTGCGCTTCCGGATAGTTTAAAAACGTTGTCACACAATTTCAAAGAACAGTTCGTACAATTTCTTACCCAAGTAGAAATAACCCCTTCACCTCAACCACACTACACCGCTATTGATTATATTTTACTGGCTCAAATAGCTGAAAAAATTGAACATAAAAAACAGGAAGCTCTTTTTAAAAAACGCATTGCCGATTCGTTACACCTCGTACGCACAAAATTTAGCAGCAAAATTAACCCCAACAACAACGAGGCTTATCCGTACATTCTTAAAAATAAAATATGGCAACTGGCGCCTACCAATAATACTTTAAAAAATTTAAACGGCGCTCTTTCAGGAGAGAGCAGTGCTTCAGAACTCGCCAGATTTTTTACTTTTATTTTTAATAGCAGCCTATGGAATGAAAAATCAGTTAATTCTTCTTCACTCACAACTCAACTTCTAAATCAATGGTTTACAAAAGAAAAATTTCATCAGATGAGCTATTATTCATGGAAAAGTCAATTTGAAAATTTTCAGATCGAAATAGCTTATTTTCCTAAAGACAAAACTAGTGCTGTAATCTGCTTAAATGCTTCTAAACTAAACCCTGAAGAAATAACAAAGGCTGCTATGACGGCTTATTTTGGGTATGCCGATTAAAAAAGCCCACTTAAAGAATTAAAGGGGCTTGATTGTATTCAATTTATTTATCGGCAACTAGTGATTTTCTCCCAGATAACTCTCAACAATAGATTTTACATTATCGCTTTCTTTCAACTTAAATAAATCTATATTGATAGCGTGTATAAAAGAAGTATCTCTTTGCGAGGCAAAAGCAAAACCATAAGCTTGTTTATTATACTCTGCATGAGAAAGATACAACTCCAACCCCGGATGTTTATAAATATAATATTGTAATTGTGGGCGATCATACACTACTGCATCTACCTTTTTTTCGCTCAACAACTTCATTGCTTCATCAATAGAAGCTACAGCAACTACCTTCGCTTTATTTTGTTTAATAAAATTTACTGCCGGTGATCCTGAAATTGTGGCCGTTCTTTTTCCTGAAAGTTGTTCTACATTAGTAATGGCAGAGTTTCCTGAAAAAGAAACCACACTCGCAATACCTGCCACCATAGAGGTTGCCGACAAGATGGCTATCACAATCCATGTTCCGGCAACAACTCGCCCAAATGCCGTTTTAGGAGCCATATCACCATACCCCACTGTACTCATCGTTACAATGGCTAACCACATTCCATTTCCTATCCCTTTACCGGGCTTAGCTGAAAATTCTTCCGGATTTCTTTTGTGTTCTGCCAACCACAAAAGGGTACCTACTATAGCCAAAATAAAAAGGAAACCGGCTACTGCATACAAAAGTTTTAAGCTGAAAAAGGGTTTGATACGTGCCCATAACCCATCATCATCACGAGAAGCAATAGACAGACTAGATTGATAAAAAGGTTGTGAAAAAGATAAGTTTTGTAAACGCTGAGAAGTAATACTTATAGGGCCAACTACCAAATCTACTTTTCCTTCTTGAGCAGCTTTTAAAGCATCGGCTACCGTAGAAAAAGAAGCATATTTATAGTTCCAATTTGCTTTATCTGCAAGCCCTTGCCATATATCTATCGCAATTCCATTTAATTCTGCCGAAGTAGTGCTATCGGTATGAATAACAAAAGGAGCACTTCCGGCTACTCCCACAATCAAGGTATCTTTAGCCCGATTGATTGTGCTATTTTGAGCATTTGCCTGAAACGAAAAGAAAAATATAGATGCGAATAAAAGAAAAAATCGACAGTGTAATTGCATTCTTAAGGTATGTGTTTGATTAATCAATCTCGTACAAATTTATAGAAATTATCTACTCTTGCCAAAAAAGAAGCCTCAATCTATATGAAAGGAGACCTTATCACCCACCTTTAGACCCCACTGTTCTGCCATTCCTGCATTAATTTCTAGAACATATTGAGCAGGGGCTGTTGAAGGAATAGGGGTTTCATCTAACGGTTTTGCATTTTCGTTAATATCAACCACTTTATGAGCCGCATTAATGTAAACCAAGTCTAATCCTATATACGTATTTTTCATATAAAAATTAGGGCGTGGACGTTCATCAGTATATATAAATAGCATCCCTTGATCTTCTTTCATGTGCTTGCGATACATCAACCCGGTTTCTTGTTCATACTCCGTTTTGGCCACTTCAATGTTTAATTTTTGTAACACTGTAGTTCTCGTTGAATCGTAGAAAGTAAGCGTACCTTCTTTGGTGAAGTTTATTTTTTCAGTATTGATAGATTGGTGCGTAGAAGATCCTTCTCCTTTTTTACAACTCGTAAAAGTAATCGCTATCAATACTACTAAAACTATCTTTTTTATCATTTTTTTGCTGTTTTAGGAGAGTGCGCCTGTTTTTTCTTAGCGCGTACTAGTAAATATATACCTATAATAATAAAAGGAATACTCAAAAGCTGTCCGGTAGTTAGCACCCAACCGGCACGATCTTCTACCAAGGTAGCCTTGGTGTACTCTAACAAGAAACGCACCACAAAAACCAGAACCAAGAACAGCCCAAAAATATAACCGGTGAGCTTGCGTTTATCGGTCTTTTTATAGATATACCACAACACAAAGAAAATAACCAGGTAACAGAAACCTTCAAAAAGTTGTGTAGGATAACGCGGAACCGGCGGGTTCATAATTCCTAATTTATGAAGGTTTAAAATGCCTACTTTTTGTGGATATTCTTCAAAAATAACCCCAAAATTAGAGTGCGTAGGTTTTCCTACAATTTCTGAATTCATAAAGTTTCCAAATCGAATAAACATACCGCCTAAAGCCACCGGAATAACAATGCGATCTAAAATCCATAGCACCGATTTTTTAAGCACACGTTTGTTGTATAACCACATCCCAATCAAAATTCCGATAGCGGCGCCATGACTAGCCAATCCTTGAAAACCGGTAAACTTAAATTCCGGTCTAAACTCAAATGGCAAGAATACCGACAACGGTTTTTGAATGAATAATTCCGGCTGATAAAAGAGCACATGCCCCAGCCGTGCACCAATTAAGGTTGAAAGCACCATATACACAAAAAGCGGATCGAGTTTATTTAAATCTACCTGATCTCGCTTGTAGATACTTTTCATAATGTACCAGCCTAAGACAAAGGCTATGAGATACATTAAGCTGTAATAGCGAATGGTGTAGAACCCTAAATCTATGCCGATAGGCGGATCCCAAACGATAGCAGAAAGGAGCATAAGTTTAATTTTGGGTAGCAAAGGTAACTAATTCAAAATTCTAGTCACTCTGTTCGTTAAATTATTGTGTATTCCTTTTTTTGGGCGGCACCGGGTCATAACCCGAACCTCCCCACGGATGACAACGCATAATACGATGAAAAGAAAGTGCCAATCCTTTAAACAGCCCGTGTACTTTTAAAGCTTCTATAGTATATGCTGAGCACGTAGGCTCAAAACGACACGATTTGGGCAACAGGGGCGAGATTAAATATTGATAAACTCGCACCAAAAACACAAAAGGCGCTATTACTATTTTTTTGAACATACAATTAAAGCACGTACTCTGTTTTTTCTTTTCCGTCTTTAAGTTGAATACCCATGGCAGCCAACTCATCGCGAATTCGGTCACTTGTCTCAAAATCGCGGTTATTACGGGCGCGTTTACGCAGTGAAATTAATAACTCTACTACTTTTGCCAATTTTTTACGATCTTGACCACCTTTACTTACAACCGCTAGGGGTTCTAATCCCAAAATATCAAAGCTAAAAGCTTTTAGGGTCTCGTCTAGCAAGGCTAAATCGGTTGGGGTAAGGGTTTCGTTTCCGGCAGCCACGGCATGAATGCATTTTACCGCCTCAAAAAGTTTAGCAATTAGTCCAGGGCTGTTAAAATCATCGTTCATAGCATCGTAGCAAGACTGCTTCCATGCGTTTACATTAAACGAAGATTGATCTGCCGTAGGTAATTCTGCCAATAACGTAAGAGCGTCCATCAGTCGGTTAAAGCCTTTTTCAGCTGCTTGCAAGGCCGCATCAGAAAAATCGAGCACACTGCGGTAATTGGCTTGCATCATAAAGAAACGCGCCACACTGGGTGCATATCCTTTACTCAGATTTTTATTATCTCCGGTAAATAATTCATCCGGTAAAATGTTATTTCCGGTACTCTTTGCCATTTTCTGACCGTTTAAGGTCAATAAATTAGCGTGCATCCAATAACGAACGGGCGATACGCCATTAGTTGCTTGTCCTTGTGCAATTTCACATTCGTGATGAGGAAATTTTAAATCCATTCCTCCGCCATGAATATCAAATTCTTCGCCTAAATATTTAGAACTCATCACCGTACACTCTAAGTGCCAACCGGGAAATCCGAGTCCCCACGGAGAAGGCCATCGCATAATGTGTTGGGGTTCGGCTTTTTTCCAAAGCGCAAAATCTTGTGGGTTTTTCTTATCTGATTGTGCATTAAGCTCGCGCGTATTCGCAATCATATCTTCAATCTTTCGCCCACTTAAAATACCGTAATGGTTGCTTTCGTCATATTTCTTTACATCAAAATAAACCGACCCATTTACCTCATAAGCCAATCCATTTGCCAAAATTTTCTTGATGGCCTCTATTTGCTCTACAATATGGCCGGTGGCAGTAGGTTCTATGCTAGGAGGCAAGTTATTAAACCGTTGTAGCGTATTGTGAAAATCGACGGTATATTTTTGCACCACTTCCATAGGTTCCAGCTCTTCTAGCCGCGCTTTTTTAGCAATGCGATCTTCACCGGTTTCTCCATCATTTTCTAAATGACCGGCATCGGTAATATTGCGTACATAGCGCACTTTATAGCCCAAGTGTCGTAGATAGCGGAACACCAAATCAAATGAAATAAACGTACGACAATTTCCTAAATGCACTTTATTATACACCGTAGGACCGCAAACGTACATGCCAACGCGGCCTTCGGTAATACTTTTAAAAGTCTCTTTTTCTCCACTAAGAGAATTGTAAATCTTTAGGTTTTGTGTCTCGTAAAATTTCATTAAAAATTGGTTGAATTATAAACCGATAAAAACTCGGTTGTACTTTATTTATTCAAAAGTAGTTTCTAATTGAATATAGTTGAGAAACTCTTGTTTTACAGCGGTGTCTTTAAATTTTCCGCCAAATTCTGCGGTAACGGTACTGCTTTCTATATCGCGTATACCTCGGCTATTTACGCACAAGTGTTTAGCATCTATTACGCAAGCCACATCTTTTGTACCCAAAACACCTTGAAGTTCTTCTACAATCTGCAGAGTAAGTCTTTCTTGCACTTGTGGCCTACGTGCATAATAGGTTACGATACGGTTCATCTTAGATAAGCCCACTACCGTTCCGTTAGAAATATAGCCTACATGCGCCCGACCAATTATTGGCAACAGGTGATGCTCGCAAGTAGAGTACACCACAATGTTTTTCTCTACCAACATTTCTCCGTATTTGTAGTTATTATCAAAAACCGACGATTTAGGTTTATTTTTGGGGTTTAACCCAGAAAAAAGCTCATTTACATAAGCTTTAGCTACCCGTTTGGGGGTTCCTTTTAAACTGTCATTGGTTAAATCTAGCCCCAACACCTCCATAATGTGATGAACATCTTTGGTAATTGCTTCCATCTTTTCTTCATCAGAAAGTTTAAAAGCATCTGCACGCATAGGGGTTTCTCTACCTGTGCTAATATGGTCATCTCCAATTTCGTCAATCAAATTCGTTAACCGCTCTTTCATCAAAATAGATTCATTAATATTTAAGGATGCAAAGGTAAGGAATTTGTCGCTTTAAATACTCTCTAAATAAAGCGCAATCACAGAAAAGCGATTGCCATATTCCGGCGATCGTTCAAATTGCAAAACAACACCATAAACAACTGATTAACAGTTATTTTAAACGTTATATGATTCTCTATTATTATTGAAAACAAAAAGCATGCTCCCTAAAAGCACACTTTTCAGTATCTTTACCCGGGCTAGTCAAATTTAAAATCTATGCATACCGCTACCGTTCATAGTTTAACCGTTTTTGCAAAAAATCTCTTAAGGGTGTGTATAGGTGTCTTTTCTATGGCACTTTTTGCACAGGCACCTGTAACACCTCCCCCGAATTACATTAAAACCATTCAGTTTAAAGGCGGCGCCTCAAAATTTAGCGGTACACCAATAGTAAAACTCGGACAAGGTCTTACTTTAAGTTTTGACGATTTAGTGGGTGATGAAGCCGATTATTATTACAAGATTTCGTACTACAATTATGACTGGACGCCCACTACGCTATCAAAAAATGAGTACATGGACGGGTTTGACAACATGCGTATCAAGCAGTATAAAAACTCGCGTAATACCTTGCAAATCTATACGCACTACACGCTTCACATTCCTAACCAATACACCAAAAAGCTAAAAGTAAGTGGCAATTACATGCTTGAGGTTTATGATGCAGACAATCACTTAGTTTTTTCTAGACCCTTTATTCTTTATGAAGAGCTAGCCAGTGTGCAAGTAGCCATCAAACGGGCACGCGACTTAAATTATGTCAATACCGAGCAGGTTGTTAATTTTTCCGTTTCGGGTGGAGAACGCATTCATTTTACCAATCCCGATCAAAATTTAAAACCCCTTATCTTTAAAAACAATAATTTAAAAGAAGCCGTTTCGGGCGTCAAACCCCAGTACAGAATGGGTAGTAAACTGGTCTATAAATACGACCAACCGCTCGCTTTTTCAGGAGGAAACGAGTTTTTGTATTTTGATAGCAAAGACGTGCGAGGAACCACCGTAAACATACGAAACTACGCCCTCAAAAAAATATACAACCTCTACCTCTATCCCGATTATCCCAGAGCCCGAAAAATCTACACCTACAACCCCGATATTAACGGGCATTTTAAAGTAACCACCCTTCAGGGGGAAGACCCTTCTCTTGAAAGTGAATACACATGGGTTCATTTTTACCTCAAGACAAATCAACCGCTAAGAGAAGGAACCCCTTACATTTATGGCGGGTTTAACAACTTTACGTTAAATGAATCTACCTTGCTAACCTACAATCCTAAAAGCGGATTTTACGAAGGAAAATGCCTCTTTAAACAAGGGTTTTACAATTACAAATATGTTTTACGGCGAAAAGATGGTTCTGTAGACCGAAATTTCTTTAGTGGAAATTTTTATCAAACTGAAAATCAGTACACCGTTTTAATCTATTATCGCGCTCCGGGAGAACGATATGATCGTGTAGTAGGAATTGGTAGCGCCAACAGCGAAAACATCACCAATTAACCTCTGCGTTTTGGTGATGGTTATCTACTCACATCGGTTTGCAATTTTTGGTGGCGCGCTAGTTGGTGTGAATTGCAAATGTGTGTAGCATTGAGCGTTGGCTTTTATTCTATTTCAGTTTAATTCTTTTCGTTTCTGTGTCGTATTTGTAATTCACGATATTCTCATTTAAAATTAGTTGGATGGTTTCTTCAATGACTTCAAGAGGAACTACAAACCATTCTCTCGGATTTAGTCTTTGTCCTTTTTCGTTAAACAAGTCAATATCTAAGCAAGCACTAGCGAAAAATCTGTGCAAAAGGCTTTCTAATTTATCTGCTTTTCTATTGTACACCTTATAAGTTGCTATTTTTTTGACATCTGCAAATAAATAAGTTGCCTCGTTTTTGGCGTTCTTTATTCTGTCATCAACGGAATCACTTGCAAATCCGATTTTGTATAAATCCTGAATGCCCGTAAGTTCTTTTTTAGTTGACTTTGTTTTCAAAACGTAGATCCAACCTGACTGAACATCTTCTTCTTTTACAAGACCTGAATTAACGAATAGGTCTTGTTCAATTTTGTCATAAGTGTTGGTAATCATTTTCCCATTACCGTTGTACAAGGTTTTACTCAATGAGCGATAGTACATATTACTAAGAGTGCCATTTTCAAAAATGATTCTTGTTCTACCATCTTTTCTATTTAACGTACTTTCTTTAAGATTTTCTTGCTCCCTCTTTAAGTTTACTCTTTCCAAAAAAAGCATTATACCATCAGCAATATAAAACTGCCCTTCTTTAAGATGCTTATCTACATTTTTAAATGGTTTTATCTTGCGTTTTCCTTCTTTAATTTCCTTGTGAACCTTCAAGAACATTTTTTCATACTTCTCAAATTCCTTTTCTTTCATTGGCTTTCTTTGAGCAACAAAATCAGCTTCTGCACGGTCTTCTGGTTTTGGCGTGTGCTTGAATTTGAAAATATCTAAATCCTTATCAGCATTCAATAAACCTAAATCATCATCATTTAGAATATCGTCAATGGATTGTTTTTCTCCCGATGCTTCGGGACTAACGTGCCCTAATAAATTGTGCCTATCATATGACTTTAGAATTTTCTTTTGTTCTTCGTTTTCTCTGAAGTTTTTGAGTTTTGCCATTAAACCATATTCAGACATACTTGATTTGTTGGGTTCTCGTTCATTTTTGTCAACAAATACGTTGATTTCCTCAAATGAATCAATAAGCCTTTCTTCACCCGTTTTTACAGTTGAAGCCTTGGCTTTAGAATCTAACAAGCCAAAATCTTCATCGTTAAAGATGTCGTCTAATGTTAGTTTCTTTTTAGCCATTTTCTAATACTTTTTTTCGTTTCAATTCTCTCAAAAAGAGGATTGCTTCTGCCATCCTTTTTTCCTTGTGGTCAAAAGCCTGAATACTCGGTTGTTCTCCGTTATTGTTCTTAACCCATTCTTTTATTTTTGGCCAAAGCAGTATAGCCTCTTCTTCGGTCATTTCAATTTTGGTGGATTGTATATGTTCATCTATCAATTTTAGAACTTGTGTGGTTACCGATTTTGATAAAATTTCAAAAGCCTTCTGAAACGGATTCACTTGGTCAATCAAGTCAATATGGATATCATCTATATTCACAAAGCTGCCCGCCATCCGGATAAACTTTTTATCTCCTTGTTCCTCAATTGTACCATTTTTTATCACAGAATCAACAACTACGTGTTGTCTTACTGCTTCCACATCTTCTTCTTCCAAATCAGGATAAACTTCTCGTATGATTTTAGGAATCAAAACGGTATTAATCACCTCCGGCTCAACGTTTCCCGGCATTGCTTTGAGCATTTGTGGGTCTTGAAGAATTTTGGCTTTCAAGTCGTTCAAGTCAGTTTCAATAATATCTTTGGCTCTTTGCGAAGTAGGCAATTTGAAGCCTCTGATTTTGATGGTTTTACCATCGTCGTCTTCTTGCCCTGAGCCTGTCGAAGGGTCATCTTCGTCTTTTTTGATTTTAAACTTGAAGTTTGGTGCTAAGACTTGCTCCATTAGAAGAGATGCTGTAATTGCTTTTAACATATTATTTACTGACAATTTAACTTCTTCATCCTCTGCATCCGGTTGAGCAATCAGATTGGTAAATTGTGCGTGTGTTTTATTTTTACTGTCTCTGGTGGCTCTACCAATAATCTGAATAATTTCTGTTAGCGACCCCCTATAACCTATTGTTAAGGCGTGTTGGCAATAAGGCCAATCAAAACCTTCTTTTGCCATTCCCAAGGCTATGATAATATCAATATCGTCTGCTGATTTTACAGTTCGTAAGTAAGCACTTATTTTATCTCTTGACTTTGGATTGTCATTAACTAAGTCCGCAATTTTTAATGTTTTGCCTGTTTTATGGCTTTTGATGTACAGAACACCTGTTGTTTCGTCTTGATATTCCAATTCGCCCAAAACGTCAATGATGCGATTGACTTCTTCGTATTTCTCTTTGGATGATTCGGCTGAATTTACACTCGGAATGTGAATAATCGTTTTTTGATTTTCATCCAATATTTCTGCCAACGCCGACATTTCTTTTTCAGGATGTTTTTTAAAATATCTTCCCGTGTAGAAATGATAACCAATCCCCAACGATTTTAAATACTCGTATCCATTTAATTGCTGATAATAAGTGTAAGTTACTTTGGTAAATTTCGCTTCATCTTCGGGCATCAAAACAGGAACGCTGTCGCCTCTAAAATATGAACCCGTCATTGCTACAATATGAGCGGTAGAATTGTGCATAATGCTTTTTAGCACCTGTCCTAAAATATTGTCGCCTTCTGCTGAAACGTGGTGAAATTCATCTATTGCCACTAAAGTATTGTCCAACTTTTTTATGTCCAAACCGTCAAATGCAAATCGTAAAGTGGCGTGTGTGCAGATTAAAATCTGTTCGTCGGATTCTAAAAAGTTTAAGAATGCCGTTACTTTGCTCTTTTCTGTACCTGGGGTACACAAATTGTATTTTGGATTGGGATTCCAATCGGCAAAAAAACCGTGCTTTTCCAATTCTGTTGTGCCAAAAGATGCTCCAATGGATTTTTCAGGAACAGCAACAATTACCTTTTTGATATCTTGATTTTTTAATTTATCCAAGGCAATAAACATCAAAGCTCTTGATTTTCCTGATGCAGGCGGCGCTTTGAGTAATAAATATTGTGCAGTTCTGCCTTCGTATGCTTTTTCTTGCATTTCCCGCATTCCCAAAGCATTGGTGCTTTTGCTTTTTCCTGTTTGGTTATATGTTACTTCTACTAAATTTGGCATTTTATTTTTAATTTCTTGAGCTTCAATAAATAAATAAAAACTTGATTCTAAGCTATTTATGGTAATTTATTTTTTATTTTATTTTCTATTTATTTTTTTTAGCCAATTTATACGTTTGGTTTAGTTCGTCTAAAAATGTCTAAAAGTTTGTCTAAAAATGTCTAGTTATTTTGGTTTAGACATTTTCCAAACCTTGCCTTCAGGAACTATCTTTCCCCGTTTCCTCAGTGTTTGGAGATTATTCTTTACTTTATTTTTCTTTTGCTCAATGTCTAAAATATCAGGAAGTTTATCTAATAATATTTTTTCAAAATCTGACTTCCGCCCCTTTTTAAATTTCTTCAAATAATCAAGAATTATCTTTTGACAATACGAATCATCAATTCCTCTCTGCTTAATATAGTCTGCTTTTTCACCTGTTGCGCTAGCTACTGATGATGAAATATGATAATTCGGCTTTCTGCCTTCAATCAAATTCTTGGCTTTTAATACTTTTATTTCATCGTCTGTTAAACTCTTATGCTTTGCCACTTTATCTAGTGCAATTATTTCCGGCAAAGTCAACGATGAAATTTCAGCCAGCTTACGCGCATAATTGACATCAACTACTTTTCCTGTTATTTGAACCTTTATTTTTTCATTACTAAAATCGTAATCCGGTAACGGAAAATACTTATTCTTTTGGATAACAAACATTTTTTTGATACCGCTACCAATGGTATCAATCATGTTTAAGTTTACCATAGCAGTTGCCAAAAATGGGTTTCGGTAAAAATTTTCTGGCGCATCCGCCTCTATGACGCTTTCTATGTTTTTCGGAATAAAACTTCCTGCATTGGAAAAAATTAAAATACCATCTTCTCTTTCTACTATATTTATCTTGCCTCCCAAGGTGTAATCTTGGTGAGCAATGCAATTGTTTAATGCCTCTCTAATGATGTACGGGTCGTACTGATCCACTTCATCGGGAAACAAGGTGCCATCTTTGATATAACGGTATTTCAAATTTCTGATTTTTGACTTTACATGCTCTACCTCTAATAGCAAAGGACATGAAAAATGCTCATAATCCTTTTCTATATTGTCTTTATCCTTTAATATCCAAGATATTTTAGCGGTAGCAGGCGAAATAAAATGCTCAGCTTCCGGCTTTCCTAATAATAAAATGGCAGCTCGAGTTATTTTACCCTTAATGGTAAGTTTGGCTTTATTTAAAAAAGTATGATCTTCCCATTCTTTGAATTCTTCTTCAAGATGTGGATTCTTCTTTACAAACTGTATTCGTGCTGTTTTAATTGCCTCGGGTAACAAATCTTCAATAGTTGCTTCTTCAACAATTTTTGCACTCCAATCAGTAGTCAAGGTTTGATTTCTTATTCGTTCTACCTTTTCTATATTGAGTGCCGTCAAACTTTCGCCATTGCGGGCATAATAATGTCCTTTCCACGCAATGGGTATTCCTTGGGGTGCAGGCGGGATTTCAAAAATCAAAATATTTCCTTTTTTTGTTTTCTCCCTATGCACTTTGATAAAATTAATGTTTGGTGAAGTGTTGTTGGCGATTTCTTGCTTGTAGTTATTAATCTGTGTATCTGAAATATTTGTTCCTATAATGACTTTTGAATTAGCTACCCCAAAAACTAAATAAGCGCACTGTTGACCAATTAAATTGGCTTCATTACTCAAAGCAGAAAAGTATTTACCCAATTTATCTTTATCAAATTGATTTTTTGCTTCTTTAAATTCCAAAACTTCCGTTTCGGTTTCAGAAGCCAATAATTTATGTATTAATACATTTTTATTCATTTTTCCTTCAATTTCTAAATCTTTGCAATCACAACTTAATCAAAAATCATAGTTCATCCTGTTAATCAGCTTCAATCAACGGCTCTTACGCTTTTTCTTCTGCTTCGCAAATAGCGTGTCTTTCTTCACCATTTTTTCATACAATTTAAACAAATATTCCAAACGCTCGGTATCATTTTTAAAAGGCTGCAAGCGGTAACATTGCTCTATGGCAGTATCTAATTCTTGATGGGCTTGCAGTAACCCTTTGGGCATTGTAGTTGGGTTGTACAACTGTGCCATTGTTTTTTCGGGATACTTAGCGCGTTCATCTAATATGGCAAACACATATTCTTGAAGATTGGTTTTCTGTTTTTGGGTGATTTCCGGGAAGGGGAAAGTGTTGTAGCAGAGTTTTGCGGAATACCTGTAACCTGTACCCAATCTGCCACCAACTGCTCTAACCCAAATCATATGCATACGAGAAGTAATTATAGCAAAATTCCAAAAATTTGCATTATAAATAGCTAATGCTAGATTTGAAATTATAGTATCACCGTTTAAAAAACCAATTGGGATATATTCTCTATTTATTGAAGAAACACTGGGTATTATTATAGAATCCGTATTTTTATGCCTGATTTCTCCAAATAAGTGAGGGGTTCCAGCTAGTTTTTTCGTTGCTTCTCTTTTACTGTTTAATCTATGTATTTCTACGTTGTCTATACGTCTCTTAACTTCTGGAATTTTATAAAATTCCTTTCCTTCAACATCGTTAAGCCATAAACAGTACCTTTTTTGCCCTCTAATAAATTCAGCACTTCCATTTATCAATTTTAAATATTTTTCTGATTCAGCATATTTATAAATTAATTTATTTTTTTCCTCTTCATTTAATAAGAGATTACCTCCATCATTAGCCATACTCCCAAAGCTTATTTCAGGAAATTTAGAAAGCGGTTTACTTCTTCCTGTAACAACAGTATTGGGAGCATCTAACAAGTATGGATTGATATTTTTCACAAATTTCCTGAAATTATCCGTAAATAAATATTTCGGTTCATTGCTCACATTTCTCAATCCAAGAATGATTACAGTCACCCCAGCATTTCCTTTTGCATTGTTGGTCCATTTAAACGATTGGTATGCAAAATCGATTTCTATTTGTTCAGAAAGGATGTTTGGCCAAATTAAAGCCACTTGCTCACCTTGACAGATTGAGTTTGTGGTAACAAAAGCACTTTTTGCATTAAATCCTTTTATGTAATCTCTTGCTTTGTAGAACCAACAAGAAATGTAATCCATATTATTGTATCCTTTTTTATCGTTGAATACAATTTTCATATCTTTTTTCTGTTCCGCATCTTGCAAACGAGCCCCCAAATACGGTGGATTTCCAATTACATACACTTCGGGTTCGAGAGCCTCACCCTGCGTTTTATTTATTGGGCAAACCGTATTCCAATCTACTCGTGTAGCATTCCCTTGTTGTATTTGCCCGGCTTTTTTAAGGGGTAAAATGGGTTTTGATTTACCATAATCAAACAATCGTTCTTCAAAGATGTGGTTCATTTGGTGCTCTGCCAACCAAAGGGAAAGAATAGCCATTTCGTGAGCAAAATCGTCTATCTCAATACCATAAAATTGAGAAAGTTGAATGGATGTCCATTTTATGGTTGGGGCATTACCTTCTAAATCGGTAATCTTTTCTAAAATCTTAATTTCCAACAAACGAATTTCTTTGTAAGTAATAATCAAGAAATTGCCGCTGCCACAAGCCGGGTCAAAAAACTTGATTTTAGAAATACGTAAAATGAGCTTTCTTAATCTTTTTATCTCGGCATCTGAGCTTGTTGAAGATGTCGAAGCGTCAAATGCTTCATACAATTCATCTAAAAACAAAGGTTTTATGAGTTTCAAAATGTTTTCTACTGAGGTGTAGTGCATCCCCAAACCGCTGCGGTAGTCTTTATCGACCACCGCTTGAATCATCGATCCAAAAATAT
Organism: uncultured Flavobacteriaceae bacterium; assembly: GCA_964579505.1. GTDB lineage: Bacteria > Bacteroidota > Bacteroidia > Flavobacteriales > Flavobacteriaceae > JAJYSO01. Next base: position 229,678 of record CAZOGC010000001.1, on the reverse strand, counting down.
CGGGGTTGATATCTTTCCAATTTAAATCGCCAAGTTTTAATAATGTTTTTCTTGCTTTGGTGTTAAAATGCGGTGATTTTATCTTTTGACCAAACAAACCACCATTTACATACGGGAATTGGGCGAGATATTCGGGATAGTCCTTTTCGTTATTGCTATCTAATCGCTCAAATAAATCATCTAAAAAGGTATGGGTATCGCTTCCGTTTTCTGCTGTATGTTGCGCTAAGGTGTCTGTGAAAACACTTTCCTGCGCAAATATTTCAGTGTCCTCTGCAAAGAAACAAAACAACAGTCGGGAGAGGAAAATATTGAGGTGGTGAATACTTTCCTTTGAATTATATATATTAGCGTTCTTTTCCACCAGCAAATCATACAAAGAAGCCATTTTGTAAGACGCATTTCTATCTGCTTCGTTGTCGTTACTCGCATTATACACTTCACTCCCTGCCAAGGGGAGAAAGAAGTCAAAGTAATTCGGCAGTTCTTTTAATTGAATATCTAAGTTTTTGCCTAACCTTAAATCTTTTGCAACGATTTGTTTGTAGTCGGTAAGAATGGCAAATCGTGGTTTGTATTTTAGGATTCGTTTGTCTTTTGAAATAGCGTCAATACTGTTTAACAGTTTGTCCGTAGTTTCCACCTTAAAGAAGATTTTCTTTTTGTAAAGTATTTCTCCGTCAATCTTAGATAAATTGTAATCTCCTTTTTTTAGACGCGTTACAGAGGTTTTTGAAATGCCATAGGCTAGCAACAAATCATAGATAAATTCTTCTTTTGAAAAATTGTCGATTAATGATTGTACGTTTTGTTGTATTTCTGTTGATTTCATCTAATAATTTTATAATTTACCACTAACCATTCATAATTAACCATTAACAATTATTCGGTTTGTTAGAAACTAGTAAATCTTTAATGTCCACGTTTAGAATTTCAGCAATTTTGTATAAGTCGTCTATACTTGGTTGTCTTTTGTTTTGAGCATAGGAGTGAACCATATTATAGCTTTTTCCCAACTGCTCAGCTAACCATATTTGCTTAATTCCTTTTTTGACTAAAATTTCTTTAATTCGATTCATCTTGAATTCAATTTTTCAGACCGCCAAGATAGGAAAGTTTTTGAGAATACTCACAAAATGAGTATAAATATCATCATTCAGTTTGGGTAGCGGTAGAGGAAGGGCTAACCTTTTGTTTTTTTGAAGCATTAGTTTTATGGGTTAGAAAAATCAAACGAGTTTGACTGTGTGGCGTACTTCTCAATCGAAGCGGAATTTTAATTTAGGCTTGCAGAGAGCCCATTAACACAAACAGTATAAAGACCCGGGGCATGAATGTATTTTGATATTTAGCTTAATAAACCGGTAAGAGGCATAAAAAGTCCTTTAATTTTCTTATTTTTGCATCCCGTATAGACAGAAAAAATTATAGAAATGGCCCAAACAAAATACATTTTTGTGACCGGCGGTGTTTCTTCGTCTCTCGGGAAAGGAATTATTGCCGCTTCATTAGCAAAACTACTTCAAGCACGTGGTTATAAAGTAACCATTCAAAAATTTGACCCCTACATCAATGTAGATCCAGGTACGCTTAATCCATACGAACACGGAGAATGCTATGTAACCGAAGACGGGGCAGAAACCGATTTAGATTTAGGTCATTACGAACGTTTTTTAAATGTACGCACCTCTCAAGCCAACAACGTAACCACCGGTAGAATTTACCAAAGTGTTATTGAAAAAGAACGCAAAGGAGAATATTTAGGCAAAACCGTACAGGTTATTCCCCATATTACCAACGAAATAAAAAACCGCGTTCAAATTTTAGGCAAAAACAACGATTACGATATTATCATTACCGAAATTGGGGGTACGGTAGGCGATATAGAATCGTTGCCTTATATTGAAGCCGTACGCCAGTTAAAATGGGATTTGGGCGAAAACAACACCTTGGTTATTCACTTAACCTTAGTCCCGTATCTGTCTGCCGCAAAAGAACTCAAAACCAAACCCACTCAACACAGCGTAAAAACACTGATGGAGAGCGGTATTAGCGCCGATATATTAGTGTGTCGCACCGAACACGAATTGGGCGATGATTTACGTAGAAAAATAGCGCTTTTTTGCAACGTAAAAAAAGAAGAAGTTATTCAATCTATAGACGCTTCTGTTATTTATGACGTACCGAACAACATGTTAGAAGAAGGGCTTGATACCGTGGCACTAAAAAAATTGGCTCTACCCAAAAGACAAGCTCCTAAACTCAAAAAATGGAATGCGTTTTTAAAAAGACTTAAAAACCCAAAGATGGAGGTAAACATAGGGCTGATAGGAAAATATGTTGAGTTACAAGACTCCTACAAATCCATTTTAGAATCGTTTATTCATGCCGGAGCTGCCAATGAAGTAAAGGTCATCATTAAAAGCATTCCGGCAGAGGGCATCGAAAAAGCCGATGCCGCTCAATACCTTTCTTCTCTAGATGGTATTTTGGTAGCGCCCGGGTTTGGTGAACGCGGTATAGAAGGTAAGATTGAAGCCATTCAATATGCACGCAAGCACAATTTGCCTTTCTTCGGTATTTGTTTAGGTATGCAGATGGCGGTTATAGAGTTTTCTAGAAATGTTTTGGGCTATACCGACGCCAACTCTACTGAAATGGATAGCACCACTCCGCACCCGGTAATTGACATTATGGAAAACCAGAAAAACCTAACGCAAATGGGAGGCACCATGCGGTTAGGTGCTTGGGATTGTCAGCTTAAGAAAGACACCTTGGCTTATAAAATATACAAAAACGAACACATTAGTGAACGACACCGCCATCGGTATGAGTTTAATAACAACTACCGCGAGGAACTTGAAAAAGCCGGACTACAATGCACTGGTGTTAACCCCCAAACCGGGTTGGCAGAGATTATTGAAATTCCGGAGCACCCGTGGTTTTTAGCCGTTCAATATCATCCTGAATACAAAAGCACGGTAGCTTGTCCACACCCTTTGTTTGTCAGTTTTATTAAAGCCGCAAAAACGTATAACAAAAAACAAAAATAAGCGCCCAAAATCTTTTACTAATCAGCTACTATTTCATATCCAAAAAATTAGTAGTCAATAAATAGCGCTATTGCAAATAATTTGTCGATTTTTGCAAACCGGAGAAAAACCGAGGAGTTGAAAATCAATTCGTTTACCCTTTACATATAAGAAATGGAAGAAAAGAAAAAATTCGACCTAAATACGTTAGTAGGTTTTCTATTAATTGGTGGTATTTTGTTGTACATGATGTACCTCAACAAGCAAGAACCCCCAAAAAAGAGTGAACAAAAAGCTGAAACACAAACAGAAAGCGTATCTAAAACCGCTGACTCTACAGCTTTTGTAGCCAACGACACATTAGCACAAACAGCTACAGACTCTACAACTTTAGCCCTAAATTCATTTGCCGGTAATGCCGGTCTTAATGACACCACTACCTTAGAGAACAAGGTGCTAGAGTTAAAAGTGAGTAACAAAGGAGGGCAGATTGTAGAAGCCAAGCTAAAAGGCATGACCAATTTTCACGGAGATCCTATTTATCTTATTAAAAACGGAAATGCTTCGTTGGGATTGGATTTCTTAACGGTTAAAAATAAAAAATTAAACACCGCCAATCTATACTTTAAACCCAGCCTTTCTCACCACGACAGTACTACGGTGTTAAGCATGCGCCTCACCGTTGCACCCGGCAAATATCTAGAGTATCGTTATTCTTTAACGCCCCATGATTACATGATGGGATTTGCTATCAACTCGCATGGACTTAAAGGGTTTATCAACCAACAAGACCCGGTAAATCTTAACTGGAAATTAAAAGCTTATCGCCACGGAAGAAGTGTAAGCTTTGAAAGCCGGTACACCAAAAGTATTTGGTATTATGAAGGCAATAAGACCAGTAGCCAACGAAGTGACGGAAAAGACAGCGATAAAAATGTTTCTTGGGTAGCCTATCGCCAACACTTCTTCTCTTCTATTTTGATGAGTAGGACCCCTTTTGCAGAAGGTACTTTTCATGTAAAAGACCTGGTAAAAGAGGAAGAAAAGGATACTACTTTTACCAAAGCTTTTGCTACTACCTTCCCGTTAACGCTTAAAAACGGAGAGATTCAAGAAAATTTAAACTTGTTTTACGGACCGAGTAAATACAAACTTTTAAAAACATACGATCATCATTTAGAAGACGTAGTTCCGTTAGGTTGGGGTATTTTTGGATGGATAAACAAATATCTCTTCATCCCTATTCTAAACTTTTTGTTAAAATTCTTCCCGGCGGGTATTGCTATTATTTTAATGACCGTAATTGTAAAAATAGCGTTATCTCCGGTGCAGTATAAGCAATACGTTATGCAAGCCAAAAGGAAGGTTATTCAACCTGAAATTGAGGCCATAAACGAGAAGTTTAAAGACAAAATGAAGCGTCAGCAAGAAACCATGAAGCTGAACAAAAAAGCAGGTATTGGAATGACCAGTGGCTGTTTGTTTGGGCTGTTACAAGCGCCTCTATTTTATGCGCTATATGAATTGTTTCCGGCCGCTTTCAACTTACGGCACAAAAGTTTTCTTTGGGTAGATGATTTATCGAGTTATGAGGTTATCTTCAAACTTCCCTTCAACATTCCTTTTTATGGAGACCACGTAAGTATCTTCCCGATTTTAGCTTCCATAGCTATCTTCTTTTATATGATGCTTACCACCGGACAAACTATGGTTAAACAACCCGGAATGCCAAACATGAAATTTATTATGTATCTGTCTCCGTTGTTTATGTTGTTTTTCTTTAACTCATATCCCAGTGGTTTATCCTTGTATTATTTTACCTCTAACTTAATTTCTGTTTGTATTATCTTAGTGATTCAGCATTATATTATTGATGAAGAAAAAATTCACGCACAAATACAAGAAAACAAGAAAAAACCGGTAAAACAAAGTCGCTTTCAACGTAAAATGCAAGAAATGATGGAAGAGGCTGAACGTCAAAAAAGAGCTAAAAAATAGTTTTTAATTCATAAAATGCATCCCAAAGACTTTCATATTCTCTTTAAAAGTTATGAAAGTCTTTATTTTTAAAGAAAAATATAAGCGCTTAAAAATTTGATGCTTTTAAGTTTTTACAGTAACTTGACGCTTATTTTCAATTACTTATGGAAAATTTAAGCACGCCGTTTACGCACTCTGAGCTGCTCCCACAAGAAGAAATGCTAGAGATAAAAAAGCCGAAAAAACAACTGTATATCGGTCTTCCTAAAGAACATTCATATCAAGAAAGGCGGCTGTGTTTAACCCCTGATGCAGTTGCCGGACTGACCGCCAATGGGCATCGTGTACTTATTGAACGTGGAGCCGGTATAGATGCCAGCTTTAGCGATACCGATTATGCCGAAGCAGGTGGCGAGATTACCGATGATGTAAAAAAAATATTTGCATGTCCCATCATCTTAAAAGTAGAGCCGCCTACCGAAGACGAACTCGAGATGGTGAACCCGCAAACCATCCTAATCTCAGCACTACAAATTAAAACCCAAAAAAAATCATACTTTAAGCGATTAGCCGAAAAACGCATTACCGCTTTAGCGTTTGAGTATATTAAAGACGCCGAAGGCCTATATCCGGTGGTAACGGCACTTGGTGAAATTGCTGGTACGGCTTCGGTACTCATTGCCTCAGAATTATTGGCCAGTCCACAAGGAAAAGGGCTCATTTTTGGAAATATAACCGGCGTACCTCCTCTAAATATTGTCATACTTGGAGCCGGAACCGTCGGGCATTTTGCTACCCGAACTGCATTGGGATTGGGAGCTAATCTTAAAATTTTTGATCAGTCACTCACCCGATTACGCAATATTCAAAATCATTTTAACCAGCCATTATACACCTCAGCATTACAGCCCAAAAACTTAACCGAAGCACTAAAAACCGCCGATGTAGTTATTGCCGCTGTACGGGGTGAAAATCGCGCACCGGTTTTGGTTACCGAAGGAATGGTTGAAGGCATGAAAAAAGGAGCCGTTATTATAGATGTAAGTATAGATATGGGGGGGTGTGTAGAAACCTCTGAAGTAACCAGTCACAACAAACCCACCTTCAGTAAATATGGGGTTATACACTACGGAGTGCCCAATCTTCCATCACGATATCCGCGTTCTTCTTCTATTTGCATCAGCAATATTTTCACCCCTTATTTGCTCAGAATTGGAGAAGAAGGTGGTTTAGAAAATACCTTACGATTTGACCGCGGTTTGCGCCATGGGTTGTATTTTTACCACGGCATTTTAACCAATAAATCTGTAGCAGAATGGTTTGATATGCCCTACAGAGATATCAACTTATTAATTTATTGATTTTATGAAATTAATTCAGCGATTTGGCTTCTATTTAGGGGGCTTTGGCATTGGTATTGTTTTTGTTATTTTCTTTTTAAGTGGAAAAAATGCCTCTTGCTCTTACTTTCCCAACGCTCGTGTGTTAAAAGAAATTCGGTTTAAAACGCAAAAAATAACTCCTGAAGTACGCCAGTTCTTTGCACAGAATAATATAGACACCTTAGTAGTTGCTAAATTGCTTCAACAAGGCTCAGTAGATTTTAGTGCCAGTCAAACAGATCGTGACAAACCTTGTCGGATTTATGTGATTAAAGGAACCTACCAGCAGAAAAACATTCAGATAAAGGTAAAAGAGTGTAAAGCTACTGATACCTTAGCCATTATCTCAAACGCTCGTTTTTACACTCCTAAAGAGTAAAAATATAATTAATTGGGAATCAAATCTTGAAACCAAAATTGGGTGTCCCACCCGCGTGGGGTCATAAAACAGTCGTCATTTTTATTATTTGCTGAAGGGCGATAATCGTGCTGTACAACCTCACCTAAAGAAAAAGAAACCGGTTGTTGAAACAACGGACCATCATATACAAATGAATGAAACTCTCCATTTTCTCCACATGGATCAACATTCGTAGGCAAATCATTGAGAAAATCTTTATCGATAAGCCGGCCACAAAAAGAACGGTCTAACCATTTTGCATTTACACAAACTACCACCGCCTTGTAACCCAATTCTATAAACCGATTCACCAATGTTTTGGTGTCTTTTTTCCACAGCGGAAAAACAGCTTCTATGGCATACGGTTTTAATTGTTCTTCTCTATACGATTTTAAATCTTCTAATAAGATATCGCCAAAAACACTGTGCGTATATCCTTCTTTTTTTAAGGCATCAACTGCATTTTCCATCATCAAATTATACGTTTCTATAGCGGCTTCTTGAGGTAGTGAAAGAACCTTTAGCGGTAGTCCCAGTCGGGTTGCTTGAGCCTGCATAAGAACTGTCGGAACCCCATGCATACTAACCCGATTATTAGCAGCATTAACCGTAGTGAGCAATTTTTTAACCGAGCAACGGTGTTCTGACTTTAGGGTGTGCAACGCCAGCATGGCATCTTTTCCACCACTCCAATTTAAATATGCTTTAGCCTTCATTAGCTATAAAACTCTGTATGGCCAACGCATAGCTATTTAGCCCAAACCCGGCAATAACTCCTTTTGCATAAGGGGCTATAAACGATTTATGTCGGTACGATTCTCTAGCAAAGGTATTAGAAATATGCACCTCTACCACCGGAATCATTATAGCCCGAACCGCGTCGGCTATAGCCAATGAGGTGTGCGTGTAAGCAGCAGCGTTTAAAACTATTCCTCCATACTTGGTTTCTGCTTCTTGTAAGGCCGTTACAAGCTCTCCTTCTACGTTAGACTGGTAGTAAGAAACTTCAACCGATGTAAATCGTGTTTTTATTTTTTCTAAATACACTTCAAAACCTTGATTTCCATATATCTCAGGTTCTCGTTTCCCCAACAAATTAAGATTGGGACCGTTTATAATTAGTATTTTCATAGTTTCAAAGATAGGTATTCCGTAAAAACGAACATAAAAAAAGCAGGGAAATACACCCTGCTTTTTGTTTCATTTTATATTGAACTATAAATCGAATTCTACTCCTAGGTTAACAGCGCTAGCCGTTGCGCCAGATACACTTACTCCTGAATAAGAAACAATTATTCCAAAATTTTGATTTGGAATATGATACCCTACTTTAGGACGGTAAAAAAAACCTCCATCATTTCCTGAAGGAGCAATACCAATACCATATCCTAAATCAACGCCTACAAAGAAGTTATTAATGTTATAACGGGCAGTACTCCTATCGGTAAAAACACAACGTCATCAAAATTGTCACTTCCAAAATAGTAAAACAGGCTTGCCATAGGACCCGCTTGCAAATTACCCTCTACATTAAATAAATAGGCAAAATCAGCTTGGAGTCCAAAGTTAGAAACATTACCCAAATCTCCTGTAGGAAAAGATAAACTTCCTCCTAATTTCATTTGTTGTTCTTGCGCTTGAGCCACGTTTAAAGAAAACAAGGCCACTGCTGCTAATAAAATAATCCTTTTCATGATATATAGATTTTATAAATTAACGTAGCAAATATACAAATAACATTATATATTAACATTTAAAACTCTAATAAACACAGTGTTTTAATAATAAGTTCGTTCAAAAAGCCCCATAAGTGTATCAAAATCAAGGGTAACAATAAAACGTATTTTCTGGTCGTAATGAGGCTGGCCTACTTCCCAACCTAAACTGGAGTAGACCGGAAAAAATAATTCAAAATAATCTTGTACAATACTCAGCCTCACCCCTGAATCAAACCTTGTTTTTACAGGAATATAGGCATTTTTTATCATCCCCACATCCCCATAAATATACAATAAATCACGCCACAAAGACACGCTCGTATTGAATGTAACCAACCATCGGTTAGCAAATCCGGGATTGATTTTTGATTTAAATCCTCCTTCTGATTCTATAAACTGTTGACTAAACAGTCCGCTACTTTCGCTTCGTCCGTAATAATTATAATCAAACAAATAATCACTTGGGCGATCCAATCCAAAACTAAAATAATGAGAGGTAGCATCAGTATGATTAAACAAAAAAGCACCGGCAAAAAGTCGAAACTCTAGCTGCCAATTATTGAGAAATAATTTTCGGTACTTAGCGGTAAGCGACACCTTGCTAAACTTATCGGCCAACTGATAGTCTACCGTAGACGCAAATGTATTTACCAGCCCCCTATCACTATATGTATACTGCAAGTCGAGCACCTTATAGTTGGGTTTTTCGGTCAAGTTAACAAGCGGCGATTGTTGCCGGTGCACACTAATAGCTCGGGCACTCAAGTACTGACGTTCGCGATTACGCAAATCGCGATGACGCCATTCAAAGGTTACAAAAGGTGAAATTCTATAATAAAACAGGTTATGTGCATACGAAAAACGATTGGCACTGAGCCCATACACAATGTTGCTTAAATTTTGGTTTCTAAACTGTTGATTATAAGAGAAAGCCAGTTTGCCCACCAAAGCACGACTTCTAAATCCATATTGTGGAGTAATGTGATATGTAAACCGTTTACGCAAAATAGCCTGATTAGATATACGCGTCCCCATCGTGAACCCATCATACAGATTATAGGCAAACTCCGGCATCAAAAAAAATTGAGTATAGTGGGGGTCTTCTACATCTTTAATTAACCGCAGCTGCAAAGGTTTATTAAACAATCCGCGTAGGTTTTTACTGTTATTACGTTGGTTTATTTCCGGTATAATTCCTTTATAATTTAACGCCAACTTTGTAATATCTTGCTTCGGAATTGTTATACTGGCTTGCCCACGTGTATTTTCTACCCAATATTTAGCCACCACTTTTTTGTGGTGCAAACCATATAAAGACACCGGCATATTGTTAGGCTCTTTATTTTTAATAACAACCCGCAGGCTATCTCCTATTTGCGTTACTTTTTTTATGGTAAAATCTAAGCGTACATTAGTATGCACATATTCTGTAAAAAACCAATCTATATTTTTAGAAGCGTTTTTTTCTAGTATGCGTTTAAAATCCTGTGGATGTACCCTCTTCTTTAAAGCATATTTTTGATAAAATATTTTAATTGATTTTTTAACGGCCTCTTCTCCCAAAAAATCTTCTAGATATTTAAACCCTACCCCTGCTTTATACGGATTAGCAATCTCTTGATTAAATTTTACCAGCGAATCTCGACTCATACTCAGCGGTTGGTCGAGATTAAGTCGATTCATATTCATAAAAAAGAAAGCGTATTGCGCATTAAAAGGCAGATCCGCTAAATGAGACCACCGAATACCAATTACCTTACTCAACTCTCCCAGTAGTTTGGTGTTTGGGTAAAATGTGTTTACATAATCCATTAGCAAATCAATTTCAATAGCCTGCGAAAGCCAAGCTTCTTTTCGCGGATTAAGCATCAATGTAGTACGCAAGTATTTATGCGTTAGTGTTTTCATCATCTCCAAATCGTACTGAAACCCATCCGGAAAAGGCCTAATAAAACTCGGCAACTGATTAAGTCCGTATATAGGACTGTCTTTATAATCAGCTTTCGTCACAAAGATTTTTGCATGTGGATACACGCCCAACCGATTCTGTAAAAACCGAAGAATTCTATTAATTGTGGTAGTTTTTACATCTTTCGGCACCTTATCATTGCCTATATCGGTTACTACCGTTGCATAAGGTGTCTTATAAGAATGAAATACGCTGTCTTGCACCTTGGTTAGTGCCAGTTTAAAATTGGTTTGATTAGTACCCGTAAGCAATACTCGTTTATAATACCAATCTTTATCGTGCAGCACCTGTTGCGTTAACCCGGAAGCTATCTGATAATCATCCGGCAACCTAAACACTAACTGCACCGTGCATGCAGGCCTAAACTGATCGTTTAAATCTTCATTGCTATACAATTGCCATCCGTGTTTATAGACAGCAGGCGTAATCAGCCAGTAACGCAGGTTGTAATTGCCATCGGCTCCTCTGCCAAAACCGGTAAATTTATCTTCGGGAACCCGAACCGTGTAACGCAATTTAACCGTTGTTGTTGCTCCCGGAAGTAGTGGTTTAGGCAGTATAACCTTCACTATATCCGGATGCTTTTTTAATCGAATCCACTGGTAAGCTATTTCATTACTCGTCCCAATAAAGTCTATACGTGTTTCGCCGCGTTCTTTTAGCTTTGAAAAACGGAACTGCTTTACATAAATAGAAGAAAAATGTTTCCCTAACGGAGAGGTTTTATTTTTAAAGGCATTAAGCCAGTCATTAAAATACAGCGCGTGCAAGGTGTCTTGGTTCGTGTTTTTATACTGCAGCGTTTGCCGCACCGAAAGCGTGTTGGTAATAGGGTTAAAATACGTCTGCGCCGTTATGTTTAACTGCGCATGTACCCGGTATATGCTTACCAAAAACACGCAAAAAAAAAGCATTTTCATCCGACGGCAAGAAGGATGACTAGCATGCTTTATGGGTAAATTTTTTATCAACGAGACCAACACATCATTCTTTGTCTATTAAGATTACTCAGCCTAATTAAAAATTAGGACTAAGGTTGTATTGTTTATAGAATTCATCTAAAATATCTACTACCTCACCTGCCGTATCAACCACATGCAACAAATCTAAATCTTTTGGGCTAATATTATGTGATTCTGCTAACAACGTGGTTTTAACCCAATCTAGTAAACCCTTCCAAAAGGCAGACCCCACCAAGATAATCGGAAATCTATCAATTTTATGAGTTTGAATAAGCGTTATTGCTTCAAACAATTCGTCTAAAGTGCCAAAACCACCGGGCATCACCACAAAACCTTGTGAATATTTTACAAACATCACTTTGCGCACAAAAAAGTAGTCAAAATCTAGGTTTTTATCCGGATCTATGTAGGGGTTGTCGTGTTGCTCAAAAGGCAAGTCTATGTTGAGCCCTACTGAAGTACCTCCGGCTGCATGAGCCCCCTTGTTTCCGGCCTCCATAATTCCGGGTCCACCACCCGTAATTATACCATATCCTTGTTCCGCCACTCTCTGTGCCACCTCAACAGCCAGTTGATAATATTTATTATCGGGTTTTGTACGTGCCGATCCAAAAATAGTTACACACGGCCCAATTTTACTCATACTTTCATACCCGTGTACAAACTCACTCATAATTTTAAACAGCGCCCAACTATCGTTCGCTTTAATTTCATTCCAACCCTTAATAGGTTGACCATTTTGCATAATACTCATTCTTACTTTGTTTTAATTCTTTTTATTGTTTGGGCGTGTCCCCCAACACGTTGGGGGGCGGGCTGTTCGCTATATCTTTTTTCTAGGTCATTTTTAACCAAGAAAAAAGGATGCCGCTGCCATCCCTCACGCATATTGTTTTATTTTATCTTCTGTTATATATATAAAAAACGTCTGTTGTGCATGTAAGCTAATTTTAAATAGGTTCTCTTCACTTTTTATTGCCGGTCTCCTCAAAAATAAACCGGAACAACTTACACTTTTTTCTACAAACAAACAACCTTTTACGGTTCTCGTTTTTTAAAGGATAAAGCCGTTTAATTATACCTGAAGAACCCTCTTCCAACATCCAAATAGAGTACATGGAGTTATCATGCCTATTCAAAACGTATAGCCTTAACCGGCGTAATCTTAGTTATGATATAAGAAGGAATTAGCAGCATTAACAGGCAAAGCAAAAGTGTACCTACGTTTATAAGCACAATATAACCCAAACTGAGGTATACAGGGGCAGTAGTTACATAATAGGTATCGGGGTTAAGCGGAATGACTTCAAAATATTTTTGAATAAGTAGCATTCCTACCCCTATAAGATTACCCCAAAACAATCCTTTAGCAATAAGGTAGGCTGCATTATACAAAAAAATCTTGCGTACACTCCAATTACTTCCTCCTAATGCTTTTAGCATCCCAATCATTTGGGTTCGCTCCAAAATTAATACCAGCAAGGCGGTAATCATATTAATACCGGCTACAATAACCATAATTCCAATAATCAAAGCAATATTAAAATCAAAAGCCGAGAACCATTCAAAAATAATCGGGTACTTTTGTTTAATCGTACGAGCATCTAAAAAAGAGCCTACCTTGTGGTAAACCTGTCCTCCAATTTCATCAAGGTGGTCAAAATCATTCACAAAAACTTCAAAGCCTCCTACCTGATCGGGTTTCCATTTATTAAGCCGTTGAATTTGATTAATATCAGCAATTAAAAAAGTTTTGTCAAACTCTCTAAACCCGGAATTAAAAATACCTACAATATGAAAAGCCACTAGCCGAGGTCGTTCGCTATTCGTGCGGTTCATAAAATATACAATTACTTTATCGCCCAATTTAAAATGAAGACGTTTAGCCATGTATTGAGAAATCAAAATTTCCCGACTGTATTTTTGGGCATCACTATAATCGGGCAACCTTCCTGCTACTAAATACTCTTTAAAATATTTCCACCGGTAATCTGTGCCCACTCCTTTTACCACAATAGCTTCAAAGTCTGTTGCTGTACGAATAATACCGTACTTTGTAGCAACGGCTTGCACATGTGTTACGCCGGAAACGCCTGAAAAATGAGGATAAAATGACTGATTTTTTGCAATGGGCTTTTCGGTTACACGGGCACTGTTGTTGTCTAAATTGGTAATAGAAATATCGCCATTAAAAGCTTCTATCTTTTCTCTTATTTTTTGCTTAAGTCCAATGCCGGTAGCCACAGAAATCAACATCATAATCACCCCTATGGCAATAGCTGTCATGGCAATTTTTATTATTGGCGCAGAAATATTACTTTTATAATCTTTTGCGCTAATGAGGCGTTTAGCAATAAATAATTCGAAATTCAAAAGGTTCTATGTTTTCCCAATTTGTCAAAAATACAGTTTTTCTCGTTCTTGTCACGTTATTTTCCTGCTCAGGTGCAGCTAAGCAACAAAAAAAGACTGCTTTTACACCTTCTTCTAACCCCAATCCTGCTCCAATTATTGTGGGAGCCAACCAAACTGGCGCCTATCTACCCCTTTTAAAAGGAAAACGTGTCGGAATTGTAGGCAATCAAACCACTGTTATTTTTAAATTAGATGGAGGATATATACACCTAGTAGACTCACTTTTAACGCTAGGTGTACATGTAACTACCGTTTTTGCGCCTGAACACGGTTTTCGCGGCATAGCCGATGCTGGTGAGTACGTAAAAAATGGGGTTGATCAAAAAACCGGTTTACCGATTATCTCACTTTATGGACGTCATAAAAAACCCACTCCAAAAGACTTAAAAAATATAGATATCCTTATTTTTGATATTCAAGATGTAGGGCTGCGATTCTACACCTATATTTCTACGCTGCATTATGTAATGGAAGCCTGTGCAGAAAACCACATTCCATTACTCATTCTAGATCGTCCCAACCCTAACGGAAGCTATATAGACGGGCCTATTATGGAGAAAGAGCACGAAAGTTTTGTAGGAATGGATCCGGTACCGGTTGTACATGGAATGACTATAGGCGAATATGCAAAAATGATTAACGGTCAGGGTTGGTTATCCCACCATGAACGCTGTAAACTTACCGTCATTAAAATGAAAAACTACACCCATCAACGGGCGTATTCTCTTCCTATAAAGCCCTCTCCCAACCTACCTAACGACAAGGCCATCAACCTCTATCCCAGTCTGTGTTTCTTTGAAGGAACCACCATTAATTGCGGTCGGGGAACGACCTATCAATTTCAAGTCTTTGGTTCGCCTAATCTAGATAAAAATTACTTTTCTTTTCGGTATACTCCGCACCCCAATACCGGATCTGCACACCCCAAACACGAAGGTAAATTATGCTATGGAAAAGATTTGCGTAAGGCTCCTACACAGCATAAAATAAACTTACACTGGCTTATAGAAGCTTATCAACACAGCACCGATCAAACTCATTTTTTTACTGCCTATTTTACAAAATTAGCCGGTACCACAAAATTGCAACAACAAATTAAAGAAGGTATGACCGCCAAAGCCATCCATAAAAGTTGGCAAAAAGGTTTACAAAAATATAACGCTATGCGGCAGCCTTACTTATTATACCCTTACTTAAAACACACTTTCAAATAGCACTTAAAAAGCTGTAAGAGCGCAACATATACTCTTAAATAAGGAAAATGAACTTTAAGGAGATCGCAAACTGTTAAAAACAGAACTCCAAACTGAGAACAAACAAATCAATAAGTGGTAAATATTCGTTATATTTGCCGCACGTAAACCGCGATTTTAATGAAATACAACTTAAAAACTGAGGGCAAGTTTAAGTATACAGAAATCGGGGAAGGGCGTCCAATCATCATCTTACATGGCTTGATGGGTCAATTGAGTAATTTTGACGGTGTCGCCAACTTTTTTCCGGACAAAGGCTATAAAATCGTCTTGCCGGAACTCCCACTGTATTCTTTACCACTGCTTAAAACTAAAGTAAGTGCTTTCGCGAAATTCGTAAACGAATTTATTGCCTTCAAACAATACAAAGACGTTATCCTATTAGGTAACTCTCTAGGAGGGCATATCGCCTTATTAACCCGTAAATTATATCCTGATAATATTGCTAGTTTAATCATCACCGGCAGTTCCGGATTATACGAAAGTGCTATGGGAGGAAGCTACCCAAGACGCAATAGCTATGAGTACGTAAAGAAAAAAGCACAAGATGTTTTCTACGACCCGGCTATTGCTACAAAAGAAGTGGTAGACGATGTCTTTGAAACTGTGAGTGATCGCGGAAAAGTAATTCGCACTATTGCAATAGCCAAAAGCGCTATTCGGCACAATATGGCAAAGGATTTACCGGATATGAATATTCCTATTTGTATCATTTGGGGAAAACAAGATGGCGTTACTCCACCTGAAGTAGCCAAAGATTTTCACGAACTTCTTCCTGACTCTGACCTATTTTGGATTGATAAATGTGGCCATGCAGCTATGATGGAGCATCCTGATAAATTTAATGAAATATTATACAAATGGCTTTGTGACAGAAAGTTATAAACCCATTTGTACCGTTGATTAATCGGCATACATAACCTATTCTTTTTATTTTTCTACGTTATGGATATTAAATCGGCTTCTTTTGTCATTAGTAATACTGCCGTAGAAAAATGCCCTTCCGGACAGTTACCTGAATATGCTTTTATTGGGCGTAGCAACGTAGGGAAATCTTCGTTGATTAACATGCTGACCAATCGGAAAAACTTGGTCAAAACCTCCGGAAAACCCGGAAAGACCCAACTTATCAATCATTTTTTAATCAACCAATCTTGGTATCTGGTAGATTTGCCGGGCTATGGGTATGCCAAAACCAGCAAAACCAAAAAAAAAGAATTTCAACAAATTATAATCCACTATTTTCAAAAGCGCCAGCAGCTCGTCTCTGCTTTTGTCTTGATTGATAGCAGACACGAACCTCAAAAAAACGATTTGGAGTTTATGCAGTGGTTAGGAGAAAATGGACTTCCTTTTGGCATCATTTTTACGAAAGCCGATAAAGTTAAACCCAAAGCACTTGAAAGGAATATTGAAAACTACCTACAAGAACTCTCCAATACTTGGGAAATATTACCTCCTCATTTTATTACCTCTTCGGTTAACCGTGCCGGACGAGAAGAAGTACTCGACTATATTGAAGCAATAAACCAATCATTATAATATTATTCCACAAAAAAAAGACAGCCTAAAAGCTGCCTTTCTTTAAGATAGTTCATCCGCTCTAGTCTTTTAGAATAGCTCTAGAAATAACAATTTGTTGTACCTCAGAGGTGCCTTCGTAAATTTGTGTAATCTTGGCGTCGCGCATCATACGCTCAACGTGATATTCTCTTACATATCCGTTACCTCCATGAATTTGAACAGCCTCTGTAGTAGTATCCATCGCTACTTTTGAAGCATAGTATTTAGCTACAGCACCTGATAGATCATAATTAGCATGTACGTCTTTGTCATATGCTGCTTTCCATACTAAATAACGCGCCGCTTCAATCTCACTATACATTTTGGCTAATTTAAATGCAATAGCCTGATGGCGGCTAATTTCTTTTCCAAAAGCTTTGCGTTGTTTGCTGTATTCTTTTGATAACTCATAAGCGCCTGCAGCCACACCTATGGCTTGAGAAGCAATACCTATACGCCCACCTGATAAAGTTTTCATTGCAAAGGTAAATCCAAACCCGTCTTCACCAATACGATTTTCTTTAGGTACTTTTACATCATTAAAGAGTAATGTATGTGTATCGCTAGACCGAATACCCATTTTATCTTGTTTGGCACCAATTTCAAAACCTTCCCAGCCTTTTTCAACAATAAAAGCGTTAATACCATGGTGCTTTTTCTCCTGATGAGACTGCGCAATCACTAAATAATAATCAGCCGTACCACCATTCGTAATCCAGTTTTTGGTTCCGTTTAAAATATAGTGATCTCCTTTGTCTATGGCGGTAGTTTTTTGCGAGGTAGCATCACTTCCGGCTTCAGGTTCACTTAAACAAAAAGCTCCTATAGATTCTCCGGTGGCCAGTTTTGTTAAATATTTTTGTTTTTGTGCTTCAGTTCCGTATTCTTCAATTCCCCAGCAAACCAATGAGTTATTTACCGACATAATGGTAGAACAGGCCATCTCAACTTTAGCAATTTCTTCCATAGCAATTACATACGAAAGCGTATCCATTCCGCCGCCACCATATTCAGGAGAGACCATCATGCCCAAAAAGCCCAACTCTCCCATCTTCCTAACTTGTTCTGTTGGAAATTTTTGTTTTTCGTCTCGTTCAATAACACCCGGCAATAATTCGTTATTCGCAAAATCTCGGGCAGCATCTCTAATCATTAGATGCTCTTCTGTAAGTTTAAAATCCATAAAATGTTGACTATTTGATATTTTGGAAGTCCTGCAAATATAACTTATTGCTAGTTATTTTTCAATAGAGAATTGCTATTTTTAACAGCATGAAAGCACAAATTTATCATGTATTAGGGGTTATGTCGGGCACTTCTTTAGATGGCATTGATTTGGCTCACCTAAAACTCATCTACGAAAACGCTAAATGGAACTATGCCATAGTTGATACCGAAACCTGCCCATATCCTTCAAAATGGCAACACACCTTAGCAGAAGCCGACCAATATACTACTGAAGAACTCACGTTATTAAACAAAACCTACACACATTACTTAGCACAGATTATACAGGCTTTTATCAAACAACATGCTCTGCACAACCTCAACGCAATTTGTTCTCACGGACATACCATTCTGCATCAACCGCAAAACCACTATACCCTACAAATAGGAAATCTCCCTTTATTGGCTCAACTACTTAAGCATACCGTAATTTGTGACTTTAGAGTGCAAGATGTAGCATTAGGTGGACAAGGTGCCCCGTTGGTTCCTATAGGAGATGCTCTTCTTTTTTCAGACTATGAAGCTTGTATTAATTTAGGAGGATTTGCCAACATCTCTCTAAAACAAAATAACGCACGGATTGCCTATGATATTTGTGCGGTAAATACTGTTTTAAACAGATATGCCCAAAAATGCGGAAAAGAATATGATGCCGAAGGAAAACTTGCTGCCATCGGAAAAATAGATACTGCTTTACTAAAGCAGTTAAATCAACTAGGTTATTACACCCAAAAACCGCCTAAATCTTTGGGAATTGAATGGGTAAAAGCGGTAGTTTTACCCTTGTTAGAAAAAACAAACAGTGCCCCACAGACCATTTTGGCAACCTACACCCTACATATTGCAAAAAAAATTGCCGAAGCCTTACGTACTTGCACAAAAGGAAAAGCCCTCCTAACAGGCGGAGGGGCTTATAATCAATTCTTAGTAGACTGTATACAAAAACAAACGCGCTGCAAGATTGTAGTACCCAACCGCAATTTAGTTGACTATAAAGAAGCGCTTATCTTTGGTTTATTAGGTGTGCTACGAATGCGTAACGAAATTAATGTTTTGCATCAAGTTACCGGAGCCTCTAAAGATCACTGTGCCGGGTTTATTTACCAGCCAACCAGCTTTTAAAGTTGAGTTCTTTTGCTAAAAGTGTCTTTAAATCTGCAATTTTAATGCGTTTTTGCTCCATAGAGTCGCGATAGCGAATAGTAACACTTTGATCTTTGGGCGTTTCATAATCTACGGTGATACAAAAAGGAGTGCCGGCTGCATCTTGGCGGCGATAACGCCTGCCCACAGCGTCTTTATCATCATACATCACACGGTAATCCCACTGCAAATCAGTTACAATTTCTTGCGCTATTGCTGCTAACCCATCTTTTTTAACCAGTGGAAATACCGCTACTTTAACCGGAGCTAAAATAGCCGGCAAACGCAAAACAGTGCGCGTCTTTCCATCACCTAAATCTTCTTCTTCTAACGCTTTTGAAAAAATGGCCAAAAACATACGATCTACCCCAATAGATGTTTCTACCACATAGGGCACATAGCTTTCTTGAGTTTCCGGATCGTAAAACCGTAGTTTTTTTCCGGAGTGTTTTTCATGGGCTTTTAAATCAAAATCAGTACGAGAATGAATACCTTCCAATTCTTTAAACCCAAAGGGGAAATTAAACTCAATGTCTGTAGCGGCATTGGCATAATGCGCTAACTTATCGTGCGGATGAAAGCGGTAATCTTCTGCTGTAAACCCAAGTGATTTGTGCCAAGCTTCGCGTGTGTTTTTCCAATAGTCAAACCAGTGCATTTCTTCCCCAGGCTTCACAAAAAACTGCATTTCCATCTGTTCAAATTCTCGTTGACGAAACACAAACTGACGGGCCACAATTTCATTTCGAAAAGCTTTTCCTATTTGCGCAATTCCAAAAGGAATTTTCATTCGAGCTGATTTTTGAACATTCAAGTAGTTTACAAAAATACCTTGTGCTGTTTCCGGACGTAAATACAAGTCAATTGCACTAGCCTCTTCTGCCCCCAATTGGGTTTTAAACATCAAATTAAACTGCTTGACATCCGTCCAATTTTTAGAGCCGCTAACAGGGCATGTAATTTCCAACTCTACAATAAGATCTTTAACGGCTTTTAAATCGCCGGCATCTAATGCTTTTGCCAATCTACTAACTGCTTCATTCGCTTCTTGATTATACCGAATTACACGCTTGTTTGTCGCTATAAATTGAGCTTCATCAAAAGCTTCTCCAAAACGTTTTTTGGCTTTATTAATTTCTTTTTGTGCCTTTTGACGGCGTTTTTCGGCATAGTCTTCAATAAGTACGTCTGCACGGTAGCGTTTTTTTGAGTCTTTGTTATCAATAAGTGGATCATTAAACGCATCAACGTGTCCGGAAGCTTTCCAAGTTTTAGGATGCATCAAGATACCGGCATCTAGGCCCACAATATTTTGGTGCACCTGTACCATACTTTTCCACCAGTAATCTTTAATATTTTTTTTGAGTTCTACGCCATTTGGGCCGTAGTCATACACGGCACCTAAGCCATCATAGATCTCACTAGACGAAAACACATAGCCATATTCTTTGGCATGTGCTATAACCGATTTAAACTTATCTTTTTCTGCCATAAGCGCAAAAATAAACAATCCCGCCTTATGAACTAAAGGCGAGATTGATTTTTAAACTAATTTTTTAAGCGTATTTAAACGCACGATAAGGTTATCCCTTACTTAGTGCTGTTTTCTTTTGCTTTTTCCATACCAGACTCAATCATGCTAAAGAATTTATCGAGTTTAGGCAAGATAACAATACGGGTTCTGCGGTTTTTAGCTTTTCCCGCAGCTGTAGCGTTTGAAGCAATCGGTACATATTCACTACGCCCTGCTGCCGTCATACGAGCAGGATCAACACCATATTTATGTTGTAAGATACGTACTACAGAAGTAGCGCGTTTTACACTTAAATCCCAGTTATCTTCTATACAATTTGTATGAATAGGATCGGTGTCTGTGTGGCCCTCAACCATAAATTCTATGTCTGGTTTTGAATTTACCACTGTTGCTACTTTCTTCAATACATCCATAGCTTTAGTAGATACTTTGTAGCTGCCGCTAGCAAACAAGAGTTTATCAGAAATAGAAACAAATACGGCTCCTTTTTCTACTTTAATCTGAATATCATCATCATAAAGATTACCCAAAGCACTCTTTAAGCTGGTTACTAAAGCTAGTGTTACAGAATCTTTTTTATTAATAGCGTCATGTAACGTACGCAATTGTTCGTCTTTTTCTTTAATACTTTCTAACGAACGCTCTAAGTTAGTAGCCGCTTTTTTAGAGATCGTGGCAAAACTACCATTGGCATTTACTAAAGCCGCATTAGTGTTTTGTAACGTATTAACACGTTCTTGCAAACCAGAAATTTTGGTTTTTGCATGATTTTTGCATTGTGCCAATTCTGAATTTAACTTATACACTTGGCTAGCTAAGTCTTCTTTTTTCTGCTGAAGCGCATCAAATTTCTTATGTGAAACACATGATGTAAAGAGCATCATAGCGGCTCCACACAAAAGAACTAGTTTTTTCATATTTTATCAGGTTTTATTTTAGAAACGCAAATATATCGAAGTTATTTTTTTATACACAAAAAAATGAGTTTATTTTAAATATGCAGGTTCGTCAATAAGGCACATGTTACATGGGGCAAGCTCAATAAATAGCTGCTATAAAGCGAAAAAACTTATAATTCCGTACGTTTTAAATTGACATATCGCCTTTTTTTTAAAACGTAATATTGCCAAACAATGCTTCCTACGGTGGCATAAGCCCTTTTAATGTGCATTTTTTTTCGTTTGGCCCTTATTTTTTTCCAATGCTTATAAAAACTACCATGTGCTTGTACAATGGCCCAAGTATGTTTGGGTCTTCCTTCCAACAAAAATTTAATTCCTGCTACTCCATCTAAGACTAATCGCATAAAAATAAGTCCATATACTTTAGTACCCGGTATATTTTTTAGCATATTAAACAACGAATTACGGAAATTTAAGAATGTCTTGCGTGGGTTCATTGCATCTAACGTGGCTCCTCCCAAATGATAGACCACACTATTCGGAATATATTTTATTTGGTAGCCGGCATTATGAGCACGCCAACACAAATCAATTTCTTCTTGATGGGCAAAATACAACTCATCCATTCCCTCCAACTCTTCATAAATGGTTCGCCGAATAACTAAGCAAGCCCCACTAGCCCATAAGATAGAAGCTTCTTCATCGTATTGTCCCTTATCAGCCTCTACAGTATCAAAAATGCGGCCTCTACAAAACGGATACCCCAACTTATCTATATACCCACCGGCCGCCCCCGAATATTCAAAGTGGTTTTTTTGTTTATACGCCAACAACTTGGGCTGCGCAATAGCCGTTTCAGGGTGTTCTTTAAAGTGATTTAATAAAGGTTGTAACCAGTTTTTGGTTACCTCAACATCGCTGTTAAGCAAGATTAAAATATCTTCTGATAGTTGAGCCAGCGCCTCATTATAGCCTTTGGCAAACCCCCAGTTTGCAGCGTTTTTAATAATTTTTACCGTAGAAAAATGAGCTTGTATAAAAGCAAGAGAGTCATCTGTAGATGCATTATCTGCCACATACACCGTGGCTTCAGGAGAAAAATTAACCACTGAAGGTAAGAACTGCTCAAGAAGCGCTCTTCCATTCCAATTTAAGATGACAACAGCTGTTTTCACAAGGGCAAATTAACGGGTATAATTGGGTATTTCCTTTAAAAAATGATATTTTTTTGCTTGATAATCTAATTGGCAGTAATAATGTTGCAACCCATTTGTAACCATTAAAAAATCAGCTTTAAGCGTTAAATTATACCGCGCAATCTGATCAAATGTTTCTTGTGTAATTTTTACGGAGGGCGCCTTGCACTCTACCACAAGCAATATAGAACCATCTGGCTTGAAAGCTACCACATCATATCGCTTTATTACTTGGTTTATACGGATTTGTTTTTCTGCACTCAATAAAGACTGTGGAATCTTTTTTTGCGCTAACAGAAATTGAATTACATGCTGCCGCACCCACTCTTCGGGGGTTAACCGCACAAATTTTTTTCTGAGTATTGCAAAGATGAGCGTCTTATTTTCGCTATTTTTGAGGCGAAAAGAATACGTCGGAAAATTGAGTTTATCAAACATTTGCCAAATATAAAACAGTGCGAGGAATTTATCTTACTTACTTTTATAGATGAACGATTATAAAAAAATTATAGCTGAATTAAAAAAAGGAAAACTCAAACCTATTTATCTATTAAGTGGAGAGGAACCTTATTTTATAGATCTTATTGCCAACTATATAACCAATCATCTATTAACCGAAGAAGAAAAAAGTTTTAATCAGAGTATATTTTACGGGCGTGATGTAAGTGTAGATCAGGTGGTGGCCAGCGCCAAGCGGTTTCCTATGATGGCCGAGCATCAGGTTGTCATCCTTAAAGAAGCGCAAGGGTTATCGGCTTCGGGTAATTTACAAAACAAACTCAACGAATTTGAAAGCTATTTTAAAAATCCACAACCCTCTACTGTCTTGGTTATTTGCTTAAAATATAAGAAAGTCGATAAACGCAAAGCCTATTACAAAGCTGCCAAAGCCAATGGAGTGGTTTTTGAAAGTAAGAAGTTATATGAAAACCAACTTCCTTCTTTTATAGAAGAAAATTTACAGGCTAAAGGAATGCGTATTAATCCTAAGGCTTCGCGAATGCTGATAGAATTTTTAGGAACAGATTTGGGAAAAATAAACAACGAGCTCAACAAGCTACAGATTATTCTTACACAAGGAGAAACCATTACCCCTGAGTTGATTGAGAAAAATATTGGGTTCAGCAAAGATTTTAATAACTTTGAACTGCAAAATGCTATTGGAAACAACGATTTTAAACGCGCTTTTCGCATCATAGATTATTTTGCACAAAACCCTAAAGACAACCCTATTCTAGCCACATTACCTTTGTTATTTAGGTATTTTTCTCAACTATTAAAATACCACGGACTCAACGATAAATCACGTCGAAATGTAGCCAGCAAACTAGGTATTAACCCCTACTTTGTAAATGATTATGCGCAAGCTTCTCGTACATTTTCTATGAAGCAGTGCAGCCATGCACTTACCGTCTTAAGAGACATTGATGTACGCGTAAAAGGGGTGGGTAGCAGCTCGCTAGTTACACAAGGCGACTTCCTTAAAGAATTATTGATAAAAATTACACGTTGATTATGCAAAAATTGAAAGCGTGGATAGAAGCCATGCGCCCGCGTACGTTACCGCTTTCGGTATCAGGAATAATGGTGGGTACCGGGTTGGCTTTACGCGAAGGTATTTTTAACAGCACCATTTTTGTGTATGCCTTATTGGCTACCATGGGGTTTCAAATTCTCTCTAATTTTGCCAATGATTATGGCGACAGCGTAAAAGGAACCGATAACGAAGAACGTCTAGGCCCTAAACGTGGACTACAAAGCGGTATCTTAACCCACCAACAAATGAAAACGGCAATGATTGTAACAACTTTGCTTACACTCATCTTTGTTGTACTTCTTATTTTCTCGGCTTTTAAACCTACAGAAATAGGCTATGTTATGCTGTTTTTTGCGCTCGGAATAGCAGCCATCATAGCCGCTATAAAATACACCATGGGAAAATCAGCCTATGGTTATTACGGATTGGGCGATGTTTTTGTTTTTCTTTTTTTCGGGCTGCTTAGCGTAGTGGGGAGTTATTTTTTGTTTGGCCACCACTTACCCTACGTCGTTTGGATACTTGCAGCAATCATTGGGCTACTCAGCGCTGCTGTTATTAACCTAAATAATATGCGCGATGCAGAAAATGACTTAAAATCCGGCAAACACACGTTGGCGGTTAAACTTGGTGTAAAACAAGCCAAATACTACCATTTCAGCTTACTTCTTGTTGCGTTTATACTTACCTTTATTTATGTACTAATTTCTGCACAATTAGTAAATACACTCCTATTTATTCCCTTTATTCCTTTAGTTTTTCATGTAAAACGCGTGTACAAAAACAAAATGTCGCAGAAACTAGACCCCGAATTAAAGAATGTGGCGCTCAGCACTTTCTTATTAGCTCTTATTTATCTGATTTCCGGTCTTTTATTTTGATTACATTTTCTTCTTCGTTCAAAATAATATTAAGTGATGAATATTTTCACAAAAATATTTTCACAAAAGGAAAAGCTTGTTATCTTTGCAGCCGTTCTTAAAGAACCAAGTTTAGTTAGCTTGTCTTTCGACAACTAAACTACTACACATACTGGAGGAATGGCAGAGTGGTCGATTGCGACGGTCTTGAAAACCGTTGTACCGAAAGGTACCGGGGGTTCGAATCCCTCTTCCTCCGCCTACGCCCGTCGGAGCATTAGCGAAGATGGGCTTTTCTCTTTATCCACCATAGCCTAAGTGAAGGCGGATAGGGCTTCGGCGGATGAAGATCAATTTTTATATAAGCAATTCCAAATAAGATAGTTATTTCGTAATTTACAGCACACAACAATCTATCCTCAATAACTATGGAACTTTCTTATACTGTTTACATCTTAGAATGTGCTGATGGAAAATATTACACCGGATTTTCGAGAAATTTTACAAATCGGTTAAAAGCCCACCAGAATGGAGAAGTTAATTTTACCAAAATGAGATTACCGGTAAAAACAGTATTCCTATCAAAATTCTCCAATAAACAAAAGGCTTATGATTTCGAACGGTATTTAAAATCGGGTTCCGGAAGAGCTTTTCGGAATAAACATTTAGTATGATAGACTTTCAAATTTTTCACATTACCAGAAAATGATCCAGAGGCGACAGCTTGAAGCATTTTCTTGTTTGTTGGCCCCCTTTTTGGGATCAACGAAGTTAATCCATTCTCCTCCGAAAAATAAAAATGCTCCACCCTTTCGGGTGAAGCATTTTTTGTTTTAGGAATGTAAAAACCTTAGCTTTTTAAGTGGATAAAATTAAAAATGACTCAACGTGCAGCCTAAAGCATTTATAGTTTTGTTGATTCCCCTTTTGGGATTAACTTCGTTAATCCCTCTTCCTCCGCATCCAAAAAAGTTTAAATGGGAAGAATAAACTAAGCTTGAAAAGTTGACTTCTCAAACTTAGAAAGTTAATTATTTTTGTAAACAACTCTGTAACGTTTTCTTAAAACATCACATATAAACACATAAAAAAGGTGGCTTTAACAACTTACTTTCTGCAAAATAACAATCACTTAGCGGGATAGTACAAAGTAAGTGTTTAATCTTATTATGTTTTCAAAAATTCAGCAATCAACAGTTTTTAATAATAAGCTGCCGATTGCTGAAAAATCATTATTGGTTTATTGTTGTTTCACATATTTTTCCTTAACCGTTCGACCAAACCAAGTTGAGGTGATTTCAAAAATACCATTCACCGGGTCTACAATACCAACGTTTACAATCTGTGCTCCTAAATCTGATCCACTATAGGTTACTATTCCGGTAATGCTAGTATTATTAGCATTAAACTGATATTGAGTGTACCCGCCATAGATTTGTGCTACATATTTTGTTTGTAATCTGTTAGGCCCAACTGTCTTCAGTTCTACATCGTGATAAGTACTTACTGCAGGAATATTACCATCTACACCCGTAACATTAGTAACAGTAACGGTATACACTCCTTCCCAGACACTTTTTACCGGAAGGTTGTATATTACTTTTCCAAAATTACCACTTATAATGCCAGATGACACAGAGGCTATTTTTAAAGCAATCACGTTAGACTTTGTTAAATCAAACTTAGTCGGGTCTATGTCTATGTTGAACCGCACTTCACTTTCTCCTTTTTTAATGGTAACGCTTGACGGAAAGCTAAACGCATTAGCTGCTAAAGCAGTATAGCTTGTTGAGGCTGCTGTGTTGTATTCTGTTATGATATTATTAGCCAAGGTAAGATTTACAGTAATATCTTTGCTGGCATACATTTCAGGTCCTGCATAATTCACTACCGCCTCGAAACTGGTGGTTTGATTATCTACCGTCAATGGTGTAAACACAGTATATGGATCATTTACACTTGAGGTTGGAACGCTTACATTTCCAAACTCTATCACGTTATGCCCTTCTGATGGGTCTAGCACCAAGCTATCATCCTTTAGACAAGAGGTAAATAACGTGGCTATCATTAATAGACTTACTATTTGATATATATATTTTTTCATAATTTATATTTTAATCTAGTTTTCCCAAAATATTTTTCCAGTAAACCGCGCACTAGTACCTAGGTTAGGAACATTTTGCGCATTTGTCGAGTACTCAAAATCAGGGTATAAAATTCGACCTAACAATTTATCTGATCTTGTGGAAACGGATCGAGTTGAAGCAAAAGTATTCAACGGATTAGATGTTGGAAGAACTGTTTTTGGATATTTTGTTCTTCTATACTCATTATACGCTTCATCATTATTCACCATATTTAAAGCAATATATTTTTGAGTTATAATTGCTTCCAATTTTTCTGCATTAGTTGTTGCTTGCGCCCAATTCACTCTATAATTATTTGTATTATCAGTAATATATTGCGCTACCATATCATCTACAGAAATAGGAATAACATCTCCATTTCCGTCTAAAACAGGGTTCCCAGAAATGTCTAATGTAATTCCTTGGTGCAAACTTCCGTTGGCATCTCTGTACAAATAGTCAAAAGAAGCTTTGATACCTGCATTAAATGCTGTTTGTGCATTTCCTGGCAAGTATCCTTTCAAGTATGCTTCTGCTTGAAGGAAATACGATTCTGCCGCCAACATAATAGGTTGGCCTTGAGAATACCCCTTGCATACACCTAAGGCATCTTTATCGTTTGCATCATCACCGGTTGTCCAAACTGTTCCGCTTCCGGGAGCTTCCGGCACGGAGCTATTTTCTACACCAAGTTGATTTGCCGCTGTGTTAGGAAAGTTTTGATATATCACATGCCCCCTGTATGGATCTGCTACTTTTCCTCCATCGTAAAAGCCAACCATCCAAGTAGTAGCAATACGTGAAGAGGTAGGTCTACCCCCATCTACAGAATACCCCCTTGTTACAAAAATAGGGGCTGCTTTTCCTGATTCTTTAACATATCCCGGGTTTACTAAAGCATTATCCGATAGAAACCCTACTCCTGATGTACCCATTTTTCCAAATTCACCTATAGCATAAGCATTCAAAGCTGGAACGCCTGCCATTTTAATCAGCATGCGAAGTTTAATGGTATTTGCAAACTTCATCCATCTTTGCATATTTCCTCCAAACAATGGATCATAGCTAGCATCTATTGAAGCAACTGTTCCAGCTGTCTGAGCATTCGCATCAATCCCAGATTGGATTGCTGTTATAGTCTCTGTAAGCTCTGTTATAATTGCTTTATATACATCTTCAGCTTTATCATAGGCAGGAGTTAAATTATCTGCTCCTTGCAACGCTTCTGTATACGGAATATCATTGTATTGATCGACAAGCCTTGCAAAATTCAGTGCTTTCATTATTCTAGCTACAGAGGTATAAAATATTAACTGAGGGTCATCTTTTGTGTTATCGATAACATATTTAAAGTCAAGATTATTATACATCGTTCCGGACCACAGTCCTGTAAAGTCTCCTGTGGTATATTCATAGGTAATGAATGAACCAAAACCACTAAAGCCTCCGGCATTTGCTACCATTCCAGATATAGAGCCGAAGCTAATATTAAAGGAATTGCTTAAGCTAGCGGCAGAAACAATGGCTTGTGGTAAAACCGTTTGTGCAGTAGCCTGAGTAGGCTGGTTAGGGTTTTCATTTATATCGAGATAGTCACTACATGAGATAAATGTAATGAAACACACTCCACAAAATAAGTATTTTAATATATTTTTCATTTTTTTATTTTTTATAGAGTTACTGAAAGTGTCAAACCATAATACCTTGCTGGCGGCGCGTCATTAAATCCTGAAATACCGATGGCATTACTACTTGCTCCAAATGCACTATATTCAGGATCTGTATATACATTCGTATCAGGGGTATACAACAAAAGGTTTCTTCCTTGTACGCTAATAGTCGCTGATTCTACATTTATAAAACCTATTTTATTCAATAGATCTTTAGGAAAATCGTAAGACAGAGACACTTCTCTTAACTTCCAAAATGCGGCAGAATAAACAAAGTTTTCTCCTGCATCCATAAACGCTGGTCCATTTGTCCAAAAATTAGCTCCACCTGCATTTGTCGTAATGTTTGTGTTGTCTACCCATTGTGTAACATTCGGATCGGGATTGGCATCATATACAGAGTTTGGGATAACAAAGCGTTCCCTATTAAAATCTGTTGTCCTTATCCCGGCACCAGAAAAATACAATTGTGTCGTACTTTGGTTAAACATGTAATTACCTCCCCTATATTCAGCGACAGCTGCTAAACGGAAGTTTTTATAACTTAATTGTAGATCAAGACCTACACGATATGGAGCAACTGTTCTTCCCATTCCATACATTTTTGTAGAGGCAGATGGCATACCTGTATGGGGGTCAACAATAATTTTCCCTTCATCATTTCGAACGTATTTGGTGGCCTTCAAATAAGGAAATGGTTTTCCAGGAATTGCATAAACTGCTCCACTCCCCCAACTTCCTAACTGTAGTTCACTACTGCTTCCTTCAAATAAAGAAACCACTTCATTGTCATTGTATGTAAAGTTTCCTCCCACTGTCAATTCCCAACCATTGGTACGAATTGGCGTTACATGTAACATCGCTTCTATTCCTTTGTTACTCACTTCTCCTACATTCGTCAAATAGCTTGAAAAACCCGTAGAAGGACTTATAGAAATTGGTACCGTTTGGTTTATTGTCGAGGTTTTATAAGCTGTGGCGCTACCATAAATTCTACTGTCTAGCAAACTAAATTCTATTCCTGCTTCTATAGTTGTGGTTTCTTCCGGTTTCAAATCATTTGTAACGATACGAGAACTCAATGAATAACCTATGACTCCATTATATGGATACCCTGCAGTTTGAGAAAACGTTGGTTTTAACGAATAAGGTCCAATATTTACTTTTCCTACTCTAGAAATTCCCCCTCTAATCTTCAAAGCATCAATAACATTTGATTTTTTTAGGAAAGGAATTGCTTCTGAAGCGATGAATGAAACATCTCCAGCCGGATAAAAAATAGATCTATTTTCCGGAGCTAAGACAGACACCCAATCATTACGAGCTGTAAAGTGTAAAAATAGGTAATCGCGAAAGTTCACCCTTAAATCTCCATATAGTCCAATTTGTCTAGACCTAGCGTTAGATTCTGAACCATACTCTCTTAAAGTTGTATTACTGATATTATACAAATCCGGAATTGCCATATTAGAACTGTTTACAGAAATTCCTTTCGACTGGTTGTCTCTAAGACTTCCCCCAACCAATAGATTAATAGAAAAATCCTCATTCAAGTCTTTTTTATATTGCGCTTGAAACACCGGGTTTAACTGTGTTGTGTACCCCGTGTTATCACTAACACTTCCTCTGAATTCATCTTTACTTTTTGATGGTGAAATACTTGTCGTGTAGTCAGAATAATCAAACCGATTCGACCAACTTTTACCTGAATAGTTACGTGTAATCATACTTACCCTAAACATCAGTGATAAATCTTCTATAGGAAACCACTTTATCTGCGCAACACCAGACAAATAGTCATTTCGTGTTTTATTCCTGTTGTTATCTAACGTAAAATAAGGATTGTCGTAATACTCATTATAGAAACCATTAGGATTTGCAAATGGGTCTGTTTTCCAATCACTATATCTCAACAATGGAACCTGTGCAGGGGTCATCATCACATTATTAAATGCTGTTGCAAATGCTGTTGTTTGATTATACCTATTTTGCACATAGTAGACATTATAGCTTAGTGCAAAATTATCTGTGATATCACGATCACCATTTACACGAATAGTAAAACGGTCATACTTATCACCTGGCACCACAGAAGTTTGCGTAAGATACTGAGAAGAAAAATACGTCGATCCCTTTTCTGTTCCTGTTGATATGCTGACATCGGTTTGGTTTGTCACCCCTAAATCCCAAAATTTATCTTTGTCATCTCTAGGTGAGTAACGAACAGTTTGTATAGAACCGTCTACCAATGGTTTTCCTATTTCAACCATTGAACCGTCAAATGCCGGTCCATATTGCTGATTTTCATACGGGGTATAAGTAGGAATATCATCTGGCTTGGTCCCAGACCCAAAACGCTTTTGGGTTACAGGAACAAAGCTTGTAGATTGGAAAGTAGCTGTATGAGATACTGTAATTCGAGCTTTCCCTCTTTTTCCTGATTTTGTCGTAATTATCAAGGCTCCATTTGAAGCATCCGAGCCATATAAAGCAGCAGCTCCCGCTCCATTTAGCACCTCGACAGAAGCGATGTCATTTGGATTCAAATTACCTAAAATAGTAGAAGGAACAATCACATTATCAACGACAACCAAAGCTTGATTATCCCCTAATAAAGAACGGTTTCCTCGCAGAACCAAACGGACATCCGGATTAATACCTCCACCAACAGCGCTAACCTGTAATCCAGGAACCTTCGCTGTCAAAGCAGAAGCTACATTAAAAGCTTCTCCTTGCGTGAGTTGCTCTGCGCTAATCGTTGTGGTTTGGTTTCCTTGTTCTTTCTTCTGAATTTTTACCCCTCCAGCTGTAATAACTACTTGATCTAATGCCGCAGCACCTACGTTCAATGTTACAGAAAAATTGGTTTTGGGCTGCACCAGTAATTCTTTGTTTTCATACCCTAAATAACTAAACACTAAAGTTTGTCCGTTTTCCACACTTTTTAGTGTAAACTCCCCATTAAGATTAGTTAAGGTCTTGTTAGTGGTCCCTTTTACCAGAACACTCACCCCAGATAAAGGCAACCCTGATTCTGCATCAGTCACCACTCCGGTAATTATTCGTTGTTGTGCAAAAACAAATTGCACCATCAACACTAACATAAGTGTTAATAATGTTTTGGATTTTTGTTTCATAATTTGTGTTTTAAGATAAGTTAAACTTTTCCAAATATAATATAATTATTAAATAATGCAAATTAACGTATATTAAAAAATTATTTTGATGCACTAATACAGAGTGATTTATGTATTTTTTATATGAGATATCCCTTAAATATATGGGAAAGGAGGCTAAAACTTATCTTAAAAAAATAATTATAAACCCGAATAATAAACCACCATCCCAGCGGTAAGTATAACGTTGTTTTCCTAAATTATATAAAAAATTGACCGTTCAGTGTTAATAAATCGGTCAAAGAAAGGCAAACTGATAACCACAACAAAGGTTTAATAGTTGAACGTACCTAGTCTCAATGTTGCTCAATCATGCCGCTTTTAATACCAAATAAGGAGGAGAAACTTCAAATTATATTGGAGGGATGACAATCGCGGCAAGTTTGCGTTAGGAAGTGAATTTTATCGCTGGCCCTCCCCTTTTGGAATCAACGAAGTTAATCTTTCTTCCTCCGCATACGCCCGCCACACTAGCAAATTGAATCTAATAACTATTAGTCTATCAGCTCAGAAAACTTTTGATATACACCCGATTGCCCGGCTTTCTCAATAAAGCTTTCAACTTCCGGAAATTCTTTGAAATCAAATAGCTCTTTTTTCTCTTTATAGACCAAATCAAAAAACTTTTTACTTTGTTGTTGGTCGGGAATTTCGAAAGCTATCTTTAGTTTATCTGTTTTTAGCTGTTTTGATTCACAGAGCTTATGAAGGCCTTTATACATAACTTCTGTTTCGTAGAATTTAGAAATTATCGTATTTTCAGACTGTGTAAAATCCATTGTATCAAGTCCTTGTACAGCTCCATTTTTAGTGATTAAAGGAAGTTTATAATCTTTTAAAATACCATCTACTTGACCGACTTTAAACACGTAATCTAAATCGGCAAATTGAGCGGCATTTTTTTCTGTAAATAAGGTCTTTATTTTTTTAGTAAAAGTAGGTGTTGAAGCTTTGGCTATCTGCTCATAAGTTTCACCAATCATCTTTTCATAATAACTTTCAAAAACTGATTCGTTCATTTCAATAGCCAACAAAGCCGGTTCTGAAAAGGAAATAACTCCGGCGGCATATTGATTTAAGTACGCGAAGTACTCTTTTGAAAGAAAGTTTTTAAACAACTTAGGGTCGGTTGCGTTATGCTCTTTCTTAATAACCTGTTCTATGTTTTTTAAAGAAGAATGCGTCAAGTCGTAAAAATCATCGCCCTGCTTTAATTTCTTTAACCACTTCAGTTTTGTTTCAGAATATTTAAAATAGACTTTATCGGCCACAAAAATGAGTCCGACGGCTATTTTTTCATTAGAGAAATGATTGGTTTCTGTGGATATGATGCTATAAAACGGGGTCATAGCTTGGCGTTTAAAAGGGTTGTTGCAAAATTATCTATTCTCTTACGAGCGCTGAGAAGTTGAATGATGCGCTCTTGCAAGTTGTCTATTAGTTTCCAACTTGGCGGCAACTGACGCAGCGTTTCTTGTATAGTTTCTGTAGGGTCATCACGCAGCAAAGTTACAAAATTTCTTATAATTTGTTTATATTTTGGTTGTTCTATATGTTTTACAATACTCCGAAAGAAAGGAGTTTGATAGAGGTTTCCTGAGAAATTTGTCTGGTTATTGATAGAAAAATCGCCTATAAATTGACTGTTCCCAAAAGAGAATGCGTGATCAAAAGCCAAAATTTCTTCCTTGCCCATCTTGTTTCTTATGAGTAAGTTGTAGTTGTAGCCCGAATCAATTTGCCGTCCGCGATCGCCGTTTTTTATCCACAAATCGAATAAGGCTATACGAATAATATCTTCCGGGTTGAGTAGCTTATTGAAGGTTCTTTTATTAATCAATACCGAAAATTCATCTACTGTACGAACAGGATTTATTTCTTTTGAACCAAAAACCACCATTCCTTCTCGCATTCGCTGATTCTTCTGAATGATTTTTTTATCCAACGTATTTGGGTTAATAGTGACTAAAGCAATCTCGGGGGTAGGAATATTAAATTTATGAAGCAGAGCGGTAGCTACACATTCGAAAGCCTAACAATTAATTTCCCTTGGCTTTGGCCAAATACGGTATTTACAAAAATAATTATACCCATCAGAACAATGAAACAAGACAGGCGCGTGCCCATCTGTTTTCATTTCCTTTAGCGTAATTAATGTATTGACTTGTTTAAGCATCCTAATTGTTATTCTGCATAAAGATATTTATTTTGAAGGATTTTTTATTTCTTATGCATTCCGATAGCGGTTTCAATTTACCTTTCCCTTCACCATTTCCTCTGCTTCCCCAACAGAAACCTGACCGTTCATCAACATCGGCAACAACCAGTCTCGCAAGGCTACCAGTTCTTGGTTTTGTTTTTGGTTGTTGGCAATTTTTTTATTTAAGGGCGTCACAAAGTTTTCGAATTGCTTTAATAGTTTTTGGTTCGGGATAGGAATATTTAGAATCTCTAAATCCTTTGGATAAACGTGTGGTTGGGCAGATCCTTTCGCTTGTCGATATAAATATTCTTGAATTAGTTTTAGGTGTTTAAAAACATAATATGTTTTTCCTAAATCATCCCCACGAACAGTGGTACAATCATTTGCAAAAATGGGTTCTCTCCAAAAATTGACAAAACCAGCATTTGCACCAGAACCACTGACGGTTATTGTGAATTCAGGGTAATTTGATTCTGAGTGATAATAGGAAAAATCTAAACCGGCAGAAACAACCTTTACTTCTCCATTTGTATTAGCTCTTTTTGCTGTAATTAGTTTTCCTCGTTTTATGGCGACAAAGCCTTTTAACTTTTTTACCTCCCACCCCTCCGGAATCTCTCGTTTAAGCTGCTCATTATACACCATTTTGCCACCGGAAGATTTGTAGGGCACTTCGAGAGCCTCAGTGCCCGAATTGGTGGCTGAGCTTGTCGCGGTGGCTGAGCTTGCCGAAGCCATGGGAAAGTCAAACTGCACAAACCAATAATCATAAAGCGTTTTGGCCATTGCTTCCAACTCTGCATTGATTTGGTTGTTGAGTTCTATTTTGTCGTCTATGGCCGAGAGGATGGTCGCGATTTTTTGTTGGATTTTTAAACTGGGAGCTAAAATGTCTTGATATTTCAACACACTTTCATTTACTCGCTTACGTCCAGAAGTACCTTCCATACAAGTGATTGCTCTTTCTCTAAAAAGAGGGCTACGAGCCAAATAATAAATATATTTTGGAATTGAATTTTTATTAGCTCTTAAAACGATAAATTCTGAAGAACCAAATGCGACTTCTTCATCTTCAAGAATATCAACGAAAGCTGTTTTCCCATTTTCTAAACAGGGAGTGATTTTAGCTACTAAGGTGTCGTCATTTCTAAATTTAGGTCCAGATTTATATTCTGCCAATTCATACCCTTTAATTTTCCGTTGAAATTCGACTAATTCTCCCATCGGTATTTTTCGAGCAACTTTGCCTTTCTCTATAGATTCCCGAGGATTAAAGTCAATAAAATTTCCAATTAAAGTCTTTTTCCATTCACTCATCTCTCAACCCTTTTTAAATTCTTTATCTTTTTATTTCTATTTGTCATTATCTGCATTACAATTAATTTTATTTTTCTTATTTATCGCTGTTTAAACAAGGCTTAAATGAGGTTTTAATCTTGTTTAATTCTTCTTTTAGAATTTTACTTTTTTAATGTATAATATGTTCCTCTTCCTTTTCCGTGAACCTCTATTAATTCAGCTTTCAATAATTCCTTTAAAACTTGATAGGTTTTTGTATTTCCTGAATTTATGAGATTCGAGGCTTCCTTTCGCGTAATTTTTTGATTGTTCAAAACATACAGTAATATTTTTTGCTGCTCAACTGATAATCGTTCGTAATCGTTCGCAATCGTTCATAATCGGTCGTAATCGTCCGTAATCGTCCGTGAAAGCATTCGTTTTTTTAAACCAATTAAAGTATTTAATTTCGTACTGTTCTTTACCGTAGGTCTGGAATCAACAAAGGTTTTAAACGTTGAACCCGAATCAACGTTTTTTTACACCTCACCTCCAAAGTATTTCTTTGTGGTTCTCTTTTTATCGTGCTTAGCTTTTTTAATTCATTTTCAATTTTTTTAAGTTCTCCATAATTTCCTCATCCAGTTCTTTTCCCTTTTCAAACAACGCGCTTAATCGGTTTTCGAAGCCTTGCATTTTTTCTTGAAATTCTTCTTGGGTGATGTCCACATATTCAATCTTAATTTCAAAATATTGACCGGCAGAAAAGGAATAGTTT
Source organism: uncultured Flavobacteriaceae bacterium (assembly GCA_964579505.1). Classification (GTDB taxonomy): domain Bacteria; phylum Bacteroidota; class Bacteroidia; order Flavobacteriales; family Flavobacteriaceae; genus JAJYSO01. Next base: position 193,374 of record CAZOGC010000001.1, on the reverse strand, counting down.
TTCTCTTTAATTTCTTCGGCGGTAACCACTACCGATAAATCTTCTACGGCTTCTTTGGCGTTAAAATTCTCAATGATTTGGGCTTCTTCCGCAGGTGATAAAACGGTGCGTTGCTTTTTGCCTTCTTTTACTTTCTTGCCCAGTTTAGAGGCATCCATCAAGACAATATGGTCGTTGTCGGCGGTTTTGTCAAAAAACAAGACAGAGACATTGGTGCCGGTGCTGGCAAAAATATTGCTCGGCATACTCACCACGCCACGCAACCAACCGTTTTCAATAAGGCGTTTGCGTATCTTTTTATCAATCCCACTTTGGGCAGTAATAAACCCGGTGGGTACCACAACGGCGGCTTTCCCGGTGTCGCTCAGGCTGTGCATAATGTGTTGTACGAACAACTCATAAATGGCCATTGCGCTCTTTTTCTTTTTAGGAATAGAAGGTACTCCGGCAAAAAAGCGCTTTTTAAAAGCGTCTTTTTCCAAATCATCTCGGTAATCGGAGAAATCTAATTTAAACGGCGGATTGGAAACGATGTAGTCAAAGCGTTCATCAAAATAATGCGGGCGCAGAATGGTGTTTCCTTTAATCACGTTTGGGATAGAGTGCGTCAAACCATTGATAACCAAATTTAAGCGCAACATCTCACTGGATTTTTGGGAAATATCTTCGGAATAAATGGTACAATTTTCCTCGCCAATTTCGTGGGCAATGCTCATCAACAGCGTTCCCGATCCCGCACTGGGGTCATACACTTTTACACCTTTGGTGGGTTTCGGCACCAATATTTTTGCCATAATGCGTGCCACGGCGTGTGGGGTATAATACTCGGCATATTTACCGCCCGAATCGGAGTTATAATCTTTAATCAGGTATTCAAAAATCGTGGCAAAGAAATCGTATTTCTTGCCAAACATATCTTCAAAGCTAAACTCAAAGAGTTTGTTGAGCAAAGCCTTACAAAAATGATCGCGTTGGGAAGCATCAGAGATATAGAGGCTCAACTCGTCAAACAATTTATCCTTGGCGCCGGTGCTGGATTTAATAGAAAAAATATCGGTATTTTCTATACTGATTTGGCGCAAGGTATCGTCAAACAGCTTGGCAAAATCCCCATCATTTTGGTGAGCAAACAAATAGGCTATCAAATGCTCGGGTCTAAACCAAGGAATATATCCCCCCAGAGAACCTGACATCATCTGGTACTCTTCCTCGTCCATATTTCCCAAAGCTTTAGAAAAATCGACACCTTCTTGGGCCAATTCGGGCTTTTCTTGTTTGACGGCATAGGTAAACTTGTCGTTCAAGAATTTGTATAAAAATACTTGGGTAATGATTTTAAATTCGTTACCGTCATTTCCTAAACCGTAATTGGCGCACACGCTCTTCAGGTCGTCAATGAGTGCTTTGGTTTTGGTGATGTAATTGATATCTGCTGTCATTTTTTATTGGGCTTGGTATTGTTGTAAATATTCATTGGCAATCAAGGTGTTAATACTTAGGCTGGTGGCATAATCCAAATCTATATTTTCCTTCTTTTTAAATTCTTGAATCACCAGTTTCAAGAGGTATTTCTTAAAAAAGGATTCGTTTTGGATTAAGCTTTCTTGATTCTCTAGTTTTTGATCCACCTGTGCTTTTACTTGCATCAAGGCCTTATGGAGTTTAACTTCTTTGGCATTGGGTTTTTTCTTTTCGCGCAGGCGTTTATGAATGCGTACATATTTTTCGTCATTGTCATATTTGGCGCGCAATAAAGCATTTTTACGGTTGAGTTCTTTCGAACGATCGTATATTTTTTGCAACAAGGCTTTATTTTCAATCATATCTTCTTGGGTCACCTCGTTCAGTTTTTTCTTTTTAAAGATACGCTCCAGTTCCTCTCGCAAACTGATAAATTCCGGGTCTTTGGTGTCAAAATTATCGACTAAAGATTCCCTTGTTTTTTGCAGTGTATTTTTTAATTCATCGGCCAAGATTAATTCGCTTTCATCTACCTTTATAAATTGAAAAATAACATCTTCTAAAGCCGTGTTGAGTAGGTTTTGGGTTTCTTGCTCGTTGCTTAAACTTTCGGTAAAATTGATTTGATCGATGCGGGCTTGGGTCATCCGCAGCATCGCATTCCAAAACTCAAAATCGGCAATTCCGTGCAAGGCTTCGTAATTATTGAGACTGATTAAGCTTTTTAGTTCTTTGGCATTGCGCAAGGCTTTTGCCAGTTGCACTAATTCTTTTTTGTCATCAATTTGCTCTATCTGTTGAGAAAACACTTCTTTGTTGCGGGTATCGTAATTAAAAAGGGTTTCCTTAATTTCTTCAATTTCAGTTTTAATCTCTTCTTCTGATTTAAACAGATGCGAATACATTTCCATTTCGTCGCCAAGCTGTTCTTGCAACTCGTCAAAATACAAGCGGTTGGTGCGGTCAAAGGCCTTAGAAATATCGGCAAAATCGACCACATAGCCGTATTTATAGCTTTTGTAAGGCCGATTAACACGTGTTAAAGTTTGCAACAGGTTGTGATCGTGTACTACTCGTGCCAAATACAGTTTTTTCAGGCGATGCGCATCAAAACCGGTCAACAACATATTATACACAAACAACAAATCTATCTTTCCTTTTTTGTAAGCAGAAATCAGATCGCGTCGAATAGCTTTATCGTTTTCATCGTGCAAAATAAGTGCTGCCGTTAATTTTGGATGGTCGTTTTTTCCATAAGATTTTTGGGGTTCTGCTGCCATCAAGACGGAAGCATCGGTTTCTTGTGGTCCATACTTTTCTTGAAAAAGACGAAACAATTCCCGGGCTTGTTCTGAAGAATCACAAACCACCATACCCCCTAAAGTCGAGTCGCGACGAACCCTTCTAAAGTCGATTAAATCGTTTGTTATGTAATTCAGCAAAGGTTCGACAAACTGTGAATGGGCATAAATCTTTTTGGTAGGAATTTCGCCTTTTAAGACTTTAATTTGATCCATCACCTCTTGCATCTGTATCTTAAAGCCGCTTTCAATTTCTTCTCTAATCAACCGCAAAGTATAACCATCGGCAATTGACATATTGTAGTAATACTTATGGATATAGTTTCCAAAAAGCATTTTTGAGTCGTATTTTTTGGCTACTTCCCGTAAAAGCGGCGTGCCCGTTAAGGCAATTAAAACGGCGTTTTTGTCCGAGTTAATCAAGTTTGCCAGATAATTTCCTTTGGGATTATAACTCCGGTGGGCTTCATCAATAAAGAAAACCCGCTGTGTTTTTATGTCGTATTTTACATCCGATTGTACTGTGGCATTGTCAGAAAACTTTTGAATGTTGACCACCGTAATTTCCGGAATGCCGCTGTCGTTATGAACAGCTCCTGCTACGTTTAAATCGGCTACAAAAGCTGCTCTCGAATTGACTTTGTTGACTTTTAAACCGCGTTTAGAAAATTCGCCACTCGCCTGAATGAGCAAATCCAAACGATCTACAATAAAGTAAAACTTAGGAATGACTTGCTGTTTGGCAAAATAATCGGTTAAAAATTTGACATTGTAATAAGCCAAAGCCGTTTTTCCCGAACCTTGGGTGTGCCAAATAATCCCTTTGCGTTGTCCTTCCTCTAATTTATGCGCAATTGCCTTGGTAGCAAACAATTGTGGATACCGCATAATGTGTTTTTGAAAAGTTACTTTACCGGTCTCTTCATTTTCCACATAAGCAATGGCATATTTTAAGATAAAGGCCAGGCGCTTCTTGCTGTACAAAGAAGTCAAGATGCGATTGGTCGGGGTATCCTTTCTTTTATTGGTCTGATATTCCGGGCTGGATTTAATGACAATAAGGTTATTGTCTTTCAGTAAATCGATTTCACCTTGTTCTGAAATCGTTTTTAATTTTTGAGTAACGGGATAATCCGGATCTTCTCTAAAATAATTGAAATGCACATTTCCGTAGGAAGGCGAAGCATAGAAGGCGCCAAAAATCGGGTCAATTACGCCATCTTGGTATTCTTCGTTATTGGAAAACACCATAAATTGCGTGATATTGGCAAACTTCCTGAAATTCTTATTGCTAAATCGGGTATTCATTCGTTTGCGTTCGGCAATCATTCCTTCTTTATTGTGCGGTTTTTTTACCTCAATAAAAGAAATGGGAATTCCGTTGATAAGTACCGTAATATCGGGCCTAAATTCTTCTTCTCCGGCTTTACAAGTCAGCTCTGTAGCAACGTGAAAGGTATTGTTGTCAAAATTTTCAAAGTCGATGAGCTTTATTCCCGAAGTACTCACCAATCTTTCATAAAAAACCTTTCCCAAATCTTCATAATCCAATTCCAGATTGATTTCAGCCAGCACCCTTTCGGCTTCTTTTTCACTTATCCCATTAATCTTGGCAATTTGGGTAAGGAAAATCTCCTTAAAAATATTGTTTTCAAGGATTCGGTTTTTATGCTCCGCAGCGTATATATAAGTATATCCCAACCGCATCAAATGCAATATAGCTGGGATTTTTACTCTTGAATCTTCGTTAAAAGGCATACTCGATAGTCATTAAAGAAAGAGAGAATATTTCGCTGTTCAAAATAAGCATAAAGTAGCTAAAAACCAATATAACCTATCCATTGAACCTATCCATTGAACCTATCTAGATGACACTAGTTGCTAGATTATCGATATTTCTATAGAAATAAACGCATGATACAACAGACTTTGAGCTCTTTTACTCTATGAAAATCTGAGTGCTAGATTGCAGCATTCTCTACATAAAACGTCTCCAAATTTTATCTTTTCTATTGTAATCAAATCAACCCCCAGTTTTAAATAAACACCTGGTCTAGCGCTCTTTTTTTTGCTAATTTAAACCGATACACCTCTCCTTGACAACCTGTATGTTTAAATACCCTTAATTACCCTAAATGTACAACAGGCGGGGCTTTTTTTATAGAACACACTTTTTACAACCCCAATTCTTTCTTTAAAAACTGTGCCGTATACCCTTTCTTCTTTTTTACAATCTCTTCTGGCGTACCTTCCGCAATAATCTGCCCGCCGTTACGTCCTCCTTCGGGTCCTAAGTCTATAATGTAGTCTGCTAACTTAATCACATCTAAGTTGTGTTCAATAATAAGCACAGTGTTTCCTTTATCGGTTAGTTTATTCAGCACCTTCATTAACACATTTATGTCTTCAAAATGCAAACCGGTGGTGGGTTCATCTAAAATATAGAAGGTGTTTCCGGTATCGCGTTTAGACAATTCTGTGGCCAATTTAACCCGCTGGGCCTCTCCGCCGGAAAGGGTGGTACTTTGCTGACCTAAGGTAATATATCCCAGCCCTACATCTTTCAACGTTTTGAGTTTACGGTAAATCTTCGGAATATTTTCAAAAAAATCGGTAGCCTCATTAACCGTCATGGCCAACACATCGCTAATTGATTTCCCTTTATACCTAATTTCAAGCGTTTCTCTATTAAAGCGTTTACCTTGGCAAGTTTCACATTCTACATGCACATCGGGCAAAAAATTCATCTCAATCACCTTAATCCCCGCCCCTCTACAAGTTTCACAACGTCCTCCTTTTACATTAAAACTAAACCGTCCGGGCTTATAGCCACGAATTTGTGCCTCAGGGGTTTGTGCAAACAAACTTCTAATCTCCGAAAAAACTTTGGTATAAGTGGCGGGGTTAGACCTAGGAGTACGACCAATAGGCGATTGATCTATAGCAATTACTTTATCTATATAATCTAAGCCCGTGATACGGGTATAGGGTTGGGATTGTTTAACCCCGTGAAAATAATAATTATTGAGAATGGGATACAGGGTTTCATTGATTAACGTTGACTTGCCACTACCCGAAACGCCGGTAACCAGTATCATTTTTCCCAAAGGAAATTTAGCCGTGACCGTTTTTAAATTGTTTCCGGAAGCTCCTTTTAATGTAAGGTACTTCCCCGTGCCTTGACGACGTGTTTCGGGGATTTTTATTTCTTTTTTTCCCCAGATATAATCTGCTGTAAGCGTAGAATGCTGTTTAATTTCTTGCGGGGTACCTTGACTAATAATTTTTCCGCCATGACGACCGGCAAAAGGGCCAATATCTATTACATAATCGGCATTTTCAATCATATCTCGGTCGTGTTCTACCACAATAACCGAATTACCCACATCACGCAACGATTTAAGAGAAGCTATCAACTTATTATTATCACGCTGATGTAATCCTATACTAGGCTCGTCTAAAATATACAACACCCCAACCAATTGAGACCCAATTTGGGTGGCCAATCGTATGCGCTGCGCTTCTCCACCCGACAAACTTTTTGACCCTCTGCTAAGCGACAAGTAGGTCAGCCCTACATCTACCAAGAATTGTAATCTGGTGCGTATTTCTTTTATAATCTCTTCCCCAATTTTTAATTGATTAGCAGTGAGTTTATGAGGTAGCTCTTCAAACCAAGTAACCAACTCAAGTATATCTTTTTCAGCTAGTTCGGCAATGTTAAGTCCATCGAGCTTAAAATAAAGCGATTCTTTTTTTAGGCGACTACCGTCACACTCCGGGCAGGGCACTTTATTCATATAAGCCTTAGCCCAACGGCGTAGTTTCGTAGAATCGTTGTTTTGGTAGGTTTGCTCAATAAAAGTAGCAACCCCTTCAAAATCTATTTTATAATTTCGCTTTACCCCTAGTTGCTCTGAATGCACTTCTAGCTTCTCTTTTCCTCCGTAGAGAATCATCTCTAACGCTTCTTCGGGAATATTTTCTATACGATCACTCAACTTAAAGTGAAACCGTTCTGCTATCAGCTCTAACTGTTTAAAAATCCAATTTTTTTTAGGCTGTCCATAGGGCGCCAATCCGCCGTTAAGAATAGATTTTTTAGGATCCGGAATAACCTTATCAACAGCTACTCTATATAAGGTTCCGATACCGTTACAATGCGGGCAAGCTCCTTTGGGTGAGTTAAACGAAAAGTTATTGGGTTCTGGATTGGGATATGAAATGCCGGTTACCGGATCCATTAAGGTGCGACTAAAATAACGAGGCTTTTCTTGACCGTGTTCAATAACCATCAACACGTCATTACCTTGATTCATCGCTGTATTAATACTTTCTATTAAGCGTTTATCTAACTTTTCATCATCCGAAATTTTGAGGCGATCTATCACAATTTCAATATCGTGCGTTTTATACCGATCGAGTTTCATTCCCTTTTCTATATCGCGTATCTCACCGTCTGTACGCACTTTTAAAAAGCCTTTTTTAGCTATTTGCTGAAACAATTCTCGATAATGCCCTTTTCGTGCTCGCACTACCGGCGCCAGAATATTGATTTTTTTTCCTACAAAATCTTTTTTTATCAGGTCTTTGATTTGATCATCGCTATAGCTCACCATTTTTTCACCGGTGTTATAGCTATACGCTTCTCCTATACGCGCATAAAGCAGTCGTAAGAAATCATAAATTTCGGTGATGGTTCCCACCGTACTTCGCGGACTTCGACTCGTTGTTTTCTGCTCAATGGCAATAACCGGAGAAAGTCCGTCTATTTTATCGACATCCGGGCGTTCTAATCCTCCTAAAAATTGGCGGGCATAGGCAGAAAAGGTTTCAATATAGCGTCGTTGTCCTTCAGCATATAACGTATCAAAAGCCAACGACGATTTTCCCGAACCCGACAAGCCAGTGATAACGACTAACTGATTACGGGGTATGGTTACATCAATATCTTGCAAGTTGTGTTCTCTTGCTCCTAAAACCTCAATATATTCCTCAAATTTTGTCATAAAACGAAGCGAATGGCAAAGTTAGTCAGGCTACTTTTATCACCCTACCAAAAGCAACTATTTTTTCTATAAAATATTCTTTTCGCTGCTAAAATCGGTACCTTTGGGAGACTGTTGTTATAGAAACAGCCTATAATTTTAAATCATTAATTATGTTTACAAATAAAACTTGGAAAATTGGGGGAGAGCTTGTAATAAATCGATTAGGGTATGGTGCTATGCGTATTACCGGCGCCGGAATTATTGGTCCTCCTAAAAGCAAAAAAGAAGCGATTGAAGTACTTCAACGCGCCGTCGATTTAGGCGTAAACTTTATTGATACAGCCGATAGTTACGGTCCAAATATTTCTGAAGAACTAATTGCCAAAGCCTTGTATCCATATCCAAAGGATTTGGTTATTGCCACAAAAGGAGGACAATTGCGTCCCGGCCCCGACCAATGGGTTCCTGATGCTCGTCCGGAGCATCTTAAAGAGGTGTTAGAAGGAAGCTTACAACGCTTAAAACTAGATCGAATTGATTTGTACCAACTGCACAGACGAGACCCCAAGGTTCCTTTTGATGAAACATTGAGCTATCTAAAAGAAGCACAAGACCAAGGGCTTATTCGCTATATTGGCTTGTCAGAACTCGATGTAGACAGTGTAAAAGAAGCGCAGAAAGTAGTAGACGTTGTTTCGCTACAAAACAAATACAGCGTAGATTATCGAAAATGGGAACCTGAGTTGCAGTGGTGTGCTAAAAACAATATTGCTTTTATTCCCTGGTATCCGGTAAATGGCGGCAATGTGGCGCTTGATAAAATAATGGATAAAATTGCTGACAAATACAGCATTACCAAACACCAGCTAGCCTTAAAATGGCTGTACTATCACGCCGAAAATATTTTATTAATTCCCGGCACCTCTAAAGTGGCGCACCTAGAAGAAAACCTACATGTTGAACAAATTGAAATTTCAGAAGCAGATCTCAATTTGCTCACACAAGCAGTAACGCCGGTTTAAGCAGATTTTTTACTACACAAAAAGTCCATTAACGAAATAACGCTAATGGACTTTTATTTTATTATAAAAAAGGTATTAAGCTACGCCAACGGCTGCTAATACTTCTTTTACTTTCTTGCCAATTTCTGCAGGAGAATCTACTACGTGGATTCCGCTTTCACTTAGAATTTTCTTTTTAGCTTGAGCTGTATCTTCACTACCACCTACAATAGCACCCGCGTGGCCCATTGTACGGCCGGCCGGAGCAGTTTCGCCGGCAATAAATCCAACCACCGGTTTTTTAGAACCGCTAGCTTTATACCATTTGGCTGCATCGGGCTCTAGTTGGCCCCCAATCTCACCAATTAAAACAACGGCGTTAGTCTCTTCATCATTAATTAACAACTCAAGTGCTTCTTTGGTCGTGGTTCCGATAATGGGGTCGCCACCTATACCAATAGCGGTACTAATTCCCAAACCTTGTTTTACAACTTGATCAGAAGCTTCATAGGTCAATGTTCCTGACTTAGAAACAATTCCTACTTTTCCTTTTTTGAAAACAAAACCGGGCATAATACCTACTTTAGCCTCTTCAGGAGTAATAACTCCCGGGCAGTTGGGGCCTATTAAGCGGCAATCGCGGTCTTGGATATAATTTTTTACTTTAATCATATCTTGTGTAGGAATACCTTCTGTAATGGCAATGATTACCTTAATACCTGCATCAGCAGCCTCCATAATAGCATCGGCAGCAAAAGCCGGCGGAACAAAAATAATACTAGTATTAGCTCCTGCTTTTTCTACGGCTTCAGAAACCGTGTTGTAAACCGGTTTACCCAAATGTTCTTGCCCTCCTTTTCCCGGAGTTACTCCGGCAACCACTTGTGTTCCGTATTCAATCATTTGGCCGGCGTGAAAAGAACCTTCACTTCCGGTAAAACCTTGTACAACTATTTTTGAATCTTTATTAACTAAAACGCTCATAAATATGTATTTCTTTTATGCCCGACAAAGGTAATTTTTTATACCTAATTGATAAAGGCAATTCACTTAAATTTTGATTTCTACTACCCGGTCAGTCTTATTTATCGTTCTTTTTAATGCAACACATCTAGTTTTAAGGTCTCTGAACATATTTTCTGTTCAGCCTTAAAAATTTCTCTATCGGTATCTACCTCCTTATTCCAGAAAGGAATTATTTCGTCTAATTTTTGTTGCCAATCTGCTGACTTAATTTCTTCTGAAAAAGCACTTCGCAAAACATTAATAATAATGTGTACAGCTGTTGAAGCTCCGGGAGAAGCCCCTAACAAAGCGGTAACACTTCCATCAGCGTTGTGCACTACTTCTGTACCAAATTGCAACTTGCCCCATTTTTTATCGTCTGCTTTAATAATCTGTACCCGTTGACCGGCTTTTACCAATTCCCAATCCTCATCTTTGGCATCTTTTATAAAATCGCGCAAGGTCTCTACTCTATTTTTATGGCTCATCAATAACTGACCAATTAAATAGCCGGTTAAATCCATATTATGCCAAAAAGCGCCTAACAACGATTTTATATTTTTAAATTTAATAGACTTAAACAAGTCAGTCTTAGAGCCACTCTTTAAAAACTTAGGCGAAAAACCTGCAAAAGGACCAAATAGCAATTCGCGTTTACCGTCTATAAAACGTGTATCTAAGTGTGGGGTTGACATAGGGGGCGCATCAGGACCGGCTTTACTATATACCTTTGCCCAGTGCTGGTCTATAACTTTTTGATTTTTGCAATACAAAAAGTCTCCGCTTACCGGAAAGCCTCCATAACCATCTTTTTCTTTAATCCCGGTTTTTTGCAACATCAATAAAGCATCACCACCAGCCCCTATAAACACGCGTTTGGTTTTTACAGCATTCTTTTGTTTAGTAGCTGAATCTTTTACCTCAACCCGCCATGTCTTATCGGCGTTCTTACAAATATCTGTTACCGCTGTATGAAGGTGTACCGGTGTATTAAAGTGCTTTTCTAAAATAGAAAAATAGGTTTTTGTGAGTGCCCCAAAATTTACTTCGGTTCCTAATTCCATACGCGTAGCAGCGGTAGGCTCTTTAGAGTCGCGGTCTTTTGCAATGAGCGGAAACCACTCTTTCATCTCTTCAAGGTCTTCAGAATATTGCATGCTTTCAAACATAAACGTACTCTGCATGGCTTTGTATCGCTTTCGAAGAAAAGCTACATCGGCCTCTCCTTTTACCCAACTGTGATGTGGAATAGATTTAATAAACGATTCAGGATCTGAAATCCATCCTTTTTTTACCAAATAAGACCAAAATTCTTTAGAACGCTCAAATTGGCTTAATGTAGCTACCGCTTTGGTAATATCTATGCTGCCGTCTTCTTTTTCCGGAGTATAGTTTAATTCGCAAAAACCCGAATGCGCAGTCCCGGCATTATTCCATGCCGAAGAGCTTTCTTGCCCCACTTTGTCAAGTCGTTCATAAACCGCTATTTTGCTTTCAGGCTGAAGCAGTTTAGTTAAGAGCGCTAAGGTGCTACTCATAATACCGCCTCCAACGCATACGAGATCATACATCTCATCCGATTCTCGCGAAGTTTGCATACTATATTATTTTTTGCAAAGATAGTTAATTGAATACATGATTCTAGCAAAGAAGCCCTAATTTTATATCGGATTAATACTTCATCAAATATCTTTACATACAACCGTTAAAACTTTTAAAGAAATGATATTTTTATCCTCTTTATTTAGCGAATAGTAATATTTATGACCCTATTACATAAAAACAAACCTGTTTTAGCGCGCTTTTTTAGTAAACCATTTGGGGGTAATGATAGGGGTATAGTTTTGCATTTTGAGATGCAGTTCATCAATCGTTTCGGCTACCAAAACTGCCGATAAATTTTCTTTTTTAAGCAGCCCTTTGGTGGTCATTGTCTTAAATAGCTGCAATAAATCATCATAAAATCCTGCAACATTAAGCACCCCAATAGGTTTTTGATGCAAAGCAAGTTGCGCCCACGACAATACTTCAAAAAATTCTTCCATGGTTCCAAAACCACCCGGAAGAATGATAAACCCCTCACTACGGTCAAACATCACCTGTTTGCGTTCAGGCATTGTTTCGGTTACGATTAACTCGCTTAACCCCGGATGCACAATATCTTCATGTTTTAAAAAACGCGGCACCACGCCCACGACTTCGCCTCCTTTCTCTAATAAACCTTTAGCCACTTCACCCATCAATCCAATTTTCCCGGCTCCATAAATTAATTTAATGTCGTGCGTTGCCAAAAATTGCCCCACACGATAAGCCTCTGCTGTATATTCCGGGTCGGTACCCGGGTTACTTCCACAATAAACAGCTAAACTCTTAAATGTATTTTTCATATGCATCATTTTATTTTTGTTTCCCTTTTTGTTTTAGCGCTAGCCCTAAGCCTCGCCATGCGCGTTTTCCCAAAAATATCTTTTTTAAAGGTAAAATCTTTATATCCATACTGCCTAAAAAGCGATTGCAAGTCTGTTGCCAAAAATTCATTAATTTCAAAATAAATACTCCCTCCTTCTTCTAGATGACCGTGGGCAAAATCTAAAATTTTTCGATAAAACAGCAACGCATCCTCATCGGCCACAAACAAAGCCAAATGCGGCTCATAATTTAACACATTAGCACGCATTTGTTTCTTTTCTAATTGGCGTACATACGGCGGATTAGAAACAATTGTTGAAAATTTTTTGCCTTGGTCTTCCGGATGCAAAATATCGAGTTGTTTAAAACAAACTTCGGCTCCGTTTTGTTGCGCATTTTCTTCAGCTAGTTGTAACGCATCTATAGACACATCAACGGCAAACACATTTGCTTGCGGTAACCGTTTAGCCAATGCAATGGCTATACAGCCGCTACCGGTACCTATATCTAGTAGGTTTAAAACCTCCTTTTCTGTTTCAGAAACCAGCGTATCTTTTACGATCCAATCTATTAATTCTTCGGTTTCCGGACGAGGAATGAGCACGCGTTTATCTACTTTAAATTTCAATCCACAAAAATCAGTTTCGCCCAAGATATACTGAATGGGTTCACTCTTTTTTAAACGCTCGCAAACAGCTCTCAATTCTTCTACTTGTTTTTGCGTAAGCAATTTTTCAGGATGAAGAGCGTAATCTAATCGCGTAATGGAAAACTTTGTCTCTAACAGCAGCTCAAAAAACGATGTAATCTCTGTCTTTGGATAAAGTTCGTTTAAAGCCGTTTGAAACTCTTTTTTAAAGTCTATTATACGCATAAGGCATTATTACTTTTCAAGTTGGAATAAGGTATCGTATTCCCACTTTTTTCTGCTATTTTTGAGCTGTGAAAGTACATGAAAAATATATGAAACGCTGCCTACAATTAGCTAAAAATGGCTTCGGCAGCACTTACCCCAACCCACTGGTGGGGTGCGCCATCGTACATGACGATATCATTATTGGGGAAGGCTGGCACCAAAAAGCCGGACAAGCCCATGCGGAAGTAAACGCCATTAACAGCGTAAAAAATAGTGAACTACTACAAAAGGCCACCCTCTATGTGAGTTTAGAGCCATGTAGCCATTATGGAAAAACACCGCCTTGCAGCGATTTGATTATTGAAAAAAAAATTCCACGAGTAGTTATAGGCACAGTTGATCCTAACCCAAAAGTTGCCGGGAAAGGAATTGCCAAACTGGTGGATGCCGGAGTTGAAATAGTAGTGGGCTGTTTAGAAAGCGAGTGCAATAACCTCAACAAACGCTTTTTTACCGCTCAACGCCAAAAACGCCCCTATGTTATCTTGAAATGGGCGCAAACACAAGATGGATTCATCGCCCCTGAACAACAAAAAGCAGGAGAACCTACTTGGATAACTAACCCCTATTCTTTACAATTAGTTCACCAATGGCGAAGCCAAGAACAAGCCATTTTAGTAGGTAAAAACACGGCCTTAAAAGACAATCCACAACTCAATACCCGGCTGTGGAAGGGTAAAAATCCGACGCGTGTACTTATTGATAGAAACCTAACATGCCTGCATAAAAATTCTGCCCTACATCTTTTTGACCAACAAATAAAAACCCTGGTGTTTTGTGAACACCCACAAAAAAATAAGGAACATTTAATTTTTGAATCAATTGATTTTAACCGAGAAACCGTTTCACAAATTCTTTCAGTCTTACACAAACACAACCTACAATCTGTTATTGTAGAGGGCGGAAACAACACACTTCAACATTTTATAACCGCCGGCTTATGGGATGAGGCGCGTGTTTTTATTGGTGCAAAATATTTTTACAATGGAATTAAAGCCCCTAAACTACCGCTTAATCCGGTGGCTACCCATGGCATAGCAAACGACACGCTAAACATTTATTACCATGATTAAAAACCTTATTTTTGATTTTGGGGATGTGTTTATCAACTTAGACAAAACCGCTACTGCCCGCGAGTTACAAAAATTAGGAGGCACTACTTTTTCTAAAAGTATGATGCAACAAAATATTGCTTACGAAAAGGGGTTGCTCTCTACTGAAGATTTCTTGAATTTTTATCAGCAAGAATTTATACAGGCAACACCTCAACAACTCACATCTGCGTGGAATGCGGTGCTACTTGATTTTCCACCCAACCGACTCTCATTTATACAAGATCTTGCTCATACGCAAGAATACCGGCTTTTCCTACTAAGCAATACCAACGCATTACATATTCAGTACCTGCGTGAAAAGCTTTCATTCTTTGACCATTTTAAGAAATGTTTTGAACAGTTTTATCTTTCACACGAAATTTATATGCGTAAGCCCGATAGCTCTATTTACACTTTTGTTTTACAAGAAAATCAACTCAACCCGGAAGAAACATTGTTTATAGACGACACTAAAGAAAATATTCTCGCTGCCCAAAAAATGGGATTTCATACCTGGCACCTTCACCCCAAAATTGACGAGGTAACGGATTTATTTTCTGCAAAACGTGCCTTATTCTTTTAAGAATACTACATTTGAAAGCCTAAACCTCAACGTTAACCGCTTTTATTTTAAAAACATGGGTAAAAAAATCAGCCTTTTCATCTTTTGTCTGCTCGCATTCAACTTGAGTCACGCACAATTACTTCAACCTAAAAAACAATATACTCGCGCCGATAGTTTACGTGGTGGGTTGCGTCCTGAACGCACCAACTATGACGTACTAGAATACAACCTATCTGTAGCGGTAAACCCCAAAGAAAAATATATTGTAGGCAACAACAAAATTACGTTTAGCGTGCTGCACAAACTGCCGGTAATGCAGTTAGATTTGTTTGCTAACATGACCATTGATTCTATTGTTTTTCACGGCCAAAACCTTCCGTATAAACGAGAATACAACGCTGTTTTTATTACCTTTAATACGCCACTGCAAGAAGGCACCATCGATTCATTAGACTTTTACTATTCCGGGCACCCTATTGTGGCCAAAAGACCCCCATGGGATGGCGGGTTTATCTTTACCAAAGACAAGAATGGAAAAGATTGGGTAAGTGTGGCTGTGCAAGGCACCGGTGCTAGTTTGTGGTATCCTAATAAAGACACGCAAAGTGATGAACCCGAGCGAGCCGAAATACATGTAACTACTCCTCCCGGGTTGATGGATGTTTCTAACGGAAAGTTGGTTGGCAAAAAAACATTACCCGACGGACGAACCACATGGTCGTGGCGTGTAACCTATCCCATTAACAACTACGATTTAATTTTGAATATTGGGGAGTACGTTCATTTTTCAGATAAGTTTCACGACTTAGATTTAGAATACTACGTCTTACCTTACAACTTACAAAAAGCCAAAAAACAGTTTAAACAGGTTAAACCTATGCTGGCCTGTTTTACTAAAAAATTCGGCCCTTATCCCTTTAAGCGCGATTCGTATAAGTTGGTTGATGCTCCCTTTTTAGGAATGGAACACCAGAGCGCCGTGGCTTACGGAAATCACTACAAAAATGGATATCTCGGCGGCGACCTGTCTCGTACCGGCATTGGTCTAAAATGGGATTATATTATTGTACACGAGTCTGCACATGAGTGGTTTGGCAATAGTATAACTGCTGCCGACATTGCCGATATGTGGATTCATGAAGCTTTTGCATCCTATGCAGAATCTGTTTATGTTGAATGTAGATGGGGAAAACAAAAAGCGGTAGATTATTTAGTAGGCACCCGCAAAACAATGGTAAGCAATGACCGTCCCATTATTGGTGATTACGGCGTAAACAAAGAAGGATCAGGTGATATGTATTTTAAAGGTGCAAACATGTTGCTCACTATTCGCAGCGCCATTAACAACGACAAAAAATGGTGGAAGCTGCTAAAAAATTATTACAATACCTTTAAATATCAAATCATCAACACACGCGATGTAATTCATTTTTTTGACAGCCACAGTAAACTAAACCTCACCCCTATTTTTAATCAATATTTGCGATATACCGCCCTTCCTGAATTGCAATTTAAGACTGTAAACGACCAGGTTTATTACCGTTGGAAAGTAAATGTAAAAGATTTTGATATGCCGGTGGGGTTGTGGATTAACCATCAATACCAACGTATTCAACCTACAGAAAAATGGCAAAAATTAAAACGAGGAATAACGGAAAACGCTATTAAAGTTGATACCGACCATTTTTATGTAACCGTACAAAAGCAATAATACATGACTCCTGATGAACTTGCTGAAATCTTATACCAAGCTCAAAAAACAAAAAAGGCTTGTGCGCCCATTCGGCAGTATTTGCCTAAAAAAGATATTGATACCGCTTATGCCATTCAACAAATTAACCTTAACCGATTACTAAAACAGGGAAGGCAAATAGTGGGCAAAAAAATTGGGTTAACTTCTAAAAAAGTACAGGCACAATTAGGCGTACAACAACCCGACTTTGGTGTTCTGTTAGATGACATGCAACTCAAAAACGGAGAAATCCTCTCTTCTTCTCTGCTAATGCAACCAAAAGCCGAAGCCGAGATAGCTTTTGTACTAAAAAAAGACCTGACCACTTCTCAAATCACGTTGACTGAACTTATTAACGCCATAGACTATGCTGTAGCAGCCATTGAAATTGTAGGAAGTAGGATTAAAAATTGGGACATACAGATTACCGATACTATTGCTGACAACGCCTCTTCCAGCCATTTTGTGTTAGGCGAAAAACGCATACAACTTACGCAGCTCGATTTAGAAAACTGTCGTATGCAACTACATAAAAACGGGCAACTTGTCGCCGAAGGCACCGGAAAAGCCTGTTTAGGAAACCCCTTGAATGCGGCGTTGTGGTTAGCAAAAAAAATGAATAGCCTCGGCAACCCGTTACAGAAAGGAGAAATTATTCTTTCAGGAGCACTTGGTCCCATGGTTTCTATAACAACCGGAGATCGTATTCAAGCGCAAATTACCGGCTTGGGCAGCGTGTGCTTTGCCGTTGATTGATTACACTTTTCGCTGCACAGAGTCTATCTTAGCTTCTAATTGATCGTGCATCTTCTTAGCCCAATCAGCTACCGCTTTATAGTCATCGTTGCTCAGTTTTACATCACCGTGCATCACCTTATAAGACTCTATTGGCATGCTTTGTCTTTCCATTTCCTCATAAATTTCGTGAAACTTATGAGCCGCTCTTTTAGGCGAGTATGTCGCAAATTCTGAAAAATTGAGATGTCTTTTCGCATCTTTTATATGGCTGCTCATCCACCAGCTTACAGGCTGTATATGATAATACCACGGATATTTTGAATAGTTAGAATGACAATCAAAGCAAGCATTATACAGATGCATTTGCACATCCATCGGCACCTCATAAACCGTAGTAATAGCATTAACCGGGTCGGCTTCTGTATAGTTTTTAGCCGGATTAAAAATAGGCAATTGAATAATCAGCAACAAGATTATAACCGCAATAAGAATTTTGACCCCTTTTTTCATATCATTATTTTTTTGCTAAATATAACAAAAGGATTAAAAACTAAAAAAGACAAAAACTACCTATATCACTATCTTTTTCAAATCAACTCATCAACCTATTAAAATAACTTCACCCCTTAAATACTTTTATTTTTCTTTTATAAATTGTACATTCGCTTTACACGAAACTTTTTAACAAAAAATTAAACACTATGAAAACTCAAAAACATCCTTTTTCGCGAATGACAGGCTTCTTTTTGGCTTCGCTCCTAGCCGTTTTTACACTGATTTCATGCAACCAACAGGCCAAAAAACAAGACACACAACAAAAAACAGAAGCCCAAACTGAACAAGCTACCACAGCTAAAGAGAAAACACCTGCAAATGGTGCCGTGGCTACCATACAAGGAGAAGTCTTAGACATGTCTTGCTATATGACAAAAGGGGCTAAAGGACAAGGCCACAAAATGTGTGCGCAAGGATGCCTAGACAAAGGCTTGCCGGCCGGTATCTTAAGTAAAGCTGACGGACAAGTATATT
Source organism: uncultured Flavobacteriaceae bacterium (assembly GCA_964579505.1). GTDB lineage: Bacteria > Bacteroidota > Bacteroidia > Flavobacteriales > Flavobacteriaceae > JAJYSO01. The sequence continues at coordinate 175,132 of CAZOGC010000001.1, read as the reverse complement.
TATTAGTAGAAGATCACAAAAAATCTGATGCGTATAAAAAAGTATTGAAACACGCTGCTGACAACATAACTATTACCGGAAAAGTAATCAACAAAAATGGCGTACAAAGTTTAGTTGTTGAAAAAGTTGAACTAGAAGGATAATCTTATCTCTAATACGAACAAGAGCCGGCAAACGCCGGCTTTTTTATTTTAGTTGTGCCAGTACTTCTTCAGTTGTTTGCACGGGTTGCTTACAGGTTTTATCGCTACACACATATACGCATGTTTTATCGGGTATTAGTTTATCTTCAAGCAACGGCAAATCTTCCACTTCTCCCCCCATAAACAAGGTAGTGGGCAGATAGTTTTTTTGTAATGCTGCTCTCTTTTCAAAAGCCTCTTTTCCCATCACTGCCACCTGATAAGAAGGGTAATTTTCTTCTCCCAAAAGCAAGGCCCATTTACTAAAATGCATGGAATTATACGCAACCAGCGGACTCATCTTTCGCCACATTTTTTGATATAATGCCCTATATTCTTTGTCGTCAAAATACATTCCTAATTTATACAAATTGTGCGCCATAACCGCATTAGACGAAGGTATTTCATTATCGACAAGGGTAAACTTACGCGCAATTAAATGCTCTGCATCATTAGCCGTATAGAAAAAAAGACCACTCTCTTTATCGTAAAAATGAAGACAGGTATACGCTACCAAATTCTTGGCTCGATTAAGCCATTGCTTCGAAAAAGTGGCCTGATACAGCATTATATAGGCCTCTGCCAAGAAAGCATAATCATCTAGAAAAGCAGTAATCGATGCCTTCCCGTCTTTGTAATTTCGATAAAGTTTTCCGGTTTTGGCCTGCATATTTTCTTGTATAAAGGTCGCATTCTTTAGGGCCGCTTCTAGATATTCATCTTGCTGTAAACTTTGGTAAGCTTCTACATAAGCTTTTAGCATTAATGCGTTCCAACTCAGTAAAACTTTATCATCTGTTGAAGGATGAATACGTTTATTACGTACTGCCAGTAACTTTTGTTTAGCCGCATGCAATTGTATTTTTACCATATTTTCCGGCAACCCCACTACCATTGCAAATTCGCTATCTTTTCTACTTTTAAAGAGAATGTTTTTTTCGTCTTCCCAATTACCGGAAGGAATCACATTGTAGTAAGCTTTAAACAAAGCTGCTTTTTCTTCTTCTAGGGCCTCATCAATCTCTGTAGATCTCCAACTATAATATTTTCCTTCTTCTCCTTCACTATCTGCGTTTAATGCTGTATAAAATTCGCCTTTCGTACCGGTCAACTCGCGTTGTACAAACGCTAAGGTTTCTTCTACCACTGATTGATATAACGGTTTTTTTGTAAGTTGGTATGCATGCGCATACAGGCTTACCAGTTGCGCATTGTCATAGAGCATTTTTTCAAAATGAGGCACATGCCAATTCTCATCGGTTGCATAGCGTGCAAAACCGCCTCCTAGTTGGTCGTAAATGCCCCCAAAAGCCATCGCGGTTAAGGTGCTATTCACTGCTTTTAACGCTTCTTTATTTCCTGTTAGATAATGGTACTGTAATAAGAATTCCCAATCACTTGGCATCGGAAATTTAGGAGCGCCTTGCATGCCTCCTTTTTCAAAATCTATTTTAGTCTTCCAAGTATCGAACAGGTTGATATAAGTTTGTTTATCTTTCTGAGTATTGACAGAAACCGAAAGGAGCTGCTCTTTGCGAACGCCTTCTGTTAAAGCCGCAGCCTGCTCTTCTACAACCGACCGTTCGTCAGTGTATACCGCGTTGATTTGTTGCAATACCGTTAACCAATTTTTTTTAGGAAAATAGGTGCCCACCCAAAACGGGCGTCCATCGGGAAGAACAAACGCATTCAATGGCCAACCGGCATGCCCATTTAACAATTGAGAAGCTTCAATATATATCTGATCGAGATCCGGGCGCTCTTCTCTATCAACCTTAATGGCTATAAAATGGGTGTTCATATAGTGTGCTACTTCTTCATCGCTATACGATTCGCGTTCCATTACATGGCACCAATGACAAGCCGAATATCCTATACTGATCAGGATAGGCTTGTCTTCTTCTTTTGCTTTTTGCAGTGCCTCATCGCCCCACTCATACCAATCAACCGGATTGTGTGCATGCTGTTGTAAATAAGGGCTTGACGCTTTGGCCAATCTATTTTTTCGAGGAGTATTCATCAGGTATTTTTAATGGCCTAAAGGTACGTATTTAGTTCAAGGGAAAGTCGAAAATACAGGCCCATTATCCATTTTTAAACAGCCGCCATATTTATTTCAATCTACTGTACAGAAAGTAAAATTTACCAATCAATATAATTATTTTGCTATCTTTGGGGCTAACCAAAAATCAAATTAATATGAAAAAACTCGTATTGCTTATCGCATTAGGATTGACTTTCAATCTAGTTAGCGCACAAGACAGCGGTTTTAAAATTGGTGTCAATATGGGTGCCCCTACAGGAGATCTTAAAGATTTTACCGACTTAACTTTAGGAGCTGATATAGCTTATTTAGCTCCTGTTTCTGAACAATTTAAAGTGGGGGCTACCGTTGGGTATTTCTATTTTTCGGGAAAAAAGGGTTTTCCTAATATCTCTTTCTTACCCATTGCCGCTACTGCCCCAATACAGTATTATTCCTAATTTATTTGTCGGAGCCGACTTAGGATATGGTATTGGATTAGAACCTAGCGGAATTGACGGCGGTTTTTATTATCAGCCAAAAATAGGGTATCAAATCGATTTATTTGAAGTATACATCGGTTACAAAGCAGTTTCTGAATCAGGCGGTAGCGCCTCTTCAATCAGCTTGGGATTCAACTACAAAATCTAATGAACATCCCTATCAAAAACTTTAAAGGTCTTCGATTTTTCGAAGACCTTATTTTATTGAGGTCATGAAATAGCTGTCATTTAGATTGCCTTATTACCGCACAAAAACCGGCTCCTCTTCCCGTTTTGTGTGTGTTTGGCTGTACTTATACCCTAGTCTATTAAAGTTTTTTAATTCTTCTATAGAGGCCGGCAAACTATCTATAATATACCGCGCCATAGCTCCTCGTGCGCGTTTAGCATAAAAACTAATCACCTTCAATTTTCCGTTTTTAAAGTCTTTAAAAACAGGGGTAATTACCGAAGCATTCAGTTTCGTTTTATCAAGGGCTTTAAAATATTCAGTACTAGCCAAGTTAATTAAGGTTTCCTCCGGTTTCATTTCTGTATTTAGGGCGTCTGTTATTTTTGGCTGCCAGAATGCATATAAATTTTTAGCTGAACCTATGGGTAATTTTGTTCCCATCTCTAACCGATACGGTTGAATTAAATCGAGTGGTCTGAGCACGCCATACATACCCGATAGAATACGTAACATATCTTGAGCTGTTGCCAGTTTTTCTTCAACTATGGTATAAGCGTCTAAGCCTTTATAGGTATCTCCATTAAACATATACATTGCCGGGCGTGCACCTTTGGCCTGCTGATTAGGCTCAAATTGCTGATAACGGTCATAATTTAACGCCGCCAAGTTGGCACTAAGTTTCATTAAACCTGCTATTTCTGCCTTCGTTTTTGTTTTCATTACCGCATTAATTTTTACTGCCTCTTCAAAAAATTGAGGGCTAGAAGACTGCGTAAGCGGCAGCGGACTACTTTCATCGAGTGCTTTTGCTGGTGAAATAACAATTTTCATAAAACTGTTTTTTTTAGGTATTTTTTAAAAAATTATATTTCAACTTCTATCTTCCTTGTTGTACCAAATGCGTTAGTGTGCACATTCTAACTGCGCAACATCTATTTATTTTTCTGCTTTGGGTAAAAAAACTTCAGCCATCATACAACGAGCGCTCCCTCCTCCCAACGTCTCAATGACATGTAAATCGCTGCTCAAAATATGACAATACGATTCTATTTTTGTTATTTGTTGTTGGGTAAGACTTTTTCGAGCCACCTCCGTCATTATCAAATATTTTTTATCAAAGGCTCCTTTTACTTGTAACATATTACCGGCAAAATGTTGCATCTGTTTTTCGGTAATCTCAATTAGCTCTTTCCCGTCTTCATTCAGGCTATTAATAACAGCGTGTCGTTCTTTTTTGTTATCTATACAAGACAAACAGATTACCGCAAACTCGTCTGCTACACACATCATCACATTGGTGTGATAAATTTGTTTTCGATCGCCGTTTTCAGTGGTTTGGTATGCCTTAAAAATAATGGGCATGTACTCAAAATCTTCGCAAAACTCAATTACTAAATCTTCATCAGCACGCGGCGACAAAGCACAATAAGCTTTGCGGTTTATTCGATCTAAAATTAAGCTTCCGGTACCTTCTAAAAATTTATCTGACGACTCTGCTTCCGTATAATCAACTACATTTTCAATTGTAAAGCCCTCTTTTTCTAGCTCGTCTAAGATATCTTCTCGGCGCTCTCTACGCCTATTTTCAGCAAACATAGGATACAACGCTACATCGCCATTTTGGTGAAAAGAGATCCAATTGTTTGGGAAAACAGAATCAGGAGTTCGGTTTTCTTTAATATCATCTACCACAATAACTTTTACGCCTACTCCTCTCAATTTTTTGACAAATCCATCGAATTCAGCTTGTGCTTTTTGCGTAATTTCTTCTGCACTCAGCGCTAATTCTTTTTGAAAATAATTATTAACTGCTGTTTCTTCATTCATTCGATAATCTACCGGACGAATCATCAATATAGTATCTGTTATTTGCGCCATATCTTTAGTCTTTTAAAGTTTGTAAAAATAGGCAATATAAACCGGAAAACATACCCAAAATGTGGCTGTAACACCACTTGATAAGTTAACAAATGCTTCAATTAATTACTCACTTATTAACATCTTTTAACTATTTTTATTACTTTTACTAAAACAATTAAACTCTTCACATCATGACAAAACGATTATTTGCCGAATTTTTTGGCACATTTTGGCTCATCTTAGCTAGTTGCGGAGGGGCTCTTTTTGCTTCGCAAATTGCCCCTTCTAGCAACGGTCAACTCGGAATTCTTATCTTAGGAGTAGCTCTTATCTTCGGACTTTCTGTAATGAGCATGATTTATGCTGTCGGGCACATTTCCGGTGGGCATTTTAATCCGGCTGTATCTTTAGGCTTGGCACTAACCGGTCGTATGCCTAAAAAAGAGCTCATTCCGTATATTATTGCACAATGTATTGGAGGGATAGCCGCCGCTGGTGTTCTTTTTTATATTAATGGCGGAATAGGCAGCACTGCTCCGGGCGCTTTTGCCAGCAACTTTTATGATGCTCCCGTTTATTTTGGAAAATCATACGGCGTAGGAAAAGCTTTTGTTGCTGAATTTGTTTTCACCCTGTTTTTTGTCTTTATTATTATGGGAGCTACGGCAAAAAAAGCTAATCAAAAATTTGCAGGGCTGGCTATTGGTGCCGCTTTAGCTATTGCTAATTTGGTTTGTATTCCAATTACAAACGCCTCTATCAACCCGGCTAGAGCTTTGTCTCAAGCTGTTTTTGTAGGCGGAACTGCCATGAACCAATTATGGTTATTTTGGGTTGCCCCGCTTGCTGGTGGACTCATTGGAGCACTTCTTTATAAATATCTTTTAGAAAAGAAAGAAACCGAAGAAGCTTAATACGTTTACTTCTACAAAATATTTTTAGCAACCCCAGCATTTGTGTTGGGGTTGTTTTAATAGCGGGTCTATTCTCTAATCAATGGCAGCGTAGAACAACGCAACAAACCTTCTTGTTTGGCTATTTCGGCATACGGCACTTCTTCAACTGTAATGCCTTGGTTGCGTAACCACGTATTTAAACGTGTAAAGTTTTTTTCTGAAATGACCACATCTTCTGCAATAGAAAAAATATTGCTATTCATCTGATACATCTCATCTTGGGTAATTTCAAATACGTTTTCTTTTCCAAAATTACGAACCAACCACTCGTATTCTTCTTCGACTAAGAATCCATTTTTATGAATAATAGCTTTGTTTTTTCCTACCGGTTGAAAACAGCAATCTAAATGTAATGCATTGTTTTTTGGGTCGGTATTTGACTTGCGCAAATTAAATGACTTTACAATCTTTTTAGGAAATAGTTCTTGCAAGGCCGCAATAGCTTTAGTGTTTGTACGTGCCGTGATATAATCGGGATAATCTTCTCCTCTATACGTTCCTACAAAAATATAATCACCATACGGCATTACATCGCCTCCTTCTACATGTAGTTCTTCCGGAAATTGCACCACCTTTTTTGGGTTTATTTGATCCAGTATATATTGAATGGCTTTCAACTCTTTCTGTCTACCCGGTATAATATTGGCTTTGATAAAGGTATCTTCTATTACAAACCCAATATCGCGACTAAAAATTTGGTTGTAGTTTTCTATTAACTCCGGCCGATACACCGTTACGTCATATTTTTTAAGCACCGTTTCTACCGCTTGCATTTCGATTATCATATCAGCCTCAGTAGGATAAGTACCGGCCTTAATATGTTCAACTGATTTAGGGTCATTGGCTTCTTTTATAGTCGGAACCTTACCCTGGCTGTCTGCCCGCCCTAAAATTACCGCCTTTAACCGTGAAGTTTCGTCGTTAACGTGAAGTGATAGCATCTAAAAAATTTTATACAAAAATACATAAAACATGTTGTGCATTTATGGTAATTAAAATCAATTTTAAGTATGTCTGTTGTCAAGGCGAGTTTACCTGCCTGAGGAAGGCCTGTCAAGGAATTGTTTTATTCATTTTGCCGCACATCGACACACATCGACAGGCTCAGTGTACAAGCTCTGTGTGACAAAATGTTACCTGTTTTTATTATGCTTTGAGAAGCTTACCACAGGCAGGTAAACTCAGCATGACATTGTAAAAACCTGACAGGTTTGAACACACGCTGAGAGACAAACCTGTCAGGTTTACGCAGGTACAGCTTATAGCACTAAAAAACCTCCAAGGCTTTTAGCCTTCTAACTAAGTACTAATAAACCTCCAAGGTTTTAAAAACCTTGGAGGTTTGTACAATGGGCAACTAACGCCGTAGCTGTGTTGTTTGTAGTTATTTTTTTAGCTTAAAATATGGGTCTATAGAACCATCACCAAATTCCCATATTTGTTCTCCATTTAACCAAATAGTATCTCGTTCAATATAACCCGGGGCTCTTCGATAAGAAACCTTAATAGTGTCTGTATCCTTGTCGTTCCACTGCACATACGTTATAGGTTTGCTCTCTGATTCAGCATAATTTAAGAAAATCGTAATTCCATAAATACCTTTATTTTCTCCAATCATGTATCCTCTTGGATAATCTAAATTTCCTTTAAAAAACTCTTTACTTTTCCCATTAATCACATAGTACACTTTAATGTTGCCCCTATTTATATGATGGGGAGTTTCAGGGTTTAATAAATCTTCATGTTGAGCATTAAAAATAGAAAAAGTTATACTTGCACCTATATATGATTCATGTGGCTCATTCATATCATCTGTTTTACTACAAGAAATTAGTGTGGTAACCATTAAAATAAACATCAATTTTTTCATAGCGTTTAAGGTATTATGTTATATATCATTTTATCAATCTAACAACTAAAAAATGATTTGTATTTTCAGGTAAATCACAATCAAAGCGGCATATAAAATACTATTTATTAACTCGTTACGTGTTTTAAACACGCCGTGAATCCAAATATATAAATAAAAGTTAGATTTTCAGTAAGTTATACTTATATTTTTAAATGCTTAGGGCTCTATAAAGCAAAGAATATTTCTTAAATACCTAATGTGCTTACTAATAAACCTCCAAGGTTTTGAAAACCTAGCAAGGTTATGTAGTGGGGCTATACGCCGTAGCCATTGTTGCTCGTAGTTATTTTTTTAGCTTAAAATACGGGTCTATAGAACCATCACCAAATTTCCATATTTGTTCTCCATTTAGCCATATAGTATCTTGTGCAATAAGACCCGGGGCTCTTCGATAAAAAACCTTAATGGTATCGGTATCCTTGTCGTTCCAGCGGACATACGTTACAGGTTTGCTCTCTGATTCAGCACAATTTAAGAAAATTCTAATCCTATAAATGCCTTTATATTTCCATGTAAAATATCCTCTTTGAGGATCTAAATTTTCCTTAAAATACTCTTTACTTTCTCCATTAATCACATAATACAACCTAATGTCATCCGTATTTATATGATTAGGAGTTTTAGGGTTTAATAAATCTTCATGTTGAGCATTAAAAATGGAAAAATCTATAGCGACTTCTACGTCAGACTTATATTGTACATCCATATCATCCGTTTTACTACAAGAGATTAGTGTGGCAACCATCATTAAAATAAACATCAATTTTTTCATAGCGTTTAAGGTATTATGTTATATATCATTTTATCAATCTAACAACTAAAAAATGATTTGTATTTTCAGGTAAATCACAATCAAAGCGGCATATAAAATACTATTTATTAACTCGTTACGTGTTTTAAACACGCCGTGAATCCAAATATATAAATAAAAGTTAGATTTTCAGTAAGTTATACTTATATTTTTAAATGCTTAGGGCTCTATAAAGCAAAGAATATTTCTTAAATACCTAATGTGCTTACTAAAAAACCCGCCAGTTTTTGAATACCTGGCAGGTTTACGTAATCACATAGGTTATCACTATCTTTCCTTAAAATAGGTTGACTTTATTAGTGTTAAAGCGATACTCAAATTATAAAATTTAAGTTAATATCTATTCATCAAAAATTGGCTTTTGCACACATCTTTAAATTCAAGCAACCGTTTTACTTTTATCAAAAATGCCCTGTTCAACAAATTGAACAAGGCATTTATACGGTCTTATTTTATAGCTTAACGCTCTTCTAAAGGAGCGTACTTTCGTAAACTTTCACCCACATAAATTTGGCGCGGACGCCCTATAGGCTCTTTGCGCAAACGCATTTCGCGCCATTGTGCAATCCATCCCGGCAATCTACCCATCGCAAACATTACGGTAAACATCTCTGTAGGAATACCCAATGCTCTATAAATAATACCCGAATAGAAATCTACATTAGGATACAGTTTGCGTTTTACAAAATAAGGATCTTCTAAGGCTTCTTTTTCTAAGCCTTTAGCAATGTCTAAAACCGGGTCATTAACGCCTAATTTTTCTAACACCACATCAGCCGATTTCTTAATGATACGCGCCCGTGGATCAAAGTTTTTATAAACGCGATGTCCAAAGCCCATCAAACGGAAAGGGTCACTTTTATCTTTTGCTTTAGCTAAATATTTTTGGGTATCGCCTCCGTCAGCTTTAATGTTTTCTAACATCTCAATAACTGCTTGATTAGCCCCGCCGTGAAGAGGCCCCCAGAGGGCTGAAATTCCGGCAGAAATAGAGGCAAATAATCCGGCATGAGAAGAACCTACAATACGCACGGTAGAAGCCGAGCAGTTTTGTTCGTGGTCGGCATGCAAAATTAACAGTTTATTAAGCGCTGCAGAAATTATCGGATCGGTTTCATAGCTTTTATTAGGGCGTTTAAACATCATTTTTAGAATGTTGTCTACATATTCTAACGACGTGTCTCCATAGTCTAACGGAAGCCCCGTACGTTTACGAAAAGTCCAAGCCACCAAAACCGGAAATTTAGCCAGTAGTTTAATAATGGCTTTGTACATGTCTTCTTTAGAGTTGACATTAACCGAACTCGGATTAAAGGCGATTAAAGCACTTGTTAAGGAAGATAAAACGCCCATAGGGTGCGCTGACTTAGGAAAACCGTCTAAGATTTTTTTCATTTCCTCATCTACACAAGATTCTTCTTTAATATCTTCATATAGTTTAGTCAATTCTTCCCGGGTAGGCAATTCGCCAAAAATAAGTAAATAAGCAACTTCTAAAAAGCTCGCATGCTCCGCCAAATCTTCAATAGAATAGCCTCTATAGCGCAGTACACTTTGTTCTCCATTTAAAAAAGTAATGGCACTCTCACAAGCTCCGGTGTTTTTAAAACCGGGGTCTAACGTAATAACACCTTGGGTTGCTTTGCGTAGAGAACTAATGTCTATTCCTATTTCATTCTCTGTACCCACAACAAGAGGTAGTTCATACGTATTTCCATTTATTTCTATCGTTGCATTTTTACCCATTTGTTCAATTTAATTATTGGTACTAATCTAGACCGCTAAGATACGTAAAACCGAGCTTTTTTTGAGGTCAAAATCGTTTAAATACAAGGCTTATAAACAATAGACCTTATACTCCTTAAAATTTAAAAGCTTTTAATCCTGGATAGGTAGCTGTTTGCCCCAAGGCTTCTTCTATGCGCAGCAGTTGGTTGTATTTAGCCAATCTATCACTACGTGAAAGTGATCCGGTTTTAATTTGACCGGTGTTAAGCGCTACCGCCAAATCAGCAATTGTTGTATCTTCTGTTTCGCCAGACCGATGCGACATAACGGCTGTATAACCCGCCTTATGCGCCATATTTACTGCCGCAATAGTTTCTGATAAGGTTCCTATTTGGTTTACTTTGATAAGAATAGAATTGGCTACTCCCATCTCAATTCCTTTCTGCAGGCGTTTTACGTTGGTAACAAATAAATCATCTCCTACCAATTGAGCTTTATGCCCCACTTTTTCAGTCAGTACTTTCCAGCCTTCCCAATCATCTTCATCCATTCCATCTTCAATTGAGATAATAGGATATTTTTCTGCTAATGTGGTTAAATAATCCGCTTGTTCTGCTGATGTTAATACTTTTCCACCTTCGCCTTCAAAAATGGTATAATCGTATTTACCGTCTTTATAAAACTCAGACGAAGCGCAATCTAACGCAATAAAAATATCTTTTCCGAAAGCGTATCCCGCATTTTCTACGGCTTCACCAATAGTGTTTAAGGCATCTTCTGTACCTTCAAAATTAGGAGCAAAGCCTCCTTCATCGCCTACAGCGGTGTTTAAGCCTCTTTTTTTGAGTACTTTTTTAAGGTGATGAAACACCTCTGTTCCCATACGCATAGCCTGAGAAAAAGAAGTTGCTTTGGCCGGAACAATCATAAATTCTTGAAAGGCAATGGGCGCATCAGAATGCGACCCTCCGTTGATGATATTCATCATTGGTACCGGAAGCGTTTTAGCCGCTACCCCGCCTAAATAGCGATATAATGGCATTTTTAACTCGTTAGCAGCTGCCTTAGCAACCGCCAATGAAGCGCCCAAGATAGCATTGGCCCCTAAATGAGCTTTATTGGGAGTGCCATCAACTTCAATAAGTTTTTGATCTATTCCTTCTTGATCAAAGACGTCGTGTCCCACCAAATTTTCACGCACAAATGTACGCACATGGTCAACTGCTTTCTTCACTCCTTTTCCCAGATAGGCAGAACCTCCATCGCGCAATTCTACCGCTTCGTGTTCTCCGGTAGAAGCTCCTGAAGGAACGGCCGCTCTTCCCAAAGCTCCATTTTCGGTAATTACATCAACTTCTACAGTGGGGTTGCCACGAGAGTCAAAAATTTGACGTGCGTAAACTTCTTTGATTAAACTCATAAATACGTGTTTATTAATTATTTAAAAAATAGGGCTGGCAGCGGAAGATAAATGCGCCATCCAACCCTAAAAATAGGAAAATCAGTAGAAATGTAATGCCATTTACAGGCTTATTTCACCTTTTTTATGTTTTCTATAAACTGATCAAATAAATAGCGTGCATCGTGAGGACCGGCAGCGGCTTCAGGGTGATACTGCACAGAGAAACAATTCTTGTTTTTCATACGCAATCCGGCTACCGTCTTATCATTTAAATTAAGATGTGTCAACTCTAAATCAGGGTTATTCTCTAATTGTTCTATAGCTACCGCAAACCCATGATTTTGAGAGGTAATTTCTCCTTTTCCGGTTAGGGTATTTAACACCGGATGGTTGATGCCTCGGTGGCCGTGATGCATCTTATACGTAGAAACGCCATTAGCCAAGGCTATAATTTGATGTCCCAAACAGATTCCGAATAGCGGTTTGTCTTCTTCAATTATACGTTTGGCAGTGGCAATGGTTTCTTTCATTTCTTGCGGATCTCCCGGTCCATTAGACAAGAAATACCCATCCGGATTCCAAGCGCTCACCTCTTCATAGGTAGCGTTATAAGGAAATACTTGAATGTAACAATCGCGGGCTGCCAAGTTTTTTAAAATATCACTTTTAATACCTCCATCAATAGCTGAAATTTTATACGTGGCATTTTCTTTTCCCACAAAATAGGGCTCCTTAGCCGACACTTTTGAAGACAACTCCAGCCCCTGCATACTTGGGGTTTGTGCTAGTTGCTCTTTTACTGCCTCTAAATTTTCTATTTCTGTAGTAATGGCCGCATTCATAGCGCCGTTTTCACGAATATAGGTTACCAAAGCACGCGTGTCTACATCAGAAATTGCCAATAGATTTTGCGCCGTTAAAAATTCTTCTAGGCTCTGATCGGCTATAGGGCGAGAATGCTCATAACTAAAATTTTTACAAATTAATCCGGCAATTTTTATGCCTTCAGATTGCATATCATCTTTAAAGGCGCCATAATTACCAATATGGGCATTGGTAGTTACCATAAGCTGACCGTAATAACTCGGATCTGTAAATATTTCTTGATAACCGGTCATTCCGGTATTAAAGCATATTTCGCCCAAAGCGGTGCCCTGACCGTTACCTACAATCTTTCCATAAAAAAGGGTTCCATCTTCTAAAAGCACAACGGCTTTTTTTCGTTGCTGATATTTTACTGCCATAGTTTAGGTTAGGTTAAAAAAAAAGGATAAGCTATCCGGCGCTTATCCTTCTATAAAAAGTTAATTAATAAGAGTTTTAAATCTATTCCTTATCATTGGTTTTGGTCTCAGAATCGTTTGTATTCTCTTTTTCTTTTTTAGGAGCTGCTTTTTTAGCTTTAGGAGCCTCTTTCGTATCAGCTGTATCTGCTGGTTCTTTTTTAGCTTCTTTAGCTTCTTTGGTTTCTTTAGCTTCTTTTTTAGGAGCTTCTTTTTTAGGAGCTTCTTCTGCTTTCTTTTCTTGTGCAGGTTGTGCTTCTTGCGTTGCAGCTGTTTTTTTCTTGCCTCCACGACGACTACGTCTAGTAGATTTCTTAGTGTCACCTGATTTTAAATCATAGGTTTCGTTATAATCTACCAACTCGATAAGTGCCATTTCTGCATTATCTCCCAAACGGTTTCCTAATTTGATAATACGAACATAACCTCCGGGACGATCACCTACTTTAGGGGCAATTTCGCGAAACAATTCGCTTACCGCTTGTTTGTTACGCAATTTAGCAAAAACTAACCGACGATTATGGGTGGTATCTGTTTTTGACTTGGTAATTAGGGGTTCTATAAATCCACGTAAAGCTTTTGCTTTAGCCGTGGTTGTATTTATTCTTTTATGTTCAATCAAAGAACTTGCCATGTTTGCAAACATTGACCGGCGGTGAGCCGAAGTTCTTGAAAGACTGTTATTTTTTTTGCCGTGTCTCATTTTTCTACTTTGCTATTAAATGAAAGAGGAAAAGGTTGCTTCCTCAAACGTCCTACTCTTTGTCTAATTTATACTTAGATAGATCCATTCCGAATTCCAATCCCTTTTCATCGACAAGTTGTTCTAACTCGCTCAAAGATTTCTTTCCAAAATTACGGAACTTCATCAAATCACTCTTATTATGAGCTACCAATTCACCTAAGTTATTTACTTCTGCTGCTTTTAAGCAATTTAAAGCGCGAACAGATAAATCTAGATCAACCAAATTTGTCTTTAATAACTGACGCATATGCAATGATTCTTCATCATACGTATCTGCTTGGGCTTTTTCATCATCTTCTAACGTGATACGCTCATCAGAGAAGAGCATAAAGTGTTGAATAAGAATCTTAGCCGCTTCGGTTAAAGCATCTTGCGGATGAATACTTCCGTCAGATTGAATTTCAAAAACCAATTTTTCGTAGTCAGTTTTCTGCCCTACACGGTAATCTTCAATGCTGTATTTTACGTTTTTAATAGGCGTATAAATAGAGTCTATAAAGATGGTACCCAAAGCAACTTCTGCTTTTTTGTTTTCTTCAGCAGGCACGTATCCGCGTCCTTTTTCAATGGTTAGCTCCATATTTACCGTGATTTTTTTATCCATATTACAGATAACTAAATCAGGGTTTAATACTTGAAAACCAGCGATAGATTCTTGAAAATCACCCGCTGTTAATTGGTCTTTTCCTGTAAATGATATGCTAACGGTTTCGTCATCTACTTCATCAATTTGTTTCTTTAGGCGAACTTGCTTTAGATTCAAAATAATTTCAGTAACATCTTCTACTACACCAGAAATAGTTGAAAATTCGTGTTCTACACCTTCAATACGTACAGAAGTAAAGGCATATCCTTCTAAAGAAGATAATAAAACCCGTCTTAAAGCATTCCCAACGGTGAGGCCAAAGCCGGGCTCCAGCGGACGGAATTCAAACTTACCATCGAAATCGGTAGATTCGATCATAATAACTTTATCGGGCCTTTGAAAATCTAATATTGCCATAGCTTTTGTTCTCTCAGTTAGGATTATTTTGAATACAGCTCAACGATTAGCTGTGTGTTAATGTTTTCCGGAATTTGTACACGAGTAGGAACCGATACTACTGTACCTTCTCTTTTATCAGCATTCCAAGAAAGCCATTCTAAAACCTCATGAGTATTCTGTAAAGAGCTCTCAATAACGGTTAAAGATTTAGATTTTTCGCGAATTCCAATTACATCATTCACATCTACTTGGTAAGAAGGGATGTTTACGATTTCTCCATTCACGACTATATGTTTGTGAGATACGAGCTGACGCGCTCCACTACGGGTAGGAGAAAGTCCTAGTCTATATACAATATTGTCTAGACGACCTTCACACAACTGAAGTAACATCTCACCGGTAATTCCTTTACGACGGCTAGCTTCTTCAAACATACGACGAAACTGACGTTCTAGAATACCATAGGTATATTTTGCTTTTTGTTTTTCGGCCAATTGAAGGGCGTACTCAGATTTTTTACCACGACGACGTTGGTTGCCGTGTTGCCCGGGAGGATATTTCTTTTTTTCAAAAGATTTATCATCGCCATAAATAGGCTCTCCAAATTTTCGGGCTATTTTGGATTTTGGTCCTGTATATCTTGCCATTTAAGTTAGGTTTACGATTATGAATTAAGGCATTACATCCTTCGATAATCTAGTTATTTTTCTTAGAAATAATTCTCAAATTAATTATACACGACGACGTTTAGGAGGACGACAGCCGTTATGCGGAATTGGTGTAATATCTACAATTTCTGTTACTTCAATACCGTTGTTATGCAATGTACGGATAGCTGATTCGCGACCATTACCCGGTCCTTTTACATACACTTTTACTTTGCGCAAACCAGCTTCAAATGCCACTTTAGCAGCATCTTCTGCTGCCATTTGAGCAGCGTAAGGAGTATTTTTTTTGCTTCCGCGGAAACCCATTTTTCCGGCAGAAGACCAAGAAATAACATCGCCCACTTTGTTGGTTAACGACACAATAATATTGTTAAACGAAGCTGAAATGTGAGCCTCTCCATAAGGTTCTGCATGCAGCTTTTTCTTTTTACCAGAAGTTTTTGCCTTCGCCATGGTTCAATCTTTACTATTTAGTTACTTTTTTCTTGTTGGCAACGGTCTTACGACGACCTTTACGGGTACGTGAGTTATTTTTGGTACGTTGACCACGTAAGGGCAAACCAGCACGATGACGAACACCTCGGTAGCAACCAATATCCATCAATCGTTTAATATTCATTTGGGTTTGAGATCGCAATTGACCTTCAATGGTATATTCTCCTATAACTTGACGAATGCGTCCTGCTTCTTCGTCAGTCCAGTCTGAAACTTTTTTACCCTCATCAACCTCAGCTTTTTCTAAGATTTCTTGAGCTCTACTCTTTCCTACTCCGTAGATGTAGGTTAAGGAAATAACACCACGTTTTTGGTTTGGTATATCTACACCAGCTATTCTTGCCATATCAACCTTGTCTTTGTTTAAATCTTGGATTCTTTTTATTAATTACGTAAAGACGTCCTTTTCTGCGAACAATTTTGCAGTCTGAACTTCTCTTCTTTACTGATGCTCTAACTTTCATAATTCGAATTTTGAGTAATCAATTTATTGTTTTAAGACACGTGTGCCTTTAATTTTTTTCGAGGTGCAAAATTACCAAAAAAATTTAAGCTAGCCTATCTAATTTCAATTAATTAATAGCGATAGGTAATTCTTCCTTTGGTAAGATCGTACGGGCTCATTTCTAATTTCACCTTGTCGCCCGGCAGTAATTTAATATAATGCATGCGCATCTTTCCGGAAATATGAGCCGTTAAAACGTGCCCATTTTCTAGTTCTACACGAAACATCGCATTTGATAAAGCTTCTATAATAGTACCGTCTTGTTCTATTGCTTTTTGTTTGGCCATAATTAAGCTACTGCTTTTCTATTTTTTCCTGTTTTAATTAAACTATCATAATGTCTGTTCAACAAATAAGAATCTACTTGCTGAATGGTATCTATAGCTACTCCCACCATAATTAAAAGTGAAGTACCTCCAAAGAACAAGGCAAAACCTTGCTGCACTCCTATATTAACAACTAAAGCGGGGAAGATAGAAAGTATGGCCAAGAAAACAGAGCCGGGTAGGGTTATTTCTGACATAATTCTATCTAAGAAGTTATCGGTATCTGTACCGGGGCGAATTCCCGGAATAAATCCTCCACTTCGTTTTAAGTCATCTGCTATTTTATTGGTTGGTACGGTAACCGCTGTATAGAAGTAGGTAAATACAATAACCAAAAGACCAAATACAAGGTTATACCAAAAACCAAATAAATCTTGAAAGGCAGTTTGAATACTCACCGCCCAATCTGAACTAGATAGCCCCGCCACGGCAGCAGGTACAAACATAATGGCCTGTGCAAAGATAATGGGCATTACTCCTGATGCATTTAAACGCAACGGTATAAATTGACGCGCCCCGCCTGTGCTCCTTTCATAACCGCCTCCCATATTTCTACGGGCATATTGAACGGGTATTTTTCGAACAGCCATTACCAAGTAAACCGACACCAGAATGACGACAAACCATATAGCCAATTCTATCAACACCATAATCATACCACCGGATTCTGTAAATCGAGAGGTAAACTCTTGCATAAAGGCTCTTGGTAGGCGAGCAATAATACCCACCATAATTAAGAGTGAAATACCATTTCCTACTCCATTTTCAGTAATGCGCTCACCCATCCACATCGCAAAAATACAACCACATGTTAGAATAATAACTGAACTAACCACAAATAAGGTTTGGCTAGACATTAAAAAGGCACTACCCGGAAGGGTACGGTATAAATTATAAATATAACCCGGGCCTTGTACCAAGGTAATAGCAATGGTAAGCCAACGGGTAATTTGATCTAATTTTTTTCGCCCACTTTCTCCTTCATTTTGTAGTTTTTGAAGATAAGGAACCGCAATTCCCATCAACTGTACTACAATAGAAGCAGAGATATAGGGCATGATACCCAATGCAAAAACCGAAGCCTTAGAAAAGGCACCTCCGGTAAAAGCATTCAATAATCCTAAGAGACCGCTATCTGTTTGTTGAGCCAAACTGGCCAACTGAGCTGTATCTACACCAGGAAGTGCAATTTGTGCCCCAAATCGATAAACTAATAAAAACCCAAGAGTAACCAATATACGGTTCTTGAGTTCATCTATTTTCCAAATGCTTTTAAGGGTATCAATAAATTTCATCAAAGGGGGTTTATTATAACGTTATGGCTTCTCCACCGGCTTTTTCGATGGCTGCTTGCGCAGAGGCCGTAAACTTATGTGCACTAACAGACAATTTTGCTTTCAACTCTCCTCGTCCTAAAACTTTAACCTCATCGTTTTTTCCAGCTACACCCAATTCAATAAAAGTATTGAAATCAATTTTATCTTTAATTTTTCCGGCATCAACTAATTCTTGAAGCCTATCTAGATTTACAACACGGTATTCTTTGTGGTTAATGTTGTTAAATCCAAATTTTGGTACGCGGCGTTGAAGTGGCATTTGCCCTCCCTCAAAACCAATTTTTTTAGAATAACCAGAACGTGATTTAGCACCTTTGTGTCCGCGAGTAGAAGTTCTTCCTTTTCCTGAACCAGTACCGCGTCCTACACGTTTTCCCTCTGATTTAAACGAACCTTTAGCCGGTTTTAATTCGTGTAATTTCATAGTATCTTTATTTTGCTTCTTCTACAGAAACCAAATGTTTAACTTTATTAATCATTCCCAAAATATTGGGCGTATTTTCATGCTCAACGGTTTGTCCTATTTTGCGCAAACCCAGTGCAGTCAAGGTTTTTTCTTGACGTTCAGGACGATTAATAGTACTCCGTACTTGTGTAACTTTAATTTTTGCCATTTCCTTTTCTTTTAACCGTTAAATACTTTATCAAGAGAAACACCACGTTGTTTAGCTACGGTTTCTACACTACGCATTTTCAATAAAGCATCAAAGGTAGCTTTTACAACGTTGTGAGGGTTAGAAGATCCTTGACTTTTAGACAAAAGATCGCGGATACCTGCCAATTCTACAACGGCACGTACAGGCCCTCCGGCAATTACACCGGTACCTTCAGAAGCCGGAATCAAAAGAACGCGAGCTCCTCCAAATTTTCCTTTTTGTTTGTGGGGAACAGTACCTTTAGACAGTGGAATTCTTACTAAATTCTTTTTAGCATCTTCTATACCTTTAGCAATAGCACTAGACACTTCTTTAGATTTTCCTAAACCATGCCCTACTACTCCATTTTCATCGCCTACAACTACAATTGCAGAGAACCCGAAAGTACGTCCACCTTTGGTTACTTTAGCTACACGTTGTACACCTACTAAACGGTCTTTTAATTCTAGACCACTAGGCTTAACAAACTCTACATTTTTATAATTCTGATACATAATTCTTTTCTTAAAATTTAAGTCCCCCTTTACGTGCGCCTTCAGCCAAAGCTTTTACTCTTCCGTGGTAGAGGTAGCCATTTCTATCAAAAGCCACTTTTTCATAACCGGCTTTTGTAGCTTTTTCAGCTAAACGCTCACCCACACTACCTGCAACATCAGATTTGGTTCCTTTTGTATCAACTTCTTTAGAAGAAGCAGAAACCAATGTTTTAGCTGCCACATCATCAATTAATTGAGCATAAATTTCTTTGTTGCTTCTGAAAACTGACAAACGAGGGCGTTCAGAATTACCTGATAAATTTTTGCGAATCCCTTTTTTAATTCGCGTTCTTCTACTAATTTTTGAAACTGCCATAATCGCGTTTTATTAAGCTGATTTACCTGCTTTTCTTCTAATATATTCTCCTACGTACTTGATTCCTTTTCCTTTATAAGGCTCCGGCTTACGATACGAACGAATTTTTGCGGCTACCTGCCCAATGAGTTGTTTATCGTGAGAGGTTAGTTTGATAATAGGGTTTTTTCCTTTTTCATTAACAGTCTCTACTTTAACTTCTGGTGCCAAATCTATCACAATATTATGAGAGAAACCAACCGAAATATCTAATTTCTGACCTTGATTGGAGGCTCTATACCCAACTCCTACCAACTCTAGTTCTTTAGTATATCCTTCAGATACGCCAACAACCATATTTTGGATTAAGGAACGGTATAAACCGTGTTTAGATTTTGTAGCTTTTCGTTCAGAAGACCGTTCAATAACAACTTGTCCTTCCTCTACTTTTACGGTAACATCTGCAAAATATTGGGTTAATTCGCCAAGTTTTCCTTTCACAACAACCGTCTGGTCTTTAACTTCAACCGTAACTCCGTCAGGGATCGCAATGGGGTTATTTCCTATTCTAGACATGGAATTCTATTTAATATATTAGTAAACGTAGCAGAGTAACTCTCCCCCCACTTCTTCTTTTCTGGCTTGTTTATTTGTCATTACTCCACGAGAAGTAGAAACAATAGCAACACCTAAACCATTTAAAATACGAGGCATTTCTCTATAGCCTGCATATTTTCGAAGACCGGGTTTACTGATACGTTGAATTTCTTTTATAACTGACTCACGAGTCTCTTTATCATATTTTAGCGCAATTTTAATCGTTTCAAACCCTTCTCTTTCTGAGTAGAATTTGTAACTTAAAATATACCCTTGGTCAAAAAGAATCTTAGTAATTTCTTTCTTAACATTAGAAGCTGGTATCTCAACAACACGGTGTCCTGCTCCTAAGGCATTTCTTAATCGTGTCAAATAATCTGCAATCGGATCTGTAAACATTTCGCTTAAATTTTAGTCTTAACTCTTAAATTACCAACTTGCTTTTCTTACTCCCGGAATAAGTCCTTTATTGGCTAATTCTCTAAACTTAACACGAGAAATACCAAATTGACGCATATATCCTTTAGGACGTCCGGTTAATTTACAACGGTTGTGTAAACGAACAGGGCTTGAATTCTTAGGTAACTTTTGTAAACCTTCAAAATCACCGGCTGCTTTTAACACACGACGTTTTTCAGCATATTTGTCAACTAGTTTTTGGCGCTTAACCTCTCGGGCTTTCATTGATTCTTTTGCCATAATTAATTCTTTTTAAAGGGTAAGCCTAACTCGGCCAATAATGATTTTGCTTCTCTATCTGTAGTAGCCGTAGTAACAAAAGTTATATCCATTCCGCTAATACGATTTACTTTATCTATATTGATTTCTGGGAAAATAATTTGTTCGGTAACTCCCATATTGTAGTTTCCACGTCCGTCAAAACTATTAGGGTTTAACCCATGGAAATCACGAACACGAGGAAGAGAGGCGGTAATTAACCGATCTAAAAACTCATACATACGTTCTCCACGTAAAGTTACTTTAGCGCCAATAGGCATTCCCTTACGAAGTTTAAAAGCAGCCACATCTTTTTTAGATATTGTAGCTATCGCTTTTTGGCCTGTAATAGTTGATAATTCTTCTACTGCGTGATCAATCAATTTTTTATCGGCTACAGCGTCACCAACTCCTTTGCTTACTACAATCTTAGTAAGTTTAGGTACTTGCATAACGTTCTTATAACCGAATTGCTCAATCAAAGCCGGCTTGACTCTCTCTTTATATTCTGTTTTAAGCATTGGTACGTAACTCATAACTCGTCTTAAATTACCTCGTTAGTTGTTTTAGCATATCTTACCTTCTTTCCATCCTCAAAACGGTATCCTACGCGAGTAGCCTTTCCATTTTTATCCACTAAGGCAAGATTTGAAATTTGAAGGGGAGCTTCTTGTTCTGAAATTCCTCCTTGAGGATTAGAAGCACTTGGTTTTTGGTGTTTTTTTACCAAATTAACGCCTTCAACAATAGCTCTATTCTCTTTTATAAGCACTTCTATTACCTTTCCTTCACGACCTTTATGATCGCCGGCAATAACCTGAACTTTGTCTCCCTTTTTTATTTTAAGCTTTCCCATTATTTTGTTCTTAAAGCACTTCTGGTGCTAATGAAACAATTTTCATAAATTTCTTATTGCGCAATTCTCTGGCAACAGGACCAAACACACGGGTACCTCTCATTTCGCCAGCAGAATCTAACAATACACAAGCATTGTCATCAAAACGGATATACGATCCATCTGCGCGACGCACTTCTTTTTTAGTGCGAACTACTACTGCAGTAGCTACCTCTCCTTTTTTGATTTGACCGCCCGGAGTGGTTTCTTGTGCACTTACCACAATTTTATCTCCTACAGAGGCATAACGTCTTTTAGTTCCTCCTAAAACACGGATGGTCAGCACCTCTTTAGCACCGGTATTATCGGCTACACGAAGTTTTGTTTCTTGTTGTACCATAATTATTTAGCTCTTTCAATAATTTCAACGAGTCGCCAGCACTTTGATTTACTCAATGGGCGAGTCTCCATTATTTTTACTGTATCACCCTCGTTGCAATCGTTATTTTCATCGTGGGCTACATATTTTTTTGTCTTTAAAACGAATTTTCCATACATAGGATGCCGAGTTTTCTTTACCTCAGAAACCACAATGGTTTTTTGCATCTTGCTACTGACGACAATACCAATTCGTTCTTTTCTTAAATTTCTCTTTTCCATTTAAACCGGATTTATTGTTTGTCTTGTCGTTTGGACAATTCTGTTTTCAATCGTGCAACAGACTTTCTTACAGCCTTGAGTTGTGATGGATTCTCTAGAGGGGAAACAGCATGAGCCATTTTTAAATCGGCATACTCAACAGTTTGCTTATCGATTTCCTCACGAAGTTCAGCGTCCGATAAAGTAAGTACTTCTGATTGTTTCATAATAATTTATTCTTGATAGTCTCTAGCTACAACAAATTTAGTACGCACCGGAAGTTTTTGAGCGGCAAGGCGCAAAGCTTCTTTTGCAATATCGTGAGAAACTCCCCCAACTTCAATAAGTATACGTCCTGGTTTTACAACGGCTACCCAATACTCTACCGCACCTTTTCCTTTACCCATACGAACTTCTAATGGTTTCTTGGTAATAGGTTTATCCGGAAAAATACGCAACCACAAAGATCCTTGACGCTTCATATAACGTGTAGCGGCAACCCTGGCAGCTTCAATTTGGCGAGCCGTAATAAATTCAGAATCTAATGATTTGATTCCGAAAGTACCGTTAGATAAGCGGTGACCACGACCGGCCATGCCTTTCATACGGCCTTTTTGTTGTTTTCTATATTTCGTTCGTTTTGGCTGTAACATTTTCTTATTGCTTTAAAGCGTTTTATCAACTACTTTATTTTCTACGTTTAGTGGTACGTTTTCCTTTTTTTCCACCTTTCTTAGATAGACCTACTAGTGGAGAAAGTTCGCGTTTACCATACACTTCTCCTTTCATTACCCATACTTTTACACCTAAACGGCCATACGTAGTATGTGCTTCTACCAAAGCGTAGTCTATATCGGCACGGAAAGTAGATAACGGAATACGTCCTTCTTTAAAAGATTCTGTACGTGCCATTTCAGCACCGTTTAAACGTCCGGAAATTTCTACTTTAATTCCTTCAGCATTCAAGCGCATAGCGGCAGAGATTGCCATTTTAGTGGCACGTCTGTACGAAATACGGCTTTCAATTTGTCGAGCAATACTGGCAGCTATTAACTGTGCATCTAACTCAGGGCGCTTAATTTCAAAAATATTTATTTGTACCTCTTTTCCGGTAAGTTTTTTAAGCTCTTCTTTTAACTTATCTACCTCTTGGCCTCCTTTACCGATTATGATTCCCGGACGAGCCGTGGTAATGGTAATGGTCATTAATCTGAGTGTACGTTCAATAATAATACGAGAAACACTGGCTTTAGCCAAACGCGCATATATATAGTCGCGTACTTTTTGATCTTCGGCTAATTTATCGCCATAGTCATTACCACCATACCAGTTAGATTCCCAACCTTTAATAATGCCTAATCTGTTTCCTATTGGATTCGTTTTTTGTCCCATGCCTTTAATTTAGCTTTCAACAGTATTTTTTTCTCCTAAGATAAGGGTAACGTGATTGGAGCGTTTTCTAATTTGATTAGCACGTCCTTGAGCTCTTGGGCGCAAACGCTTTAACATACCGGCTCCGTCTACACGAATTTCTTTTACATAAAGTCCGGCAGACTCAATGTCAGCATCTTCGTTTTTTGTTTGCCAATTAGCAATAGCCGATAGTAATAATTTTTCCAATCTTCCGGAACATTCTTTAGCATTAAACTTCAAAATTTGAAGTGCTTCTTCTATTCCTTTACCACGAACAAGATCAGCAACTAATCTCATTTTACGAGGTGCGGTTGGGCAGTTGTTTAACTTTGCAAAAGCAACATCCTGTCTCTCAGCCTTGAGCTTTTCAGCTCTTTCTCTTTTGTGAGCTCCCATAATTCCTTATCTTTTTCCTTTAGCTTTAGCGCCTGCGTGCCCTCTAAATGAACGCGTAGGAGCAAATTCACCTAATTTATGTCCAACCATATTTTCGGTAACATAAACCGGAATAAATTGTTTTCCATTATGCACTCCAATGGTTTGCCCAACAAAATCAGGGGTAATCATAGAGGCGCGAGACCAAGTTTTGATAACGGTTTTTTTACCGGATGCAATATTTTGGTCAACTTTTTTTTCTAGTTTATAGTGGACATAAGGTCCTTTTTTTAATGAACGTGCCATATTATTTCTTATTTACGCTTCTTTCTACGTTCAACAATATATTTATTACTTGCCTTGGTTAAAGAACGTGTCTTATAACCTTTAGCCGGCAATCCTTTACGTGAACGCGGATGTCCTCCGGAAGCACGGCCTTCACCACCACCCATTGGGTGATCTACCGGGTTCATAACTACTGCTCGTGTACGTGGGCGACGGCCTAACCAACGGCTACGGCCTGCTTTACCACCCACTAATAATGAATGATCGCTATTAGAGATTGCGCCAACGGTAGCAATACAAGTTCCTAGAACCATACGCACCTCACCAGAAGGCATTTTAATGGTTACATATTTACCTTCTCTAGCTAACAGTTGAGCAAATGTACCAGCACTTCTTACTAAAGCTGCTCCTTTTCCCGGGTGCAATTCAATACAAGAAATAATAGTACCAAACGGAATCTCAGAAAGTGGCATGCAGTTTCCAATATTGGTAGGTACATTTTTGTTAGAAGCAACAATTTTCTGTCCTACTTTTAAACCGTTTTGCGCAACGATATAACTTTTCTCTCCGTCTGTATACTCAATAAGAGCAATAAAAGCAGAACGGTTAGGATCATATTCAATAGATTTTACCTCTGCAGGTACATCTTTTTTAGTACGTTTGAAATCAATAATACGGTAGCGTCTTTTATGACCACCACCTCTGTAGCGCATAGTCATTTTTCCGCTGTGATTACGCCCTCCTGATTTCTTTATAGGCGCCAAAAGACTTTTTTCCGGCTTATCTGTAGTTATGGCATCAAAACCATTTACTACACGAAAGCGTTGTCCTGGCGTTGTGGGTTTTAATTTTTTTACCGACATTACTTGATCTTAAATATTACTATACAAATCGATGGTATCTCCATCAGAAACTTGAACTACAGCTTTTTTATAAGCTGATGTTTTACCGGTCACCATTCCCTGTTTTGTATAACGGGATTTTCGATCAGCACGAACAATCATGGTTCGTACTTTCTCTACTGAAACATCATAAACCGCCTCTACCTCTTCTTTAATTTGAATCTTGTTGGCACGCTTATCAACCACAAAAGTATACCGGTTATTTAGCTCGCTATCTTGCGTGGCTTTTTCCGTAATTATAGGTTTAATTAAAATACGCATGGCAATTATTTATTCAAATTAGACTCAATTGTTTCAAGAGAACCGCTCAAAAGAACAATTTTATCAGCATTCATAATTTTGTAAGTATTTAATTGTGAGACACTTACAACGTCAGAACCGTTAAAATTGCGTGAGGACAAATATACGTTTTTATTTGACTCACCAAACACAAATAGCGATTTTTTATCGGCTATATTAAGTGCGCTTAAAATGGCTATATATTCTTTCGTTTTGGGAGCTTCAAATTGAAAGTCTTCTAAAACGATAATATCTTTATCTTTTGCTTTTTGGCTCAAAGCAGATTTACGTGCTAAACGCTTTAAATTTTTATTCAATTTAAAACCGTAGCTTTTAGGACGAGGGCCAAAAATACGACCACCACCTCTAAATACAGGAGATTTTATGCTACCCGCACGAGCTGTACCGGTACCTTTTTGTTTTTTAATCTTCCGTGTACTACCTACAACCTCTGCACGTTCTTTTGCTTTGTGTGTGCCTTGTCGTTGATTGGCCAAATATTGTTTCACATCCATATAAATGGCATGTGTATTGGGCTCAATTCCGAAAACAGCGTCAGAAAGCTCTACTTTAGTAGCTGTTTCTTTTCCCGATATGTCTAATACACTTAACTTCATCACTTCTCAATGGTTACATAAGCGTTTTTATGACCCGGAACACACCCTTTTACGATAATCAGGTTTTTTTCCGTGTCTAATTTCAACACTTTTAGGTTTTGTACTTTTACTTTATTGCCGCCGGTTCTTCCGGGCATACGCATATCTTTAAATACACGCGCCGGATAAGAAGCAGCACCCACAGAACCCGGTGCACGCAACATGCTCTGTTGGCCATGAGTTCGTGTTGATCCGCGGAATCCATGGCGTTTTACAACCCCTTGAAATCCTTTTCCTTTTGAAATTCCGGAGACATCTACAAACTCTCCTTCTTCAAATAGCTCTACAGTGATAGCATCACCTAGCTTATACTCTCCTTCAAATCCTTGGAACTCAACAACTTTTTGTTTAGCAATCGTACCTGCTTTTTTAAAGTGCCCTTGAGCAGCTTTAGAGGTGCGTTTGTCTTTCTTGTCATCGAAACCCAATTGAAGGGCGTTATACCCGTCAACCTCTTCGGTTCTGACTTGGGTAATTACGCAAGGACCGGCTTGAATTACGGTACATGGTAAATTTTTACCATTTTCATCGTACAGGCTGGTCATTCCGATTTTTTTTCCTATTAACCCAGACATTGTTTTGATTTATTAATTAATTATTGAAATACTAGTTGGTCTCAAAAAGGAAGCTGTCACTCTACAAACAAAGAGCCACAGCCTTTTTATAAGATTATACAGTGTGTATCACACTTTTATCTCTACTTCTACTCCGCTTGGCAGTTCTAATTTCATTAAAGCGTCAATGGTCTTTGATGAAGAACTGTAAATATCAAGCAATCGTTTATACGAATTTAGTTCAAACTGCTCACGAGATTTTTTGTTAACGTGTGGTGAACGCAACACGGTAAAAATCTTTTTCTTGGTAGGTAACGGAATAGGCCCGGTTACTACTGCACCTGTTGTTTTTACAGTTTTTACAATCTTCTCAGATGATTTATCAACCAAGTTGTGATCGTACGATTTTAATTTAATTCTAATTTTCTGACTCATTTTAATTACGCTTATTCGTTAGCACCAACTTCAGCTTTAATAACTTCTTGTTCTATATTAGATGGGGTTTCTTGGTAGTGTGAAAACTCCATCGTAGAAGTTGCACGACCAGAAGAAAGAGTTCGTAATGTGGTTACATATCCAAACATTTCTGAAAGTGGAACTTCAGCTTTAATAATTTTAGCCCCGGAACGGTCTCCCATACTGTTTACTTGACCGCGTCTACGGTTTAAGTCTCCAACAATATCTCCCATATTTTCTTCAGGAGTAACCACCTCAATTTTCATAATAGGTTCTAGTACACGAGCACCGGCAGCTTTAGCTGCAGATCTATACCCCAATTTAGCAGCCATCTCAAAAGACAACTGGTCAGAGTCTACCGGGTGAAAAGAACCATCTTTTAAGGTTACTTTTAAGCTATCCATTTGGAAGCCGGCTAACGGCCCGTTTTTCATAGCTTCTTCAAAACCTTTTTTTACAGAAGGAATAAATTCTTTAGGAATACGTCCTCCTTTAATCTCGTCAACAAATTGCAAGCCTTTATCTTCAAAGTCTTCATCAACCGGACCCATTTCAAAGATAATATCAGCAAATTTACCACGACCTCCACTTTGTTTTTTATAAACTTCGCGGTGTTCAGTAGATTGGGTTACTGCTTCTTTGTATTCTACACGCGGTTCCCCTTGATTTACTTCTACTTTAAATTCTCTGCGTAAACGATCAACCAATACATCAAGGTGCAATTCACCCATACCGGAGATAACCGTTTGCCCAGAAACTTCGTCTGTTTTTACTTGGAAAGTAGGGTCTTCTTCAGCCAATTTAGCCAACGCTACCCCTAGTTTATCTACGTCTGCTTTAGTCTTTGGTTCTACCGCAATACCGATTACCGGATCCGGGAAACTCATAGATTCTAAAACAATCGGGTGATCTAAGTCGGTTAATGTATCACCGGTTTTAATATCTTTAAAACCTACTGCCGCCCCAATATCTCCAGCTTGAATTTGATCAATCGGCTCTTGTTTGTTAGAGTGCATTTGATACATTCTGGAAATACGTTCTTTTTTACCGGAACGGTTGTTCAAAACATAAGAACCCGCATCTAATACACCAGAATAAACTCTAAAGAAAGCCAAACGACCTACAAACGGATCAGTGGCAATTTTAAAAGCTAATGAAGAAAAAGGATCTTCTATATTTGGGTGACGCAATTCGGCTTCTTCTGTATCAGGATTTGTACCCTCAATAGCTTCTACATCTACCGGAGAAGGTAAATAACGCATTACACCATCTAGCATAGCTTGCACTCCTTTGTTCTTAAATGAAGAACCGCAGAACATAGGAATAATAGACATATCGATGGTAGCTTTACGCAAAGCTTCAATAATTTCATCTTCTGTAATAGAGTTTTCATCTTCAAAGAATTTCTCCATCAAAGATTCGTCATATTCAGCAACTGCTTCAATAAGTTCTCCTCTATATTTATTAACATCGTCAACCAGTTCAGCAGGTATTTCGATTTCGTTAAACGTCATTCCGAAATCTTCTTCATTCCAAACAACCGCTTTTTTAGAAATCAAATCTACTACTCCTTTAAAGTCAACCCCATCACCAATAGGCACTTGCAAAGGCACCGGATTTCCACCCAACATTTCTTTAATCTGTGCACACACATTAAAGAAATCAGCTCCTTCACGGTCCATTTTATTAGCAAAACCTATACGAGGCACAGCATATTTATCTGCCTGACGCCATACGGTTTCTGATTGAGGTTCTACTCCATCAACTGCACTAAAAAGCGCAATCATACCGTCTAACACGCGTAAAGAACGCTCTACCTCTACGGTAAAGTCAACGTGCCCGGGCGTGTCAATAATATTCATTTTGTATTCATTACCTCTGTAGTTCCACGTACAGTGAGTAGCGGCAGAAGTAATAGTAATACCACGTTCTTGCTCTTGCTCCATCCAGTCCATAGTAGCTGCTCCTTCGTGAGTCTCACCTATCTTATGGTTAATACCGGTGTAAAACAAAATACGTTCTGTGGTGGTGGTTTTTCCTGCGTCGATATGTGCAGCAATACCTATATTTCTTGTATATTTTAAATCTCGTTGTGCCATTTTATTCTAGAATCTAAAGTGTGAGAATGCTTTATTTGCTTCGGCCATACGATGTGTATCTACGCGTTTTTTAACGGCAGCACCTTCTTCTTTAGCAGCCGCTAAAACCTCTGCCGCCAATTTAGCAGCCATTGATTTTTCGTTGCGTTTTCTAGCAAACAAAATCAACCATTTCATAGCGGTTGACACTTTACGATCGGGGCGAATTTGAGTTGGAATTTGAAAAGTAGCACCTCCTACACGACGACTGCGTACCTCTACATGCGGCATTACATTAGAAAGGGCTTCTTTCCAGATTTCGAGCGCTGTTTTTTCATCGTCTTCTTTCTTTTCTTCTACAATATCAATCATATCGTAGAAAATTTTAAAAGAAAGTGTTTTCTTTCCGTGCAGCATCATCATGTTTACGAAACGGGTTACCAACTGATCGTTAAATTTAGGATCGGGTAAAAGTGCTCTTTTTTTAACTTTAGTCTTTCTCATTACTTCTTATTACAATAAGTTAATAGGTTGCAATTCGCATTAAACACAAAACTACGTTTAACACGAAGTTTAACGCAGTTTATTTTTTAGGACGTTTTGTACCGTACTTAGAACGACGTTGTGTACGATCAGCTACCCCGGCAGTATCTAATGCGCCACGCACAATATGATAACGTACCCCTGGTAAATCTTTTACTCTTCCACCTCGCACCAAAACGATAGAGTGCTCTTGAAGGTTGTGACCCTCTCCCGGAATATAAGCATTCACCTCTTTATTGTTGGTTAAACGCACACGCGCTACCTTACGCATAGCAGAGTTTGGCTTCTTAGGAGTGGTGGTATATACACGGGTACAAACCCCGCGTCTTTGCGGACATGAATCTAACGCAGCTGACTTACTTTTCTTGGCTGTTCTAGATCTTCCTTTTCGTACTAATTGTGAAATTGTTGGCATAACTTAATCTACACTAATATCATTAAATAAAAAGTCCCTGTTTTTAGGGTTTGCAAATGTAGAAATATATTTGAAGTTATCAAACATTCCTAATTTTTTTTTCGCGTCGTATTGTTTTTTTTAACGATAGAAACCCAAATTTCTGCACTGCATGGTCTTTTTCGGCATTTTTTTAGGGGCTATTTAAGTCGATTTACAAAATAAATTGGTGGAACTACCTAACTGTTTTACAGGTTAGATCCACGCAAAAACGTCAATTATTACACTTTTATAGAGAATCCTTCTTATTACTTTTTATAAGGAACTATTGTACTAATATATTCCTAAACGTTTTTGGTTAAATCGTCAAAATATCAGGTTTTGCGGGCAGTTTCATAGTCTTCTCATTTATGGGGTTCGAAATGGCTTTTTGAATAACAATGTTGAAAATCCCTGCCTTGCCGGCAGGCAGGAAGGAAGCAGCGGAGGCAAAGGGATGAAAATCTGTTTAAGGACGACGGTAGGAGGACGAGTTATTTTCATCCGTGGCTGAGGTTTCCGTAGTATTTTTTACATTTTTATTCGCTAGCCTAGACTTTTTTGGTTCTTTTTTTGGCAATGAAAAAAAGAACGATGTAATTATTCAGGACAACATTGCTGTTGTACTAACAGAACCTGTTCTACATATAAGGCTGATTTCGCTAACAAATATTCGTTTTGACACTTAAAAAGAATACATTGAATACATTTTGCCGCACATCGACAGGCTCTGTGTGACAAAATGAATAAAACAATTCCTCGACAGGCCTTCCTCAGGCAGGTAAACTCGCCTTGACAACATACACTTAAAATGATTTTAATAACCTTAAATACACACAGGCGTCCCCTTATACAAATCTGTACGCCACTAAAAAAACGCCGCAATATCTGCAATTTATTTATACCCTATTCGTTTTTTTAAAACAAATGACATTACTTTTGAACTTTATACCCTATTTCAAAAACAACGGTTTTGAAGAAACACACTATTTCCTTCTTTAAACTCCTCTTCTTCTCCTTTATATATATAGGTGTTTTTACAAAAGGATATAGTCAAACCCACTTACAGTTATCTATAGTTGGTAACGACACTACCGAAACCGCCCTCATCAATACGCTGGGGTATCCTAAAACATATGCATCGATACAAGCTATGCAAAAGGCGATTCGGCAACTCACGCTTCAATTACAAAAAATAGGTTACCTCAATGCTACCCATAGCATTTTACAAAAGGAGAACGATTCTGTTTTTAGTACCCGGTTTCAATTGCATCACTTATTTAGTAGTGTAAAAATAGTTTACCGTCCACACACTTTACCGCAAAAATTAATCGCTTCTTTTCCACACACCGATTCTACTTTTACCATACCCATCAAAAAAACTTCTGAAATTTTAAAGACTCTCAACAACCATATAGCCAACCAAGGACATCCTTTTACACATTTACAATTAACTGAATTTAAAATTACTTCTTCCCAATTACTCACGGCTCGCCTACAACTTTCACAAACCAAGTTACGCACACTAGACAGTCTTATTATAAAAGGGTACACACAATTTCCACGATCTTTCTTAAAAAATTATCTCAATCTAAAAAAAGGAATCCCCTTCAACAAAAATCAACTAGATAGAAAAGTAACCGCGCTAAAAAATCTTCCTTTTGCAACGACAATTCGGCCGGCTGAAGTTTTGTTTACGCCTACACAAACACAGGTTTTTCTTTACTTAAAAAAACAAAACAGCAATCATTTCGAAGGCTTTTTAGGTTTTTCTACCAACGAAGAGACTCATAAATTACAATTAGACGGAAACCTATCGCTTACCCTCATTAATAACTTAAACTTTGGTGAATCGCTTACACTGCATTATATAAGCACCAGCGCCAATCAACGGCATTTTGAAGTACAAGCCCACTTACCCTACCTCTTTTCCTCTCCCTTTGGGCTCGACCTATCTTTAACCCTCTTTAAACAAGACAGCACGTATACAACCAACACGCAGGCTGCTCAACTCAATTATCAACTAAACCCCTCTACAAGTGTAGCCATAGGCTATCAAAGCACTCGCTCTAATTCTTTACAAGACTCGCTGTTGATAGCAAACACCGTTAACGAAGACTACCAAGCTCACTTTTTTACCGTAAGCGCTCAGTATACCCAACCCAACTACACCTCTTCTTTCTTCCCGTTTAAAACGCAACTAAACACTACCTTAGGTATTGGTAGCCGAAAACGCGAGGCGCGCAACAGCCCACAACAGTACCTTACTTTTTTTGGGCAACACAGTTTTATCATAGACCGGCGCAACAGCATCTACATAGCCAACACCACCGCCATTCTTTTTTCTAAAAACTATTTAACCAATGAGCTTTTTCGCTTCGGAGGGATGCACACCGTTAGAGGATTTGACGAAAACAGCCTCCGCGCTTCTTTTTACAGCGCTCTACAAACTGAATATCGGCTTGTACTCTCTAATAACGTATACATCCACAGCATTATAGACTACGCACACTTTAAAAATGCTCTTCAACAACACAAAGACAACCTCTACGGAATAGGTTTTGGGCTAGGTTTACAAACAAAAGCCGGAATATTGAAAATAGATTTTGCAAACGGAAAAACAGGGGGGCAATCGTTTAAATTCGCTCATACTAAGGTACATATAAGCTTACTTGCCACTTTTTAACCCTCCCGGCTATCAGAATATCTACAAGGAAAACAAAAAATTTAACACGTAAACTGTTGTGCGCTTAACTTTTTATTAGCAATTTTGACGCTGGCTAATTCAAATAAAACGTAAACATGAAAACAAAATTCAGTGGATTACTGACGCTGTTGCTAGCGTTAGTCGTGCAAATATCGTTTGCACAACAGAAACAAGTATCCGGAACAGTTGTTGACAATGGGGGGCTTCCCCTACCCGGCGTTAACGTTACTGTTGTTGGAACAGATACCGGAACCCAAACTGATATGGATGGGAAATACAGTTTGACGGTACAACAGGGGCAAACCCTAAAATTTACCTTTGTGGGATTTCGCACCGTTACCAAAGTGGTAGGTGCCGAAAACGTTATTAACGTAACCTTGGAAGAAGGTACAGTTTTAGAAACCGTTACCGTAAGTACCGGTTATAAAACGACCACCAAGCGAAAAAGTGCGACGGCAGTAACAACCGTTACGGCTGAAGAAATTCAAGACCGACCGCAATCTTCTGCCTTAATGGCTTTACAAGGAAAGGTAGCCGGGCTAAACATTGGTACCAACACCGGGCAACCGGGTACTTCCGGTACCATTATTATTCGGGGACTTGGTTCTATTAACGGAAAGACAAACCCCTTGTATATTATAGACGGGGTAGCTGTTCCGGAAGGTAACTTCGTTAACCTAAACCCGAATGACGTTGCTAGTGCTACGGTATTAAAAGGACCTAGCGCTACTGCTATTTATGGAAACCGTGGGGCTAATGGGGTAATTGTAATAACCACAAAAAGTGGTAAATACGACCAAAAAATGCAGATCAACTACCAATCACAGTATGGATTTGCTAAATTGATGCCGCTTAATATAGAGTTAATGAACACTAAAGAGCGATTAACTTACCTTAGAGATTTTAATATTTCCGGAGCCATAAGTGCCAACATGACAGACGAGCAAATTGCAGAAATAGCAAAAACCAACAACACCTACTGGTTAGACTATTTTTACCGTACAGCGGCCTATAACCGACAAAATTTGAGTATTAGTTCAGGTAGTAAAAACATTAAAACCTATACGGCCATAAACTACCTAAGCCAAGAAGGAACTATTAAAGATTCTAAACTACAGCGTTTTGGTTTCCGCAACAAATTAAATATGAAAAGCGCTAACGACAAGTTTCATATGAGTACCAATGTTGCCATTAGCTATTCTAAGTCTGATTACTTAAACGGCGCGGGGTCTAGTTCTGTATATTTTAACCCTTTTATGCAGGGAATGGAAGGACTACCCAACAAAACACCTTATAACCCTGATGGCTCCGTAACTACAGATGGAGGACTTACTAGTTCTACTTTTGGCCCCCTAGACGGACCTTATGTATTATTAAACTCCCTTCGCTATAACAGACGTATAGAAGATCAACTTCACTTATTAGGAAGATTGCATGCGGATTGGAATTTTTGGAATCACTTTACCGCAGCAGCTAGTTTTAGTGTAAACTACACCTCTTTTAAAGAACACTCTCTTACGGATCCACGTTCATTATTAGGACCTTACCAAGTGGATTTCAACGCCCAATATGGTGGTATAGAGAGTGATAGCTGGAATAGAAGAGCCCGGTTTACTACCCAAACCAACTTAGAATATGCCAACACCTTTGGCAAACACAGTATAGACATCAACTTATATACGGAGTATCATAAAAACCATTACAACGGTTTAGGTTTTTCTACCCGTGGTTTAGACCCTAAATTAATAGGCTCTGACGCTGCTTTTCAACTGCATACACGTGAGCAGCTTCCGGGAGCCGCAGCCCCTGCATTGATATACAATGCAGACACCGATTTAGACCTAACCAACATAACCAGTGGTATGTTCTCTTATTTTGCCACCGCAGATTACGATTATGATGGTCGTCTCGGATTTACCGGTACCATTCGTCGTGATGCTTCTTTCCGCTTTACCGATGACAACCAATGGGGAACCTTTTGGTCGGTAGCCGGTCGTTGGAATATTGACCAAGAGAAGTTTATGGACAACACGGCCTTCAACCTCTTAAAACTGTATGCAGATTATGGGGTGGCCGGTAACCAATTTATTACCGGAGGCTTCTTTGGCGGTATCGATTTATTTAAAAACACCTATGCTGCCGGAACCGGTTATCAAGGCGCCCCGGCCTATTACCCGGGTAACCTTGCCAACACCGAGTTGGAATGGGAAAAATCTAAATCTTTTGAGATTGGACTAGATTTTGCCTTGTGGAAAAACAAACTACAAGGTAACCTGGCCGTTTACCGCAAAGAGACAGATAACCTGTTTCAAAGCAAGTACATCTCCCCTATTTTTGGAAGAACTAGTGTAAATGCTAACATAGGCTCTATGAAAAACGAAGGGGTGGAAGTTAGTCTGCGCTACAATATCTTTAGAAACCAAGATTGGTTAGTTCAACTCTCCGGTAATGCTTCTTATAACCACAACGAGTTTATTAAGCTAGCCGGTGCTGATGAAAACGGGTTCTTAGATAGAGGCATGTTCTCTTACCAAGAAGGAAAATCATTGGGCCAGTTCTACACGGTAGATTTTGTAGGGGTAAACCCTTCAAACGGACATTCTTTATACCGTGATAAAAACGGAAACTTAACGGAAAATCTTCGAGAAGCGGATCGTAGATTTACCAATCAATTTGCTATTCCTGAAATTCAAGGAGGGTTTGGGGCCTACATTAAATACAAAGGTTTCTCACTTACCCAAAACTGGGTATTCTTTGCGCACTACAACATTAACAACTTTGACTTATCAGATTTGACCAACTTGGCAAATATTACCGGATTTGGTAACGGAGCAGCTAGGTTGTTAGACGGCTGGAGAAAACCGGGAGACATTACCGAAACCCCCGATATACATGGCCCTGATGATGTAAACCGACAAGGAAATGTTTCTGATCGTTTTTTACAAGACGCCTCTTACCTTCGTTTACGAAGCATAATCTTTGGCTATACCCTTAACAAAGACCAGTTAAAAAACACACCTTTTAGCTCAATCAAAATTTATGTAGAAGGCGAAAACTTACTGACTTTTACCAATTACGAAAATTTTGACCCTGAAAGTGGATACGGAGGTAATACCCGTTCACGCTATCCGAGTTCTAAGGTTTATACAGTAGGGTTAAACATTTCTTTCTAAAAAATAATCTATGAAAACGCAAATAAAATTTATAATCTTATTATTGTTGGTGGGGGTCTTTGCTACATCGTGCGAAGATGCCCTTCACATTGACCAAAAGGGAGAGTTGACTGCTGATGTCACCTTTGAAAATATAGGCGACATTCAAAAGGGGCTTAACGGAGCTTATCAATACTATTCAGCCTTCAACACCATATCCTTTAATGCCCGGTTTACAGATAATATCGTTATGGGAATCAACAGTGGCGGTCAAGGTCGGTCTACATACGCCTATAACCTTACCCCTACTAGCGGCTACGCTGAAGGAATATGGGGCAATCGCTATACCGTGATTGATCAGTGTAATCGAGTACTAGAAGCTTTAAATAATTTGCACCTCAACAGTGCAGAGGCTAAACATATAGCCGCACAACTTATTGGACTACGCGCTATTGCGCATTTCGACTTGTTTCAGTATTATGCAGAAAGCTATACCGATATGAACGCGTTGGCCATCCCTATTTCTGATACCGTACGTACCGATATCAGTTATCAACCTGCTCGTAACACGGTAGGAGAAGTGTATGCCTTCTTAAAACAACAAATTGACAAAGCCGAAACCTTGTTTGGAAGTTTCGACGAAGGGGTTACTTATCTTAATGCAGATGTAATGGAAGCCTTGCGGGCTAGAATACAATTGTATAAACAAGACTACGCGGGGGCCATTACTACCACTAAAGACCTACTTGATAAGTACCCTTTGGCAGACACCACCCAATACCCGGCCGTTTTTAAAGACCTCAACAACGCCGGTATTATATGGAAAAAGAACTATGTAGACGGCGATGCCGGTATTGCCGGTCAATTCTACTTTAATGCGGTAGGCCGAGATGATTCTTCTCCTTACATTCAAGTATCAAATGAGCTCTTTGATCAATTAGACAGCAACGACGTACGCATTAAAGTAGTCGTTTTGCCAAGAGATCATATGGATAACGGAGTAAATGATGGTTCTGTTTATATCAGCAAAGACAACCCCGATAATATTCTTCTTGTCGGAAAATATCCCGGTTCAGGAGATGGTTTTCATACCAATGACTTAAAAATCTTTAGAAGCGCCGAGATGTTGTTAATCAAAGCGGAGGCCGAAGCTCGTATGGGTAATGTAGCTGATGCACAAGACGATATTCAATATTTGTTAGACAATCGGTTTACCGCCAATACCCCGGTGGTTAACTTTCACAACAGCAAACATGAAGCTTTACTCGGTATCTTAAAACAACGCCGTTTAGAGTTAGCTTATGAAGGACACCGATATTTAGACCTTAAACGCTTCCGCGACGTAACCAACCAAGGAGTAACACGCTTAGCGGTTGATTGCGCTAGTTTCGGCGTAGCACAATGTGATTTACCAAAACAAGATCACCGTTGGATATTCCCAATACCGAATACTGAGATACGAGCTAACAGTGTGATTACACAAAATCCGGGTTATTAATAATATTAAAATATAAACGTTATGAAATTAACACTTAAAATAATGCTTATCGGGCTGATTGCCGTTATGGCTTCGTGTTCAGAGGCTGATCACAGCATCTATAACGGTAAAACTGCTCAGCAAACATTGCTACAATTTGGCTCTACTACCTATGCGCTTCCTGTATCTATAGGAGCTACGGGATCGGTCGAAATTTCGGTAACAGCCAGTACGGTAAAAAATGAAGATCGCACTTTTAACATTGAAGTAATAGACTCTTTAACTACCGCCGATCCAAGTACGTATACCGTACCGAGTACAATCACCATTCCGGCCGGAAAATACATTGGCACCGCCACTATAGAGGGCGTTGACAATGGACTGACCGTTGGGGTGAATGAACTCATTGCTCTTAAATTAGAAGACCCTGATGGCGATGCTAATAAAGTGGTGACAGAAGATGATTTAACAGAAATTACCCAACAAGTGGTATGCCCGGTTCCGGAAACCTTCTTGGTAGGAAAATGGAAATTGACGAATGTAACACAAAGTGTAGGAGGAAGCTCATACAACAACTTTAAAGAAGGAGTGGTCAATATAACCGTAGGAGAAAATCCTACCGACCGTGTCTTTAATATAGATGTCTTCGACGGTTTGGGGACGGCCACCTATCCCGTTACAATTAGTTTAAACTGTAACAAATTTGTTCTCAACCAAGTCTATACCTATGTGTATTGTACTGACGCCTTATACTATGGCCCTGCGGCCCCGGCAGATCA
Organism: uncultured Flavobacteriaceae bacterium; assembly: GCA_964579505.1. Lineage (GTDB taxonomy): Bacteria > Bacteroidota > Bacteroidia > Flavobacteriales > Flavobacteriaceae > JAJYSO01. The sequence goes on along the minus strand of CAZOGC010000001.1, from coordinate 136,875 downwards.
ATCAACTTATGACTTGACCAATATACAAACCTCGTATATCATTACCTATACAGAAGACCTTACCGGAGACTGTGAAGCTGCCGGAACACTCGCGTCTTTTAAATTAACCAAAGTAAACTAAAACCGAATTAAAATGAAGAAAATATTCTCACATATACTCGGGTTAGTGGTGGTAAGTTTCCTGATGGTTTCTTGCACCATGAACGACCCTAATCATGGAAAATTTGAGGCAGCGCCGCGTACCGGACATGTTTACTTTAATAAAGATGCATCTCCAGTACCTACTATAGACGGAAACACGACAGAGTTAAATTTTGTCATTAGTACCAGTGCTGCTATCAACGAACGCCCTTTAACGGTAGACTACAAATTAGTGACCGTTAACGGCCCCGATATCAATACCATTATAACCAACGCTACCGGCAAAATGACTATTCCGGGCGGACAATTAAACGGTACCTTAAACTTAAAAGTAGATCCGGCCATGTTAGATACCGTTCTTTTAAACGGGCAACAAACCGATTTTAAAATCGTGTTGACCTCTACAAACCGAGATGGTGTAGCCCCCAAAGAAGATGTTTGGCCGGGTACTACAACAGTAGAGTTAAAGTATCCTGAATGCCCACTGGTTATAGGAACTACGTATCAATCTCAAACAGATATCCCTGACTTGGGTGCTCCCGCCTCTGCGTTTGCTTCTGATCAAGTAACCTTAACGCCTACCGGAGACCCTTTTACATATAGCGTAACTAATATCTGGGCTTCTAACACAGTAGCCGTTTTAGCGGGTGTATCTGGTTACCCTTACCCGGGTATCATTAAGCTAGATCCGCATACCCTAGAGGTTACGGTAACAGGATCAGCCCCCTATGGCCCCGGTGGAACCGGAACCTATGACCCTTGTAGCGACACCTTTGATTTAACCTTAAATCAAGTCTTGTTTACAAGCCCGTTTACGGTTCATGTGGTCTTAGCAGGACAATAAAATTAGTTAACAGCTAAACCTATAAAATCTCGCCTTAACCGGCGAGATTTTTTTATCTATCTTAGCCCCCATGAAAAACAACCGCATATACGGCATTCACAGCCTAGAAGAAGCCCTAAAAACCGAGCAAGAAATCGATAAGATTTTTATATTAAAAGGCACCGATAATCCCGGGCTACTCGCTTTGGCCAACGAAGCCAAAAAAAAGAGAATTGCACTTTCTTGGGTACCGGTACAAAAACTAAACAAGCTTACTACCGGTAATCACCAAGGAGTAGTGGCTACCATAGCGCCCATAACCACTTGGGTTTTAAAAGAAATGGTAGAAAAGGCTTTTAAAACTACCGACAACCCGCTTTTTCTGCTCTGCGATCAAGTTACCGATGTACACAACTTCGGGGCTATTATTCGTTCTGCAGAGTGCGCAGGCGCGCAAGGTGTTATTATACCCAAACAAGGCAGTGCTGCTCTAAATGAGCAAGTCGTAAAAACCTCAGCCGGCGCTATTTTCAATATTCCCATCTGCAAGGTAGACCATTTGAAAGATGCATTGTATTTTTTAAAAACCTATGATGTGCAATGTATTGCCGCTACCGAAAAAGGAAATGAGCAAGTATATGCCGTTAATTTTAAACAACCTTCTGCCATTATAATGGGCAGCGAGGGAAAAGGAATTGCCAACTCACTCCTGAAATTATGTGACCATAAGGCGAAACTTCCTCTTTTAGGCAAAACAGAATCGTTAAATGTATCGGTGGCGTGTGCTTTATTTTTATATGAAGCCGTTCGGCAAAAGCTGGGTTGATTTAGCACATTTAGAACTAATAGAGTTATACGCTTACTCAGCTAATGCAATAAATTGATATACAAATATCTGTAGTCATATTATTGTAAAACACCTCTATTCTAATTAAAAGTGGTGAGGATTTGCCAACGACCTATCTAAAAAAATAGTAAAAATCAAGGAAGCAGCGTTGGCCTGAGGATTAAAATCTGCTCGAAGCCGACGGTAGGAGGCAAGTTATTTTAATCCAGTGGTGGATGGTTCCGTAGTATTTTCTCTATTTTTTTAGTAAGTCTAGACTTTTTTGGTTCTTTTTTTGGCAATGAAAAAAAGAACAACATAAACTTTAAGACCGTATTAGTTTTCATTCAATTTTCCTCCTCTTTTTTCCTATCATTTGGTAAATACTGATATTTTACCGACACCTCTAGCGTCTTATCGGCTTTGTGTTCTCGTCTTTCGAGTTCAGAACTCGGTATAAAATTTCCATCTTCATCAAAATGGCGCAAAAATTCAGCTTCTTCCGGAGAAATATAGTTCGTCGTCGGCTTTTCTACTACCCCATCAACTTGATAGTGCCTATAAACAATCGCTAATAAAATACCCGTAAAAAAGCCGGATAAATGCCCCTCCCAAGAAATATGAGGTTTTCCCGGAAAAATGCCCCAAATCAAGCTCCCATAAATAAACACGACGGTAAGAGACAACGCAATCAACCGATAATTACGAGAGAACAGGCCTTTAAAAAACAAAAAACTAAACAAAACGTAGGCCACTCCACTAGCCCCAATATGGGTAGAGCCTGTCTGCCCAATCAACCATGTTAAAAACCCGGTAAGCAGTAATCCGTATAAAAAAACGCGTCCGGCAATGCCCTCATAAAAATAAAACAACGCTACCCCCAACAAAAATAAGGGGAGCGAATTACTAAGCGCATGAGGAATACCGGCGTGGATAAACGGGGCAAAAATAATTCCGCGTAAACCGACCAACGTACGCGGTTGAATACCCCAATTATTAAAATTATAGCCATAGGTAAACTCTACCCACAACACCACCCAAATAGCCAATACCATTAATAGCGGATAAGCCAACGTAGAAGTGCGCAAAATTAGTTTTTGACGAGGCATTTTTTAGTTTTAAATGGGAAAGATAACGAATCAACAGAAAAGCATATCGTCCTTTAACAGAAATCTGCGGGCTTCGATTTTACCCTCAAAAGAAAAATTTATTATTTCATCGGCAAGCCGTAAGTTTGCAACATGAACAAACCATTAGCCGAACGAATGCGCCCCACTACCCTAGCCGGTTATATGGGGCAAACACATCTTTTAGGAGAAAACGGGCCTTTGCGTATGCAAATAGCGCACGATACTATTCCTTCGCTTATTTTTTGGGGCCCTCCGGGAATTGGAAAAACAACATTGGCCAACATTATTGCGCAAGAAACGAAACGGCCTTTTTACACTTTAAGCGCCATTAACAGTGGGGTAAAAAATGTGCGTGAAATTATTGACAAAGCTAAAAAACAAGAAGGGCTGTTTACCACCAAGAACCCTATTCTCTTTATTGATGAAATTCACCGGTTTAGTAAATCGCAACAAGACTCGCTTCTTGGGGCGGTAGAAAAAGGATGGATTACGCTTATTGGTGCCACTACTGAAAATCCTAGTTTTGAGGTTATTCCCGCTTTGCTATCACGCTGTCAAGTTTATACCTTAGAACCTTTTGATAAAGAAAATTTATTAGCGCTGCTTAAAAAAGCCATGAAAGAAGACGAGCAACTCGCTAAAAAAAACATTGAACTTAAAGAAACCAATGCATTGCTGCGGCTAAGTGGCGGCGATGCTCGAAAATTATTAAATATTTTTGAGCTTTTAGTCTCTTCAGAAAACACAGTATCGGTAGTGATTACCGATAAAATGGTACAACAAAAAGTACAGCAAAATACGGTACGCTACGACAAAACCGGGGAGCAACACTACGATATCATTTCAGCATTTATTAAATCAATTCGCGGAAGCGACCCCAATGCCGCCGTGTATTGGCTAGCGCGGATGATTGAAGGCGGTGAGGATGTGAAATTTATTGCCCGAAGACTGCTTATCTTGGCTAGTGAAGATATTGGACTGGCCAACCCTACCGCCCTGGTAATGGCCAATAATACTTTTCAGGCAGTAACCACCATTGGGTACCCGGAAGCTCGATTAGTATTGAGTCAATGCACCATCTACCTAGCCACCTCACCCAAAAGTAATGCGAGTTATAAAGCCATTAACGAAGCGCAAAAACTGGTAAAACAAACCGGTGATTTATCGGTGCCGTTGTCTTTGCGAAACGCCCCTACCAAATTAATGAAAGACTTAGGCTACAGCAAAGGCTACCAATATGCGCATAACTACCAAAATAATTTTGTAGCCGCTGAATTTTTACCGGAGGACATTAAACACACTACTTTTTTTGAACCGGGAGAAAATGCACGAGAACAAAATATTCGCAAATTTTTAAAAGCACGTTGGAAAGATAAATACAATTATTAAGGGTCTATGTCGAACATAGTGGGTTGTTATTCCTCTCATAAAAACCTGACAGGTTTGAACACGGTCTAGGAGATAAACCTGTCAGGTTTACCTGGTTAACCGATCAAATTGCTATTATCTCGACATAAAAATATTTTCTAGTTATTCTTGTACCGTGCGGTATAGCATCTTCTTCAGCTTTCCTTCTTGTTGATCGAAGTATTCTACTTTTATCACGGCTCCATTTTGTAGTACCGTAGCCGTACCATTTATCGCTTTTGAGTTGTATAAAATAGTACCGCTATCTGTAAAATGTAACAATGCCACACGCGCGTTTGTTTTCTTCTCAATTAAAAGATAGCCGGCACCTATTTTGTTAATAGCATACTGTTTTTCATCATAGGTATACGTTTTTCCTAAAGTAACAGACAACGGGGTCTCAAATGTTTTTTCTTCTTTTGGAGTCTCTTTCTTCTCCTTTACCTCAGGTGTCACTCCTTGGTTACCATTATATTTATAGGAAATCGTTACAAAAGAACGAAAAGCCTTGTGCAGCGCATCTTTATAAGCATCGCCAATATCTTTCATTTTACTCTTTCCGGTTTGCGTTTCAAAAACCACTTCGTTACGGCAATTCTTTAAAATAAGGGTCAATTCTGTATGCGTGGCAAAAAAACTTTCTGCCCCACTTTTTAATACAGCATGCAAAGCCAAACACGGATTGAAAGTAAGATCTTCAGGGTATTTTTCTGTATCTACAAGCGTAATAAAGCCTTCTAAATCTAATAAATGTTTTACTCGCGAGTTCAGTAAATATTCATTGGGCTTTGTTTGAAATGGATATTGCATGGGTATAATGACGTATTTATAGTTATTTAACGCCTTAGGATTATACAATTGCTCTTGAGCAATCAATGAATTTCCACACAAGAGAACAATTAGTAAAAAAGCTATTTTTTTCATCAGAATATTTTTTGTAGTTCAGCAATAGACTTAATGTGTTGCGCCACATCGTTTTTGGGGTCTTCAGCCGATATATAAACAGCCTGAAGCCCGTAATTAATCGCGCCTAAGATATCTACCTCCCAATTATCTCCTATCATAACGCTATGTTCTTTATCAGTTTTGGCCTTGTGCAAAGCCGTTTCAAAAATTTCAGGATGGGGTTTGTGAATTCCAACCACATCCGAGGCGGTAACCGTTTGAAAATAGTGCTGGATATGCGCATTTTTTAGTTTATGACCTTGTACCGAAGCAAAACCATTAGTTAGAATATGCAAGGTATAATCTTGTTGCAAATAATGCAATGTTTCTACCACATTCGGCAATAAATGATTGTACATAACCAGATGTAGGTTAAAATCTACCACCAACTGCTTAATTGTTTCCTCCGAAACATCGAGCTTTAAAACCCGAAAACTATCAGCAAATCTGCGATAGCGAAGTGTTTCTTTATCAATCTCTCCATTGCGGTAAAGAATCCAATACTTTTCATTGATCGGATGATAAACCGGAAAAAAATCATGCCAAGCCACCGCTATCGTATGTTTAGCAAAAAGATCTATTAATGCAAGGGAAGAATTGCGTTGAAAATCCCACAACGTATCGTCTAAATCAAAAAAAATGTCGGTAATCAAATTAGTTTTCATTCATTTTTTCTAAGAGTTGAAAATACTTTTCCGAATTGGCAGAGGTTTCTGCAAAATCACTGTTTTTATACAACATCAACAATTGTCCATCTACCGCCTGCACTTCTTTTTTTAGTCGTTCTAGCCATGTTTTTACCTCAAAAAAAGAATGGGTCTTAAAGGTATCGCTGTTAAAGGCTGCCGGATGAATCAAGAGAGGAGAAATACGTTCAAAATTAAGATCATAATACAAAAAAGGCGAACACGTTCCTGCACGAAAACCTATTTTATCTATATACCCCATAGAGTAATCGTGCCCAATTTCTAGGGTGTCGTAATTATTATACAACTGGGGTAGATTTAACCCATAATCATCTTTTAAGGCCATTTCTAAATCGCGGTTAGCAATATTCTCCCAGCGTTTTTTTTCTTTTTTAAGAATTTTAATGTCAAAAATGGCTTCATACCCCAGCAAAAGACCTATTTTTCCATAATCTCCCATCGATTTTATAAGGGTGTGATATTTAGAACTGTTATGATTTACATTTTTGTTATGGGTCGAATAATCACTTAACTGAAACATAAAATACCAGATTATGTCTCGTTGCTTACTATAACGCAACAGTTTTTTATAAATATCATATGGGTCTCTGGTAAGTAACAATTGAGTACGTATGCGGGTAAAAAACGATTTAAGGTTTAGGCTAAATAAATCTTGAAATCCGCCTACCATGTTGCGCACAACACCTTTTTTGCTGTATTTGTATACCTCTGAAACCGCTAAAATATTTTTAGTTGTAAACCGGCGTGTAGGAAAATTTTCTTTCGGAAAATGAATTTGTAAGGCCGCTTTAAATTTATACGCCCAAATATCTATTACCGGTTTTTGTAAAAACTTATGTTTATAAGCCAAGCTCTCTTCTGCCGGATAACGCCCTCCTGAAGCCTTAACATGCGGTAAATACTCTTCGTAGCGAGACAACAAATAAAAAGAAGCTGAGAACAAATCGAACGGAACGGCACTTTCTTCTCCTACCTGAAAGAAACAAGGCGCATCATCCCACGTATGCAGCATAATATCCACATCTGTTACCCCTTGTTCGGTTAACAGCCCGGAAGCTTTGACAAAAAACTCGTTTCCCATCTTGCTCTTACCGTAAGAAAATTTCGTGCCTTTATAGGCTATAAATTCTTCTATCTTAGTCGTAAAAGCAATTTCAAAACCTAGTATATGCCCCAAAACCTGATGAAAGGTATAGGTTATCCTAGGAGTAACCTTTTGTGTAAAAATCAGTATCATGAGGTAGGTCTTTGAATAAAACCTTAAAAATAGGCATTTTTAGCTTATCACTCTAATGGCAGCCTTTACTTTAGCTGCAATTTCTCGGGCGCGATTTACCTCTTTATCTACAATTGTTACATGCCCCATTTTGCGAAAAGGGCGTGTTTCTTTTTTTCCATAAATATGAGGGGTAACCCCGGGAAGTGCCAGAATACTAGCAATATTTTCGTAGTGCACCGGCCCTTGAAAACCTTCAGCTCCTACCAAATTAACCATCACCCCGGCTACCTTACTATCTGTATTGCCTAATGGCAAATTAAGAATAGCCCGAAGGTCTTGCTCAAACTGGCTGGTATAAGCTGCCTCAATGCTATAATGGCCACTATTGTGAGGACGCGGCGCTACTTCATTGACTAAAATCTCATCATTTTGTGTCTGAAACATTTCTACCGCCAAAAGACCGACATGGGCAAATGCCTCTGAAGTTTTTTGTGCTATTGCTCTGGCTTTTTGTGCCGCCGCCAGCTCTATTCTCGCCGGGCAAATTACATATTCTACTTGATTAGCCTCCGGATGAAACTCCATTTCTACCACCGGAAAAGTTTTTACTTCTCCATCAGCATTCCGAGCCACAATAACGGCCAATTCATTTTTAAACGCAATTTTTTCTTCTGCCAGGCAAGGGCCGTCAGGCAATTTGTTTAATTCTTCTTTATTGTGAATAACCGCTACTCCTCTACCATCGTATCCGCCGGTTCTACTCTTCCATATAAAAGGGTAACGCCATACGCTATCTACATCGGTTTTTAAATCAGCTAAGCTTTCATATACTTTAAAAGGAGCTGTAGGTATCTCATTTTTTGTATAAAACTGCTTTTGCACGCCTTTATCTTGTATAAGTCGCAACGTATTACTAGACGGATACACTGTTTTTCCCTCTTTTTCTAAAGCTTCTAAGGCCGCTACATTGACTGCTTCAATCTCAATAGTCAATACATCAACCTGTTTCCCAAAATTATAGACGGTTTCAAAATCGGTGAAATCACCCTGTACAAAATGATTGCAAGCAATCTTACACGGGGCTTCTGCACTCGGATCCAATACCCATGTTTGAATATCGTACTTACGTGTTTCATAAAGCAGCATTTTGCCCAATTGGCCACCGCCTAAAATGCCTACTTTAAAATCAGAAGAAAAATAATTATTCATAGAAGTTTTATTGTCCATCATTTTAAAAAAATAATTTCAACAATAACAGCTACTCCGCCTACACAATCATCAGCACCACAGAATAAAAAGTTACTATTTAGAAAACTCATCGGCACACCAACCTGCTCTTGCTCTCACTAATGATTGTATATATAGGGTCTGTTGAAAAAAATTTCTACAAAAGTATGGCTTTAAACCACATAACCCCAAACTATCTACTTATTTTCTCGTATATTTGTGGCTTGTCTTTCAAAACCCTACAGAAGGCTTTTTGCAGGAGAAGAATGATTTAAACCCAACTTTAATGATAAATATACTGCTGTTTGGTTCACCGGGAGCCGGAAAAGGAACGCAAGCCACTCGCTTAGAAGAAAAATACCAATTTGTACACATCTCAACCGGAGATGTTTTTCGTTTAAATATCAAAAACAAAACCCCGTTAGGTAAAAAAGCAAAGGCTTATATTGAAGAAGGGAAATTAGTTCCTGATTCTGTGACCATCAACATGTTACACGCAGAGGTAGAAAAAAATAAAGATGCGAAAGGGTTTATTTTTGATGGTTTTCCACGTACCGAAGCTCAAGCCAAAGACCTGGATGAGCTCTTAGCTAAAAAGGGCGCTCAAGTTGACGCCATGCTCGCCTTAGATGTTGACGACTCAATACTGGTTCATCGGCTATTAGAACGTGGAAAAACTTCGGGCAGAAAAGATGACGCCAACGAAGAGATTATCCGTAAGCGTATTGCTGTATATTATGAACAGACCGCCATTATCAAATCACATTACCAAAAAGAAAATAAATTTTTTACCGTAAACGGCGAAGGAAGCATTGATGAAATCACCCATCGATTGAGTAAAGTTATTGACAACCTGATTGCGGTAAAACAAGCTTAATTTTTGTACGAGCAGCCGTTACCGATTAAAAATTAAACTATGCGAAAGTTTTTCTGATGAAAGCAGGCAATTTTATTGATTACGTTAAGCTCTATATAAAATCGGGCAATGGTGGGCGTGGTTCTGCCTATCTTCGTAGAGAAAAATTTGTAGAAAAAGGAGGCCCTGACGGAGGAGATGGCGGAAAAGGGGGCGATGTAATCTTACGAGGCAACAAAAACCTGTGGACCCTTTACGAATTTAATTTTAAACGCCACATTAGAGCAGAACACGGCGGGCATGGCGGAAAACAACGCAGCACCGGATTTGATGGAGAAAATGCTATCATTGAAGTACCCTTAGGCACCCTTGCTCTAGAAACGGATACCCAAAAAGTTATTGGTGAGATTACCGAAGATCAACAAGAACTCATTGTTGCCAAAGGTGGAAAAGGAGGACTTGGCAATTGGCATTTTAGATCAGCTACCCGCCAAACGCCACGTTACGCCCAGCCCGGATTACCCGGAGAGGAAAAAGAGATTACACTTGAATTAAAAGTACTAGCTGATGTAGGCTTGGTAGGATTTCCTAATGCCGGAAAATCTACTTTATTATCTGTCATAACCGCTGCTAAACCCAAAATTGCCAACTATGAGTTTACTACCCTAAAACCCAACCTGGGCATCGTAAAACACCGCGACCATCAAACTTTTGTAGTAGCCGATATTCCGGGTATTATTGAAGGAGCTGCCGAAGGAAAAGGGCTCGGCCATCGTTTTTTACGCCATATTGAACGCAACTCCATGCTTTTGTTTCTCATTCCAAGTGATGCAAAAGATATTAAAAAAGAGTACCTCATCTTAGAAGATGAGCTCAGGCGCTATAATCCGGAGTTATTGGATAAAGATCGACTTATTGCCATCTCTAAAAGCGATTTATTAGACGAAGAGCTAAAACAAGAACTCAACGCACAATTAAAAGAAGAACTTCCTATTGTTGAATATCTTTTTATATCGTCGGTAGCCCACCAAGGATTACAAGAACTAAAAGATAAACTTTGGAATAAACTCAACCAACTCGCTACCAAAGAGTAGAATATTTGTGTAAATTTGGTCTATAAACATATTTTAAGTTCATTTTTATATGAAAAAATATGCTCAATTAGTTGGTCTTTTAAGTCTGCTACTCACCTTTACCGCCTGTAGCAGTATAAAAACGTATACAGATTACGACAACACAGTCTCTTTTAATACGTATAAATCATACGCTTTTTACGACAACATGAATACCGGGTTAGACAGCTTAAACCAAGCCCGATTTACACAAGCCTTAACCACAACTTTAGCCCAAAAAGGGATTGAAGTCAGTACTACTCCCGACTTTAAAATCAACTTTTACAGCAAACTAGAAGAAGTTACGCGCCAGCAAAATATTGGGATAGGAATAGGGTCTTATGGGGCCCACGTAGCCGGCAATGTAACTACCGGTATTCCTATTAGAAGTACCAAAAAAGTCTTGCGTATTACCATAGAATTTGCAGACGCCAAAACCAATACGTTGCTCTGGGAATCTGTAGTTGAAGGAAAATATAAGTCTGGTCGCACGCCTGAACAAAGAATAACTTTTTATCAAAAAATGGCTGAAAAAGCACTCGCAGAATACCCTCCTAAGGCTACAAAATAAGTTAGCTTTTCATCAACGTTTCTATAGCGTAATCACTCAGTTTATTCCTTCCTTTTAGCCCTTCAATTTCTAATAAAAAATTGCACTGAACGACAACCCCTCCCAATCGTTCTACCAATTTACAAGCAGCCAAAGCCGTCCCTCCGGTGGCCAAAACGTCATCGTGAACCAATACGCGTTCCCCTTTTTTAATAGCATCTTTGTGTAACTCTAGTTGGTCGACTCCATACTCTAAGTCATAACTTTCAGTAATTGTTTTATAGGGTAATTTTCCGGCCTTACGCACCGGTGCTAACCCGACTTGTAAACGCTCTGCCAATAACGTAGCAAAGAAAAAACCTCTCGATTCTACCCCTACTACTTTATCTATTTTTAGCGACGGCAATCGATTTAAAAAAGTTTCCACACAATAATTCATAGCTTCAGGTGCCAATAACAAAGGCGTAATGTCTTTATAAGATATTCCCTTTTTGGGAAAATCTTTGACCGTGCGTATATAGGTATTTAAATCAATCATAATAAACTGCTTTACACTTCGAAAATAGGCAGGATTAATGAAAAATAAAATTATCTGGCCCACATAATTCAACAAAAAAATCTACCGGTATTTTTTTTAATATTATACTATAAAAATGATACTGAAAGAATAAAAATATTTATATTTGCAGCCGTTAATAAAGGCCTCGTAGCTCAACTGAATAGAGTCCCTGATTACGGCTCAGGAGGTTGTGGGTTTGAATCCCGCCGAGGTCACTTTAAAATAAGCCCCGTTTTTTTACGGGGTTTTCTATTTGATCTTCTCAGCTAAACTAATTTATAAAAAAACTGCAATTCAAGATGTAAATTGCAGTTTCATTTATAGGTTATACTTCTATAGTTTAGTCAGTTCTTGTAAAAAAAGAATCTACAAATTCTGTTTTATTAAACACCTGTAAATCTTCTATACCTTCACCAACTCCTATATATTTTACCGGAATCTGAAATTGATCGCTTATACCAATTACCACGCCTCCTTTAGCCGTTCCATCTAACTTGGTTACTGCCAAAGAAGTTACTTCAGTAGCTGCGGTAAACTGTTTGGCTTGTTCAAAGGCATTCTGTCCTGTAGAACCATCTAAGACTAGCAACACATCGTGCGGAGCATCTCCTACCACTTTTTGCATTACGCGTTTCACCTTAGTCAGCTCGTTCATTAAGTTTACTTTATTATGCAAGCGTCCGGCAGTATCAATCAGCACCACATCTGCTCCTTGACTCACCGCACTTTGCAAGGTATCAAAAGCAACAGAGGCCGGATCACTCCCCATTTTTTGCTTGATAATAGGTATATCCACCCGCTGCGACCAAATTTCAAGTTGTTCGATAGCTGCCGCCCGAAAAGTATCGGCTGCTCCCAACATTACTTTTTTTCCTTGTTTTTTAAACTGATAAGCCAGTTTTCCAATAGTAGTTGTCTTTCCAACACCATTTACACCCACCACCATAACTACGTACGGTTTCTTATCGGGAACCACGAATTGAGTAGCTTCACCTGATCCGGTTTCGCTCAATAATCCGGCAATTTCTTCTCTCAAAATCGTATCGAGTTCAGCCGTCCCCAAGTATTTATCACGCGCCACACGTTCTTCTATCCGATTAATAATTTTCAGTGTAGTCTTTACCCCTACATCACTGGTAATAAGCACTTCTTCTAAATCATCTAGCACCTCGTCATCTACCTTTGATTTTCCGGCCACTGCTTTGCTCAGCTTGCCAAAAAAACTTCGGTTAGACTTTTCTAGCCCTTTGTCTAGGGTCTCTTTTTTATCTTTTGAAAAGATTTTCTTGAATAAACTCATGAGTAAGATTGGGTTTTACAACCAATTTATAGCATGGCATTTGCACCATGTTAGATTTTGGTTTTCAAGACAAATATACAAACAAAAAGCCGTTTCAAATTCCGTATTATATAGGAATGAAACGGCTCAAATATAAGCTATAACAAGGAATTATTTTTCCTTGAAAAAATCGTTTACTTTATCAGGAGACGTAATAGTCTCTTTAAAAACATAGGCGCCAGTCTTAGGTGATTTTACCATCTTGACTGCTTTAGTCAAACGCTTTGAACCGGTCTGAACGCGCGACATTGATTTCTTTGCCATAATGTACTATTTTATTTCTTTATGAATCGTCATTTTACGCAGATAAGGGTTATATTTTTTCAACTCTAATCTGTCTGGAGTGTTCTTTTTATTCTTGGTAGTAATATAGCGAGACATACCCGGAACACCGGATTTCTTTTGCTCAGTACACTCTAAAATTACTTGCTTCCTGTTACCTTTCTTTGCCATATCAAGTATTTTTTAAATCGGCTTATTTTTTTAAATACCCTTTTTCGCGGGCTTCTTTAACAACTGCCGTAATTCCTTTTTTGTTGATATTTTTCAACGCTCTTGTAGATACCTTAAGGGTAATCCAACGGTCTTCTTCCGGAAGATAAAAACGTTTTTTGACCAAATTAACTTTAAACTTGCGTTTGGTCTTGTTCATTGCGTGTGACACGTTGTTGCCAACCATCGCCTTCTTTCCGGTAAGTTCACAAACTCTCGCCATGATTTAAATCTTTTTAAGTAAATCGGAGTGCAAAAATAGTGTTTTTTTTGGAAGCCCAACAATTTTTACACAAAAAATGCTCTTTCATTTTAAACTTAGGCTTTTATCTGCTCTTTAAGCATCATCAAAGCCCTGTAAATAGCCTTATTTACTACCTTTTCTCTTAATTTTCCTAGATGAAATTCTTGGGTGATTACTTTCTGCGGAGTAGCTATTGCCACAAAAACAGTCCCAATTTCTGCATCGCTATCGCCTTTTGTGGGGCCGGCATTTCCGGTTGTAGCCACTACATAATCTACTTTAAACAATTGCTGCGCACGAGTAGCCATTGCTTTCACTACCAGTTCACTCACCACCGAATGCTCTTTAATTAAATCTTCCGAAACCCCTAACACTTCTTCTTTGACACGAGAGCTGTAAGGCACCAAACTTCCTTTAAAATAGGCCGAAGCGCCCGGTATCTCTGTAAACATAGCCGCTATCTTACCACCGGTGCAGCTTTCAACCGTTGCCAAGGTTTGTCGTTGATACGTTAATTGTTGAGCAATTTCTTCTTGTAACGACGATTCGCCTTCATATCCTCCAATTAAATTGCCTATTAACAATTCTAACGCTTGTAAGTGTTCATCTAATGCCTTTTGTAATACTGCTTGTTCATTACCGCGAGCTGTTAACCGCAACCGCACTCTTCCGGGAGCCGGCAAATAAGCTAAACTCATATAAGAAGGCAATCTATCTTCCCAGTTTTTAATTTTTTCAGCCAATCTGCTTTCTCCCATTCCATACGTCAACACCGTTTTTTGCAAAATATACGGTCGGTTAAATTTTTGCATTAATTGCGGAATAACTTCATCGGTCATCAAAGCTTTCATTTCATAAGGCACCCCTGGCATAGACACATAAACCACTCCGTCTTTTTCGAACCACATCCCCGGAGCGGTTCCGTATTTATTAGGTAATACAACCGCTTGAGAGGGTACTTTTGCCTGATCTAGGTTAACAGGCAGCACGGGTTCTTTAATTCTTGCAAACAAGCGTTTTACATTGGCTAACGCGGATTGATTTACCACCAAATAGTCTTTAAAATAATTACAAAAAACAGCTTTAGTTTTATCATCACGTGTAGGCCCTAATCCACCGGTAATCAGCACCAAATCTGCACGCGTTGCAGCTTCTTTTAATGCCGCTGCAATATGAGCAGGCTCATCTTTAATTGATTTTATCTGGTTAACTTCAATTCCTATTTTGGTAAGCTCTTTTCCGATAAAAGCCGAGTTAGTATCTACCACCTGACCAATTAAAATCTCATCTCCTATGGTAATTATTTCTGCGTTCATAGCTTTATATTCTAGAAAAACCCACTTATTTTATGGCTACCTCAAAAATTTTCTCTTCTTCCACAAACCCTTCTAAAAGATCTCCTATAGCCACCTTGCCTACTCCGGCCGGGGTTCCGGTAAAAATTATATCACCTATCTTAAGTGTAAAATATTTTGACACTTCGGCAATAAGCTCATCTATTTTCCACAACATCATAGCGGTATTGCCTTGCTGCACTTTTGCGTCATTTTTATGCAATGAAAACGAAATATTTTGCAAATCAAATTTATCTTTAGGAAGCCATTTTTGCCCTATTACGGCTGCCCCATCAAAAGCCTTAGCTTTTTCCCATGGCAATCCCTTTTCTTTTAGTTTTTGTTGCAAATCGCGCGCAGTAAAATCTATACCAAGCCCTATTTCTTCATAATATTTATGAGCAAACCTTGGCTGAATGTACTTTCCTACTTTCTTAATTTTTACCAACACCTCTACCTCATGGTGCACTTCATCAGAAAACTCAGGAATATAAAACGGTTCATCTTTGGGCAACTTAGCCGTATCCGGCTTTAAAAATAGTACCGGAGCCTCCGGTTTTTCGTTTTGCAGTTCTTCAACATGTGCTGCATAATTGCGTCCCACGCAAATAATTTTCATAGCTTATAATTTTCCGGATAATTTGCGCAACCTTATTTCTGTTAGCACTTTTTTTGTATACCGCGGAAAATTAGCATTTTGAATCCAGCTAAAATAGCCCGGCTCTTTATCTAAAATTTCTTCGACTCGTTTTCCTTTGTGTTTTCCAAAAGTAAACACCTCGCAATCTTCTTTATCAAAAGCAATAAATCCGGCAAAATCGGCAAATCGTCTATGCGAACTAAAACTGGCCAACCATTTAATATCGTTTTCTAAATCGGGATAGCGATCCAACTGCGATTTCAATACCTCATAGGTGGCATTAGTGTCGGCTGCAGCACTATGGGCGTCTGTAAGATCTTTATCACAATAAAATTTATACGCCGCTTCAAGAGTGCGCTTTTCTTTTTTATGAAAAATAGTTTGCACATCTACCGCATGTATATTTTTAAAACTAAAATCTACGTCAACTCGCAGCATTTCTTCAGCTAATAGTGGAATATCAAAACGATCGCTATTATAGCCTCCTAAATCACACCCTTTTATCAGAGTCGCTACTTTTGGAGCTAATTCTTTAAAAGTAGGTTCTTGTGCCACGTCTTCGTCATAAATTCCATGAATAGCAGCCGCTTCTTTCGGAATAGGCATTTCAGGATTAACGCGCCATGTATGGCTTTCTTTGTTTCCATTAGGAAAAACTTTTAAAATAGATATTTCTACAATACGATCGGTAGCCACCTGTGTTCCGGTTGTTTCTAAATCAAAAAAACAGATGGGTCGGGTTAATTGGAGTTGCATATAATTGTTTTTAGCAAAGATAAAAAAAGTGAATGGGTAGCCGCTTCAATTATACACTTGTTCATCAAAATTGTTTTTGCGATTAATATGACTGCTATTTTTTTTAATTTTGTAAGGTTCTATGTAGATTTACAGAACAAAAAATTGCTATATTATGGACGTTTACGGACTCATTGGGAATCCGGTATCACATTCATTCTCTGAAAAATTCTTTACTGAAAAATTTGCAAAGGAGCATATTAAAGCAGTTTATAAGACTTTTAAATTAAGAGAAGTTACCGATTTTCAAGATTTACTAAAGAAAGAAAAAAGTTTAAAAGGGATCAACGTAACCATTCCTTACAAAGAGAAAATCATCCCTTTTTTAGATGAATTAGACAAACAAGCTGAGATTATCGGGGCAGTTAACACCATTCTTTTTCAAAACGGAAGACGAATTGGGCACAACACCGATTGCTTTGGGTTTATGAAATCGCTCTTTCCGTTGCTAGAAAAACAACATACCCAAGCACTTATTTTGGGTACTGGAGGCGCGGCTAAAGCAGTAGCTCATGCACTGCATTCGTTAGGAATCGAGTTTAAAATGGTTTCTAGACATCCTTCCTCTACGCAATTGACTTATGACGATTTAAATGCTGAGATTATGGCAGCTCATTATTTAATTATAAACTGTACCCCCTTGGGTACCTTTCCAAATGTTAACGAGACGCCAAAAATTCCATACAACCAACTCACCCCAAAACATCTATTATACGATTTAACGTACAATCCTCCAATAACTCAGTTCTTAGCAGAAGGACAACGTTATAATTGCAAAATTTTTAACGGGCAACTTATGCTTGAATATCAGGCTGAACGCAGTTGGGATATTTGGAATGAACGTTAAGATTACATATTTCTTTGGTTGATTTATATGGACTTACTATATTTCAGCTGAATTTAAAACGAACACTACCCGTTTGCGCAACTTAAATGTCAGACGCGGAAAAATTTTGAATTATGGTTGAAAGCGAAAAAGAAAATAAAGATTCCCTAAAAAATAGCCCCTCTACACCAAAAGAGAGCACAAAAAACACGGAAACTAATCAAGATGAAACGGCCATCTCTAAAGAGAAAACTGACCAAAAAACAGATACCAAAAAAACAGCAGAAACACCTCCTGCCAACGATACTGAAGAGACCAACGCTCCTACCGCCAAAGAAGAACAACCCACTAAAACAGCGCAAGAAGAAATTGTAGAAGACCACGATACTTCAACTGAAGAAAATGTAGAGGACGAGTTTTACGGAATTCCGGTAAGAGCTTACGACGAGATGAACTTGGCTGCTTTAGGAGAAGAATTAGAACGTTTACTCAAAGGCCACGAAGTAAAAGAGATACGCCAACACGTTCGGCTAATTAAAACTGAATTTGATAAAAAATATGGAGAAGAACGCCAAAAACAAAAGGAGCTGTTTTTGAACGAAGGCGGAAATATCATCGACTTCTCTTACTCTACCCCGGCTGAAAAAAAATTCAACAAACACTATTTTGAATACAAAGAAAAACGTGACAACTATTACAAAAAAGTTCGAAAAAACCTACAAGAAAACCTTGAGCGCAGGTTATCTATTATAGAAGAATTAAAGGCTATTACCGGAGTAGGCACCGATATGAATGCTAACTTTAACGCCTTTAAAAAACTACAAGAACGTTGGCGAAAAGCCGGACCTGTGCCCCGCAACGAATACAAAGATACCTGGAATACTTACCATCACCACGTAGAGCGTTTTTATGATTTTCTACACCTAGATCGTGAGTTTAGGGAGATGGATTACCAACACAATTTAGAGCAAAAGCTAAAAATGATAGCCCGCGCTGAAGAACTAACGGAAGAAAAAGATGTAAACCGCGCCTTTAGAGAGTTGCAAAATCTTCACCGAATGTGGAAAGAAGAAGTGGGTCCGGTAGCACAAGAATACAGCGATGCGGTGTGGGAAAAATTTAAAGACGCTACCAAAAAAATTCACGATAACCGCAAAGCTTATTTTGCCGAACTAGACAAAAAACGCGAAGATAATTTGACGCAAAAACAAGAGATTATTGCCAAAATAAACGAATTGCATCAAACGCCGGCAAAATCACACAGACAGGTACAGCAAAAAATAAAAACCTATAAAGATTTACGGGAACAATTTTTTAAAGCCGGTAATGTTCCACAAAAAGACAATCAAGCTGTTTGGGACGCATTTAAAGAAGCGTCTCACACTTTTAATCATCAAAAAAACGAGTTTTACAAACACCGCAAAGAAGAACAAAAAGAAAACCTTGATGAAAAACTCAAATTAATCCGCATTGCCGAAGAAAATAAAGACAGTGAAGATTTTGAAACCACCACTCCGCTGATGAAAAAAATTCAACGTGACTGGAAAAAAATCGGCTACGTACAACGCAATAAAAGCGACAAAGTATGGGAGCGTTTTCAAGCTGCCTGTAATCATTATTTTGACCGTGTACATGCTCAACGAGACGAAAAAGATAAGGCTGCAATAGCTGTTTTTAAACAGAAAGAAAAACTTTTAGAAGAAACCAAAGCGCTTTCCCTAAGTGGTAACCGAGAAGAGGATTTGCCTACAATCAAAGAAAAAATTGAGCAGTGGAAAGACTTAGGACGCGTTCCACGCAACAAACAACACATAGAGAGCAAATTCAACAAAACGCTCGATAAACTCTTCAGCCAATTAGACATGGATCGAAAAGAAATCGAATTGTTGAAATATGAAAACAGACTACAAGCACTAGAAGATGCCGACGACGAATACAAAATTCAACAAGAAGCGTCTTTCTTACACAAAAAAATAAATCAAACAGCAGAAGAAATTCGACAGCTAGAAAACAACCTGGCTTTCTTTAACAATGCCGATAAAGACAACCCACTGATGAGAGACACTTTTAAAAAGAAAGCACAACTCAATCAGCAATTAAAAGTGTGGAAAGCTAAATTAGATAAGATTAAGCGCTTATAAATTTATTCTTTGCTAGCATAAAGATAGCGTGATGAAAATTTTCATCGCGCTACTAGTTTTCACCAACTAATAAACACGCGACTATTTTATAATAGTCTGTCAAATAATCTAGATTTTTTTAAGTACCATACATCCAGTTATTATGAATTTAATAGAAACCCGACATTATTTACACCAGCATCCGGAAGTATCGGGAAAAGAAGAAAAAACCGCTGAATTTATCATCACACAACTCCAAAAATTAGGCGTACAAACTATTCATCACTCATTTTCTAACACCGCTATTCTAGCCGAAATAAAAGGCCAAAAACCCGGAAAAACCCTCCTTTTTCGCTGTGAGTTAGATGCGTTACCCATTCAAGAAACCAACACAAATTTATCGTACAAATCTATTTATAAAGGTGTTGGCCATAAATGTGGTCACGATGGACATATGACGATCTTGTTAGGGTTGGCTCAAAAATTATTACAAAAGCCTATTCTAAAAGGCAATGTCTTATTACTTTTTCAGCCGGCAGAGGAAGACGGACGTGGAGCAAAGGGTATTTTAAATTCTAAAAAATTAACCGAATTTAATATTGACTATATTTTTGCCCTACACAACGTACCGGGATACCCTCTAGGAAGCATTGTATGCAAACCCGGAAGCTTTACCCCTTCTGTAGAAAGCCTAGATGTTAATCTATTTGGTAAAACCAGCCATGCGGGCATGCCATGGCGCGGTATAAACCCGGCTACAACCATGGCAAAACTCATCAACTACTATCAAGACCTTCATCAACCGGATTCTCAAAAAGAAAATTATTTTTTGGCAACCCCTATTCAAATTGAAATGGGCGAACAGGCCTATGGTACTTCTGCCGGACAAGGACGCATAAGCTACACTTTTAGAGCTTATGATCACGCTCTCTTCGTTACTCAAAAAAAAGAGATTATTGAGCACACAACACAGCTCATTCAAGAAACAAAAGACCTACGCTACAAATTAGTTTGGAAAGAAGGGTTTGAAGCTAATATAAATAATCCACAAGCCTATCATTTTATAAAAGAGGCGGCAAAAACGCAAAATTATCCTTTTATCGAAAAAGAAATTGGATTTAGCTGGGGAGAAGATTTTGGGCGATTCACCCAACATTACCCGGGAGCCATGTTCGGCTTAGGTGCAGGTAAAAATCATCCCGATCTACACAATCCTGATTACGATTTTCCGGATGAATTAATAGATAAAGGAATAGCCATGTTTTATGAGATTGCACAAAAAACAACCCTATGATTACTAACTACAGTTCTACCATAACCCTAAACAAAAAAGCTTTAGCCAATAACTTACAGTTTATCAGAAACTTAATTGGCTCAAAAACAATCTTATCTAGTGTTGTAAAAGGCAATGCATATGGACATGGAATAGCCCAAATGGTTCCGGTTTTGCAAGAGATGGGAGTTAACCATTTTTCGGTTTTTAGCGCTTACGAAGCTAAACTTGTGCATCAAGTGGCTCGCCCTGATACTCCGATTATGATTATGGGAGACATCCCTGATAAAGACATTCCGTGGATTGTGGCTCATCAAATAGAATGTATTATTTACAACCCGGAAAGCATCATTTCTTTTTTGGCTGAAGCGCGTAAACAAGCCCAAAAAATTAATATACACATCGAGTTAGAAACCGGTATGCACCGACATGGATTTGAAGAAGAAAACTGGCAACCACTCATCAAAACACTTCAACAAAATCGGCCGTATTTTACCTTGAAAGGGATTTGCACTCATTTTGCCGGAGCTGAAAGTAGCGCCAATTTTAAGCGCATACAAACTCAACAGCAAAATTTTAAAAGAGGAGTGAGCATTTTTAAACAAGTTGGCCTTATTCCTGCACGTCTTCACACCTCGTGTAGTGCTGCTATTATTGCCTATCCTGAATGGAATTTAGATATGGTACGTATCGGAATCTTACAATACGGTTTGTGGCCCAGCAAAGAGAGTCAACTTATCTATGAAATGAAACACCGGGGCAAAATGACTTTAAAAAGTGTATTGAGTTGGCACACTTCAGTAATGGAAATTAAACCGATTAAGCCGGGAGAGTACATCGGTTACGGCAATTCTTTCTTAGCCGAACGCCCTATGAAAATTGCCAGCGTGCCGGTGGGATATGGCTACGGATTTAGTCGATCATTGAGTAACACCGGTCGCGTGCTCATTCATGACAAACGTCTTCCGGTAGTTGGATTGGTTAATATGAATATGTTTTTGGTAGATGTAACAGAAGTGCCCAACATAAAAATTGGCGATCGGGTTACGCTAATTGGTAAAGATGGAGACCACGAAATTAAAGTAAGTTATTTTGGCAACTTGAGCGATCAACTAAACTATGAGCTTCTTACTCGTTTAGACAAAAGCATTCCGCGAATCTTTACATCCTAAAAAATGAGTATAAAACAAGAGCGGTTTCAAAAAAATTGAAACCGCTCTTAGAGTTCGTATTCTAAATTCTATTTAAAAATTAAGCCGCACTCATTTTTTTAATCATATTTAAAGCTGAACCTTCACGATACCATTCAATTTGGTTTTCGTTATAGGTATGGTTTGCTTTTATAGTGTCTTTGCTGCCATCTTTATGCACTAACTCAATAGTGAGTTGTCTTCCGGGGGCAAATGATTCTAAATCAATAAAGTTAAAGGTATCATCTTCTTGCACTAAGTCATAATCTGCTTCATTATCAAAAGTGATTCCCAGTAACCCTTGTTTTTTCAAGTTGGTTTCGTGAATACGGGCAAAAGATTTTACCAAAACAACTTTTACTCCCAAGTGACGTGGCTCCATAGCAGCGTGTTCACGAGAAGAACCCTCGCCATAGTTATGGTCACCTACCACTACGGTAGAAATTCCATTGGCTTTATATTCGCGTTGTGTATCCGGTACGCCTCCATACTCTCCTGTCAATTGGCTTTTCACAAAATTAGTTTTGTGGTTAAAAGCATTTACAGCACCAATTAAACAGTTGTTAGAAATATTGTCTAAGTGTCCGCGATAGCGCAACCAAGGACCTGCCATAGAAATATGATCTGTTGTACATTTTCCTTCGGCCTTAATAAGCAGCTTAGCACCTAGTAGATTTTCACCATCCCACGGGCTAAATGGAGTCAAAAGCTGTAAACGTTGACTATCATCAGCTACTTTAATTTCCACTTTACTACCATCTTTATGAGGGGCTACATATCCTTTTTCATCAACTTCAAATCCATCTGGTGGCAATTCAATACCGCTCGGTTCCTCTAATTTTACCTCTTGTCCGTCCTCATTTAACAAGGTATCAGTCATTGGGTTAAAGTCTAAACGACCGGCAATAGCAATAGCCGCAACCATCTCTGGCGAAGCTACAAAAGCGTGGGTATTAGGGTTTCCATCGGCACGTTTAGAGAAGTTTCGGTTAAATGAATGTATAATGGTGTTTTTTTCATCACCTTTTAAGTCACTACGATCCCACTGTCCAATACAAGGACCACAAGCATTTGTAAAAATGGTAGCGCCTAAGTCTTCAAAAACTTTTAATAACCCATCACGGTCTGCCGTAAAACGAATTTGCTCTGACCCGGGGTTGATTCCAAAATCAGATTTAGGTTTTAATTTTTTTGCCAAGGCCTGTTTAGCAATAGAAGCTGCGCGTGTTAAGTCTTCGTACGAAGAGTTGGTACAAGAGCCTATAAGCCCCCAGTCTACCTTAATAGGCCATCCGTTTTTGGTGGCTTTATCATGCATTTGGCCAACCGGAGTAGCTAAGTCTGGCGTAAATGGTCCGTTTAAATGTGGTTGTAAGGTAGA
The DNA here is from genome assembly GCA_964579505.1 of uncultured Flavobacteriaceae bacterium. Classification (GTDB taxonomy): domain Bacteria; phylum Bacteroidota; class Bacteroidia; order Flavobacteriales; family Flavobacteriaceae; genus JAJYSO01. The sequence continues at coordinate 113,739 of CAZOGC010000001.1, read as the reverse complement.
GAGGTCTATTTCTATAACTTGATCAAAATAAGTTTCCGGGTCGTCATATACACCGGCATCAGCTGTAAGATACGCTTTAATTTCGTTCGCCGCATCAGCTACATCGTTACGATCAGTGGCGCGTAAGAAACGTTCCATAGCCTCATCATAGCCAAAAGTAGAGCATGTAGCGCCTACCTCAGCTCCCATATTACAGATAGTACCTTTTCCGGTACATGACAGAGATTTTGCTCCTGGTCCGAAGTATTCAATAATAGCACCGGTACCTCCTTTTACGGTAAGGATATCGGCTACTTTTAAGATAATATCTTTTGCGGCTGTCCATCCGCTTAATTTTCCGGTTAGTTTTACCCCAATTAATTTAGGAAATTTCAATTCCCAAGGCATCCCGGCCATTACATCTACCGCATCTGCGCCACCCACACCAATGGCTACCATTCCGAGTCCACCGGCATTTACGGTATGAGAATCAGTACCAATCATCATTCCTCCGGGAAATGCATAATTTTCTAACACCACTTGGTGAATAATTCCGGCACCGGGTTTCCAGAAACCAATTCCGTATTTATTTGAAACCGACCCCAAAAATTCAAACACCTCATTACTGGTTTGTGTGGCATTCATCAAATCTGTTTTGGCGCCACTTTTAGCTTGAATTAAATGATCACAGTGTACAGTGGTAGGCACCGCTACTTTTTCTTTTCCGGCTTGCATAAATTGCAATAGAGCCATTTGTGCCGTAGCGTCTTGGCAAGCAATTCTATCTGGAGCAAAGTCTACGTAATCCGCCCCTCGGGTATACATTTCTTTTGCTTCACCATTCCAAAGATGAGCGTATAGGATTTTCTCAGCGTGTGTAAGGGGTCTTCCCACAATTTCGCGTGCTTTATCAATGCGTTTCGCAGCACGGGCATAAACCCCTTTAATCATATCAATATCGTATGCCATAATTCATTTAATTTTTAAGAAATGCAAAGGTAAGAATTTACCTGCATTTTTGAAATTATGGGCTGCTTTTAACTATAAGTATTGATAAATTTAAGAGTATATCGTATCTATCTAGAATTTATCTAAATAATTAGCTTATTTAGGCGGAATCCAAGGCGTTTCTTCAGCCTGTAATTCATCGGTAAGTTTTCTTGCCAAAACAAACAAGAAATCTGACAATCGGTTAAGGTATTTAAGTAGTACCTCATCAAAAGGGTCTACCTCAAACAAAGCGGTAGCCAAGCGTTCTGCCCTTCTGCACACTGTGCGTGCAATATGGCATTGTGCCACGATAGGATGCCCGCCGGGAAGGACGAAATTCTTTATAGGCGGTAAACTCTCATTCATTTTATCAATAGCATGCTCTAGTTTTTCTACATCCGTACCGGCAATTTTAGAGATACGTAAACGCTCTTTTCCATTTTTAAGCGTTGCTTTTTTAGGGTCTGTGGCCAATTCAGAACCCATGGTAAATAAATCAGCTTGTATGGTTTGTAAAAACAGTTTGTGAATAGAGGCAATATCTAAACTACGCAACATGCCTATATGGGTATTAAGTTCATCTACTGTTCCATATGTATCTATTCTGATGTGGTGTTTAGGAACGCGTGTACCTCCAAAAAGAGAGGTGGTTCCTTTATCACCTGTTTTTGTATATATTCTCATAATTTATGTCTTCTATTTTGGGTTTTATAGAAAATGAAGAACTAGAATTTATAGATAATGCCAAAGTTTATATCCTCTAAGTCAATTCCCGCTTCAAAACTATGGGTAGAACCACTCACTCCTTGGGCATTTACAGTGTGATAAGAAAGTACTCCAAAACTAGCTTCTAAGGCAAAATGGCGTCCTACAAAATAACTCAACCCGGGCGAAAACCAAGCGTTCACTCCGTTAGTCCAATCGTCTGCAATATTCTTAGTTGCCCCAAAGCCCACCCCGAGCTCTCCATAAATAGAAAACTTACTACCGGGTAGTAAATAATAGCGACCAAAAACACCAATTGTAAGGGTTGAATTATCTGCTACTCTGTGACCCAGCGTATTCTTTCTATCTTGTAAAGCATACCCTAAACGAGCTCCTAGTGCAATAAAATCGTTTAAAAAGTATCCAAACCGGGGAGAAATAGTAAAATTTTGCTCTTCAGAATGATCGGGATACGAAACAGAACTATAACCGAGGGCGCCAGAGATAAACATATCACCTTTGGCAAAGCCATCGTGGTCTTGCTGAGCCTGTGCTGTTCCAAAGATTACAAGTGCGAGAAGAAAAAAAAGTGCTCTTTTCATAAAAATTAAATCTATTTTTCTCAACAAATATACAGTTTATAATAAACAACCCGTACAACAATAAATCAAGTATCTGTTTATAAAACAGCCTCATTTATTAGCTAATTGTCTTTCTAAAATTCTCTATACAAGAAACCTCACCTTGTACATAGAGCAAATCATTTTGTTTAATTTCTTCTTCTGCATTCACAGAAGGCAGTAATTTATCATCTCTAGAAATTGCAATAACATTTATACCAAATTCTGCCCGTAAGTTTAAATTTTCTAGGCTCTTTCCAACAGGAGTTCCACTATCTTTATACACGCGAAGACAGGTTATATTAAAATCCGGAATATAATTGCTTTTAAACGTGACAGGAAATTTGGTCTTTTCTTGAAAGAGATCATAATTATCAGACCGAATAACTTCTACAAAATCAGCTATCTCATCTTCCGGAATGAGAAAAGTATGCATAATTCGAGAAAACATTTCAACAGAGGCTTCTAATTCTTCCGGAATCACTTCATCTGCTCCCATTGCTTTTAATTCTTCTATCTGTTTTACGTAACGCGTACGCACCAATAGCCGCACTGATTGCGTAATGCTACGAACGGCTACAATAATATTTTGCGTAACCTGTAAATCGGGTACAGCTACTACCACTGCTCTGGCATGATACAGATTAACATGATTTAAGATATGGTCTTCAGAAGCGTCTCCAAAAAGAATCGGTATGCCGTTTGCTTTTTCTTTAGTAACCGTCTTTGCATTGGTTTCTAAAACCACATACGGAATATGACAATACTGAGCTGCCCGTGCCAAGCCTCGTCCATTTATTCCATACCCTACTATAATTAAATGATTTTCTAGTGTTTCACCCGGAATATCTTCCAATTCTTGTGGGGTTTCTATTCGTTCACGCACTTTTCCCATCAGCCCTAATTTCATTATTACTTTCGTAATATTATCTCCATAAATAATTACAAAAGGGGTGAGCAACATCGAACAAATTGCTACTGCCAAGAAATACTGATAGACTTCATCACTTAACAACCCATTTTCTATACCAATGGTAGAGAGTATAAACGAAAATTCACCCACTTGAAACAACGCCAAAGCGGTTAACAAAACCGTTTTAGGCGGGTATTTTAGCACCCGGATGGCCAGCCCGGTAGCGGCTGTCTTCACTATAAAAACAGCAACCACCAATATCAATACCAACCCAATATGAGCTACAAAAAAACTAATATTTAGCAACATTCCTATAGAGATGAAAAAGAAGGAGGTAAACAACTCTCTAAAGGGTAAAATGGTACTCGTAGCCTGATGACTGTACTCTGACTCAGAGATAATAAGTCCTGCCAAGAAAGCTCCTAATGCCAAAGAAAGCCCGGCCATAGAAGTAAGATAAGCCACCGCAAAACAAATGGTAATAGTGGCTAACAGAAAAAGTTCTTTACTTCTGGTTTTAGCTACCAAATACATAAATTTTGGCACTACATAACGAGCCAACACAATGGTTATCCCCACTACAATAAGCGTTTTTACCAGTAGCCCCACAATATCTTGTGTAATATTAGCTGACTTACCAGCCATAATGGGGGTAACCAGCATCATAGGAACCACAATGAGGTCTTGAAAAATAAGAATAGCTAACGTGTTTCTTCCATGTGCCTCCGAAATCTGGTTACGGTCTTGTAAAACTTTTAAGACAATAGCCGTACTAGATAAAGAAAATAAGAAGCCTATAAATACCGCTTCACTCCACTTTGCTCCAAAAAAATGATATACTACTGCCGAGATAGCTACGGTAAGCGCTATCTGTAAAAAGCCTCCTATAAAAACCGTCTTTTTTATTAAAGACAATTGCTTAATAGATAGCTCCATTCCTACTACAAAAAGTAAGAGAATAACTCCTATTTCAGCAATAGTTTCTACCTGATCTACCGCATTCACTAAACTCAGTCCATAAGGCCCAATAATAATTCCGGTAATAATAAACCCCAAAATAGAAGGGAGCTTAGCTCTTTGTAACATAAAAACAATGACAACCGAAAAGCCTAATAGTACGAGTATATCTTGTAATACCGATAAATCCATAGAATAATTTTAATTCATACAAAGATAATTCAATTTTTTTTTGGACAATCTATACATCTTTTCTCCCTTTAGATTATAGAATGCTAATGAGACAAGTGTTTGCGCAAAATTCCGTATATTTTAAATGAACCCAATCGAAACATTTCATAGATACTAAACCAAAAAGCTGTTTCACATTTATACATTACCACGCTGAAAAATTCCCCAACAATGATGAAAATTTACCCATATTATGAACTACATTAAAAGACAGTATTGCCAAAGTGTTAGTCCTGCCTTAGATTAACAGGATTGGCATGACAATTGTATCTTTTGATGAATAAAAAATTAAATTCTTGATTATGAAAACACCAAAATGGATAATAAGTGGACTTACCATAGTTGCGACCATTTTTCTTCTTAGCTCTTGTAATAATGAATCTGATGATATACCTGCTTCTTCTCGATTGGAGGTTTATTTAACAGATGCCCCTGCTAACTATAAAGCTGTATGGATTGACATTCAATCTGTTGAGGTAAAAGCATCAGGAGAAGATACAGGAGGTAATAATGGATGGACAGATGTTCCAATGTTTCGACCAGGCCTTTATAATTTATTGACCCTTAGGAATGGTCAAGATACTATCTTAGCCGCTGTAGATTTACCGGCAGGAAAGGTTTCTCAAATCAGATTGGTACTTGGGGGTAACAACTCTATTGAAATGAATGATGGAACTAAGATTCCGCTTAAAACTCCTTCCGCTCAACAATCAGGTTTAAAACTAAATATTCATGCAACTTTGGAACCCGGAATACCCTACGCATTAGTATTAGACTTCGATGCTGCCCGCTCTATTGTAGATGCGGGGAATAGTAATAATTACATTTTGAAACCTGTTATTCGTGCTTTTGCCAAAGCTTCAGGTGGAGCAATAGAAGGTGTAATATTACCAACTGAAGCACAGGCTCAGATAACCGCTATTCAAGGTACGGACACACTTGGAACAACGCCAAATGCAAACGGTGAATATAAACTTTGGGGAGTACCGGCAGGTTCTTATACCCTACTTTTTACTCCTGCTGACTCTACAGGCTTTAGTGCAGACACATTGACAAATGTAAATGTAGAAGTTGGAAAAGTTACTAAATTAGATACCATAACGCTTCACTAAAGAAATAACTTCTTTTCATTCTATTATCCTCTTCTAAGCGATTTTCTTTTCAAAAAACGTCTAGGAGAGGATTTTACTATTTAATATAGATAGTTGAATTGACCAACTCAGAAAAAAGAAACGCTAATCAAAAGACTGCATTTCTACCAGCTTTTTATACGTTCCGTTTTTAGCCAATAATTCGTGGTGTTTTCCTTGTTCTACAATCTGCCCGCGTTGCATCACAATAATATTATCCGCATTTTGAATGGTCGATAAACGGTGAGCAATGACAATAGAAGTGCGATTTGCCGTCATTTTTTCTAGAGCCGTTTGTACCAACTTTTCACTTTCAGTATCTAAAGCTGATGTGGCTTCATCTAAAATCATAATAGGCGAGTCGCGCAACACGGCACGTGCAATAGAAAGGCGTTGTTTTTGGCCGCCGCTCAATTTACCGCCACCATCACCAATATTCTCATCTAGCTTATGTGGTAATTCTGACACAAACTCCCATGCATTAGCAACTTTTAGTGCTTCAATAATTTCTTCTTCAGTGGCGCCATCTTTTCCCAAGGCCACGTTGTTGCGTACCGAATCGTTGAAAAGAATAGAGTCTTGTGTAACTAGCCCTATTAGGTTTCGTAACGATTTTTTGGTAACCTCTTTTATATTGATGCCATCTATTTTAATAGCGCCTTCTTGCACATCGTAAAAACGAGTCACCAAATTGGCAATCGTACTTTTTCCACTACCCGATTGCCCTACCAACGCTACTGTTTTTCCTTTTTCTACTTGCATAGAAAAATCTTTTAGCACTTTATCTTCTTCATAGCTAAAAGAGATATTTTCAACAGTAATACTTTTATCAAATGCTGTTTTTTCTATCGCATTAGGCGCATCTTTAATACTGGTTTCTCGTTCAATTACCTCTAAAATTCGTTCAGCACAAGCATTTCCTTTTTGAATACTATACATAGCCTTAGAAATATTCTTAGCCGGGTTGAGTATATTATAGGTCAACGTTAAAAACCCAATAAATGAGGCGGCATTTAAGGTATGTTCTATCAACACCATTCTACCTCCAAACCAAAGTACAATAGTAATAACTACCACGCCTAAAAATTCACTTAAAGGCGAGGCTAAATTTTGACGGTGCAACAACGAATTTAAAATATGGTTAAGCCGTACTATACTGGCAGAAAATTTGTCTCTAAACTTTTCTTCTGCATTAAAACCCTTCACGATTTTAAGGCTCGACAAAGTTTCTTCTGTAATAGATAAAAATTGAGCACTTTCTTCTTGCGCACGTGTAGAATCTGATTTTAATTTTTTTCCGATAGCTGAAATTAACAGCCCCGAAATCGGCAAAAACAACAACACAAAAAGCGTGAGTTGCCAGCTAATGATAATCATTCCTAACAACGTAAAAATGATGGTAAGAGGCTCTTTTACAAACAACTCAAGCATATTTAATACCGAGGTTTGAATAACCTGTACATCACTGGTAATGCGCGAGATAAAATCGCCTTTCTTTTTCTCGGTAAAAAACGAGATAGGCAATTCTGTCATCTTACGGTACAGCTTATCGCGAATTCCCCGCAACATTCCGTTCTGCAAATTGGCAATAAAATACTTGGCTAAGTAGCCAAACAAGTTTTTTAAAAAAAACAATACAATCAACAAAACACAAATAGAAACCAACGCCGAAATCTGTCCGTGCTCCGTTATTTGTTGATTCATAAAGTAATTACCATAATTACTCAAAAAATCTTTTAATCCCCCTACTTCTCCATTCCATACCGGTTTTTGCAAAACAGGACGCTGTTCTTGAAAAAGCACTTGCAGCATAGGAATAAACGCTAAAAAAGCCAAAGTGCTAAACAAGGCATATAGAATATTAAAAATAACATTCAATACCCCATAATGTTTATAAGGTTTGGCAAAAGCCAATATCTTTTTAAAATATTTCATAAACTTCTTTTGTGTATAACTCGCGGTATTTTTCTTACCCCAAAAAGCTGGTTACAGTCCAATCACTTTTAGTAGTCTGTCTATCTTTTTGTTTAATTTTTGTTGCGCTTCTGCAAACTCGCTTATAGCATCAATTTTTCCTTGTACGCTTACATAAAATTTTATCTTAGGCTCTGTTCCGCTAGGGCGAGCTGCAATCTGGCTGCCGTCTTCTAGATAAAAAATCAACACATTAGAGGCTGGAAACGCTATGGTTTCTCTCTCTCCGGTTACCATATCTAACCGTTCACTAACTGCATAGTCTTCTAGGTATTTCACTTTTATACCGTCAAAATCTACCGGCGGATTTTCTCTATATCCCGCCATCATCTGTTTAATTTCTTCAGCTCCTTCTATGCCTTTTTTAACTAGCGACACCAATCGCTCTTGATATAACCCGTGTTTTACATACAATTGAAGCAATTCTTTATAAAAAGAAGAACCCGCAGCCTTTGCTTTTGCAGCCAATGTACACGCTAACAAGATAGAAGAAACAGAATCTTTATCGCGTACATCATCACCTACCATAAACCCAAAACTCTCTTCTCCTCCCCCTAAAAATTTTTGTTGAGGAAAATCTTTTACCATCTTGGCAATCCACTTAAATCCGGTAAGCCCCAGTTTACATTCCACCCCATAGGTTTCTCCTAGTTTAAGCATCAAAGGGGTTGAAACCACTGTAGAGGCAATAAACTCATTTCCTTTTAATCCTTTTTCTGAAAAATTTTTCAGCAAGAAATCGGTAAGCATCACCATGGTTTGGTTGCCGTTAAGCAAAATCATGTTTCCATCTAAATCGCGTACTGCCACTCCTAGTCTATCTGCATCCGGATCGGTACCAATTACAATATCAGCATTTACTTGGTCTGCCAACGCTAACGCCATCTTCAATGCAGCCGGCTCTTCCGGATTTGGCGAAACCACGGTAGGAAAATCGCCATCAGGTTCAGCTTGTTCTTTAACACTATGCACATCGGTAAATCCCGCTTGTGCCAAGGCTTTAGGTACCACCGTTATAGAAGTGCCATGCAAAGCGGTGTACGCAATTTTTAAATTTGCTTTTGCAGCGTCCGAAACGTCAAAAGAAGTATTCTGAACGGCCATTTTACAGAAAGCCTCATCTACGGCTGCATCAATAAATTTTATCAACTCAGGATTTGCTTCAAAATTAATATCAGCATAGTCAACCTTTCCGATTGCTTCAATAATTTCCTTATCTTGAGGGGGCACCAATTGCCCGCCATCTTGCCAATATACTTTATAGCCGTTATATTCTGGTGGGTTATGGCTGGCCGTTAACACAATTCCACAGTGGCAGTTTAAATACCGTACCGCAAAAGACAACTCGGGTGTAGGTCTTAAGTCTGAAAACAGAAACACCTGCACGCCATTTGCTGAAAACACATCGGCTACCAACTGCGCAAATTCTTTACTGTTATGACGGCAGTCGTGAGCAATAACCACTTTATGTGCCTCACCGGGAAAAACACGCTTCATGTAAGCAGCAATACCTTGCGTGTTTTTACCTAATGTATATTTATTAATTCGATTGGTGCCCACGCCCATTATGCCACGCATACCGCCGGTACCAAACGCTAAATCCTTAAAAAAACTCTCTTTTAACTCCTTTGAATCACTGGCGATGAGTTCTTGTACTTTTTGTTGGGTCTGCTCATCAAAAACAGTAGAAAGCCAAGACTTTGCTCGCTTCAAAACTTCATTCATAAAATTTAGTTTAGAACGCAAAAGTAACTATAAATAAAGAATTAACTTTGCACCTCATAGCAATTCAATTCTAACCCTATGATTCTCTTCTTCGGAAATCCCCAAAAATTGATTTATGCTGTACAGACAAACAGCTCCCTTTCTGCCGAAAACCTTCAAAAACTCTATTGGCTCTTCGGAAATGCTTCACAAATAGAGCGCAAAAAAATTACCGGAAACTTTATTGGTCCACGTGCCACGATGGTTTCTCCGTGGAGTACCAATGCGGTAGAAATTACCCAAAACATGAACATTGAGGGTATTGTACGGATAGAAGAATTTTATGCGGAAGCAGCTTATCCGGGTGCGTTTGATCCGATGCTTTCTGAAAAATTTACCGCCTTAGACCAGACCTGTTTTACCATAGACCGGCAGCCCGAAGGAATCATAGACATTGAAGACATTGAAGCGTACAACCAACAAGAAGGATTGTCTTTAAGCGAAGATGAAATCTTTTATTTACACGGATTATCTAAAAAATTAGGGCGACCGCTAACCGACTCTGAGGTGTTTGGTTTTTCACAAGTCAATTCAGAACACTGTCGCCACAAAATATTTAACGGTACCTTTATCTTAAACGGAGAAGAGAAACCTTCTTCGCTCTTTAAGCTCATCAAAAAAACTTCTGAAACAAACCCCAACAATATTGTTTCTGCCTATAAAGACAACGTAGCTTTCTTAAAAGGCCCCATAGTAGAACAATTTGCTCCCGAAAGAGCCGATACTGCTGCTTACTACAAAAACAAAGATTTTGAATCGGTTATTTCTTTAAAAGCCGAAACACATAACTTTCCTACCACGGTAGAACCATTTAACGGGGCAGCTACCGGCAGCGGTGGCGAAATTCGCGATAGACTGGCCGGCGGAAAAGGCGCTTTACCCCTAGCCGGAACCGCTGTTTACATGACCTCTTACAGCCGATTAGAACGCACTAAACCTTTAGCTTTTGAAAAAGCGATGCACGAAAGAAAATGGCTGTACCAAACCCCGTTAGATATTTTGATAAAAGCCTCTAACGGCGCATCAGATTTTGGAAACAAATTTGGACAACCCCTAATTTGTGGTTCTATTCTCACTTTTGAACACGAAGAAGACGGGCAACTCCTCGGTTACGACAAAACCATTATGCAGGCTGGAGGAATTGGGTACGGAAAAGCAAACCAAGCGCTAAAAGCCGTACCTCAAAAAGGCGACCAGATTGTAGTTTTAGGGGGAGAAAATTACCGCATTGGTATGGGAGGCGCTGCTGTTTCATCTGCAGATACCGGAGAGACTGAGGCTAATTTAGAGATCAATGCCATACAACGTGCCAATCCGGAAATGCAAAAACGGGCGGCTAATGCCATTCGCGGAATGGTTGAACGTGACGATAATCCCATTATCTCTGTACACGACCACGGAGCAGGCGGCCACCTAAACTGTCTAAGCGAATTGGTAGAAGACACAGGGGGGCAAATTGCTTTAGATAATCTTCCGGTAGGTGATGCCACCTTATCGGCTAAAGAAATTATCGGAAATGAATCGCAAGAACGCATGGGCTTGCTCATTGCCAAAAAAAACATGAAAATTCTCAAAGCCGTAGCCGATCGTGAACGTTCACCTATGTATAGTGTAGGGCATGTTACCGGTGACAAAAATTTTCGTTTTGAAAGTGGTAAAAATGGAGAAAAACCCATTGATTTGGCCTTAAAAGACATGTTTGGTAACTCGCCTAAAACCGTCATGAAAGACCAAAAAGTGGTTCATTCTTATGCTGAAATAAAATACGAACCAGCAAAAATTCACACGTATCTTGAACAGGTATTAAAGCTAGAGGCCGTAGCCTGTAAAGACTGGCTAACCAATAAAGTAGACCGATGCGTTTCCGGTCGCGTGGCCAAACAGCAAACCGTTGGCGCTCTTCAACTACCGCTTAACGACTGCGGAGTAATGGCTATAGACTACAAAGGAAAAGAAGGTATTGCTACCTCGGTTGGACACTCCCCCATCACCGGACTTATAGACGCCGTTTCAGGCTCCCGCAATTCGCTTACAGAAGCGTTGACCAATATTATTTGGGCGCCGCTAAAAGATGGTTTGAAAGCTATTTCGCTTTCTGCCAATTGGATGTGGCCCTGCAACAACCCCGGAGAAGATTTTAGGTTATACGAAGCTGTAGAAGGGTTATCTAACTACGCTATTCAACTAGGCATCAACATTCCTACCGGAAAAGATTCGTTGTCTATGAAACAAAAATATCCGGATAAAGAAGTGCTGGCTCCGGGTACCGTTATTATCTCGGCAGCCGGACATTGTGATGATATTCGGCGCGTAGTAGAACCGGTTTTTCAAAAAGAGAGCGGAGCTATTTACTACCTCAACTTCTCTCAAGACACCTTTAAACTAGGGGGCTCTTCACTGGGGCAAATACTCAACAAAATTGGCAACGATGCGCCTACTGTTCGCTACAGTAAATATGTCAAAAAAGCTTTTAATACCGTACAACAACTAATTAGGGAAGACAAAATTGTTGCCGGGCACGATGTAGCTTCCGGTGGATTAATTACCACCCTGCTCGAAATGTGTTTTGCCGAAAACGATTTAGGGGCAGCCCTCGATTTAACGGGCTTAGACGAAAGCGATTCTGTAAAATTACTGTTTAATGAAAATGCAGGAATCGTTTTTCAAGCCGCCAATAACCAATCTGTAGAAAAAGCCTTAACCCATGCTGAAGTTGAGTTTTTCAAGATAGGAGAAGTTACTTCGGGTAGTGAATTAACAATTAGCAACCACAAAAACGAGTTTACTTTCGAGATTGAACGCCTACGCGATATTTGGATGGAAACATCTTACTTGCTAGACAAAAAACAGAGTGGAAAGGCAAAAGCAAAAGAGCGTTTTGAAAATTACAAAAAGATTCCGTTAAAGTTTCAATTTCCAAAACATTTTACCGGAGAGTTACCACCGATAGACGCTCGAAAACCTCGTATAAAAGCGGCTATTCTGCGCGAAAAAGGCTCTAATTCAGAACGCGAAATGGCACGTGCCATGCACCTAGCCGGTTTTGACGTAAAAGACGTTCATATGACGGATCTTACTGCCGGAAGAGAAACCTTAGAAGACATTCAATTTATTGCCGCAGTAGGTGGTTTTTCTAACAGTGACGTGTTGGGGAGTGCCAAAGGTTGGGCCGGCGCATTTTTGTATAATAACAAAGCCAATACTGCTCTTAAAAATTTCTTTCAACGCAAAGACACCTTGAGTTTAGGCGTTTGTAACGGCTGTCAGTTATTTATCGAGCTGGGACTCATCAACCCGGATCATCATGAAAAACCCAAAATGTTGTTTAACGACTCGCATAAATTTGAATGCACCTTTACGTCTATTGAGATTCCTGAAAACAAATCGGTTATGCTTTCTACACTGGCCGGAAGCAGACTAGGAATCTGGGCTGCACACGGAGAAGGAAAATTCTATTTACCCTATGCAGAAGACCGCTACAACATTGTAGGAAAATACGGGTATGAGCAATACCCGGCCAACCCTAACGGATCTGATTACAATGCAGCCTTTTTGTGTGATGACACCGGTAGGCACTTAGTAACTATGCCGCACTTAGAACGGTCTACTTTTCAATGGAATTGGGCCCATTATCCCAAAGGTCGACACGATGAGGTAACTCCTTGGTTAGAGGCTTTTGTAAATGCACGCAAATGGTTAGAAAAACAGAACAACAAGTAATTATAGACGATAAAAATAGGTTGTTAAATCAATACTGTCCTAAATGTTTATGTTGTTCATTTTTTCCATTGATGAAAAAACGAACCAAAAAAATCTAGGCTTACGAAACTATATCTAAATTTATCGTTCAACACCTAAATTTTAGGAACTCGCTACTGAAATTCAGATCAGTATAAAAATACATCCAGCTCGAACAGCCTAAAATTTTACGGTATTTTCACTTCAAATTTTACGATATATTTTCGATAGGCCAAAAGAAGTAAAACTTTCAAAAACAATCTCTTCAATGCTAAAATCACTCAAGAACAAAGTATACAAAGGTTTTGCAGAGATTTCTGAAAAACGTTTTGGACGCTATTGTTGTTAAATATCTAATTGTTGGCGCAGCAAAGCATATCCTGACCGACTGATAGGAATACGTGCCTTGTCTTTTAATAAGCCCATGTGATTATTCTTGCCATAAGGCTCAATCTTTGTCAAATATTTTAGATTGAGTAAAAATGAGCGATGCACACGCACAAACTGTTTTGCCTCTAATGTATCTTCTAGCCTTTGCATGGTGGTTTTTTTGAGATGAGTTTTGGTTTCTGTATGTATTTTTACATAGTCTTCATCGGCCTCGATATACCTAATTTTATCTACCGGAATAATTCGTATTTCACCTCTATCCTTCACCACTATTCTATCTTTTCTATGTGGTAAAGTTGCCGAAAAACTTGCCAATTTTTGTTGTACTTGCTGGACGTTTTTCAAACATTTTTCTATGGCATCTTGAAGGCGTTGCTTAGAAAAAGGTTTTAGTAAATAGTCTATTGCTCCGGCTTCAAAAGCTTTTAAAGCGTACTCGTCATAAGCGGTAGAAAAAATAACCATCGGAGGGTTTTCTATCATCTCTAACAACTCAAATCCATTAATTTTAGGCATTTGTATATCTAAAAAGATTAAGTCCGGTTGGTATTCGGCAATAGCTTTATAGCCTTCAAACCCATTTGCACATTCAGCTACTACATCAATTTCAGGAAAGCTTTTTAAACGCATTTTAAGGTTTTGACGCGCCAAATGTTCGTCATCAATTACGAGTGCTTTTATCATAATACTGTGGAATAGTGAGTTGTACGGTAAAAATATGGTTTTCTGTAGTGGTCTGCAACAAATCTTGTCTGCCAAAAATTAAATACAGTCTTCGTTGAACGCTGTGCAAACCATATCCGGTTCCTTTGGGAGGTTGTGCATCTTCATCAAACGGATTAGTAATTTTTATTTTCAAATTTTCATCTTTGTCAGAAACAACACATTGTATCTTTACTTGATCTACGGTTCCGTATAATCCAAATTTAATGGCATTTTCTATCAATGGTTGTAAAATTAACGGCGGAAGCTGCATGCTTTCAGCTCTTTCTGTAACGTCTATTTGCGAAATAAGCCGATCACCAAAACGTATTTTTTCAATAGCTAGATACAATGCCAGATGTTCCATTTCTGCAGCCAATACGATTCTATCTTCTTGTTTTCGTTGTATGCTTCCTCTTAAAAAGTCAGATAGATTTTGCACGGTTTTTTCTGCTTGTTCGGGTTGTGTTTCTATTAAAACTTGAATCGTGTTTAGACAATTAAAAATAAAATGAGGTTGAAATTGTCTATATATTTTATTGAGTTCAGCTTCTTTTGCCATCTTTTCTAATGCATCTTTACGGGTCTGCAAACTATTTTGAGCAGAAGCTCTATTCCACAAAAAATTCATGAACACAAAAGCACAAATCAAGATCCATATTAAAAATATTCTAAAAGGCAAAGAAGCACGTAGAAAGGAAGTATAAACCGGCTGGTCTCTATAAATAGCTTCTAGTATATAATAATCAATCCCTCCACAAGCAGCAGTAGCCAGCAAAATGATAATTAGAAGCGGAAAAATCTTATACGACGCTCCTTCTTTAGTCAGTACACTTTGGCTGATAAGTGCAATACTCAATATAATTAAACCGATAGTGACCAACCCGTCTACCGCTGCAATTCTTCCCGAAAATCCGTACACTACTTGCAATAACTCTATAATTATTACAAAAGTAACTCCCCAAAACAACCAAAATATTTGGCGGTTGACTTTGTGGCTAAAAACGGAATTTATCATAATGCGTTCTGTGTACCTGTTAGTCAAAGTTTTTTATCTCGAGCCCGCCAAAGATAGATTCTCCACGTAAAATTAATCGCTTACGGGTTCCTTCTTGAGATGATTGAAAAGTTCTACTATCTTCTATTCCGCCAAAGATGGTTCCTACTTCAGGTATAACTTCCCAATCTGAAGGAACTACGAGCACTACTCCCCCAAAACCATTTTCAATTCTGAGTGTTGCCGTATTTATTATGGTAGATTGCAAGAAGTTTAATTTAACGCCTCCAAAAATGTTTCTAACAACCCCACCTTGAAAATTTTTAGAGATAATGGTACGTTTAACCCCGCTAAAAGCGTTTTCTATGCGCAAAAAATCATCGTTGTACGCAGACGCTGCCTTCTCCTTTTTGTCTTCAGATTGTACATCAGCTTGTTTTTTGCGTGTTCTTGCCTCTTTAAACGAAGCAACAGAAGCATAGGCGTGCCGTTGTCTATTTCTAAAAACAAAGAAAAATAACCCTGCTACAATAAATATTACCGGACCAATTATATTGTCATATTGATCAGGAACAAAGAGATCTTTTAAAAGAAAAGCTCCTCCTATAATAATCAATATAAACCAACTGGCTCCTTTAAAGTTGCGTCTAAACCCAAGAAGCAGACCAATGCCAATAATAAATATTTCCCAAGAAAATAGCCAGTCAGGAATATTAATCGGCAGCTCTTTTAACAGCCATAGCACGCCTATAAAAACCAAAATTAATGCCCCATATCGTCGGCGTTTTTGGTAGTTTTTGTCATATACTGAAGAAGATTGAGCAGATTCTTCTTGCTGAGGTTGTGTAGATTTATCATCAGGTTTCATCAACTATTATTTTATAATTACACGTCAAAAGTACGAGATGTTCTATCTTGTAAAAATGATTTTTCGACCAATGGTGGTTTTGTGTAGATGAATGGTAAAACTATAGCTAAAAATCTCTTTTGTTATAGAGTTTATTATGCAAGATATTATTTTCCCTCTATAATTACATCATCGCAGAATACTACATACATGTTTGGAAATAGCTCAGAATAGTTGTAAACTTAACCTCTAAAACATACCATGCCTAAATACATTATACAGACAAACAACAGCTTTGAGCTTACTATCAAAAAAGGCGTTGAAGGCACAGAAAAAGCTACCGTAAAAAGTATTGGGAAGTATTTACAAAAAACAAAAATATTACTGTTCACTGGGGTGCATAAACGCCTGTTTAGCCAGCAATTCTTCATCAGACTCTACATGATCTTCATCCGGAATACAACAATCTACCGGACACACGGCTGCACATTGTGGCTCTTCGTGAAAACCCATGCACTCTGTACATTTATCCGGCACAATATAATAAAACTCATCACTAACCGGTTCTTGTACTTCTTCAGCATTTACTTCCTTTCCGTTAGGATAAACCACATCGCCTTCTAATTCGGTTCCATCTGTATACCGCCAGGTCTCCATTCCTTCATAGATAGCCGTATTGGGGCATTCGGGTTCACAAGCACCACAATTTATACACTCATCTGTTATAATAATTGCCATCTTTTGTAATTTTACCGGCTCTTGTTTTCTCTCAAAATCAACCCCTTAGCTTTATAGGCAAATTCCTTTCTTTCTGCATAAAACAAGGCACGCATGAATTTGTGTAACTTTGTCCAAATTTAGGGCTAATCCTTCTTATAGAAAAATAAAATGAATCTAAATAACAGAAAAGAAGCTTTCGTAAAACTCGGGCAATTCCTCACAAAATACACGGCTAAAAACCCCCTTTATACCGATGACGAAAACGTATTTGTCTCTCAACTAGACCAAGCGATAACAGCGGCTATTATTCACAACGGTTGGTTTACTAAAGAAGATATTTATTTTAACCTCAACCAATGGGGTAGCAACCTTACTGAAGAAAACCTCAGCGCTTGGCTCTCTCACTATGACTTTTCTGCAATCACCCCAAAAACCGTGGCTATTATTATGGCCGGAAATATTCCACTAGTAGGATTTCACGATTTGTTGTGCGTCTTACTTTCCGGACATAAAGCCCTGATTAAGCAATCATCAAAAGACAAGCAATTAACACCCTGCTTAATGCAGTTTTTAATAGCGCAGGAAGCTTCTCTTTCTGATTCAATTCGATTTACAGACGAAAAGTTAGAAAATTTTGACGCCGTTATTGCTACCGGAAGTAACAATACCGCTCGATATTTTGAGTATTATTTTTCTAAAAAGCCCCGCATCATTCGCAAAAACAGAAATTCTGTAGCGGTTTTTACCGGAGAAGAAAAACCAGAAGATTTAAAAGACTTTGGCGAAGATCTCTTCCGTTATTTTGGGTTAGGTTGCCGTAATGTTTCTAAAATTTTTGTTCCTAAAAATTACGACTTCACCTCTTTTTTTGAAACTATCTACCCGTGGAACCCGCTTATTAACAGCCACAAATACGCCAATAACTACGACTACAACAAAGCGGTATACCTGATGAGTGAATTTAAAATGCTCGAAAACGGCTTTTTCATTTTAAAAGAAGATAAAAAATACGCTTCGCCCATTGCTTGTCTCTTTTACGAATACTATGACAGTCTAGAATCCCTACACAAAAAACTACAAGAAGATTCAGATCAAATACAGTGCATCGTTTCTAAAAATAAATTGTGGAATGGTATAAAATTTGGGCAAACTCAACGCCCAAAACTCAATGACTATGCCGATGGAGTAGACACTTTAGCTTTCTTATCAAAATTATAGGTAAAAAGTTTTTGAGGGCGTATAAAACTTGCTACTTTTAACAGCGCTAATAACACTCAAAACAAACCTATTAAGTTCTTACAATATGAGAAAAGATAATTTTGGGGCAGGTCCCTGCATTCTTCCTCAAAGCGTATTTGAAGAAGCCTCAAAAGCCATTTTAGATTTTAACGATTCCGGATTATCTATTTTAGAAATCTCTCACCGAAGTCCGGATTTTACCGCTGTTATAGAAGAAGCTCGCGATTCTATTTTAGAATTAACGCACCTAAAAGGAAAAGGATATCAGCCTCTGTTTTTACACGGCGGTGCCAGTACACAATTTTTAATGGTGGCCTACAACCTTTTGCAAAACAAAGCCGCTTACCTCAACACAGGTCGCTGGTCTGGCAATGCCATAAAAGAAGCTAAACTTTTTGGCGAGGTGGTAGAGGTAGCCTCATCAGCTGATAAAAATTTTAGTTACATTCCTAAGAATTATACCGTTCCTTCAGATGTAGATTATTTTCATTGCACCAGTAACAATACCATTTACGGTACACAGATGCAATCATTTCCCGAAGTAGAGGTCCCCCTTATTTGCGATATGAGCAGTGACATCCTCTCGCGAGAAATCGATTTTTCTAAATTTGATTTAATCTACGCCGGAGCACAGAAAAATATGGGGCCTGCCGGTACAACCCTTGTGCTTGTAAAAGATGAATTACTCGGCAAAGTAGATCGCGCTATTCCTACTATGATGGACTACCATACTCACATTAAAAAAGACAGTGTGTTTAACACCCCATCGGTCTATGCCATTTATGTAACTATGCTCACGCTTCGCTGGTTAAAAAATCTAGGTGGAATAGAAACTATTGAAAAGATTAACAATGAAAAAGCAGCCATGCTTTATGCAGAAATTGATCGCAATCCGTTATTTAAAGGACTGACTGCTAAAGAAGACCGTTCTAAAATGAATGTTACCTTTAAACTAACCGATGAAAGCCTTACCGACGAGTTTAATCAACTCTGGCAAGAATCAGGTATAATTGGTATTAAAGGACACCGTACAGCCGGCGGCTATCGCGCCTCACTATACAATGCACTTTCTAAAGAAAGTGTGGGCATTTTGGTAGAAATTATGCATTGGTTTGAAAAAAGAGCCTAAAACAAATCATCAATAAATACGTTACAATAGTAAAGCACAATTTATGAAAGTATTAGCCAACGATGGCATTTCAAAAGGCGGTGTTGACAGACTTGAAAACGCCGGACACGAAGTTATTCAGACAAAAGTAGCCGATCAACAATTGGCTAACTATATCAATAAAAACAACGTTGAGGTATTGTTGGTGCGCAGCGCCACGCAAGTACGCAAAGACTTGATAGACGCCTGCCCCAATCTAAAGCTGATAGGTAGAGGCGGCGTGGGTCTAGACAATATTGATGTAGCCTATGCTAAAAGTAAAAATATACCCGTTATTAACACGCCGGCTGCTTCTTCACGCAGCGTAGCTGAAATGGTTTTCGCCCATCTCCTCTCAGGCGTACGTCATCTACAAAAATCTAATCGAGAGATGCCACTTGAGGGCGAAGCTAACTTTAAAAAGTTGAAAAAAGCATTTAAAGGCCGTGAGTTATATGGAAAAACCCTCGGAATATATGGCTTTGGTCGAATCGGACACGAAGTAGCAAGAATAGCCTTGGGTATAGGCATGAAAGTAATTGTTACCGATGCCTTTATTGACGAGGGAAGCCAACTTCCGGTTGAATTGATTTTTGCCGATGGGCAAACCATAACTTTATCAGTAAACGCTGTTTCTAAAGATGAATTACTACAATCAGCTGATTTTATTACGCTGCATGTGCCTGCACAAAAAGATTACCTCATTGGTTTAAAAGAATTAGAGGCTATGAAAGATCAAGCCGGGCTGATTAATACTGCCCGTGGTGGCGTAATAAATGAAGAAGCACTAGACAAAATAGTAGCTGATAAAAAACTAGGTTTTGCCGCTATTGATGTTTTTGAAACAGAGCCCAAACCTCCCATTAAACTCTTAATGAATCCAAACATATCATTAAGTCCTCATGTGGGTGGATCGACCTTTGAAGCCCAAGAACGCATTGGGCTAGAACTAGCCGACCAAATTATTGAAAAATTCGGCGCACAAAAATAGTTTTATGTTTTTATTTAAAAACTGCTACAAAGCAGCTGTTACCAGTCTTTTCTGCTTGTTTTTTTTCGTATCAGGATACGGGCAAGTACAAACAGGAAAGGCTTCTTTTTATGCCAAAAGTTTTTCCGGACGTACTACTGCCAACGGAGAAAAATACAATCCCAAGAAATTTACTGCCGCTCATAGGCATTTGCCCTTTGGTACCAAAGTACGTGTAACCAATATAGCCAATAACAAATCGGTAATAGTGCGAATTAATGACAGAGGACCGTATATAAGTGGCAGAATTATTGATTTATCGTTAGCTGCAGCCAAAAAATTAGGTTTCACAAAAGAAGGCATAACCGATGTAGCTATTACAGTGGTAGATAAAAATACATCAACCAAACAAAAGGCAAAAAAAATTGTAAAATCCTCTACACAAAAGCCTGTTATTCATCAAAAAACACCTTCTGATAGTTCTATCAAAAAAGAAACCACCCCTTCTACCTCAAAAACACAGTTTTATCAAATAACTACTAGCCAAACAATACCCAAAGGATATGGAGTTCAAATTGGGAGTTTTGAAGAAGCTGCTTACCTACTCAAATTAGTCGATCAACTAAAAAAAGATTTTTCAAAACAAGTTCACATCGCTATAAAAACCATCGATAAAACTAAGATTTACAGTGTTATTGTGGGGCAATTCACTTCGCATCAAAAAGCAGAAAGCTTCAAAAAAACTGTTCAAAAAAAATACAAGGGTGCTTTTGTAGTTAACCTCGCGCAGATTACTTCTTAAAGACACCTTTTTATGTTATGAAATAGCTTTACGGCTATGCACTATGTAATAAACAACTACTAAAGCCATCAACAACGACATTCCTATTAGTTGATGCGTCTGGGCGAATATCTCATAAATACCAAATTTACCTTGTACAATATGTGGAGCATTAATAACTGTAAAGATACCCAACACAACTTGTAAACAAACTAAAACCAGTGGCCAAGTTCCGGCATTACGCAATAATCTAGAACCGTGCATACGCGCCGATTTTACCGTTTTAAAGAAGCCAATAACAATCAAAATAACCAATAAATAGGCCAATCCGCGGTGTACAAATTGCACGTTAATCGGGTTGTTAATCCAATTATTTCCCATCAATCCGGAAGGTATCATCACTCCATTCATATCCGGCCAAGTAGGTGCTACAAAAGCTGCTCTAAGCCCGGCCATAAAAGCACCGTAAAACAGCTGTACAACCAACAAAACTAGCACGACTATAAAATAGCGTTTTACCGATTTATCGCGTACCAGTTTCTCCTTCGGAATAAGCAGTTTTAAGGCAAACCAAAGGGTATAGCACAACAAAATCATAGCCGCTATAAAATGAATAGACAAACGGATATGGCTTACGCGAAGTAATCCTGATCCGTGCAACCCACTCTCTACCATAAACCAACCAATAAATCCTTGCAATCCACCCAATAAAAAAAGGATAATGAGCGGCACCACCATCTCTTTTATAAAGTATTTTTTAATCAAGAAATAGATAAACGGAATAAGAAAAACCACCCCTAGCGAGCGCGCCCACAACCGATGAAACCATTCCCAAAAGAAAATAAATTTGAAATCAGAGAGGGTGTAATGGCTGTTTACAAACTTATATTGCGCAATTTGTTGATAGCCTTTAAAGGCTTCCATCCACTGTTGGTGGTTTAACGGAGGAATAAATCCTACAATAGGATCCCACTCGGTTATAGACAGACCCGAATCGGTTAAACGAGTGATACCTCCTAAAACCACCTGAATCATAATCATAAAAACGCCGATTAAGAGCCAGATAGCAACTGCTTTTTTCTTCTGATAATTTTCTACAGTGGGCATACCTATTCTAAATTTAAAATGACAAAGATAAGGACTCCGTTCTTTATAGCACCATTATAATTCATCTGAAAAAGTTAAGAAATCAATAAACAAATTATAGAACCCTTCACCAAAATTGTCTGTAGCCCATAGTATACACATCTATGGGCGCAAAAAACTCTTTTGTACCTATAACATCCTTCCTTTTTAACGCTATTTCTTATAAAAAGTTTATTACTTTTAGCGCACGAAGCCATTTCTTTAAAGAAAGTTTCTCCTTTACTACAGAATTATACTTTTATTTTTATGAAAAAAACACTCTTCACGCTACTCTTTCTTACTTTTTTAGGAACCAACTCGGGGTTTGCACAACAACAAACAGTGAGCATTTACCCTCACGTACAGCAACTTCAACAACAAGGCTCTCCCCTGCCCTTTAGTCATTTTTATTTAACCGATACTTCTTGGGAAAATTTAGTAAGCCGAACAACTGTAGAGCAATGGCTTGCCCCTAAAAATTCTTCAAGTTGGGCCTTATCGCTCTCTATTCAGCAAAATGTAACGGCTTATAGTAGTCCAAATAACACAGCCAAAGCCAAAGGTGCATATGATTTAACCGTTAGCCCCAAAAAAGTAAGCATTATTGCTCGCGATTCTGCCGGTATTTTCTACGGATTACAAACACTTAGACAATTAATAAAAGATCAAAAAATAACCCCGGTAGTTATTCACGATTTCCCAACTGTTAAATACAGAGGCGTAGTAGAAGGTTTTTACGGTACCCCATGGTCTCAGGCCGATCGTATTAGTATGCTCAAATTTTACGGACGCGTAAAAGCCAATACCTATATCTACGGTCCAAAAGACGATCCGTATCACAGTGCACAATGGCGCAAACCGTACCCCCAAAAACAAGCTGCTAACATTAAAAAACTCGTAAAAATAGCGCGCAAGAATTTTGTGAATTTTGTATGGGCTATTCACCCGGGACAGGATATTAAATGGAATCAAAAAGACCGTGAAAATGTCTTGAAAAAATTTGAGGACATGTATGCACTTGGGGTTCGTTCTTTTGCTGTGTTTTTTGATGATATTTCCGGCGCCGGAACAGATGCCCACAAACAAGCTGCTCTATTAAACTACCTCACTAAAAATTTTGTCAATGTCAAAAAGGATGTCAACCCACTCATTCTAACCCCTACCGTATACAACAAAAGCTGGGCTAAATCAGGCCCTAACAGCTACCTGGCTATCTTAGGACGAGAGCTAGACCCCTCTATTCAAATTATGTGGACCGGCGATCATGTAATTAGTAACGTAACCCGCTCTACGCTACATTGGGTACAAAAACTCATTAAAAGACCCGCCTTAATCTGGTGGAATTTTCCGGTAAGCGACTATACGCGTGATCATTTATTACTCGGCCCCTCATACGGATTAGAAAAAGACATAAAAGCTTCTGAAATGGCCGGAATTTTATCAAACCCGATGGAACATGCTGAGGCCTCTAAACCGGCTATATTTGGCGTAGCCGACTACGCTTGGAATACCGCTAGTTATAATTACAAAAAAGCGTGGAAACACAGTATACAGGTTATGCTTCCTCACTCTTACGAAGCCTATACTCTTTTTGCAGAAAACAATACAGATCCCGGAAAAACATGGAGCTGGTTTCATCGCAAAGAATCGGTTAGCATTGCCCCTGCTATTAAGCATTTTGAAGAAACGATGACTCAGCAAAAATCTGATACAAGCGATCTCTCTACCCTTACAAATTATTTTAATCAAATCAGTAAAGCGTCAACAATTATTGAAAAGGCTAATGACAATCCGGCATTAACCAAAGAAATCAAACCTTGGTTAACCGCTTTTACGTATTTGGGACAAAGTGGGTTGGCACAACTAGCCGTTTATAATAACCGGCAATCTGCCCGTAGCAATTGGCGTATAATAACCACCCTCATCGCAAAAAAACCTCAACTACAACCCTTAGACAAGAAAGGAACCGTACCGGTGGTTGGCACCAAAGTATTACAACCCTTTCTTCAATCTTTAAAAAAGGTAAACAATCAAAAAGTACTCACTCAAATACTAGGAAATTCAGGATACCGTATTGCACAAAAGAAAAGACAAGACAGCATTGCTTCTCACGACCTAAATATTTTTTCGGCCTTAGACCTAGCTTCCCATAAAACACACACAGAAAAGAGCCCGCTCTCACAACCCCATCAAGTAATTCTTCTTACGCAAGGAAAAGCCACCACCATTCAGCTTACATTTAAAGTGGATGAAAATTGGGAAGAAACCACGCAAACATACAGCGGAAATTATCTCCTTATTGATTTACCCAAAAATACAACGGCGGTTAAAATCAGCAGTAAACACCCCCTTCAACTCTTTGAAGTATTGTGGAAAAAATAATCTTCTTTAATCTAGTTTCTTATGACAAAAACTGCTTTAATAACCGGCGCCAATGGCAATTTAGGACGCGCTGTCGTTACTCATTTTCTTAAAAAAGGATACCGTGTTGTCGGGTTTGTGCACAGTCACCGCCCACAAACAACAAACCCAAAAAATTATGAAGAATTTGAAGTTGATTTGTTAAATGAAGTAGCTACCAAAAATGCAGTAGAACTCGTTATCAACAAATACAAACACCTAGCCGTTAGCGTATTGACAGCCGGTGGTTTTGCTATGGGAAAAATTGAAGATACCACCGACGAGCTTCTCGAAGCACAATACGCGCTCAATTTTAAAACCGCTTATCATGTAGCACGTCCTCTAATAAACCTACTCCAAACCACAGAAGAAAACGGAAAACTGTTTTTTATTGGTTCTATGCCCGGACTAAACACCCACAAAGCTGCCAGTACCGTAGCCTACAGCTTGGCCAAATCTCAATTATTTCAATTGGCAAACATTATCAATGTCAACCGCGATAAAACCGGAATTTGGGCACATGTAGTTGTGCCGAGTACCATAGACACCCCGCAAAATAGAGAAGCCGTTCCGCAAGCCGATTTTAGTCAATGGGAAAAGCCGGCTACTATTGCAAAAGTCATTGAGCATTATACCCAACAGTACGACAAACTTGTCAACCCCATTATCAGCAAAGACGAACTGTAATCAGCTACAATATTTAGCCCACTTATACGCTTGTCTATTGCCTATCTTATTGTACTTTTGCCAAAGTTTTATAACCAAGACCAGAAAATTATGAATTCTTATGACGTTGCCGTTATCGGATCGGGACCAGGCGGATATGTAGCAGCCATTCGCTGTGCCCAACTCGGCATGAAAACGGCTCTTATTGAAAAATATGCCACTATGGGCGGAACCTGCCTTAATGTGGGCTGTATTCCATCTAAAGCGCTTTTAGACTCTTCTCATCATTATGCAGATACTCTTAATCACCTTGAAGAGCATGGTATTGAAGTGCCTAAAGGGGTAAAGTTGAATCTTAAAAAGATGATGGAGCGCAAAGCTTCTGTGGTAGAACAAACCACCAAAGGAATTGAATTTTTGATGGGTAAAAACAAAGTAGATACCTACCAAGGAATTGGTTCTTTTGAAGATAAAACACACATCAGCATCTCTTCTGAAAAAGGAAAAGCAGAAACCATTGAGGCTAAAAAGACCATCATTGCTACCGGAAGTAAACCTTCTACATTACCTTTTATCAAAATAGATAAGAAAAGAATCATTACTTCTACCGAAGCATTGAACCTTACAGAAGTGCCTAAGCATTTATTGGTTATTGGCGGTGGTGTAATCGGATTAGAGCTTGGCCAAGTTTATCGTCGTTTAGGCGCAGAAGTAACCGTAATTGAATATATGGATAAAATTATTCCGGTTATGGATAGCGACCAGAGCAAAGAATTAAAGAAAGTCTTGAAAAAACAAGGCGTAAACTTTGCGCTTTCTCACAAGGTAAAAGCTGTAGAGGCCAAAGGCAAAAAGGTAACGGTTAAAGCAGATGATAAAAAAGGAAAAGAAGTCTCTTTTGAAGGTGATTATTGTTTGGTTTCTGTGGGAAGACGCCCTTACACCGATGGTTTAAACGCTGATAAAGCCGGCGTTAAACTTACCGAACGCGGTAAAGTTGAAGTAAATGAACACTTGCAAACCAGCACTGAAAATATTTATGCTATTGGCGATGTCATTAAAGGAGCTATGCTAGCACACAAGGCAGAAGAAGAAGCTGTTTTTGTGGCTGAAACTATTGCCGGACAAAAACCGCATGTAGATTACAATTTAATTCCTAGTGTAGTGTACACTTGGCCTGAAGTAGCCTCTGTAGGAAAAACAGAAGACCAACTAAAGGCTGACAAAATAGCTTATAAAACCGGTAAATTCCCTATGCGCGCCTTAGGGCGTTCTAGAGCCAGTGGTGACATAGATGGATTTATTAAAATTTTAGCCGACCAGAGTACAGACGAAGTATTAGGCGTACATATGGTAGGCGCTCGTGCCGCCGATATGATTGCTGAAGCCGTAGTAGCGATGGAATATCGCGCTAGCGCAGAAGATATAGCCCGTATTAGTCACGCGCATCCTACTTATACTGAAGCTATAAAAGAAGCTGCCTTAGACGCTACTGATAGCCGTCCTATTCATGTATAAAAAGGCTTTACAAGCTAAGCTTATAAAAAATCCATTCTCCAAAACAGAATGGATTTTTTTATGTTTTTAATCAATTCTGTCCTAAATGTTTATGTTGTTCATTTTTTCCATTGATGAAAAAACGAACCAAAAAAATCTAGGCTTACGAAACTATATCTAAATTTATCGTTCAACACCTAAATTTTAGGAACTCGCTACTGAAATTCAGATCAGTATAAAAATACATCCAGCTCGAACAGCCTAAAATTTTACGGTATTTTCACTTCAAATTTTACGATATATTTTCGATAGGCCAAAAGGAGCAAAACTTTCAAAAACAATTTTTTCAATACTAAAATCACTCAAGAACAAAGTATACAAAGGTTTTGCAGAGATTTTCAAAAAACGTCTTGGACGCTATTGGTTTTTAATCAAAGTGCAGCATAGAAGCTAATATCTTGTCCATATAGGAGCGTCTTTGCCGAGATACCGGAACTTCAACTCCATCTTCCATACAGATAACCCCATTACCTCTCTTTGAAATATTTTTTACATACTTGGTATGAATTAAATGTGATTGGTGTACTCGTACAAAGGTACTTTCCGGCAGCATACCTTCTACCTCTTTTAGCGTTCTACAAATAATCGTTTTACTTCCATCCTGAAAATAGAAAGAAGTGTAATTATTTTCACTTTTACAGCGCACAATATCTGCCAGTTTTATAATCTGAAATCCGGTGCCGGTGGGCAGTGCTATTTTTGTTAACCCTTCGCCCGTATCATTCATTGCCTTACGCAATAACTGCCATTGTTCGGGGTTTGTTTTATGTTTGCGTTGCTCCCAAGACAATAGTGCCTTTACTAAATCTTTTTCAGAGATAGGCTTGAGCAAATAATTAATGGCACTGTATTGAAACGCCCGAATAGCATACTGGTCATAAGCCGTTGTAAAAATAATATCAAACGATACCGGTAAAATTTTATCGAGCAATTGAAACCCGTTTAATTTGGGCATTTGAATATCGAGAAATAATAAGTCAACCTCCTCATTTTGTACAAATTTCAAAGCTTCTAAAGGGTCGTTAAAAACACCCGCAATATGATAATCACGATGCATTTTTATTATAAGCGATTGCAACATGTCTGTACAATGCTTCTCGTCGTCTAGAATAACTATTTTTGTCATAATCTTTAGTTTAAATAAGTAAATCTCACCAAGGTGCCTGAAGGCATTCCATATTCTATAAGGTCGGTTATATGTAAATAAATTTTCATATCGTGGGTATGGTTAAACAGTGCCAGTCGGTCTTGGGTAATCTTAACCCCCATAGACTTATGGGTGCTATTTTGAGTTTCTTTCCACTTTCTTGCGGCTTCTCTTCCAATACCGTTATCTTGAATAGAAATAACCAATGAATCTGCCAACTCAAATTTAATACTGAGAAATTTATCGTTCTTTTCACTCGGATTCAATCCGTGCCAAATAGCATTTTCTACAAAAGGTTGCAACAAAAGTGACGGCACCGGATACATAGCCAACGCCTCTTTATCGCAAGCGGTTATCTCATAGTTAAAATCATCACCCAGTCGTCCTTTTTCCATAGACAGATACAGCTCTAAGATTTCCATTTCATCTTCAACCGTAATTGTATCGCGTTGACTATTTCTAAGCACATTACGCAAAAGCTTAGAAAAATCATCTAGATAATTCATGGCATCTTCATTTCGATTTGTCATGATAAGATACTTAATGGCATTCATACAATTAAAGAGGAAATGAGGGTTCATTTGTGAACGCAAAGCCACCACCTCCATCTCATTGAGCTTTTGTGTAAATTCCATTTTAATCTCCCGCTCTTTTTGTTGTTCCATCTGTGCATAAGCCTGCATCAACTCTTCGGTTTTTTCCTTTACTTTTTGGTCGAGTTCTGTATTCATTTGTTCTTGCAAGGCTCTATTTTGGCGTAATTGATTGATATAAGCCCCCTGACTTCGTTCTTTTTCCGTCTGAATTATCCGTAATCTATAGGCGATGGCTAACGAAAAGCACAACGCCTCACCCAAGAGCCCCAGTCTAAAAAAGGACGGAGCATTTCCTAAAAAATCAAATATAGAAATCTGCTCTAACCAAGGGAAAAGGTAGATTAAAAACGACAGCAATGCCCCCACAAAGAAAAAGATGTGCGCTGCGACAAAATAAGAAATTAGTGGGTGTTTAATCTTAATAATAATCCACCCAACCAATAAAAAATTAATTGGTAAGATAATGAGCCTGGCTATACTAAAAACATGCTGCAACGTATAAAAATTGGGAGAACCCAAACCAACCACAAAGATTACCAAGGCATACGCAAAAACGGCCCAAGCTAAGGCTTTCATAAACTTGCGAAGTAAACTGCCACGGGCAATACCCAACAACCTGATAAGAAAAAATACGTAAAACCCAATAGCCGTAAACAAGGCACTTTCGCTAATAGCATGGCTATTAACCGCATAATTAAGCGCCCACTTTATTGGTTTCATTGGGACGTACTCATATATGGTGAGGGTAAAAATGATTTGAAAAAATAAAAAAAGTAAATAATAGAGATAAACCGCATCTTTAACCGATAGGTATAAAATCAACACAAACAAAAAGATGACCGAAATACCCGCCAAATAAATAAGTGTAATGTTATAAGCCGGTCTGTTGGCGCTTTTTATAAAGGTTAATTTTTTATTGTAATACGATTGATCTACCAGTATGGGGTACTGTATTCCTAATTGTGGATGACTAGACAAGCGAACATATATTGGTGTGAGGCGAGAAGGTTTTAAATAAATAGGAGCAAACAGAAAAGTTTCCTTATTTGTACGTTCTTTTAGAGATGTTAGCATTCCATTTTTAGCCTCAATCCAACCGTCTTCCGATTCTTGATATACCGTATAAAAATCAGCATAACTCTGTAAATAAAAATACGCGCCGACAGAATCTGTGTTTAGCACATTAAACTTAAGCCATAATGCCTTTTTATCTCCCACCGTATCCAAAAAATTATACGATTTAGAAAAAGTCATTTTTTGCACCGAATCAAAGGATACATTATTAGCTACATAAAGTGCCTTTACGGATGGGTTTCCTATTAACGTATCGGTATTCATTCCCAGCTCAACGCGTACTTGCCCAAAAAGGAAGATTGGAAAAAGTAAAAAAAAGATGATATGATAACGACGTAGTTCCATTTTGCTGAGTTTACTAAGATACCTCTATTTTTCGACTCATAAAGACCAATTTAGCATCTGACTAATATTGCTTAGAATTTAGCCTTTCTTACACAGTTTTTGGAAAATCCTATCTAAACGATTTTATAACCCCTCAAACGTGCTTTTCCGAATTCTCAAACAACTGAGTTAAACACTAGCCTATTTCGGTCAAATTCTCATTTGTAATTGTATCTTTTTATTGCTCGACCTACATTTGAGAAGGATTAAGCCAGAAGCACAATGCAAACCATTATGAGGTTAGTGTTTATGTAAAAGTAAGAAATGGAATTTAATTAACCCGTTTCAACACTGTTATAGAATTAGATTTTTAGCTTTTCTAATCGCTAACAACCAATCTATCATGTTCTTTTGTTAAGGGTATATTTTTCTTTTTCTCATCGCGGAATGAGTTGCTCCAATTTCAGCCTCACCCTACAAGGTTGGGCAACTCATCCTCCGCATTTTTTATTTTTAGACACCCCAACATTTCCTTTCTCGAAATTTATTTTAAAACCTGTTTGCTTTGAGATAGCATTCCTTATCTTTGCCAATCCTTAAAGTTTTAGAAAAAACAGGTTTATGAACTTACACGAATATCAAGCAAAATCTATTTTGAGTGACTTCGGTGTACGCATTCAGCGCGGCATCGTAGCCACCACTCCTGAAGAAGCTGTAGAAGCAGCCAAAAAACTAACTGAAGAAACCGGAACCGGCTGGCACGTCATTAAAGCACAAGTACATGCCGGAGGACGCGGAAAAGGTGGTGGTGTAAAATTGGCCAAAAACCTTCAAAAAGTAAAAGATATTGCCGATGAGATTATCGGAATGAGATTAATCACTCCACAAACTTCTAAAGAAGGAAAATTAGTGCATCAAGTAATGGTGGGTGAAGACGTATATTATCCGGGAGATACTGAACCGGAGGAGTTTTATATGTCGGTTCTCTTAAACCGAGGTACCGGACGCACCATGATTATGTACTCTACTGAAGGAGGTATGGACATTGAAACCGTTGCAAAAGAAACCCCCGATAAAATTTTTACGGAAGAAATTGATCCGGCCACCGGTATTCTTCCTTTTCAAGCACGCCGCATTGCCTTTAACTTAGGGTTATCGGGTGCTGCTTTTAAAGACATGACTAAATTTATTGGTAAACTATACCAAGCTTACGAAAAATCGGACTCTTCACTTTTTGAAATCAACCCGGTTTTAAAAACCAGTGACGATAAAATATTAGCCGTTGATGCCAAAGTAACCTTAGACGACAACGCCTTATTTCGCCATAAAGATTATGCAGCTATGCGCGACGAGCGCGAAGAAAACCCCATTGAAGTTGAAGCCGGAAAAGCAGGTCTTAACTATGTTGATCTAGATGGTAACGTGGGTTGTATGGTAAACGGTGCCGGTCTGGCTATGGCAACTATGGACTTGATTAAACAAGCTGGCGGAAACCCTGCTAACTTCCTTGATGTAGGCGGTACTGCTGATGCTAAACGCGTTGAAGAAGCTTTTCGCTTAATCTTAAAAGATGAAAACGTAAAAGCCATCTTAATTAATATCTTTGGCGGTATTGTACGGTGTGATCGCGTAGCACAAGGAGTTGTTGACGCCTACAAGAATATGGGTGATCAAATCAATGTACCTATCATTGTTCGTCTACAAGGAACCAACGCCATCGAAGCTAAAAAATTAATTGACGAAAGTGGACTCGATGTACAAAGTGCGGTTGAGTTTAAAGAAGCTGCTGATAAAGTGCAAGCTGTTTTAGCTTAATCACTTTCATTTCTATAGTATAAAAATCCCGCTCAAAAGGCGGGATTTTTTTTGTTCTATTTTTTCATCAATCCTATTTTCCGGGTAGCATCTTGTGCACATTTTGATATAAGGCAAAAGCTGTTAAAGTGAGTATTACTAATGAACCAATCCACAGTGCATTAAATCCGTATTCTCCGGCTACCCAAGTACCTAAAACCGGTGTCACAATAAAGGCGACGGAAAAAGATATACCATTGAGCCCCATATAGGCTCCTCTATTTGATTCATCTGCACGCTCTGCAGCAATAGTTGACATAAATGGAAAGGCTAATATTTCGGCTACACTCAACAGTGTCATTGCTACAACAATAAGGACAATACCTGTACCTAGGCTTAACATCCCTAACGAAATTCCTGCCAATAAAGCTCCGGCAAATAAGATCTTAGCGAGCGTGTAACGTTTTTCGACAAAATTGACGAGTAGCATTTCAAAAACTACTAAAAATACACCGGTGTACCCCAAAATATACCCTATAGTTTCAGTTGTAAACAAAGCCTCTTTTTGAAAGAAAAGCGGAATTGTACTCAAGAGTTGGAAGAAAAAAATGGAAAACACGATGCATAAAAAACTAAACCACATAAAAGGACCATCTTTATAAGGGCTACGCACCGCAATTGAGTTATCTTTAGATGACACAGGATTAACCTCAAGATAAGTAATATGTCTTTTACGAAAGAATTTCACATAAATTACACCGGCAAAAAACACCGCCACAGCATTTGAAATAAATAAAAATTCATACGATATAGTCGATAAAATACCGCCTAAGGCAGGTCCTACAGAAAAACCCAAATTAACCGCCATTCGGTTTAATGAAAAAGAACGCGTGATGTTGCCTTTCTTAGCGTATTTGGTAATGGCAACCGAGTTGGCTGGTCTGAATAATTCTGTAACCACACTTTGTGCAAAAATGATTCCCATCATACCGTAAATAGTGTTAAACAGCGGAATCATTAAAAACAGAGGCACACTCAAAAACAAGCTAAACGCCTGCACGCGATATTCGTCAAATTTATCGGTAAGCATACCGCCAAGCCACGAACCAACAACAGCACCAATACCGTAAAAACTCAACACCAACCCTGATTGCTCTAGTGAAAAGTGCAAGGCATCAGTCATATAAACGCCCAAAAAGGGGAGCACCATAGACCCTGAGCGATTAATAAGCATTACGATGGAGAGCATCCATGATTCGGTACTAAGCCCTACAAATGAATCGCGATAAATACGAGTTATATTCATCAGTTAATACTGCATTAAGCTCGTAAAATTCGCTAAAAAACTTCGTATTTTAATCACTAACGCCTATTTATGATAAGGGATTAATTTTGTATATCACAAAACAATTAAAGATTCTATATAAACTAGCGATCCACTTATTTTTTAGGGCCTCTATTTTTCCCGTTGGTTTTAAACTTCGGCTTAAAGTCTTTATTAAAAGGATTTGGCTTAGCTGATTTAGAGCGTTTAGGTTTTGGCGCCCCAAAATTCTTTTTAGGTTTAGATTTCGATTTGACTCCCGCTGGCTTAGACTTTGATTTATCCGCTCGTTTTACACCGCCCTTACCAGGCTTGGGACCTCGCAAATAAATAATCAATCCGTCTAGAAAATTGCGTAAAAACTGATCTCCACATTCCATATACTTAGGGTGTCCTTCTTTTCTAAAAATCGCTCCCAGCTCGCTCTTAGACACTTTAAAATCTACCAACGCACATATTTTTACAATATCATCATTGGTTAATTTATGCGCTACCCGCAACTTCTTAAATACATCATTATTTGTCAACGCCATATATTTTGATTTAAAAGCAAACAAAGATACATGTTTTCATTTCTGTATTGCGACTATCCTTTAGGTTATATTTTATATAAGTGTCATTTTGTCATTATTTTTATTATTTTAATGTCATTTTGTCTGTTTTTGGAATTGGTATTCTATTTGACTTATACCAAACGTAAACAAAAAATAACTTTAAAAACGAACTATTATGAACTTAGTAAAAACAAACAACTGGTTGCCTTCAATTTTTGATGATATGCTTAACAACGCATGGGTAGGTCACAACGATTTTTCAACGCGTATAGGCACTCATGTACCGGCTGTAAACATTAAGGAAAACAACGACAACTTTGTGGTTGAAGTAGCCGCTCCGGGCAAACAAAAAGAAGATTTTAAAATTGAATTAGATCATCATCTGTTAACTATATCTTCTGAAGCTAAAGAAGAGAACAACGTAAAAAACGAGCAGGACAACTTTACGCGTCGCGAGTTTAGCTACCACAGTTTTAAACGCTCTTTTACGCTACCGGAAAGTATAGACAGTAGTATGATTGAAGCCAATTACGAAAATGGTGTTTTAAATATAACACTCCCTAAACGCGAAGAAGCCAAAGTGCAACCCAAACGATTGATTGAGATTGCTTAGGATAGCTGAACAGAATAGTAATGTGAATGCAAAAGCCGCCCTAAAGTTCTATTCTTAAGGCGGCTTTCTCTATTTTATGCGCTTTTATCTCTTCAGTGTTTTCTTTAATACCCGAAGTTTCCCATCTATAGGTTGCGTAATTTTTAACCCTAAAATATGCGCAATCATGGGGTAAATATTTATATTTTGAAACGGTGAAATAACTTGTGGCGCTGCAAAAGCCGGTCCCCATGCCATATATGTTGCCTTCATTTGGGGCACTTTATACGGATTATACCCATGTTGACCAATAGCCGGTTTTCTTTTCCCATTCACAAAAAATTTCGTTCCGTCAGGCACCAAAATAATATCGCCTATTCTTCTCGTCTTATCTTCTCGCGTGCTATAATGCAATTTTTTAGGGAAGTTTTTCGCCAAATACACCTTGTAATTCTCCGGATTTAACCTTTTTAATTTACGGTATAATGGTTTGATGTTTTTCTTATCTTTTGCTGTTATATGCACAAAAGTCCCACTGTTTACTACCACATATTTTTTTCTATTTATGGCTGGCAGCGGAATGTAGTTTTTTGGAGAAATAGCAATCATTCCGTGGTCAGAAACAAACACATAATTAATTGGCAAATGCAAAGGTTTTAGTGTTTTTACTAATTTTTCAACAGCTCCATCTATATAGTGCACCGCTTTTTTTACTTGTGGTGAATCAGGTCCGTATCCATGTCCCGCATGATCAACTTCCGGAAAATAAACCGTAATAAAATGAGGGCGTTTGGCTTCAGGCAATTCCAACCAATTTTTAATAATAGTAGCCTTATCTACTCCCGAAAATGTCTCATTATAATGATAATAATAAGTAGGGCGTGCACCTCCTGCATTACTTTCAGAACCCACCCAAAACAAACTGGCCGACAACACTCCTTGTTTTTCCGCTAATGCCCATAGCGGCACTCCTCCATACCAGCTACCATCTAACACCGCTTTAGAACCAATGCGGTAAAAAGCTTTACGCTGTGGATCATAAAAACGATTATCTACAATGCCGTGGTGCGACGGGTACAATCCGGTAATGATACTGTAATGATTGGGAAAAGTTTTTGACGGATAAGATGGGTACATCCCTTTTTTAGCCCAAATTCCTTGATGTGCCAATTGCAACAAATTTTTAGCATGGTATTTTTGCATATAGTCGTACCGAAAACCGTCTACAGAAATTAAAATTACATACGGTTTTTGATAGGTTTGTTGTGCATTGGCTCGCCCGGAAATAACTACTTGAGTGGTATCTACTTTTTGCTGAGCATAACTTCCTATGGTCAGTAAACATCCCAAAAGTAATAAACTTATTTTTTTCATTCTTTATTTTTTTCAAAGATAACAGATAACCCATTATATCAAACACATTGCTACCTGAATACTTTTTAGCAATTTATTAGCCTGCTTTCGTCTTGGGTATGTTGGCTAATTTTTATCTTTGTAATCTTCAAATTTAAATAGCTATGAGCAACGCAAATCCCTTATTACAAGATTTTACTTTTCCTCCTTTTTCAACCATAAAAAACACCGATTTTAAACCTGCTTTTGAGGCCGCTATTGCAGAAGCGCAAACCGAAATCGATACGATTATCAACACCCCCGAAACACCCGATTTCAACAATACTATCGTTGCTTTAGATTTTGCCGGACGTCGACTCAACCATGTGGCTTCTATCTTTTTTAACCTCAACTCTGCCGAGACAAACGACGAAATTCAAACCGTTGCACAAGAAGTTTCGCCTTGGTTAGCAAAATTTCAGAATGATTTAATCCTCAACGAAGCCTTGTTTGCTCGGGTAAAAACGGTTTACGAGAATCGAGAAAAATTGACCTTATCAGCTGAAGAATCAACTTTATTAGAAAAACATTACAAAGCTTTTACGCGTAACGGTGCCAATTTAACCAACGACAAAAAAGAAAAATTACGCGAAATTGACGCCAAATTAGCACAACTCAGCTTGCAATTTGGGCAAAATGTCTTGGCTGACACCAACGCTTACAGCTTGCACATCACCAACGAAAACGAAATTGACGGGTTGCCGGAGAGCTCCAAATCTACTGCTGCCGACTTAGCTAAAGCACAAGGTAAAGAGGGATATATCTTTACCCTACAAGTGCCGAGTTATTTGCCGTTTATGAAATATGTACACAACCGTAAATTGCGTAAAACGCTGGCCCTAGCCTATAGCGCAAGAGGGTTTCAAGACAATACCTACAACAATGAAAAAATTGTTTTAGAGATTGTCAATTTACGCTATCAACGCGCGCAACTCTTAGGATTTAAGAGCCATGCCGATTTTGTATTGCAAGAACGCATGGCCCAAACACCGGAAAAAGTAGAAGCTTTTTTAAATGATTTGCTCACGAAAGCCAAACCGGCTGCGCAAAAAGAATTTGATGAACTTGAGGCTTTTGCTAAAGATTTAGATAAAATTGACCAATTGCAATCGTGGGACAAAGCTTACTATGCTGAAAAACTAAAACAAAAACGCTTTGATTTAGACGAAGAAAAACTCAAACCTTATTTTCCGTTACACCAAGTTATTGACGGCGCATTTACAGTTGCCGGAAAGCTATACGGCTTACAGTTTAAGGAAGTTTTTGATGTCGATAAATACCACGAAGAGGTGCAAACCTATCGCGTTACTGACACTAAGGGTAATGCGGTGGCTTTATTTTATACCGATTTTCACCCACGTGCGGGCAAACGCAACGGTGCTTGGATGACTACTTATAGAGAACAAGACATTAAAGACGGTGTTAACGAGCGCCCACAGGCCTCTATTGTTTGTAATTTTTCTCGCCCCACGGCTACTGAACCTGCCTTACTAACGTTTCAAGAAGTCACCACTCTATTTCACGAATTTGGGCACTCCTTACACGCTATGTTGGCCAACACCACTTACCCAAGCTTATCGGGTACGCAAGTTTTTTGGGACTTTGTTGAATTGCCTAGTCAATTGATGGAAAACTGGTGCTACGAAAAAGAAACCTTAGCATTATTTGCTAAGCACTACAAAACCGGCGAGATGATTCCGATGGATTTGGTAGAAAAAATCAAGAAAGCCGCCAACTTTGAAGAAGGTATACAAACGGTACGCCAATTGAGTTTTGGAATTTTAGATATGGCTTGGCACAATGTTGACCCGAGTAAAATTACCTCAATAAAATCATACGAAACCGAAGCCTTCAAATCTACTCAGCTTTTTCCAGCAGTTAAAAGCAGTTGTATGAGTACTGCTTTTAGTCACATTTTTCAGGGTGGTTATTCAGCCGGTTACTACTCTTACAAATGGGCCGAAGTTCTAGATGCAGATGCTTTTGCTTACTTTAAAGAAAATGGTATTTTTGATAAAACTACGGCCAATAAATTTAGAGAAAACGTATTGAGTAAAGGAGGTACCGAAGACCCTATGACGCTTTACAAACGTTTTCGCGGTCAAGAGCCGGATCCGAAACATCTTTTAAAACGCGCCGGATTAATTGCGTAATACAGATAGGAATCTTACAAAAAATAAGACAAACTATTTCTAAATAAGAAGTTTGCCTTATATTTGCATTTATTCAATCTAAATAAGCATTTATTAATGTGTAAGAGCTTTATTACCACCTACGCACTAGTGGCTTTTATCTTACTGTGCGCCCCTATTCAAAAAGCCTATTCTCAGGATAATGAAACCATAGCACAAACGGTCATTCACCTATTAAGCTATGTTTCTATGGACTATTCCGGTGCTGTAAAAGACGGGGAAGTCATTAACGAACAAGAATATAAAGAGCAGGTTGAATTTTCTAGTCGAGCATTAAGCTTAACTAAAAAAAACTCTTTTCTCTCCGAAGCAGAAAAAGAAACGGTTCTCACCCAACTTCAACAACTCTCTGATCGAGTAAACCAACTTAAGCCGGCAACCGCTATTAGCACTGTGGCAGAAAAAGCCATCAACAATATTATACGATTTACGGGTATTCAGACAGCCCCGAAAGTATGGCCCAACTTAGCCAAAGGAAAAGCTTTATACGCTCAAAATTGTGCACTCTGTCACGGTCAAAACGGAAAAGGAGATGGTCCTGCAGGGCGTAGTCTAGACCCTATACCCAGTAACTTTCACGATATAGATTTAATGTTAAATGTTTCACCCTACCAGGCATACAGCAGTATACGTTTAGGAGTTCCGGGAACGGCTATGGTTTCATTTTCAGGTCAGTTTAGTGATGAAGAAATGTGGGATTTAGCATTTTATATCAAATCTCTCCGGTTTAGAAAAACTGTTAACGACACTACTCAATTACGCAAAATTTTTACCACTAATAAAGCTAAAATAGGGCTTGCAGAAGTAGCTACTCTTTCTGACCAAAAATTATTAGACACCCTTTCAACAGTAGGAAATCAACCCCAAAAAGTATTAAAAGCATTACGGCTATTAATGCCTATCGGAACACAAATAAATAATAGTTTACCTATTGCAAAAAAAGGATTAGAAGCCGCTTTAAAAAGCTATGCATCCGGAGATAAAGATCTGGCGCGCACTCAAGCCATCAGCGCTTACCTAGAAGGTATCGAGCCCGTTGAAGCTCAGTTACGCACTCAAAATGCAGACTTTGTACAAGAACTAGAAACCAAAATGTTTAACGTTCGGCAGGCTATTGACAAAGATAACGGAGTAGCGGCTGTAAAAGAAAAGGTAAATATTGCCGTGGCAGCTATTACACAAGCCGGCAAAATTATGCAAAGTCAACAGTTAAACTATTGGCTTACCTTTATTATTTCAGCTACTATCTTTTTACGAGAAGCCCTAGAAGCTTTCTTAATTCTGGCAGTTGTATTGGCGCTTATTCGTAGCACCGGAGCTAAAAAAGCACTCCCCTACCTTCACGGAGGATGGATTACAGCTCTTCTATGTGGAGTTGCCGGTTGGTTCTTATCAGACTATATTATTCAGTTTGGCGGAAAAAACAGAGAAGTAATGGAAGGGGTCATCTCGCTGTTTGCTGTAGCTGTGTTAATGTTTATGGGGTTTTGGCTACACAACAAATCAGAAGCACAGCAATGGACCAAATTTATTAAAGAAAAAATAGGTAATTATCTCAAAACAGATCGTATGATTGGACTGGCGGCCTTCTCGTTTGTGGTTGTATTTAGAGAGGCATTTGAAGTAGTACTCTTTTTACGAGCCGTAAGTTTAGAAGCAGCTGCTGAAAATCAATCGGCTATTGGGTTTGGGGTTATAGCTGGCGTAGTTTGTGTAGCTATAATTGCTGTCGTTTTCCTTAAATATTCTAGGCTAATACCAGTACGTAAACTTTTTCAATGGTCTTCTTGGGTTATCTTACTCTTAGCCATTATTTTGATTGGAAAAGGTTTCCATGCTCTTCAAGAAAGCGGATGGATTGCCGTAACCAATCTTACGGCTATGCTTCGTATAGAATGGTTAGGTATTTATCCTACCCTACAGACTATTGCTGCGCAAATAGGGCTTATTGTACTCGTACTATTAGTCTATCTCGTCAACAACCAACGACACAAACGATTAGTTCTTCAACAAAAATAATCGTATAGAACTTTTATAAAAAATGCCAAAATTGAGTATTCTTCAATTTTGGCGTTTTCTTTTTAACCATACAAATCAAATAATCTATTTCTGCCTTAAACGAGTTTTTATCCTCTTATTTGCCTTTTCTGTAGTTATTGAAATTTATTCTAGTAATAAATCCGTCGACACCTGTTGCGCATTTATTAAGGTAAGTTACCGGCGTCAGAAAAGGTTTGAAAAAGCTTCAAATTTTGTTATAAAAGACGCTATCATATAGACCTGTCACAGAATTTAGCTACTATAAAAACTTGTACAAACACAAAAAAGCCGGATGCACAGGGCATCCGGCTTAAATAATTATAAAATACGTAGCTTATTTCTTAGCCGACTCCGGATAAGAAATAGCCGTAAATCTATCTCCATTCAATAATTTATTAGCCATTGTAATAATATCTTGTCTGGTAATACTATTTACTTCTTTATCAAAATTAAAGAAAAAGTCTTTACTGCGATTCCAAAACAAAATACTTTGAAGTTTCCCGGCCCAATAGCCATTATTTTTCAAGCTTACTTTGTGTTGTTCTAAGGTAGCTTTTTTCACTTTTTCAAGACTTCCTTCAGGGCCGCCATTGGTTTTATATCCTTTAAACTCCTTTTTGAGTTCTTTTAAAATGGCATCCACACTTTTAGGACCTGTAGGCAATTGCACCGCTACAGTATAATGCGCATACGGATATTGACTAATGCTGGCGCTTGCACTACCGCTATAAATTACTTGCATCTTTTCACGAATGGTATCCGTAATTTGATTGGTCATGATTTGTCCCAGTAAATTAGCTGTTAAGGCTGATTTTTCTGAATATTTAATGTCATCACCATGGAATACAGAAATCAACAAGCTTTTTTGGTCTGTTCCTTTATAGAATTTGAACACTTTATTTCCTTTTACCATACGTAGCCCGTTATCTTTATACATAGGCTTTTCTCCTTTGGTAGGTAATCCTCCTAAATATTTTTCTAACAGGGGTTTAAGGTTTTTAATTTTATCTACATTTCCTACAATAAAGAAATGGAAACCATCAGCATTACCAAATTCTTTTCTATAAATCTGCAATACACGGTTTACATCAATATTATTAATAGCTTCTTCTGTAGGTACCTGTATGGGAGCCAATGGGCTACCGTCATACATTACTTTCAACAAGGTATCTACAAAGGCTGTCTGTGGATTTGATTTTGCATATTGTACGGCCGTTTTCATCTTGGTGATAAACCCTTTATACAGGTTTTCATCTAAACGGGGCTCTGTTAGTTTTAGGTAGGTAAGTTGCAACAACGTTTTAAAATCTTCAACCGTTGAAGACCCACTCACGCCATCGGTCAGCGCTCCAAATGAGGTTCCTACAGAAGCCGTTTTTCCTGCAAGGAAGTCGCTTAATTGAGTGGGCGTAAATTGTCCATAACCCATCGTACCAATAACATTCAATAAAAAGTGAGCGTTTGATTTGTCTGCTGCTCCATATTGACCACTACCACCATACTTAATTCCCTTAAAAATAATTTGATCACTTTTAAAGTTAGTCGATTTTAAGGTTACTTTTACCCCATTACTCAACGTGTAAGTGGTTGTTCCTAGGTCTTTGTCACTCTTCTTAGACACGATTGTTCCGGCAATAGGCGCTTTTGTTAACAAAGAGGTAGCTACTTTTTCATTTTTTGGAGCTTTAACTTGTTGTTGAAAAGCTTCTTGTACCATTTTTGTCAAGCCATCATTTGTAGGTAAGTCAAGTTTACCTTTAGACGGACCGGTAACTAAAGCAAAGAAATTAGTAGGAGTTACCAATACTTTCTTGGCATAATCATTTATTTCTTGTACGGTAATGGTAGGCAACATAGCCTGAATATACTTGTATTCGTTAGCAATACCCGGAATAGGTTCGTGACGCATAAAATTTCTAGTATAGGCATCTACCAAAGAAGCTGAACGCATCTTGTTACGCTCGTTATACGCTTTTTTATAGTAAGCCGTAAAACGCTGTTTTATATTGTCTATATCATTTTTAGAAAAACCGTATTGACGTGCCTGTAACAATACCGCTACCGCAGAATCTACAGATTCTTTAAGGTTATCTATAGGAGAAACGCTTAAAGAAAATCCTTTATCAGTTAAAGTTAAACTACCAAAAACACCACTTAAAGAGGCTTGTGCTCCTGAATATGGAGGTTGAGCCGATTGCGTTTTTTCTGCTAGATTATGGTTAATTGCCATTCTAAAAATATTGCGTATCAAAGATGCACGATAGTCTTTTAATGTTTTCTCCGTTTTTACTTTATGAGACGGATACAACAATGAAAAATTATAACCGGTAGCTTCCGGGTCGGTTACCACCATAGCTTTTGCCTGCGTGTAAGGTTTTACATCATAATATTTTCTTTCCGGTGCGTTTTTAGGATTTTTAAGACCGCCAAAATATTTTTTGAGAAGGCTCTCCGCTTTTTTAGTCGTAATATCGCCCACTACAATAACCGCCATATTATTTGGTCTATACCAATCGTGATAAAATTGACGAATCAAATCCGGGTCAGCATGCATAATCACGTCTTTGGTACCAATCGGAATACGGTTAGCATACCGTGACCCATTAAGCATTTCGGGGAAAAATTTCTTACGCATACGTACGCCGGCATTTTTGCTACGCATACGCATTTCTTCGTAAACAACTTTGCGCTCCGCATTTACCTCATCGGTAGATATCAATGCTCCACCAGCCCAATCAGCTACAATCTGAAAACCTTTTTGTAGGTTTCCGGGCTGATCTGTCGGAATAGGTAATATAAAATAAGTACGATCAAATCCTGTATTTGCATTTAAATCGGCCCCAAACTTCACGCCTATTTTCTGAAGAAACTCTATCATTTCGTGTTTAGGAAAATGCTTAAGGCCATTAAAGTTCATGTGTTCCATAAAATGCGCCAATCCGCGTTGGTCTTCATGCTCTAAAATAGAGCCGGCATTTACAACTAATCGAAGCTGTACTTTATTTTCCGGTTTTTGATTTGGTCGAATATAATACGTCAGCCCATTAGGCAACTGTCCTTTTGTTACGTGTGGATCAGTAGGAATAAGCTTATTTAGATCAATTTTCTGTGCAGAAACAGTCACCCCCGTCAGTCCCACAAAAAGAAAAGCAACCAAAGCTTTTGAGAATAGATTTTTAAACATTGTTTTATGAATTAGGATTTACGCAAATGTAATTAAAAAATCAGCTGTATTATATACTTTTAGTGACTTTTAGACAATATCTCAATAATGTTAAAATCATCATGTTAAAAATCTAAAAAATAAAAATAAATCACCTCTAACACTCACTATAATTTTCTCCATCATTTTTTTGTTTATCTTTAAAACCACAATCTTAACCTTTTTCATTATGAGTTTTCTCTATGTAGTTATTGTCCTCATCATTCTGCTATTTTTAGCATTTTTTACCGTAAAACAACAAACCGCTGCCATTGTAGAACGATTTGGAAAATTTGTAGCCATAAGAGGTTCCGGCATTCATTTTAAAGTGCCCCTGATTGATAAAATTGCCGGAAAAGTCAACTTAAAAGTACAACAGTTAGATGTTCCTATAGAAACAAAAACAAAAGACAATGTTTTTGTGCGCATGAAAGTATCTGTACAGTACAAAGTAATGGACAACAAAATATATGACGCTTTTTATAAGCTACAAAATCACCAAGAACAAATTACGGCCTATGTGTTTGATGTGGTACGCGCCGAAGTGCCTAAAATGATTGTAGATGATGTTTTTGAACGCAAAAACGACATTGCCGTAGCCGTAAAAGAAGAACTCAATGAAGCCATGACCGAATATGGATACGATATTATCAAATCATTGGTAACCGATATTGATCCGGATCACGAAGTAAAAATTGCCATGAACCGTATTAATGCCGCACAACGCGAAGAGGTGGCTGCTAAGCATGAAGGAGAAGCAGAACGCATTAAAATTGTAGCAAAGGCAAAAGCTGAAGCCGAAAGCAAACGCTTACAAGGGCAAGGTATAGCCGACCAGCGTCGCGAAATTGCGCGTGGATTACTAGACAGCGTCGACGTGCTCAACAATGTGGGCATCAACTCTCAGGAAGCCTCCGCACTAATTGTGGTAACTCAACATTACGACACCTTAGAAGCTATTGGTAACGACACCAACAGCAATCTTATCTTGCTACCTAACTCTCCACAAGCCGGCAGCGATATGCTTAACAACATGATTGCTTCTTTTGCCGCTAGCAATCAGATTGGCGAGCAAATGAAAAAACAGAATAACCCAAAACAGGTTGATTCTAAAAAGAAAAAAAATTCTTCTTCAACAAATGAAGAAAACACAACAGACGAAGCCTAATTATTCTGTTTAAATATACCTTTAAACTGTCCTAAAATCAATAATTTTGCGCTATGGCAGTAAAGCGCATTCATATTGACGAGTTTTTATCTTTAGCCGCCACTTACTTAGTGGTCGACGTTCGCAGTCCTAAAGAATACCAACAAGCACATTACCCCGGTGCATTTTCTCTCCCGCTATTTACAGATGAAGAGCGCAAAGTGGTGGGCACTACCTACAAACAACAAAGTCGACAAAAAGCCATCAAAGTAGGCTTAGATTACTATGGTCCTAAAATGAAAACCATGGTAAATCAGGTAGAAGCCCGGCTTAATAAACGAGCACAAAAAAACGTGTTGGTGCACTGTTGGCGAGGAGGTATGCGAAGTGCAGCGGTGGCTTGGCTGCTCGATTTATACGGATTTAAAGTTTATAGCCTAGAAGGTGGTTATAAGGCCTACCGAAACTGGGTTCTAGCACAATTTGAAAAACCCTATACGTTACGTGTTTTAGGCGGATATACCGGCAGCGGAAAAACCGAGATTCTTCAAGAGCTCTCACAAAATCAACATGCTGTTGTTGATTTAGAAGGAATTGCCCAACACAAAGGTTCTTCTTTTGGCAATTTAGACAGCCATTCTCAAGACAGTACCGAACAGTTTGAAAACAAATTGGCTATGCGGTTATTAACACTACAACAAACCCGTTTTAAAGACAAAACCATTTGGGTAGAAAGTGAAAGTAGCCGAATTGGAAACATCAATATTCCCCATAAATTTTTCAACCAGATGAAAGCAGCAGAACGGATTAATGTAAACGTCCCTTTTGATAAACGACTAGAATTTATCTTGCAAGGCTACGGAAAATTTAATACCGAAGCCTTGATAGCTGCTACAAAAAGGATTCAAAAAAGATTAGGCGGATTGCGCATGCAACAAACCATTCAGTTTATTAAAGAAGGTAATTTAAAAGATGCTTTTGCCATTTTATTGGCATACTATGACAGCGCATACAGCAAAAGCCGACAGAAATTTAGCGATGC
Organism: uncultured Flavobacteriaceae bacterium; assembly: GCA_964579505.1. GTDB lineage: Bacteria > Bacteroidota > Bacteroidia > Flavobacteriales > Flavobacteriaceae > JAJYSO01. The sequence continues at coordinate 68,777 of CAZOGC010000001.1, read as the reverse complement.
TACCCTTTCTGTGTCCCTTCCGGATACCAACCCACAAGAAAACGCTAAAATTATTTTACAACAACTTCAGAAAACAGTTTAATTAACTGCTCCTTTAACATTATGCAAGAAGAAAAGAAAATCAAGCTCACTCAACATGCTCATGGAGCCGGTTGCGGCTGCAAAATTGCGCCGCAAGTACTCGAAAAAATACTACACAGCAATCAAGCACCACAAACCTTTCCTCAATTATTGGTAGGCAACAACACAAAAGACGACGCGGCTGTTTACCGTATTAACGACACCGAAGCCCTCATAGCCACCACCGATTTTTTTACCCCTATCGTTAACGACCCTTTTGTCTTTGGAAAAGTGGCTGCCGCCAACGCCATTAGCGATGTGTACGCCATGGGAGGCACCCCTATGCTGGCATTAGCCATTTTGGGCTGGCCTATCGAGAAATTAGGCGCAGACGCTGCTCAAGAAGTTTTAGAAGGAGCACGAACCATCTGTAATGAAGCCGGAATCCCCTTAGCCGGCGGACACAGCATTGACAGTCGTGAACCTATATTTGGCCTGTCTGTAAACGGACGCGTACTCATTCAACACCTCAAACAAAATAGCACTCCACAAGCAGGAGATTTATTATTACTTACCAAACCTTTGGGAATAGGTATTTTAGCCACCGCTTCTAAACGTGAACAACTAGACGAAAGTGATTTACCGCTTTTACATCAACAGCTAACCCGGCTCAATAAAATTGGAGAAAAACTAGGCAAAATTGAAGGGGTTCACGCCATGACAGACGTTACCGGATTTGGACTGGCCGGACATCTAATTGAAATGGCTGAATCTTCAGGACTATCTGCGGTTTTAACCTATAAAAAAGTACCAAAAATAGCAGGGTTAAAAAAATATTTAGATAAAAATATTCTTCCGGATGCTACGTATAGAAACTGGAACGCAGTAAGTGATAAAATAAAGTTTGATCCTACGGCCGATGCATTAGAGGGGTTTAAACTTTTACCTGATCCTCAAACTAACGGTGGACTTTTATTAGCCGTAAGCCCGGATGAACTTTCAACTGTTCAATCACTATTAAAAAAAGAGGGATACGCCGATTTTTGCGAGCCCATAGGGCAATTTGAACCTCAAAAAGACAACGTAATTATTGTGCAATAAATTTGATTACAAAAAATCAATCGGCTTAGCCTATAAATACCTGTAAATCTAACCTTCATAAAAAATAAACAGGCGCCTCGGGCGCCTGTTTACAATATAATCATCGTTGATAATTTAAAGTCCCAGCACTTTTGTTCCTTGTTTAAAGACAATATCTACCGGAATATTCTTAGCGCCCAACCGATCGAGATCTTTTTGAAGTTGCGTACCAATTTTTCCTTTTTCTTTCACCAATTTAGCCACACCGGCATAATCACCATTGCCTTGTAGCGTAAGTAATAATTTAGACAAGTCTTTTACGGCTTGATGCATTTTGTCGTAGTTAACTTTGTAGTATCCGTTATCTAAACGCGTAAAAGCTCCGTGCTCTTTAAAGAAATTAAAACGAATCATATTGGCAATTCCATGTGCATCGCCGGCACCAAATCTAACCGACCGAAAAATACTGGCTACAAATGTGGTGTAGTAGTCTTCTATGCTTCCGTCTAATTCTCCTTTTTTTAATAGTTGTTCAATCATATACAGCCCAAGAATATCAGCTTTTCCTTCTTCAATAGCAGAAGCGTATTCTTTTAGAGCCTTTCGCACCGTTCCTTTGTCATCTATGGTATTTTTTATACCCAAACCATGGGCCACTTCATGAAACATAGTAGCCGCAAAAAAGGCGTCAAAAGTAATGTGCTTTTGCTGTTCGGGAGTAATTAAAACGTGCGAAATAGGCACCAAAATTTTATCAAATTTAGCGCGCATCACATTTTTTAATTGCAATCTACGTGTACCGCGCTGCAATTGTACCTGCTCATCATTAGGCAAGTTAATAGCAATGGTTTTTCCACCTGCATTAGCAGCTCCGGCATAATAAATAACGTTGTAGGCATTTAAGTCAGCGTCTGAACCGGGCTCTTCTTGTTTATACTTTTCAGGTACCGGCAAATGGTCTTGTAACTCCGGTAAGTAGTGTGCATATTTAGCCAACCGCTGGCTCCAGTCTTTGTCTTTAACCAACACATACGACTCATACGAAGTTTTATAGCCAAAAAGCTGATCTTCATAGGTTTCTATCGGACCAATAACCAATCCGAGAGTATTTGTTTTCATATCCATCCAGGCCAAATCACTTTTACGAAACTTATCCGTTTGCAGCGCATCTGCACGCAAGTTTAAGTAATTTGTCAGCCCATCATTTTCTGATATTTTAGCTGCTTGTCGCAATAAATCTGCCGCGTATTGTAATGATTTTTTAAATTTTACATGATACGGTAAAGTGTACAATTTTCCGTCTTTATCACGACGAATAAAATTATAAAGTCCCGTTTTGTCTTTTAAATCAGCCTGAGCAAATTCTTCTTTCGTCATATCTTTTGGGTAGAAGTTAGCCCCTGCCGGTTTAGGTCCTACTCCTTTTACAAAAGGTTTATCGTTTTTTAAGCGATCCCAAGGACCGTAGTTAATCATCACAAATTTTTTTACTGCCGGATCAGAAATAGTGGTTAGCAAGCTATCTAAATTGCCATAGGTTTGATACCAATACAAGGTATCCATCACTTTGGCAGCTTTTATGAGCAGCGGAATCATTTTCTTTTGGCTATCTGAAAGCTCATCAATATTGGTTGTTAACTTTACCGGGGCATACGCTGCTACTTTTTGTTGAATATTTTCTTCTGCTGTAGTAGCTGTTGTTTTTTTAGCTTTCTTCTGCTTACACGCGTTTAAACTTACGGCAGCAATCACACAAACCGTAGCTACCCATATTTTCTTCTTCATGGCTTTATAATTGTTTTAGTATGGAAAAGTTTTTTTATTTAAAGTTGGCTCAAAGTTAACAAAAAAATTGAGGTTGATTTTTTATATGCTATAGCCTTATGCTATATAAGCTGCCACTTCTTTTACTAATTGCGCTATAGAAGTCTGAGTAGTATCTATAGGCTTACTACCCGGCCCATATGGTTCGTACTTCAATGTTTTTGTTACTTTAAACAAGCCTAAAGTAGCAACTCCGGAAGCACTTGCCAGGTGCATAATTCCGCTATCAGCGCCAATAAAAACGTCTGTAGCTGCCAAAAAACCGGTCATTTCTAAAATATCTCTACTGTAATAATGAGGAGCCGCAAAATCAATTTGCGATACTTTCTCTGCCGGAAGCATCTCTACTATATTGCAAGTAGGATAAGCTTCTTTTAGCTGTTCATAAAAGGACTTCCACCACTCTTCTGTGTAGATTTTATCGCGGGTGGCATACGTAAATAAACAGATGGTTTTTTGAGTCGGGTCGGCTATTTTTGCCAGCTGTTCTTTTCCTCTTTGTTGCTCATCTTCATTTAGTCTAAGGCGCATTAAAGGCAATGGTTCTTCTCTTCTATCAAATCCTAAATCGGCTAAATGCTCTCTAAGACTCAAAATAGGCGCCTTGGCATTGTGTATAAAATCTCTTTGAAAAATTTCATTTTGCTGCGCTAGGCGCTCAGCCGTAATTTCAAAAAATTTATAGCGACCGCGCGCAAACTGAGCCGCTAATCTACCGGAAGAAGAATTTTTTTCAACATTAAAAACCACATCGTATTTGCGCTTTTTCAGCCCAAACCACACTCCTATATATGAAAACAGCGATTTTAGGGGCTTTCGAGGTAATTTAAAAATTTGATTGACCGCCGGAAAGTGTTTAAATAAAATAGGGCCCAGGTTACCTTTTAAAAACAGATCGATTTTGGCATTCGGAAAACATGCCATCAATTCTTCTACAACCGGAATGATGAGTAATTGATTTCCCAGTCGATGGTTGGGGCGAATAACTAACACACTTTTTACCGCTTCCGGATGAATTGGATTTCCATTTTTTGGAATCTTTACTTGCCCTACATTTTTAGTAAGGCTGTGCATAGATTTACGGTAAACTTCTTTTGTACGAGGGGAAACTTTCATATTAAATCAGTGTAGCCAATTGGGTCTTCTCATCGGCTTATTTAATGCAAAAATAGCGCTTTCTGTCATATATCTTGGTCGTCACCTTACACACCCAACAGAAAAATAACGTTGTTTAGTTATTTACTGCGCATTATTGTTGGCAAAACTCTTTCTTTATACGAATTTTGCACCCTCAAAAATGTAGGCATGAAGAAAGGACTTTTGGCTTTGGCATGTGGAGGAATGGCTATTGGAATGGCTGAATTTACAATGATGGGTATCTTGCCTATTATCTCACAGGACTTAGGCGTAAGTATTCCTTCGGCTGCTAGTCTAATTACGCTATATGCGCTAGGAGTAGTAGTAGGCGCTCCGACCTTAGTATTGATTTCAGGAAAATATCCGCCCAAAAAAATTCTCATGATTTTGATGGTCATTTTTGTGGTATTTCACGCACTCTTTGCCATCTCTCCTAGTTTTACACTGCTCAAAATTACTCGTTTTGTAGCCGGATTGCCCCATGGAGCTTTCTTTGGTGTAGGTTCTGTAGTAGCCACACGTTTAGCTAAAAAAGGAAAAGAAGCGCAGGCCATAGCCATTATGTTTACCGGGCTTACGCTGGCTAACTTAGTGGGGGTTCCACTAGGTACTTTTGTGGGTGAACACTTATCATGGCGCGTTTCTTACGGCATCATTAGTTTTATTGGGCTTATTACCCTTATCGCTATTGGTGGATGGTTACCCAACTTACCACAACAAGCCAACAATAACCTGCGAAAACAACTGCACTATTTTAAAAAGAGACGTTCTTGGTTGCTTGTGGCGGTGATTGCTATTGGTACCGGTGGACTCTTTGCCTGGGTTTCTTACATTGCTCCCTTAGTTATAAACGTATCCGGATTGGCAAAAAGTCAGGTACCTATTATTATGATTTTGGTAGGACTGGGAATGGTAATAGGCAACTTGCTGGGAGGCAAACTAGCTGACATAATGAACCCTACCATAGCCGCTATTATTGGTTTTTTGGCAATGGTAATCTGCTTATTGGTCGTTCATTTTACAGCTTCTATAGGGTTTATGGCATACGTAATGGCCTTAATAACCGGCATTATTGCCTTTTTGGTGGGTACCCCGCTACAAATGATGTTGATTCGTGATGCTAAAGGAGCCGAAACCTTTGCGGCCTCTGCCGGACAGGCTTGTTTTAATATGGGAAACACGTTAGGTGCCTATCTAGGCGGAATTCCTATTACACTGGGATTAGCTTATGACACCCCGGTTTTGGTGGGTTGTGGACTGGCACTTGTGGGAGCTTTCTTAGCTTTTGCGTTTTTGAAGAGCAAAAAACCAGAAACTCCTATTGCTACAGAAACTGAGTAGTTAATCTACACGCTTAAACTCTACCTCTGCCCAAACAGAAATTTTATTACCTACAGCAATTCCACCGGTTTCTAAAGGCATATAAAATGAAATGTCCCAATCTCTTCGGTCAATTTCGCCTAATACTGTAAACCCCATCTTATATTCATTAGCATAGGCGTCTTTGGCTATACCGCCATACTTCAGGGTAAATTCAACCGACTTTGCAGTTCCTTTTATCGTCAGTATTCCTTGCAAACTGTATTCGTCAGAAGAAGTCTTCTTTTTAAGTCCAGTTGATTCAAATGTAATCTGCGGATACCGTTTAACATCAAAAAAATCAGCGTTCTTTAGATGATCATCTCTAATTTGATCTCGCGTATCTATAGAATCTACCTCAGCATTCATCTTAAAACAAGCTTGATGAAAAGGTTTCTCTGCTGCTTGCATAGTTACAGAAAATTGTAAGAAACTTCCGGTAGTAGTAGTTATCATTAAGTGACGAACCCTAAACATAAGTTCGCTGTGCTCTGCATCAAATTTCCATGTAGCCATCAATCGCTTATTGTAATTATAGCGACAAAAGTAAAATAATAGCCTCTAAAACGGCCCCTTAAAACAATGATATAAAATAAAAATAGTTAACGATTTTGTAATATATAATCATTTTTTTATATATTCGTTAACATTAACCCCCTAAATTTTTAAACTCATGGGCATTATTTGGACCCTTATTATTGGTGCTATAGCCGGATGGCTGGCCGGAAAAATTATGCGCGGTGAAGGCTTTGGCCTCATTGTAGATATTATTGTAGGAATTATTGGCGGCTGGATTGGTGGCATGGTACTCGGCTGGATTGGTATTACCGGCGGCGGAATTATTGGTAATTTAATTGTTGCCCTTATTGGTGCCATTATTCTTATTTGGATTATTAGACTTATTAAAGGAAAATAATGAGTCTATAACTGATTACAAAATGCCGTAATCTGTTGATTGTATTATTTTTGAGCCCAAAATATTGGGCTCATTTTTTATAAAAAAGCGTACCTTGCGCCCAAATTAACAGACGTTAAAGCGTCTCGTGGTTCGAAATCCTCCCACGTAAAAAAACTACACGACATGCTACTCCAACAAACTAAAAAACTGGCCTTTACGCTTGCCGGTTTTCACATTTTTATTATTGCGGCTAGTAATTATTTAGTACAGTTTCCGATTACTGTTTTCGGATTTAAAGCTACTTGGGGAGCCTTTACATTCCCTTTTATTTTTTTAGCTACCGATTTGACCGTACGTATTTTCGGCGCTCATTTGGGGAGACGCATTATTTTTAAAGCTATGTTTCCGGCGCTGGTTATTTCTTACGTCATTACCGTGGGATTTCGGCATGGCATTTGGCTGGGCTTTGACTCGTTAACTCATTTTAATCTCTTTGTGGCACGCATTGCCTTAGCCAGCTTTTCGGCCTATGTTATCGGGCAAATTTTAGATGTGTTTGTTTTTAATAAACTTAGGCAGCACAAACAGTGGTGGCACGCCCCACTTGCTTCTGCCATTTTTGGAAACTTAATGGATACAATTACTTTTTTTACAATTGCTTTTTACAAAACCTCTGATACTTATTTAGCCAGCAATTTGGTAGAAATTGCAGCTGTAGATTACACCTTTAAAATATTGATTAACGCCATCTTTTTTCTGCCCTTATACAAGGCCATTCTAGATCGAGTTACCAAAAAATTTCATCTAGCAACGGCTTAATACACGCTAAATTTTAGTTGCTTGTTTGCCTTGTAATGGGCTTTTCTTATTATAAAACAGCTGCTTAACCAATTCTTTTACTTTTTTTATATCTGTCCACCCCTCTACTTGCCTTCCCAATATATAGCTAGCTGTATATTCTTGCCAAGTAGAACAATGAGATTCTAACTCTTTGTACAATTGCCGAAGCAATATTATTAACTCCTTTTGTTGAATATATCCTAAATCATAGCAGCACCTTGCCAAAAAAGAAGCCTGCGCTAAATTCCAACCGGAATCTTGGCATTTTATAACTTGTGCATATTCATCAAAATAACCTGTTTTTAGTAAAGGAGGAACTACTTCGTGAAGTTTATTTAGATAGGCTATATATCGTTTTATAATTTCCTCATCATCTTCGTGTAACCTAAATTTTAAATAATCAGGAAAATCTTCATATTCATAAGCTTCATAAATAACCCGCAAATTATTGTTTCGATTGCGTTTCAACAATCGATTAATAATTTCTAGCGCCCCTTCTCGGTCATAAATACCCCAATAGTGTTGTGCCAAATTGTTTAAGCCTTTTGGAGGCAAACCGGTGGTATATGCGTTGATATAAGCATGTTCTTGCAAAGCATACAAACTGCTGACTAACACTTCGCTCAATGTCTCTTCAGCCAAGGTATTATCGGTAGCTAAGCGCAGCTTGTTTCCACCACCAAAAATAAATTTACCAAGCTTTGGTCTATGATTCATTTTTTAAGTTTAATCTGTCTTACCTATTGCACAAAGGTCTCAAGATTTTCTCAATAAAAAAATTCTGTCTCGGCTATTTTAAAATCAAGGTTTGGCTACGTTTTCCAACTCCATTTTCATTAAAAGCTTCTACTTGTATATAATACGTTTGTCCGGCGTTTAAGCTCGGTAAATTCAATTTATTTTTACCATACAGCAACCAAGAATGGTATAGTTTATCAGGAGCTATTCCCCACAACACATTATACCCTTGTGCGTTTTTAACAGCATCCCAAGAAATAAGTAAAATATAGTCTGTTTCACTTTTCGAAAAATCATAACAACTAGTATAAAGAAGTTTTAAAGATAGCATTATTCTATCCCACACAATCCGTTATTATTCGTTTTTATTTCTTATATATTCATCAAAAGAACAACGTTATCACCAGCTACCTATCATTTCCATATTTTTATTACCTATAAAATAAAAACTTTCAATCATTCTCCATTTTATTTTCAAAATACGATATTTGGAAAACTTTTATAAAAATAAGCCTATGAAACGTCAACATTCCTTCTTTATTCTTTTCTTAACCCTCCTGTTATTGCCTGTTTCTTTATTGGCACAGGATAAATCGGTTTATAACCCACATCAATTATGGGATCCTTCTTTTTTTACACATAACGGAAATCAGTACCGTAGTGCCGATGGTGCCCCGGGGCCTGATTACTGGCAAAACAGCGTAAACTATGAAATTCACGCCACCTTAGATGAAAAAGACACCATATTACGAGGCGATGTAACTATTCATTACACCAACAACAGCCCTAATTCTCTTCATTATCTGTGGTTGCTACTCGACCAAAATATTTTTGAACCCGGATCTCGTGGATGGGATGCAACCCCGGTAAGTGGCGATCGTTTTGATGTGCAAGGATACACCAAAGGCGGCGACCACGTACAATCTGTTTCGGCAACTTATAATGGAAAAACATATGCCCTTAATCCGGTTATTACGGACACACGTATGCAACTCCGTTTGCCTTTTACCCTACAACCAAACGGTGGAGAAGTTACTGTAAAAGTTACTTATTTTTTCCACATTCCTAAATATGGAGCCGACCGAATGGGACGCTTGTATACCAAAAATGGTATTATATATGAACTTGCACAATGGTATCCTCGTATGTGTGTTTATGACGATATTCACGGATGGAGTACACTGCCTTATATGGGGCTAGGAGAGTTTTATTGTGAGTACGGCAATTTTGATTATTATATTACCGTACCGGCCGATATGATTGTAGCTGGGTCGGGTGATTTACAAAACCCAGAACAGGTACTTACCAAAACCGAGCTTAAACGACTCAAAAAAGCAAGACAGAGTGATAAAACTATTCAAATTATCACAAAATCCGAAGTAGGTAAAAAATCTACTCGCCCCAAACACAAAGGCACACTTACGTGGCACTTTAAAATGCAAAATTCTAGAGATGTATCTTGGGCAGCTTCAAAAGTATTTAGATGGGATGCCGCCCGCATCAATTTTCCCTCCGGAAGAAAAGGAATTTCTATGGCTGTTTATCCGCAAGAAAGCGCCGGTCCTCATGCTTATGGCAGAGCTACCCAATACCTTAAACAAAGTATAGAATTTTATTCTAAAAATTATTTTGAATATCCGTGGAACTCAGCTACTGCCGTTGCCGGAGTGGCTTTAGGAATGGAATATCCCGGTATTATTTTCTGTAAATATGATATAAAAGACGGCAGTTTGTGGCACGATGTAACGCACGAAATTGGTCACAACTGGTTTCCGATGATTGTGGGTAGTAACGAACGCCGATTTATGTGGCAAGATGAAGGACTCAATACCTTTATTAATGATTTTGCTTCTGCTTGGTTTAACCACGGAGAATATGGAGACACTTCTCACACCGTTTCTCCTCGTGCCGCCCATATGCTAGCACGAATTAGCGAACCATTAATGACGCGCCCGGCTAATATGGGACTCCACGATTATGGGGCCTATTACTTTAAAACCTCTTTGGCGCTACATATTCTACGCCACAGTGTTATTGGGCCTAAGCGTTTTGACTATGCTTTTAAAACCTACATCAACAGGTGGGCCTTTAAACATCCTCAACCACAAGATTTTTTCCGCTCTATGAACGATGCTGCCGGTGAGGACTTAAACTGGTTTTGGAAAGAGTGGTTTTATACCAACTGGAAACTAGACCAAGCGGTAGAAAGTGTGAGCTATGTTGATAAAGATCCTAGTAAAGGTGCTCTGATTACTCTAGAAAATTTAGACAAAATGGCGCTACCTGTTACCGTAAAAATAACCGAAGCAAATGGAAAAACCCACACCAAAAAACTTCCGGTGGTTATTTGGCAGCGCGGTGGAGTGTGGACTTTTAAATACCCTTCTACCAGTGCCATTACCTCGGTTATTATTGACCCAAATCACGAATTACCCGATGTTAATCGAAAAAATAACCAGTGGAAACATTCATAAATCACGATTATTTTGAATCTTAAAAATAAGCCGGAATGCGCTCGCCGTTCCGGTTTTTTTTAGGCATTTTTGCCTCAGTTTAATCGTTTACATTTGTTTTTTTCGTTATTTTTTGAAGTATGACTTTTAAAGCAGCTCTTTTTGATATGGATGGTGTAATTGTAGATACCGAACCTCTGCATCGTAAAGCGTATTTTGAAATGTTTGATCACTTCGGATTAGAAGTTAATCAGCCTCTCTACGATTCATTTACCGGAAAAGCAACACTTAAGGTTTGCCAAGAATTAGTGGCTCACTTTAATCTTAATGAAAATCCACAAACACTAATTGACAAAAAACGAGAGCACTTTAAAAATCTTTTTGACAACGACCCTGATTTTGATTTGATTCCCGGGGTGCTAGATTTAATCAAAAACTATCATCAACACGGCATTAAAATGGTGTTGGCCTCATCAGCTAGTCGCAATACCATCAATTGGGTGTTCGAACGCTTCGGACTCGATCAATATTTCATCGGAAAAATTAGCGGAGCAGAATTAACAGCTTCTAAACCTCATCCGGAAATTTTTGAACGAGCGGCAGAAAAAGCACAAGAACCGCGAACCAACTGCATTGTTATTGAAGATTCTACCAATGGTATTAAAGCGGCTCACGCTGCCGGAATTTATTGTGTAGCCTATAAAAGTAAACATTCTAAAAATCAAGATTACAATCTTGCTAACAAAGTGATTGAAGATTACAAGTCGATTTACGTTTCTGCTAACAATATTTCTCCATTTTAAAACAATATCTGCTGTATAGATTTAATCCGACTTCCGCTTAAAATACATCGTTATGCGCTACAGTTTATTATTTTTATGTCTTCTCTATTTCAGTTTCCACACGGCTTACGGTCAAGAAGTTGATCTTAAATCAGCTGACTCATTGGCTATACGCGAAATACGAGCGCGTATTCCGGGAGAAACTATGGGGCAGAAATTAGAAAGTTTACTTTTTTGGAATCAAGTGGAAAAAGAGCGCCGATTTCCATTAATGCACAAAATTTTTCCCAGCAAATTAGTAGCTGCAGGCACGCATCACTATCCCTTAAAAAAAGGAAAAGCTATCACGCCTCAATGGAATGACAGCACTTCGCTACAATCGTATATGACTGCTAACCATATAGAAGGAGCCATTGTGTTGCAAAATGGAAAAATACGCCTTGAACGTTACGGCAAAAATGCGACACGCCACAGCTTATGGACTTCCTTTTCAGTGGCAAAATCTGTTACTTCTATGTTAATAGGCACTGCCTTAAAGGACGGTTATATCAAAAGTTTAGATGATGCGTTACAAAAATACATTCCTGAACTTCAGGGCTATGCTTATGGAAAAGTTACCATCAGACAGCTCATCACTATGACCTCAGGAATGGATTGGAATGAAGATTACGCCGATCCGAAATCTGACGTCGCTCAGATGTATTTAGCGCCTTGCCGAGGAGATGAATCACATATTTTAACGTATATCAAGCCGATAAAACCTTTACAAAATGGAAAGCATCCTTGGCATTACAGCACCGGAGAAATCGATTTAGCCGGCATTTTAGTTCAAAAAGCTACGCATAAAACACTAGCGCAATACCTTTCTGAAAAAATCTGGAAACCTATGGGAATGCAACAAAATGCCTATTGGTTGGCAGACGAATGCAGCGGATTAAACATTGGTGGCAGCGGACTTTCAGTCAGCCTTCGCGATTATGCCCGATTAGGACAGTTAATGCTCAATCGTGGAAAAATTAACGGCAAACCTATTTTTGCTAAAGAATGGCTTACGCACGCCACTAAAAAACTATACACCATTGACGACCAAGGTAATGGTTATGGTTATTTATGGTGGGTATTTGCCGATGGAAGCTATGCTGCTGTGGGTATTTTTGGACAACTGATTTACATTAACCCCAAAGAAAAACTCGTTATTGCTCAAATTGCAGCCTGGCCTAAAGCGTCTGCGCAAGAATTATCTGAACAACGCTGGAAGTTTATTAAAGCCGTACGCCGAGGGTTGAGGAATTAATGCGACCCAAAAAATCCGGATCTAACAATTTTTTTTAGATGAAAAGTGGAATTGCCCTTAGTTGAACAACTTCCGCGAATCAAAAGGCAGAAAAAACGTTGTTGCTCTACAATCCAAGCGGTTCGTTTTTTTACTTTTTATGTTTCATATATCGGGCTTCGACCCTTCGACGCTTCGACCCTTCGAGTAACCTCAGGGTCCTCAGCGTCCACCCTCGGTTATGTCGAGCCCTGAGGCTCTCGAAGGGCGGTTTATTCATAAAGAATCATCATCTTGTAAATCACGATAGGCTATAGCCAATTTTGGTAATAACTCCGGCGTTCCATTTATCAAGGCTTCTTTCTTTTTTCGACTCCAGCCTTGTATTTGTTTTTCTCTATAAAAAGCCTCATCTATTCTACTGTATTCTTCGTAATACACCAATTTTACCGGTAAATGTTTTTTAGTGTGATTGGCGCCTTCTCCCGCCTGATGTTGGGTTAATCTTTTTTCTATATCTTTAGTACTCCCCGTATAATAACTACCATCTGCACACAATAATATGTAAGTGTATCCTTTCATTGTTTTTTATTTATTCGGGCTTCGACCCTTCGACGCTTCGACCCTTCGAGTAACCTCAGGGTCCTCAGCGTCCATACAGCCCTCGGTGATTAAATCGAGCCCTGAGGTGGTCAGTGAGCCAAGTCGAACTGTTATTTCCCTATACAAAAATTGGCAAAAATATTTCCGAGCAAGTCATCGGTTGTGATTTCTCCTGTGATTTCTCCAAAATAATACAGTGCTTGACGAATATCGATAGCTAGTAAATCGCCGGTAAGCCCCAGGTTTAAACCTTCTTGTACTTTGTTGATTTCTTGTTGCGCTTTTAACAAGGAATCGTAGTGACGTGAGTTGGTTACAATCGTATCGTTGTTGCGCAAAGCACCGGTATCGACATAGTTTTTCAGTTTGTCTTTTAGGGCGTCAATGCCTCTGTTTTGTTTAGCGGCTATAAATTGTAAATCAGTACCGGCAATAGCATTCAACGCTTCTCGTAATAATTCAATTTGAAGTTCACTCAGCAAATCAATTTTATTGATAACAATCAAAAACGGCTTATCGGGAAAGCGGTTTTTAATGCGGTTTATTTCGACGATCATTTCCTGTTTTACCATTTCGTTTTCAATGGCTTGTGTACTCGGAATCATCAGCAAGGCAATAGAAGATTTTCCTATTTTTTCAAAAGTTTTCTTGATACCAAGACCTTCGATTTCATCGGTGGTTTCGCGAATTCCGGCGGTGTCTATAAAGCGAAATCCAATACCGCCAATGGCGATATCATCTTCAATTGTGTCGCGTGTTGTTCCGGCAATATCACTGACAATAGCCCGATCTTCATTGAGCAGAGCGTTGAGCAAGGTAGATTTTCCGGCATTCGGTTCGCCAATAATAGCCACGGGAATACCGCGTTTTATGACATTTCCTACAGCAAAGGAATCAATGAGCTTGTTAAGCGTCTTTTGAATTTTCCAAATGAGTTCTTGAAACTGATCGCGGTTAGCAAATTCGACATCTTCTTCCGCAAAATCGAGTTCGAGTTCGATGAGCGAAGCAAAGTTGAGTAATTCTTCGCGCAATTGTTTGATTTCATTCGCAAAACCGCCACGCATTTGATTCATAGCCAATTGATGAGCAGCTTCGTTGTCGCTGGCAATCAAGTCGGCTACGGCTTCAGCTTGACTCAAATCCATTTTTCCGTTGAGAAAAGCGCGCATCGTAAATTCGCCTGGTTTAGCCGCACGAGCGCCCTGACGCAGTAACAAATTGATAATTTCTTGTTGAATAAATGGGCTGCCGTGGCAAGAGATTTCAACAGTAGGTTCACCGGTGTAAGAGCGATTTCCTTGAAAAACGGAGACCAAACTTTCATCAATAATGCGTTGTCCATCTTTGATGTAGCCCAACTGTAGGGTATGCGTTTTTTGTTGAGTCAAGGCAATTTTTTGGCGGCCTTCAAAGACCGGTGCCACCAAGGCAATGGCCTGTGGCCCTGACACACGGATAACAGCAATGGCTCCACTGCCGGCGGGGGTGGCTAAAGCGACTATAGTTTCTTCTAAAAGCATAGCGCAAAGATAAAGAACTATAGGCAAGAATATTATGTTAAATTTGTTATATTGCTCCGTTAAACCATGCTAAAAATAACTCTATGGAAACTATAAACGTTGAAGACACCGGCTCTACAGCTTTAAAAGAAGATCGACAAATGCTAATGATTATGCATCTTAGTCAGCTATTGGTTCTTGTAAGTGGTATTGGCGGAATAGTTGTGCCTATTATCTTATGGCAACTTAAAAAAGATGAAATTCAAGATATGGATGCGCAAGGCAAAGAGGTTGTTAATTTTCAAATCAGTTTGTTTATTTACTACATTATTGCCGGTATTTTATGTATTGTCTTGATCGGTTTTATTTTGATACCTATTATCATACTGCTCAACATCATTTTCCCTATTATTTATGGATTAAAAGCTAAAGACGGAGTAAAAGACATAAAATATCCGATGACCATTCGGTTTATTAAATAAAAACACAGTGCATTGAAAGGGGTAAGACTCTATTTATAAGGCAGTTAAACGTATTATTTCAAACCTACACGTTACTATAAAAGGTTCTTCAACATGAGCCTTCCCTAGGTAGGTGACAAAATGTATCCTTTTTAGGGGTCATATACACAATGGGTACACATAAAAATGCCGGCTGATTTTTTGTCAGTCGGCATTTTCCGTTTTCAGTGCAGAAAGGGTTAATTGACGAGCCCTTTCAAATTATCCACATTCACTTTAACGTTTCCTTTTCGCACGGCTTGCAGGGTTTTTATAATAGCCTGTGGGTTCATATTATCGCCTAATATTCTAGCTACGGCAAACCCTTTGCTATCATCATAAGCTAGCAATACAAATTCATCTATTTCTTTTTGATTGCCTAAATAACGTAGTTGTATATGAGCCTCTGAATATTTCAGTCTAAAAAGCAGCTTATAATCATCTGAATCTAGAATAGCTAATACCTTATCGCGTTGAATTTTATACTGTTTATGGTTGCTTCCATTAAGTGGGAACAGCAACATATTGGCTTTATCTATATGGCTAAGCGCTTCTTGTGCATCTTTAGGAAGGTCTTTTAAGTTTCCCATAATCATACTAGCCGGTAAATCAATCACCATAAAGTTTGTATCATTTTGGTGTTCTACGTAGTAGTTCTGCAAACTAGGTTCAGATTGACATGAAACCAGTAGCAATACCATCCCTATTCCAATAAATTTATAGACCTCTCTCATTTTTCTTCTGATTTAGAGTGTACATTTTTGAGTTCTTTAGCACCGGGAATACCATGAAGTACGCCGGCTATTTGGCTCACTTCATTAAGGTCTATGTCTCCTTTTATAGATAACACCACATACTCCGGCTTACCATCTTCTTTTCCACGCATAAACATTAGCAATCGGCTAATTTTTCCGGGGGCACTACCCGGCTCCGAATAAAATTTTAAATGATTTCCATCTTCTTTTACGCGCATGAGTTCTTGCAAACCTTTTTGGGAAATATACGTATTCACATCTGCCAGCATTTGTTTGCCAATAGCAGCATCAGCAGTAGAAAGCACTCTTATTCCTTGCAGGTTTTTAATCAAATTTTCAAATTGTTGCACATCCGGGTCATCGCTTTTAATATCCACTCCTGACAAGAGTTGAAACATATTTTGTGTAACAACCATTACATCAACACGATCGTTATTTTCGTATTTTTCAAATAGCTGAGCAGAGGCCCACCAAGGCATACACAGCACAAAAAGGGTACATATAAACGTTTTCATACTTATTTTTTTAAAAGGGTTGTATCTTCTTTAATCTGTTCTTTTTTTTGGGTAATATTTAATTCTTTTAATGCTGAAACATACTGCAGGTTTTTCTTACTAGCCGTTTCGGGCACACTTCCCATCATCATAAATAAGGCTTGTGCGTTTTGAGTGGCTATCTTACTATTACCAACCGAACCTACCGGATTACTGGCAAAAGGTTGGAGCACCCATACAGCAACTAATATAGCCGCAATACTGGCTGTGGCCATCAACCATTTATACGATTGGGGTTGGGGCAATAGCACGTCGCTTTCATAGGTTTTTTGTTGTTCTTGTTTAAAAAAACCAAATAAAATTCTGTACTCTTCCAAATCAGACGGAAGCGGTTCGTTTTTCGTAAAATAGTTACGAAGTTGTACTTCTTCCTCTAAACTTGTTTCACCCGCAAGATATTTCTCCAATAAATTATCTATCTGCCAACGTTCCATAGCGGTGCATTTTTAGTATTCTTGTTTTTATTTTCTTTCGCGCTCTAGACAAAGCCACCCGAATGGCTGTTTCTTCCATATCCAAAACTTTTGCAATCTCATCATATGCTAGTTGTTCTATATCGCGCAACTGAATTAATGCTTGTTCACGCTCAGACAAGGTTTTAATGATTTCAGTAACCCAATGTAGCTCATCTTTAGCTTCGACTTGCTGTTGAAGATTACGCTCACGCCCCGAAAAATTAGTGTGCACGATACGCATATTGTTATTGTTCTTCAACTTTAGCTGGTCTAAACAATGATTTTTCGTGATGGTAATGGCATAAGCCTCAGCACTATCTACTCGATTCAACTTTTTACGCATTTTCCACAATTTTATAATCACTTCTTGCGTAGCATCTTCAGCAGCATCTTTAGAAATAAGATACCGAAGCGCTAACCTGAAAATGCGATCTTTCAGTGGGTTTATAAAATTTAAAAATGCCTGTTGATTCATTTTAAACCAATTGGTCTGTTTCTCTTATATGACGTTCAATAAACAATTTTGTTACAAATTTTCTCTAGTTTATTATTTTGTGCTTAGTTTTATAATCTAAAAGTACTGAACTAATTGTCTTTATCGGCAAGATATCGCGCTATTTTTAAACTTACTTCCTTATGAAAAGATATTTTCTTCTTCTATTAATTTGCCTCTCTACCCTGTCTTTGTCTTCTTGTTATGATGACAACGATGACGTTGTTCAGCCCGCGTCTAATCTTGATGTAAACAATTTTGTGTACCGTGGCATGAAACTTTTCTACCTCTATAAAGATAAAGATCCGGTTTTAAACAACAATCACTTTGCTAACCAAGCCGACTTAAATGCATATCTAAGCACTTTTAATTCTCCTGAAGACCTCTTCAATTCGCTGCGCTATGTAAAAGATCGATTCAGCTTTATTATGCCTAATTTCCGTAAACTGGAAAAACTGCTCAGCGGAATTACCTTAAACAATGGAATGGAATTTGGGTTGGTTAACATCTCGGGCACGCAAACCGTCTTTGGGTATGTGCGTTACGTCTTACCCAACACTTCTGCCGAAAGTCAAGGCGTAAAACGCGGCATGCTTTTTGACCGCATTGATGGAACTGCTTTAAGCATTAGTAATTATCAACATTTGCTTCAGTCTACTTCGTACACCATTGGGTTGGCAAAAATACAAAACCACACCTTGGCTTCTACCAACCAAAGTATTGCGCTTACCAAAACTGAATACCATGAAGATCCGGTTTTTAAGCATAAAGTAATTGACACCGCAGGGCACAAAATTGGGTATTTAATGTACAACGGGTTTACCCGTTCTTATGACGATGAACTCAACGCGGCTTTTGGTGATTTTAAAGCGGCCGGAGTTACTGATTTAGTAGTTGATTTGCGTTATAACGGCGGCGGAGATGTTGAAAGTAGCAAAGATTTGGCCAGTATGATTACCGGTCAGTTTAACGGAAAACTTTTTGCTACCGCAGTTTATAATGACAATTTTGATACAAAAAAGCTACTTTTTGATCAGAAAATTCCCACCGGAGCAACCATTAATAGTTTAGGATTAAGCAAGGTATATGTGCTTACTACTAGAAGTACCGCTTCGGCTAGCGAGTTGCTCATCAATGGACTTAACCCTTATATAAACGTAGTACAAATTGGCGACACCACCATTGGCAAGTTTCAAGCCTCTATTACCGTTTATGATTCCCCTGATTTTACCCGATCTTCCGTAAAACCCGGGCACACGTATGCCATGCAACCTCTTGTTCTTAAAACGATTAATGCAGACGGCTTTACCGGTTTCTTTAACGGCCTCTTTCCCGATATTGAACAGCAAGAAAATTTTGCCCATCTCGGAGTTTTAGGAAATCCCAACGAACTTCTGTTACACACTGCCATTCAGCACATTCTTTCAGGTGGAAATACCGTAAACTCTTTTATCAAAAAGCAGCGTAATAACCGCTACAAATTGGTCGGTGATAGTAAAATGAACCTTCCCACTTACCAACGTATGTACACCGAAATAAAATAATTTCAAAATTAATGGCACGACTCTTGTTTAATTGAGAAATATAAACGCAAAAGCATTATAGAAACAATTTCTTCAGCTTTTAACCAAAAAACCTATTATGATTCGTACATTATTATTAGCCGGCAGTCTTTTTATTGCTGCCACAGGATTCACCACCGCGCAAAACACACAACCCACCGGCATTACGGTTACCGGCTCCGGAACGGTAAAGGTAACCCCCGATCAAGTAAGAATAGAAGCACATGTAGAGAAAAAAGGGCAATCTGCTCAAACCGTAAAAAAAGAAGCAGACCTAGTAATGAGCAAAGTGCTTACGCTCTTAAAAAAAGAAGACCTCGACCCTAAGAATTACCGCACCACCTATGTGCGTTTAGACAAAAAACGCAATTATAAAACCAAAGAAGAATACTATGTTGCCAGTCAGTCTATCTCAATCACTTTAAATAATATTGACGGGTATGAAAATATTATGGATAAACTTATGAAGGCCGGTATTAATCACATTGACGGTGTTTATTTTCAAGACTCTAAACTAAAAGAACACCAAGCAGAAGCCCGGAGAAAAGCGGCTAAAGACGCTTTGCAAAAAGCTACTGATTATGCAGCAGCGTTAGGCTTAAAAGTAGGTCCCGCACTGATGATATCAGAAAGTGGGAGCCGCCGCCCTTCTCCTCGTCGTCTTATGGCAATGAATGTCTCCTTTTCTGCTGACGGCACTACCTCAAAGAAAGTGGAAGAAAACCTAGCTGTAGGGCAAATTAAAGTTACCGAAACCGTACAAATACGTTTTGCCCTCGGTTTAAAATAAGCGTTTCGAATAATACGTCCACATGCTGCATGTAGTTATCTGATACTCACATATCTATGAACATGTTGTTTTAAAACACTTCAATTCTAATTAAGAGTAACATGATTTTGCCAATGACCTATCCAAAAAACAGTGAAAATCAAGGAAGCCGCGTTGGTTTGAGGATTAAAATCTGTCCGAAGCCGACGTAGGAGGCAAGTTATTTTAATCCAGTGGCTGATAGTTCCGTAGTATTTTCTTCTGTTTTTTTAGTAAGTCTAGACTTTTTTGGTTCTTTTTTGGGCAATGCAAAGAAGAACAGAAACCAAAAGAATAACTTGATAAGCGTTTTTTTACCCTAAAAACAAGATCCGTTCTTCGGTTGTGAAGAGCGGATTTTTGTTTGGGTATTATTTTTCAAAAAGTTGCGGGTTTCCTATCTTGTCGAAAAAAATTATCCGCTTATCTTTGCAGTTCAATTTGGAAGTTATGATTGATATCACCTTGCCCGATGGCAGCATAAAAAGTTATGAAAACGGCACCACTCCACAACAGGTTGCAGAAAGTATTAGCCAAGGCTTGGCACGCAATGTACTCTCTGCCAAGTTTAACGGAAAAACCGTAGAAACCAAAACACCGTTACAAGAAAATGGCAATTTGGTACTGTATACGTGGAATGATGAGGAAGGTAAAAAAGCTTTTTGGCACAGCTCAGCACATGTTTTAGCACAAGCCTTAAAAGAGTTATACCCTAACATAAGACTTACCATTGGTCCGCCCATAACACAAGGTTTTTATTATGATATCGACTTACATGGAGAAGAAATTTCTGAAAAAGACTTCCCAAAGATTGAAAAGAAAATGCTGGAAATAGCCCGAGAGAAACACGATTTTACCATGCGTGCTGTTTCTAAAAAAGAGGCGCTAGCCTATTACAAAGAGGAAGACAATCCCTTTAAAGTTGAATTGATAGAGAATTTAACCGATGGTGATATTACGTTTTGTGACCATAGCACGTTTACCGATTTATGTAGAGGCGGGCATTTGCCCAACACTAAATACATCAAAGCGGTAAAACTGCTCAATATTGCCGGCGCCTATTGGCGTGGTGATGAACACAAACCACAACTAACGCGCATCTACGGAATTACTTTCCCAAAACAAAAAGACTTAAAAGCTTATCTTGAGTTTTTAGAAGAAGCCAAAGAACGCGATCACCGCAAACTGGGTAAAGAACTCGACTTGTTCACCTTTTCTTCTAAAGTAGGGCAAGGTTTACCTTTGTGGCTTCCTAAAGGAGCCGCTCTACGCAGCCGGCTAGAAGCGTTTTTGAAAAAAGCACAACAAAAAGCGGGGTATGAAATGGTCATCACCCCACATATTGGGCAAAAAGAGCTCTATGTAACCTCCGGGCATTACGCCAAATACGGAGAAGACAGTTTTCAGCCCATTAACACCCCAAAAGAAGGAGAAGAATTTTTGTTAAAACCGATGAACTGTCCACACCATTGCGAAATATATCGTTCACATTCGTGGAGTTATCGCGATTTACCCAAACGCTATGCAGAGTTTGGCACCGTTTATCGCTACGAGCAAAGTGGCGAGTTACACGGGTTAACCCGGGTACGCGGGTTTACACAAGACGACGCCCATATTTTTTGCACGCCTGATCAGCTGGATCAAGAATTTAGAAACGTTATTGACTTGACTTTATACGTTTTCAACTCACTCGGGTTTGAAGATTTTACTGCTCAAGTTTCGCTGCGCGATCCGGACCACAAAGAAAAATATATAGGCAGTGACGAAAATTGGGAAAAAGCTGAAAATGCCATCATTACAGCAGCCAAAGAAAAAGGACTTAACTACGTTATAGAAACCGGTGAAGCAGCCTTCTATGGCCCCAAACTAGATTTCATGGTAAAAGACGCGTTGGGCAGAAGCTGGCAACTGGGCACTATTCAAGTAGATTATAACTTACCCGAGCGATTTGACTTAACCTATAAAGGAAGTGACAATGAATTACACAGACCGGTTATGATTCACCGAGCTCCTTTTGGGAGTATGGAACGTTTTGTGGCTATTTTATTAGAAAATACCAAAGGAAATTTCCCCCTATGGCTCACTCCGGATCAGGTTATCATCCTCACTTTGAGTGAAAAATATAAGAATTACACCAAAAAAGTTTTAACTTTCCTACAAAATAACGAAATTCGCGCCCTAATAGATAACCGTAGTGAGACCATGGGCAAAAAAATTAGAGAAGCCGAGGTCAACAAAATACCGTATATGCTTATTGTTGGTGAACAAGAAGAAAAAGACGGTACGGTTTCTGTACGAAAACACGGTGGAGAAGATTTAGGAACTGTAAGCATCGCTGATTTTTGCAAGATGCTTCAAGACGAAGTCAACTCTACTCTTAATGAATTTGAAGTTTAACCCTAAAATCTACAACAATCCGAAGGAAAAAGTCTAGACGGTATACACCGCGTAAAAAACAAGAAGATCAACATCGCATAAACGGAAAAATTAAAGCTGATAAAGTTCGTTTAGTAGGCGATAATGTAGAGATGGATGTTTATCCATTAGCAAAAGCCTTGGCTATTGCCGAAGAGTTAGCATTAGATTTGGTAGAAATTTCGCCAGATGCTAATCCGCCGGTTGTAAAAGTCATGGATTACAAGAAATTTCTTTTTGAACAAAAGAAACGCGAAAAAGCACGTAAAGCAAAAGCTTCTAAAGTGATTAATAAAGAAATTCGATTTGGGCCAAACACAGACGACCACGACTACGAGTTTAAGAAAAATCACGCTATACGTTTCTTACAAGACGGCGCTAAAGTAAAAGCCTACGTGTTCTTTAAAGGCCGTTCTATTGTCTTTAAAGACCAAGGTGAAATCTTGCTACTTCGTCTAGCACAAGATTTGGAAGACTACGGTAAGGTCGAACAATTACCAAAATTAGAGGGTAAACGTATGACCATGTTTATTGCCCCTAAAAAAGCAAAGAAATAAAACTATATAGAGCAACAAAAACAATTGCGACATGCCAAAAATGAAGACAAAATCCAGTGCCAAAAAACGTTTTAAGTTAACGGCAAGTGGAAAAATTAAGAGAAAGAAAGCGTTTAAAAGCCACATCTTGACCAAAAAATCTAAGAAACGCAAAAAAGCGCTTACAAAAAGCACCACTGTACACGAAGCTGACAAGAACAACATCAAACTTCAGCTACGATTAAAGTAATGCTTTTTTGGTTGAAATTAAATTAATTACAAACCCTGGAGCGGGCTCATAAAGTACTACAATTGTAGTCGCCTTCTACAAAAACAATAACATTATGCCAAGATCAGTAAATTCAGTTGCGTCTAGAGCTAGACGTAAGAAAGTATTAAAACAAGCTCGTGGTTATTACGGCAGACGTAAAAACGTTTGGACAGTAGCCAAAAATGCGGTAGAAAAAGCAATGGTTTATGCTTACCGCGATCGTAAAACCAAAAAGAGAAACTTCCGTTCGTTGTGGATTATGCGTATTAACGCTGCTGCACGCCAACACGGATTGTCATACTCTCAATTTATGGGAAAACTCAAAGCTAACAACATTGATTTAAACCGCAAGGTTTTAGCCGATTTAGCCATGAATCATCCCGAAGCTTTTGAGGCTATTGTCAAAAAAGTAAAATAAAAATAAAATTTGCTCTATTATAGAAAATCCTTCTCTTTACAGAGAGGGATTTTTTATTTATCCTTATTTTTCCTCCCCGTCCATACAAATCTTAATCAGTTTAAAGGCTTTGGTAATGTGCCCTTCCACCGTTTTTACCGATATCTTAAGCTCATCGGCTATTTGTTGGTATTTTTTACCCGAAAACTTACTTTCTTTAAACACCTCGCTGCACCGGTCTGGCAGTTTATCTAAACAAGTTTGCAACCTGCCTATTTGTCGTCTTTTATAGCTCTCATCTAAGTTTTCTGCACGTATTAGAGCAGTGCGGTAGTAATCTTGTAGAAAGCTATCTTTTCTTTTCTGATAGCGAAAAGTGTCCATTAATTTATTATAGGCCGATTGGTACAAATAACTTTTTAAAGAGGTGGTGATTTGCAGCTCTTCTCTACCCGACCACAATTTCAGAAAAACTTCTTGCACTGAATCTTCCGCCTTCTGACGATTATTGGTATAACTCAACAAATAAATACACAATCGTTCATAATAACGGGCATAAATTTGCTCAAAAGCCTCCATATCTCCTTCTTTAAGAGAAGCTAACAACAAGTCTGTAGCAGGATTCTTTTTCATCAGTAAAGTGGCTATTTATACAGGCTGCGCGTAAAATTTCAGCGAAGGTTAAAAAAAATCTAAAAAAGAGCAAGGGTTTTTCAAAACATTAGCGTCTTGTTAGTAAAGCGCAAAAAATTGGAAAATAACAAGGTTGAAATATTAATCATTAAGCTGCTTGAAAACAGAATAACCACTGAAGAAGCAGCACAGTTGAGCAGTTGGCTCAAAGAAGATCAAGAACACAAAAATTATTTTAACAGATATGTAGAGCTTAATTATTTCTTAAATGCTCAACAAACTTTTGACGGACACAAATCATTAACCCAAATAAAACGACGTCTACGTCAAAACAAAAAGAAAAGTTACGCAAATTTCTTTAAATACGCCGCCATTTTCATTGCCTTAATAGGATTGGCTGTTTTAGGAACGTACTTTTTTAGCAACAAAGCAATCGATACGTCTCCTACCCCTCAAAATATCGTTCAACATACTAACAATATTCATCCCGGTACCAACAAAGCTGTTCTCACCTTAGGAAATGGTTCATCTGTTGTTTTACACAAAGGAGACACGACTACCAGTAAATTTTACCACAGTAACGGTAAAAAGCTCGTGTATAACAACACACCCCACAATCAAAAAACAGAATTAGCCTATAATTATCTCACCGTTCCACGAGGTGGGCAGTTTTTTTTGGTACTTGCTGATGGCACAAAAGTGTGGTTAAACGCCGACTCAAAACTGAAATATCCGGTAAAATTTGTTGACGGAAAAACCCGAAAAGTACAATTGTTATACGGCGAGGCTTATTTTGAAGTTTCTCCCAGCACGAAGCACCACGGCAGCAAATTTCGTGTTACTGTTGACCAAATGCATATTGAAGTGCTAGGTACGCAGTTTAACATCAAAGCCTATGGCAACAATAAAAACAAAACCTATACCACACTGGTTGAAGGAAAAATTGCGCTGGGGACCCCCAATGCAAATGTTATATTGCATCCCGGCCAGCAAGCCATTACCAACCCTACCTCCAGAAATTTGGAAGTAAAAAACGTCAATATCTTTAATGAGGTTTCTTGGCGTCAAGGCATATTTAGCTTTGAGAACAAACCTTTAAAAGATATTATGAAAGTGCTTTCTCGCTGGTATGATATGAACGTTGTCTTTTCGCATCCTAAATTAGAAAATGTACGATTTACCGGGATATTAGGGCGAGAGCAAAGTATTGTAGAGATTTTAACTATTCTAAAAGAAACCAATCACATTAACTATACTATTAACAATAAAACCGTCATTATTTCATGATTACAAAAAAAAGAAACGGGGTTTACGTTTTGCCCAAAACAACCCCATTTCTCGCTTTAAACATTAATCGATTTAATAACCAATTAACATCTGCAAATTTATGGAAATTAATCTAAAACCTCCTTTTTCCTCACCCGGAAAAAGATTATGCCTGAACATTATGCGTCTTTTTATCTTTCTTTTCTTTAGTACCGCTTTTTGTTCCATCCCTGCCCACGTCATGGCGCAGAATGAAAGGGTCTCTATCAAAAACGACACTACACTCTCTGTAGATGCTGTTTTTGACTTGATAAAACAACAAACTTCATACCGTTTTATCTACCGATCGGATATGTTTTCTAAACTTCCGAAAGTTCAGCTAAAAAAAGGAAAAATAAAGGTTAGCAAGCTTCTTAAAAAAAGCCTTTCTACCAGTGATATTTCCGTTAACTACAATCCAAAAACAAACTGTTTAGCCTTTATCGACTCTCCCAAAAAGGTGGTTCAACAGCTTATTATTTCCGGAAAAGTAGTCGACAAAAATGGGGTACCTATCCCCGGGGTTACCGTTTCGGTAAACGATGGAAAAAGCGCTGTATCTACCAATGCTGATGGAGAATATACCCTTAAAGCAAAACCCGGAGACAAGCTTACTTTTAGCATGTTAGGGTTTAAAACAAAGGTATACACCATCAACAAAGGCGAAACAACTTTAAATGTAACCCTGAATGAAAGTGCCGTGGCACTTGACCAAGTTAAGGTGGTTTCTACCGGTTTTCAAAAAATATCTAGAGAACGAGCTACCGGAGCTTATGATGTTGTAAAGCCATCGCAAATTGACAAACCCTCTTCTAGCATAGCAGAGCGTTTGGTAGGAGTGTTATCAGGGGTTCAAGCCACGATGAACACCGATGGAAGCTACGACCTGCAAGTGCGCGGACAATCTTCGCTTTTTGCAGACCAAAAACCCTTAATTGTTATTGACGGGTTTCCCTCTTCTAACGGGTTTGCTTCTATTAACCCCAGAGATGTAGAAAGTATTACCGTTTTAAAAGATGCCGCCGCCGCTTCTATTTGGGGCGCTAAAGCCGGTAATGGGGTGATTGTTATTACCACCAAAAGTGGCCATAAAGGAAAAACACAGGTATCGGTCTCTAGTTTTTTACGCGTTTCTCCTAAATTAGATTTAGGCTATGTGGCAGACCGCGCTTCTAACGCCGAAATTATTGCCTACGAGCAAGAAGGGTTTAATACCAATTTTTGGGGAAGCCTATTTGGCCCGCCTCCCGGTAACACCATTAACGATATTGGAAGCCCTTACTCTCAAGTCGTGGTTGCGATGAATGAAGCACGCCTGGGTCGTATTACCAATGCACAGCGCGACGCGACGCTAGCCAGACTACAAGGGCTCAATAACCGCGGACAAATAAAAAAATATTTGTTAAACACCCCCATTACACAACACTACAACGTGGCTATCTCTGGCGGAAACGAAAAAATGATGAACCGTATCTCTCTTCAATTTGAAGACAAAAAGACCATGTTTAAAGGAGATGACGTACAAGATTATTTATTGCACTTTAAAAATACGACTGCCCTTGCTAAATTTTTAGATGTTCATCTCTCGGGGATGGTTCAATATAAAAACCAAACCACTAACTCAGGAGGAAATATGTTAGGCGTTATTCAATCGTTGGCTCCTTGGGATATGCTGGTTGACAAGAACGGTAACCTGACAGATATGTCCTACCTCAACTATTACATGCCTAATTTTAATGCCTATGTACCCCGCGAAAAATTTCCGTATGCCGATTGGTCCTATAATCCTATCACCGAAATTAATAACCGCGATTTAAACAGCAAACAGTTTAACCTGCGTATGCAAGCCGGGTTAACCCTAAAAATTATGGAAGGACTAACCCTTTCTTCTAAATTTAGATACCAACGTTTTGCTACTAAAACCAATAATTATTACAGCGATGCTACCTTTACCGTACGTCAGTTTATTAATGAAACATCCGGTCCTGAATGGCATACCGGCGGTACGCCCACCCAATTAGTACCCAAAGGAGGTATCTTACAACAAAGCAAAAGCACACTAACCGGGTACCACTTTAGAAATCAATTAAATTTTAGTCGCACTTTTGCCGAAGACCATCGCGTTGATTTAGTGGCCGGAACAGCAATTTCTAATCGAGTAGTGAATTCGACCCGATACCCTACGGTTTTTGGTTACGACAAAAACACACTCTCATCAGGAAGACTTTTAGGCGATCCTAACACAGCTACGTTGTGGGATTATCTACCGGGAGCCTATATTCGCTATTTCTACCCGTTTAATGTGTTCCCCGAAACTAGTTTTGGAGAAAGTACCCGGCGTTTCTTTTCGTTATACGGCAACGTTAACTACACCTATAAAAGAAAATACTCTTTAACCGGAAGTTACCGTACCGATGCCGCCAACATTATTGCCGACAACCCCAAATACCGGTATGATCCTTTCTGGTCTGTAGGATTGGGATGGCAAGTCGGTAGAGAAGATTTTATGGCTGATATAGACTGGTTAGATCGACTGAATATAAGAGCCACTTACGGCATAAATGGAAATATCTCTAGTTCGGGGTCTTTCCTTCCCTTAATCAGCATCGGTACGGTACCCGACCGAATAACCGACCAAATTATTGCCAGTATTGCCAGCTACGGAAATCCTACTTTACGTTGGGAAAAAACGAAAAGTTTAAACCTAGGAATAGACTTTTCTATCTTACAGGCTAAATTATCAGGCTCTATCAACCTTTACCGCAAAAAAGGAACAGACTTAATCGTCACGCAATCTATTTCTTCTGTAAACGGAACCGACTCACAACGATTTAACAATGGCTCTATGATGAATAAAGGGATTGAAGTAAGTCTCGGTACACATCTACCCATAAGTGGAAACGATATTGTATGGAACGGCTCCTTAAATTTCTCTTATAACCACAATAAGATTACCAAATTCTTTAAGACCCATTATGAATCATATGACTTGTATAATGGCGGAACAACTGCCTACGTACAAGGTCATAATGCCCAAACCTTATGGGGCTACCAATACGGTGGGATGATGAATGTAGGCACCCAAGCCAACCCCATTATGCGTCCGTCTATTCTGGGCGAAAATGGCGTTCAACTCCCCTTAACCAAATTTGCGGTGGGTAACGCCGTTAATTATATGGTTGATCAAGGTACTACCGTTGCTCCTTATGTTTTAGGAATGCGCAACAGCTTTAAGATTTATGACTTTAATTTTTCTTTTATTATTACCGCTAAACTTGGGCATGTATTTAGAGGACAGAGTTTTAATTACCCCACTATGACCGGCGGAAATACGCCCTTAAATTCACAATATGACAAGGTAGCGCACAGTGATCCTAATAAAATGATTCCACTTCCCAGTAATCCTACTCCTCGATACTATTTCTGGGATCGGTTTTATCCCTATATGGCTTATTTAACACAAGACGCTTCTCATATTCGTTTTCAGGAAGTAAACCTTACCTACAATTTGCCGTCAAAAACGGCCACCATGTTAGGATTTGATTCGGTTAAGTTCTTTGCGCAAGCCAACAACTTAGGCGTTATTGTATTTAACGATACCGGCGAAGATCCGGAGTTCCCACGAGGTACTATTAGACCTCAACCTGCGTACACTCTCGGATTACAGTTAAACTTATAATATCTCCTTACTATGAAACTTTTAAAAATAATACCCCTTATTATATGTGTGACGCTACTTAGCAGTTGCAACGACTATTTAGCCAAACCGCCTTCTAAATCTACCGCAGTCGTCCCCAAAACGGCTCAGCAATTAGAAGATTTATTAAACAATTACAATGCTTTTATTAGTGAGCCTTCTAAAGAAATGGTTTTTGGCACGGATGATTACGGGTTTGTGCCGGCGCTCTACCAAGCTTCTAACAGCACCTATGATGTAAACGGTGCTATTTACGGGACTTGGGATATGGAGTTGGCGGCTACGGTATCCACTAGAACCTTTTGGCCGGTAGAATGGCGTAAAATTTTTACGGCCAACCTCATTTTACAAAGTCTTGGAAAAGTTTCCGGAACCGAGGAAGAAAAAGCCGATTTGGCAGCCGAAGCCCACTTTATTAAAGCGTACAGCTATTTTGAATTGGCTACCGTTTATTGTTTACCCTACACGCCTCAAAACAAAGATGAATTGGGGTTACCCATTAAAAACTCAACCAGTTTTGAAGAAAGTATTGAGCGTGTAAGCTTAGGGGAAACTTATGCCTTTATCGAAAATGAACTAAAAGAAGCTTTAAAAATAAAACGCACTTTTAGCCAAGTAAATGGCATGAACGAGTCTTGGCGTGCCAGTAAAGCAGCTGTCAATGCTTTTGCTGCTCGCTTTTATTTAGCCTTATACGATTATTCAAAAGCGGAATCATACGCACAAAAAGCGTTAGATGTTTATAATCATTTGCGCAATTATAATACGGCAATGTATTATTCTACCCAACCACACCAGGTAACCATCTTTAACCCCAACCCTACGACGGTTAACCTTCAATACCCGTATACGGTAGATCAACAAACTTCTGTACGAGATCGATTTGAGTTTGGTCAATCGTATTATTATCGACAACTGGAAAACGCCGGCTGGAAATACTGGCCTTCTCAAAGTTTAATCAACCTATATAATCACCAATATGATTTGCGCTATAAATACCACTTTGTAGAAGGTTATTCTTATGACCAAGGAGGGGCCATTAACCCGCCTTACAACTATCCGGGCTATATTTTCTTCTTTAAAGATGCACTTCCCAGTGGGCCTTCCGTTCCGGAAATGCTTCTTATAAAAGCTGAATGCCAAGCCCGTCAAGGAAAAGTGGGGCCGGCCATGAACACGGTTAATATTTTACGGGCCGCCAGAATAGATGCCAGTGCTCCGGCTAATGTTATTAACCTCAGCGCTACCTCTCAAAAAGATGCGGTCTTAAAAATACTAGCCGAGCGCAGAAGAGAAATGCCTTTTGTACACCGTTGGTACGACATACGCCGTTATAACAACAATACGGTTTCGTATGATGATGTAACCCCCACCCGTTCGTTCTTCCCGTTTAATTCAAGTACAATTGTTGGTTCTGAACCGGTGAAAACGTATACCCTAGACAAACATTCTAGAAAATATGCGTATCCCATTCCGGCTACCGATATTTTAGCCTCAGACGGGCAGCTTAAACAAAACACGTATTAGTAAAAAACTTTAAAAATGAAACGATATATCACAAAAATTGCATTCGTAGCCGCTTTATCACTAGCGGTTACGAGTTGCAAAAACAAGGCATCTCAAAAAGAAAAGGCACCGACTAATGAATTTACCATTAGTGGACATATAGACGGCCTGGGCAACAATGATCTTCGGTTGGTTTATCTAGGCAAACTTTATGATACCCGTGGTTTTGATACCATTAAAGTGCAAAATGGCAATTTTACTTTTTCAGATACCATCGCCGATATGAATCTGGTACGAATAGTTCCCATGAATTGGAAAAGTGTACCCGATAGCAATTACATAAAAAAAGCCAAAGGCGGCGGTTTCTATCCCAGTAAATCGGGACGCTTAATGGCTTTTGCTTTTCCGGGTGCTACTATTAAAATAGCCGGTAAAATAACGGATTTTATGGATGCTTATCCTTCGGGAGATGAGGCCAACAACAGTCTGGGAACCATTAATAAAATGGCCTATCCATACTATAACAAAGCTGTTAACCTAATGGTTAAAAGCAGTTATGCCGCCACTCCTAAAGAACAAAAAGCCTTACAAGAAGAAGCCGGTAAAATTGACGAGACGGTTACCACTAAAAAATTGGCTTACGTAAAAAGTCACCTCAATACGGTGGGAGCTATTTGGTATCTAAAAGATATGATTATGCGTAGGCAGATTAATGATTCTACCGCTATTGCACTCTATCGTAAAATACCCGAAAGTGCCCAAAATAACCCTTATTATAAAGACATAAAAAGCCGCGTAAATGGTATTATTGCCACACGACCCGGTTCTCCGGTGCCTGAAATAAAAACCAACACTACCCTAGATGGAAAACCGTTTGACATTAAAAATTTACGAGGAAAATATGTGTTGATCGATTTTTGGGGAACTTGGTGCGGTCCATGTGTGGGTGAGATGCCTAAAATCAAACAATTTATCAAAGACCATAAAGACCAATTTTATATGGTGGGTATTACCTCCGGAAACACTAAAGAACAAGTAGCTAAATTTGTAAAACAACACGAGTATGGCTGGCAACAAATTATTGGTCAGAAAGGAAATACTCCTGATAATTACGTTAGCAAATTTAATGTACAAGCCTTTCCTACGAAGTTTATCATTGACCCGGAAGGCAAGATTGTAAAACGTTTTGTAGGCGCTAGTGAAGCCCCTTTTAAACTCTTAGAAAAACTGTTGGCTGCACA
The DNA here is from genome assembly GCA_964579505.1 of uncultured Flavobacteriaceae bacterium. Taxonomy (GTDB): domain Bacteria; phylum Bacteroidota; class Bacteroidia; order Flavobacteriales; family Flavobacteriaceae; genus JAJYSO01. The sequence goes on along the minus strand of CAZOGC010000001.1, from coordinate 37,100 downwards.
AAAGTCATAACAGGTTTTACGACCAACCACAAAAGATCCGATTCATAGTTGTATCGTGGTACACCTGTTTACCACCTCTTAAACAACTATGCGTATTTCTCCTATTATGTGGAGAAAAGAGAACACTCCTTGCAAAAGCAGTAAAAATCATCTTTTTTAAATGCCTTTAAATCAACTGATTAGAAAACGTATTCTTAAACAACACCCTATGAAAAGTTCAACAAACAAAATTTCTTTCCTCAAAAAGGGATGGGTAGTGCTACTACTTGCTTTCCTTTCTGTAGGAATGACCGCACAAAACAGAGCCGATTTACAAAAAGCCATTGAAGCACACCCCGATAGTCTTGCGCTGCATCAGGCGTATCTTAAAACTTTTAAAACCCAGCCTTCTGCCGTGCTCGATAAACAATACGCACAGTGGATGAAAGAATTTCCTAACAATGCCACCATTCCCTTTGCTCTAGGCGAAGCATACTGCCATAGAGAATTACCGGAGGCGCGCCCCCTTTTACTCGAAGCAGTTAAACGAAACCCTAACCTAGCAAAGGCTTATTTTTATTTATGGGTAGATAGCGATCGTTGGGGGGATTTTGATCAAAGTAGAGAATATATCAAAAAAGCAAGTGAGATAGACCCCAACAACCCGGATTACGCTTTTTATTATGCCAATACTTGGGATCAGGTAAACCCCCAAAAATATCGAAAACTAAGCTTGGCGGTGGCTAAACGCTTCCCGAATAGCGAACGAGGAGCGCAAGCGCTTTATTGGTTGGCTCACTATACCAAAAACCCTAGCAAAAAAAAGGAAATCTATGAAATGCTAAAGAAAGATTTTCCTCCTCAAAAATTTTCATGGTCTCGTAGCGGTATGAGCGGATATTTTGCCATGTTGATTAAAACCAACCCAGAAAAAGCAACAACACTAGCCCAAGAAATGCTAAAAACAGCGAAAGGGAAATACGCTATTCAGTTTTGGAAACAAGCCGCGAGCAGCGCACAAGCCGTAAGTAGTGCACAGTCTTTATTGGCGCAACAAAAACCCAAAGAAGCTGTTGCTGCCCTAGCTAAAATAAAGCTTTCTTCTAGAATGCGGGGGTATTACAATTATATACTTTTATTAAAAGCCAAAGCCTTGTCTGAAGCAGGACAAAAAGAAGAAGCCTACAAAACCTTATTGACTTCGTATGCTAAAACCCCCGATAACGAAATAGGGAAAGCGCTGAAAAAATACGGGGAGAGCCTTGGCAAAAATTGGGATGCTATCACCAAAGAAATTCACGATATTCGGTATGCCGATGCGCCTATGGCTACAGATTTCAGTTTAAAAAACTATTTTACCGGCAAGAAAACTTCTTTAGCTGATTATCGCGGTAAGGTCATTTTACTAACCTATTGGTTTCCGGGATGTGGCCCTTGTAGAGGTGAATTTCCGCATTTTCAAAATGTGGTTGACCAGTTTAAAGGCAAAGACTTGGTCTATTTAGCCATCAATATTGTACCTGAGCAAAGCCCGTATGTACTACCCTTTGTAAAAGCCAGCGGGTACAGCTTTACACCCTTACTAGATGTTAAAGGACGTGACAAAGGAAATCTCGATAACCACAAAGCGGCTCCGATGAATTTCTTAATAGACCGTGACGGTCGCCTCGTTTTTCATAGATTTAGTACAGGTGCCGACAATGAACAAGTATTGGCTAATATGATTTCGGCGCTATTACAAAATAAATAGCACCTCATCATATGTCACACTTCGACAAGCTCAGCGTGACAAATACACAACAAAATAAATAATCTTTTTGGCAAGGGAAAAGCATTCACCCTTGCCAAAAATTAATTTCTACAAACATGAAAAAAATTGTTTTTTTAATGGCCTTGTTGGTTGGTTTTGGTGCTCAAGCACAAATGCACAACCCGGTAAGCTGGTCAACCTCAGTTAAAAAAGTAGGGGCGCAAGAATATGAGCTTATTATGACGGCTCAAATTGAACCCGGGTGGCATCTGTATTCGCAAAACATTCCTGATGGCGGGCCTGTTCCTACAACCTTTACCTTTAACACCGCTAATAATACTATTCAAGTAGACGGAAAAACACAAGAGGAAAAAGGGTTTACCACTATTGACAAAGTATACGGAATGAAAATTAAAATTTTTGAAGAAAAAACCGTGTTTAAACAACGGGTTAAACTTCTTTCAAACACCGTAAAAAAAATAACCGGAACCGTACGGTATATGGTCTGCAACGATGTTAACTGCATTCCGCCTACTACTACGGCCTTAAATTTTAAACTTTAAGTAGGCTTTATATTTAAACATAACCGAGATCTTCACCTATAAACCATCTCTTATAATCTGTAATTTCTCGGTTATTTACCCGAAAGCATCCACTATCTTAGAGGCTTTAGATTGTATGTGGGTGCTTTCTTTTTTAGCGCTCTACAGGAGCGCTTTTTTTAATTCGGCATACGCTTTTGTCATTTGATTTTCTACCGTTTTTACCGAAATATCTAGACGCCGGGCAATGTCTTCATGGGTAAGGTTTTTTATCTTTTTTAGCTCAAATATTTCTCTACAACGAGGAGGAAGTTTCTCAATAGCTTGTGTTAACTGCTTTTTCTTTTCATTTTTAACCTCGTTGGTTTCTTCGTCTAAAGCCATTAATTTATGAAGCTTGAGTTCTTCTAATTGTTGATTTTTTCGTTTATCTTTTTGATAAGCATTTATATACGTGTGATAACACGCTTGGTAGAGATAGCTTTTTAACGAGGTAGTGATGATAATTTCAGTTCTCTTATTCCAAAATTTTACAAAGACATCTTGTACAACATCTTTAGCCATGGCAGGTCGCGGAGAAAGGCTCGAAATATATTTGCAAAGAGGGTCATAATAGGTATAAAAAAGGTGTTCAAATGCCGTGTCATCCCCTTCTTTAATAGCCTTGAACAAGGTATCATCGTCTGTATAGTGATAAGCGGACTTCATTAGAACACGTTGCATTTTAACATTATCATGCCAAAAATATAAAAAAAGTCTAATCATTTATAGGGGTTTTTACAAACAAGTTTTGTCATAGATAAAAGAACACGGCTAAAATGACTCAAGAAGAGGGATACTTATTAATAGAAAAGTTTGTGCGTCACAAATTATCGGAAGCCGAAGCTAAAAAGTTGCTGCAGTGGATTGAAGCAGATTCTGTACACGCTGATTATTTCTACAACGTGTTAGAAATAAACCATCGCTTAGATGATTTTGCAACCTATTATGACGCCGAAGAGGCCTATCCTGAACTCAAAAAATTATTACAAAAACCCGTCAAAAAAGCATCTAATAGGGCGCTGTTTATACGGTATGCCGCTATTTTTATTGGAATTATTTTAGTAGCCGGCGCATATTATTACTTTCAAAATAATGCCGTGCAGCCCACCCCTTCCACTCCTGTTTCATCGCAACAAATCGTTTTAAAAATGGGAGATGGCAATGTGCAAAAAATTGCACATACCTCTCAGCAAAAAATAAAAAATGACAAAGGGCAAGTTATTGGTATAAAAACCGGGAATACCATTACTTATAACAACACACCCCCCACACAAAAGTTAGTGTATAATGAAATTTTTGTTCCGAAGGGAAAACAATTTAAATTAGTGCTCTCTGACGGCACTGAAATTTGGCTAAACGCTGAGACCACCCTAAAATACCCGATACATTTTATACCCGGAAAGAAAAGAACTGTATTTTTAGATGGAGAAGCTTATTTTCATGTAGCTACTGACTCATCCCGCCAGTTCTTAGTAAAGAGCAATTACCAAACCATTGCTGTTTACGGCACTCAATTCAATATTTCTGCCTATAAAGATGATGCCGTCTATCAAACCGTTTTGGTAAAAGGATCGGTAGGTGTTTTTGTTAATGGGAAAAAAACGATGCTAACCCCGGGACATATGGCTATTACACGCGCTACCTCTACTGCGGTTAAGATTATGAATGTACGAACAGAAGATTATACCTCGTGGATAGGAAACGACTTACAGTTTACAAAGATTAGTTTTGCGGCTATGACTAAGATTTTAGAGCACAAATATAATATTGTCATACACAACCGTTATAAAGCTTTAAACGAACAACGGTTTACTGCTAATTTTAAAGGAAAAACAATCAAACAAGTATTAGACTTGCTGACACAGGTTTATCCTTTTGCCTATACCATTAACCATGATAGTATAACCATAACCCCTAGAAACTAATCTAAAAAAAATCGAGAGATACGGCCATATCTCCCGACTTTAATCAATGTAATTAAAACAATGTTTAATCAATTAAATTCTCTGCAAAAGTATGAAAAATATTCTTTATACCACTCGCGCATCAAAAGTGAGTAGTAAGCTGGTATTAACCCTTTTGGTATCGGTGATGTTCTTATACAGCGCCTACCCTCAGCCCAGATCGCAAAAATATACGCTTCATTATAAGCATATAAAATTAGGGAAACTCTTCAAGAAAATTGAAACGGCATCCGGCAAAAATTTCTTGTATAGAGTAGATGAAATCAACTTAGAAAGAGAGGTTTCTATTAATGTTACCGAGCAACCGCTTTCTAAAATCTTGTCTATTATTTTTAAAGACACCCCTATTCGCTACACTATTTCGGGAAACCAACTCATTTTAAACCGCAAAACCAAAAAGGTTAAGAAACAACAACTTGAAATTAAAGGAAAAGTGGTGGATAAAAATGGAGTGCCTATTCCGGGGGTTAAAGTTTCTGTAAACAATGGTGAAAGTGCTGTAGCAACAACCGCCAAAGGACTCTACAGTATTGAAGCTAACCCCGGAGACAAGCTTAGTTTTAGTATGTTGGGATTTAAAACCCAAACTTTTACGTTAAAGAGTGGACAAACTACACTAAACGTAACCCTACAAGAAAATGCTTTTGCATTAGATATGGTTAGCGTGGGATACGGAAAAACAAATCGACGGGATATTACCGGTTCTGTAGCTACTGTATCGGGTGATGAACTGGCACAAATTCAGACACAGTCGTTTGACAAAGCTTTAGTAGGTAAAGTTGCCGGATTGTATGTAAGGAGTACTTCAGGAGGACAGCCCGGATCTGGCGCCAGAGTATACATACGTGGGCTCAGCCAAATACGGGGTGACAACCAACCTCTGTATGTAATAGATGGGGTGCCCATTGTTACCACACCAAATACCGAAAAATTAGGCCTTATAAATTACCCGGTTAACCGCAACAGAAACCCTCTTTTAACCTTAAATCCGGAAGACATTAAAAGCGTTACCGTGTTAAAGGATGCCTCTGCCGCTGCTATCTATGGCTCTAGGGGCGCCAATGGGGTGATTATCATTACCACCAAAAAAGGGAGACGTAATGAAAAACCCCGATTTAATTTTAGTACAAATATAATTGTGCAAAATGTAGCCAAAAAATACGACTTTTTAAATGCTCCTGAATGGATAAACTGGTCTAAAACCAATGCTCAACAAACACTTAACAATTCCGGGGTACCTCAATCTCAATGGCCCATATACTACCCCACTGAATATAAAATAACCACAGACCCTGCTTATTTTGGTAAGGCCAATACAAACTGGCAAGACCTAATTACACGTAAAAATGCCTTATGGACTAATTACCATTTTAGTGTAACCGGAGGGACAAGCGATGTTAATTACCGGGTATCTCTCGGAGCTTCTGACCAAAACGGGGTGATGATAGAAGATAATTTTAAACGCTACACCATTAACACCTCCTTAGACGCTAACATTACAGATGAGTTTAAGGTGGGTACTATGCTAAACTACAACTATTCTACACGTAAAAACAGGGGGTTTTCTAATCTCTCTATGGCTAATTTTAGACCGGATATGGCTCCGTACGATAAAAATGGAAATTACACGACTTATGAGGGGCCATACGGAGAGCAATATACGTTGTTAGGAGATGGCAACCAGACCCGAGACAAACTAAACAATCGCAATTTACTGGCCTCTATTTACGGGGAATTAGACATTATAGAAGGATTAACCTTAAAATCGCAATTAAGCATTGGGTTAAACCATATTGATATGCGAAATTTTTCTACTTCTAAAAGCTCTACTGCATTATTTTACGGAAGGTATTATTCAGAACCCGGAGCGCGTTTAGCCATCCAAGCCAACAAAAGCTATTCTACTACGCTAACCAACACGCTAACATACAACAAAACATTTGCCTTAGACCATCATATCAACGCAGTAGTAGGGGTGGCTTGGAACAAGTACAGAATAGACGCTAATTCACAAGCGTACAGAGGTTTTCCGGATGACGATATACTAACCGACATTAACTCTGCCGGATTTATTGATGATGCTTCTAGCGAAAGCCTGGAAAGCGGATTAAATTCTATTTTTGGTAGAATAAATTACGACTATAAAAGAAAATATTACCTCACCTTTAGTGCCCGTAGAGATGGTTCTACCAAGTTTGGCCCTAACAATAAATACGGTTTTTTTCCTGCCGGCGCAGTGGCATGGAAAATTAATAAAGAAAACTTTTTTAAAGGCATCGACTTCGTAAATAGGCTTAAACTACGCGCCTCATACGGATTAACCGGCTCAGATAATTTACCCCCTTTCTCCTATTTAGCCTATTACAAATCTTTAGAAAATGGCGATTCTTATTACAATGGTATCAACGGAATTGCTGTTACCGGCGTTCCTAACGCTGATATTCATTGGGAGCAAACGCAACAATTAGATTTCGGACTTGAGTTTGGTTTATTTGATAATCGGTTAAGAGGAGAAATAGCCTATTATGAAAAAAATACTTCCGGAATTATTTTAATGGTTCCGCTTACCTACGAAACGGGAGCACAAGGCTGGAATGCCAATGTAGCCGATGTATCTAACAAAGGATGGGAGTTTGTTATTGGCGGAGATATTATTCGCAACAAAGACCTTACTTGGACCTCTACCTTAAATTTTTCGACCGTTAAAAATAGAGTCGATAATCTTTATGCAGGCTATACTAACCAAAATGGCATTATTGAAGGAGAACCCATCGGTACGATGTTAGGCTACAAAGTAGCGGGGATAGCCCAAACACAACAAGAAATTAATAAACTAAATCAAAGTGCACCGGGCGGAACCTATCAAAGTTCTTTAAGCCAATCCGGCGATTATATTTTTGAGGATGTTAATGGAGATGGGGTAGCCAATAGCGACGATTATGTACCCCTCGGACAGATAACCCCCGATTTTTTTGGCGGATGGAACAACACTCTCTCCTACAAAAACTGGCAATTCACCTTAAATTGGAATTTTTCATACGGGCTAAAAAGATACTATGCCAAGTTTAACACCTTAGCCTATGTTGATGTGTCGTCTAACCCCACTTCTTTAATAAAAGACACCTGGTCTCCAACGCATACTAATGCTAAATATGCCCGATACGGATCACGTACTCATCAATATAGAAGTAGTAAAACCATTGCCAATTCATCTTATATAAAGCTACGATCTGCTTCCATAAGCTACACTTTTCCTAAAAAATGGTTTAAGCACACGGCTATAGACAATCTGCGGTTAACTGTAAGTGGCAATAACTTATGGACCATAACCGATTATCCGGGACTAGATCCGGAAGATGCAATAAGTTCTTCTTTTGCCGGAAGAACTACCGGTTTTTACAGAGACACCGGCAGCTCATACCCCAATATCAGAACGTTCACCTTATCACTTAACGTAAGTTTATAACACGTTTGTTCTACCTACAAAATCTTAAAAAGATGAAAAATATATATAAATATATCAATATTACGCTCGTAAGTATTCTACTGCTTATTAGCTATTCTTGCGAAAAACTAGACAACTACAAACCTTTGTATTCACTACCGGTTGATGAGGCAATTACCGGAGAACACAGCGCCAATCTGGCACTCATTGGTATTTATTCTGCCTTTCACCAAAAAAGCTCCGGAACAGCCACCTCTCCGGTTATGTTTATCATTCCTGAATTTATGAACGGGTTTGCACAGGGTAGCCCATACAACGCAAGTGATCCTGATATAAAAGGGCTTATAATCAACGATCCCCTAGAAACAGGGAGTACGACTGCCGGAATTTACAGCGGGTTATACGATTTAGTAAACCGTACAAATTGGTTTATAGAAGCGGTAAATAAATTAAGCGATAGCGATTTTGATACACCCGGTAAAAAGAAAGAAATGATTGCTGAAGCCAAGATTATACGTGCTTTAGGCGATTTTTACTTACTAAGGCTTTACGGTCAATTTTACGATCTCAACTCAAAATACGGAATAGATATCCGCACCAAACCGGCTAAAGACAACAAAGCACATACCCGAAGTAGTGTAGCCGATACCTACAAAGCTATTCTGAATGATTTAGATGCCGGTATTGCCGATGGACCCGATTTTAAAGGCCACAACTTTGTTAGTAAAACCTTCGCCAAAGCGTTAAAAGCACGTGTTTTGTTATATATGGGTGATTATGCAAAAGCAGCTGCCACTGCCAAAGACGTCATTCAAAACGCCGATGCGCATTATGCCTTAGTTTCTGACTATGCTGGTATTTTTGCAGACCACAACTCTCCGCAAATCTTTAACAGTCCGGCTGTATTGTTTGGCACAAGCGGAGGTCCGGATCACGGATCAGGAATAGGTAATTTTTATTCCGGATTTTATGCTTCCATTTCTCAAAAATACATCGATATAGCCTCCGGTTCAATGGTTGTTAATGGACAAACCATTAAATATGACGACACGCGCATCCCGGCTGTTATGAAACCCAATACTTCTTACGGCGGGTATTACACCACAAAATATCACAATAGCAGTGTTTCTTCCGGCAGCTATGAAATGATTTATCATATGCGTATGAGTGAAGTCTATCTAATCTTAGCCGAGGCTAGCGCCAGAGCTGCACATAGTGTAACCACAGAAGCTTTAGATGCGCTTAATACCATTCGGTTACGAGCAGGCGCTACCACCGCCAGCAGTGGGTTCGTTACTTATCCGGCCACTATCTCATTCAACCAATTTTTAAAGGCGGTTCGTATGGAAAAAATAGTTGAATTAGGCGCTGAAGAAGGAGAAACTTGGTACGATTTAATTCGTTATGATTATGCAGACGGATTCGGAACAGGGTTTCAAGTAGCTGATGTGCAACCTACAGCAACCAACCCTGATAAATTTATCCTACCCATTCCCCTCAAATCTATAGATGCCTCTAATGGGAAAATCGAACAAAATCCATCTTACTAACTAAAATAAACCTGAAAATAATATGAAACTTAAAATAAAATTTATTGCAATAGTGTGTGCGCTATTTCTTTTTGCCGGTTGTAAAACCGGTAAAAAGAAAACTACCCAAAACAGCCTAAAAATAATTGGAACTATAACCGGGATAAATTCAGGAGAAGTGCATTATAACGAAAAATCTTACCCCATACAAAACGGCCATTTTGAAATAATAGACACTTTACAAACCCCCAGACGTATTCAGCTAGCATTTAATAATAAGGATTACTATTTATCTTTTTTTGCTGAAAATTCAACAATTAAGGTGAAAGCCAATACTGCCAACGCAAAAAGAAAAAGGCTAATCCCGACAGTTGAAGGTTCAAAAACCAATGCCGAATACGAAAAAGTTAATACTTATCTAAGTAACTTAGAGTCTTCAAAAAGGCTTCACAAATACTACCTACAATTACAAGGTTTAAAAAAAGGAACCGCAAAATATAAAGAAGTTGAAAAATTAGAATCTGAGGCACGAGAAGACGCGAGAAAAGCAAAATCAAAATACATTACACAATATGCCTTAACGCACTCAAATTCAGTAGTAGCAGCTTATTATATGCGGTTTCAGGCTAATGAAGTAGACCAACCATTTGCCGTATACAAAAAGATTGTAGAAGGGTTTAGTCCTACCGTAAAAAAATCACCCTCATACAAACCGCTAAAAGAAACATTAGAGCGATTAGAGAATGTAGCCATTGGCAAAGTGGCCCCTAATTTTACGCTAAAGACCAATACCGGTAAAGATTTTACATTATCGTCACTACGGGGTAAATATGTATTAGTTGATTTTTGGGCTTCGTGGTGTGCGCCTTGCAGAGCTTCTTTTCCGGCACTAAAAAAGATTTACAAAAAATACAAAGACTACGGATTCGAGATTGTTGGCGTAACCAATGATTCTAATCATAAACAATGGAAAAAAGCTATTGCCGATGATCAACTACCATGGATACAAGTAGCAGATGTTTTTCCGCCTAGAGACCAAGGCCCTCCATTTACTGCGCGCGTTATTACAAAATACGCAGCCCCCTATCTTCCTTCTTCGTATTTATTAAATAAAAAGGGAGAAATTATTGCCAAACATTTAGAGCCAAAAGAACTGGCAGAAAAACTTGCACAAATTTTTAAAACTAATTAATTATGAAAAATTCAAACTATATCGTACTCCTTTTATTGGCAACACTCATGGTTTCTTGTAAAAACAACAAACCATTGCCCGATGGGGCTTATCGAATAACCGGCACCGTAGCCGGATTGACGAATGGAGAATTTTATTTGTCCAATTATCCTAACCCGGCAGATACTATTACTATAAAAGATGGAAAATTTGAATTTCAAGGAAAAATAGATGGTTCTGTAAAAGGTATCTATCTTGTCAAAGACCTTAGTGAAAGAAGAATGAACCTAAAAACGCAGCTGTCTCTTTATGTAGAACCCACTACAATGACGCTGAAATTAAATTATAATGATTTCTCTAAATCAAAACTAACCGGTTCTAAAACACAAGACAGCAGGTATCAACTTGATAGCATTCAGGCTCAAATAAAACAAAAATATAAGCCCCTTTTAGATAAGTTTACTGCCTCCAGAAAAGAATACCAAAAAGCTGCTGCTGCAGGTGCCAGCGAGGAAACGTTGAAGGCTTTGTCGTATGCCGAAAATGATATCAAAGACAAGCTATCGCCCTATTATAAAGAATCACGCGAAGCTAATATTAAATTTGTTAAAGAGCACCCTAATTCATATATAAGCTTGACTCTACTACGTTCTTTGACGAGCCGCCTAAAGTATGAAGAAGCAAAAGAAATGTATGATAAAATTCCGGCAGAGTACACGCAGACCAAGATGGGAAAAAAAATTTTTAAAGACATTGAAAATTTAAAAAAAGGAGTACCCGGTGCTCCGGCTGGAGATTTTCATACTGTTGATATTCACGGTGACTCTATACAACTAGCTGATTTTAGAGGAAAATACCTCATTATAGATTTTTGGGCTTCTTGGTGTGTACCGTGTCGCAAAAGCAACCCTCATCTTATTAAGCTTTACAAAAAATATCACCCCAAAGGGTTAGAAATTCTTGGGGTTTCTGATGATGATTCTAATCCCGCTGCTTGGCGAAAAGCGGTAAAAGAGGATGGAATAGGCATCTGGCATCACGTATTACGCGGTGCGAAAATGAATAAAAAAACGCATCGACTTACCTATGGAGGTATCGGAAGCGGTTACAATATTCATTTCTTACCCACCAAAATATTAGTTAACCCTAAAGGTATTGTTATTGCTCGTTATGTAGGTGGTGGAGAAGATGTAGCCGCAAAAATAGATAAGAAAATGGCGGAAATATTTGATAACTAGACAGCTTAACATCATGTAAAATAACCGAGATCTTCACCTATAAACCATCTCTTATAATCTGTAATTTCTCGGTTATTTACCCGAAAGCACCTACTCTTTAAAAGGCTTTAGATTGTATGTGGGTGCTTTCTTTTTTTGCTTTAAAATCGCGTTCAAATATAGCAAAAATACCCAACCTATTTTTATAGCTCACAAACTTTCCAGCGCAAACCTCCAAGGTTCTTAAAGCCTTGGAGGTTTTTTGCTTTCGTTGTTTTTGTACAAACTCAAATCTAACAACTAACTTTTTTGTAGCGCTACGTGCAGTTAATATGCTCTACCAAAAGTATATTATCTAGATACCGTATTTATAACTGCCCTGTTTAGAAAGGAACGTCGCTGTCTGAGTCATTTATAGAGCTACCAAAAGCCTCTTCGGGAGAAGCTGCTAAGAAGTCATCGTTTCCTTCGTTTAATTTAGAATGAAACTCGCTTGGCGCTCCCAAGACATCTAAGTTCTCAAAACGCCCTAAGTGACCTATAAAGCGCAACCTGATAGCATCTGTAGCTCCATTACGGTGCTTAGCTACAATAAATTCGGCCTGTCCTACAGAGGGGCTTCGTTCTTCATCGTCCCATTCTTCTATTCCATAATACTCCGGACGGTAAATAAAAGATACAATATCGGCATCTTGCTCAATAGCACCCGACTCTCTTAGGTCTGATAGCAAGGGGCGCTTGCTTCCTCCTCTAGTTTCTACCGCTCGAGAAAGTTGAGACAATGCAATTACCGGAATATCTAATTCTTTAGCCAGTGCTTTAAGGTTTCGAGAAATCGTAGAAATTTCTTGCTCTCGGTTCCCTCCTTTGTGATTTACACTAGCCGTCATTAATTGTAAATAGTCAATAAAAATGATTTTAATACCATGTTGAGAAACCAATCTTCGCGCTTTTGCCCGCAAATCAAAAATAGATAATGAAGGAGTGTCGTCAATATACAACGGAGCGTTTTCTAAAGATTTTACCTTAACATTGAGTTGTTCCCACTCGTGCGTGGCTAAATTTCCGGTTCTCAATTTTTCTGAAGATAAACCGGTTTCAGAAGATATAAGACGGGTAATTAATTGCACCGAAGACATTTCTAAAGAGAAGAAAGCTACCGGCACTTCTCGCCCTACAGCAATATTTCTGGCCATAGACAAGGTAAAGGCCGTTTTACCCATACCCGGACGAGCTGCTACAATAATCAAATCACTGGGCTGCCAACCCGAGGTTAGTTTGTCTAAATCTTCAAAACCTGACGAAATACCGCTCAACCCCTCTCGATTAGATATCTCTTCTATGCGTTTTTTGGCCTGAATAACCAAGCTTTGGGCACTTTCTGTAGAGGTTTTAATGTTGCCTTGGGTAACATCGTATAATTTTGATTCAGCTGAATCGAGTAAATCAAAAACATCGGTAGATTCATCAAAAGCTTCTTTAATAATTTCATTAGAAATTCTAATTAAGCTACGTTGAATATACTTCTGCAAGATAATTCGCGCGTGAAACTCTATGTGTGCAGAAGAAGAAACTTTTTGGGTAAGCTGCACTAAATAATAGTCACCTCCGGCAGCTTCTAACTTTTTTTCTTTCTTTAACTGACTAGAAACGGTTAATAAGTCTATAGGCTCTCCATCTTTAAAGAGCGTATAGATAGCTTCAAAGATATATCCGTGAGTTTCTTTATAAAAAGCCTCCGGAGTAAGTATGTCTACCACCTCATCAACTCCCTTCTTATCAATAAGCATAGCACCTAATACAACTTCCTCTAAATCAACTGCTTGAGGAGGTATTTTTCCTCTTTCAAGATTAACCAAATTTCCTTTAGGGGAAGAATAATTGTATTTAGGGTTGACTTTTTCCATAAAGCGAAAATACAGAATTTATAACCGGTTGTTAAAAAAATTTGCAGTTAGGTAATTAACAGGTTATCAACATTTCAACTGTTTATAAGTCGATTTTATTGTTAATAAGCACTAAAAAAACCGAAATCAAAATCCCGGTTTTTTCGAATAATAGCGTAGAATAAGGGATTAACTTTTATAGACCCCCATAGCAGAATATTTTTCAATTCTATTTTCTATCAATTCTTCTGGTGATAAGTTTTTTAATTCGTCATAAGCTTCCGAAACTTCTTTTTCCAGAATCTTATACATAGCCGCTTTATCGGCATGAGCTCCTCCTAAAGGTTCTTCAATAATCTTATCTATAACCTTAAGATTCATAGCATCTGTAGCGGTGAGTTTTAGCGCTGCTGCCGCGGCTTCTTTGTGTTCCCAATTTCGCCACAAGATAGAAGAACAGTTTTCGGGAGAGATAACAGAATACCACGAGTTTTCTAGCATCATCACTTTATCGCCCAACCCTATTCCTAAAGCGCCTCCACTGGCTCCTTCGCCAATTACCACCACAATAACAGGTACTTTTAGGCGGCTCATCTCTAGTATATTTTGAGCAATGGCCTGACCCTGCCCGCGTTCTTCTGCTTCTAATCCGGGATAAGCCCCCGGTGTATCTATAAAAGTTACAATTGGCAAACCAAATTTTTCAGCAGATTTCATTAAACGTAACGCTTTGCGGTAACCTTCAGGATTAGCCATTCCAAAATTGCGATATTGCCGGCTCTTGGTGTTATACCCTTTTTGTTGGCCGACAATCATAAAACTTTGTCCGTTAATTTTTCCTAAGCCTCCTACCATCGCTTTATCGTCACCAACGCTACGATCTCCATGCAGTTCAATAAATGTATCGCCACAAATTCCCTTTACGTAATCTAATGTGTACGGACGGTTAGGATGGCGCGACAGTTGTACGCGTTGCCATGGGGTTAGATTTTTATATAAATCTTTTTTAATGGCCGCTAGTTTCTTTTCAATCTGCTTGCAAGTCTCACTTACATCAACATCACTATCTTCTCCTATTCTGCAAGCTTTATTATACTGCTCTTGCAACTCTTGAATGGGTTTCTCAAAATCTAGATATTCCATAATTGCTTAGGGATTTAGAAAATTTGTGCACAAAGGTAGCTACTTTTTCTAGAATTTGCGTACTCGGCATACACATAAAATACAAAGCCTTCTTACCACTTAGCATATATCTCCGTTTTTTTTTGCACCAGGCAAATCCTATAGGGTCATCAACGTTTCGCTTTTCGCAACAAAAGAATGGCTAAAATTCCGAAGAAAATATTGGGTATCCATACCGCTAGAAAGGGAGAGAACGTAGATTTTTCAGCAATGGTTCCAAAAATTTTATCTAAGAATACATACAGAAAGGCAATGGCTATACCAATTGCCAAATTAAAGCCCATTCCTCCGCGCCTTTTCATGGCAGAAACAGCCACCGCAATAATGGTAAGAATAAAGGCCGAAACCGGTACACTAACCCGCTTATAGGCCTCTACTTTATAAATATTGATGTTTCCGGAACCCCTCATTTCTTGTTTTTTGATAAAATCTTTCAACTCAAAATAATTTAAGGTTTCGGCTATGTATGAAACCGGCGTCAACGCATCAAACTTAAAAGGAAGCACAGTATCTTTCTTTACGCTATACGTTAAAATATCATCCTCGGGACCTATCGTGCGTTTCCGATAATTCATGAGTGTATAGGTAGAATCCTTTGGATTAAATTTTAAGCTAGAAGCCGTAATTTTATACGTCATCTTTCCTTTTTCAAAATGTTCTAAAATGAAATTACTGGCGCGATTGGCCTTCGGATTAAAGTGCGAGGTATAAATATATTCGTGGTCGTTTATTTGCCTAAAAACGTCTTCGGTTTGTTTTACCTTAGCTGTTTTAAGGTATTTGTACTTAAATTCATTATACCCTTTACTCGCCTCCGGAGCCAAGTAGGTACTCATTAATAGAGCGCCTAAACAAACCAGGGTAGCACCTATAATATAAGGCCGTAAAAACCGCCAAAAAGATACCCCCGAGCTCAAAAATGCAATCACTTCTGTATTGGCAGCCAATTTTGAGGTAAACCAGATAATAGAAATAAACAGTAAGATAGGAAACAGTAGGTTGGCAAAGAAAACCGTAAAGTCTACATAATACCAAAGCACTTCGTGAAAAGGGACGTGTTTTTCGAGTATGCTATCAATCTTTTCAGCTAGATTGGCCGTAATTCCTATAGGAATAAACAACAACAACAGCACCCCAAAGGTGGCCATATATCGTTTAAGAATGTACCAATCTAAAATTTTCACAAACTATAGTTTTTGATCTAGTTTTTTTACCATTTTATTTTTCCAAGGAGTAAAGTCTCCGGCTATAATGTGTTTTCTGGCTTCGCGTACCAACCACAAATAAAAACCGAGATTGTGAATGGTAGCAATTTGTCTTCCCAACATCTCATTTACCGAAAAAAGATGACGCAAATAAGCCTTAGAATAATCGGTGTCTACCCATGTAATCCCCATTTCATCGATAGGCGAAAAATCTTCTCGCCATTTCTTATTCTTAATATTTATCTTTCCTTCTGCCGTAAAAAGCATTCCATTTCGACCATTACGCGTAGGCATCACACAATCAAACATATCTACTCCCAGTGCAATATTTTCAAGAATATTTACCGGCGTACCTACACCCATCAAATAACGGGGTTTTTCTTGAGGAAGTATATCACAAACCAACTCTGTAATTTCGTAAATCTCTTCGGTGGGTTCACCTACAGAAACACCGCCAATTGCACATCCTACGATGGCTTTACTGGCAATATACGCCGCCGATTCTTTTCGCAAATCTTTATAAACTCCTCCCTGCACGATAGGAAATAAGGCTTGCTGATGCCCATACAACGGAGGGTTTTCTGCTAAATATTTTATACAACGGTCTAGCCATCGATGCGTACGTCGTGTAGATTCTTTGGCATACGTATAATCGGCCGGATAAGGAATACACTCATCTAAGGCCATCATGATATCAGACCCAATGACGCGTTG
Organism: uncultured Flavobacteriaceae bacterium; assembly: GCA_964579505.1. Lineage (GTDB taxonomy): Bacteria > Bacteroidota > Bacteroidia > Flavobacteriales > Flavobacteriaceae > JAJYSO01. The sequence goes on along the minus strand of CAZOGC010000001.1, from coordinate 20,474 downwards.
AATTTCCATTACTTTCTCCGGACTAAAAAAATGTTTCGATCCATCTATATGCGACCGAAACTCAACTCCTTCTTCTTTAATCTTTCGAATATCTGACAACGAAAAAACCTGAAATCCTCCTGAATCGGTCAAAATATTGCGGTCCCAATTCATAAATTTATGCAGCCCGCCGGCAGCGTGTAACACATCCATTTGTGGGCGTAAATACAGGTGGTAGGTATTGCCTAAAATTATATCAGGATTAATGTCTTGTTTTAACTCACGCTGATGCACGCCTTTTACATTAGCAATGGTACCCACCGGCATAAAAATAGGGGTTTCGATAACTCCGTGTCCCATTGTCAGGCTACCGGCACGCGCTTTAGATTGCGCATCTGTGGCTACTCGTTTAAAACTCATCTGCATACTTTAACGCGGCAAAGATAACGAATTCAACAAACACCAAGAGCCTCGTGTTTAGCATAACCTCAATTAAAAACAGCAGCTACTCTTTTTAATCTTACTCAACCAATTAGCTTCTTTTTCTGTTGAATTTGTACTTTTGAAAAACTAAACCCTAAAGCCAATCTATAATGGGGAAAAATCGACCACTCTATCTTTTATTTTTCTTTTTGCTGCTAATGGGTTGCAACAACCCGCCGCAACATATTCAGTTTTATACCTGGAAAAGCTCCCCCAACATTGGCTCTAAAGAAAAAGCAGTTTTTAAAAATACGCATGCGAATAAACTTTACCTGCGTATTTTTGACATCGATCTAAAAAACGGGCAACCCGAACCGGAGGCTTTTTTACAGCACTTTTCTCCTAAAGTTCTTCAAACACAGTATGTACCGGTAGTCTTTATTACCAACCGCACTTTTATTGGTCTTTCTACCAGCGCCACAAAAGAGTTGGCTCAAAAAACAGGGACACTCATTAAAAAAATTACCGCACAACATCACCTTACTTATGATGAAATTCAAATTGATTCTGATTGGACGCAAAAATCACGCGATACCTATTTTCAATTTCTAACATTTCTCAAAGAATATACAGATGCTTCTATTTCGTGTACCTTGCGTTTACACCAAGTAAAGTATAAAAACAAAACAGGAATACCGCCGGTTAAAAAAGTGTATTTAATGTGCTACCCTACTTCTAATCCATTGGAGACTAAAAACACAAACTCTATTATAGCCTTAGATCTACTTAAAAATTATTTGCAAAACATCAACAATTATCCACTCCATTTTGATATTGTTTTACCCTTGTATTCTTGGGCTATTGTTACTAATCACATAGGTCGAAAAAAACTTATTAATGGAATTACAAAAGCCGATTTAAACCCTGAAGATTTTTCTAAAAACGCATCGGGAATCTATACGGCTAAACACAACCTGTTTTTAGGCGGACTCTACCTCAACAAAGGGTTTACCGTAAAGGTGGAGCGCGTTTCACCTAAATTATTGCGCACGTGTAAACACTATCTTGCTAAAAAAATTAACCAACCATACAATATTGTTTATTTTCATCTAGACCACGTATTTACCCAACACTATACTTTAAAAGATTTATCATGAAAAAATATTTTCTCATTTTTCTACTCTTTTTAGTCCCATTCTACAGCCAAGCAGATGACTATTTCTGCGGATATATCCCCGCTCCGGACAGTCAGTTTTACAACTTGTTTATGCAAGAAATCATCAATGACCCGGCCTACTATCCTTTTTTACGCACAAGTCAACCTTTTTATCAATCTTCTCTTCCTGATGGAAAAAACGAGAATATTCAAGAATGGCAAGCTTTTCTAGGACTCTCTTATCAACAAACCCATTACTTGGTCTTTAAAGCAAGTCGAAAAGCCATTGAAAACCTGCTTCATCACAAGCCAATAACTGATCAACAATTGGCATTTGCCACCGCTTCCTTCGTAAAAAAACACAAACAGGCACTTTTGTATTTAGCCTATGCCAAATATCTGGCTCCTTATATGCAAATTACTTCTGATAGCCGCTACCACAACTATTGGGGTAAAAAGAAACACAACGTTTCTGAATTAAACTACAACAAAGTCATTGACGTACTAACCCGTAGCTGGCATGCCGAAACCAGCAAAGAACTAAAACTGCGGTATGGCTATCAACTCGTGCGCTTTGCCCACTACAATCGCAAATACCAAACCGCCATAAATTATTTTAAAAAGTATGTAGCCTCTTTACACTACAAACCCATTATGTACTACTATGCGCTTGATCAAAAAGCAGGAGCCGAACGCGGATTAGGCCTCAATGCACAAGCCAACGCCGACTTTTTCACTTTCTTTATGCACACCCAAAACAGAAAAGAAAGCGCTTATAAATCGCTGCGTATTACCAACGGTTTTGATTTGCATCAACTCTTGCAAAAAGTAAAAACACAAAAAGCCAAAAATGATGTCTATCTCTTGTTGGGGTTTAATGACTTTAACAACCCGCTGGCTTCGTTTAGAGAGATTATAAAAAATAGCCCCAATGCTATACAAGCCAAAGTTTTAATGGCACGCGCTATCAATCAACTAGAGCGAAAATATTTTCCTTTGACCTATTACTGTCCTTATAACGAAGAAAACTGTTTTACTGATTTAAAAAATAGAGAATTACCCATTATTCCTTTTAATATTGATGATCAAATTCGCAGCTTTTATCAACAAGCCCTTCTAGCTTCACTACAACAAACCCAAAACCCGGCTGTAACCGATAAAGCTTTTTGGAATTTAACCACCGCCTACCTGTATTTTATGCAACGAAAATACACCCAAGCACAGCAGTTTTTAGCCGATATAACAAGCAGTAATAAAAAATATTTGCAGCAAAAAAAACAGTTAGAATTGCTAATTGCCATTATCAGTCACGACAAAATAGACCGTGCTTTCGAAAAAACCTTGATGACTAAATACGGTAAATATCTCAAAGCGTATACCGTTTCTAACCACTTTTACGGCAACAAGAACACCCCCGCCAGCTTTATTATCGATATTTTAGCCAATCGGTATTTGTTACAAGGAGATTACGGAAAAGCTTTCTTGCTTCAAAATCATCTTGATGCATTAGAATACGGCCGCGGAATTGCTATCTTAAAAGACATCATCAAGTTATACCACAAACCACAAAAAGATGCTTTTGAGAAATACGTACTCAACAATATTCCTCCTCATATATACAATTACCGCAAACAGGAGTACACAAAAGTGCCACATTTTAATTTTGATCAATACGTCACACAAATGTTAGGCACCTATTATTTGGCTAAAGGAAATTTTAAACAAGCCCTGGCCGAATTTAAAAAAGTAAATGACACCTATCAGCAACTGCGTTATCACACAGTTTATCGTTCTGGAAAAGTTAAGCAAGAAGTTGAGCAATACGCCCCCCATCAGTTTAACGGCTACAGTCACATTCCACGTGCTGTATTTGGTTCTAATCGTATGGTATGCTTTAACTGTAATGATGAAGAGGTAATGGAAACACCTTATATAACAGCCTTCCCTTTTCTTAAATCACAAATGAATAAACGCGAATTGACAGAAGCGCTCATCAAGCTACAGCAAATTGTACAACAACAAGGAGAAAAATCGGCTAAAGCCGCCTACCTCATCGCAAATTTTTTCTTCAACACTACTACTTTAGGCTACTATAGACAAATTCTCACTTTTGATATTACCAATAGTAATGGTCCCAAATTTCATAACTACTGGTGGGTTTCTGTTGATGAACACAACCATGTGCTTTACTATAAGAATTATGCAGACAACACCATGTTAATCAACAATTTTCAGCTTCCTTTAAACTACCTAGAAAAAGGATTAACGCTCACCCAAGATAAAGAATTAAAAGCCCGTCTTTTATTTACGGCTGCTAAATGCGAACAAGGTATTTTTTATCAAAAAGGCATCTCAGAATTTAACCGTCAAAACAAAGACGAAAACTATTTTTCTGACGATTACCAAGATAAAGTGCGCGCTTTTAAAGTGGCTCATTATCGCCCTTACTTTAAACGCTTAAAAGAACAATACAGTCAGACGCATTATTACAGCCAGCTAAAAACCAACTGTAAATATTTTGATTATTACACCACCCATTATTAAGCCTTTAACTTTGCCAACACAGGTATCGCTTCTTTTGCAAATACGGGTAATATATTCTTTTTAATTTCCTTACTTTTGCAGCGATTTTAAGCCAGATACCATGCCAAACCTCAACTCTTTAAACAATCTCGTTACACAAGTAAGACGAGATATTTTACGACAAGTACATGCCGTAAATTCAGGTCATCCGGGAGGATCTCTAGGATGTACCGAATTTTTTGTAGCCCTTTATCAAGAAATTATGGACTACGAATTGCCTTTTACCATGGACGGAATCAACGAAGACCTTTTCTTTCTCTCTAACGGGCATATCTCACCGGTTTACTACAGTGTTTTAGCCCGCAGCGGATTCTTTCCGGTAGAAGAATTAGCCACTTTTCGCCATATTAATTCCAGACTACAAGGACACCCCACCACCCACGAAGGCTTACCTGGTATCCGCATTGCCTCCGGATCACTCGGACAAGGGCTTTCTGTGGTACTCGGCGCCGCACAAACAAAAAAACTAAACAACGACTCACATTTAGTGTTCTCTTTACACGGAGACGGCGAATTAGAAGAAGGACAAAACTGGGAGGCCATTATGTATGCCGGCGGTCACGGTATAGACAACATTATTGCCACTATAGACTTAAACGGAAAACAGATTGACGGCGCTACAGACGATGTTTTACCTCTAGGAGATGTAAAAGCTAAATTTACCGCTTTTGACTGGGACGTACTAGAAATTGAAAAAGGAAACGACTTACAAGCTATTATTGACGGTCTAAATGAAGCCAAAAAACACACCGGAAAAGGGAAACCCGTTTGTGTTTTATTGCACACAGAAATGGGGCATGGAGTAGACTTTATGATGGGTACGCACGCTTGGCACGGCAAAGCTCCCAACGATGAACAACTCGCTGTTGCCTTAAAACAAAATCCGGAAACCTTAGGCGATTATCCGCTATAAAAAACTTCTTATGAAATATACAAACACAGGAAATATAGATACACGTTCAGGTTTTGGCGCCGGATTAACCGAACTAGGCAAAACCCATAAAAATGTGGTAGCACTTTGTGCCGACTTAACCGGATCGTTAAAAATGAATGAATTTAAGGCCAACCATCCTGAGCGATTCTTTCAAGTAGGAATAGCCGAAGCCAATATGATGGGAATGGCCGCCGGAATGACAATTGGCGGAAAAATTCCTTTTACCGGTACTTTTGCCAACTTCTCTACCGGAAGAGTTTACGATCAAATTAGACAAAGTATTGCTTATTCCGGGAAAAACGTAAAAATCTGTGCCTCACACGCCGGGTTAACCTTAGGCGAAGACGGCGCCACCCATCAAATCTTAGAAGACATAGGGCTGATGAAAATGCTTCCCGGAATGACGGTTATTAATACGTGTGATTACAATCAAACCAAAGCAGCCACCCTAGCTATTGCTGATTATGAAGGCCCGGTGTACTTGCGTTTTGGTCGCCCAAAAGTAGCCAACTTCACTCCCGAAAATCAAAAATTTGAAATCGGTAAAGCCATACAGTTAACCGAAGGAAAGGATGTAACTATCGTTGCTACCGGTCATTTAGTGTGGGAAGCCTTACTAGCCGCTGATGAACTAGAAAAGAACGGCATTTCTGCTGAAGTTATCAACATACATACCATTAAACCGCTTGATAGTGAAGCCATTTTACAATCGGTTAAAAAAACCGGCGCAGTGGTTACCGCCGAAGAGCACAATTATCTCGGTGGATTAGGCGAAAGCGTGGCGCGTACTCTAGTTGAAAACTATCCGGTGCCACAAGCCTTCGTTGCCACTCAAGACACCTTTGGCGAAAGTGGGACGCCGGCGCAGCTTATGGAAAAATACGGCTTAAATGCAAACGCTATTGTAGCAAAAGCCAAAAAAGTAATTACCCGTAAATAACGAAGACAACGAGATTGTAATCTCCTAAAAAAAGCCCTTATCAAATTTGATAAAGGCTTTTTTGTTATATGACAGTCCCTGCTGCTTATTTCGCTAGCAAATATTCATTTTGATACTTAAAAAGAATACATTGAATACATTTTTCACCTGCTAAGAGTATGGTAAGTCTGCCGAAGCCGGCAGAAATGAATAAAGCCTTGTCACGCAGAGCCCGTCGAAGCGTGTAACAAGGAATAAATAAAACAATTCCTCGACAGGCTCGGAATGACAAATTGAAGATGAATTCCTTGACAGACCTGCCCTAGACAGGTAAACTCACTTTGGCAATAGGTATAATAGTAATTAAAACTTATATAAATTATGACATCTATATTTGTTGGGAAAAAACCCTCTAAATATACAACTGTTTCCTAAGCTCCTTTTGCTGCTTCACGCTGACGTTTTAACTTCTTAACTAACGGAATAGCACGAAGGCGACCCATTGTTTTGGCCACCAACATAGAAACACAGGCATCTCCGGAAATGTTAACCGTTGTTCTACACATATCTAATGGCCTATCAACGGCAAAAATAAGTGCTAATCCAGCCTCCGGAATTCCGGCTTGTGCCAACACGATAACCAGCATCACCATACCGGCACCCGGTACAGCTGCAGAGCCAATAGAGGCCAATGTAGCCGTAGCTACAATTCCCATCTGAGTAGCAAAAGACAAATCCATGCCAAAGGCTTGCGCAATAAATACCGCTGCAACCGCCTGATACAGACTGGTTCCATCCATATTGATAGTGGCTCCAATAGGCAATACAAAACTAGCTACATCATTTTCTACTCCTAAATCGTGTTCAACTTGCTCCATTGTAACCGGCAGTGTTGCCGCACTAGAGCTGGTAGAAAAAGCCAATAGTTGAGCCGGTGCAATACCCTTTGCAAAAAAACTTGGCTTCCGTTTGGTAAAAACCCAAACAAGCAGCATATAAAAACAAATCATTAAGAAAAGTCCGACAACCACGCATAAAGCATACATAGCCAAGGCTGCAAATAAATCGGCACTGGGTGATTCAACTACTAAGGCCGCCAACAGCGCAAAAACACCGTACGGTGCTGCCAACATAATGATATCTATCATCTTTAAGATAACATCATTAAAGCTGTCAAAAAACTTCTTTACCGGCGCAGCGGATTTTTCCGGAATCAAGATTAAACAAATTCCAAAGAAAACGGCAAAAAAGATGACTTGCAACATATTGGTATTGGCCCCTGCTGCCCCCACAATATTGTTCGGAACCAAATCTACCAATGGCTGCAAAGGCCCCACTTCTTCTTGCTTGCGCGCACTCTCTCTAGCCAAATTGGCATTCGTTGCATAGCCTTCTACTAATTCTGTTCGCGTTTCTTCTGAGATGGTGTTTCCGGGCTCTACTATGTTTACAATCGTTAACCCCAGACAGACTGCAAAAACAGTGGTAGCAATATAAAGTACAATCGTGCGAAGCCCCATTTTAGAGAGTTGAGATATATCTTTTAAATCAGATACCCCTTTAATTAAAGAAGCCAAAATTAATGGGACGGCAATCAACTTTAAACCTTTAATAAAAATGGTGCCAAAGGGTTTGATCCAGTCACCAACAAACTCAGGACCCCAAGAAAACTTGGTCATAATTAGCGCAAATATTACCCCGGCAATCATGCCAATCAGGATTTGCCAATGCAAAGGCAATCTTTTCTTCTTTCTTTTCTTTTTCTGCATAACTTGTTTTTATCTCGTAAATTTATTTTTGTGCACAACGCTGAAGCAATATAAAATCTGCCAATACCAGAGCAGCCATTGCTTCAACAATAGGCACCGCTCTAGGAACCACGCAAGGGTCGTGACGACCTTTACCTTGCATTTCTACTTTCTCGCCCTCAGCATTAATAGTTTCTTGTTTTTGCATCAATGTAGCTACCGGCTTAAAGGCTACGCGAAAATAAATGGGCATCCCATTTGAAATACCTCCTTGTATACCACCACTTCGGTTGGTTTTGGTTTTTCCGGTAGTTTCAAAGAGATCATTGTGTTGACTACCGCGTAAATGAGTACCGGCAAAACCACTCCCATATTCAAACCCTTTTACGGCATTAATAGAGAGCATGGCTTTTCCTAATTGCGCGTGCAAACGATCAAAAACCGGCTCACCTAAACCCACCGGTACATTTTTAATAAAGCAGGTTACAATGCCCCCAACGGTATCGCCTTCTTTGCGTACTTGTTTGATTAAGGTTTCCATTTTTTGCGCCATTTCGGGATCAGGGCAACGCACCGGATTTTTTTCAATCGTTGAAAAATCGAGCTCTTCACTATTTTTATCGAGCTGTAAAGAACCAACTCCCGACACAAAAGCGGTGATAGAAATATGGGCTAAGAATTGCTTGGCAATACCACCGGCTACTACCCGACAAGCCGTTTCACGTGCACTAGAGCGCCCACCGCCGCGGTAATCGCGAATCCCGTATTTTTTATCATAGGTAAAATCAGCATGACTGGGTCTATACACATCTTTAATATGGCTGTAATCACGGCTGCGTTGATTGGTGTTTTCAATAACAAACCCAATAGGCGTTCCGGTCGTCTTACCTTCAAAAATACCCGATAAAAAGCGTACTTCGTCGGGTTCTTTTCGCTGAGTAGTTATTTTAGACTGCCCCGGGCGTCTACGTTGTAAATCGTATTGAATAGCTTCAATATTGATGGAAACTCCTGCAGGACAACCTTCAATTACGCCGCCTATAGCCTCTCCGTGAGACTCCCCAAAAGTAGTGACCTTAAACAAGGCTCCAAACGTGTTTCCCGCCATATTCTGATTTTTCGCAAATGTAATTTTTTAAATCCGGTTTTAAAAATAAGATAAATCATCTACTTCAGCAGACAAATTTAATAATCGACTAGGCTATTTTAGTATTTTTGCACTATGGAACACCGCAAACTCAAAAACAGCGAACTCGGCCGTAAATCGGTTGAAGGGTTTAAAAACGCCGAAAAATTACCCTTACTTATTGTTTTAGACAATATTAGAAGCGCCAACAATATTGGCTCTGTATTTCGCACTTCAGATGCTTTTTTGATAAAAAAGGTATACCTCTGTGGGGTCTGCGCCACTCCCCCTAACAGAAAAATATTAAAAACAGCGCTGGGGGCTACCGAAACAGTAGATTGGGAATATGCCGAAGACACATTGACCTTAGTTAAAACATTAAAAAGAGAGGGCGTAAAAATTGTAGCTATTGAACAAGCTGAAAATGCGGTAATGCTAAATTCTTTTCAACCTGAACCCAACAAAGAATACGCGCTTGTTTTTGGCAATGAAGTAAGTGGTGTTCAACAAACCGTGGTTTCAGAAAGTGACGATGTCCTTGAAATTCCCCAATTGGGTATGAAGCACTCGCTAAATATAGCCGTAAGTGCCGGTGTGGTTTGCTGGGATTTGTTTGCCAAGATGGCCCGATAGCTCCACTCTATTTAAAAAAAGTGCTGAGCCCAAAAGGTACTCAGCACTTTTTCGTGTAAAATACACCTCACCTATATTTTAGGCCTGTTGTTGCTGCAATAAAGCCAAGAATTTATCTAAATTTGGTAAGATAATAATTCGGGTGCGTCTGTTTTCTTGACGACCAACTTTCGTAGAATTATCAGCAATAGGCTTGTAGCTGCTTCTTCCGGAAGCAATTAATTGTCCACCGGTCACACCGTATTTGTTTTGTAGGATACGTACTACAGCGGTAGCTCTGCGTACACTCAAATCCCAATTATCTTTAATATAAGAGCCTTCAATAAAAGTACGTGAATCAGTATGCCCTTCTACCAATACTTCCATAGCCGGTTCAGACTTCGCCAAATTGGCAATTTTCTCTAATAGCGGGTAGGCTTTTTTACTTACGCGGTAGCTGCTGCTTCTAAACAACAAATTATCTGAGATAGTAATTTCAACTACCGTGCGGTCTACATTAATATCAATGCCGCTACTGTCTTGGTCAGCTCCTAATGATTTACGCAAGTTATAAGCCACTGCTAAATCAATAGAATCACTTAACGTTTTAGCGCCCGCTAATTTTGCAGGATCTACGTTCTGAAGTGTCTCACGCATGGCTGCCCTAGCTTGGTCAGAAATAACATTTCCTTTGGCTGTTAAATCTAATTTTTTAGCGTTTTCTTCTTTTAGGCTATTAATTTTTGCGTAATAGTTATCTACTTGATCATTAATTTTATCGAGTTGATCTGCATACTCTTGATTTTTTGCATTAAGCTCATAGAGTTTAGACTGTGAGGTTTCATATTTGGTCTGTAAGGCTACATACTTCTTTTTCGATACACAAGAAGCTAATAAAACCGACAGCATAATGCCGGCTAATAACGTTAGTCGTTTCATTTCAGATAGATTTTTGGTTAATTACATAGTCCAAAACTTATTATTTTGTCTTTTAGTATATCTAAAAGGTTATTTTTTCTATAAACATTTCAACGATACCGGTAAACAGGTAGTTATTAGATTCTTATAATTTATTCTTTCGCTAAACAAATTTGCCCGTATAAAAAAGCTGTTTAGAAAGTAAATTAACCCGGATTATTATAACAAAAATGTGTAAAACTTAGTTTTATGAGTCCTTCCTACTGATCTAAACTATAACTGAATGCTTGTTGTTAGCCATCAGAGAAATTATGTATGCTATTATTGGTGATAGAAACCCTAAAAAGCGTAAAAGTTTTTGGAAAGTACCATACAAAAAAGACTAACTATCTCTAAAGTTTTCTTTTGTGGCGTCCGGCTTCTGTAATCATATAAATACCATAACCGATAGTGGCTATAGCGGTACCCACCCCGACTAACAAAAAACTTTGCCTTTCTGAAATAACCTTCACCAACATCAATAAAATAGTAATAATGGCTATAACAGTAGTCCACGTAGCGGCTAAATAATCAAAAGCTCGTTCAAAAAGACCTGCCATTGGATAAAAATGAAGGCCTACAATAAGCGCTATAGACGGGATTATAAATTGCGGAAGGTCTACCAAATAAAGTACCCCGCAAGTACTTCCGATAAAAAAACCTTCTAACCCGAAAATAATCATAAACCCCTTACGAACACGTTCTTCGCGTGCCTGTTCTTTTTTGTTTAATTTTTTGGGGAATTTTTTAGCTTGTTTAAAAATGCGAATGGCATATCCAATAAAAAACAGAACAACTAGCACCAAAACAGCTATACAAATGGCATATGAAACACCTTGTAATGCTGCGCTGGCAATACCCAACCACACAAATGTAAACAAGGCCATCAACAGAATGCCTAACCCTATACTTTTGATAACAATTTGCGGAACGGGTTTCGCTTTTTTCTTTCCTGCCATAATTATTTGCTCACCTTTCTTACAGCAACAAAAGTAAAGAATAGAATGGTAAACCGAGTTTGCGCATTTTCTTAATAGTTAACGTACTCGGTAATTTCTAGCCCATAGCCAATCATTCCTACCCGTTTTTTTTGTTTCGAGTTAGATAACAGCTTGATTTTATGAATACCCAAATCGTGTAGTATCTGTGCTCCTATTCCAAAATCTTTGGTATCCATATCTAATCTTGGGGCTTTAACCAATTCTTTTTCATGGCCTACCTGTTGTGTCTGCAACTCATGTAAGCGTTTTAACAAATTCATACCGGTAGCCTGCGGATTAATAAAGACGATAGCTCCATTTTTTTCAGCATTTAGCGCTTTAAACATATCGTCTAATTTTTGGTTAGGGTTGCTGGTTAGCGTTCCTAAGATGTCATTATTTACCAACGCAGAATTCATACGTACCAATACGGGTTCATCAGGAGCCCACTCCCCTTTAGTTAATGCCAAATGCACTTGTGCATCGGTAGTTTGCCTATAAGCACGTAGTCTAAACTCCCCAAAACGAGTAACGAGTTGAAAATCTTCTTTTTTTTCTATCAATGAATCGTGTTGCATGCGATACGCCACCAAATCTTCAATAGAAATAATTTTTAATCCAAATTTTTTGGCCACTTTAAGGAGTTGAGGCAAACGCGCCATAGTGCCGTCGTCATTTAAAATTTCGACTAACAGCCCGGCAGGTTTCAACCCGGCTAGACGCGCCAAATCTATAGAGGCTTCTGTATGGCCGGTACGGCGCAACACGCCTCCTTTTTTGGCCCGTAGTGGAAAAACGTGCCCCGGTCTACCCAAATCAGCGGGTTTAGTGGTTGGGTCTACTAAGGATTTTATAGTTTTTGAACGGTCGTGTACCGATATACCGGTTGTACATCCATGCCCTTTTAAATCTACCGAAACCGTAAATTGCGTATTGTGTAAGACCGTATTTTCAGTTACCATCAAATTAAGTCCCAATTCTTTGCTCCGTTTTTCGGTAATAGGCGCACAGATTAATCCACGCCCATGTTTAGACATAAAGTTAATCATCTCAGGAGTAACCTTTTCTGCCGCTGCCACAAAATCTCCTTCGTTTTCACGATCTTCATCATCTACTACAATAACGATTCTTCCTTGACGAATATCTTCTATAGCCTCTTGAATTGTATTTAATTGACTCAAATCACTTTTTATTTGTGCCTCTACCATAATATAGAAATTGGCTGCAAAGTTAGGCGTTATTCTCCGGTTTTCGCTTAGTTATTCCAATTTTAGCAAAGAATTTGCGTACAGGCACTATAATAATGTCGGGGTTAAAGAAACCTTGGTCTGTTGTAGCTTTATAGGTTACCATCACACTCAATGGAAGCATAATAAAAGTAGACAGCCACGAAGCCAAAAATGGACTAATCGAACCGTCTTCAGCACTGTTTTCTGCAAACATACCTATGTAGTGATATACTAAAAACAAAATGATAGCCACCACTAAGGGCATTCCTATGCCTCCTTTTCTAATAATGGCTCCTAAAGGAGCACCCACAAAAAAGAGCACATAACACATTATTGCTAAGGCATATTTTTGTTGAATCTGCATTTCAGTAACATTCAGTCGCTGTATTTTTTTACTAAAGTTCATTTCTTTCCCCTTAATCGTACGCAACGTGCCTTGTGCCGTAGTAAGCGCTAAGTTAACCGTTTGCGTGCGGCTACGTAGATTGTAAGAATGAAAAAAATCGGTTAAATTTTTAATATCATAGGTCGGAAGTTCCGGTTTTCCTTTATCCTTATTGTACAACATGGCCGGCTCTTCCGCTTCTTTTTCTGTAGATTTACGCTCTTTTCTAAACAATTTATTAATCCCGTTGCGAGACATCAAAGCATCTGCAAAGTTTTCTCGATCTTGATTAAATTTATGGGAAAGCGAATCTAAGGCCACGTGCAACTCTGATATACTCAACATGGATGCTGAGTTATCATAATGATCATCATCCAAGTCAACATCATTCATACCCGACAAGTCTATGTTAACACGATATGATTTAAACCCATTTTTTACAAAGGGCCTTCGCCTTCGTTTAATATAGTTATTAGAATATATGCGTTGATAGGTTGTACCATCATAAAGAATCAACGATAACACATTGGCATCTCCACTACCCTTCAGCTTTCCGCTTTTTGCTTTAATTACCGTCATTCCATTTCCGCGCGTCATTTTTTGATGAATAATGACATTGTGGAGGTCTTGACCGTTCTCTCCTGTTTTTTTTGCTACCTTAATATTATACGGCCCCACCTGATTAAACATGCCTTCTACAATAGCCAAGGCCGGTTTCATCTTTTTGATATTATACCGCAAGTTAATCGCCTTATATTTTGACCAGGGAATTACGTTATTAGCAAAGAAAAAAGTAACTACACTCAAGATACTAATAAACAAAATAAGACTACGCATAGCGCGTTGCAGAGATATTCCGGAAGCCTTCATGGCGGCAAACTCATAGTTTTCGGCAAAGCTACCAAAGGTCATAATAGAAGCCACCAAAATAGTAAGTGGCAACACCAATGGGATAAGACTGGGCATTAAATAAAAAAGCAGTTTTCCTATAATAACCGCATCTAAATCTTTGCCGGCCAATTCAGAGATGTACAACCAAACACTCTGCAGCAAGAAAATAAAAATTAGAATGACAAAAACCGAGAAAAAGGTTTTGACATAGCTGAATAGTATGTACCGATCAAGTATTTTCAAGTTTAATCGAGTCTGTTGATGTAATACCCTTGGTATTTATTTTTGTTGAAAGTAAACATATTTTTTGACAGCGGCTCATTGGCCTCAAAACTTTTTACTTCAATAATAACCTGTGTATTATCATCTAAGGTTTGTACCAGTTTGCTAATGTGTTTTGTAAGCACATCTATACACAACAAGACTTTTTTAATACCTGTGTTTTGCTTTTTAGGGGTAAGAATAATGTATTGTACCTTTCTGCCAAAATTATTTTGTGTGGGACCCCACTGCGCTGTATAGCCCTTTCTATAAAAGCTCAACATCGCTGAGGGCGAAAACCCATTACCGGTTTGAGGATTATAACTTGAAATATTAATCTCTTCGTCTTCCGGAACGATATTATAAATCTTTTTCCCATCAAAAATACGTGTAGTACCCATTAACTCTAGGCGATATTTATCGCCTTTTAATGCCACACTTCCGTTGGTTTTCTGTCTGATTTGCTTGGCTTGATCTCTCAAAATATAGTTAAACTTAATCACCATATTTTGGTAGGATTGCGTCTGCGCATATACCTCATTAAGTAATTTTTCTGCTTTGGATGAACTTTGTGCTTGTACTCCAACAAACGAAAACAAAACCCCTACAACAACTAATATTCCTTTTTTTAACATACCATATCTTTTAAGACTAACCTAAGTGTTCATCGAGCGCCACTAAATCCGGAATCAGCACTTTGCGAGCCTTACTTCCTTCAAAAGGACCGACTATTCCTGCCGCCTCTAATTGGTCTATAATTCTACCGGCACGGTTATATCCCAACTTCAACTTGCGTTGCAACAATGAAGCAGAGCCTTGTTGTGCCGTTACAATTACTTCTGCAGCCGCCCGAAATTTTTCATCGCGTTCGTCGCTTATATCAACAAGTCCCGTGCCACTCTCTTCACTTGAGTATTCAGGCAAATAAAGTGCATGCGGATAGGCGCGTTGAGAGCCAATAAAATCGGTTATTTTTTCTACTTCCGGCGTATCAACAAAAGCACATTGTAGCCTTGTAAGCGTGTTTCCTTGGGTAAAAAGCATATCACCACGCCCAATGAGCTGATCGGCCCCACCGCTATCTAAAATGGTACGCGAATCTATTTTAGAAGTTACTCTAAAAGCAATACGCGCCGGGAAATTAGCTTTAATCATTCCGGTAATCACATTAACAGAAGGACGTTGGGTGGCGATAATTAAGTGAATACCTATGGCACGTGCCAGCTGCGCCAACCGGGCAATAGGGGTTTCTATTTCTTTGCCGGCCGTCATAATTAAATCGGCAAACTCATCAACTACCAGCACTATATACGGTAAAAAGCGATGTCCTTTTTCAGGATTTAATCGGCGCTTTCTAAACTTATTGTTGTATTCTTTAATGTTGCGCACCATGGCTTTTTTAAGTAAGTCATAGCGTGCATCCATCTCCATACAAAGCGAGTTTAGCGTATTGATAACTTGCGTGTTATCGGTAATAATAGCCTCTTCTACATCGGGGAGTTTAGCCAAATAATGGCGTTCAATCTTATTGTAAAGGGTAAGCTCTACCTTTTTCGGATCTACCAACACAAATTTAATTTCTGCGGGATGTTTTTGATACAATAACGAAGTTAAGATAGCATTTAACCCTACCGACTTACCTTGCCCGGTAGCTCCTGCCATTAACAAGTGAGGCATTTTAGCCAAATCAACCACAAAGGTTTCGTTTGAAATGGTTTTCCCTAGTGCCACCGGCAATTGCATTTCGGCTTCTTGAAACTTTTTAGCCTTTACTACAGACCGCATAGAAACAATACTGGGATGCTTGTTAGGCACCTCAATACCTATGGTCCCACGCCCGGGAATAGGCGCTATAATTCGAATACCCAGGGCAGCCAACGACAAGGCTATATCATCTTCTAAGTTTTTAATTTTAGAGATACGAATACCTGCCTCGGGCACAATTTCATACAAAGTAACTGTAGGACCAACGGTAGCTTTTATTTGGGCAATTCCAATTTTATAATTTTTAAGCGTGTTGACAATATTGTCTTTGTTTTCTTCTAATTCTTCTTGATTAATGGTGATTCCACCACTTTCTGTCGAATAATCTTTCAACAAATCAATAGACGGGAATTTGTAGTTATCTAGCTCTAGTTTAGGATCAAACTCACCAAAATCTTCCACAATCTTTTTACTGAGATCTTCCTCTTCCTCTTCTTCAACCGTTTCTACCTCCATCTCCACTTCTTCGGTACTCTCCGTATTTTTTGTAGGCGTAATAATCTGTTTCTCGCGTTCTTCAAAATTACCGGAAGCCGGGTTTTTAGATTTAAAAGAATTTTCAAATTCTAACACGGCTGCTTCTTCTCGCTCCCCTTCTTTTAACTCGTTTTCAAGTGTCTCTTTTTCGGATTGAACAGCAGTAGGCGCAGTCTTTTCTTGATCAATTTGTTCTTTAACCGATTTAAACTCATCTTTAACCTGTTTTCGGGTTTTATGAAAATAAGTACCTATCAACTCCGGAGTCACGTTTAAACGAATAACCAAATACACAATTGCTACAAAAAGGAGCAATAAGGCCGTTCCTATAAACCCGAGGTAATCTTGCAAGAAATCATTGGTTTCAAACCCCACTCTTCCTCCCAACAACGCGTTTTGATGGGCAAAAAAGCCCAGTACCGTAGCCGTCCAAATCATCATAACGAGTCCCCAGATCCAGTAATTTAATAATGATTTGAGTTTGAGATTAAAAAAGAGGTATATCCCACTTAGTCCAATTAAAATAGCAATGCTAAAAGCAGCTATCCCAAATCCTTCATACATAAAAAAATTGCTGATTTCTGCCCCAAATTTACTCAACCAGTTTTTTGTCGCTACAGAACGATTTGCAAAGGCACTCAAAGCAGATTGATCTACCTTCCATGTAAACAGAAAAGACACAAAAGCAATGATTAGCGCGACGGCCAACAACACCAAAAAACTGCCCCAAACCACCTTTTGCTTTCGGCTTAGGCCAAGGCTGCGCTTTTCTTTTGTTTTTGTGTGCGGATTCTTTTTCTTCTTTTTAGCTTTTTTAGCCATTCTCAGGGTTTAATAAAAGGCAAAAATACAAATTCACTTCTATTCTTAATGCTCTTTCCGGGTTACTAAGATATATTTCTTTCTCTGGTTAAACAAACGGTAGGCCGCTGTAAATATTTTAAAAACAGGTACGGAATGTAAATTACCAGACCTATCACCACCGCTACTATACCTGCCAACAAAACCGCTCCGGCGGCCATATCTTTTACGCTAGCAACTTACTTAAAGTAATCAGCATTCTAACCCTAACTGCTGGCGAATAATACGTTTCACAACATCTACGGCCACTAAGTTATATCGATTATAGGGAATTATTATATCGGCAAACTCTTTAGACGGTTCAATAAACTGCTGGTGCATAGGCTTCAACGTAATTTGATAACGGTTTAATACCTCGTGCAGATCGCGCCCACGCTCGCTTATATCGCGTTTTAATCGGCGAATTAACCGCTCGTCGCTATCGGCGTGTACAAAGATTTTAATATCAAATAGCTCGCGTAATTCCGGGTGGGTAAGCAACAAAATTCCTTCTACAATCAGTACGGCTTTAGGTTCGGTAGTAAGCGTCTCTCCGGTACGGTTGTGTTCTTTAAACGAATAAACCGGCTGTTCTACCGCATTTCCTTTTTTTAGCTCCTTAAGGTGAGCGGTAAGCAGCTCAAAATCTATAGATTTGGGATGGTCAAAATTGATTTTGGTCCGTTCTTCATACGTTAAATGGCTGGTATCTCTATAATATGAATCTTCAGAAATTACTGCCACTTCTTCGCCTGTTAGCTGGTCAACAATAGCGTTAACCACCGTGGTTTTTCCACTACCGGTACCGCCGGCAATCCCAATGGTGAGCATAAACTTGGTTTTGTGCAAAATTAACAAATATTCTAGTTTTTGAACGGTGTTTTTTTAAGTAGCTAAAATAAATACCTTCCTCTTGCGCTACTTCTCTATCTTATCGCTGTACTTATCTACAAATTCCTTTTATATTTGTTTAAAAGTTTACCGTGTTTCAATTTACTGCTAACTACACCGACTTGTATCAGCTAAGCATGGCACAGGTCTATTTTAATCAACACCAGCACCAACAAACGGCTGTGTTTGATTATTTTTTTAGAAAAAACCCGTTTAAAGGCGGGTACACGCTCTTTGCCGGGCTAGAAGAAATGCTACACATTATTGAAGACTTACAGTTTTCAACAGCTGATTTAGCCTTTCTGAAAAAGCAGGGATTTACAGATGATTTTCTTCATTTTTTAAGTGATTTTCATTTTAACGGGCATATCCGATCGGTTAAAGAAGGGGAAATTGTTTTTCCATATGCTCCTATCTTGCAGGTAGAAGCCAACTTTATCGAAGCACAACTTATAGAAACCCTTTTACTCAACTTGCTCAATTTTCAGAGTTTAATTGCTACCAAAGCAAATCGGGTTCGGTTAAGTGCCGGAAAAAAAACGGTGCTAGACTTCGGGCTGCGCAGAGCGCAGGGCCCTGGTGGATACCTTGCCACAAAAGCCAGTATAATTGGTGGCGCAAACGGCACGAGTAATGTAATTGCTGCTCAAAACTACCACATCCCCGTTTCAGGCACTATGGCACATTCTTTTATACAAAGTTATGATAATGAGCTTGAGGCTTTTCGCGATTTTGCCAAAGGTAGACCTCACGGATGTGTGCTTTTGGTAGACACCTACGATACGCTTAAAAGCGGGGTGCCAAACGCTATTATTATAGCCAAAGAAATGGAGGCTCGTGGAGAAAAGCTGTTAGGAATTCGATTAGACAGTGGCGATTTAGCGTATTATGCCAAAAAAAGTAGAGCCCTGTTAGACAAAGCCGGGCTAGCATACGTTAAAATAGCCGCTTCTAATCAGTTAGATGAATATGTAATACGAAGTTTAGAAAACCAACATGCGCCGATTGATGTGTATGGTGTAGGCACCAATATGGTAATTGGTCAGCCCGACGCGGCTTTAGACGGCGTTTATAAATTGGCTTTTTCCGGGGGAAAACCCCGTATAAAAATATCAGAAAATAGTAGCAAAATAACGCTTCCTCATAAAAAGCAGGTGTACCGCATGTATGACGACGAAGGGCATTTTGCCGGCGCCGATGCAATTACACTTGCCGACGAAGAAAACATATCTCGGATGTTTCACCCGCAAGATGTTTATAAAAGTTTGAGCCTCCGTTCTTTTAAACAAGAAGCATTACTTCATCCGGTTATGCAAGACGGAAAAAGTTTACTAGCGTCACAGCCGCTTGCCCAAATAGCCGCTTTTGCGCAACACCGACTCAGCCTACTACCCGAGGCTTATAAACGTTTTGACAACCCACACATTTACAAAGTAGGGCTGAGTAATCAACTAAAAGAAGAACGCGATAACCTTATACACGCACATCAATTATGAATTGTTTACTGCTTATTGATATTCAACATGATTTTATGCCCGGGGGTTCTTTAGCCGTAGCACAAGGCGATACAATTATTGCCCCTGTAAACGCCGTACAACCTCAATTTGAGTTGGTAGTTGCTACACAAGATTGGCATCCCCAAAACCACATAAGTTTTGCGATAAATCACCCGCATCACCAGCCTTTTGATGAAATAGATTTAAACGGGCGCCCGCAAACCCTATGGCCGGCACATTGCGTACAAAACAGCGCAGGAGCAGCGTTTCACCCACTATTAAAAACAAATCAAATAGAAGCGGTCTTTAGAAAAGGTACCAACCCAAAAATAGATAGTTATAGCGCTTTTTACGACAACGCTCATCAAAAAAACACCGGATTGAGTGGATATCTTAAAGACAAAGGGGTTACCACTTTGTTTTTTGCCGGACTTGCAGCCGATATTTGTGTGTATTTTTCTATTAAAGATGCGTTAGCAGAAGGGTTTAGCTGTGTGGTGATAGAAGACGGCGTAAAAGCGTTAGACACTTCTTGTTATGCCAATCAACGTACTGTTTTACAGAAAGCAGGGGTTCGCTTTACAACCAGCAGCAATTTGATAAAAGATTTCGCTCTTTAAAGAATGGTTTTTTCTTTGACGGGCAGGGTTACTTGTTCTTGCCATACTTTGATGGAGCTATCCCTACCGTAAACCTCCAAGGTTTTTATAAAAACAAAATGGAGTTTCTTGTTTTCGCCACACTTTGTCATGTTGTGCTTCGACAGGCTCAGCATGAACTGTGCTTAAAAACAAACATTAGACACATAATTTTCTTCAAAGAC